>JBPDWA010000083.1:0-255 GCA_051295955.1 Enterococcus faecalis | reverse complement strand
GAGTGTTTCCCGGACAGTGCCCAACCATTGATGAATCCACGCTTGATACGTCATCGTTCCAACCTTCTGGAAATGGGCGGATTGTGCGGCTTTTTTTCGCAAGGGGAGCAGCTGCTTTCTAACTTCTGTGCAGGTTTTCCCATAAATATAGCCATAGTGTAGACGGCCATTTTCTTTTCGACCAATCGGGTAGCGGCCTTCCCAACGGCCATCTTTGCGTTTGTAAATATTGTCTCCGGTTCGTGGCATAAAATA
>JBPDWA010000082.1:0-255 GCA_051295955.1 Enterococcus faecalis | reverse complement strand
GTTATGGAGCCAGACAAAATCAGATGCGCAACACTGGGGAGAACATTTAGCAGCAATCGAAGAATTAGAGGCGTTAGAAGCAGGAAACGCAACAGAACGGTCAATTGTTCAAGACCCAGTAGAAGAGGCGGAAAAATCGCTATCCGTATTAAAGGCATCAGAGGAAGAATTATCTATACTATTAGGAAACATAGAAAAAGCGATAGAAAGCCAAGTGGCTTTGGATAAAGAGTTAGCTAATTATTTATTTTAGAG
>JBPDWA010000081.1:0-260 GCA_051295955.1 Enterococcus faecalis | reverse complement strand
TCAGTTTGAGGTCGATAAAAAAGGCAACTATCTCAATAAATATGGAGATATAGTCATTTATTCTGATTTAACTGGTGGAATATCAATTGAACAAACCTTACTAGCGCAACAAATTGTACAAAATAAATACAACATTCGAGGAGTAGAAACCTATGACGGGACCAATCCCCATTCAATAGCAGAAATTAAACGGCTAAAAGCAGAAAATAAGTGGCTCCAAGCGCAAATCGATAGTTTTACCCAATTAAATGGTTTACGTA
>JBPDWA010000080.1:0-266 GCA_051295955.1 Enterococcus faecalis | reverse complement strand
TTCAAAACTTCTTGGTCTTCTTGGTCTTCTGTAACTGCATATTGTGTTAAGCAATTATCAAATTCTTCCTTAATGACTTTAGCACGATTAAACACTTCGTCATAATTATTTTGTGTGTACCAATTATCAAAGGATTGTCTAAATGGCAAGGATGTTTGTATTTCATTGTAATCTTTTTGCATGCTTTCCAACAAATCTAGAAACTGTTTCGGCACCTCTCCTGTTTCCACATTTAATCTGTTTTCAAAAACTTTCATATGCTCATG
>JBPDWA010000079.1:0-278 GCA_051295955.1 Enterococcus faecalis | reverse complement strand
CCTTGGCTAAACAAGAATTAGTCGCATCATGAAAATAATGAACATTCTGATAAGTAAACAACTGATCTTCGTGAGCTTTTGGACTGTTGTCGTAGACCAGTAAAGTGAATTTGGTGTTTGTTATACTATTTTTTAAAAGATCATAGTTAGGTGTTTGACTTATGTTAAGTTGGTACAGTACAACTAAATCCGCTAACGTATTTCTCTTTTAAAATAACCTCCAGCCCCATTTATTGAAAAATTTTCCCATTGACTGTAGGAAAATGAAAAACAACTTA
>JBPDWA010000078.1:0-278 GCA_051295955.1 Enterococcus faecalis | reverse complement strand
AGCATTTGCTTCCATTACTTTTTGAGAAATAAAATCGTTAAAAGCTAAAACATCTCCTACACCATATGGCGAACGAACACCGTATGTGGTTTTTCCGCTGTAGAGTTGCTTAACAAGAGCTTCAACATCATTAATTAGTCTTACCATTGCATTCCATAAATGTCTATTATTTAGAATATCCCCAACTTCAATATCACTAATATAACAGTAACCTATATTTTTATCAGAAATTTCTTTTGCCAGCAAGTAAACCTGGACATTATCTACCCAACCACTAT
>JBPDWA010000077.1:0-278 GCA_051295955.1 Enterococcus faecalis | reverse complement strand
AAAGGGATTGTGATAATTGACGTTGATGATGAACAATACGCTCTTTCTTTTAGTTACGCTTATCATTGCGTGAGTAAATATGCAGATAAAGATTTTGCTTTTTCTTTTGCTCGTAAAATATACTTTAAAGAGATAAAACGTACTGCTAAAGTAGCACCTCATAGTTCAAAAAACAAAATGGTTGATGCATTTAAAGACAACCGACAATTTATTTTTGATAGTGGCGAAGCCCATTTAAAAATAAACTTAGTAGAAAAACTTCCTAAAGGTTTCGGGAT
>JBPDWA010000076.1:0-278 GCA_051295955.1 Enterococcus faecalis | reverse complement strand
GCCAATGTATTGTTGAAAAACGACTATATCTCAGACGTTGCCGGTTTTGTCAAAGACATTTATGCACGGGAAGCACAAGGCCAAACAGTTATAGGAAATTATATCGCAATTCCTCATGGAAAAAGTACTTTTGTCAATAAAATTGGAGTGGCAATCGGTGTTACGGATCTAGAAATTCCTTGGTAAACACTGGATGGAAAAGGAGTGAAAGGCATTATTCTGTTTGTGGTGGGTCCTGATAATGAAAGTGCACAAAACCATTTGAAGCTATTGTAACT
>JBPDWA010000075.1:0-278 GCA_051295955.1 Enterococcus faecalis | reverse complement strand
ATTGCTTTATCGGGGAGGTTTTGAAACATTGGCAATTGTTATAGCTGATCTTCAATTGGCAATATGCCGGAGAACCAAGCGCCCATTTTTCGCCATACTCCGGCCTCTGGTTCAGAATCATATTCTTTGCCTGTTTTTATGTCAGTCCAGACAATGTCTCCGTCGCGTATAGTTAAGGCATAGGCGTTATTCGACAATTGATTCGGCAGTTGTTCTAGAAACATTTGCACATATTCTGGCTGTTCGATAACAACGGCCATTTCGGTATTCAAAGCGGC
>JBPDWA010000074.1:0-279 GCA_051295955.1 Enterococcus faecalis | reverse complement strand
AGAGACCACTGAGTTTTGAACCTTTTTAACAGCTTTTGTAACATCACTTGAAACATCATAGCTTACATTGCTGACTTTGGTTTCGCCTTTGGCAGTAGTATTTGTTGTATTGGCAGAAGAGCCAGATGGTGATGGGAGAAGATTTGTATTAATCGCCGCATATGTACCACCTACCATTAATACTCCGCCCAATAAACCACCGGCTAAGCCGACGCAAAATTTTTTCCATAGATTATTTTTGTTTGATTTAGGTGTAATATCTTTTTTTTCCATAAAAAT
>JBPDWA010000073.1:0-279 GCA_051295955.1 Enterococcus faecalis | reverse complement strand
CGGGAGTCAAACAAGCTCAAGTAGATTTTATGACCACCAAACTGACTGTAAAAGTAGAATCAGATCAAGCCAAGCAAATAGAAACTAAAGCCAAAGAATTGATTGGTAAATTGGAGCCGGATATTGCAGTGATTTCTCTGGATCAAAAAAACACAGTACCAACTGAGAATGCCAGCCGGAACCAGTTTGTGCGAATCGTTCTTGCTTTATTCGTTTTTTTAGCACTTATTATGATTAAACCAACAGGAAATATTGCTTTTATCACTTATCTGCTGCTTT
>JBPDWA010000072.1:0-280 GCA_051295955.1 Enterococcus faecalis | reverse complement strand
TTGTGGTGCATACAGTCCTAACAAACGTAAATCTTCTTTTAAAACACTAGCTACTGCAGCTACTAAAGCTAAGCGAGCTGTTTTTTCTTGGTCATCCACTAAAATTTTCACGTGGGCATAATATTTGTTAAAGGCTTGCGCCAAATGGATAGCATGTTTAGCAATGATATATGGTTCATATTTTTCAGCTGACGTTAAAACTGTATCTGTGAATGCTTGTAATAAATTAACTACTTACCAACTATCTTTGTCGTTTAACTTATACATTTGAGTAGCATAA
>JBPDWA010000071.1:0-280 GCA_051295955.1 Enterococcus faecalis | reverse complement strand
TTATTTATTGGCTAAATATTTTGATGAAGAAATGATGGTACCTGTTCAAAAGAGCTTATCAGCTGCTGGAGTGATGTTTCATTTTAATGAAACGGTGGAATCATTGACTGAAATGGAACAACAATTAATTGTATCTACTTCAAAAGACCAACTACTAGTTGATTGTGGCTTATTTGCCTTAAATATTCGACCTTCTTTAGAATATGTGGCAGATACAGTAAAAAGGCGCAGGGATCAGACAATTTGGGTGGATCAGTATTTGCAAACATCGGCTGCCACT
>JBPDWA010000070.1:0-281 GCA_051295955.1 Enterococcus faecalis | reverse complement strand
GAGGGAAAAGTAATTTCAACTTTTGTCTCACACGCTTTTTATATTTACTAAAAAATTAACAATAGAATTTTTGAAACAATATATAAAGGAGAACAGATGGAAGCGACCAATCGCCTAAATTTTTCCGTTTAAAAAATCGATTTTGTGTGAAGTCGATCCCCAATTATACAATAAGTGAAGAGTACGAAATAAAGAATTCTTTGCTTGTTAAGTACATGGTCGTCAATTTCATAGAAGAGCAAAGAACATAGATTAAATGAGTTGTGAGGAGCATTTTTGTT
>JBPDWA010000069.1:0-281 GCA_051295955.1 Enterococcus faecalis | reverse complement strand
AAGAACAAGGAATTGATGTGCTGAAATTAAAACGAGCGTTAACGAATTGGCAAGAAACCCTGACTCAAAAGGGTTGGAATGCTCTTTATATGGAAAATCACGATATTCCTCGTTCCGTTTCAACTTTTGGGAGTGATCAAGTAGTTTTTTGGCGCTCTTCGGCTAAAGCGCGCGCCTTGACCTTTATGCTTTTACAAGGAACGCCATTTATCTATCAAGGCCAAGAAATCGGCATGACCAATATGCCTTTTCATTCGATTCATGAGATCAATGCCGTGGAT
>JBPDWA010000068.1:0-282 GCA_051295955.1 Enterococcus faecalis | reverse complement strand
AGCCATCTATTTTAAACAAAGGTATATTGAAGCGTTTAACGAAATGGAGACAGTTATCCGTAAAAATACCGTTCCTCAAACAATCGAGGATATGAAGATCTATCAACTGGAAGAGATGAAAGATGTAAAAAAAGACGTATCTAAACTAAAGGATACGATGCGCATTACTGGCCAACAAGAGGCTGAGTTTAAGGATCACTCCGCAAGAAAGGTTGTGGAATGCTTAGGTGGCAAGTATAGCCCAGCGTATAAACAACATTCTAAAAAGGTGTTTTCTAGCTA
>JBPDWA010000067.1:0-282 GCA_051295955.1 Enterococcus faecalis | reverse complement strand
ACATTGCCGCAGGCGGTCATTTAACTGAACTTACTTACGAAGTCCCTTCTGAATTAAAGAGTATTTTTGGTTATCTCGCTTATCTATCCAAAGGCGCAGAAATGTTGCCCCGCGTTAAGCCAATAAAAATGCGGATGACCTATGATGAAGGAACTTACGAAGGTAATGCCTCCATGTTTTTCCTTGGTTAGACTAATTCAGTTGGCGGCTTTGAACAAATTGTGCCGGACGCCAAGCTAGATGATGGCAAATTTTCATTAATTATTGTGAAGACTGCCAACA
>JBPDWA010000066.1:0-283 GCA_051295955.1 Enterococcus faecalis | reverse complement strand
TTAGGATTAATTGTAAGAGCGCCTGCAAGTGAGGTTCTTTTTTATATTTTACGATCACTTGAAAAAAGTAGCGATTGTTGACTCGCAGAATTGCATTTGGTGTCGGACCTAGCAGAATCGCTTTTTCTGATAAGACTTGTCGTAACTTAGCAGCAATCCGGAACATTTGTTTAGCTGCTTCAATTTCTTCTGGATGGCTGGCTGTGATTTGTACCTAGAAGTAAAACGGTGGCTAATCGCCACGAGGACGTACCGCCATTTCATTTAAATAGAAATCTTCATA
>JBPDWA010000065.1:0-285 GCA_051295955.1 Enterococcus faecalis | reverse complement strand
AATAACAGTTTTTTTTTTGTTCAAATCAAAAAAAAAGAAATAATTAATCCCTTTTAAAAAACAGTTTAAAAAAATTAAAAAAATTAATTTTTAAAAATTTTGCCACTCACACATAAATAAACTACACCAAATCCGGTTTTTATTAATTTTTTATGCAATTTTAGAACCAATTTATACAAACCACAGATTAAAAAAAAATAAATAAAATTATTTTTTAAAAAAAAAAATTTTTAAAAAAAAAAAAAAGGATCAAACAGTGAAGCGACCAAAACCCTAAAATTTTAG
>JBPDWA010000064.1:0-285 GCA_051295955.1 Enterococcus faecalis | reverse complement strand
AGTTCAAAGAGGTTCGATGAAGATGAGTCCTGACTTGGAGGATTTCATATGAGCAACACCAAGGTTCAAAAAATGGTCAGCATTGCTATGTTGGCAGCTTTTGCTGCAGTCTTGCAGTTTGTCGCATTTCCAATCATGCCGATGTTTAATTTTTTAAAGATTGACTTCAGCGACATTCCTATTTTGATTGTGATGTTTTTGTACGGACCGCTAGCCGGCATTGCCACAGCGTTGATTCGTTCCTTGTTACATTTGTTTTTCACGGGCTTATCTCCTCAAAACATG
>JBPDWA010000063.1:0-285 GCA_051295955.1 Enterococcus faecalis | reverse complement strand
TAGTCCAATAAGTAGTTACAGTCTTCAACACAATAGCCGCTGGTTAATACTTGTTGAAGTTGCTCGTCAGACAGAGGTTCCGTTGTAATTACCTGAGTACCACATGGAATCGCTTTGTTACTGATATTAGGTGCCAGACCACCAAGATAAGCATTGCCAGCCAGCACAAGGTACTTGCTTTTCACGCTGCCCAACGCTGTTTTCACAACTGGATTTGCACCTTTCTCGATTGACAGTACCGCTGACTGTTCGAAAATCTGACCACCCAGTGACATGAACGCCGCG
>JBPDWA010000062.1:0-286 GCA_051295955.1 Enterococcus faecalis | reverse complement strand
CACCCCAGCAAAGAAGTGTCTTAAGATAGAGCGAGTATTTTTTTTAAAAATAGTAATAAGATTTGAAGGATAATAGTTGAAATCAATTAAAAATGATGATAGTTTTACTGTAGGAAAGATTGTTGCGTAAATAATCAGTTGATTGGAGAAAATAATATGTTAATTACTACAACAGAAAAAATTCAAGGACAAAGATATTCTGTAATTGTCGAAGTGTTTGGTCTGACTACACAATCAAAAAATGTATTTAAAAATCTAGGTGCCGGTCTGAAAAATATTGTAGGTG
>JBPDWA010000061.1:0-286 GCA_051295955.1 Enterococcus faecalis | reverse complement strand
AGCACTTCCCTTGAGCATTTGAGCCACGATCTCATAAGCGAGTTCACGCCCTAAGCCTTCCCTCACTGCGGCATCTGCTAATGCTTCCAAAAAGATATCCACAAAAGCGGGACTACATCCGGCAACGGTACCGACTGTTTCCAGCAAGCTTTCCGGAACTTCTTTGACAAGTCCTAGTGTTTCAAGTAGTTGGCTGGCAGCTGTTTTTTGTTGAGCTGTCATTGATTCCGAAAAAATAGCACCGATTACCCCTTGATTAATACTCACTGGTGTATTAGGAATCGCA
>JBPDWA010000060.1:0-287 GCA_051295955.1 Enterococcus faecalis | reverse complement strand
ATATTAGTCTCACTCTATTTATAGTGAGTGGATTGTAATATATCTGTCGGCTTAGGTGGTGGTGGTGTAGGATCAGTCTCACTATATTTAGAGTGAGTGGATTGAAATCGTCTCTGCCACTATCAATCCCGTTTATTCCTTTAGTCTCACTCTATTTAGAGTGAGTGGATTGAAATTTTCAATGTTATTCCCCCATTAACTCTCTCTGCTGTCGCACTCTATTTAGAGTGAGTGGATTGAAATATGTTTTATACTACTAAGGTTCTGGAACAATCTGTCTCACTCTA
>JBPDWA010000059.1:0-287 GCA_051295955.1 Enterococcus faecalis | reverse complement strand
CTAAAGCTGAGATAGGAGCTGGTCCAGATTTTTTAATTCAGTTAATATAGATTGGTTTAAGAAAGAGGGGAATAATTGTTACTATGAATAGTGGTTTTTTCTTTGCACGGTATAACTATAATTGATGATGTAAAAGAAAATAATAGGAGATGTTGTAAATGTTTAATACTAAAAACAAGTAAGAAATCCTCGTAAAAGAGATTCAAAAGTTTGATAAGTTAGCGATTGCCTATTCAGTTGGCATTGATAGTTCCTATTTATTAAAAGTCTCTTTGAATACTTTAGGA
>JBPDWA010000058.1:0-288 GCA_051295955.1 Enterococcus faecalis | reverse complement strand
AAAGGGTTTAATGGTAAACACGCCCTAATAACGGCTAAGAAGCTAATACCGATTAACAAGTAATACATTAACGTGGTCGTATCTATCGTTGACCACCCTTGTTTCTGGCCAATTAAGTAGACGAAAACAATATTTGCCACCACTAACAAAGCATTGGTAGCAGCATTTTTTAAAGCGGTAGGTAAAAACTGACCGGTAACTCTTCGCTTATCGCTTTCAAATGACAAGAAAAATGCTGGATATCCTTCAATTGCTAAATCAATTAAAGTAATTTGGATCGGAATAAAA
>JBPDWA010000057.1:0-289 GCA_051295955.1 Enterococcus faecalis | reverse complement strand
ATCAACAAGTTTTTGCTTTCAAATCCTTTATTTGCGCTTTATTTTTTAACTACGTTTCTTTGGTAGCCAACGGTTTGGAATCAACAGTAAAATTAAGGCATAAGGCGCACTAATAAATCGCCAAGCTAACATCCGACTGAGGCTGTCGTGGGTATACAGCCATTCCAAAAGAACGTGCAAACCAAGAATACTCAACACAACTAAAGCAGCAATTGCTAATGAATGACTTGGCTGCCAATAATGCTTCAAAAGGCTGATGGCAATAGGTAGTAAATAAAAGTAGCACTCG
>JBPDWA010000056.1:0-290 GCA_051295955.1 Enterococcus faecalis | reverse complement strand
ACCCGGAGAGCAGCTGCCGACAGAAGAAGAATGCTGTGCATTATATGGCGTCAGTAAAATTACCATTCGTAAGGCATTTGAATTATTAACTGAAAAATGATTAGTCGAACGAATCCGCGGAAAAGGCACTTTCGTTAAACAAAAACAAGAAAAGGTACATTTAGGGAATAGTCATGGCTTCGCCAGTACACTAACCAATCAAGGTCATCTTACTGACTATACAGTTTTACGTTCTCAACTACTGCGTGCCGATAAAACTTTAGCAGAAAAATTAGCATTAAAAGCGGATG
>JBPDWA010000055.1:0-291 GCA_051295955.1 Enterococcus faecalis | reverse complement strand
GAGTATAGTAAATATTGCTTTACCGACAATTACCAGAGAAAAGAACGTACCGATGAATCAAACGGAATGTGTAGTGTCTATCAATTTAATGATTGTCTGTGCTTGCGTCTTGCTTTTTGGAAAAATTGGTGATAGTTTCGGAAAAATTAAAATTTTTCGAATTGGGACAGTGGTTTTTGTCTTGGGATCTTTGCTTTGCGGCTTTAATCATTCTTTAGGATTCTTGTTGTTTGCCCGTATTGTTCAAGCGATCGGAGCTAGCATGACCATGGCAACGAATTCGGGAATTGC
>JBPDWA010000054.1:0-292 GCA_051295955.1 Enterococcus faecalis | reverse complement strand
GTAATCGACAAGCTGTCTTAAAGTTTGTAATACTTTGGTAAAATGACAAGTAGTCATTGTTACCTTGTCGGTTGAAGTGTTTATTGTTTTAGTAAAGCGTCAATCGATAGTTCAGTAATGTCTTTCACCTGCAGATCGGCGCCTGCTAAAACATCAGTAGAAATACCGACTGCATAGATGCCGGCCGCTTTTAATCCATGAATGCCTGATTGAGCATCTTCAAAACCAATCGCTTCTTCCGGGGCTACGTGAATACTTTCAGCCGCTTTAATAAAAATTTCGGGATGAGGCT
>JBPDWA010000053.1:0-294 GCA_051295955.1 Enterococcus faecalis | reverse complement strand
CGGATATCACTGATTTTTTATATGTCCTAAGAAAAGAATCATTACTAACTTCCTTCCATAATTGATTAGAATGTACTTCTTTAAAATTGAATAAAATGATTACTGTTAAACCAAAGAATAAAAAAGAAGATATTGCAAATGGCAGCTTTATATCAACCTTGGAATATATTTGAGCTCCTAAATATCCTAAAACTAGCCCTATCGTCAAACGATAAGTTGCTGTCATGCTATAAATTTTTTGGATTGAGAACTCAGAATTCTTTATTTTCCCTTCATTGGTTAGCCAAGTTTCTA
>JBPDWA010000052.1:0-295 GCA_051295955.1 Enterococcus faecalis | reverse complement strand
TACTACTCCGCGACGATATTCTTGAAAATAAACTTTGCCGTCTTTATAGACTTTTACATCCAACTGTGTGGAAAGAGAATTAACGACTGAGGAGCCAACGCCGTGTAAACCCCCGGAAACTTTATAACCGCCACCGCCAAATTTACCACCGGCGTGCAAAATTGTAAAAACGGTCTCGACAGCTGGACGGCCTGTTTTTGCTTTAATATCTACCGGAATTCCACGGCCATCATCAATAACGGTGATGCTACTATCCGGTTCAATAATAACTTCAATTTTTGTAGCAAAGCCCGCT
>JBPDWA010000051.1:0-295 GCA_051295955.1 Enterococcus faecalis | reverse complement strand
GGAAGCAGCAGCCTTAAATGCTGCCCTAGCTGAAGAAACAATTGACGTTACCTTACCAGGACAACAGATGCCCCAAGGAACGCGTCATGTACTAACCCAAGTGAGGGAAGAAATCGAAGATATTTTTGTAGGTATGGGCTACCAAATTGTAGAAGTCTTCGAAGTCGAATCTGATCATTACAATTTTGAACGAATGAATTTGCCTAAAGACCACCCAGCTCGTGATATGCAAGATACTTTTTATATCTCAGACGAACTGTTAATTCGCACACATACGTGACCGGTGCAAGCTCGG
>JBPDWA010000050.1:0-296 GCA_051295955.1 Enterococcus faecalis | reverse complement strand
TTTTTTTCCATTGATTCCAAATCACTTCCGGAAATGTAGTATCTCCTTCAAAGGGATGATGAATAACCGTTCGATACAAAACGTCACAGATAGGTAAAAATGATTGATAAATTTTCGAGCCACCTGCAATAAACGTAATCCCCTCAAAGTTTTGAGCATAGTCTTCTACTTCTGAAACAGAATTCATTACCAAAACACCTTCCGCTTGGTAGGTGGGATCAGTGGTTAAAACAATCGTGGTTCGATTTGGTAGTGGTCGGCTGCCCATCCCTTCGAATGTTTTACGCCCCATCACC
>JBPDWA010000049.1:0-296 GCA_051295955.1 Enterococcus faecalis | reverse complement strand
AAAGTAAAAAGTCTATGGACAAAGTAGAGAGAGTAATTAAATAAGCTTATAGCAGACTGAGCGTATGGTTTGGATCACATTGTCAGGAGAATCAGGACATTTGGTTGTAATCTTTTGGCGAATTCGAAAGACGATGTTTGCAATTTGAATTTTCTTATAATTTTTAGCTTTACTACCATTTTCTTCACTTAACACTTTTTCTGCAAGTTCATTGTATGTTCAAACTCTATTTTTGTTTTTGTGCAGGTAGTCCAGTAAATAATATTCCGTTTTCGTTAATGAGATATCGTTTTTGC
>JBPDWA010000048.1:0-296 GCA_051295955.1 Enterococcus faecalis | reverse complement strand
CGAAAAATGGAGTTAAACTAACTATCATCGATGATGGAACTGGTATGAATGAGGCAGATATAAAAAATGCATGGATGCATGTGGGGAAGAGTACAAGAGGGTCTTATGATGAAAAAACTAATAGAATATACGCTGGTTCTAAGGGGATAGGTAGATTTGCTTTGTCTCGCCTTGGTGAAGAAGTTGAAATGATAACTAAAAAGGTTGATGATGTAAGTGTAGTATGGAGTACTAACTGTGAAAGATCTTTTTTAATTAATAATGAAAAGAATACTTCTAAAGGAACTAAATTTGTA
>JBPDWA010000047.1:0-297 GCA_051295955.1 Enterococcus faecalis | reverse complement strand
TGGAGGTGTTCCGGGAAATGGTAGATGGTGATAATAACGAATCCGGTTTTGCGTTACTCTATGCTTTAGGAGCGATCGTTCTATCTACTTTGATGATTTGAACAATCTTTTTATTGGCTCGGACGGTATTTTCCCAGATTGAAACGATCGACCGGTTTAGCAGAGTTCAGGACGTGCAGGAGATTGCGTTACAACAAGCAACAAACACGATCAAAAAGAAAATCAATTCGGAACTTAATATAATGAAGACTGTTTCTTTAGGCTCGGACGAAAAAAATAGTACCGGCAGAACAGTTA
>JBPDWA010000046.1:0-297 GCA_051295955.1 Enterococcus faecalis | reverse complement strand
CAACACCGGAAGACCGCTCGTATTACATTTCTTCTTGGAATTCTACCATATTATATTTACCGTCATTCCAGATTAAATGAACGATATTCAGTTTTTTACGGACGGCCGTTTCTAAATCATGAGCAGAAAATAGAAAACCGCCATCGCCGGAAACTGAGATAATTTGCGTGTTAGGCCGAATTAAAGCTGCGGCAATCGCCCATGGCAAGGCTACCCCTAACGTTTGCATGCCGTTACTAAATAGCAGGTGGCGTGGTTAGTAACTTCTGAAGTGGCGTGCCATCCAAATATAGTGAC
>JBPDWA010000045.1:0-298 GCA_051295955.1 Enterococcus faecalis | reverse complement strand
AACATGCACCTAAGGCCGCTTTAGGAACAACTTTAAGTGCTTATAAATTTATTGGAATGTCCGGCTCGATTCTAGCTACTTATGTAACCGGCTACTTAGCTGATACAGCTGGTTCTATGCAAGTTGGTTTCTATCTATCTTGTGTCTTGTTAATCTTAGGATTGATTGCTTTTTCAGTGTTGGAAAAAGAAGATCGTTCTTCTGAACTTGGTTAATATCAAACTCAGCTTCAAAATAAAATTAAAAAATTTTTAGTAAAATAGGAGTAATAGTAATCATGAGTGTAAATGTAATTGCT
>JBPDWA010000044.1:0-304 GCA_051295955.1 Enterococcus faecalis | reverse complement strand
TTTAACAAAAAATAATGTTATAATATAAATTATTTTGGATAGATAGTATCTATTCTAATTTTTTGGAGGGAACAAAATGGAACAAATTATTGTCAATGGTGGTAATAAGTTAAACGGCTCAGTTAAAGTTGAAGGCGCAAAAAACGCAGTTTTGCCAATTTTAGCTGCTTCTCTTCTCCCGGAAGAAGGAATTACTACTTTAAATAATGTTCCAATTTTATCTGATGTATTTACTATGAATCAAGTTATTAAACATTTAAATGTAGATGTGGCCTTTGATGAAGCGAACAATCAAGTTACAATT
>JBPDWA010000043.1:0-305 GCA_051295955.1 Enterococcus faecalis | reverse complement strand
AAGAAGTGAAACTTTATGATACAATTCAATAGTCAAAAGCATAATCCTGAAATTTGCAAGCACCGTTTTTACCACAAGAAAAACATACAAGTTTATGATTGCTTAACAATAAATCCAAAATAAAACGGCGTGAATCAGCGACTTTCCTGGAATGAGTTTCAACTATCATACCAGCTTGACAATGAGCAGTTCACGCAGTGGTCAAACCAACACGTCGCGCTCCAACTAATTCAACTTCACTAATTCGACAAGTTCCATCAGGTGCTAGCTCTTTTTAATGACACAAGGTTGGGATGTCAATTCCT
>JBPDWA010000042.1:0-305 GCA_051295955.1 Enterococcus faecalis | reverse complement strand
CCCCCGCACCCCCCCCGCACCACAAAGCCACGATATGATCCCACCTGAAGAGAGACGCGATCCGGTTGCGCAGTATATGTACGAATGAAAGCTGGTTCTGCTGTATAGATGGCTATAATTCTTTCAGTTAACACATTTATATAATAAGCAAAAAGCGCTAATCAATAGGAACACAACCATTATGGACTACGAGTATTAGGTGGTGCTTGGCTGCCAGAGGTAACGAATTATAAACAGTATACCTCTGATGGCTTTGCGGGACTGCCTATTCAAAGTCATGATTATATCAAAGTGGATCAAGGCGA
>JBPDWA010000041.1:0-306 GCA_051295955.1 Enterococcus faecalis | reverse complement strand
TTCTTTATTCAATTCATTGAGACGTTCTATTAATTGAGGCAGCGGGATCCAAAAGCTTTCTTTAAAGAGGCCTTGAGCAAGTTCGTCTTAGGTCCTAAAATCTAGCAAAATGGTCACTGTTGCTAAATAGTCTGACAGTTCATAGCATTGAATAGACTCACTAATACCTTCTACCAAATTCAAAACTGCATATCCAGCCAAGTTTACTATATCTTTGACCGAACCACAAGGCGGTGCATAGGCGAACTCTAGCTCAGGCAAATCAGTTACAGTTATCCCGCCTTTGATCGCAGTAGCAAGAATATC
>JBPDWA010000040.1:0-307 GCA_051295955.1 Enterococcus faecalis | reverse complement strand
CTGAAGATAAGTTACAAAGGCATAAATAACCCCTGCTGCTACCTGGCTGGACAAAGCATCAACTCCAAAGAGGAGTAAGGCTACACCGATAGCTAAAGTGTATAAAAAAATAATAATTTGACCCAACAGTAGTGATTTTATTCGAATCATGGCTCTTCGGGTTTGAAGGTATTCCTGATTAGTTTGTTCAAACTCATGCTCCAGCCGTTTTTCTTGACGAAATTGTTGAATTCTTTGCATTCCGGAGAGATATTCATTTAACTCCGTGTTTAATTGACTTAATTTTTCCCGCATTTGACGATATAAT
>JBPDWA010000039.1:0-310 GCA_051295955.1 Enterococcus faecalis | reverse complement strand
CGACAACAATTGTTGATTCCCTTTTTTAAAAAATAAATGCTTATTTACAATCCTTCAAAGAAAAAACTTCCTGACTGTCACGCACAAGTTCCCCATTACAATTATTTCGTCTACAAAGCCCTTTTCAAATAAACATTGCTCACCCTCACACTATTTAAGCTCAATGAAAAACAAGGGATTTATTGCTGCTAAAAAAACCTAGCTATCAACATCTCGAAAAACTTGCAGTTATGCCAACTAAAAGCAGCTCCCACTCTTACCACGACCACAGAATTTATTAATAAAGTCAGCAATTCACACCGAAATAAAA
>JBPDWA010000038.1:0-312 GCA_051295955.1 Enterococcus faecalis | reverse complement strand
TATGAAAGTAACTGCCAAAAATGTGATGAAACAAAAATCCTTCCATAAAGGTATTTATCAATTAGTCCAAGAAGGAGCTATTCAGCTGTATAAAACCTATTTAACGGATGAGTACATTATTGGCGCAGTCTGTCAGTTGCAATTTGAAGTTTTCCAATATCGGATGATGAATGAGTACAATGCTGAAGTGGTAATGACGCCGATGGGATCTAAAATAGCTCGTTTGATTAAGCCGGAAGACTTAGATGAACGTATGAGCTCCAGCCGCAATATTTTAGCCCGCGATCGTTTTGACCAACCGCTATTCTTGTT
>JBPDWA010000037.1:0-313 GCA_051295955.1 Enterococcus faecalis | reverse complement strand
CTAACAATAATAAGTCAAGTAAATTTAAAAAGAAGGCTTGATGGTTGCTTAGCTGTAATAATTTTTTATCAGCTGTTCAAAAGCTTAGTAGATAAAAAAGCACCAGCAGCGGCCACTAATCTGTGAAAATTCGTGTCTCTTATTTCAACCAGCGAGAAGGGTCACAAAAGACAGACTAAGGGCAGCTAGCTGTTCTCTTGATAAATTATTTAGCTGAAGCTAAGTATATATGTATAATTAGCTTCAGAGGAAAACTTTAAGGAAACTTACGGTAGATATATTTAGGGTTCTTTTTGTGTTTGTGAGATCTAGC
>JBPDWA010000036.1:0-313 GCA_051295955.1 Enterococcus faecalis | reverse complement strand
TAATACAATTCATTAAAACCACATTGTGTACAGCTGATCGTTATAAATTTTTTACTTTGAACGTCAAACAACTTGACGAAATTGCCGCCAGTCGCTTGAAACTGGTCGGATATATATTTAATATTGCTGCATTTCTCACAAATATATTGCCTTTTTCCCATTCTTTTCACTCCCTTTTTTCTCAATTATATCAACTCTATAACGTTTTCTCCTCCGCCTTGAGACGGATTTTGTCACGCCAAAGTTTCATTGGTTTTTTGTTTGCTTTTCCGCTACAATATTTGTAAGTAAACGGAGGAAAACTCATGTCAAC
>JBPDWA010000035.1:0-314 GCA_051295955.1 Enterococcus faecalis | reverse complement strand
AGCAGTTTTTGTTTAATTCAACCGTTTGTTCTTCCTCTTTTTTGCTACTTAAAATGATTTGTATTTGTGTTTGCTCGCTCTGAGATTCATCAACATAGAAAACACGGTAGTTGCCCGGTGCAATCTGTCTACAAATATAATAATTTCCCAGCTTAGACAAAGTAAATGTTTTTTTGCTGCCTAGTAATTCCAACTTCACGGGAGTGAAATGGACCGTTGATTTAGCAGGGATTTCCACCGTTACGTCTTTACTGATATAGATTCCGGAAAACACAACGCCTAGAGGAGGGATTATAGAAACAGATGAAGCAACC
>JBPDWA010000034.1:0-314 GCA_051295955.1 Enterococcus faecalis | reverse complement strand
AAAAGGGGCATCCAATTGATTAAAACGCTTTCATTCCCTTCATGCATAATCTTGATCGTATCACCAATTTTCAACTTACCATTATAAGATTCTAAGACACTTGCTTTATGGATCGTTTTATGAATGCTGCCTTTTATTTCATCATTAACATGAGCATCTTTACATAAAATTTTCACTTTAACCACAGCATCAGACTGCAAAACTGCTTCGTTAATAGAGTCGTCAGCCTTATCAGCATGAATTGCCATATTTGCTTCCTTTTTCTCCTGCTGCTTAGTTTCATTCACAGCCCTATTAGTTGCTCTACTGTCATT
>JBPDWA010000033.1:0-316 GCA_051295955.1 Enterococcus faecalis | reverse complement strand
AAATCAGTGGCTTGGCAGTTTTATTCGCTGAACGTGAGTTTTCACAATCTTGGGAAGGCGACGAAGAAATTTAGTTAACGAAAAAAAGCAACTACGTTAGCCTAACCATACTAAAAGCGCATAAAAGAAAGGAAGTTTCTCCTTTCCTTCATGCGCTTATTTATTCGTAATAAGCGAAAAAGACAGCCTTCTGGCAGTAAGAGACCTGTACGAAAAGTTACCGCACAATTTCCATAAAGGACTGTTTACGACTCAACATTATCCGTTTTTCTCTTAATCACTCGGTTTATTTTACGCTGCCATCAATAATTTTTTG
>JBPDWA010000032.1:0-317 GCA_051295955.1 Enterococcus faecalis | reverse complement strand
TCCGTCCTGAAACAAAAGCGTTGGTGATGACCCATGCTTCAAATGTTTTGGGAACTATTTTGCCTGTAAAAATTTGTTTTAAAATTGCGAAGAGCTATGGTTTATTTACTATTTTAGACAGTGCCCAAACGGCTGGCTTTCTGCCTTTAGACCTTGCTGAATTAGAGGCCGATGTCTTGGTGTTTACCGGACATAAAGGCTTGATGGGCTTAGCGGGAATTGGGGGCTTTATTTTAGCCAAAGAAAGTGAAGAACGAATAGATCCTTGGCTTTGTGGAGGCACTGGTAGTGCTTCTGCTTCTTTACGACAGCCGTTG
>JBPDWA010000031.1:0-317 GCA_051295955.1 Enterococcus faecalis | reverse complement strand
AAGGCATTGTTCAAAAAAACGAAAAAGTAAAAGGAACCAATCATATTGTAATAGACACCATCGACACGAATAAAGACACCTTAAAGATGGAATATTTCCCGAGAAACAACAGTATGCAAGCGATGACAGTTGCGGAACTCAAGGATGAGTACAAATATAAAGAAGAAATTGACTTAAAAAATGTTCCGGACTACCCTCAATCGGTAGTAAAAAAAGAGTTAACAATTGTGTATGCGGGAACGAGTGGGTTAAAAGATTGGACCACGGATGCCATCGAAATTGGAATGAATGCCAAATATAACAATGGGTCATTCTCT
>JBPDWA010000030.1:0-319 GCA_051295955.1 Enterococcus faecalis | reverse complement strand
CAATCCACTCACTCTAAATAGAGTGAGACTGATTGTTCCCGAAACTTAGGAGGTTAAAACATATTTCAATCCACTCACTCTAATTAGAGTGAGACAGCAGCGAGAGTTAATGCGGGTCTAACATTGAAAATTTCAATCCACTCACTCTAAATAGAGTGAGACTAATATCACGACCAATCCGTTTGGTGTAACGGTATTTCAATCCACTCACTCTAAATAGAGTGAGACCGGCGTAAAAGCAGGTGATTGGGCGCAAGTTTATATTTCAATCCACTCACTCTAAATAGAGTGAGACATCACTCCAATCACCAATTTTTTG
>JBPDWA010000029.1:0-320 GCA_051295955.1 Enterococcus faecalis | reverse complement strand
CAGTAGCAGCTTTCAACGCTCAGCGTCGCGGTTGAAAAGAACCATTTCCCATAGCAAAAATTACTGCTCGTGACTAATGTTTCCCCTTGGTGGTTTCTAAAAGTAATAATCCTGAAGCTTCTTGTTTGATGTTGAGTACTTCTTCTTCTAAGCAAATCGTATGTTGAAAGGGGACGATTTGCTGGGTGAGATTGTCTACTAAATCTTGAGCTTTAATCGCTGGAAAACCAGGTACATAGTAAATATATTTTTCCGGATAAAGGGTAGCTAATTTTCCGCCTAATTCAGGTAAGCTATCGATCACTTTCGTTTTGGCTTTA
>JBPDWA010000028.1:0-321 GCA_051295955.1 Enterococcus faecalis | reverse complement strand
AACCCTCAATTGCATTTTCCAGGAAAACACTGTTTATGAGCATCGTCCACGGTCCTATGCAATGTTCCCCGTGAGATGCCAAGGGGGAGACATTTTTGAGGATTGTTGCCGTTTTCCAGTGGCTCAGTCGTGTCCGACTCTTTGTGACCCCACAGACTGCAGGACGCCAGGCCTCCCTGTCCATCACTCCCGGAGTTTACTCAAACTCAAACTTATGTCCATCGAGTTGATGATGCCATCCAGCCATCGCATCCTCTGTCATCCCCTTCTCCTCCCACCTTCAATCTTTTCCAGCATCAGAGTCTTTTCCAATGAGTTGGT
>JBPDWA010000027.1:0-323 GCA_051295955.1 Enterococcus faecalis | reverse complement strand
CCGGTTGTCGGGACAGGTGTCATTTAAAATCGCCGCTAAGCCTGCCTGAGAACCAATAGCATCCGTATCCGGTCGCTGATGACGCTGAATGATAATAGTCTGATAGTTTTTGATGACGGCCAAAATTTCGTTGGTTACTTCAATGGTTTTTCCTCCTATGTCCGTTCCATCACTTGGCAGACAACAATCGCTTTACCTAACATATCGTTTTCGATGTAAACCACAATGTCTAACTTAGCAGATCGGCGCCCGATTTCCAATATGCGCGGCCGAATATCTAGTTAACTTTCCAAATGAATTAGGCGCAAATAGTGCAAATTCAC
>JBPDWA010000026.1:0-325 GCA_051295955.1 Enterococcus faecalis | reverse complement strand
TACGATTAAAAAAATTGGTACCTCAAGCTATGTGAAGTACTACGATTATAGCATCAACTTTTATGTTACTTCTGAGAAAGTCAAAGCGATCGAAACAGAAGGATTTAATGGTAGTAATATGTTAACGAGTAAGGGGGTTAATTACGCGCCCATATTGGATAGACAGGAGAAAAAGATCAGGTTGGTGAAAGGGACGGCTTTTCAACAGGAGGATATTGACAATGGAAATTCCGTAGCAGTTATTTCCGCCCAATTTGCAGATGAAAATGGTCTTTCAATTGGGGATCAACTGGTGCTTGTTAACACAGACTATGAATCTTTCAAT
>JBPDWA010000025.1:0-326 GCA_051295955.1 Enterococcus faecalis | reverse complement strand
CAATTGCACTCATCTCACACACTAGTAAAGTAATGCTCAAAATTCTCCAAGCCAGGCTTCAGCAATAAGTGAACCACGAACTTCCAGATGTTCAAGATGGTTTTAGAAAAGGCAGAGGAACCAGAGATCAAATTGCCAACATCCAATGGATCATCAAAAAAGCAAGAGAGTTCCAGAAAAACATCTATTTCTGCTTTATTGACTATGCCAAAGCCTTTGACTGTGTGGATCACAATAAACTGTGGAAAATTCTGTAAGAGATGGGAATACCAGACCACCTGACCTGACTCTTGAGAAACCTATATGCACGTCAGGAAGCAACAGTT
>JBPDWA010000024.1:0-335 GCA_051295955.1 Enterococcus faecalis | reverse complement strand
GAGGTGGATCATAGAGGATCCTGCTGTGATTTATGTCGCAGAGTGTTTCGCCTACGTTCTCCTCTAGGAGTTTTATAGTTTCTGATCTTACATTTAGATCTTTAATCCATTTTGAGTTTATTTTTGTGTGCGGTGTTAGAAAGTGATCTATTTTCATTCTTTTACAAGTGGTTGACCAGTTTTCCCAGCACCACTTGTTAAAGAGATTGTCTTTACTCCATTGTATATTCTTGCCTCCTTTGTCAAAGATAAGGTGTCCATATGTGTGTGGATTTATCTCTGGGCTTTTTATTTTGTTCCGTTGATCTATATTTCTGTCTTTGTGCCAGTACCAT
>JBPDWA010000023.1:0-339 GCA_051295955.1 Enterococcus faecalis | reverse complement strand
AAATTGGTATAGTATTCAAGGATTGAAAGAAGAACGACAAATAGCCGAATCATCTAATGACTGCACATTTTTAAACTTAGGTCGTTTACTGCATCAACATATCAATTTTGAATGTTCCTTTTTGAAATTATTTACTTCTGAACGACGCCCATTTCAAAGTTTTGGGGAACGCAACCGAACAACCAAAGCTCAATTTATTAGCTTTATCGATGTAGGGAGCATCATTCATTTGGGCGACGTTACAATGAGTTACAAAGCAGGGAAATCAGTTGCTTCACCATTTGATCCAGCAATAAGTATTTTATTTGGACAAAGTTTCTTATATCCCTTGACAATCGG
>JBPDWA010000022.1:0-339 GCA_051295955.1 Enterococcus faecalis | reverse complement strand
ATTGTTCTTTAAGAAATTCTAATGTTCTCTTCAAAACTTCTTGGTCTTCTTTGTCTTCTGTAACTGCATATTGTGTTAAGCAATTATCAAATTCTTCCTTAATGCCTTTAGCACGATTAAACACTTCATCATAATTATTTTGTGTATACCAATTATCAACGGATTGTCTAAATGGCAAGGATGTTTGTATTTCCTCGTAATCTTTTTGCATACTTTCCAACAAATCTAGAAACTGTTTCGGCACCTCTCCTGTTTCCACATTTAATCTGTTTTCAAAAACTTTCATATGCTCATGGAATTGTTCTTTAAGAAATTCTAATGTTCTCTTCAAAACTTCTT
>JBPDWA010000021.1:0-345 GCA_051295955.1 Enterococcus faecalis | reverse complement strand
AAGACCAAGAAGTTTTGAAGAGAACATTAGAATTTCTTAAAGAACAATTCCATGAGCATATGAAAGTTTTTGAAAACAGATTAAATGTGGAAACAGGAGAGGTGCCGAAACAGTTTCTAGATTTGTTAGAAAGTATGCAAAAAGATTACGAGGAAATACAAACATCCTTGCTATTTATACAATCCGTTAATAATTGGTACACACAAAATAATTATGACGAAGTGTTTAATCGTGCTAAAGGCATTAAGGAAGAATTTGATAATTGCTTAACACAATATGCAGTTACAGAAGACAAAGAAGACCAAGAAGTTTTGAAGAGAACATTAGAATTTCTTAAAGAACAAT
>JBPDWA010000020.1:0-347 GCA_051295955.1 Enterococcus faecalis | reverse complement strand
CCCGTCCTTCATCGGCTCCTAGTGCCAAGGCATCCACCGTGCGCCCTTATTCACTTAACCTTATCAACCTTACGGTTGGGTCTTGATGACTTCTTCTAGCGATAGAAGGTTCATCAATAAATAAGCAATTGAACGTATTAAAAAACTCATTCAACGCGGTGTTCTCGGTTTGTTTTGATTCTTTTACTTCACTATCCAGTTTTCAATGAACAAACTTTTGAGAGTAGACCTCTCAAAACTGAACAAAGTAAAGACGAACGATGTGTTTCCGTAATATTCCTTAGAAAGGAGGTGATCCAGCCGCACCTTCCGATACGGCTACCTTGTTACGACTTCACCCCAATCAT
>JBPDWA010000019.1:0-352 GCA_051295955.1 Enterococcus faecalis | reverse complement strand
CTTCATATATTTTATGAGTAAACAGTTTCTATCCAAAGCCATGTTTTTTTCCAGTAGTCATGTATGGATGTGAGAGTTGGCCTATGAAGAAGGCTGAGCGCCGAAGAATTGATGCTTTTGAACTGTGGTGTTGGAGAAGACTCTTGAGAGTCCCTTGGACTGCAAGGAGATCTAACCAGTCCATTCTAAAGGAGATCAGTCCTGGGTGTTCATTGGAAGGACTGACACTGAAGCTGAATCTCCAATACTTTGGCCACCTGATATGAAGAACTGACTCATATGAAAAGACCTTGATGCTGGGAAAGATTGAAAGCAGGAGGAGAAGGGGATGACAAAGGATGAAATGGTTGGA
>JBPDWA010000018.1:0-396 GCA_051295955.1 Enterococcus faecalis | reverse complement strand
CATTCTCTTCAGCAGTAGATTATGCCCGAGAAATTGAAGTGAAGTATCCCAAAGAAGCCGGCTTTACAATTGGCACTTCCGGGCATTCACTCGGTGGTGCCGAAGCTATTTATGTGGCAGTTTCACTAGGATACAATGCCATAACCTATGGTGCGGCTGGATCAGGGTTAACCGAGGCACAGATTAAAAATTATAAAGGCACTATTGTCAACCTTTATGATACGTCAGATATTGTTACTAGCGGATGGATGACTGGTGGGCAGAAAAACATACCATTCTTAAGTATAGGGATCGATAATGAAGGGTGGGAAACATTCGGTCATTCATTGGATCAGTTTGAGGTCGATAAAAAAGGCAACTATCTCAATAAATATGGAGATATAGTCATTTATTCTG
>JBPDWA010000017.1:0-449 GCA_051295955.1 Enterococcus faecalis | reverse complement strand
CCCGTCCTTCATCGGCTCCTAGTGCCAAGGCATCCACCGTGCGCCCTTATTCACTTAACCTTATCAACCTTACGGTTGGGTCTTGATGACTTCTTCTAGCGATAGAAGGTTCATCAATAAATAAGCAGTTGAACGTATTAAAAAACTCATTCAACGCGGTGTTCTCGGTTTGTTTTGATTCTCTTACTTCACTATCCAGTTTTCAATGAACAAATCTGATAGCTACTGCTATCAATGGAGCCTAGCGGGATCGAACCGCTGACCTCCTGCGTGCAAAGCAGGCGCTCTCCCAGCTGAGCTAAGGCCCCGTAGTTGTTTTTTAAGAGTAGACCTCTCAAAACTGAACAAAGTAAAGACGAACGATGTGTTTCCGTAATATTCCTTAGAAAGGAGGTGATCCAGCCGCACCTTCCGATACGGCTACCTTGTTACGACTTCACCCCAATCAT
>JBPDWA010000016.1:0-476 GCA_051295955.1 Enterococcus faecalis | reverse complement strand
TCTTTAGTTAAGTCACGAAATTTACTACTCATTTGATGCGTCAAGCTTAGCTTTTCTTGAAATTTCTGTGAAGGAATTGTCACCATTGTTTGTTCCGTACACCCCATCGCCTGCATAGCATCTAAAACTTCGCCATAAGATAAGTCAGGACAATTACTTTGAATCGTGGAACGTCCTTCTTGCCACAATTCTTCTAGCTCTCGAATGGCATCTTCATAAAGCTTGATGACGTTTTCCATTGCCAATGCAAATTTTGAAGCTGCAAGTGTTACAATGATTAATGCTTGGCTATCGTCTAAATAGATTTGTTCATTTTTAGACAAACCACCACCACTAGCAGTGAATGTTTTACGTAAACCATTTAATTGGGTAAAACTATCGATTTGCGCTTGGAGCCACTTATTTTCTGCTTTTAGCCGTTTAATTTCTGCTATTGAATGGGGATTGGTCCCGTCATAGGTTTCTACTCCTCGAAT
>JBPDWA010000015.1:0-720 GCA_051295955.1 Enterococcus faecalis | reverse complement strand
CTCTTCTACTGGGTCTTGAACAATTGACCGTTCTGTTGCGTTTCCTGCTTCTAACGCCTCTAATTCTTCGATTGCTGCTAAATGTTCTCCCCAGTGTTGCGCATCTGATTTTGTCTGGCTCCATAACTCATTTGCATTCGTGATATCATTTTGAAACCACTTCTTTAAACTATCCAGCTCTGTTTGCACCGTTTGCTTATAGCCTATAGTAATGGCTTTTGCCTCTGAAGCATCGAGAAAGATTTCTTGTGCGGAAGATAGGCTGCCACCACCGCTTGCTAAAAATTTCTTTTTCAACCCCTCCAAACCAGAAATTCGTTGTTGCGTTTCAAAACCAATGACCTCTGTCTTTCCTTTCGTATCAAGTAAAACGTTACCAAATGTATCATATTGATAACCGCCCCACATATGTTGGGCAGTAAAATCTACTTTTTTAGATAAGACAGGAAGTAGTCGCCCTACAGATAGCTTTCCATCTTCATAACCAATCGGAACAAGGTCTTTAGCATCTACATAGTTATACAACTTACCAGCATCTGTTAATTGAGTCGCAATATTTTGTTGACCAAAGGTTAAAACGTTATAAATATTTGGCCCTTGGAAGAAATACCCACCTGCTACTCTCTGGCTATCTTCAAACGATAAATCAGATACCGCATATTGAGCATTCATAGAGCCTAAAGAATGCCCGTAAACTGAAAAGTTCGCATTAGGATAAAG
>JBPDWA010000014.1:0-1189 GCA_051295955.1 Enterococcus faecalis | reverse complement strand
AGAAGTTAGAAAGCAGCTGCTCCCCTTGCGAAAAAAAGCCGCACAATCCGCCCATTTCCAGAAGGTTGGAACGATGACGTATCAAGCGTGGATTCATCAATGGTTGGGCACTGTCCGGGAAACACTCAAACCTTCCACCTTCGCCAGCTATGCTCATAAGCTCAAACGCTATGTACTGCCTCGTCTAGGCACTCTTTCCCTCTACCAAATCGATGCCCAAACAATGGAAGAACTCGTTGCATACTGGGAAAAAGCAAAGCTATCCGCTGCGAGTATCAAGGTCATTATGATTGTGGTCAGCAACACGCTAACGGCAGCGTACAAAACCGGATTGATTGAACAAAACCCCTGTCCCTTGGTTTCTCTGCCAAAATGCACGAAAAAAAAGGTTCGTGCGTTATCAATAAGAGAACAAAAGCAATTAGAACAAGCGATTGCAAAAGAGCATACGCCTTTTTCTTGCGCCACATTACTGGCGATGCATACAGGAATGAGAATCGGGGAAGTCTGTGCATTGAAGTGGACAAATATTCAATTAGACCAGCGTCTTTTACTAGTAGAAGCGACGTATCAGCGGGTACCGCTTCCCCTTAAAAACCAAACAGCCTTGCATTATGGATCGGCAAAGAGTAAAAGTGCCCAACGTGTAATTCCGTTATCTCAAAAAGTCACGGACTTATTACGAGAGCTATATCAATCAAAAAAAAATGACTATGTCTTTTCTATCCATGATAAACCGGTTGAACCACGACTGTTGACGTATCATTTTCACCGCCTTCGAAAGCAAGTGGCCTTAGAGCATGTCCACTTCCATCAATTACGACATACGTTTGCCACGCGTTGCTTAGAAAGCGGTGCAGATATTCCATCAGTGAGTGCGTTGTTAGGACATGCTTCTACGAAGATGACCTTAGATATTTATTCAGATTCAATGCTGGAACAACGAATTTTTACCATTCGGTGTATGGAAAAGGCATTGACGTAAAAAAGCCTTTTCAAAAAAACAGCAGAACCGCCCTTAGGGAAGAATAACTTGCCTTGCTAAAGAAAGCGCTAACAAAAAGTATTCATTGCCGCTCCTCTTTTTTTAAGCGATAAAGCCGTTTTTTCCTTCGTTTTCTGTTATAGAAATCAATGAGAGAACAGTAGAAAAGCCGTCAAGATAACCCGTCAACGTGAAAAAAGCCTT
>JBPDWA010000013.1:0-3057 GCA_051295955.1 Enterococcus faecalis | reverse complement strand
TTGTAGTGAAGGGTTTCCCTTTGTGAGAGTAGGACGTCGCCACGCGAATTATTCCGGCATAGCTCAGTTGGTAGTAGCGCATGACTGTTAATCATGATGTCGTAGGTTCGAGTCCTACTGCCGGAGTTCCTGAAATGGAATTTTTTGAGTAAATGCTTCTGATCAACTCTGGAGAGTTGTCCGAGAGGCCGAAGGAGCATGATTGGAAATCATGTAGGCGGTAAACACTGTCTCAAGGGTTCGAATCCCTTACTCTCCGTTTCATATGATGGCCCGTTGGTCAAGCGGTTAAGACACCGCCCTTTCACGGCGGTAACACGGGTTCGATTCCCGTACGGGTCATTTAATAGTAATAGCGTTGGAGGTTTAGCTCAGCTGGGAGAGCACCTGCCTTACAAGCAGGGGGTCAGCGGTTCGATCCCGTTAACCTCCATAGATGGTTCCGTGGTGTAGGGGTTAACATGCCTGCCTGTCACGCAGGAGATCGCGGGTTCAAATCCCGTCGGAACCGTCCTTATGTTATTAATTTTGTAATATCGGCGTGGTAGCTCAGTTGGTAGAGCAACGGATTGAAGCTCCGTGTGTCGGCAGTTCGATTCTGTCTCACGCCATTTATGGAGGAATAGCGAAGTGGCTAAACGCGACGGACTGTAAATCCGTTCCTTAGGGTTCAGTGGTTCGAATCCACTTTCCTCCATTTTATAGGGGCATAGTTTAAAGGTAGAACAGCGGTCTCCAAAACCGTTAGTGTGGGTTCAATTCCTGCTGCCCCTGCCATTAAAATAGTAACATGATTAAAATTATGGCGATCGTGGTGAAGTGGTTAACACACCAGATTGTGGCTCTGGCATTCGTGGGTTCGATTCCCATCGGTCGCCCTTTGTAGTTTTAATTGGGGTATAGCCAAGCGGTAAGGCAACGGGTTTTGATCCCGTCATGCGTTGGTTCGAATCCAGCTACCCCAGTTCTCGTAAGAGAGACAATAAAATATGGCGGTATAGCCAAGTGGTAAGGCAGAGGTCTGCAAAACCTTCATCACCGGTTCAAATCCGGTTACCGCCTTGCAACGTAATGCCGGCGTGGCGGAATTGGCAGACGCGCTGGACTCAAAATCCAGTGCCCGTGAGGGCGTGCCGGTTCGACCCCGGCCGCCGGTATAACGAATAACCCTAGTGTAAGCAAGTCTTGCATTAGGGTTATTCGTTTTGCCTATGGGTGTATTCGTACTACTACAAAGGATATGGGTATGGCATTTTTTAGAGTTTTTTTGGAGATACCTTGAAAATCTCCAAGAATGTAATTTTGAGAACTAGAGGACATATTTACAGGTGAGAATAGAGTATGGTATCATGAAATAACTAGTGTAATGGTGGTGACATAATGTCTGAGAAAAAATGGTTAGTGATTTTGCCAGTTTTACTATTGATTTTATTAATAGGAGTAGTAGGAGGAAAAATAGTAATGGATAAGAAAAATGAAGCTGAAAAGCTACAAGAAGATATGATTGAAATAGTTCAAAATGGTGATGCTAAAAGAGAATTTAAACTTGTTCTAAATAATTTGGACTCTAAGGCTTTGACATCAGAAGGAGTAATTCATGGCTATAGAATAGATAAAGAATCAGTAAGGAAGAATCCAATGGGAGGGATTAATGTAGTATTAATCATAAACGATGACAAGAATTTAACAATAGAGTATACCTTAGATATGGTTAATGATCATCTTGAAGCTGGGGGAATCAGCTATTCTGGTGAGTTATCTGATCTATTGGAGGAAAACGGCAATGAATGATAAGCAAAGGGTTGAATTATATAATAAAAATTATGATAATTTGGAAGTGAAACATAAAATTGATGTAGACAAGGGGAATATATCTGTTGGTTATGTATCCCAAGTAAATGACAAACCCTCTGGAGAACAATCATTTGTTATTAGATCAATACGTATCTCCTGCAGCTTCCCGGGCAGAAAGAGAGTCAGTAAAAGAAGTCACGGTACTCTATCGCGGGTCAACAGGTTTAGACAAAACATCAGAACAACCCGGAGATGTCTACCGAGATTGGGTGGTAAATAGCTCTAAAAAGTACATAAAATAACTAAAGTAAAGGTGGTGATAGAGTGTCAAAGAAAAAATGGCTAGTAATTTTTTCGGTTTTTTTATTGATTATATTACTAGGAGTAGGAGGAAAAATAGTAATGGATAAGAAAAATGAAGCAAAAAAATTACAGGAAGAGATGATGGAAGTTGTAAAAAGTGACGAGGCAAAAAAGGTATTGGAGGAGGGCTTAAAGAACTTAGATCCTAAGGCACTAACATCCGAAGGGATTATTCAGACATATAAGCTTGATTATGAAAGTATTAAGCATAATCCAATGGGCGGTATTGATGGAACTATATTTGTAAATAATGAAGATAATTTATATGTTTACTTTCATTTGGACAAAGATAATGAAAGTAAGTTTTCTAGTGAGTATGTGATTTCAGGTAATTCAAGTCAATTGGGTAAGGAACTTCGTGAAGGAGGGGGAGGTGAATGACATCTTATTATAGTGATAAAGAACGTGTAGAAATTGCTAACAAAGAATATAAAGATTGGAGTCTGGAAGAGGAAGTTCGTCTTAAGGAGGGTTCTTTTATAGGTTCAGTATCCCAAGTAAATGACAAACCCTCTGGAGAACAATCATTTGTAATTACCGATCACTATGTATCTCCTACAGCTTCCCGGGCAGAAAGAGAGTCAGTAAAAGAAGTCACGGTACTCTATCGCGGGTCAACAGGTTTAGATAAAACATTAGAACAACCCGGAGATGTCTATCGAGATTGGGTGGTAAATAATTCAGAAATGGCGCATAAGATACTTGCCTCTGAACAAGGCAATCCACCGCCGCAATTGGTTTCATCTGCAGAAACTTTGAAAGAAGCCATGAAGCTTTATCCTAATGCGAACTTTTCAGTTTACGGGCATTCTTTAGGCTCTATGAATGCTCAATATGCGGTATCTGATTTATCGTTTGAAGATAGCCAGAGAGTAGCAGGTGGGTATTTCTTCCAAGGGC
>JBPDWA010000012.1:0-1931 GCA_051295955.1 Enterococcus faecalis | reverse complement strand
TGAGAGTAGACCTCTCAAAACTGAACAAAGTAAAGACGAACGATGTGTTTCCGTAATATTCCTTAGAAAGGAGGTGATCCAGCCGCACCTTCCGATACGGCTACCTTGTTACGACTTCACCCCAATCATCTATCCCACCTTAGGCGGCTGGCTCCAAAAAGGTTACCTCACCGACTTCGGGTGTTACAAACTCTCGTGGTGTGACGGGCGGTGTGTACAAGGCCCGGGAACGTATTCACCGCGGCGTGCTGATCCGCGATTACTAGCGATTCCGGCTTCATGCAGGCGAGTTGCAGCCTGCAATCCGAACTGAGAGAAGCTTTCAGAGATTTGCATGACCTCGCGGTCTAGCGTCTCGTTGTACTTCCCATTGTAGCACGTGTGTAGCCCAGGTCATAAGGGGCATGATGATTTGACGTCATCCCCACCTTCCTCCGGTTTGTCACCGGCAGTCTCGCTAGAGTGCCCAACTAAATGATGGCAACTAACAATAAGGGTTGCGCTCGTTGCGGGACTTAACCCAACATCTCACGACACGAGCTGACGACAACCATGCACCACCTGTCACTTTGTCCCCGAAGGGAAAGCTCTATCTCTAGAGTGGTCAAAGGATGTCAAGACCTGGTAAGGTTCTTCGCGTTGCTTCGAATTAAACCACATGCTCCACCGCTTGTGCGGGCCCCCGTCAATTCCTTTGAGTTTCAACCTTGCGGTCGTACTCCCCAGGCGGAGTGCTTAATGCGTTTGCTGCAGCACTGAAGGGCGGAAACCCTCCAACACTTAGCACTCATCGTTTACGGCGTGGACTACCAGGGTATCTAATCCTGTTTGCTCCCCACGCTTTCGAGCCTCAGCGTCAGTTACAGACCAGAGAGCCGCCTTCGCCACTGGTGTTCCTCCATATATCTACGCATTTCACCGCTACACATGGAATTCCACTCTCCTCTTCTGCACTCAAGTCTCCCAGTTTCCAATGACCCTCCCCGGTTGAGCCGGGGGCTTTCACATCAGACTTAAGAAACCGCCTGCGCTCGCTTTACGCCCAATAAATCCGGACAACGCTTGCCACCTACGTATTACCGCGGCTGCTGGCACGTAGTTAGCCGTGGCTTTCTGGTTAGATACCGTCAGGGGACGTACAGTTACTTACGTCCTTGTTCTTCTCTAACAACAGAGTTTTACGATCCGAAAACCTTCTTCACTCACGCGGCGTTGCTCGGTCAGACTTTCGTCCATTGCCGAAGATTCCCTACTGCTGCCTCCCGTAGGAGTCTGGGCCGTGTCTCAGTCCCAGTGTGGCCGATCACCCTCTCAGGTCGGCTATGCATCATCGCCTTGGTGAGCCGTTACCTCACCAACTAGCTAATGCACCGCGGGTCCATCCATCAGCGACACCCGAAAGCGCCTTTCACTTTTACACCAGGCGGTGTAAACTGTTATGCGGTATTAGCACCTGTTTCCAAGTGTTATCCCCCTCTGATGGGTAGGTTACCCACGTGTTACTCACCCGTCCGCCACTCCTCTTTCCAAGTGAGTGCAAGCACTCGGTAGGAAAGAAGCGTTCGACTTGCATGTATTAGGCACGCCGCCAGCGTTCGTCCTGAGCCAGGATCAAACTCTCATAAAAAGTTCGAACAATCTTGCGATTGTTTAGCTCAATTTGGTTGCTAGCATATTGCTTGCTTGTTAAAAATGGTTGTTGTCTTGAATTGAATCAAGACGCCCTACACATTTGGTTCGTCTTACTTTGTTCAGTTTTCAAAGGTCTACATCGCCTTACAGCAACTTTTATATCTTAGCGAACTTCTAAAGAATTGTCAAGAACTTTTCAAAAGATTGTTCAGATGGATGCAGTTACTGGCGACTGTCGCATGCGGCTGCGACAACTTCTATATCTTACCACCTCGTTTGTTATTTGTCAACAACTTTTT
>JBPDWA010000011.1:0-9945 GCA_051295955.1 Enterococcus faecalis | reverse complement strand
CATTAGAATTTCTTAAAGAACAATTCCATGAGCATATGAATGTTTTTGAAAACAGATTAAATGTGGAAACAGGAGAGGTGCCGAAACAGTTTCTAGATTTGTTGGAAAGCATGCAAAAAGATTACGAGGAAATACAAGCATCATTCTTGCGAGCAATTAACCAAAATGAAACACCAGCGATTAATCAGAATGAAATACCAGTAATTAATCAGAACAAAACACCAGTTTCAATCCCAATGCGTGATTTAGTTACAGGTGGTGAATCGGTTGTTGGGTTAGAAATGGATGGTTTGCCATTAGGAGAACTTATTGAAACTGATAGATTGCCTCAAACTAACGAATCAAATAGTCAATTTTTTGTTTATACAGGTACATGTTATATTATTTTTTGTGGGTGTATTTGGATACGAAAAAGACTTCAGTGAAAGAATTGGTAGAGTAATATCTGATCCAGAGGAGAAAATCCTCTGGATTTTTCGGGTTTTTATAGGTGAGAACTGATGAATTGTACAAAATCAACTCTGATTCATCAATCTCATAAATTATAAAGCCGATTTTTTCTATTTTGTTTGTAAATACTTACTTGACAAAAATTCCAAAGTTTAATCATAAAAGTTCTGAAAACCATAAGTTATTCGTTTTAACAGTCTGATGTACTTGTTAATTATGGTTCTGTTGCAAAGTTTCAAAAATAAAATCAGTTCCTGTATTGTTTCTCCATTTTAAGCTGGAATTCCAAATAATTGTTTGATTTCAAGCGTCACTGAAAAGCTGAAAAGAATTCCTTCTTTTCGACTTTTCTTATAGATTCCTCGAATGGCTTCCATACCCTTAATCGTGGTTGAAGCGGTACGTAGGCTTTGATAGAGTCTACTGCGACGTTTCATCGGACGATGATCTTGCTCATCGAATTGTCCAAATACTTCAAGGTCCAATGTTCTGTCTTCTTATAGCGACCAGCTTTTTGTAATTTTTTAAACGCGCTACGGATAGAAGGCGCTTTATCCGTCACGAAAAACTTTGCTTCTACAAATAGAAGACCTGTTTGTTTTCTTTTTCCAATTCCAATAGAGTAGCTTTCCGTATTCTAGCATCCAATGGTAAATCATAGTATGACGCCCCGGAATCCCATAATCATAAAGGAATTCTTGAACTTCATGATAACTGAGGGTGTAACGAAGATAGTGGTCTACGGCGATGATCATCATGTCTTTTTAAGATTGTTTCCTTTTAAAAAGAATCATTTTCGTTCCCTTAGGCTATCTAGTTTAACCTAAAATGGTATATTGAAAAATAAAGCCACAAACTTTAATTATATAAAAGAATAAATTAATAACAATATTTTTGTAGCTTATTTTTTATATAGTATGAAAGTACATATTTTTAATTTTTTAAAGTAAATTTAATTTTAGTTTAAAATAACATAAGGTAACTTAAATAACTATTCTCTTATCTGATTAAAGTGGAGCAGAATTCCTTATTGATAAATCATTGATAGAAGATTTTTTAGTTTTAAATTGACAGGTTTTATCTATTTTATAACATATTTTTTATATTTAAGTTACTTATGATTTAACAATTTTTTTTTTTTTTGGTATAAAATACTTATAATATATGTTTTTGTATTAAAACATTTATTGAACTTTTACAAGAAAGATAGGATTTATGTATGAAATGAGAATTATAATCCGATAACAAGACTTAATGGATCTTTGTGGCACCATAGCGTTGTTTATTCGTAAAAAAGATGGTTGGGATCTTCTTTTTCAGCTTATTATTTCTGTTTTCTATAGCTATCAACGGGTTGTTTTTATAAGAATAATAGACACTTTTAGGGATTCTAATAACCGACACCACAAAGAAACCGTGCAAATTTTACACCATTTTTCAATAAATTGAATAAGCGAATTTAGGTCTTCCGAATTTCGTAGATAAGTTTAATTTATTTTTGTCTCTACGAAAAGCTATCTAAGATATGATACTAACACTAAATTAATTATTTATTACTTTGTGAAGATTTGAACTTATAGATAAGGAAAGGAAGTGAGAGATGAAAGAACTATAGTTAAAAGGTATTTAATTTAGTAACCATATAGAATAGAGGTGATTTATATTTAGAAAATATTGAGAAAAATTAAAAGTACAATTGTTCAACAAAAAAATTAATAGGCTCAGTTGGATTTCACAATCCTATGTGGTAATGGAATTAAGTTCTAAAATTTATGCTTATCGTAAAAAATGCTTCAAGTTTTGAATAAATGAATTACTTCCTTTCCCAGTTATAAAAGTTAATAACATTAGAAAAATCAACGCATTATATACAAAATACCTAAATAAATATAATAATATAAAGGAGAGTCAAAAATGATTAATTTAAAAAAATTACCACTTATTTTTTTTAATAAAGTATTTAGTATGTTCTTTTTAGGAATATTGATTATTACAAGTATGGTTTTTATCACAGGAACAAAAGCGAACGCAGCACAATTGTCTAAATTAAATAATAGCGAACTGTTTTCGAATACTATTACTAATGGACAGCCTATTTTGGATTCTGATGGTAATGCAGTCTCAAACGCAAACAATTATTATATAAGAGTTGTTGATGAAAATAAACCGTATAATTATTATTATTTTGACGATAGTTATAGAGGTGCTTATGATTGGGTATTTACAGCTGCTAAATCCCATGGAAGTATGAAGTATACAATAGATAACCCTTCTCCAGTTGAAGGTTCTTCTTATTATTTTAAAGATTTACACCATGCTGGATATTTAAAGAGTTATAAACCTGACTTAGGTTACCTTGTAGGAGGCGTTTATGCGGGAGGAAAGAGTGGAGCAGATCAATGGTATTTTAATCGTAAATCTGTAAACGGAAAGACAGGATACACAATGGTAAGTAATCGAAGCGGTGTGAATGTTTATGCTGATACTAGCAAAACTATGTCACTCGTAGTAAATAGTACAGGGGATAATTTTATTATCATCTTTGAGAAAGCATAGAAATTTTTGGAAACCATTTTTCAAAATTTGAAGCATAAAAAACTTTACAAAGTATCTGAACTGCCTTCCAAAAAATTAGTCCTGAAAATCTAACTTTTTAAGGGCAGCTCATCTTCAAAAAAGAGAGCGTACAATATTTTGTGTAAGTTTCAAAATATTGTACACTCTTAAAGAATTTAACCTATGAACTACGACACTTTCCTCAGGATATGCCTATAGTAATTAGTGGGATATTTGCTCTTTAGGTAGGCTACAGTGATAGGTGTATTAGGTGCAAGCTATTTTCAAAAACTCAAAAGTGATCTAGATTACTACATTAATGTTCAATTAAAATAATACATCAACATGAATATTAATTGGGCTTGGATGTACTCAATTTATTCTGCTTAAAAAAGAAAAGAAAGTAAAAAAACATGATGATTTTTATAGCTTTAATGGCATTTCTAGTTGTATATTTACAAAAAAATATATGGTCAAATGTACCAACGTCAATTTTAAATTATCGTGGATTGTTTAGCTCTTTTTTTATAATTATTTTCTTTTATTTTACAAGAATTCCTAGATGAGCATTTATTTATTAGGAATCAAATATGTGGTTAAGATACAACTGGAATCCTTATAATATGGCTCAACAATAACACCGTCAAAAGATTTCTTAAAAGCTTCATCCATAGTGGAACAGCCCATCCTATTTATAGTTTCTTTATACGATAAAGTAACAAAAAAACCAATAGGATCTACTTGTTTTATGGTTGACTTCGAAATGTCGATAGAAAAACCTTCTACACCTAGCCCTCTTGTTTTAATTTTAGTTCCTAATTCAAAAAAATCATTTTTTGGAGGAAGAACATTATCTCCAGTTTTTTCATTTATCCAATTATATTGAATTTTAAATCCTACATTTTCTGAAGCATAAGCTGATAGCGGTGTTAAAAAATTTGAAAGTAACAAAGATCCTAAGATAATAACTAAAATTTTTAATTTTTTTGAGACAATCATAATATTCCCTCTCTTTCTAGTAATAAAGTAAAAGGTTACTTTGCTCTTTAATGATTAACATAATAAAAGCATTTTCTCATACTCTTTATGTCATTCTTTGATAAATTATAAAGTCTCACAAACCTTTGAATCTTTTTCACAAAGTAAGCTTGCCAATCTATTAATCATTAACCTTCATACATATGAGATGATTTTTTCTATTTTAATTTGATAAATCCATCATGAGTTTGTTAGGCTGTACCACTAACAGTCAAGTTTCCTTATGGAAATAAATTCCAGTCTACAAGCACAATAGCAACCACAACTAAAAGGATTGAAGTGGCATCAGCGTTATACTAAGAAAGTCGGAGAGGATACTTCTCTCCGACTTTTCCAATAGTGAGAAGTTGAAAACTTATTGAAAAAAACGTAAGCACTCATCAAAAATTGGTTAGGTTGTTCTCCAACAATCGTTAAAATAGAAGCAATTGTAGCTGTTTTTATTTTTACGCCTTTTCGAAAAAGAAATAAAAAGGATGACCTATATTGCCATTGGCAATTACTGAACTAGTATCTGGATCAAAATAAACCCGAAAAACATCCAAACTCATATATAATTCATATCCGGTTTTTCCACCTATTCTTGTAGGTTTAAAATACCACTTATCTGCTTCTTCTTTTTTAGATTCATAAACGCCTCCTTTACGATGGAAAAAATCCCATGGATGGCCTGTTAAATATTTGTTATCATCCACATTTTTAAAATAATACTGTACATTTTCTGTAGGAGCTGGATCATCTATTGTGTACTTACATGCTTTCTCTTTAGTAGGAGTTAAATAAAGCCAGTCATAAGTAGATAAAGGTTTTCGATGATTTTCAAAATAATAGACTTTATCTGGCACTCCATCTACAACAGCTCTTATATAGTATCCATTAGCATTTGATATAGGATTCCCATCAGAATCTATTAGCGCCTGTGATTCTGCAGCTGTGGAAAGCAAATTATTATTAGTTTTTTCCAATTGATCTGCATTCACCTTTATTCCCATGGCAAGAAACAGACTTGTAAAAAATACCATGCCCAATAGAAACATACTAAACATTTTACTAAAAGAAATAAGTGGTAGTTTTTTTAAATTTTCCATTGTTGATTCTCCTCATTAAACATATTTTTACTCATATTATATTTTTTTTAAATGAATGAATAAATATTATACTTATTAATATTTCAAATCATACTTTCATTCTTTTATTGTGGATAACAAATGCACCCTATCATTTTTCGATTGTCTTCAACTAATAAGATTAAGCTTATCTTTTAAAATCAGTATGATCCTTATAGGATGTTTTCTACTCATACCCTCCGTTTCATCAAGCTGATTACATCTTATTTGTAATGGCTATTTTTAGACACAGAATAAGAAAATTGAAATCTTTAGCACTCTAGTCAATTTAATTAAGGTAAAATCAGTAGTGCTTACTTTTAATGAAGGATCATTTTTTGATGGGTAGTACATCAACCGGATTCTAAAATATTTCGTTCAAATGTAGCCAATTCATTCCCCCTTACGAAAAAAGAATATTTTAAAAATGAAACAGACAAGATAATGTGATAGTTTTTCCTCCTTCCCTTATTGTTTATATTAATATTACCATGTAAGCGCATACATATAAAAAGATATACTTTAGCTTTCACTATAATTTTTGGTTCTGTTCTTTTTAAACGCTAATCAGCAAGTAATTGTTCTTCCTTTGCTTGTTTCTTGATTCTTTTAAGTATTGACAATGAAATGCCTGTTTTCTTTTCTACTTCACGCACACTATTGGTTTCCATCCGAATAACTAATCATATATACTTCCTCCTTTTTTAATAATACATAGAAAGATTTGATTCCTGACTTATCATATGGTGTTTCCTTTCGACTATAGGAATGTCTTATTTTGCTAGCTTTAAGCCATTGTTCTACTTCGATTGCTATGTACAGACTATCAAATCAGTGTGTAAAATCATTCTTTCAGAAATGTGAAAATGTTTTTGGCTTCCTTCAACGTTTTGATAACACAATTCACCGTCATTTGTCTCGAAAACGTATAGCTAATGGTTTTTTGTGCAAATCAATAATGGAACGAGAGGTGATCTATCTCTTATTTTCAAATTTCTAAACAACTGATTTCTAAATTTTGATATTTACAATGACGTTACGTCAGGTGATAAAGTAATTGATAAGAGAGGTGAAATAAATGAAGTGTATAGGTAATAAATGGTCAGTGTGTCTTTCAGCGACTTTAGGAGGTATTTCACTTGCTATCGTTCAAAATAAAGTTCCACCAATTATTAAACTATTATCACACGATTTTGGGATAAACGCCCAACAAGCAGGGTGGCTCAGCTCAATTTTTGCCTTAATTGGTATCTTCATTGCAATTCCTGCAAGTGGAATTATTAAAAAATATCCCGCCAAATGGGTTGGCATCTTTTCCCTGTTGATTGCAATTATTGGGTCAGTAATTGGATATTGTGCTTCGGGATTTTTTTTACTATTGATTAGTAGAATTATTGAAGGAACTGGAGTTGGAATTGTTGCTGTTTTAGGTCCATCACTAATTTCATTGTGGTTTGAACCTGATGAGCGCGGACTACCGATGGGAATCTGGACGAGTTGGATGACTATCTCACAGGCAATACTATTTTTTATTAGTGGAAGCATTGCCAAACATTGGGGCTGGCATGGAATGTGGTTCGTAGGAATCGCTTGCTGTGTAATTTCTTTAATATTATATTTTTTATTTGTGACGGAACCGGTTAGAAAAACTCAATTTAAAACCACTTCAGCTCGCAGTTTTAAACAAATGGAAGGAATAAAAAGTGTAAGTTCTTGGATGCTTACTCTAAGTGCTTTGTTTTATGCTGTCTGTTCATTTTCATTTGTTACTTGGATTAGCGTTGTTTGGTCAACCAATGTGGGAATAGAAATTACTGAGATATCTAAATTTATTAGTGGTCTGTATGTTTTAGAAATTTTCTTCACCATCTTAAATGGTTGGATTTTCACTCGGATCCGTCGGCGTCAAAAGTTAGGTATGGTCTATTGCCTGTTATATGGAATAATTGGTTTTTTTGCTTTCAATTTCGTACATTCTATTATAGCGCTCTTAATTGTTGTTGTGATATTTCCCTTTTTTGATGGTGGAATACCGACATTATTATTTACATTAGCACCACAAACTCAAAGAAATAGTCAAAATATTTCATTGGCTGTTAGCCTTACGATTATTGGAATGAAAATTGGTATGCTCTGCGCTGGACCTTTTTTTGGCTGGCTCGTTGATATTCACGGCAATATTGGCCTGATTTTTTTAGTTTCCGCAATTGGTGCATTGATCTTTATGAAATTGATTAACATTTACGAAAAAAATTAATAAGGTATGGTGATAATTATGAATTATGGAACATGTTTTCCGATTACTGGAGAAATTAAAACAGAATGTTTAAGTGTCGCATTATTACAAATGTCAGTAAAAAAACCTGCACGTAGTTATGAAGATATTGATGAAAATATTGCAAATTTATTCAAATGGATGGAACGAACAGTAGCTGGACTGCCAGGTGTGGATTTTATGATCACACCAGAAACGGCTTTGCACGGGTTTAGCCCACTAGCAGCTAAACTTCCTATTAAGTTAAGTGATGATAAATTCATGCGTATAGCTCAAAAGTGCAAGGAACTTCAAGTATGGCTTACCGTAGGTGCCATCATTGACAAGGAAGATGGAAGTCCTGTACAAAATGGGGCAATTACATTTAATAATCAAGGAGAAATGATTGATGTCTATACTAAAACAAACCCTTGGAATCCATTAGAACGGAACTATCCAGGTAGCGAAATTAAAGTATACGAAGGGCCAAAAGGGGCAAAAATTGCAACAATCATTTGTGCGGATGGAGATTATCAAGATACTTGGAGGGAAGCAGAATACAAAGGTGCAAATGTCATTGTTAGAATATCAGCATACATGACGCCTTATGAAAAAGCTTATGAAATTACAAATCGTGCCGGGGCTTACTACAATCGCTGCTATGTCCTTGCAACCAACGAAGTTGGGCTAGATGAAGCATACTGCTGGTTTGGTAATAGTATGGCAGTCAATCCAGATGGAGAAGTATTTGCTTCTGCACCAACAGGCATTCCATGGGTCTTGAAATGTGATGTTTATCCAGGTTTAGCGGATAAAATTAAAACGCAGTCACTAATGGGATATACAAATTATTTAGCTAATCATCGTGGTGGAGCAAATCCTTTAACTCATAAGAATGGTCGTATGGGTTTGGATAAATCAATGTATAGCTACATTAATGGAACGGAGGAGAATCACAAATGTTGATAGGAATAAAAGGCACACATTATTTTGTAAAAAGCTTGGAACAAAGTACAATTTCTTTCCCAATCAGTAAAGAGGCTGCTATCAAAGCTGCAAATGGGATAGAAACTATTATAGGGAATGATTATCAAACAATGAAATTAGGAGATATTATTAAAGATTTTGCTCCGATGTATTTTAAGAACGGAACTCAATTTTTACAAGCATATACTGCTTGGTGTGTTCAAAATAAAAAATAAAATACGTAAAATTATGTAAGAGAGTATTGACTCAAAAATTATTAACTTATACTAAAAAGGTGATGACTATGTATTCAATATCTGATGTATCTGAACACTTTCATTTAACTGTTAGAACAATCCGCTTTTATGAATCAATAGGGCTTATTCATGCGAGTACTCGCAAATCAGGAAAAGTCCGTTATTTTTGTGAGTCTACTATTACAGAAGAAATTGAAAAAATTCTTTTTTTAAAACAGTTAAACTTTCGTCTTTGTGATATCAAATCATTGTTGGACGCGCCCTTTTATACTAATCAATTGTTAATAAATATTCGTTTGAGCCAAGTTGATCAACGTATTAGTCAATTAGCTAAAGAAAAAGAAGAACTTGAACAAAAACTGCAAAAATATCAATGGGAGAAATTAGATTTACGCGATACTAACACGCTTTTAGAAAAAAATGTCTTCAAAAAATTTGCTTATAGTGAAATGAATAAAGAAAATATTCAAAAATTTGTAGAAGAATATTTGAACTGGCATCAGGAGCGTGGTCTTCAATTGGACAAAGAACATTTAGAATCAATTATTAAGTACAATAATCAAAGTAATCCATTATTAGTTAACTATTTAAATCAATATTTGAATAGTATTTATAATTCTAATTTATTAATTTCATAAACGTAAAGTATTCCAAAATTACAAACATAAATGTGATTTTGTAGTGCTTTATAGATGATGATATTGGTAAGACAAAAATTTATTATCAGGTAGTGTTGGAATATCCACATGATAAGATGATTGTATTTTCCCTCTCATTTTTGTTAGTTAGATGATAATTAAAATTTAAATTAGAAAAAGAAAAAATTTTATTTAATTTAGGATATTGATAAACTTAACAAAACATATCAGAAAAAAGGCTAACAGAATTAATCTGTTAGCCTTTTTGTATATATGTAAATCGTCAGAAATTCCCGTTTACGTTAATACAGGAATTCCTTACTACTGTCTTTAGTTTAAACTTTCTCACGAAACCAACCTTTTCTTGTAAGAAGATAAAACAGGAAAAGTACGTCCTTTTTTTGACACACGTAACTTTTTCTCCCTATCTGATCTATTTCTATTACTAAGTTTATTTTATTTATTAACATTTTACAATAGGAAATGCTAAAAAAGATTAAAAAAAGGTATTCTTTATGAGGAAACTAAACTAGGAATCCTTCCTTTAGTTTCCTTTAGCCCGTCAATGTAAGCCGTCAATGAACAGAAAGGAACGAGTTATTTTATGCCACGAACCGGAGACAATATTTACAAACGCAAAGATGGCCGTTGGGAAGGCCGCTACCCGATTGGTCGAAAAG
>JBPDWA010000010.1:0-12452 GCA_051295955.1 Enterococcus faecalis | reverse complement strand
GAGTGTTTCCCGGACAGTGCCCAACCATTGATGAATCCACGCTTGATACGTCATCGTTCCAACCTTCTGGAAATGGGCGGATTGTGCGGCTTTTTTTCGCAAGGGGAGCAGCTGCTTTCTAACTTCTATGCAGGTTTTCCCATAAATATAGCCATAGTGTAGACGGCCATTTTCTTTTCGACCAATCGGGTAGCGGCCTTCCCAACGGCCATCTTTGCGTTTGTAAATATTGTCTCCGGTTCGTGGCATAAAATAACTCGTTCCTTTCTGTTCATTGACGGCTTACATTGACGGGCTAAAAGAAACTAAAAGACGGGGGTCTATTTTAGTTTCTTTATAAAGAATAAATTTTTTTATCCTTTTTAGCATTTCCTATTGTAAAATATTAACAAATAAAATAGACTTGTTAGTAGAAATAGATTAAATGGGGAGAAAATGCTACGTATATTAAGAAAAGGATTTATTTTTCCTGTTTTATCTCCTTACAAGAAAAGGTTGGTTATGGAAGCAAGCCTGAGAAGACATGAGTCAAAGAAACTAAATTTCGTGCACTAAAAAGGACTAGTTGCCTTGCGACTAGTCCTTTTTACCTGTTTTTAATATGATAGAAACTATTGTCAATGATTTACATACATTTTTAACTTTTTCTTTTCCTGACAAAAAGAACTCTTTTCATCTACTTCTTACTTTTATTCTTTAACAAATAAAATAATGTAAGTGATGTAGAAAATAACAGTATTCCTGAAGATGTAAAAAAAAGATTGTCGTTTACCGGATGTTCTGGGTAGTAGTTCAACTAGTCTTTTTTATCCCCTGCGATACCTGTTGTTTCTGCTTTTTCTGATGTTTGGCCATTTGGAGTTGTTTGTGTCGCAAAAATCTTATCTCCTTCTTTTAATATCGTTCCTTCTGGTACATCTATCGCCCAGTTTCCACTTTCATCGACAGCGGTTTATCCCATTTTGTTTTCGCTCTAATTATAGACGTCTACAGTGTTTCCAAGCGTTCCTGCCCCTATAATTTGTTTGTCTGTCTCTTTAACAGGATTGGTCTAGTATCTCTATATGACATCGAATCAAAAGAAAAAACTTATAGATACCTTTAAACATGATTCAAAAGAAGCAAACACATTTATAAATACTGGAGACTGGAAAAGATTTAAGGGATATAAGTACTTCACTTATCTTTTCAAAAGATGATCCAGAGACAAAAAATTTGAGAGTTCTATTAAAGATTGAATAGTTTTACAAACTTTAATGATTTCTATGCTATTGAGAAAAATGGGCATTATTTTGCTGAAACTAAACCAAATGAGTGTACAGATATAATAAACATCATTTTGGATAATAAGCCGGAAGGTGAAATAACGCATAGAGGTAATTTGTGCGTTGCAATAGCTCAAGTAAAATTTAATGATAAAGATACGCAGGCAAATATTAAAAAGGTTAGTTTGAAAAGATTCCACTTTTTTCATAATACGTCTCAATTTCAACTATATGTTTGAATAAATCCAATAGTTAATTGACCATAGAATAACTATTAGTTCAATTAAGCCATCAGATAAATATCCTAATACCTCCTCTCCATTCTTTTTGACAATATCATTCATTAGCTTTTTTTCATTTTTTTGCAACGTTATCAGCGATTACCACTATTTAACTATAATAATTAGGTGTCTTAAGAACGAGTTTATTCATGTCTATTATACAAATTTTATTATTTTTTATACTAATAATTTGTTCTTTCATTAATTTTGAAAGATGTCTCGTAACATAAGACCTTGTTACGGATGAAAAAGAAGCGATAAGATCATGTGAAATATAATTTGGCATACGAAAACTATTTTCTTTTACTCTCTCTCCTAGACAACAAGCCAAATTTATCAATGTGAAGTTTATCCTTTCAAACCCAACTGAAAACGCACTCTGCCAATATAAGTAAGAGATACTTATATAATATTGAAAATTTAGTCCAAGTAAAGTTAAGCTTTCTTTATAATTATCTAATAACAATTTATTCGTAATCACTAAAATTTCTGTATCCTGCAAAACAGTTGTTGTCCATTGAATTGGGACTTCTCCAAATAAAGTTGCAAATCCTAGAATCTCATCTTTTGATAAAAGTCCCACGGCTTTTGTATGTCCATCACTATCGGAAAAAGAGCGCATAATAACGCCACTTTTAATGTAATAAAGGTTTCCTGGTTCAAGTAGGTTATCTATTGAAACCTTTTTTTTAAAAGAGATTTTTTTTAGACATGCTTTGCCATTATGTTCTATAATCTTGTTTAAAAAGGTTTTATTTTGTTCTTTGTGAATATTTTTTATATTTTTAATCATGTTAGTACACATTTTGGACCCCCCTGTATCTCTTAATAAACCGAACCAAATTCGAATGATTGAGTATTACATGCTATTATTTTTTCTTTTTGTTAATGTAACTTAAAGATACTAAAATGATACCTATCGGAATGAAATAATCTTCTGCTTTCCAATTTAATTTTGGATAAAAGAGAGATTTTTTATTATCATCTTTTACTAATTTATTCTTCTTATCTTCAATCGTTTGGACAAATTTATTTTTTCTAATTGGTTTATTATTTGATGAGTGTTTAAAGGTTGCGTAATACACGCGTTCTTTGACAATTTGTTCTTTGCTCCAATCAACAACTATTCTCTCATTATCATCAGTCCATCCGATAAAACTAAAGCCGGGATTAGGAATTGCTTTTGGTACCATATAATCTTTTATAAAATCCCCCTTTTGTAAATAAATGGATGGTGTTCCAATTAATATCCCGTTTTCCATTGCTTTAAACATCACTTTATATTTAACAATAGGTTCTTGTCCACTATAGAAAACTAGAGTTTCAGTAGCATAAGTTGTGATAAGCGCACTGTTCAATAAAAAATAAAAACTGATTAATAACATTGAAAAGCTATTTTTTCTTATAAATCGCACGCTTTCATCTCCTTTTAGGTCAAACTATTTTATTCAACAAACAATTTAACATCCCAATAGGCCTGATTTAATTTGCGCTTTACTTTTTGTTTTGTATATTCATTTTCCGTAAATGTAAAGGCATGTACATCGATTTTACAAGGATATTCTCCTTTATCTATATCTTTGAGTATGTTTTTTTCAAGTTTAGGTGATTCCAAAGCTTTACCAGATTCAATAAGTTTTGATTCGTAAATTTGTTTCGTTTTACCCTCAACGATAACTGAAATCTTGTATGTAAGAAATACTTTTTTATTAACTTTAGGGTTAACTAATTTGATAGGGAGCTCCTTCTGGCCTTTATTCACCTGCAAATTTTTTTCATAGGCAGGAAAAACAATATGTCCAGGGGAAACATCTTTATACTCGGAATTGTACTGGACTGCGCCTTGCTCAATCTCTTTATCCAAGAAAAAAAATTTAAAAATTAAGAAACTTGCCAATATGAGTGCCACAATCCCTATAATGCTGACTATAATCTTTATTGTTCTTTTATTATTTTTATTCATTTACATATCTCCTATTTTTTAAAAAGTTAAATTCATACAAATAAATAGAAGATGTAGAATATACTTTATTATTAATCTACATCTTCCACTAGCTTAGACGTAATATATATTACTCTTCAATAGCTGTTCTGAGAGCTGTCCATGTCATAGTAGCATCTAAATTATGTTCTGTAAGCGAACGTCCGTCATTAATATCTTTTAAGTCAGATACAAAACCGATATTTTGGATTGGCTTCTTGGTGCCGCTTGTATCTGTTTCAAGATGAAATGCAGTATACATAGGAAGTGGGGTGAAAGATTTTATATCATCTCCAACCTCATCTCCCTGTCCATTTACTAAGCCCACTTCTAACAAAGCTCCTACTGGAACTTCAGAATTGGTCAACAATAAATTAGTATTTTCTTTATTTATTAAGGCATCTTTAGCTGGTCCATATACAATGCTAAAGATGTTCCTTACGTTCTCGTCTTTAAATTCTTCCCCCTCGATATTTGTGATTTTAACTTTGTTAACTGCGTTATACACTTCTGGATTTTTGGTATCTTTTTTCAATTCAACTGAAGCCGGTACCTCTAGTCCCCAACCTGCTGGTTCTACTTTCTTTGTATAAAATACTTTAGTATCCGACTGCTTTTCATCATTTGCAAAAGCATTGATTGAACCCAAACCTACAGCATTCATTCCTAAAATCGACAATGTTGCAACTCCAATAGTTTTTTTGATCATTTAAGATCCCTCCAATATATATTTTTTTATTACGTAAGCATCGTACCATGAACGAATAATTACAAAGAAGTTCCTGAGGAACTAAAAAACATAAAAATTGTTTAAAAAATTAAAAATTATATAAAAAATAGCCGAAAAAAATAAGTAGAAGCTTTCTAACTTCTGCTTATCATTGTTTTTTTATTGTATAAATTTATTTTATCCTTAAAATATCAACTGCATATACAGGACTACCTTCTAAAAGATGAACTTTTATGTCTTTCTCGATGTTAACTGAATAATTGAAAGAAAGCAACACACATTCTTGTTAGATTCAGCTTCCTTTTTTGTCACTTTAGTTACACTTAATAACGGAAAGATAAATCTTCAAATGAATAATATTGATAACTACATCGATAAAAAAGTCCTGTTGCAAAATTTTTCTAGCATCTATTGTACGCTATAATTTAATTTCAGACTAGCTAATAGAGATATAATTATGAAGAATCATTTCAAAGGAACGCAATATGGTTATCGGATCATTATTGAAGCTGTAAGCTTATATTATCATTTCTCTTTAAGTTGTCGTGATTGTGCTAAAATTATGCATTAATTCAGTATCAGCATTCACCATACAACGATCTATCGTTGGTGCCAACAGTAACGATTTGGCAATTAAGCCACTCTTTTTTGTCTGCAGTCTAAAAACGGAGACTCACGTTGTAGTAAGTCTCCGTTTATTTATCTTTCTTATATGAAAAATTTTAATTAAGGTAATTTGCAGTAATCGCAAGCAACCATAAATGAAGAGGATAAAATACATAAAATAAATATTTAAAGAAAGGTGCTTTACTCCCTCGTTCGCTGTTGTAGAGATATAAAAATGGTAACACAATAATGAACATGAAATCAGAATTGTAGGCTAACATCTCTACTGTTGTTTGCCAGTCTCCCAGCCATTGAAAATTTGCCACCAAGAAAAAAAAGGCTAAGATGCCGTACAAACAATTCCGTAAGGCAATATTTTTGCTTGCTAAGTACGTAATTAACATAAAAGGTAATATTACAACCCCGCCTTCAGCAAAAACAGCACCCGTTGCTAGAATAACTAACATTCCAATCAATAAAATAATTTTTAAACTGATTCTAGACATTTTTAGCATTTTTTTTGTCACAATCAGCAAGCTAACACCCAGTGCTAATGTTAAAAAAATATTATTATACACAGCAACAGCTGGATTATTTACTAACTGATTTAGCACAGTGTTTCCTATAAACATGATCCCTGCCCAAATATATAAACGGCCGTTATAGAGATAAACATTCCGTGTATGCTTGAAACCTTCTACAGCCATGTAGCCAAAAAATACTCCCACACAACGAGTTATAACATGAAAAATTAGTGCCCATTCTGATGGAACAAAACAAGTAATATGATCAAGAACCATTAAGCCCATCATTAATAATTTTAAGCGATTTGCGTTCATGAATCGTCTCCTTTACTTTTTCTATAAAAAACATCATATCGTTTTTTATTATAGAAAACAACAAACATTCTTGTTAGATCCAACCACACTTTTTGTCACTTTCATCTTACTTGATATGGGTAAAGATAATCAGTTCTATTGCATAGTCTATTATCAAACTATTAAGTGGGTATATACTAATAAAGTAGACACAAAAATGAAAGGAAGAACACCTATATCTAATTACAAAAAATACGATGAAGACTTAAAAAAGCTTGGTCAATCTTTATCCTGGTGGGAAAACTCAATCTAGCCTATGCAAAGAGTATGGAGTTTCACAAATAGCTATCTCACGATGCTCTATTCTGAAGTGGAAATGGAATCAGGAGAACTACTTACTGCTAAGCAAGTGAGAGAACTTCAAAAACAAAAAGCTTCTTTAGAAGAGGAGAACCTTATCTTATGCCATATTCACGCCACACTCCACCAACGACTAAGAGCTGTTTCCTACTTCAATCAGAACACATTGCCTCTAAATTATGTCGCATGCTGAAAGTCAGCTGAAAGTCAATCGTAGTACGTTTTATAAATATAACAATAGAAAACCTTCTGCTCGCTTTCTTGAAAATCAAGAATTAAAATGGTTGATTCTTCAGATTTACACAGAAACAAACTATCGATTAGGAGCTGCTAAAATACAAATTCTTTTACAACATGAACATGATGTTTCTATTAGTATCGGGCGAGTATACCGACTAATGAAAACAATGAATTTACCAAAAATGGCGACCGTAAAACCAAAATTTCGCTAGCAAAAATCGAACGTTTCTTTGGCTTGTCCAAATTTAGTTAACAACAGTTTGAAATAAGTCAGCCAAATAAAGTCTGGACAAGTGATATCTCCTACATTCCAGTAATAGATGGGTTTGTTTATCTTTGTGTCATTCTTGATCTTTTTTCTCGAAAAGTAATTGCTCCGAATGTCTACAATAAAATGACAACTAGTCTTGTTTGCGATACACTCGAAAAAGCTATGAATAAAAGAAAACCTACAGCTTCTGTCATTTTTCACTCTGATAGAAACTCTCAATATCTGTCTCATCAGTTATGAAAAATTCAATAAAAATTATTAATTGTTCCCTCTTATTCCAAACGAGCTTATCCATGGGATAACGCTGTAACTGAATCATTCTTCAAATGAATGAAACATGAGGAACTGAAACGCTATACATTTTCTTCATTAGAAGAAGTAAAATTAGCGTGCTTTAAATATATCAAAGGCTTCTATAATCCTAGAAGACCCCATTCATCTATTGATATGCTTTCACCCAGATTTGAAAGAAGAAATTTATTGGCAATCTCATAAAAACTATTCATTTTTTCTGTCTATTTATTGGTATCTATCCAATGTATTCTTTCTTCCTATTTAAAATTAAAAAATATATTCAATTATTTGATCTATTTTAGCTATATCTTTTAAAGGTAAATGCTCTATTTGACTTAGTCTTCTTTCCGTAAAATCTAAAGTTTTTAGTTTTGAGATAACTACTTGACCATGAGTTTCCATTTTATCAGGCAATGCATAACGAGTTGGTATATTTTTAATTGTAGAAGTTATGGGACAAATTACTGCAAACATCGTCTTTCTGTTAAATTCATATCTGGAAACTACTAAATCTGGACGTCTCTTCTGGATTTCTTTTCCAGCTGAAGGATCAAAATCTATCCATACAATAACGCCCTTTTTAGGAATATATTTTTGTTTATCACTCATTAAAATAATTCTCTCCTTTTGGGTTCAATATCATACCATTCGTCTTTTTCGTAGTAATCCCCTTCTGATCTCCCACTAAATGGATCTTGTAATTTAGGAACTAATGTAATCGTTCCGTCTTCGGAATACATAACGATGTATTCTTAATCTGCTTTTGGCTTCTGACCGTTATTAGATGGTAATGTCAATACTACAGAACTTCCTTGCTTTCTTGATTTTATGGTTAACATATAATCACCACTGATTATTCATTATACTATATAATTAAACATGTTTAAATAATTCTATATTACAATTAATTAAATTAATATAATTTAATTAAAAATATGAAATTTAATATCTTTAGAATAATTAATTAAGTCAAAACTTAAAAGGTTTTGACTCTGTATTTTTAATAAAGAGGGGGATGTTGAATGCAACAAACCCTACTTATGACGTATTCGAAAAAACCACCTCAAACAAGGTGATTCTACGGTGTAACCTTTCTATTGCCTCAATGGCTCCTGCACTTCCATTTGTAATACTGTTTTGTTCATAGAGTATACAACGTTGGTCTTTTCAAGTTTCGTGTTACCTTGTCACTGATCGTTTTTCATTGTTTGCTTGAAAATAAACCCCTCATGACTAAGACCATGAGGGGTTTATTTACGAAGAAATTACAAAATCTTTATCCCTTCTTAGTTGGTGCAGCTTTTTTATTCAATTTTTAAAACTAATTTAGCCTTTCTATTTTTCTTCGTTGATTGAGTAAATAGAGAATAAGTACTAGGAGGACTAGAATAATAAATACTAAGAGCCACACAATCCAATGATTTGTTGCTTTTCTTTGGGGATCAACGGAGGTTTTATTGTATTGGTCTGCCTCAGCTTTTTTGATAGTAAACTCTTTTGTAAAGCGCCAGGTTCCTTCGGCGCTTTTTAACTCCACTGTATAGTCGTAGCGTCCCGCTTGAAACTGATCCTTTACTTGTAGCGGCACATCAAATTGACTGTTGGGAGCAATACTGAGTCCTTTCTTTTGAACCTCTACGAACTTTTTATCCGTACCGTGCTTTGTAACAAAAAATGTTCCTTCCATTTGCGTCATTAACTTTGGTTGTGGATTCCTAATTGTCATCTTCACCGTATTGTGTAAGTTTTCTTGCCCAATGTGCACGTCTCCTCCTTTTAAATCAGGGGAAACTTTCGTTTCCTGTTCATTGACTCGAATCGCAAGGGTATGCATAAATACATTTTGAATTTCCTTTGGTTCGTCCGCTATCTTGATCGGACGAACGACCACGCTGCCTAGTAAAATGCCCTCAAAGGCTTCCTTTGGCATTTTAATGGTGAAGGAGACTGTCTTTGTTTGTTTGCCTGCAATCGTAAGTGTATCCGTCTCTGCTTGAATTAATTTGGAAAGCTCCAGCTTCATGGAGGAGTCTTTTTTAAATTGAGCTTTCGTATAATCAACGATCCCATTACTATTGGTCGTTGCTGTATTGACCTTGACTTGAAAATTTTGTTCTTTAGCGGATTGGTTTACAATCTCTAAACGAAAGGTATCTGACCCCTCTGGGGGTAACGTCATATCATAAAAACTAGTAGTCTCCTTCTTTTGGGTTGCTCCAAAATGCGGAACAACAGTGTAATTATAAGAAGGATTGTCAGAAGAAGGTTTGTCTGCAAAAACCTTGGGTAGACAAAACAGCATAGCTACACTGACAACGAATAACAAACAGGGGATGATCCGTCTTATGCTCATTCATTTCTCTCTTTCTAAAAAGAGGCTCCTTCAAACACTTAAAAAGAGCCTCTTTTTGAGTTGTTATTAAGGTGCACTTTGTAAGTTCCAGTCAATCGTCGTTGTATATTGCTTTGCCATCAGAGATGTATTCGCTGGAATATGGAGCGATGCTCCAAGATTAAATTGTGTATCTGGCTTTTCTTTCGCCATTTTCTCCGGTGTTACAGTCGCGATCGATTGCCCTTCTCCATTTAATGTTTGGTCGGTAAAGGTGGCGTAATCGGTAGTGCCGGCAACTCCTTTCGGGTGAATAGAAAGATCCATCCCCCCAAAGTCTGCTGTCTCTAATTTGGCTGTTAAGGACCAGCCAGCAGCAGTCTGTCCTCGATAGTCCCCTACAGTAAGGGACGAATCTGTTGCTTTTCCCTCTTTATCCACTTCTGTGTAGGTCTGTTCCTCTGAACTAAGTTTATGGGAGCCAAAGGTAATCGCTGATGGTGCTTGCGCAATTTGTAATTCTCCGGCAGTGAAGGTAATATCAGAAGTCGTTTTTGTTGTGTCTGCCTTTGCGGCTTGAGCAAAACTTCCTACGCCAAGGCTTGAGCCTATTAATAGGGTTCCTGTTAACGATAATTTATTCATGGTGATTTCGCCTCTTTCTTTTTTTATTCATAGAGAAGATCCCAGCCAATAGAAGGAGTAAAATTCCTTTTAAGAATAGGCTTGAATCTGTATTCCCGTTGGTTTTTGGTAACATTGGTTTATTTAATGGTTGTCCTCTTGGACCGTTGAGTGGGAGGATCTGGTTTGCATTTGGAACATTGTCGGCTTCCGTAAAACTGATTCCCACTTCTGTTTTACCAGACATTCCTTCTGCAAAAGCAGAAGTTGGAACCCCAATTGATAGAACAACCAGTAAGAGCACCAGCATAGGGACTCCTCGTTTCATCTTTTTTCACTCCTTTAGGTGGTAGGGGTCGCTTCTAGATCCCAAAGTAGCTGCGCACGATACATTCCAACAAGAATCCTACCGGAAGCTTGTAATTGAGGATTGAGTGCAATCGATTGATTGATTTGGGTCCCTTTTTTGCTTTCATCCGGTAGTTCAGCAATCTGTTGGTTTTCCTCGCCAACAGTGAGTGTTGTTGGCAGGTTTAGAAACGGTTGATCCGAGTGGGGGCTAAAAGAGAGTTTTAGCTGGGCCGCCAGCCATTGCTTTGTTTGGGCATCGGTCGAATCATAGCGTACCATTAATTTCCAGCGTTGAGTAGTTCTTTGTGGAAGGGTGTCTTTGATAGTAATGGTGCTACGTGTAGTGGCACTATTTTTCTCCTTTATAGTCTGTGTACCAAAGGAAATCGGATCGATTGATTGAATGTCAACCTTCCCTAGTTCCCAGACATAGGTCCCAGGATGTGAGCCATCATAAGCATCCATGAATTGATCGGATATTCCCATATTAATAGAGGGATCTGCTTGGTTCACCCAATTCCCTGTGTAGCTATCAGTTTGGGGAATGGCTGGTAAATGAACACTTCTGTTAAATTTACTTTTTTGACCTAAGGTTAAATGGGTTAAATTGCTTACATTATAAAACATGTAACCCATATCAGTAACCTTGTCTGTAATGAAATTTGATAGGTTCAAGGATTCTAAACTGGATGCTTCTGAAAACATGGAGTTCATGCTAGTAACATTTCTTGTATCGAAATTAGCTAAATTTAATGACTTGAGACTTGTAGTTTTTGAGAACATACCATACATATTAGTGACTTTGCTTGTACTAAAATTAGATAGATTTAAAGATCTAAGAGCGGAAGTATTATAAAACATAGCGATCATATCAGTAACTTTGTCTGTAATAAAACTTGATAAGTTTAAAGATTCTAAACTGGATGCTTCTGAAAACATGGAGTTCATACTAGTAACATTTCTTGTATCAAAATTAGATAGATTTAATGACTTGAGACTTGTAGTTTTTGAGAACATAGCGATCATATCAGTAACTTTGTCAGTAATGAAACTTGATAAGTTTAAAGATTCTAAACTGGATGCTTCTGAAAACATGGAGTTCATACTAGTAACATTTCTTGTATCAAAATTAGATAGATTTAATGACTTGAGACTTGTAGTTTTTGAGAACATAGCGATCATATCAGTAACTTTGTCAGTAATGAAACTTGATAAGTTTAAGGATTCTAAACTGGATGCTTCTGAGAACATGGAGTTCATACTAGTAACATTTCTTGTATCAAAATTAGATAGATTTAATGACTTGAGACTTGTAGTTTTTGAGAACATGCCATACATATCAGTGACTTGACTAGTTTTGAAATTAGATAGATTTAAAGATTGAAGAGCAGAATCATTATAAAACATATATCCCATACTTGTGACCTTAGAAGTATCTAATAAGTCTAGTCCATCAATCGATAAAAGATTTAATAAATAATTTCCAGAACCTGATGAAAATAAAGCGTATGAATATTCCGGAGCTGCCAGAGGTTGTGTGAAAATTATTTTTTTTATAGCTGTATTCGCTATTTTATGATTATCTTCGCGGTTCCAAGGCGAAGTGGAAGCATCTCCCAAATACCCTCCACCAGTGAAGGTTAACGTCCCTGTACTTTTATCAAATTGCCAAGGTACAGTTCCCCATGCACCTACAGAAAGATTTTGTACTTGTTTAAATAGGTAAACAGTAAGATGTTTGAGGATCGTACCAGTTTTTTTATTCGCTTTCTTTTCAGGTATAGCACTTTCGCTTGTTGTGATAGATGTAGAACTGGATGTGGTTGTCATCGATTCTTCTATTGTCTCTGATGGATGAGTGGCTTTCTTTTCACTGGTATCGAATTGATTCTGTTGCTTAGGTTGTGGTATATTAGCAGTTAGTGTTGTTTTTCGCTGTAACAAAAAAGCATCAGAAGGTAAGAGCATCTTGGCTGGTTTGTTTTCAACGCTCTGTTCAGTAAAATGCATGGTTTCTGCTATGGCTGTGTACCCAAGTCGTCCTTCAAGAAATGAAAGAACCGCCAAAAGAATAAGTACAAATTTCTTCATAATCTCCCTCTTTTTTAATGAAAATGAAATTGTTTCTTGTAAGAAGATAAAACAGGAACGTGGTTCGATTGAGCCATCTAAAAGGCTTTTTTCACGTTGACGGGTTATCTTGACGGCTTTTCTACTGTTCTCTCATTGATTTCTATAACAGAAAACGAAGGAAAAAACGGCTTTATCGCTTAAAAAAAGAGGAGCGGCAATGAATACT
>JBPDWA010000009.1:0-48683 GCA_051295955.1 Enterococcus faecalis | reverse complement strand
GGAAGTGCCAATTGTAAAGCCGGCTTCTTTGGGATACTTCACTTCAATTTCTCGGGCATAATCTACTGCTGAAGAGAATGACCCATTGTTATATTTGGCATTCATTCCAATTTCGATGGCATCCGTGATCCAATCTTTTAACCCACTCGTTCCCGCATACACAATTGTTAACTCTTTTTTTACTACCGATTGAGGGTAGCCCGGAACCTTTTCTAATCTTTTTTCTGTTTTATATTCATCTTTGATTTCTGCCACCGTCATCGCTTGCATGCTGTTGTTTCTCGGGAAATATTCCATCTTTAAGGTGTCTTTATTCGTGTCGATGGTGTCTAGAACTAAATACTTATCTTTGCCAACTTTACTACCTACTTGGACTTCTCCAGATTCCACATGATAAGAATCTTTTGAAAGTCTATTATAATCATTCAGCTCCCTTTTTTTCGCCATACTATCTTACTCCTTTATTATCATAGATAATATTTTTTTCAGGTAGTTTACCTGCTCTGCTTTCTTTTGTTTCTTCTAAAAAGTAATTATTTTGACCTTTTCCAGTATTAAAATCAAATAAAAGCTTTCTTGTTTCTGCTGATACTGTATTTGACGATGCATTAAGAGTATAAACATCATTAATAATTACTCTCACTTCTAATGAATTCATCGGTCCGACAGAAAAGCCGGTAAATTCTATTTTGCTTATATCCGAATATTTAGCTATTTCATCTAAACGTTTAGAATATTCAGGATACGTCATTTTCCCAGCATCATATGCTTTATCTAATTGGTCTAATTCTTCTTTGTTAAACGTATATAGCCTATAATTGTTATACAAGTAATTAGCTAAATCGGTTTGAATCTCGTGTAATTCTGCTAAATCCTTGGCTCTTTTGTCCATAGAAAGTTTTCCTCCTATTCCTATCAGTACTACAATAATGAATATCATTACTCCTGTTTTTTTCTTATTCATTCTTCCCCTCCTTTTCTATGTAGAACGATTATTTACTATGTGCTCGATTTCCTCTAATTGATTTTTCCGTCATCGCTTGCATACTGTTGTTTCTCGGGAAATATTCCATCTTTAAGGTATCTTTATTCGTGTCGATGGTGTCTATTACAATATGATTGGTTCCTTTTACTTTTTCGTTTTTTTGAACAATGCCTTCTTCTATCTGGTATACTCTTTTTGATAATATTCTGTACTCATCCACTAATCTATTCCTCCTTCGTAATAAATAATTGCAGCTTCAGGAATAGCTGAGTCTGTAGGCTTCCTTTTTTTCTCTATATAGTAAGGCCCTTTACCTGTACTATCTGTAATGCGATAAATAAACGTGTTTGTTTCTGCCGACAATGTATCCAAGTCTACTTCTTCTTCGTAAACATCGTTAATTTTCAAATAAGCCTCTAACGTATTCATCGGTCCGACAGAAAAGCCCGTAAATTCTATTTTGCTTATATCCGAATATTTAGCTATTTCATCTAAACGTTTAGAATATTCAGGATACGTCATTTTCCCAGCATCATATGCTTTATCTAATTGGTCTAATTCTTCTTTGTTAAACGTATATAACCTATAATTGTTATACAAGTAATTAGCTAAATCGGTTTGAATCTCGTGTAATTCTGCTAAATCCTTGGCTCTTTTGTCCACAGAAAGTTTTCCTCCTATTCCTATCAGTACTACAATAACGAATATCATTACTCCTATTTTTTTCTTATTCATCCTTCCCCTCCTTTTCTATTGCCTCCTAATTGGTTCTATTGCTCTAAAATACACTTAAAAAGTGAGCGCCTTATTTTCCATGTAATAAAGCAATTCTAGGAATTCATTTTCTTGTATTTTAGTAGAGCTGTGTGCTTGCGGTTACTTTAGGATTCACACTAATGTTTCTATTAGTGATTCTTTTTTTATTATACAATCTTTAATTTTTCTAAACACTTTAATTATACACTGAAAGTTCCTTGTTAATAAAGACCAAATTCACTTAATTTAGAATATATCTATAGTTTCATGTAATAGTGGTACGTAAAGATTTGAAATATTACGAAGTCACAGCCTTATACATAATTTCAAAACTTCTAAATTTCTTGGAATAGAATTTAATAAAAATAGAGGTGAACTCGTGAAACAATAGACCACTAAGCATCTCTTTTAAAATCTAGGTGTAACTATTCTTTATTATGTAACATCTACTTTAGTTGGTTATCCTAATAATGATTCTTTATCAACTTGAGTCAGTTGTAGTAAAAGAAAAGCAAACACCTTTGGTTAGTGAACGGTCATCAATATTTTTGTTCTCCCAAAAACATTGGCCAGAGATTTTTAGAGAGAACTAAATTCAAGTAAAATGAATATTTTATTTCGAAAAAATTAAAAAGCCATTTTTAATCAATAATAAGAAGTTATTAAAGCTTTGATTTTAAGAGTGATTCATTGTAAAGTATTATTAAAATACTTAAAAAAGGAGTGCAATTATTTATGATACAAAAAAAGAAAGCCGCCTTTTATGCGTGGTTAAATGATAACAAAGTTGTTTTACTTACAGTTTTTGGTATTTATCAAATTGTTATTTTAGCAATTGGTATTGTAAATTATCCCTATATAGATGATATTTATAGACAATTAAAAGGAAGCACCAATTTTGCGCTACACTATTCCCGTTGGGGCAGTGAAATTGCTTCATGGATTGTCCAAGGAAGTCGGCATTTAACTGATATGGGCTTGACTACACATATCTTAACTGCCGCAATTTTAGCAGTGGCGAGTATAATTGCGTTACATTGTTTAACTGAAAAAATAACTATCTTATTAGCAATTGCTTCAACCATTATCGGGCTAAATCCTTGGTTTTTGCAATGTATTAGTTTTAGATTTGATAGTCCTTATATGGCACTGAGTATATTATTTTCATTCTTACCCTTTCTTTGGTGGAAAAAGGATAAATACATCTTTTTCGGTATGTCATTTATTAGTTTACTTTTGATGTATAATACGTATCAATCCTCATCAGGAATCTATATCATAATGGTATTAGCCTTAAGTTTAAAAGATTTATTAAGCGGAAAGCTGGTACAAAACGTAAGTATACAGATTGTTTTAAGTGCACTTGGCTATGTACTATCTACTTTAGCTTATGTATTAGAAACAACGTTCAATGCTCATCTAGTAGATCGAGGGGATGTTGTAAAGACTGCTAGTTTAAAAGACCTGCCAGAAACCGTTAATTCCAATATCAAAATGTATTTAACATCTATTTATGATCAAAGTTCAAAAGTATGGATCTTGTTATTTAGTTTGATCGTTTGTCTTTTTATTCTATCTGTTTTATTAACGTCACATAAATCACCTATCAAAGCTACTATTTATTCACTAGTCTATCTGGTACTAGCTGCCATTTTTAGTTACGGAGTCTATCTTATTTTTATTGAAAATCTAGCTGAATTGCAACCAAGATATGCTTACGGCTTTTCAATTTTTGTTGCAATAACTATAATACTTTTATTAGATAATGTGTCATACTTACGGATCAAAGTACCTGTACAAATCGTTACTTGTTTATTTTGTTATTATGTTCTTACCTTTCCTTTGGTTTACGCTTCTACCTTGCATTATCAGTTTAACGCCTTTGAAACACAAAGCGTTATGCTCGCTACAGATCTAAAAGAGTTAGTTAATAGCTCGACACCTACTGTATACGCAAATAGGTTATTCAAAAATTCACCGATCTTTGATAACACAAGTCGAAATTATAAACTATTGCAGAAACTTGTTCCTGATAACGCTTCTTTGTACTGGCCGAATCAACAATTATTTACAACAATTACTGGAATGAAGAGAAAAATTATGCCTTTTAATCCTGCTGTAATGTTTTTAGATGAACAAAATCTTAAGGTAAATAACTATTATTACAAAATTTACAAGCAAAATAATTTTATTTATATTATCTACAAGTAACACTTTTTTCTATAAAGTCTGGTTTATCATCGCTTCCAATCTATAATTTCAATTTAGTACACGGGCTTTTAACCGATAGTATTAACTTTACGTATCGCCTTTAACTACGGCAGATAAAAGGCACCCATTCTCTTAAGTGAGTAATGGGTGCCTTTTAATTTGGTATAGGAATAGTTCACAAAATTTTCCATAAATAAACTGTAAAACGGCTCTTTGATAAGGAATATTTGAAGCAGTAAATACCTCCTCCTTACGTAAAGCTAAAAAGAAAAAATTGGAGGTATGATTAATAAAAGTCTTGAAAACACAGAGCAATTCCAAAATCTATAATAATAAATAAATTATTGACGCAAGATTTTAACTTTTTTTATAACACAGACTTATTTTCAGTCCTTCCGATATCTTAACAGAATGGAAAGTTTCAAGCTGTCTTCATTAAGAGTGGCTTACTTTAATTCTTTCAATTAAACAATAAATTAATCAAAGAACCAAAGCAATCTTAACCGAATTTACCTTTTTATAAAACAGTCTTTCTGTCTTCCCGATAAAAAAAAGGAAATTTCATGATATGATATACACACTTCGCATAAAAACCATTCAATTTAAAATTCCTAATGTACAATAAAAAACTTTAATGTAATGCTCCCCAAAAAGTCAGACCAGATCTCTAACTTTTTGGGTTGCTTCAGAGAACTAATATTTTTTCCTTTTCGTTATAAGCTGCAAATCTCTATTTAAAAAATAGAAAAAAACACCAATTGTAACCAAAGATCCTAATAAAATAAAAAAATTGTCCATGACCAATCGCTCCATTCTATTTTATAAATTAAGCATACTGCAATTGATAATCATTATCAATAGTAGTATGAAATTTCCCACTATAATCTTCTGTGCTTGCTGAGGATGATCATTGAAAGATTTATTTTTATCTGCATTTAAGAAATCCCATTGCTATTTTGTCTTTCCATTAACTGGTTTGACATTAGCTTTTATTATGTGCGTTTTTTCACAAGAGAGCATGGGCAAATCTGTCTACTCCGTAGTTGTTAATGACTGAATTTCAGACACAATTTACTGAATAGGCATAGCTGAAAAGCGTGATAGTGATACTTTCAATAGCTGGTGCTATAAACAGTAGTGTCATTCTATTTAGTTTAACGTTGTGCGAAACTCCCAACTAAGCTGGGAATTTTCAAAGTATCAAAAATTCCAATTCTTGGAGGTAAGTTATATTACAGTGTTTCATAACTGTTTAAAAAGGCTTTCCTAAATTATAATTAAGGCGTACCTAAATGTCAAGGATTTTCATTATTAATCCGCTTTTTTTGAATTAAACGAGCATTTACCTATAAGTAAAAACTTTTCAAACGTATGTACAGCCCCCTTGATTTAAGAACGGCGTTTTTTCTAACCGTTAATCAACAGTGCTGGACGCCTGTATCGTCCACTAAATATCTCCATCATCTGCTTCAATTTCTTATGAAAGACGTTCTAAGGACAGTTTGACTGCACTTGCTCTTCATTTATAATTAAGCACATAGGTAAGCCAATTCCTTTGGAAACATGAATTTTTTTTTAAACTAATGAGATTCCTGCAACACCAAGGTGCTTAGTAGAATCCTTTCGGAACTTTGAGCGCAAAATGGATTTATTACAACCTTTGACAGCTGCTTTTTATGGATAAAAAAGTCAGCGATTGCCCCCATCCGTAGTTGCAATCGCTGCTTAGTTTTTCTAAAACAATCTAACCCATATTTTTTATAAAATAACCCGCTGACGCAATTTTTTCCAAAAAGTTTCTGTTTTTGAATCATAATATGCTGCTTCATGATTTTGCACTTTTTTGGCCAAAACTTCCAATTTTGCTTTTTCTTCTTTATATTCCTTCTCTGTTGTCACTTCTAAACGATGTGCTCGTTCTAAAATGGATTCTCGGTAATTAATTCCTAATTGAGTAGCTTTAGACATGATACATCCTCCTCTAATCTTTTTCTGAAACTTCATCGGTCTCAGCGGCAAACATAAAAAGCTTAGTTCTTTGGCTCAATTGTTTTCGCCTTCCAATCAAGCCTTGACTTAAACGACTCATTAATAATATTACTGCTTCTTGTTTTCTTACCATTTTTTAATTTTCATTCAACATACTGTTTTTTTAAAATAATATTGATATAATTATATGAAAAAAGGGAGAAAGCCGTACGAGTCAGATGGTCTGCTTATTTATTTGAGCGTTTAAAGTTTCCACGTTTCAGTTTTTCTTCAGTGACAACAACCTTATTCACCATCGTTAAAAACCAAGTGCAACAGTAGCTATAAACACAAAAAACTTTATTTTCTCAAATGCTTATCTTATAATAAACAAACCTCTTCCAGCTTTCAAAGAATTGTACAATCACTAGCTGAAATGGCAAATCACCTCTCTTTACTAAAACATTTAGCAGTTAACGATTACTATTATAGACAATAAAATAAGCAAAAACAATACTTATGCTTTAAACGTAGATTTATAAAATATAATAAAAACAATAATACTATGTAATTATTAAACAACTATAATAAAATATTTGATAAAGTTTACTATTTTGCACTTTTGAAAAGAGAAAATAAATTTTCTAAAGAGGTTTATTAAAATTTTTTACAAAAAATGAATTCCATCAAAAGACTCTGCTTAATAAAAGACAGCTCTACCACTAGAGAGCTGAAACGAGGAAGGAGAAATCTCCCAAGCTTTTGTTAAAGTTTTCACCTCACGGAATTACCACCTTTTGGATTATTTTTTCCCATTCCAAACAAAGCTGAATCATCTTTTTTAATTTGATTGACCGTGCATAACATTCATAAAATGAGTATCCTTCACAAGCCATATCGATGAAAAAACCTACTACAGGAGGTTCTAACCGAATTCACTCCTTCTATTTATTTCTTGATTGCTTAAGCAACCTAACCCATATACTACACCTAGAGAAAAACCATTTAACCTATCCCTTGCTTAAACAGAGTCTCCACTTCAACTCACTGATGGCAACGCTGAAGATGGTCTCTTGCTAAAATAAAGAAAGCAACGCTTTTGCCTGTGAACACATATCTTGCCTCAATCACGGTTCCCAGCTTTTTGTGCCTTGAGATCATTATCACAACATGTAATAAAATGAGTTTTCATTGCTCAAAAAACAACCTAAGAGCTAAGTTCTAGAACTCAACTCCCAGGCTTTGCTAATCAATAAGTAAACTCATCAGTTGCACATCCAAAAACGTACCCTGATCTGTTTTAGCTCCTCGGCTTAAAATGGCTTCTGTCTTAAAACCCATTTTTTCATACAAATGAATCGCTCGGTGATTATGACATTGGACTTTTAGCTCCAAGCGACGAATAATTGAACTTGCTTGAGCCCATTGAAGAATTTCTTCCAAAAGAACCGTTCCCAATCCGTATCCCCAGTAAGCCTTAACTAATGAAATACCGACTTCACCAACATGTTCAATCCGTGCTTGACTAGCAGCCGCTACTGAAGCCATGCCAATTATTTGCTCATCCAGTAAAGCTAGGAATAAACAATTATTGTCAGAAGTGTAAATTGCAGCAAGATTATTAGCCAGCGTATCTGGATTTAATGCCAAGCCGTGTTCATCTAACACTAAAAACGACGTCTCCCTGTTAATTTTCGACATAACTGTCACTAGTGCTTGAGCATCACTGGGAATTGCAGCTCGAATCGTAAAAGTTGCTTCACTCACGGTCTTGCTTCCAAATTGCTTCAATTTGTTCTAATCGAGCTTGTGCTGTTGGTCCTAATGCACGTAACGTAATAATTCGTTGCTCATCGCTTTCTTGTCCCCTAGTTAAAATAATCTCGAGATAATCAGTGGGTAATTCATCTGCCAATTGCTTGCCCCATTCTACAACCGAAACGCCTGTTCCTTCAAAATACTCCTCTAAGCCAAGCTCAGCACCTCCTTGATCAACCCGATAAACATCCATGTGGTACAAAGGGAGTCGACCACTTTGATATTCACGAATAATGGTATAAGTCGGGCTTTTGATTAATTGTTGAATGCCCAAACCTAAGGCAATCCCTTTAGTCAAAGTTGTCTTACCGGCTCCTAAGTCACCAGTTAAAACGACTACGTCTCCTGATTGTAATTGCTCACCTAACAAAAAGGCGAATTTTTCTGTATCATTAGGTTTGCTACTTATTATTTGCATTTTATTCCCACCTTTAGCAGCAGATTCTGTAAAGAGTATATCGAAAATTCAACCAACTGGCTAGAAAAATCATCAATAACTAGAAAAAGAGCAAAAGTCCGACTGACTTTTACTCTTTCATTTAATCCTTCAAGTCACGATTGCTGCCGACTTTTTTATTGATTCATTAAAGTTTGTGCGGCAGTAATAATAGATAGTTTGTATACATCCTCTTCGTTGGCCCCACGAGACAAATCTGAGACTGGCTTGTTTAAGCCTTGCAAGATTGGTCCAATTGCTTCGAAGTTGCCTAAACGTTGTGCAATTTTATAACCAATATTTCCAGATTGCAAATCAGGGAAAATGAAAACCGTTGCTTCACCGGCAACTTTTGATTCGGGAGCTTTCAACTGAGCCACTGAAGACACGTAAGAAGCATCAAATTGCAATTCTCCATCAATCGCATATTGCGGTGCCAATTCTTGTGCAAGTTTAGTTGCTTGTGCAACTTTATCAACTTCAGGCGCTTTGGCAGAACCTTTCGTTGAAAAACTTAATAATGAAACTTTTGGTTCAATATCAAATAATTCAGCTGTTTTTGCACTATCTACAGCAATTTCCGCTAACTCTTGAGCCGTCGGATTGACATTGATAGCACAGTCGGAGAATAAATAGCGTTCTTGATCACGTCCACGAATCATTAAAAACGCACCACTTGTACGGCTCACACCAGGCTTGGTTTTAATAATTTGTAAGGCTGGACGTACTGTATCACCTGTTGAATGAACTGCGCCACTAACCATACCATCAGCAATTCCCATATACGTTAGCATTGTACCAAAATAATTTACATCTTTTAGAATTTTTTGAGCATCAGCTTCTGATACTTTGCCCTTGCGGCGCTCTACAAAAGCAGCAACCATTTCGTCCCATTTTTCATAATTGTCAGGATCAATAATCTTAAAATTAGCAGTGTTGATACCACGAGCAGATGCAGCATTTTCAATCTCAGTTGGATTGCCGATTAAAATTGGTTCTACTAATTCATCAGATTTTAAGCGTGCTGCAGCTCCTAAAATTCTTGGGTCTGTCGCTTCTGGAAAAACAATGTTAATTCCACGACGTACAATTTTAAATTTTAAACTATCAAATAATTCCACAAAGTACCCTCCATTATTCTATTTTCTATTTTATCATACACCATTCTTGTAGAAAATAACAGTTTTTTCTGGCTGTATTAGTGGAAAAAAGGCTCTCTAATTGAAATTTCACAAACTTGTTTTACTTTACTAAAACAGATCAAAGGTGTTGTATTACACAGTAGCAGGCAACTGCCAATTAATTGGCGTTTCCCCTAATTGCTCCAAAGCTTGATTGGTACGAGAAAAAGGTCTTGAACCGAAAAAACCTCGATGAGCAGCCAATGGACTTGGATGCGGTGACTTAATGATCACATGTTTACTTGTATCAATCATTTTGATTTTTTCTTGCGCTGGTCGTCCCCATAAGATAAAGACAATCGGTTTTTCACGAGCATTTAATTTATGAATAATAGCATCTGTCAACTCTTCCCAACCATAGCCTCTGTGTGAATAGGCTTGTCCGGCCCGAACCGTTAGCACCGTATTTAGCAGGAGCACGCCTTGTTTGGCCCAACTTTCCAAAAAACCGTGAGCAACAGGTGGATAGCCTAAATCCTCTTGTAGTTCTTTATAAATATTCATCAAAGAAGGAGGAATTCGCACTCCTGGTTGCACTGAAAAACTAAGACCGTGGGCTTGATGGGGACCGTGGTAAGGGTCTTGTCCTAAAATAACGACTTTTACTTTTTCGTAAGGCGTCAATTCCAAGGCTGAATAAATATGATACATATCCGGGTAAATTGTTTGCGTACTGTATTCTTGTTTTAAGAACATGCGTAATCGTTGATAGTATTCCTGCTGGAACTGATCTTCCAAAAGTTCCTGCCAGCTGTTATGAAGAATTTGTTTCATCCGACTCACTCCTTTATATTTCAATAATAACGAATTTTATAAGCTCTGACAAGAAGATTTTCTTATACTTTATCTTTCCAAAACATGGTAAACTATAACTAAGTTTAAGACAAACAATGAGGTGTACTAAATTGATCAAACTAATTGCTTCAGATATGGATGGAACACTTTTGGATTCAAAGATGAGTATCTCAGAGGATAATGTGTCAGCAATTCGAGAAGCCAAGCGTTTGGGCATCGAATTTATGGTAGCTACTGGCCGCGCGTATTCCGAAGCCAAGCCGCCCTTAGAGGAAGCGGGCATCGATTGTGCAATGATTACCTTAAATGGCGCTCAAGTCTTTGACAAAGCGGGAAACTCGCTGTTTACAGCTGGCATTCGCAAAGAAGTCGTCAAGGACATCCTGGCAACTTTGGATAAACACAATATTTATTATGAGCTCGCTACGAACCAAGGTATTTTTTCAGAACATCAAGAAAAACGGATCGAAAACTTTGCGGCTCACATTGCTACCACCATGCCGCACCTAACATACAAAACAGCAATCGCCATGGCTTCTGCTCACTTGGCCTTACTTCACATCACTTATATTGACGATATGAACGAATTGCTGGAAGATACAACTATCGAAGTTCTAAAAATTATTGGTTTTAGTTTAGAGGGACCTAAAGTGTTAGGGCCAGCTGGTATGGAAATTGAAACATTGGAAAATATAGTCGTTACTTCTTCAGCACAAAACAACATTGAAATCAATCACAAGTACGCTCAAAAAGGTATTGCTGTTGCTCATTTAGCAAAAGAACGCGGCATTTCACCTGCGCAAGTTATGACCATTGGGGACAATATAAATGACATCAGTATGATCCAATGGGCTGGTGTTAGTTTCGCTATGGGCAATGCCGAATTGGTGCTAAAAGAATATGCCAAATACGAAACTTCGACAAATCTGGAAAATGGCGTCGGTGAAGCTATTTTACGAGCTATTCGTGAGGATTTATAAATTCTTTTTGCTTATTGAAAGAAACCAACTATCGAAAGGGTGAGGCTTGGTGTCTGAGTTTTTTATTCAAGAACAACAACTAAATATGATTACACGGACCGTTGTCAAAGACGAACAAGGGCATTCACTTTTCTTGTTGGTGGGTCGCTGGGGCTCAAGAGGCGATGTACTATCGTTATATGCGATGAACGGAGAGCTTTTAGCTGGAATCAAACAAGTCTCTCTTACCTTCGGTACACGCTTTGAACTGTACAAAGGGTTTGACAAAGTCGGTGTTATGCGCAAGCTTTTAAACTTTAATGCTGACTTTTATTATATTCAACGGCTTCATTGGACGGTTTTAGGCGATATTAAAGAACATCGGTATTCCATTTACCACGTCAATCGTAAAATTATGTCGCTGGACAAAGCAACCTTGCTAACAGGAAATTACTTTGTTTTAAACGTAACCAACGATGAAGATGCGCCCTTATGTATTTGTATCGCAGCGGTCTTAGATTACTGGCTTTACAATAAAAAGAAAATCAAACAACCAGTCCTAAAAGTCAATTGGGGAACTTGTTAAGAAACTGAAAACGAAATGACAGCTACTAAAACCATCAAAGGATGCCTTCTTGAGAACTAAAAAGTGGATCTATGGTTTTTGCTGCGAACCACTATGATTGACGCACAGTGCCAGAATAGATGATATGCCTACAAGGTGAACGTTGAAAGCATTGTTGCCTCTTCCTCCTTGCAATTTTCGCCGCAAATCATCGCATTCCTGCTTTGTTAGGCTGCGGCCATGGTGTTCGCTGCAAAGCATTACGTTCCTATAAGCCTGCTACTTGTTTCTAAATTGTTACTTTATTATTTTTAAAGCTTGGATCAATGTCAGGGTGACTTTTGATCCAAGCTTTTGTTTTTACTACTCCTGTAATTTCCCGATTGCTATTCGGATTGGTAATTTTCCAACCAAATGCACGTCACTTTTGCTATTTATAGAAATTATTAGTCCAGCTGTTTTTGCATGTGATCATACAAGTGCGCGCTAATTGTTAGTTGCCCTACTTCTTTAAAGCCGTGGCGCTCATAGAGTCTTCTTGCGTCCGGATTCGCAGCATCAACATTTAATCCAATCACTTTTTTACCATCTTTTCGTGCTAGCTTAGGTAGTTCAGTCAATAATTTTGAACCGATTCCTAACCCACGATAATTTTCAGCGACGGAAATTGAATCTAAATACCATTCGTCAGGCAATGTTTCCTGCTCATCAAATAGTTTTAACTCTTCGCTTAAGCCATGTGCTTTTAAAACTGTAGTTAACGGTTGATCGATTGTTGCTTCCGCTTCAGCCGGATAACCAAAAGCGATGCCTGCTACTTGTCCATTGACTTCATAAACTAAGCCACGCCGATAGCCATAGCGATAATTAGGATCAGCCACTGCTTGACTTAAAATTGATAAAACCGTAGCTTCTGGCACTTCTTTTAACAAAGGTAGTTCCATATCTTTTAAAATAACCAACACTAAAGCAGCAATGGCAGCCCCATCTTCTTTTGTTGCCAAACGAATCATACAATCGCTCCTTTCTTTTCCAGTCTATCATTTTTTTATTCAGTTGCCAGTAAAATGAGAATTTTTTTAACCAAGTAAAAGCATCGAATAGTCGGCTATTCTGACTACTCGATGCTTAATAGTTATTATTGAATTTCCACACGAACATTATGGCGACGACCCCAGATACGGCACTGATTAACGGTGTCAAAATGTACGTCAATGATGTTGCCTTTTATAGCACCACCAGTGTCTCCAGCAATTGCAAAACCGTAACCATCAACTTTTACCAGTGAACCAAGTTTAATAACGCTAGGATCCACTGCAATCACGTTACTTTGCTTGCGCAAATCAATACCTAAGAAAGAAAAAGGACTGGCGCCTGCTTCTCGCCAAGAATAAGCGGTCGATTCCATGTAAAGAACTTGTCCATTACTATTATTGGTGCTGTTGTCATTAGTCCCGGGTTGTTGAGACGGCGTGGTGTTATCAGTGCTTTCATTTGATGAAGCACTGCTCCTTTCAGAAGTCGATGCTTCGGTGGTAGAACTGCTGCTTGCTTGCTCAGCTTTTTCAGCGGCTTCTTTCCGGGCTTTCTCAGCGGCCTGTTCATCAGCAATTCGTTTCTGTTCTGTGGCTTTATCTTCCGCAATTTTTGAAATTAAGGCTTGATTAGCTGCTAACTTTTCTTTTAAAGAAATGACTTTTGCATCCATTGTTTGGGCTTCTGCCTGCAATTTGGTTTCATTTTCCATCAGTGCTTTTTGAGTAGCTGTTACTTTTTCTTGCAAGTCAGTTAGTTTTTCTTTCTCGGCTGTTAAGCTTTCAACTTTTTCTTTGGCGTTGTTTTGTAACAAGGACAAGGTAAACGCACGATTGACAAAATCTGAAAGACTTTTTGCTTCCAACAAAGCTTGAATGCCACGTTGGTCACCATTTAATTGCACCGTTCTCATACGCTCAGCCACAGCTTCTTTGCGCCGTTCAATATTCTTTTCAGTTATTGTTATTTCTTCTTTTGATGTTTTCAATGTTTCTTCAGCTGCTGCAATTTTTGTTTTTAATTTTTCAATTGCAGTATATTTACTATTAACATCATTTAACGCTGTATTGATTTCCTCATTGATAGCCAGACTGGCTTGATTGGCTTGCTTTTCTTTTTCATTCAAGGAATCAAGTGATTCTGCCATCCCAATGACTGGAGTACTTGCTTGAATCAATAGAACACTTGCGATAAACGGTATTAACTTTTTACCCTTCACTGAATTCAACACCTTTCCTAACAAAATCCAACGTTATTATTATACTAGTCAAAGGGCGTTGTTTTATTTCAGCATTGTTACAATTTATTACAATTTAACTTTCAGCGCAGTGAATTATGTTAAATTCTTCGCTTCATCGTCCTTTTTTATTCGTTAAGATTTCCTTAAGAAAGCACTGTTTCCTTACGATTTTTATTTTTCAAGCTTCCAAGCAGATCAAATTATTGTTTGAAATATTTTGTAATAATCTAGCAACTTATTTTTCTAGTATTTCACTAATTTGTTAGGTATATCCTAGTATTTTACCTTACTTTTCTTAAAATTTATAATGATTTGAACCAGTAACTTTCTTCCTAGGGGAAAGTAAGCTACAATAAAAAACAGGAAAAGGAGGCTTTTTATGATTGGTCTATTAAAATATGCAAAAAAATATCGAAAACAAATGATCCTTGGCCCTTTTTTTAAATTTTTAGAAGCTTGTTTTGAGCTAGTTCTTCCCCTTTTTATGGCACGGCTTGTTGATCAAGGTATTCGCTTAAACGACCGCACATACGTTATTCAAATGGGTTTATGGATGCTGGGGATGTCTGTGGTCGGTTTACTTTGTGTGATGGTTTGTCAATATTATGCTTCAATTGCTTCACAAGGCTTCGGCACTGAACTAAGAAACCAGTTAATGAAAAAAATTAATCAGTTGTCGCATGCAGAATTAAACAGCGTAGGAACAGACACGCTGATTACTCGCATAACCAATGACATCAATCAATTACAAATTGCTCTAGCTATGTTGATTCGCCTGATAATCCGAGCGCCATTTTTAAGTATTGGCTCGGTAGTGATGGCTTTTTACATTGATGTTCAAATGGGACTGCTCTTTTTAATATTACTACCGATTTTTTGTCTTATTTTATTTTTTATAATTAAAGTAACTGTGCCGCTATACAAAAAAGTTCAGGCTAACTTGGATCGTCTCAATCGCCAAATTAGCCAAACGCTGAGTGGTGTCCGAGTGATTCGTGCTTTTGCTAGAAAGAAAACAGAACAACAGCAAGTGGAACAAGTAACAGATGAACTAGCGCAGGTTTCAATTCATGTGTCCAATCTGTCTGCTTTATTGAATCCCGCAACTACTTTAGTCATGAACATCGGTATTTTGGCCTTGCTTTACATTGGCGGTTTTAAAGTTAACATTGGTACCTTACAACAGGGGAAGGTGCTGGCATTAATTAATTATATGAATCAAATGTTACTAGCATTGATCGTTGTTTCCAACTTGGTAATCATTTTTACACGAGCTAGTGCATCCGCCAGCCGAGTAAATGAAATTTTATCTATTGACAGCAGTTTACCCGCACACCTTTCAGCAAATCAAAAAGCACCGCAGTTTGGCACCATCACTTTTGAACACGTTGATTTTCGCTATGAAGCAAATGCTGGTTTAGCACTCAAACAAATTCATTTAACGATTCCTAAAGGCAGTACGCTAGGAATTACTGGCCCTACTGGCAGTGGGAAAAGCACCCTAACTCAATTGATTCCTCGTTTTTATGATGTAAGTGCCGGCAATTTATTTATCGGCGGGAGGAATGTCCGTGATTGGCCGTTGATGACTTTACGAAATCAAATCGCCCTCGTTCCCCAAACCGCTGTCTTATTCACTGGTACGATCCGTGAAAATTTACAATGGGGCAAGCCGGACGCTACAGATCAAGAATGCTGGGAAGCGTTAGCTATCGCTCAATGTAAAGAATTTGTCCAACAATTGGAGCATGGGTTGGATACACTAGTAAATGAAGGCGGAAAAAATTTCTCCGGTGGTCAAAAACAGCGCCTGACAATTGCTCGCGCCTTGATTCGGAAACCGCAATTATTAATTTTAGATGATTCTTTAAGCGCATTAGATTATCAGACGGATCTCCAATTGCGAACTGCTTTAAAAACTCAACTGTCTGAAACAACCCTCATTTTAATTTCGCAAAGAATCAGTTCCATTGTAGGTGCTCAACAAATTTTGGTTCTGGACAGCGGCCGCCAAGTTGGCTTAGGCACGCATGAACAATTACTAGCCAACTCCAAAGAATATCGTGAAATCGTCGCTTCACAAGAGGAGGATGCTCATGTCGACCAAAAAAATTAAATTCAGTGCACTGACTCGCTTTCAGCCATACCTTTTGCACTATCCAAAAGAAATAATCGGAGCGATTTTATTAGGAATTGTCAGCGGCTTGGCAACAGTCTTAATGACCTACTATATAGGAAAATCCGTGGATACGATGTTGGGTAAAGGCCTGGTTAACTTTGAACAATTGCGCAGCTTTTTTCTATTGTTAGCAGGAATTTTAATCGTAACGATTGTCAGCCAGTGGTTGATTCAGCTATTAGGAAATCGAGTCGCTTACTTAGCTACGGCCCAGCTACGCAAAGATGCGTTTGCCCATTTAAATCAATTGCCATTAAGTTATTACGATCAAACATCTCATGGAAATATCGTCAGTCGCTTTACTAATGATATGGATAATATTTCTGTGGCTTGCGCGGCAGTTTTCAATCAATTATTCTCTGGATTATCCGTGGTAGTGATTGCTTTTGTTTTTATGTTGCGCTTAAGTCCATTGCTTACGCTCGTCGTATTGATCAGCACGCCGATTATCTTTATCGCAAATTGGCTCGTAGCTAACGCTTCTCAGAATAATTTTTCGGCGCAACAAAAAATTGTCGGTGACATTTCCGGCTATGTTACAGAAATGGTGGGCAATCAAAAAATTGTCAAAGCGTTTCAACAAGAAGCCAAAACACAAGAGGTCTTTGAAGCATTAAATGATGAATTATACGTGAAGGGTCAAAAAGCGCAATTTTCTTCTTCCTTGACCAATCCGCTCTCGCGTTTTATTGATCATCTTGCCTATTTATCAATTGGTCTAGTTGGTGGTTTATTAGTATTAAGTGGCAACCAGCTAGTCACTGTTGGTGTTATTTCAAGCTTCACCATTTACGCCAGTCAATTTTCTAAACCATTTATAGAACTTTCAGGCATCACAACCCAAATTCAAACAGCTCTAGCAGGGCTTGACCGAACGTTTGCTATAATTGATCAGCCTGTTGAACAACCAGATGCTTCCGATGCCTTAATTCTTACCAACGTAAAAGGAAAAGTAGTCTTTGATCACGTCTCATTTTCCTATACAAAAACCAAACCGCTGATTGAGGACTTTTGTTTAACGGCTGAGCCCGGCACAACAATTGCGATCGTCGGTCGTACCGGAGCAGGAAAATCGACTTTAGTGAATTTATTGATGCGATTTTACGATGTCGATCGTGGCACTATTACTATTGACGGTCTACCCATTGAAACGATTAAACGTGACAGCCTGCGGAAGAGTTTTGGGATGGTATTACAAGATACTTGGTTATTTGACAGCACCATTAGAGAAAATTTAACATACGGCAATCCTCAAGCAACAGACGAACAAATCAACGAAGCGATGCAACAAGCGCACATTTATGAGTTCGTGATGCGTCTTCCTCAAGGGCTAGAGACTCCTATCGGCTCAAAAGGAATTAAAATCTCTGAAGGACAACGACAACTGATGACCATTGCTCGTACAATGATCAGTAATCCACCTATGTTAATTTTAGATGAAGCGACTAGCTCAGTCGACACTTTGACAGAGCAAAAGATTCAAGACGCCTTTTTACAAATGATGATCGGACGGACCAGTTTTGTTATTGCTCACCGCTTATCCACCATCAAAAATGCGGATCAAATCTTAGTAATGGATCAAGGCCAAGTGGTTGAAATTGGTAATCACAGGGAACTTATTCGTAAGAAAGACGGTTATTACCGACAATTATATGAAGCACAATTTAAAAACCAAATAAATACTTAATAAAAAAAGTGCCGGCCCGGGATGTGGGGCAGCACTTTTTTTATTTTATTTTTGTGATAACACTCGTTCAAATAATTGATTCGTTCGTACCTTATTTCCTAAATAATAAGTGGCAATCACTTGAATTGGCAAAAAGATCACACTTTTTACCAAGCGAGGAATCCACCAGGCGAAATTTCTTAAGTCCACGCCGTACATCAATCCCAGCCACAGCGGTGTCAAAAAGATATTGACTACTAGCGTAACTAAAAAGGTTGCGATCAGCACTCGTTTCCATGTTATCTCTTTTTTATAGTAATAATAGCCATAGATCACGCCTGTAATAAAGGCATTGACGGTAAAGCCTGGAAAATAAGCCGCCTTAGGAAACAGCATCATTCCCACAACATCAGCTACCGCCGCACCAATCCCTGACCAAAAAGGACCAAATAACATGCCAATCAAGGATTGTGGAAGAAAGGTAAAACTCACTTTCAAAAACGTTGTTTCGTACGCCAAAAAGCGTGCAAAAATAACGGCCATCGCAATTAAAATACCCATTAAAGCGATGGACTTCGTTGAAAATCTTTTCTTTGTCATTTTTAGCATCTCCTCTAAGAGCTGCTACATAACTAACGATGCAGCGAATGCGAAAATAAAACCGCGAACAATAAAAAGCGAAAAGTGTTGGGCTGATGATGAGCAAATTAGGACAGGAAGATAAAGAGGTGCTCCTCTTGGCCTTACAGTCTCTATTTGCCGATTTATCAAACACTTCAGGGATTTTTGGTGTGAGCAATTTAGCTACTAGTACCGCAGAACCTCGTCCTGTGCCTGTGGGCTAATTGCCAAACACCTACCGCTTCTAACTTTTCCGTTTGATTTTTTTGTTCTTCGTCCAAAAGGCAACATCCCATCCTTTCGGCACTTAACGCTTTATTTTCTACTCTGATTATTAGGACTTACGTCCAAAAAAAATATAACATACTTCCAAATAAATAACAATCAAATACTTATTGATAAGCAAGTGGTAGCGGGTCACTTTGATGAACCAGCTGGCGAAAGTCAACAAAACCAGCCTGTAACCCTCTTTACAGAATTTCTGCTGTACCAATATTTGTTGCCAACAGAATGGCATACACGTCACTTAAACGAATCAAAGCCGTCACATCCGGTTCATGGGGTTGCGCTGCCAATGGATCTTGTAAAAAAATAACCATATCTAGCAAATCTTCGGAAATCATTGCACCAATTTGTTGGTCGCCGCCCAGCGGTCCTGATTTAAAGCGGTGAACCGTTAAATTTGTGACTTCAACGATACGCTGACCGGTGGTACCAGTCGCTAATAATTCATGCTCTTTTTAAAATTTCTCGATAAGCAGTAACCAGTTGAACCATTAATTCTTTTTTTCGATCATGAGCAATTAGCGCCACTTTCATCCAACTCATCGCCTAACTTTAATTTCATTATAACGAAAGAAGAAAAATTCCTACTGAAAAAGTGTTTCGTCACATTGACGAAAAAAAAAGCTAAGTTTTGTGCAAAGCGACCTTGAGTGAAACACTTCCTTTCTTTATACTGAATTAAAATAGAGAAATGAGGGAATAAAATGGTGGAAATGGCACTCAAAAGTATTTACAAAAAGTATGACAACGCTACTAACTACGCAGTAACTGACTTTAATTTAGATATCCAAAATCATGAATTTATTGTGTTCGTAGGCCCTTCCGGCTGTGGCAAATCCACTACCTTACGCATGATTGCCGGCTTGGAAGACATCACAGAAGGCGAATTGATAATCGATGGCCAAGTGATGAATGATATAGCCCCCAAAGATCGGAACATCGCAATGGTTTTTCAAAATTATGCCCTCTATCCTCATATGACAGTTTTCGATAACATGGCTTTCGGCTTAAAATTGAGGAAATACCAAAAAGCTGAGATTAAAAAACGCGTGGCAAATGCAGCCGAAATTTTGGGATTAACCGATTATTTAAAACGCAAACCAGCAGCCTTATCCGGTGGTCAAAGACAACGAGTTGCTTTAGGCCGAGCGATCGTACGTGATGCTAAAGTGTTTTTAATGGATGAACCTTTGTCAAATTTAGATGCAAAACTGCGAGTAGCTATGCGGGCAGAAATTGCCAAGTTACATCAGCGTTTAGAAACGACAACAATCTATGTAACTCACGATCAAACAGAAGCAATGACTATGGCTGACCGAATTGTGATTATGAAAGATGGGTTTATCCAACAAATTGGCTCACCAAAAGAAGTCTATAATAATCCTAACAATATGTTTGTCGCCGGTTTTATCGGCTCTCCGGCAATGAACTTCTTCCCGGTTACATTAACAAAAGGCACCGTGATCACAGAACACGGTTTAAAATTAGCTGTGCCTATTGGGAAAAACAAACAATTAATCGAAAAAGGCTATGAAGGGAAACAATTAATTCTAGGTATCCGTCCAGAAGATATTCATAGTGAACAAGTAGCCTTGAATTCCATGGCAGACGCCATTGTTTCTTCAGAAATTGTTGTCTCGGAATTGTTGGGAGCTGAGTCTATGCTTTACACAAAAACAGGTGATATCGAATTCATATCAAAAGTTGATGCCCGTGATTTTCATCGACCAGGAGCCATGATTGATCTAGCTTTTGATATGAACAAAGCCCATTTCTTTGATAAAAATACAGAAACTGTTATTTGAAACTCAATAACTAGCTAAATGCTGCAATTCTTCTATGCTATACCAGTTATTAATTATCTGTTGCAAACAGTTTCCTCTGTCCTTTATATTAATTAGTTGTTCATTTTTAGTAAGTGTCGCTTCACGCCTTGCACTATAATTAAAAATATAACATTCATTCAAGAAAAAAAGGCGTAAGCGATGATTACATCAAAGGATAAACAACTAGAGGATTATGAGGCACTTGTAAAAAACTGCTTACGATGGATTTTTTTTGCCGGAATCAAAACAACTGGAATTTTTTGTCACGCTACTTGTGCAGCTCGCAAACCGAAGCTAGAGAATTGCGAGTTTTTTGAAACTGCTGAAGCCGGATTACTATCTGAGTATCGTCCTTGTAAAATCTGCCAACCTTTATCTTATCCACAAGCAATTCCAGCAGAAATTAAACAGCTGGTTCATGCTTCGAAGCGTACCCGGAAAAACGTTGGCAAGAAAGTGACTTCCAAGGCCTTGGTTTACACTCTGCCACTGTTAGACACAAGTTTAAAGGAATTTACGAGAGGTCATTTGTTCGATATGCACGTGCTCGACGGATGGGTTTAGCCTTAAAACAAATAATAGCAGGAGCCAAAGTAATGGATGAACAATTAGCGGCCGGCTACGCTTCAGCTGGCAGTTTCAACGATGCATTTACAAAAGTTTTAGAACCCCCCACCACCACCAAAACGGGCATTACAATTTTAAACGCCAACATTATTTCAACTCCTATCGGTCGAATGTGAAGTGTATCCAATGAACAGTTTCTCTACCTACTAGAATTTATGGATCGTAGAGAGCTCGAAGAAGAACTCGAATGGTTGCGAATCAAGCAAAACAGCCGCAGTCTTCCTGGAGAAACTGCTATTAATCACCAGCTAAAGGAACAATTAGAGGAATACTTCACTCATTAACGAAGCAGCTTTTTGATTCCTTTAAAAAAATGGGCTCTCCCTTCCAACAAAAAGTTTGGGCCACGTTAGTTAAAATTCCTATTGGTAAAATCTCAACCTATTATGAAATTGCTACTGCGCTGCAGAGGCCTAATGCAGTACGTGCAGTCGGCAATGCAAACGACTCAAATCAGCTAGCCATTCTCATTCCTTATCATCGTGTTATAAACACTAATGGTAACTTAGGCGGTTATGGCGGCGGAATTGAGCGTAAAAAATATTTATTACAGCTTGAACAAAAAACAGCGGCCCAACGAATAACAACCACTCAACCTTTTTCTTAACCTTAACTAACAATTTATTTAAAAATATAAAAAAACACCTTAATTCTTAGCTATCTAACTTAATCGTTAAGGAAAGAATTAAGGTGTTTTTCTTTTCGCAAGCTGGTAATATAAGACCCATAATTTATTTACTGATAAAAAATGGCATTACTTTTTAGTAGCCGTTGCTAAGAAGAATTTGTTCGTAGTGTCGATTTGTTTTTTGGCAGCAGTAAAAGCAGGAATATCCATCTGTTTACTTAAAATAGCCGCTAAGAAATAAGCAATACTAAAATCGACTAAACTATGGATCACGCCACCAAGACCCATCAACAAAAAGATTGAGTACATGTATCCTTGCGTGTAGTAGGTTTCAGGTAGATTTCCTAACGTATAAAAAGCTGAGACAACTGCCAACTCGGCAGCAGAATGAATAAGGGCAATCCAAAAATTAAAGAATTGCAAAGAACCGTTCCATAAAGTAAAGTGCCTTTTTTTATTGATCAAAATATGAGGATATTTCTGCAAAACAATAGCACCAATAATAGCAAAAAGTAAATGAGAGAGCGCCCGCAACGCAATAATTGGGGTTGCGGAAAGGAAAAAACCAAAGCCAGTTCCCAAGCTGACGGCAATTGCCACTGCCGGTGAAATAAACATAGCTACAAAAACCGGAACATGACTTGCTAATGTAAAAGAAGCCGGCCCCACTGTAAAACGTGGCATTACCATCGGGATAATAATCCCCATTGCAATTAATAATGCTGAAATTGTGATCTGTCTGACTGAACGATTGTTCAAAATAATTCCTCCTATAGGTGTCAAGACACCCTTGTAATATCCTTATTCTAGGCAAAAAGAAGTGAGGTGTCAAGACACTACACTTCTTTTCTTTGTAAGCTATGCTCCCTTTAATTATGCTAGGGGCTCTGAAGAGCTTCCAGCACAGTAATATAAAAACCTCTTAAAAAAGTTAAGAGAAAGTTGGTATCCCGACCATCACTTTAAACGTTTAAAAGGTAGCCTTTTTCCTAAAGGCTACCGAAGATTTATTACAAACCGTATGAATATGAAAGAATCATTTGATATTTGCCCCCAAATATAGAAGGTAAATTATTTATGGAAATTACAAAATAAGTATAGGTGAACTACTTAAGGAATTTTGTGAAAGAAAAAGTATAGAAATTATGGAAGCACATACCTATAACCATTTCGCCCTGCTCCTATGTTAGTAGAGATACCGTCAAAATTAAGTGCCCCACAATTAATAGGCTAGTTTTAAGGAAAAGGCCAGCTTACCGACTCTTAACGGAAAGTCGAATTTGATATATTGCTATGAAAATTGAAAAAATCTGATATCAAAGTTACTATGTGAATACAGCAGGAAGAAATAAAAAGTAGCAAAATATATTTGCCATCAACCTCAAGAAGATGTACAAGTAGATCAACTAACGTTATTTGAAGAGAAGAAACCATTTACAGGAAAAGAAAACGTAGGAATAAAGAGATCCTTTAAGGAACCGGGAGGGAATGTCGTCTTCTCCCTACGGCTTAAGCCGATAACGAGACTTTCAGCGGTAGAAAAAACCACCCGTAGAAACGAGTGGCTTTGGTTTTAACAGTGAAAAAATTTTCCTTCATTTTTCGTATTTTATTTTGTTAAAAATAATGTTTTGTTTGCTATCAGCGTATTACTTAACTTGGCAAATTCGGCCAGATTTAAGGTTTCTCCTCGTCGTGACGGATCTATTTCAGCTTTGGTCAAGCTATCCTTCAGCCAAGCTTTGGTCGCTTCGTCTTTACCGTAATAATGAATTAAGTTATTCCACAATGTTTTTCGTCGCAATTGAAAAGCTGCTTTGGTTAATTTAAAAAATTCTTGTTCATCGCTTACAGTAACTGCGGGTCGCTCTCTTTTTGTCAACTTGATTATCGCAGAATCAACATTCGGCTGCGGAATAAAAACAGTCTTAGGTACGATAAATGCAACACTAGCTGCCATAAAGTATTGCACAGCAATGGATAAAGAGCCATAAGCTTTTGTTCCCGGTTGTGCACAAATCCGTTCCGCTACTTCTTTTTGCATCATGACGACCATTTCTTGCACTTCTAATTCAGATTCCAAAAAGTGCATCATAATCGGTGTAGTAATGTAATAAGGTAAGTTCGCTACTACTTTTAAAGGACGCTCTTTTCCAAAAACCGTTTGGGTTGTCTCCTGTAAGTTTGCTTTTAAAACATCCTGATGGACAATCGTTACATTTTGGTAGGGTTGCATTGTCTCTGCTAATACCGGCAGCAAACGTTCATCAATTTCAAATGCTAAAACTTGTGCTGCCTGTTTTGCTAATTGTTCCGTTAAGGCGCCAATCCCCGGACCTACTTCAATTACATTGGTCTGCTGGTCAATCGCAGCCGTTTCGACGATTTTTCTTAAAATATTTGGTTCCGTTAAAAAATTTTGCCCCAAGCTTTTTTTAAATGAAAAGCCGTGTTTCTTTAAAATTTCTTTAGTTCTCGAAGGAGTGGCAATGTCTTTATATTCTGTCAATCTGTTTCCTCCACTTTTCTGCTTATTCTCTAGCAGTGCTTATTCTTTGCCAGTTGCCTGAATTAATCAATCGGCTCAGAATCCCTATAAGAAGCCATGACTTGTGCTACTTCTTCTTTTGTAATCCGAAACATAGCTAACCGTTTGACTAATTGTTTGCTATTTGTATAGCCAATTCGTAATTCATCGCCTAAATATTCCCGGCGTTCCTTGGCATGCGCTCCTGCTATTAAACCACACTCCCAAAGGAATTGTCTAGGAATTTCAGGAAACGTTTCATCCATCGCTACGGGCGTTACGACTTTTTTCAGCGCTTCAATAATTGCTTGGTCGCTGGCATGTTCTACTCCCAAACTCGTTCCTTTTTTTCTAGGCACCGCTTGTTTTCTTGGCAAAAAAGCATGTTTGGCATCCGGCACCACTTCCATAATCGTTTTGCGAATTTTCTCTCCTGAGTAATCGGGATCAGTAAAAATAATTACACCTCTGGTTTCTTGGGCGTGTTCAATTTGTTGCAGTGTTTCCTCACTGATGGCAGATCCGATGGTTTCAATTGTATCAGCTATTACAACTTCTTGAATTCTACGCGTATCGTCTTTGCCTTCGACTACGATAATTTCAGCTACTTTCAGCTTCTCTTTCATGCGTCTAATCCAAACAAGCGATGAGCATTATCAGTGGTTACCTTAGCAACTTCTTCAAAAGGCAATGCTCTTAATTCTGCAATTTTTTCAACAACATAACGGGTATAGCCAGGCTCATTACGTTTGCCTCGGAATGGAACCGGCGCTAGATAAGGAGCATCTGTTTCTACTAATAAACGCTCTAAGGGTACTACTTGAGCAGCGGCTTGAACATCCAAAGCTTTTTTAAAAGTTACCACACCACTAAAGGAAATATACAAGCCTAAGTCAACGAAACGTTGCATCCATTCTGGGTCGCCGCTAAAGCTATGCATAATACCGCCCACTTCGTGAATGCGTTCCGCTTTTAAAATTTGATAAGTATCTTCCAAAGCTTCTCTAGTATGGATACTGATGGGCAATTGCATCTCTTTGGCAATCGAAATTTGTCGTCGAAACACTTGAGCTTGAACTTCTTTAGGATCTTCCATCCAATGATAATCCAAGCCGATTTCTCCTAAAGCCACCACTTTCGGCAAGGTTAACTGTTCTTGCAGCTTTTTTTCCACTGCCGGCGTATAACTGCCAGCTTCAGTCGGATGCCATCCGATAATGCTATGAATCGAAGAATATTCACGACTTAAAGCCAAAGATTTTTCGATGGTGGGCGCATCAAAACCCACCACCGCCATCTCAGTAACACCCAGCTTACGAGCTCTTTCAATCGTTGCTGGAATCTCTTCGTTGAATTGTTCTGCATTTAAATGAGTATGAGAATCAAAAATCATCCTCATTCCCTCCCTTGCGCTTCTATTTTGAGCATATCATTTTATTCACCATTTATACTGTATCACATTTTTAGTAAAAGCTGAATGGACAGTCCTTAGAATTTTCATGTTTTTCAGATAAGCTTTTGACACTTGCATTCGCAACAAAAATAGCTTATAATTTCGAGTTTTGCAAAAAAAGATAATAGGGGGTTGTTTCATGACAGATGAGCGTGCAAAAGAACAGGCTTACCTTCAACTGGTCTATCAAGAATTACTTGCAGCCAAAAAAAGCTATCAAAGCCAATTAGCAGATTCGATACAAAAAGGCAAAACACTATTAGATGAATTCGATCATGATACAAGCTTAAATTTTGACAGCCATACTGAAAATTTGGAGACCTTGGCGATGCTGGAAATGAAAAATCGAGAAATTGATCAGTGGAATCTGAAAAATCAAAACAACGCTGCACAATTAGCAAAAGTAGAGTACCTATTAGAGGTGCCATACTTTGGCAAAATCGTCCTAAGCTTTGACGACAGCCCAACAACGCAAGAAACTTTTTATATTGGCGTCAACGATTTTACTTCTTTGGCCGCTCAAACACGAGTGCATGATTGGCGTTCACCCATTGCCGGCTTATTTTACAACAATGTATTAGGCGCCATCCTTTATCAAGCCAATGACACTACGGTTTCAGTACAACTGGAATTGAAACGGCAATTTTTAATCGAAAAAAGTCGTTTGCTAAACTATTTTGATACAACGATTGCCATTTAAGATGATGTTTTATTACACACTTTGGAAGCTGATTCCTCCCCATACACAAAAGAGATTACCACAACGATTCAACAAGAACAAAATGAAAATTATTCGCGAGAAGAAACAACCGATTTTGCTGGTAAACGGCATTGCCGGCAGCGGCAAGACATCCGTTATTATGCAACGAATTGCCTACTTACTTTATCAAAATCGGCAAATAATTACTGCTGATAATATTTTACTTTTATCGCCAAATTCAACTTTTATCGATTATATTTCACAAGTCCTGCCAAATTTAGGAGAACGCAACCCAAGAAATCTTACGCTGTTGCAATTCCTACGATTTACGAATCAAACCTTCCTACCGTTAGAAAGCAAAGCTGAATTTTTCAGCCGTATTATCCAAACAACAGCTACAGAGCAAGAAACCATTTTACGTTCCTTTGATTTCGTCGATTTTCTTAAAAAACAGCAATCTGTTAATCTTTCAGCAAGTTTGTTTCAAGATATTATGTATAAAAAGCAGCGCTTATTTACTGCGGAACCCATTTTTTCTCTTTATTGTCAAACACCAAGTGAACTGCCAGTGAGAAAGCGGCTGGCCGCTACCAAAGAAAAACTTACTCATCTTTGACAGCGTCGAATGCATCAACAAGCAGCTTCCCAGCAAATGATCGAACAAATACAACAGTTGATTGAAGCCGAGCAACTACGTTATTTCGGTACTGTACTTAGCGCTGAGCATGAAGCAACACTAGCATCTTTTGCCCTGAAACGACTACGTAAAAAATATCGTTCCGTAACTATAGCAATTCAAGAACATAAATGGCTCAGTGAGTGGGCGCTCTTTCAAACGATGTATCAAGCATATCAGCACAAAGCGTACCAACGAACAGCTGCTGTTTATTCTGCTGATGAGGTTACAGCCCTTTTATGGGTAAAACATTTATTGATTGAAGACCTATCCCATAGGAACTAGCATTTCGTTTAATCGATGAGGTGCAAGATTATACCGCTGCTCAGTTACTACTGCTATTTACTTTATTTCCTAAAGCAAATATAACATTAGCTGGCGATGAAAACCAAGCGATTTTTAATACAGCACTGGAATCTCAAGAAATCAAAGATTTGCTCATACCGTTAAAACGTCCCATGGCCGCCTATCAATTAGTCAACAGTTATCGATCTAGTAAAGAAATTACATGCTTATTTCAAACTTTAGTCAACGATCCTCATCACCTGAAAATCGTGGCGATTCGACCAGACGGGCCAAAGCCTTGTCTCACACAATGTGAAAATGAAGCAGATTATTTAGAGGTACTAACTAAAATGATCGCTGATTTACCCATCTCCGATACCGGAGCCATCATCACCAAAAATCAAGCGGAGCAAAAAGTCTTAGTGGATTTGCTAGAAACTATAAAACAGCCTTCTAAAAACTGGCAAATTCTTTCTATTGACATGGCCAAAGGAATGGAATTTGACCAAATAATTCTTCATATTCCCTCTGCTGAGCGTTACTACACGGAGTGTGACCGTAAAATTCTTTATACAGCAGTTTCTCGAGGTATGAAGCGACTTTACTTACCATATGTTAGTAATTTGTCGCCATGGCTGACAGCGTATCAAAGCAATGTAACCTAAGAATAAATACAGCCACAGCACTTAATTTCTCTCTTCGTGGCTGTTTTTATCTATTACAATCATTACTTTCAGATTATTTTTCTGCTATTAAAAATAATTCCCTACTTTAGTCCGATGTGTTTTTAGCCCCGATTAGGTATACTTCAATAGCATTGACTAATATAGGAGTTGATATCCAATGAAACAGTCCTTTGATCCAGAACATTTTTTTAAAACACTGCTTCAAAAAAATGTAACGGTTACACGTAAGCAGCAAAACCAAACCATTTGGCATTGGCTGCTGCTGGTTCTTTTTGCCTTATTAGCAATCGGTAATGTGACTCAACAAGTAGTTTTAATTGCTCTTTTCACAGTCATTGTAGCCCTTGTAAAAGGGCCGCTCATGATCATTTGGGGTGTCATTTATTCTGCTTTAATCGCTTTTTTCCCACCGTTTGCCCTAATTCTATCGCTGTTATTTTTTTTCATTAATCTAGGTGCCGTGGTCAAAAGCTGGCGGATTTCTTTAACGAGTGCTTACTTTTATTTACTACCTATTGCCATCAGCCTTTTGAAGCATTATTGGCAGCCCAGTCATTCATTAGCAATTGCTGCTTTAGTTGTGTTGAGTATTCTTGGTTTGCACGTTCTTTTGGAATGGCTGTATACCCACGACAGCCTCAGTCGGATGTTAGCTTGGCGAATTATTAGTGCGCCTTATGCCTTAATTTTACTGTTGATTCCAAACCGTTGGCTACCAAAGAAACGTAGTTACAAAATAAAGCGCAAATAAAGGATTTGAAAGCAAAAACTTGTTGATCTTAAACGAAAAAAGTAGCACCTACGTTGTAAACAACAGGTGCTACTTTTTTTATTTATGCAATCGTGGCACCATTCGGCATTTCTTTAGGTGCTTCAACAATTTGCAGTTTTCCTTGCGGCGATTCAGCGGAAAGAATCATGCCTTGACTAATTTGGCCACGCATTTTTCTAGGTTTCAAATTCGCAACAATCACTACTTTTTTTCCGATTAACGTAGCTGGATCAGGATAAAATTCAGCGATTCCTGAAAGAATTTGGCGATGGTTTTCGTCACCAGCATCCAAGCGGAACTGTAAGAGCTTGTCGGCTCCTTTTACTTTTTTACAATCAATAACTTCGGCTACTTTTAATTCCACTTTATCGAAATCATCGTATTTGATCGCTTTATCTTTCGTGGAAACAAGCGTCGTTTCTTCCGGATCCCACTTGATTTCTTGTGCGGTCGTTCCTTCGCTTTGAGCCATTTTCTTTTGAATGTAAGTCACTTCCGTCTCAAGATCCAAGCGTGGGAAGATTGGTGTTCCTTTGCTGACTACCGTCACGTCTGTTGGAAACTCACCAAAGTGGATATTTTCCATATGCATGGATTCTGGATCAAGCCCTAATTGTTCGAAGATTTTACTTGGAGTAGTGGTCATAAAGGGCTGCAATAAAATAGCGATAATGCGCAGACTTTCTGCTAAATGAACCATCACACTATCCAGTTCTAGTTTTTTCGCTTCATCTTTGGCTAAAATCCAAGGAGCGGTTTCATCAATATATTTATTCGCCCTTGATACCAGTGTCCAAATTTCAGCAAGAGCTGTGTTAAATTCCATCCTCTCCATTGCTGCATGATATTTGCCAATTACATTAGCCGCAGTTGTTGACAGTTCACTGTCAAATGGTGTTACTTTCGAAGCATACTGTGGAACTTTGCCGGCGCAATATTTGTTGATCATCGCAATCGCTCGGTTTAAGAGATTGCCCAAATCATTGGCCAGATCGTAATTCAAATGCGAAACAAAATCTTCCGGCGTAAAGATACCATCGCTACCAAATGGAATAGCCCTTAATAAATAATAACGTAGAGCATCCAAGCCGTAACGCTCCACTAGCAGTTCCGGATAGACAACGTTACCTTTTGATTTGGACATTTTGCCGTCTTTCATTAACAGCCAACCATGTCCGTAGATTTTTTTCGGTAACGGCAGCTCTAAGGCCATCAGCATAATCGGCCAGTAGATAGTATGAAAACGGACAATTTCTTTACCGACCATATGTACATCAGCCGGCCAGTATTTTTGGAATAGCGTATCATCATCCGTCCCATAACCAAGAGCAGTAATATAATTGGATAAGGCGTCAATCCACACATAAACAACATGCTTAGGATCGCGGTTTAAAGGAATACCCCACGTAAATGTCGTCCGCGATACTGCTAGATCTTCCAAACCAGGTTTAATGAAGTTATTCAGCATTTCATTTTTGCGAGATTCCGGTTGAATAAATTCTGGATGCTCTTCATAATAGGCTACCAAACGATCTGCATATTTGCTCATCTTAAAGAAGTAAGATTCTTCTTTTACCAATTCTACTTCATGACCACTAGGGGCTTTACCGCCGATTACATTGCCATCTTCATCGCGGTATACTTCAGCCAATTGCGTTTCCGTGAAAAATTCTTCATCAGAAACAGAGTACCAGCCTTCATATTCACCAAGGTAAATATCCCCTTGTTCAACTAAGCGGTCAAAAATCTTTTGAACCGCAGTTACATGATAATCATCGGTCGTCCGGATAAATTTATCATAGCTAATGTCCAATGTCTTCCATAATTTTTGGACATCGGCAGCCATTTTATCCACGTAAGCTTGCGGGGTTACGTCTAATTGTGCCGCTTTTTTTTCAATTTTTTGACCATGCTCATCAACACCAGTTAAATAAAAGACATCAAAGCCCATCAAGCGCTTATAGCGAGCCATCGCATCGCAGGCAATCGTCGTATATGAATTTCCAATGTGTAGTTTTCCGCTTGGATAATAAATAGGCGTAGTAATATAAAATGTTTCTTTTTGTGGCATGTAAAAAAAACCTCCTTCAGCAATTTTCCCAATCATCTGGATTTACTCCTAAACAGTATACCATAATTCCTGTGGTTGAACTAGAAAACCTTGCATTTTCTAAGAGATAAAAAGCCTGCTATAGAAGTCGGTGCAGGCTTTAGACTCACCGGATGAACAGAGCTGAACACAGAACATCTATGCACAGTTTTAGCTGCAACCTTTAAATGGTTTGAAGCTGGCAATTCGTGCTTTGCCTTCAATGGATAAAATTTCTTAGCTTCCTCTTTGGCTCCTTTGATTTTGTACCGGTAGTAATAAATTTCAAGTTAGCAATTTTTGTAATTCCCTCATCAACGGAAGAACTTCTTCTGTTGTTTTTGTTCCATAATAATCTTTTAACGCTTTTAGGTCATTATTACCGGCTGCTTCAACTCATCTGTAATTATTCTTCACTAAAATATTAACCGTTGCTTTTGTAATGGTTAAGGCTGGGTAAACTTGACCGATATCTATATATTTACAGTGTCTTGCTCTACGGCTATTTGTGATAATTTTAGCTTCTACAGGCAGTGATTAGCCCCTCCCCCCTAAAATTGCTCTTTCTATTACTAGTGGTTTTTCTGCCTAGGGGGATTCCTTTTTATCTTTTTGTATTCTATTCTAGGCTGTTGACTCATTTACCTATTATTTGATTAAAACGAGTACATGTTTTACAAATTTTATTCTGCCTTATTGTTAAATAAAGCTTATAATACTTGCTTAAAAAACAAAGGCAAACGATAAAAAAAGAGTTCGTCCCGTCTTTTTTGAAAGACGTGGAGCAAACTCAAAATCGCAAGGAATTATTTAGCGGAACCTTCTTCTTGGCCGACTTTACTGTGATGATAGCCATAGGTGAAGTAAATAATAAACCCGACGACTAAAGCGACAGCAAAGGCTTTCCAAGTAGCAGCTTGTAATTGTAACATTAATGCGATGCTAACTACAATCAATAGAATTGGCAATAACGGCACCAATGGAATTTTAAACTCATTGGATTGCGGCTGTCCGGCTATTTTTCGTAAGCGAATAATTCCCAACGCCATGACAATCAAATACATTAAGGTTACAATATTGGTTAACTCAGCTAAAATTTCCATCGGCACCAAGCCGGCAAAAATCATGGAGCAAGCTCCTGCTACATACGTCGCATTTTTGGGTGTACGTGTTTTAGGATCGATTTTGCTCATAAGTTGCGGCAGTAAACCGTCTTTACTGATAGCATAAATAACTCGAGCTAAACTATACATCATGGAAATTGTCACCGTTAAAAGAGTTAAAATAGCGCCCACTGAAATCATGCCGGCTACTCCTTCTTGATGAACAAAGCGCATGGCAAAAGCCACTGGGTCTTTTACGCCTAATGCATTAAACGGTACGATTCCTGTGAGAACTAAGGTAACGATGATATACAAGATCGCAGCGATAATAATGGAACCGATGATCCCTTTTGGTATATCTTTTTGCGGATTTTTGACTTCTTCAGCGGTCATGCTAACGGCATCAAAACCTAAAAAAGCGAAGAACACAATCGCCGCCCCGCCCATCACACCGGAAAAACCAAACGGCATAAACGGTTGCCAATTTGTGGGTTTCACATAAAAGAAGCCAATAATTAAAAAGAGGGCGATAATTCCGAATTTGACAAAGACCATCACATTATTTAAACGAAGAGCTGTCTTAGCTTCCAACGACACCCAAAAGGTAACTGCTAAAAGCACAAGTATGGCAATGATATCCACATACGTACCATTAGCAGGATTGTAGGCGCCGCTTAGCGATTTAGGCAAATCCATTCCTAAGCTAGCTAAAAAGCCGTGAACATAGCCCGACCAACCAGAAGCAACGGAAGAAACGGCTAAAAAGAATTCACAAATCACCAGCCAACCAGTCATCCAAGCAACGAGCTCACCATAAACTACGTACATATAAGCGTAAGGACCGCCAATTGCAGGAATACGTGAAGCAAACTCTGCATAACATAGCCCGGCTAAAATGATTGCACCAGCGGCTACTAAAAATGATAAAGTTAAGGCCGGACCAGCTGTTTTTTCCGCTGCAACCCCGGTAACGACAAAAATCCCTGTACCAACAATTGCTCCAATACCCAGCATGATTAAATCGACTGTTTTTAAATCTTTTTTCATGGAGCTGGATGTGTTAGAAACTGCTGATAACTCTTTCTTCCTAAACATTGACATATTACATAACCCCTCCAAAAGTGGAATTTGTTAAGCTTTCATATATCCCAGTAAGACGCCGCCTATTATTACAAATAAACAGCCGCAGATTACAGAATACAATTCTTTTTTAGTCTTGTGCTCTCCCAAAAGAAAGATTCCACCAAGCGTTGAGATGATGATTCCCATTTGCGATAAAGAAAAGCTAATTGCTAAGCCAATTTGACGCATCGTCAATAACATACAAATATTGCCTAACCCCCATAATAAACCAGTACTCATATTAAACCATACATAACGATCGAGTTGAGCTTTTTTAAAAGCAAAAAAGCTAGCGCCGACCAACATACCGATACTTTGCGGTAAAATAACTCCTAAAGGATCCAAACCGCTGGCGTTGACGATAATCGTGTAGACACCAAAACCGATGGTTGAAATAATAAGTGCACGAGCGCCTTTAGGATAATCTAATGTTTTATTCGTCATACTTGTTTGGTTTTCTTTATCTTGGCGAGCGGTTAAATAAGCACCAGCAACCAAGAAAGCTAAAGCGATAATACCGATAGCAAAATCTTTTGTTCGGGTCCATTCATGAAAAAAGACTGCTCCGGCAACCGTATTGACGATTAATTGCATACCAGTTGAAATTGGTAAGCCAACAGAGACACCCATATATTTCATGCTGTGAAACTGCTGGTTTTGTCCCACACTCCAAAATAAACCGGAAAGCAAGCCGACGATTCCCATTTCTACCGACATAACTGGACGCATAATAATAAACGTCGCAATTGAAAATAATAAAGCACCCATCGTCATGCCTAAGGTTTGTTGGTTAGCGGTACCACCGATTTTTCCGCTGACTAAACCTATGCTCCCCCAAGCAAGCATGGGAATTAATGCGATTAACACATTCATATTTTTTTCTAACTCCTCTCAAACCACATTAGTTATCAGTATATCAAAATTCTTATTCCCCAAACAACTTAAAATAAAAGGAGAATACAGTGAGAAAATCGCCATATAACAAAAAAATTTGCTAACAACACAGACCGTTTCTTCAGCCAAAAAGAAGAAAGAAGGCTTAAGAGAACTTTTTAGACCTTCTTTCTTTCAAAATCAACACTATTACATTATCAGCAAACACACATAATATTACTTTACTAGGTAATTTCTTATCTAATTTTTCAACCCATGGACGTATAGCTTTAATACACTCTTTAAAAGTGAAGGTGAAGCCACCAAACTAAACTGATGAAAAAAACGACACTGCCTTTCCATTGCCCGATAGTTCCAGAGGCGCAATTAGCTGAATCTTTTTTTCTAAAGAAGCTTGGAATTAATTGTTGATTCAATTATTTAAGTCCATCGTAATAGCTTAAAAATGGGAAGAATAATTTCATCGTAGTTCCTGCCCCTACTTCTGATTCTGCGGAAAGTTGATGACCTAGCTTCTCCGCTAGTTCCTTTGCCAGGTAGAGACCGAGACCGGTAGAGTGTTGCTCGCTTTGGCGACCGTTTTCACCAGTAAATCCCTTATCAAAGATACGATGGAGATCCTTATTGGGAATTCCGATGCCGGAGTCTGCCAACGTTAACCGAACACCAGCTTTTGACTTGGAAATTTTCACACGAATTTGACCGCCGGCAGGGGTGTATTTGATCGCATTACTAATCAATTGACGAAAAATAAAAGCCAGCCATTTGCGATCCGTTAACACCAGTTCATCGGTTCCCTCTAAGATAAATTGTAAATTCTTTTGTATAAAATAATTAGCTTGGCTACGAACGACGGATTGAACAATCTCTTTTAAGGAATATTCTTGGATTAAATAATCACGTGAAAAGCTTTCCAAGCGTGCATAGTAAAGAACTTGCTCAACATACTCATCAATTTTGTCCAATTCACCTTCCAATAAATCATACTTCTGATCAGGAATCTCATCTTCAAGGGATTGCAGTAAAAGATTTACAGCCGCTAACGGTACTTTAATTTCATGAACCCAAGAATCAATATAATCTTTTTGATCCTGCTGATTAGTGATGGCTTGTTGCATGATTTGTTGATGTTCGATTAATAGGTTATTGACATAGTCTTGAATCAGCCGCTCTTCTTCCGTATGGGCTTGTTCCAAATATTGCTGCAGTGATGGCGGCGCATTGGTGGTATCCAGCTCACGCCACCATTGTTTTTTTAATGAATAGTCGATGATAAAAAATAAAAGCAAAAAGATACTTTGCAGCAAAAAGATATAGCCCATCACCGCTGCGTCAAAATGAGCAGTCGGCGATAACCATAAGATAAAACTCGTTAGCGCATTGAAAAAGAACCAGCCGATCAAAAGCAGCCAGCGGTCTTTAAGATATTTCCAAATAGTCATAGCTACTCCGTTCTAAGGCACTATATACCCTTGTCCGACTTTGGTTTCGATATACCCTTCAATTCCGGCTTGTTCAATCTTTTTACGCAAGCGATTAATATTAACCGTCAACGTATTATCATCAACAAACCGTTCATCTTCCCAAAGCGCCCGCAATAATTTTTCTCGCGTTAAAATTTTCCCGTGCTTTTTCATTAAAATGTACAATAGCCGATATTCATTTTTGCTTAAGTCTATAATTTGTCCGTTAATTTCCATACTACCGTTGTCGACATTTAAAGTAATCCCGTTATGAGACATGATTTCGCTGCCAACCTCAGAATAATTGTAAGAACGTCGTAATAATGCACTGATTTTTGCAATCAACACATCCAGTTGAAACGGCTTAGTCACAAAGTCATCTGCCCCCATATTCATCGCCATAATCATATCCATGTTGGTGTTGCGGCTAGAAAGAAATATAATTGGGACTTTTGAGATTTCTCGAATTTTTTGACACCAATAATACCCATCAAACACCGGCAAATTAATGTCCAGTAAAACCAGCTGCGGTTCTTCACGTTGAAAATCCTCCAACACTGCATGAAATTCAGTGACGCCAAAAGTTTCAAACTGCCATTTTTGTAATTCTTCCCGAATTAAATCTCGGATTGTTTTTTCATCTTCCACAATCATTATCTTCGACATACGTACTCCCCGTCCTTTTCTGATTTCTATTTTACCTTATCAGAAAGTGTACGTCATTCATATAAGACTTTCTACTGATTTTTCAAAAAAATAACTGCTTACTCGAAAAGCATTCCTTCTTGTGATAAAGCAAACAAGCGTAAAAAGGCAAAAAAGCCATCTAATAAAAGTACTGACATATTGATGCCAAAAACAATGGAGATTTTTTCCAAAATATTCATTGTTTTTTGCCTTTTTAAAATTCTGTATAAGATAAAATTACTACCATAAGTAAACACCGTTAAAAAAACCACTAATTCAACCATCTCTCCTGCACCCTCTTTTTATAGTCTTTTTCCAAATGTCCTTCATAAAAAGCTTATCACACCATCAGAAAAATGCAATTGATTAGAGCCGAAAACAGCAAGCTTTCAAGGCTTAATAACTATTTTCCACATAAACTTGTCTAGGCTGAACACGATTGATAAAAATTGCGAATTTCCGTGGCAGCTTGTTGTAAGATCGGCGACTGTAAATGTGTTCTTTCTAAAAAATACATCGTTCGTTGGTACTCAGAATCTAAGGTTTGAAAAGGAATCGCAGCACTCAAAGCTTTTTTTGAAATCAATGATTGACCACAGCCTAATTCGAGAAATTTGACAATCATCTCATTGTTTTTAACGACAACTGTCTCCGGCTGATAATTGTGCTCTTGTAAATAACGTTGAGTATAGTAATAAACACCAGAATCTTTTTCACGAACAAACCAGCGATCCACTGCCTGATTTCCAGCTAACACCAATTCATCTTTACAAATGGCCTCACGAGCAATCGCTCTGGTAATCAGCGGCTTTTCAATAAAACCAAAGTCAATTTGATGTTTCTCTAACTTTGCTACAACGGCTTCTGAGTTAGCCATTTCACAGACAAAATTAAGCTGCGGCAAACGAGTGATTAGTTCTTTGAAAAGCTGCGGCAAATAATGAACAGCAAATGTGTTAGAAGCAGCGATACGACAGGTTTCTTTAGGCTGTTCGGCGTTGTGAATAGCAGCGACAACTTCTTGCCAATCATCAAATAAATTTAACAAGCGGTCATATAAAATTGCAGCTTGCCTAGTGGGAGAAATATTTTGGCGACCGTTGCGGACAAATAATTGACAGGATATTTCCGTTTCCAGTTGTTTAATCTGATTGGAGACTGCCGGTTGAGAAATATAGAGAATTTCCGCAGCTTTTGAAAAATTTTTTGTTTCGTAAACAGCTCGAAAAGTAGTGAGTAATTTAAACATAGAAATCCTTTCCATTCATTTTCCTTATAGTATTTATTATAACTATCTATTTCTCAAATGTAAAAATTTTCGCTATACTTTTTCTTGCTAGGATAAAAAGAAAGAAGGAGTTTTTTTATGAATAGATTCAAAACCAAAAATTCGACTAGCTGGCAGTCGTACTTACCAGGATTAAGTGCTGCTTTGATCGTGGCTATCGTAAGTAAATTGATTGCAATCTGGCTGCCTACATTAGGAGCTGCCACCATCGCTATCTTATTAGGAATTTTTTTAGGCAACACGTTGGTCCGCAGTCCCCAATTAGACAAAGGCACCAAAATTGCAGAAAGCCGCTTATTAGAATTTTCAGTTGTTTTATTAGGCGTTACTGTCACCTTTCAAACTATTGCACAAATTGGCTTAACAGGTGGTTTATTTGTTATTTTACAAATGGCCGGAACTATTTTCGCAGCTTATTTCATCGGACGCAAAATGCTCTTTTCTCAAAATATGTCTTTGTTAATGGCTGGCGGTAATGCAGTTTGCGGCTCATCAGCGATTGCTTCGATTGCCCCGGCAATTCATGCGAAAGAAGAAGAAAAAGGCCAAATTATTACGCTAGTCAATTTATTGGGTACTGTTTTAATGCTGACATTGCCTTTTCTCAGCAATCTTTTTTACAACGGCAATGACTTAGCGAAAAGTGCCTTGATTGGCGGTACGTTGCAATCAGTGGGACAGGTCGTCGCCAGTGCCAATATGGTGAACAGCCAAGTCGTTGAACTGTCAATGCTTTTTAAAATTATGCGGATCGTTTTATTAGTCGTAGTAGTTTTTCTCTTTGGTCGTTTGAAAAAGGAACCGCTGGAAGAAGAATTGGCAGCTATCAAAAAAACAAGCATTCTACCATGGTATGTCATTGGCTTTTTTCTTTGCTGTATCATAAACAGTGTCTTCCATTTACCAGAAGTCATCAGTTCAGGGGCTCATTTTCTCAGCAGCTGGTTTGAAATAACTGCGTTAGCTGCCATCGGCTTACGACTTGACTTTCAAAAATTTTTCAAAGAAGGCAAACGCTTCTTGCTATACGGTTTGTCAGTTGGCGCCCTTCAAGTCTTTTTAGCTATTTTACTGATTGGACTATTTATCCTGTAAGAAGCTTCAGCTCCCTGGTCATCAAAAAACAACGTTGTATGAATCGTTCTAGTGAAGCCAAAACTGCCAATTTTGGAAACACCTATCGACCTTGCAACGTTGTTTTTTGGTTGGATGTTGTCTAGTATTTTTTAAGCTTACCTTGTTTTAAAGAGCATACAAACCCATATTGGAGGATCTTTTTCAATAAGATATTGTAATCTTTGCGTTTATTTGGCACGTAAATCTTTAATTAAACGCTTCATTTCAGTGATTTCTTTTTCTTGGGTTTGAATAATCTTTTGCGCTAATTCCTGAACACGTGGATCTTTTAAGTCTGCCTTTTTGCTTGTTAAAATTGCAATTGAATGATGTGGAATCATTGCCTTTAGCCAAGCAACATCTTGTATATTCGCTTGGGTTCGCACAGCGCCCAAAGAAAGTCCAAAAACAATGACACTACCAATTAAAATCGCTAAGTTGGCTTTTTTATTTTGGTACATTTTCCACATAAACAGCAACATGATGATAGCCATGGCAGCTCCCATCATCAAAGCCATATAAACTCGTGTTTGACTATAAAAAATATGATCTAACTGAAAGACATTCAAATACATCATACCAAACATTATCACTGTAGATGTTAAAATCATTGCAAAAAATCGGACATATTGTTTTTCCATGATAGCGCCTCCTTAGTTCGTGTATGTCCTTTTATTATCCGTGCTATTTTTGAAAAAAGCAATTATTCCACTTTCAGCTTGAGCAAAAAAACAGCTCACTCCTCACAAAAATCGTAGAGGTAAACTGTTCTAATCATCAACTTATTCATTTATTCCCGTACTAAAGCTTGCGTGGTACATCGAAAAGAACCCCCAAAAATCCGCGAAATATGATAATCCAAGGGAGCCACTTGAATGCCAAATACTTCAATTTCGTCAATCAAGCGGGTAAATGAGCTATCCGTAATATAAACTTTTTCGTTTAACGGCAAGCCATTAGTCATTAACAACGCAGCTTCCGCTAAAGAAACATAAATTTTTTGCCAGTGACTTAATTGTTCAGGAATCCCATCTAAAAAGGCAGCTTCGCAAACAATCATCACACCTTCTCGTAACAGACTTAAGGCACAATCTAAATGTAGAATCTGTGGGTGCAAACGAACCGGTACTACTTCATAGCCAAATTTTTTCAATAATTGTTGCAACCATAAAATCCCCTGAAGGTTGCTAGCGAGACCTGAATAACCGACAAAAATTGTTTTCCCTAAAACCAGTACATCACCGCCTTCAATAAAGGGCCCGACGTCACTATAACTGCCGGCAGAATCATCTGGCTGAGGTGTTGCTAAATAGTAGCAATCAGCTGAACTAGTCCAAGCACTTAACAGTGGACGTATCGGCAAGATTTCCTTTCTACGATGCATAAAACGCAGATTGCCTTCAATAACAATATTTCCTACTGTGAAAAATGGATCTCTGGAAAAGAAATTACTATAGCCAATCCCTTGTTCCTTGCCATAACGCTTTTCTTCGTCTGTCAGCAAGCGCGGGCGCAAAACCTCCACTCCATATGATTCCAGCAAGGTTTGCATTGCTATTTTTTCCTGCTCCCACTTTTTTTGCAGCGAGCCGTCAACCTCAGCTAAATCTTTGCCTTCATTATTTTTCGCTAATGCATCATTTTCAGCAGTTAAAAAAGAGGTATCCATTTCCGCTCCCACATTTTCCGGAAAACAAAATTGAGATTGCGCTAAAACAACTGAGCGCAAAGGTGCAAATTCACTAACTACGTTTACTTTCCTCATCGTCTCTTCCTTTCTTCTCTAATTAGCGTACATTATAACGGCAAATATCAAAAAAGTCGATAAAGAGTGTTTTTAAGTGATCTAGTTATGGGAAAATTTAGAAAGTTATCCTACAAATTTTTTGGTTGACTATCTGGGAGAATAGTATATAATCAGACATATCGTACAGATAGCGCAGTAACATGCGCCGAGATAGAGGCGAGATTCTTTTGAATCTGGTCTTTTTTACTATGTAGAGAGGTGATTACATGCAAAAAGCAAGAAAATTTAACGTAAACTTAGCTGTCCTAGCGACAGGAATCATGGCTTTTAGCGGTGTATTGATTGAAACAGCCATGAACGTTACATTTCCAACACTGATCAAACAGTTTCATATCGAAACTGCTCAAGTCCAATGGGTAACGACCATTTACTTACTGATGATTTCAATCATTGTGCCCCTTTCATCCTATTTGATTAAAAACTATAGTATGTATCGTTTGTTCGTTACGTCTATCAGTTTATTTTTAATCGGCGTAATTGTTAACTGCATTCCTTTAAGCTTTAGTCTATTATTAATAGGCCGCTTGTTACAAGGAATTGCTACCGGTATTGCTTTACCGTTGATGTTTAATATTATTTTAACTAAAGTTCCTGTGGAAAAAAGAGGCTTAATGATTGGCGTAGGTACCTTAACTACATCAATTGCGCCAGCATTAGGCCCAACTTACGGCGGAATCTTAACCTCTACTGTCGGCTGGCCTTTTATCTATATTTCACTAGTGCCAATTCTTTTAATCACTGCTTTAATTGGCTTAGTTGCTATTCCCAAAGAAGCAATATCAAAAGTTGGCAAATTAAATATTCCGGCAGCAATTGCTTTAGCTATCTGCTTTAGTTGTCTATTGTTGTTATTCAGCTATGTAGGCAAACCGTTATTTTGGGTGATTATCATTGTAGCTTTAGCTAGTGGAAAGATATTTATGGAACTTAATAAAAATAACCAACTTCTTAACTTAACCGTCTTTAAAATTGCCGGGTTCCGCACCTTTTTGTTTGGCTTTTTAACTTTTCAAGCAATGTTATTAGGTATTTCTTTTATCATTCCAAACTTTATGCAGTTCGTATTTGACGCCAGTTCTTCAAAAGCTGGTATGATGATGTTTCCAGGAGCTTTAGTGGGAGCGTTCTTTGCGCCAGTATCTGGTAAAATTCTAGATAACTTAGGTGCGAAAAAACCGATCCTTGCTGGCCTGATTTTAGCATTTGTTGGTTGGGTAGGCTTAACACTTGTTTTAACCAGCGGTCAAACCCTGCTGATTATTGCTTGTCACGTATTATTTATGGTGGGTGTTGGCTTGGCTTACAGTAATACCATGACGATGGGCTTATCGGCACTAACAAAAGAGGTATATGCTGACGGCAACGCCATATTCACAGCATTACAGCAATTAGTGGGAGCCATTGCTACTGCTTTTGTTGCTTTAATTATGGGAATTTTTCAAAATAACCACACTAACTTTATCGAAGGTACTATTTTAGGTACTCGCATCGACTTGTACGGCTTGCTCTTTTTACTTGTACTGACATTAGTATTAGTCAGCCGCATTCTTTTTTCTAAATCCCAACACTACGCATAGGTTTTTAATTAGTTTAAAAAAGGAAATACCATTTTTACTTGGTGTTTCTTTTTTTTGAGCACGCTTAGGAGCAATCAGTTGCTTCCTCTAGGGCTTGTTTTAACTGTTCATAAGCTGCTTCGAGCCATGGATGGCTCACAACAATATCGTGAGCCAAAAAATAATCGATATAGTAATAAGCAGCTCTTTCTAAAGAAACCTCCAAAGCAGCTAACAAGCTGTCAGGATAAGGTAGCTGCTGTTTCAAGCACAAAAAAAGCCACAGCTCTTTTCAAGCTCTGTCTTTTTTTCTCGTATCCTCTGCTACCATTTCTATTTCTTATTTTTCATTTTAGATATTCTTCTTTTGGTTTTTTCGCAAACAACCAACCAAAATGACGACAATACTTACTACAGCTACACCTCCCCATGATTCTAATGTGTGTTGCGCTCCTGTTTTCGGTAGCTTAGCTCTAGTATTGATAGTATTCTCTGCCAAAGCTGTTGCTGTCTTTTCTTTGGTGCTATCAGAGGTTAAGCCAGTTGTAAAGTGCTCGGCATTATTTGAACTTGTGAATTGATCTGAATGCTCCGTTATCTCTTTTGACGATTGCATGCCAGAGTCTTCTGTCTCCGGCTTAGGTTCTGGTGGATTTGCATGAAGAACATTTATTTTATGATGTTGTTCGAACAACAGTCCCAATTGCAATAAAGTTCGGTCTTCATTAGTAGCTGCGTTAAATTGAACACCTAAAGGCAAGCCTTTTCTTGAAACATAAGTAGGCACACTTAACGCTGGGTGTCCGAATAAATTGGCTTGTTGCGTAAAAGGCGTGTAAGTTAACGCCGTTAGCCATTGATCGTAAATTAGTTGCTGTTGCGCAGCAGGCGCTATTTGGTCAGTCCGCTCCATTTGAGCTGCGAGTTCCGGTTTTAAAAGCGGATTGTTCATATCAGGAGCAGTATCTGCTGTTGTAGGTGTTAAAAAAATCGGGTATTTCCGGTAAAAAGCAGTCATCTGTTGTGCTTGTAGGGCAACATCTGCCCAAGCCGCACTAGTATCAGCACTGGTTAAGTTCTTGCCCGTCTGATAAAGCGCCCAAGTTAGCAACTCTACATCTTGTCGTTGTAGCGATCGCTTCAATTGCTGTCGTGCCAAAAAATCCGCAATACCAGCCGAACCGGCTGCAATGGTATAATAATTTTTCATTAACCGCCGGCCATCAACAGGATGTTTGACTTCAACTAAGGTATAGCCTTGTTCTTTTAAAAAAGCAACTGCTTCTGAAACTGCTTCTTTGGCATCAGCACTAACCGGCGTCCCGACTGGCGAATCAATTGTATAAGCAATCGGTTGCGCTTTACTTAAATGTCCAACAGGGATGTCTTTAATAACTAGAGACTCAAATAAAGCTTTGGTGTCTGCAACAGTTTTACTTAAACCGAAATGAACGGTTTGGCCTTTGGTACTATTAGAGTTACCTGCAATCACGCCACGAGAAGGTTTAAAGCCAACCGTCCCTGTCCAAGAGGCAGGAATTCTGATGGAACCGCCGGCATCACTTCCGGAAGCTATCGGTACAAAAGCAGCAGCCACGCTTGCTCCAGCCCCGCCAGAAGAGCCGCCGGAATAGTGATGAAGATTCCACGGATTGACGGAAACGCCGTATAAAGAAGAATCAGAAATATTTTTCCAACCTAATTCCGGATAATTAGTTTGTCCAATAATAATAAAACCTGCATTTTGTAATGCTTTCACAAAGGTTGAAGTAGCTCCTGAAACTTGATCTTTCATAAAGCCCAAACCATTAGTATTACTTTCACCTTTTAACGATTGCCCTAATCCTTTTAACAAAAGCGGTACGCCTAAAAAAGGCTGTCCGTGGTCTTCTAGAGATTGCGCTTCGGTTATTGCGGCCGCTTCTCTAAGAGTAATGACTGCGTTTAGTGCTGGATTTTTTCGTTTAATAATAGCTACAGCCAACTTGACTAGTTCCTCACTAGTCACTTTTTTATTTCGTACAAGTTGTGCCAATTCACTGGCTGAGGCATGTTTATATTCCGTTTCCGTAAACGTCGCCTGCTCATCTGGAACAGCTTGTTTATCTGTATTATTTCCCATGGAAGAAAAGGTAGTTTGCTGCGTTTTTCCGTCAGTTTCTGCTAATGCTGTAGTGTGTGTTCTTGTTTCAATAGTCCCCAGTTCTTTTTCACTAGCTGAAGAAGAGGCGCCTTCTGTTGTCTCGACGAATCCGGTTGTTTCAGCTGTTACACCCGTTCTAGTCGTGTTACTACTGACATTTTCTTGAGCATTGGTGGAAGTTACCAGCAACGCTTGTCCTAACAACAATAACAATCCTAATTTACTAATGAAAATAGACTTTTTCATAAAAGAGCTCCTTTCTTTTTTGATACAGAGTGAATTTCTGTATTAGTCTCAGTATAAAAGAAAACGATCCAAAAGAGAAGGCTTACTTTTTTTAATGTCAAATAGTTTTTCTGTTAGTCAGCAATCTTTTGAGTACGGACAGTGAAAAGCCGAATTATCCAAATAACAAAGCAAATACAGCTTCAAATGACACTTAAGTGATCTATCAATTTTTAAAGTGTGACCATGGCCGTCTAAGTTTTTTGAATTATGATAAAGGACTTCTTCTCACTTGTTTTATTTTGTGTAAAAATGCTCCTCTGCCTATAAATATAGGATCAGGTAGGAATTTTTGTACTTGATGCAACCGATAAATTATCCTTAGCTACATTTTATCTTTTGATCGTAACAAGCTTCTTTCATCACTTTATAAAGATCCCTTTTAACACTAAAAACTGTCACTTACTTCCATTAAGTCGAAGATGGGAAATAAAATTTAACCATCGAGTTATTCAAAAGGGTAAAAAAGAAAGTTCTTATTGATCCTTACCAACATGTTAAATGTCCCTTTGTCAATTGCTTGTTTATTGTATAATGAAAGAAACAGGAGGTAGCAAGATGACAATCAGTAATGAAACGAGATTTGCCGGCAAAGCAGCGGATTATACTAAATTCCGCCCTAGTTATCCTAAAGAATTGCTTGATTACTTATACACGAGCGTGGGTCTTCAAAAAAGTTCCCAAATTGCGGATATAGGAGCCGGAACAGGAATTTTCAGTCAACTATTACTAGAACGGGACAGTGCTGTAATCGGTGTGGAGCCAAATGATGAGATGAGAAAAATAGCTGAACAACAACTAAGCCAATATCAAAATTTCAAATTGATAAAAGCAACAGCCGAAAAAACCGACTTGGCTAATCAGAGCATTGATTTTGTCACAGTTGCTCAAGCGTTTCACTGGTTTGACAGAAAGTGTTTCAAACAAGAATGTCAACGGATTTTAAAGCCAAACGGTCAGGTTATCATCGTTTGGAACACGAGAGATTATGAAAGCAACGTAATGCAGGCAGAACATAAATTGCGGGAAAAATACGCACCAGATAAAAAAGGAGCAAATGACAGCAGTCGTTTCGCAAAAGCCTGGTGGGATTTTTTCAGCGAAGGCCTATGTGAATACAAAACCTGCCGTAATGATTTAGCCCTCGGACGAGCTGCTTATCTCGGTTTGAACCTATCCAGATCTTGGAGTCCTCGGAAAACAGTTGATCCTACTCGTTACGAGGAATTTGTGGAAGAAACAAATCAATTGTTCGATAAATATAGCAGCGCAGGTCAATTACTCTTCCCAAATTTTGTTCAATGTTATAGCGGAAAAGTTAAATAAGCAGCTATTCTATAGTGAAGTTCAAAAGGAGCATGGGAAGCATTCCTTGTAAATTTACCTAAAGAAACCGTAAATAGCTACCAGCTCCTGTTTAAAGTACGGAGTAAATACTTCCATTCACGTCTACTTCCTTCACTTATTTTCACAATCTAAAAAATATTTAAGCGTTTAGATATGGCAAAACCTTCGTTTTTACCGATATAGTTGGTGGTTTTTTACTACAAAACAGAAAGCTCGTAATAAGCGTTTCCCAAAATAAAAAGAACAGCACAAAAAATCCACTTGTCAGTGGAGAACGCTCATAATTAAACGGTTCATCTAATTTTTGAGGTTTCCTTCATTACAAGTGGATTTTTAGTTACGGAGTAAGATTTATTTTGCTAAAGCAGCTTTTGCTTGGTCAGCTAAGGCAGTAAATGCCGCAGCATCATGGACAGCAAGGTCAGCTAACATTTTGCGGTTGATGTCGATTTCAGCTAATTTCAAGCCGTGCATTAATTTTGAGTAGCTTAAGCCATTCATGCGAGCCGCTGCGTTGATACGAGCGATCCACAATTTACGGAAGTCGCGTTTCTTTTGACGACGATCTCTAAATGCATAGTAATAAGAATTCATTACTTGTTCTTTTGCTGATTTAAATAAAGTATGTTTTGAGCCGTAGTAACCTTTCGCTAACTTAAGGACTCTTTTACGACGTTTACGGCTTACTGTTCCACCTTTAACACGTGCCATGGTTAAATTCCTCCTAATATCTCATTTCTTCTATTGGCGATTTTTCGCTGAATGTTACGCAGTCTTACTTCATTTTTGCTAATTGTTGACGAATACGTTTGTAATCGCCTGAAGCGACCATGCTTGCTTTACGCAATTGACGGCGTTGTTTTTTTGTTTTACCGTGGAAACGGTGGCTCGTAAATGCGCGGAATCGTTTCAAACCGCCTTTACCAGTACGTTTGAAACGTTTTGCAGAACCGCGGTGTGTTTTTTGTTTTGGCATGACTAATTTCCTCCTACATTTTCATTTTGCATATCGTTCAACTGCAGTTAATAAAAAGTTGAACTAGCAACCTCAAAATCATTGCTTCAAGTGAATTCGTTTAGTCAGCTGACAGCTGGCTAAGCGCAATTTCATCGAATTGCCAAAAACCGACTACTCGGTCTTGTCCCTTACTTGTCGTTTTTCGGTGCCAGCGTTAAGAACATGCTGCGTCCGTCCATCTTCGCTTTTTGTTCGACTGTTGCGATGTCTGCGGTTTCTTCCGCTAAGCGATCAAGAACTTTCTGACCAATTTCTTTATGGGTAATGGCACGACCTTTGAAACGGATCGAAGCTTTCACTTTGTCTCCTTTTTCCAAGAATTTGCGTGCATTACGAAGTTTTGTGTTAAAATCGTTCACATCAATTGTGGGACTTAAACGAACTTCTTTTACGTTGATCACTTTTTGTTTTTTGCGAGCCTCACGCTCTTTCTTTTGTTGTTCGAAACGGAATTTTCCATAATCCATAATTCGCGCAACGGGGGGTTTTGCTCCGGGTGCAACCAGCACTAAGTCCAAATTTGCTCTTTCAGCAATTTGTAACGCTTCTGCCTTGGTTTTTACACCTAATTGTTCGCCCTCTTGTCCGATCAAACGTAACTCACGTGCACGAATGCCGTCGTTCACCATCATATCCTTTGCTATGGTCATTCACCTCCAAAAAATTTAAGAGAAAATTCTATTGGAAAACTGTTCTTTCCCGCTTTTACACAATAAAAAAACAGGTTCCAAATCAGAACCCGCCAACAGTCTGCCTTATCTCATCTATAAGGAATCCTTTATCTAGCCCAGCAATGACAATCACTCAGGCGAGAAGCGGGTGCTTCTGCTTTCATTTCTCAACTTCATCAGTTTACCTGATTTTTTTTTAGTTGTCAATCCTTTTCTTGATAAAGTGATTTTTAAAACTCAGATAATAGCTAGTATCTTTCTTATTATTTTGTACTGTTGTTTAGCAATAGAAACAATTAATTCTACTAGAATCAATTTCATAACATTTTATTCTGCTATTCTCTACAAGCTTCTCTAAACTATTTAAACACCAATATGCTACCTACATAATATAAAAATAACAAAACCTAAGCTAAAGCTACCTTTTCTTCCCCGTTAAACTATCAATAGCTAGTATACTATTCTCAATTAGAGTTTATCTAGCATTTTTCCTTGTTCATCGAAAACTTGTGCTACCTTCTTTCCAAACTGCCCTTTTACTGTTTCTCCTAGACCGCTTACCGCAGAAGTAATGGAATTTTTCGAACTTTCTGATTCCGTTTCTCCTGATTTTTTTGTTTTTTTCACAAGACTATCCTTATTTTGAACAAGTGCCATTGCCGTGGCTTGAGCGCTTATTTGTTGTAAATTCTTTTTATATTCTTTTAACAGTTTTTCAATTACTTCTACCACGTAATTTTACTCCTTTTACGGTTTCATTTGTTCCTGAAGTTTTTTTCGATAGACTTGTTCCGCTTCGTCTTCTTTTAACGAAAGGGTGCGTTTCTCTCTGTCTAATTCTGAAAAAAAAGCTTCTTCAAGACGTGATAGCTCACGCCGTGCCCATTCCATAGGCTCATATGTTTCACCAAATCGTTGTACTTGCCGTTGCATTTCAGAATAAGTATCATTCGTTATCTGTTCCGCTTATCTCCTAATTCTTATCAATGCATCGGCTTCCTCTTCAAATTGTCGTCTCGTTTGTTGATCATCCGCCAACGCTTGGTCTTCATGATCCATACTCGTGTCGCTCCCTTTTTTAGGCGAGTTGGTTCGCTAATTCTTGGTCTCGTTGAACTAATTCACCTATTTTTGCGGTAATGTCTTTAGTTAAGTCACGAAATTTACTACTCATTTGATGCGTCAAGCTTAGCTTTTCTTGAAATTTCTGTGAA
>JBPDWA010000008.1:0-150021 GCA_051295955.1 Enterococcus faecalis | reverse complement strand
CAAATCTAGAAACTGTTTCGGCACCTCTCCTGTTTCCACATTTAATCTGTTTTCAAAAACTTTCATATGCTCATGGAATTGTTCTTTAAGAAATTCTAATGTTCTCTTCAAAACTTCTTGGTCTTCTGTAACTGCATGTTGTGTTAAGCAATTATCAAATTCTTCCTTAATGACTTTAGCACGATTAAACACTTCGTCATAATTATTTTGTGTGTACCAATTATCAACGGATTGTATAAATGGCAAGGATGTTTGTATTTCATTGTAATCTTTTTGCATGCTTTCCAACAAATCTAGAAACTGTTTCGGCACCTCTCCTGTTTCCACATTTAATCTGTTTTCAAAAACTTTCATATGCTCATGGAATTGTTCTTTAAGAAATTCTAATGTTCTCTTCAAAACTTCTTGGTCTTCTGTAACTGCATGTTGTGTTAAGCAATTATCAAATTCTTCCTTAATGACTTTAGCACGATTAAACACTTCGTCATAATTATTTTGTGTATACCAATTATCAACGGATTGTCTAAATGGCAAGGATGTTTGTATTTCATCGTAATCTTTTTGCATGCTTTCCAACAAATCTAGAAACTGTTTCGGCACCTCTCCTGTTTCCACATTTAATCTGTTTTCAAAAACATTCATATGCTCATGGAATTGTTCTTTAAGAAATTCTAATGTTCTCTTCAAAACTTCTTGGTCTTCTTGGTCTTCTGTAACTGCATATTGTGTTAAGCAATTATCAAATTCTTCCTTAATGACTTTAGCACGATTAAACACTTCGTCATAATTATTTTGTGTGTACCAATTATTAACGGATTGTATAAATGGCAAGGATGTTTGTATTTCATCGTAATCTTTTTGCATGCTTTCCAACAAATCTAGAAAACGCTCTGGAACATAAACTACTTCCTTCTTAATTCTATCTTCAAAATTTTCCATATAACCAAAAAACTCTGCTTGTAAATACAACAATTTTTTTTCCAATGTTTCTTGACCGACTTGGTCTCCTTCGCCCTCTGCAGCTCTATAATCTCCTAAACATTTAAAAAAATCACCTTTTATACTTTTAGTACGTTGGGATACTTCATTATAATTTTTTGGTGAGTACCAACCACTCAATGTTTGATAGTTATCTATATACTCAAATTTTTCTTTGATTTCTCTATTATTTGCTATGATTTCGTTAAGAAGCATTTTAAAGGCACCAGGTAGTCCCTCAGTACTATATTTAGACTCTAGTTCGTTAACAATCTCTGATAATCTTCTTACTATTTCACTCATCTCACCATATAGCTTATTTCTATCAAATGGTAATTTCATACCTTTATTGTAATCTTCATTGAGTTCATAAAACCTCCTTTTTAATCGGTTACTTTCGGTATCTAGTCTACCAATTTCTTTAAATTTCCCACAATTCCCGCTCTCTTCGTCAGAAGACTCATGTTCCCAATCTGAATCTGATAAATCTACAGCTTCTACATCAATTACAGAGCTTACTGACATACTAACTAACAAACTAAAAAACCATACTAAATTCTTAATTTTCAAATATTTTGTACCTCCTCTAACTTAAAAATTTATACACAAACGAAAATATACAGATTGTGCATTTCCCATACTAACTTATTTCCCACAGACATTTAATTAGCATATGTTAATTTGGTGGTCTAAATTGTATCTAAATCAAAAAATTGATATTTTAATGTTTAACTCTAAAAATCCAACGTGATTAAAAAGCAAAAGGTATTTAACAAATGCTAAATACCTTTTGCTTTTTAATCACTATAATACTACTTAAAGAAAGGAGGGATTCTATGATTACACTATTAGCAATTTTAGGTGCCTTTAAACTTTTTTCATAAAAAATAAAGACTACATGTTGCACTATTGTTATATTGAAAAAAAGAACTGTTTGACTTTAAAATAGCAAAAGAATAACAACTCAGCAGAAGAATATCGTAACACTATTCTTCTACCAACAGACAATACTGCTACGCCTGCTCGTACTAGAAATTTTTAACCTCCAATTTAAAATCTATCTATAAAAAAGCTTCAATTCATTGTACTCAAATAGCATTAACCAGTTACTGTTATTCAGAATATTTATTTTTTAGCAAACACATACAATTAGTGTGGCGGAGGAGGAAAAAATGTATAATTACACTATGGGAGATTTGTGTGACTTGGTTCAAAACATAATTAAATTAGTATCCTATCTGTATTTTTAATCATATTCAAATCCGACAAAATATCTTTTTTGATAAAAGATACTTTGTCGGTTTTTTTATATGTACTATTTTTCTAACAATTAAATATAAATTGAACGATTAAAGATCACAAAAAAACCAATAGAAAAATACCCTAACTCAAAAATAGTGGTAAGCGGGGTACAGAGAACAATTTAAATAAAAAATATAGTGAATCAAAAGCCATGAAGCAATGGTTCCTAGATCAAGGAATCTCTGAAAAGAAAATCATTCAAGAAAATATTTCTAAAGATACTGTCGAAAATGCCCTGTGTTCTCTAGACTTACTAAGACAAGAAACTATTGACTCTGCAACTGTTATAACAAGCCCTTATCGCTAAAGATATACTACGTGCAAATGATTTTAGGAATTTCCCATCAATAAATAGATAAGTATATGAATATAATAGCTTCAAAAAGCTATGTTAGAGGAGAGTCACATGGAAATAGAAAAGATATATCAGATAAAGAATCTTTACAAAAGAATACTAAATGCAGAAAAAAGTTGTATAGAACTTTATCCCCATTGGAAGCAATTTATGAAAATAAGTTATAACTTAGACATTCCCAATAGTTTTAAACAATTTTATGATTTATTGCAAAAAATAAGAATAAATTCACTATGAAAAACTTAAATACAAAGTTACAGCATTTAGAGAAACTATGTTTTCTTTTTGAAGAGACTAATAACACAATTTATGAAACTATATTTACTAATTTAAACTCAAAGTATATATTAGAAAATTTTAAAAAAAGAATTGAGTTTCTAAAATTTTATCTTGAAAATGAGCTTCTCTAACTAAAAAAACGTAGAGCTATTATTTCCTAATGATGACACTTTGACTTCTAAATATACTTATTATACATTGAACTACACATATTTTAATGAACTGTTAGCATTTTTAAATAACGAGATCAAAGTATTCGAGTAACATTCATATAATTTTTCTAAACTTTTATAATTTTAAATGTCCCTATATTTTCTGATGTTGGCATTTTTGCCACCACCTTTTTGTAGAGAGTGGGACAATATATTCCTGAAACAGATGTCGCTTTTGCAGTCAACGCTTTAATCGAAGCAATGCCACAAACACTCTTTCATGCATTAAAAAAACAACTAGGCTGACCGGCCTATCACCTAAAAATGATGTTAAAAATTATTCTATATGCTTATATGTAGCATATCTTTTCAGGTCATAAATTTGAATTTCTATTAGATGACAGCTATCGTATGCGTTGATTGGCTAACCACGAACAAGTCAGTTATCGGACCGTCAATCGCTTCCAAAGTCAGGAAACAACTGAGTACCTTTTAGCTGAAGCACTTGTCTTATTTCGTCGTCAATTAATCACCAATCAAGTATTTGATAATGAAGCACTATTTATTGATGGCAAAAAAATCGAAGCGGATGCCAATAAATTTAGTTTTGTCTGGTGCAAAGCAACAAATCGGTATGAAGCTGTTTTGGATAAACAAGCAAACGAATTCCATCAAACCCTTTATAAAGAAGAAAAACAATCCGATAAATTGACAAGCAATCAATTAGAAGAACTCGCTCATCACTTGGAAACAGAGTTTGTGGCGACCAAAGAACAACTACAAAATGAAAAGGAGATTGAATTATTCTTATTCAACTGGACAATTGGAGTGTCTTAATAATCATATTAAAGTGTTAGAGCGGCATGCCTATGATTTTCGTAACTTTTATAATTTCAAATTATGGATTTTCGTCCAACAAGGATAAGCCATACAAACCAAATAGAAAAGTCCAGAGGATTTTCTCCTCTGGACTTGACGCGATTCTACAATTTCTCTTCACCAACATTATTTGATAAAGAGCCTAAGCCAACAAAGTTATATTCCTCAAATAACTCTGATAACTCTTCCCGAATATCTAATATCTCTGGGGGATACACCCGGATCCTGAATCCATGCCGTAGTTTCTATATCTACTCCAAAATTCTTATATCCTGCCCAAACTAATAAAGAGCAGTACCATCCGCTCTTATTACTACTAAAATCATGACTGAAATCTAAACAATACGGTTTATCTAATTGAGAAATACAAAAATTCACTACATTTTCAGCTAATTCTTTATTGATATTTACATAACGTAAAATTTCTACTTTTCTATCTATCCATCGTTCATCGTCCAGTATAGACCTAAAAACTTTAGCTACAACTGAACCATTAAAATAACCATTAGCTTCCACAACTCGTATATATTTTTGATTAAATACTGGATCATAAAATATGCCTTATGGCAATAGGTAAGTATTTGAAATAATCTCCAACTTTTCCCCTGCCCCACACCGTGCGTGCGACTTTCACCGCACACGGCGTTCCACCCATAAATAGCAAATAATAGTAACTATTCACTTTCTACAGGCTAGTGACTGTTTCTCCATCTCTATTACAGAAATTTCATAGATCGTATCACCGCTCTCACCAATAATATCATTTCATTGGGAATATGGCCCTCAATGATACTGGCTTTCGACGTTCCTTTAGCTTTATCAATGTTAAACGTAGGCGTCAGCTATTCCCCACTACTTTTAGAAGTGCCTTTAACACAACAAGGAATTTCATATCGTGGCTCTTACTTTTCCTCAAAGTAGTCTACACATTTCTATGTATGGCATAAGGGTTTTAGTTCACTGATTCGTCCAAGAATAAATTCTATACTCACCATATTTAACTTTTTTTGACTCCCGGCTTATCAAATACAATATGTATAACATATTTTTCGTTAAATCATAATAATCGATTTACTGCGGTATTATTCAGCCGACTTTATCGAGCTTCATACATAAAAGCTCCATATCACCTTTATGCATGTCGAAGTTTAGAGAAAGCACTTCAAGGCGTTACCCCATCATTTTACTTTTCAAGCTAAAAGTTCTATATTGAAATTGATTTTTCAACACGTGTAACCTTTTCAGTCACAAACGTCTCGCACCCACAATAGCCATATGTCCAGTAAGACCCCAAAATCCATTAGGCTCGTAAATGATATCTCCTTTTTGAACAATATCTATTAATCCACTTCGAGAATAACTTACTTTCTTTGGTACATATTCCCCAGTATTATAATACCAAGAATAACCATATGAATAAGAAGTTTCATCGTGTATTGATACACTCTCTGCAAATACATTTTTAGGAATACTACTAACCATTAAAAATGCGATTATTATGGAAACCATTACTCTCACATACGCATATTTTAAGATATTATTTTTCATAAATACCGTCCTTTCACCATATAACTTATAGATAGCACATATCATCTCACTACAACTAGCCCCTCCTTTTATGAAATACTTATGCTATAATTAAAATTTTAAAACCTTTTCTTAAACTAATAATTAACAATTGTTAATCGTTTGCGACATACTAGTTAAAAACAATGAACTCAATGGAAAAAGATTACACTTATATCAAGCCCACCTATTTACATAAGCAATTATTTAATACCTAATACTACAAAATTATCTTGTTGTGCGTAGTTAGTTATACAAGTAATCTCTACTACATAAACATTTCCTGTATACTTACCTTTTTGATATTCCTTTAAACATAGTATGCCTCCTACTTGATATCCCTTATTTTTACATATTACAAACCGCTTTTTCCCAGAAATAACTATTTTGAAAATTTCAGACATCATTTTCATCTCATATATTTTTTGAACTTCTTTCATACTATTTCCTTAGAAAACATTATAGAACTCCCAATAAAACGGTATTTGCACTTCTCCTTCTATCAAAAATCAAGTGATTCTTAAATAGTAATAAGAAAAAAGAAGAAACTCATTTTTTAAAATAGAGCATGTAGCCAAAACGCTTCGTAAACAAAAGTTAACGACGCGTTTTGGCTACATGCTCTATTATTTCAAATGCAATACCTAAAAAATAAGAAAGGAGGAAAAATACTATGCCTATCACTGTAGAAAAACTATACCTATTACTTCAAAGTATTGGTAATTTAGTAGCGCCTTTCTTTTATTAAATATCTCCAGCATTACTAGTTTACGTATGCCTAGATCCGAGTTTTACATTCTAATTTCTTATATAAATTTAGACATCCTTTAAAATTTCGGACTATCAGTTTACCTTTGGTTTGTTTTATTGTCTCTATATTTACTGATGCTGGTATTTTTACCAGCATCTTTTTTGACGATACTTCAAATCCTGTAGATTAAAGTACGGCCCCATTCTAACGAGAAATCAACATACTCTCCGGGTTCCTGTGAGCGTTGTACAAATCATTCGCTGAAGTATGTCAACAGACCTTTCGAAACGCTTATAATTTCAAAATACGTATTGGAATGGCAACACTTTTCTGGACAGCTTTTATAAGGTGTTTAAAATTACTTTTTGTTATTTAATTTCTATTAATTGCTTTGCGTCCGTTTCACGATAGCCAATCGGCGTCTGATAATTTAACGACCCGTGCAAGCGATAATGGTTCCACCAATAGACGTATTGAAAAAGTTCAATATCTAACTGATTTTATGATTTAAATTGGTGTTGATAAACAAATTCAACTTTCACTGATTTGTAGGTGCTTTCCGCTACAGCGTTGTCGTGTGGGCATCCTTTTTTACTCAAAGAACGCTGAATATCAAAAGCATCCAGAAATTCATCAATCAGCTGATTATAAAATTCGCTTCCTCTGTCCGTATGGAATAGTTTTACTTGGGTCAGTGGTCGATCGTCAGAAATGCCCGCTTAACTAGATGGGCATCTTTTTTAGTTCCTGAACTATAGCCAATAATCTCACGATTATATAAATCGACAATCAAGCAAATATAGTGCCAGGATTGCTTCACCCGAACATAGGTTAAATCCGTAATAATCACTTCTAACGGGGTTTTTCTAGTAAATTCACGGTTCAACACATTTTTGTCTGTTGATTCATTGACGTTCTGTTTTGTCTTTTTGAACTGTAGTTTTGTGTAATTAGAAACAAGGTTGTATTTTTTCATGATACGAGCAATACGTCTACGAGATACATAGAAACCCTTGGTTTCTATGGCATTCTTTAATTTCCGTGTGCCATAATTTTTTCTACTTTTATAAAATTCATCAAGAATCAAGCAGTCCAATTCTGCTTCACTAGTTGTTTGATGAGGATGGGCTTCATAATAGTAACTGCTTACGCAGCTCTTTTAATTCGATTTGTTCAAGCGTTAAGTTATCTTTTTCTTTAAAAGAGCCTGTGGTTTCAAACTGTTGACGCCATTTATCAAAGGTGGATGGCGTTAACTCATACTCTTCAATGATTTCTTTGCGGGGTTCCCCCCCTGGTACAACGCCACCATTTGCTTTTTAAATACTTCTGGATAGGTTCTACGTGCCGATTTAGACATACGATTTCCTCAGGTGTGTTTTTTTATAGTGTACCCACCTTATTTTTTCTGTCCAGTTCAGTGTAACCTACCTAAAACAGGTGAATATATTTCGAGTAGATTATTAGTTATAGGAATGCTGTTGTTGGTAATTTCTTTAAGTATATTTTTCGTAAAAGATAGTAAAAAAATATCATAAAGAAAATAATGAAAGCAAGGAGATTATAGTATTAAATCTATTCTTTAACATATGTTAAAGAAGGTTTTCTTAATCAATTATAATATTATTGATATAAATAAGATTGAAGGAGAGATAAGAATGAATCAAAAATTAAAGAGCCATTTGTTGGCAGTAGGGGCCTTTCTAGCATGTTTTGGGTTGAGCATTTCTTGGCAGAATAGAGATGATGCGGCTGAAATCAAGAAAGCGAATAGCCGGTTAGCTGTAAAGAAAAATACTATTAACAACTTAATTTACTCTCTTAACTATGATCCTTTGAAAATATTAAGTTTCCAAGGAGATAGTATAAGTAATTTACCTAATACTCAGTCTGATTGGAGAAATGGAGTATTCTATGTAATGGAAAAGAAATTGAAAAGTTTAAGTTCAGGAACTGCAGATATTTCTCATCTATCTGCGGGGGAAGGAACTCTTTACCCAGGTGCCGTATATTTAGCAAATAGAGATTTAGCTGAAGGTAGACCCACAGTTGTTCCAGCTGAAAAAAAAGGATTGAAACTTACAATTGATTTACCAGGATTAACTGGTACAGACAATCAAAGATGTATTGATAAGCCTGATGGCGGAAACACTCAAAGTGCTATAAATGATATGATTGATGTATGGATCAAAAAGTACCCTCAATACGAACAGGTACCTGCAAAAGTAGAATATGAGCAAGCTCAAACATATAGTATGTCACAATTAGAGACACAATTAGGGTTAGGTGTTAATTTAGTGTCTCAGAAGCTTAATATTGATTTTTCTTCCATTAGTAAAGGGGAAAAACAATGTATTTTCTTGAAATTCAAACAAATTTATTATACTGTAAATACTGATACAAAGGCTACGCCAGAACAATATTTTTCTGATAGAGTAACGCCAGAGGAATTACAAAGACAGGGAGTAAGTAACGAAGCCCCACCTGTTTTTGTCTCAAGTGTCTCTTATGGGCGTACAGTGTACGCTGCAATTGAGACAAGCAATACTAGTAATAAGTTCAAGTTAGCAGTAGATGCAGCTGTAAATGGTAAAGATGTCACTTCAAATGTAGAGTTGAATAATTTAATCAAAGAATCCACGTTTAATGCGATAGTTTATGGTGGCGGTACAAATTCAGGCATAAAAGTTATTAATGGTACATTAGATAGTATTCATGAGTTAATCGATGAGGGGAAAAATTTTGACAGGAATACTCCAGCCGTACCGATCTCTTTCAGTACAGTATTTATGAAGGATAACACGCAAGCATTAGTTAAAAATTCTACTGATTATGTGGAGACAACAGTCAAGGAATATCATGGTGGCGAAATTAATTTAAATCATAGCGGTGCATATATAGCACGTTATTATATTGATTGGGATGAAATTAGCTATGATGATAAAGGAAACGAATTGAAAAATCACGTTAGCTGGCAAGAAAATGATATGGATAAAACGGCTGGATTTTCTACGCAAATACCAATTCAAGCTAATGCCAGAAATATCAACATAAAAATCAAAGAATGTACAGGGTTAGCTTGGGATTGGTGGCATGTGGTGTATGACCAAAAGAACTTGCCCAATGTAAGGCAACGAAATATTTCAATATGGGGAACAACGTTGTCACCGTATTATAATGATATTGTTAATCAGTAAAAGTATGGAAGGTGGAGAGCAATGGAAAGAGACATATTTTTGGAACAAATCCAATTAAATGGCTTGTGTTCAAAAATTTATAAAAAAGGGGATATAATTGTAAGTTACTGGAAAAACAATTATTCAAGTCTTTTTCTTGAAGCTGGTATATTAAAAATGACAAGTGATAGTGCGGAGGGAACTATTTTTAATTTGCATCATATTAAAGGTGAAGTGTTGGTCCTTTCGACATCGATATTTAACGACAAAGTGATGTGTAAATACAATCTTGAAGTTGTATCTGATACAGTTAAATTATATTTTTTGACTGCAGACCAACTGAATACTTTTATGTCTAAGTCTAAAAGTGTGATGATGTATGTTATAAATTGTTTACAGAAGCAATTAACGTTTTTATGGTCAAAAATATGTGATTTTTCTTTAAATGGTAAATGTGGTGCAATAAGTGGGCAACTACTGTCTTGGGTATATTTATTTGGAAAGAAAACCGTTCATAATGAGATAGTAATAGAACTCGCAACTAATTTACAGGAATTGGGGAATTCCTGTGGTATAGCACATGTATCATCCGTGTCTAGATTGTTATCGGATTTAAAAAAAGAGGGAGTAATAATTATAAAAAGAGGTAAACTAAAAATATTAAATATAGATAGCTTGAAAGCGAAGGCACCTAAAATAGAGGAATGGTATTTTCTTTGCGAAAGAGAGAAATGGAATGAAATAAACTTGTAGTATAATAAAGAGCCAGAGAGGTTTCTTTGGCTCTTATGTATTAATGTTAGTACGTATTTAATTAGTATTGATAAAATTAAGTTACGCATATTTGAATCCGAATGTTGAGATTCTAAATATGAATAGTGTAAATTTAATTATTTTGCATGTTGATATAGTAAGTCTACATGTAATTAGAATACTAAAGAAAAGCATAATCATTAGCATAAATATAATTTAAATGAAATAATATTTATTGGTGGTAGTTCTAGCGGTTTGAGGATAATGGTAGATTCAAAAAATTAGCGAGGTGTTAAGGAGCAGTAAAAAACGCATTGACGCTATCTTTTAATTGTCCGGAGAACTGACTATATTCTTCGGCCAATTTCGTCGCTGCACTGGTTTGTGCCTGGACTTCTCCAACATAAAAATCAAGACTCATGGGCCTGCTCCTCCATTATTAACCGTTTGCGCTTGGCATATAGGACTTCTTCTTGTTCTATCAGCTTTCGCTGCTCTTTTTTTAACGCTTCTGCTTTATCAGCTAAAAGCGTTTGGGCTTTTTGATCAAGAATACTTGCCTCATCTTCATACGTTTGAATAACTGAAGCGCTCTCATCATTGGTTGAAAAGTGTAGTGGTAAATTTAATCACCGATTCCTATAACTTTTCTATCTGTTTTAATCGCTATTTTTAATAAGGTTTGCAATTTTTCTAATCCTTCAAAATCTTCCGTACTCATTTCTTCAACTAATCCACTGTTTAAAACATTAGAAATACTGTCATATAAATTTTTACATTTGTCTATATCCAAAAGAGTATCTCCGTAAGGATCCAAGTCAATAATAAGTTTTACATCAAAATTGAGTGAGTCCTTATTTTGATAAACTAATTCTCCTACTTCTTCAGTTAAAGCGCCATGCAATCCTTCATAATCCGCTTCTTCTATTGTATTGCCAAAATAAAAATCTATGGCCATTGTTCCCCCTCCTATTTTATCGGATAAGCAGAAATTACTCTTCCACTTTCATCAATAATGACTTTCAATTTTGTATTTTATCTATCAACAACGGGTCTTCAATCATATTTGGATAGACTCTTTCGTTTCTTTCTAAAAAACAATACAGATCAGGTTCAATGCTTTGTAAGACATCACTAAAGATCAATAAATTTCTATTAGCTAAACTTATTAAAATTTTTTTCGCCACATTCTAGCCCCTCTCTTTTTCCTTTATTTAAACAACTCAATCTCCCTCAACTAAAACGCCTAACCCTTTTTCGATTGCCTTATTCAATAAAATTAGAACTTTTTTTAAACTATTGTAATTTAACTCATCAAATCTTAGCACGGGAGAGTGTAATATATGTTCTGTAGTCACTTTAAGTTTTTTCACTTGTTCTGTAGTTAAGAATGTGTCACTAAAAGGATCAATTTGAAGTAAAGGACTTACATCAAAAGGTAGTAAGTGTTGATTATCAAAAACGTATTCATTAATATCTTGCGGAAAACTAGCAAAGTCACCATCATAATCTACCTTCTTTTTAGATCTCCCTAAATATAAACCCATAGACATAAAATTGTACCTCCTAATATATTGGAAATGCTGTGATTACTACACCATTTTCACCAATAACTACTTTCAATTTAGTTACTGATTGGCCAAATTCATTTACTCCGATTGGATAGCCATAATCTTTTGTAAATATATAGCCAGGACGATTATTCGTATTTTTTGTTACAGTTGATTTTTGGTCTATCAAAGTTTCTTTTATTCCCTTTTTAATATCAAAACCTTCACTAAATTTAGATTTTCCCGTTTTTGTGGACTTACTTCCATGATTCTTGACTATATGTTTTTCAAAATATTCATCACTCATTTTGTACTTTTTTCCGGCTTCTCGTGCTTCTTGTTCATTAAATGGTTTTCTTGACGGACGATTTGTAAAGGCATTGACTACAACGCTACCGGCATGGGTCCATATCCCAGCTGTTACAGGTACAGCTGCTGGCTCTAGAGCTAAACTTGCACCACCTGAAATTGGCGCAGTAATAGCTGAAGCAAAGCCACTGCCTAGCGCCCACATGCCGCCACCAATAAATTCAGCCCCTGCACCTACCAGTGACGCTAGGTTTCCGGCTAAATTTCCTACATTGTAAGGGACTGTCCCCACTGCTTCAAGATCAAGTGTCCGTTCTCCCATTATAGCTTCTAATCCGAAATTTTGATAGATACTATCGGCAATCCCCACGCCTAATTGTTTGATAATTTCCCAATTATTTGTAGCAATCGCTTCAGTCACAGCCAGAGTTGCTTTACTGTCAAACTCACCGTCAATATAGACGCCAATAACATTGCCAAATGCATCAAATTTAAAAGTAACTTCCTGGTTCTCTAGTTTGTTTTTGGCTACTTTTTCATCAATCTTTTTCTGCCGTTTCTCCCAGGCTGTGTTGATTGGCTGAATCCAATTAAGATTGATCTTACTCAGTTCAAAAGCGCCACTGTTCGAGTTCCAAGCGGTGTTTTTTTCTACTTCGGCTAAGCCAGCTGTTAAAAGAGCTAAGTTTGCTTCGTACTCTGAAAAAATACCTGCTGAATAGGCATTAAAGGCATACAAGTTGGCTAACTTTTCCTGGAGTCGTTGCACGGTGTCACAGGCATTGAGATAGCGTTTTTCTAAGCCTAAATTCTCTGTTTTCTGCTGTTCCATTAGGTCGGCAATCCTTTGAACCAGCTCTTGGCCGGTACTGATTTGCGCTTTTAGTTGGTCTTCAATAACATCAATAGAAGCCACTTGGGCTTTAAATTCGTCCGGTAGTTTCTTATGGGCTTCGATAAACGCCTCACACGTAAGAATAAAGGCATTGGCCAAGGGCGGATAGACGAATGCAAAAAGTAGTAAATACTCTAAAAATGAAAAAACGGCGGGAGCAGAAGCAACTCCTTCGGAAATAAGAGGAAATTCACAAAAATTTGTAAAGCAATTTTCGTGAATTTCCTCTTATTTCTCGTAGCTGAACGCTTCTCTCCAAGCCTCTTCGCCGAATCATAGGCTTTTCCGGTTAAAGGAGCAGTAAAAAACGCATTGACGCTATCTTTTAATTGTCCGGAGAACTGACTATATTCTGCGGCCAACTTCGTCGCTGCACTGGTTTGTGCCTGGACTTCTCCAACATAAAAATCAAGACTCATGGGCTTGCTCCTCCATTATTAACCGTTTGCGCTTGGCATATAGGACTTCTTCTTGTTCATTCAGCTTTCGCTGCTCTTTTTTTAACGCTTCCGCTTTATCAGCTAAAAGCGTTTGGGCTTTTTGATCAAGAATACTTGCCTCATCTTCATACGTTTGAATAACTGAAGCGCTCTCATCATTGGTTGAAAGTAACTCTTGATAAAACTGTTGCTCTCTATGCCTAAGATTCGTCAGCTGGTCTTGTCCTTCAGCTATGCTTCTTTTTTCGGCAATCAGGTCCTCTTGACGAGTTTGTATTTGCCTTATTTCTACGTTTATCTTTTCTAATTTATCCATTAGAATTTCCCCACAAATGGATTCAAAGCGTTCATTTCCTGTTGAATTTGTTGATCAATTTTAGCAAAGTCTTTGGCTACGCTATGTATGTGATTGCCATCTTGGGCTAAGGCGTTGGATAAGCGCGTACTTGCACTGATTAGACTCGTGAAACTTACCTTGGCTGCAACATTTCCGGTAACTGTGGTTTTCTCAGCCAATGTAGTCGGCGCTTGACCTGAGACTAAGTGCGTAGCTGCTTGACTCATTTGTTCTGAGATTCTGCCGGCAATTGTTTCGTTGGATTGAATTTTCCCATTCAATATAATAACCCCCTTATTGACTGTCTCTTACATTTAAATTATAGCCAAAAAAGGATACGGTGTATAGTTTTTTTAGCAGCTTATTTATCACTTTTTAGCTAGTTATAGTAAGATTTTTTGAGTTTTTATCTATAAAACAATGACAAGAGCCCATGTTACTACTTGTCTTTTATTTTTTTGCATATTTTTTCCCTTTTGATAGCTTCTTTTTTTAAGTCTAATATTTTTTTCCTCTCTCTCATTACGTATATTATTTCCTCCATTTCTTTGTAGTTTGCTTCGTTTATTATTAACCTTTTTATTTTGATTAGTTGTGTTTTATTCAATGCTTTCTCCCTCTCTTTATATGTCTAATTTATTTACTAATTTTCTTTATGATTTATCCATTTAGAAATTATCTATTTATTAACTGATACTTATAATAAAATTATACATAAAGAAAAATAAGGTGTATAGCCTTTTTCGACCAGCATTTCTTAATTAACTGAAAAAAACTATATCTCAATATGATATACAACAATGCATAGCTTATTACATAAAAAAAAGATATGCGAGCGCATACCTCTTATGTGATCCTACACATATGAAAGAATCCATAGTAAATTTGGAGTATAAACCTAAGCTTTAATAATCTATTTCTGGAAAATTGTAAAAACAATGGTATACTATAAAAGAAAAGAGAGACATGCATGAACATATCTCCCCACTGTAGAGCCGTTAAAGACAGCGGCTTCATCTTATTGTACTTTATTACCAATATAGAGTATAATAGAATAGAAAAGAGAAATATGCGTCAACATACCTCTCTAATGTAGAACCGTTTAAGACGGTAGCAGATTTTTATAGGTTAAAAATAACCGTTATCTGGCCAAAGATATGACGGTTATTTTTTTTGTCGTTTTTTAGCAAGTCCACAATCAGTTTAATCAAAGCAATAGTAAACATACCAAAGCTTAGAATCAACTGCATTGTTTCTAATGCGGACAAAAGGCTTACTCCTTTCATAGATTTCAGTACTCATTCTCATAAGCACCACCACCTTTCAGAAGTCGCCACCGTCATAACTTTTCTACAAAAACTAGTGTAACATATTCAAACCCATGTTGATTAGTTTTTTATTACGTTCTGTACGAATGGTTTTCACTCCAAAAGAAAGACCTTTTTTAATCATCTTTGCTTTCAGTATTAAAATACTTGTTTTCTAGTTTTTTTCGAGCTGCTGCCGCTTCTTTAATCGTTGGAAAGATACCTCCATAATACTGCTTTCTTTTATAAGTTATATACGCCCTATACCCTAAAAAAACTCCCTTACTATAATACGGGCTAACCCCCTTTACCCCTGTACGATTATTCTTAGATAGCTGTTCTCTTTGATTGATCATAGACGTTCCTGTTTTTCTTCTTTCTTCCCAAGTTTCCCGAAAGTTTCTTATGTACTGTTCTTGATTCAAACAACCACATGATCTAGTTGTCCCTTGGACTAAATTATTTCGCAAGACATCGGTTTCTTTACCACAGCTGCATTTACAGTGCCAGTAAAGATTATCTCCAGACTTTTTATTTGTAGGATAGAGTACTGTTAAGCGACCGTATGTCTTTCCGGTCAAGTCTTTTTTATAACCCTTGAAATGTTTTCTAGCAGGAGAAAGATTCGCTTCTTTAAGAAAATTATTCCAGGATCCAAAATAGCGGTAGACAGTAGAACGATAAGGAAGGTTCTGTTGCAAAGATTTTTAATAAGTCCATTTTAGGGTAAACTAGATAAAAATGACAGCCTGGAGGAATGAAGATGGCTCACTTTAAGAGCAAACAATTTTAAAAAGATGTGATTATTGTCGCCGTAGGCTACTATCTTTGATACAATCTCAGCTATCGAGAAGTCCAAGAGATTCTTTATGATCGTGGCATTCCTGTCTGTCACACAACCATTTACCGTTGGGTACAAGAATACGGTAAGATTCTCCATCAACTATGGAAAAAGAAGAATACACAGTCCTTTTGTTCGTGGAAATGGGACGAAATATCTTCAAAATCAAAGGAACGTGGCACTAACTATATTGCGCCATTGATGCGGAGGGATTAACATTAGATATTTGGTTACGCAATAAAAGAGATCCGCAAGCAGCATATGCCTTTCTAAAACGATGTCAGAAACAGTTTATAGAAGCAAAGTTTTTCGTGACGGATAAAGCGCCTTCTATCCGTAGCGCGTTTAAAAAATTACAAAAAGCTGATTTCTATAAGAAGACAGAACATTGGACCTTGAAGTATTTGGACAATTTGATGAGCAAGATCATCGTCCGATGAAACGTCGCAGTAGACTCTATCAAAGCCTACGTACCGCTTCAACCACGATTAAAGGCATAGAAACGATTCGAGGAATATACAAGAAAAACCGAAAAGAGGGAAATCTCTTCGGTTTTTCGGTTTGCACTGAAATCAAGGTCAAGGATTTACTAGGGATTCCAGCTTAAGAAATCTTCTAAATAGATCACCTATTATTCATTTTTAAGCTTTACTATAGAACCCTTTGAAGTTATTAACTATGTTGTTAGGAAGCATAAACAAGTTTGAGTTCCTGACTTGGATCATTATTAATATATACTCTACTTGGCGTGTCCACTGTTATTGTTACATTACTCTGAGGTAAATAGTATATATGCATAGTCCCACGATCATTGAGATACACCAAATATCCTCGAGGATCTAAATTTCTTGACCAACTTTGAGTTCCTCCAGAGTAAAGATCAAAGTAACCTGAACTCCCTCCATTCCAAGTACTAATTCCTACCATAAGATAATGGCTATGATTATTCATATTTATTCTACCGGTTCCCCCAGGATTAATATCCGTTGTAGTTTTTAAAGGTACAAGTGGTTTATGTGGTGGTTTACTAATCGTCTTATATACAAAGCCATCATAATATAAAAAATTCGTTTCAGGTCTACTGTAATAAGTAGACAAAGTTCCTTGATCTAAGAAAGCTATTATAAATCCTCTGTCATCTGATCTAGACCAACTTTCTGTTTGTCCAAAAGGAATTGTATAATATTCACTTCCTCCTGTACTATACGTATTAATCGAAGCAGAAATTGAATCTTCTAGACAATGCACATTTTGAATACTAATTGCTGTAACTTTGTTAGAAAATCCGAATAACCCTAGATACCCTAAAAAGATTAAATATAAGACTAATTTTTTCATCATAAAATCCTCCTCTTAAAATAGTTTTTGTCTATTACTTTTTAATTAAGAACTTTTTGAACCTCAAAATTTATTGAATGACATATTTCTAACAGAATTTGTTTCAATATTATGTGATTTTTCAGAGTACAGTGGATGTATAGAAAGGATCCAACGGGAATTTGCTACTTTCTCCTGTAGTTACGTCTACGACGAACAGTCTGTTACCCGAACCACTGTGTTCACTACCAACTCATTAACTGCTTTTATAATGGGATAGTCTTTCAAATAATAGTTGTAATGGATAATTAATTTTATATTTAAATTATTTCCGAGATGCATTAATAAAGGTTGTAGCTACATAGTGAGTTTCTGGGAAATTCCCAATATCAAAGCATTTCCCAAAATTTTCCATGAAAGGAGACCCTTACTTCATGAAATTATTTGTCATTATTGACGTTAGCTTTGAAAAATTAGATATTTGTTTTCTTACAGACGACGAGCAATTTTCTATCTTGTCTGAACTCTCTGTTGCTAATGACATTGAAGGTGCTACATTGACACAAGAAATGATTCTTGAGTTTAATTAGAACTATCACTTTAATTAAAATAGGATTGGTATGGAATTAACGTCCATGTTCAGCTTCCACCCTTCAATGTTTTTTCATGAAGATGAGGAGCTGAAGAAACTCAATGCACTTGTAACGATTGGGAATCCCTTTTAGATTAAACAGTTCTGCCGCATGTTCGTTGAGGATAAGATCGATCGAAACGATGCAATAAGAATCGCTGGTTTTATACATATCCAATGGTGCGCAACTTCTCCTGTTCATTGTCTTCAGTTCTTAAAAACTATCTCTTCTCTTTTTTTTAAACACCCATAATATTTCCTCTCCTTCTAATAATAATTTAAAAGATTTCTTTAATCTGTTGTGGCCATTGGCATAAAACCGCTTTCAATAATACTTATATCATTATTTGATAAAATCGTAAAGTCTTACGTACCTTAAAATCTTTCTTGAGATCTTGCATGTATGCTAATAAAGTAAACAGCTTTTTTGCTATACTATTAATTAAACATTATTTTAGAAAGGAATGTTGATTAAGGTATACTTGAGATATAATTAGTCACATGCAGATATGAAAAAGGAGATGGATAAAATTAAAATCTTTCTTGAAATCTTCAAATCGGTAGGACCTGTTCTAATCTTTCCTATACTACTCATTATTTTTTGCTTTTTTCTAATCATTTCATCTATAAAAAATTTTAAAACATCCTATTTTTTACATGGATCTATGATTTTACTTTCTTTAATTATTATAGGAATTTTTTCTTACTTAATTTTTCTAATCATTATGGCTGGTTTTCCTTTTTAACTTTTCTAACAAAAAAAGCTCCCTAATAAGGAAGCAAACAAATCATACAGTCCAGCTTTAATATTTTTCCGGAAAATAGAATGCCGCAATTGTTTTAAAGTGATGTTTTTAGCTGAACTTTTTCTTATACATTATCAAAGCCATTCAATTTTTTAATAAAGAGTCTTTTGGTCATTTCGAGTCGAAAAAGTTGACCCCGAGAAGTCTATTTTTTCTGTGTCAACTTTTCTTGACTAACTCATCATGACCAAAGAAAAAAATAAGTTTGATTGTACAAAACAGTGATGTCACTTAGCAAGAACTAGAAAACTATCGATATTAGGATTTTGTTGAAACTTTTTAACAAGACCGTTTAGGGTAAAATAGAAATAATGGTAGCTTGGAGAAATGAAGATGGCTCACTTTAAGAGCAAACAATTTCAAAAAGATATGATTATTGTCGCCATAGGCTACTATCTTCGCACTAAAACCTCAGCTATCGTGAAGTATAAAAAATCTTGTATGATCGTGAGATCCGATGTATCGCTGGATTCAAGAATACGGTAAGATTCTCTATCAACTATGGAAAAAGAAGAATACACAGTCCTTTTGTTCGTGGAAATGGGACGAAATATCTTCAAAATCAAAGGAACGTGGCACTAACTATATTGCGCCATTGACGCGGAGGGATTAACATTAGATATTTAGTTACGCAATAAAAGAGATCCGCAAGCAGCATATGCCTTTTTAAAACGATGTTAGAAACAGTTTAGTGAGTCAAAGGTTCTTGTTACTGATAAGACGCTGTCAATTCGAAATATCCTCAAGAAACTGCAAAATAATAGGCTTTTTTATAAAAGCAGAACTTCTAACAGGCAATAGCTCAATAATTGGATTGAACAAAACCATCGTCCGACCAAGTGGTGAAATAAATTTTATCGACGTTTTCTTATTGCCTCCTCCATGATTAAAGGCGTCATAGAAGCCAGTTGAAATTGAGGAATCTACAAGAACAACCAAAAAGAAGGAATGTTCTTCTGCTTCTCTGTCTAAACGAAAATTGATAGCTTATTGAGAATCCCAGCTTAAGCTATGGACGGAATGGAACCTAGATCCTCTATTTTAAATCTTTGTAACAGAACTATATTATAAGATAATAAAAAACATTTATTATTTTTTATTACTAGTGTATGCTCTTAATGTGACAAACTTTTGTCATATCATAAATAGTAAGGAGTGGTTATATGAAATTTTCAGTGAAATTAGCAATGCTAGTAGTAGGACTAGTTTTAGGAGGGATTGTAACAAGTGTTCCTGTTGAAGCAAAAAATGTCGTAGTTGGTAACCATGAGTTAGGAAGCTTTGTTAAAAATGATCCATTGAATAGACCATTGACAAGAAGTAAACGTAGTCTAAATGATTTACCGCCACGAATTGATTTTATAGATGTATCTTCCAATAATGGTGAAATATCAGTTGAACAGTATAAAAAGATGAAAGCAGCTGGCGTTAAAGGAGTTGTTGTAAAATTAACTGAAGGCAGCGTATATCGTAATCCTTTAGCGCCTAGCCAAGTAGCTAATGCTAAAGCAGCTGGCTTGGTTGTTTCTACCTATCACTTTTCATGGTTTGAAAATCAGCAAGAGGCCATTGATCAAGCAAATTACTACGCTGACTATGCGGAAGAATTGGGTTTATCGAAAAATAGTGTCATGGTTAATGATGCAGAAGCAAGTCCTTTGATAAATGCAGATGCTACAAAGGTGTCTGTCTACTTTAGAGATCAATTGGAAAAACGCGGATTCAAAAATATTGTTCATTATTCCAGTGCCAGTTGGTTCAATAATAATTGGATGGAATACGGTGTTTTAGGAAAAGAAAATTGCTGGGTAGCAGAATGGCCAGCCAGCCCTAGCGGTAATCACTTGCTACACACGGATACAGCTGCTTGGCAATGGGGAAACAAAGGTTCCTTTGATTTTATACCTACAAGTACTTTTGACTGCAATGTTGATTACCTAGGCCGTTTTACTACTACTAACCAAAAGAAAATGTTAGCTACTGGTTTGGAAAATCATACCCCTTATGTTTATCTAAATGTGAGTTCCGATGAATTTCAATCGCCTAAACGTTTGATGGTATATGTAGATGGTCAATATTACTTTGAAACGTATCAAGGAAAAAGCTACTATTCTTATCGTGCTAGTCTCCCCGATGGAACAGAACAGATACGACGGAAATTTGCTGGTAAGGCTGGACAAAAAATTGAAGTTTTCGAAGCTCCAGGTATCCCAGGAACTAATTCTGATGGTAAGCAATTACTGGAATCAATTACTTTAGACAAAGATTTAATTGCATAGTTGATAGAAAACATGACGCACGTCAATTTAATGCTACTATATTAATTTACCACCCTTAACAATTATAGAAGTTTCATATGCATTAGTTGCTTCATTTCTTATAAAAAAAGCCTATTCACCAAGAATAGGCTTTTTATTCGATAGAAAAATGAATCATGAAGTTTTTAATGTCAATTATGATTTCTATCAAAGTTATATAGGAAAATGGGAGCTAGCCCATGATGTATAAATATAATTAATGTTTCGTCAAAATAAACGTTTGTGCATCTCTTAAAACATCAGAAGTATCATGAAGCTTTTCTAATTTTATTTTAGTACCTAAGTTCGCATAATAATTATTGACATCCCATACCATACTTTCATCTTTTTTATTATGAATAATAAATTGGCCATTGTCAGTTTTTTCAATTATCCATAATTTACTAGGAGTAGGCACATCCCAGACAAAATCGGGATGATCCCATATGAGATTTCCTACTCCCTCCACTCCGTTCCAAGCAGCTGTTTGCATACCAGCAAATTGAGGACCTATATAATAGGCATTTTTAGTTGAAAGATAAGAAAATTCAAACTTTTGGTACTCTGAGTCAGGATTGATTAAGGTAAAGTCAGTAGTGCCCACTTGTAAAGAAGGATTATTTACTGGATGGATAGTATAATAACCGGATTCTAAAGTATTTCGTTCAGATGCATTCACTTCAGATTTCCCGCCAAAGCAGATTCCTAAAACCAAGATAGACAAGATTGTAGCATAAATTTTTTTCATTTTATTTCCACCTTTCATTATTTACTATACTAATAATATCACATAAATAAGGACGTAGAAAAAAGATAGTCACCGATTTTAATCATTTTTTTCAATTCTGTTATGGATGAGCATGTTTAGGAGATATAAAGGGTGCTATAAATTGAAAAAATTTAAAATTCACTCAAAGCAAGTGAGTTAGCTTCCTTAAAGCTATAAGAGTGCCATACCCTTATTATTAAAAGAACTATTTACAAAAGTAAGACCAATCACGAATATAAGATTTTTTGAAAGACTTTGACTTTTTTTGTTTGTATATGACATAATTAAAACATAATTTAAATTTGCAATATTTCTGAATAGATGTGAGAGTTTTAAAACTTTTTTAAAAAAAGAGAGTTGGAAATTCTATGAAGCATTTTTTTCATGGAAAAAACCAGAGGAAAGGATTGCAAGCATTCTAAGTATCAATTAACAAAACGCAGTTTTCGAAATGAAGATGTTCAAATCTCTTTTTCTTATCGATTTAGGAATAGAAATTAAGCAAAAAATATATGCTTGGTTGGCACATTTACAGTTAATAAAACCGATTAAATAATACTTCGTCGATCAGAGAAACAAAATGACCAACGAGAAAATTACACTACAGCTCCCAGTAAGCAAGACCGGCAACAGCACGATTTCTTGAAAGGTATGTTTGATAGAAAGAGATACTATTTGTAATATAATAAGTTTCAAATAATTAAATAACGCTTACTAACAAAGGGGAGACCATTTAGTCTGAGATTGAGGTTACTCTAAACCCTTCGTACCTGTTTCGGTAATACGAACGTAGGAATTGTTATAATTGATCAATGATCTTCTTCTTTGTTAGCTTAGTATGACAGAGGAGGAGATCTTTATTAGTAATAAACATTTAGTTATATACATCGAAGGGGCAATTATGGCCGCTGTTGCAATGGCTCTTGAGTATATCCCCACTTCAATTGGGCCTTCTTCCATTCAGGTCTCACTTGGTATAATCCCTATATCTATTTACAGTTTTAGACGGGGTACAAAACCAGGTATGTCAGCGGCTTTAATTTGGGGAATCTTAGATTTGTTTTTACGTGGTCTAAGTTCCGGAGGTTTTTTGAATGTATGGCAAGGTCTTTTGGAATACACAATCGCCTTTTTAGTAGTTGGGCTGGCCGGTGTAGTAAAAAAACAATTAAATAGAACACTAAACAACAAAGAACATAGAAAGGCAAATTACTATGTTTTATTGGGAATTTTTATAGGAACATTTTCGAAATACTCTTTTCATTTTATTGCAGGCGTAATCTTTTGGGGTAGCTTTGCACCAAAAGGGATGAATATATGGATGTACTCATTAATAATTAACGGTGGGAGTTTTATAGCTAGTTTCATTGTATCTGGATTTGTTTGTATTTTGATAGCATCAACCAACAAAAAACTAATTATGCCAAATTGAAGGTGTCCTGCCAAAAAATTGTTTGTTGTTCTGAATTTTAAACAAATATAATATTTCATTAAAAAAATAACAAATATTTTATTTAAAATATATTATATGTAATATTTCATTTCTACGCAACTACTACTATTTTGTGTTATACATTCTACAATGACTATTTGCAATAAAGCTTTTTACAAATCACCGTTTATACCTTTTTAGAAATTTGCGGTACATTAATTTTTTTGTTGGACTGACTAATAAAGAAAACTTTTAAGAAAGTTTAAGCAAGATAGTTACATGGGGAAGCTGAGAGCTAATAAAAATAGCGAGAGCGCCACTATTAAACAAGAAGGTGGGTAGAGTTGAGTAAGTCTCAAATAGATTGCAAAGTATACTTTTCTGTTTTACTTTAGCAAACCTATTTATACTTGATAGTTGTAAGTCCCACCTAGAACATGGACGACTTCTTATCTTACTTATGTCGCAGGCTTATACCATCTCTACATGTCTTTACCCCATGAAAAATTTGACAAAAATAAACTAAATTGATACAAAAAAAAGCAGAAGAATAAAAGGAAGTTCCTTTATGAAAAAAATATTTATTATTTTTATTGGTTTTTTGTTTTTTGTTTTTTTCTTTTAATAATGAAGTTATCTCTGAATCCTCTGAACTAGAAACAATTATTAAAACAGTAGCTAGTCCACTGTCCGATGATGATGAATTCTATTATATTATTGATAATAAAACTGGTATTCAACCTAGAACATGGGCAAAAACACAGAATTATAAAATAAAAAATGGTCACAGAACATATTTAGATACGTATACTACAAAAAGAAAATCAACAATCAGCGTAAAAATCACTGCTGGTCCAGTTGTTGTGAATTTAAAAAACGAATATTCTGCAAGTGGAACGTTTAAAAAATATAGACAGAGTTGTGCTATTACAGTAACCTACAAAAGATATAGAAAAGTTGACAACAAATATGTTGATACTAAGACAGCGACTGCAAATACTTCTTACGTTGATTACGTAAGAATTTAAGTGAACATGAGATCAGTAAATATACAAATATACAAAATACTTTATATAGTAATATATTTTTTTATAAAAAAATATATCCCAGCTGTAGGAGCAAGTTGGGATATTTCTAATGGTAATATTATCCTTTTTCAAAATTTATTTTTAGTAGTACTAGGTTTATCCTTTTTTTGCCTCAATCAGTTGTTTTTTCTTTGGCACAGCAGATTTTCCCTGTGGTTTTGGCAAAAATCCCTATATACCTGCTTGTAGAAACTTCCGGCGTCAAGTCTGAACTAAGGCATCATTCGGCAGTCCGCATTTCAGTGTGACAGTCAAATAAGAGGTACTTCTTGTTTAACACTAGTGTATGACATCCAGCTTAAATTTGGACAAGATATATTTGGAATTGGTTCTTCGTTGAAGGCCTTTAAATCCAAAAATTTCTACTGTTTTAACCCACTTTTATATAGTGAAGGTCGATGCGATATCAAAGTGTTTCGCTAGCGTCGGATTTCCGCTGTCATCCCTTTGGTAAGCGTTTACTACTTGCTTCGTGAAAGAATATTTATATCTTTCCAATTTAAATGCGCCCCCAAAGTTAGACAAAAAACGCTAACATGGGGAGTGCACTACAAAAAGTTAACTGTTGAATGGCTTTTTTATTTGAGTTGCGGCAACCAAAACGTAAGGCTGAGTTATATACCAGCATATTGGCTAGAAAACTCTCCGCCTTAGATTTTAATAAGCTAATTAACATGATCGACATAGCAGGTATAATAGCTACTGAAATCAGTATTGATTGGAATAATTAATTAGATTGACAAATTGCTTTCCAAAAATAATAGGTAAGATCGCTACATGGTTGGGAAGTAAATTACTGCCTAGTCCCATCCGTAAAAGCAGTCAGAATTCCAGAAACTCGTTTGCTCCATTTAGTCATCTCGCTTGCAAGCAAATCGAACCTTTCACTTCAGCAACACTTACTACTAAAAAACTCACTAGCACTGATCACCTTACCTATTACAGTTGACAATGAATGAAAAAACATCATTCATTTTTTATCTTAATCGGCGTCGTTTTATTTTCTTTCATTACATGCTTTCTTTCGCGCACTATTGAAACACACAGTGGCTTTTGGTGCTTATGCTTTATCTGTCAGTTTTTCTTGAATTTTTTCCAACATATCTTTTGTCATCGTATCTAGGTTGTACTTAGGTGAAAAATCCCATTCTTTCTGTGCACAAGAAGTGTCTAACGAGTTTGGCCAAGATTCCGCAATTGATTGACGCACCGGATCAACATCATAATCCATTTGGAAGTCCGGCATGATTTTTTGAATAGAAGCTTTGATCTCTTCAGGTTCAAAAGACATCGCTGATATATTGAAGGCGTTGCGATGAACCAGTCGGTTAGGATCAGCGTTCATCAGTTTTATGATAGCATCTATTGCGTCCGGCATATACATCATATCCATTGCTGTTCCTTGAGCAATAAAGCTGGTATACCTTCTTTCTTTGATCGCTGAATAATAAATATCGACCGCATAATCTGTGGTACCACCTCCCGGTAAAGTTTTGTAAGAAATCAGCCCGGGAAAACGGACTCCACGTGTATCTACACCATACTTCGTATAGTAATAATCACACAGCAATTCACCTGCTACTTTAGTTATTCCGTACATAGTCGTAGGGCGTTGAAGAGTATCTTGCGGAGTATAGTCTTTTGGCGTATTCGGACCAAACGCACCAATTGAACTGGGCGTAAAAAATTTTAGTCCGAATTCTCTAGCAACTTCTAGTGCATTGACAAGTCCAGTCATATTCAGGTTCCACGCCATCTGAGGTTTTGCTTCCGCCACTGCTGACAAAACAGCGGCCAGATGGATTAAGGTGTCTACTTGATATCGATCTGCTATCTTACGTATTTTCTTGTGATCCATAACGTCGAGGATCTCAAATATATCATTTTTTTCTCTGACTTCAGGCATACGTATATCAGTTGCAATAACATTTTCGCTACCTAATTCTTGACGCAACCGTACGACCAACTCTGAACCGATTTGTCCTAAACATCCTGTTACTAATACTTTTTTCATAGTGATCCTCCTTAATTTTTTACTTTTAACCTCAGATGATTAACAACGTCTGCACGAATATACCTCTAATTACAGCATTCTATCACCTCATATCCATATTTATTCGTCTTCAACAAACTTACAGAACATGTTAGGCATCCTCAAATTTATATTGTTAATCTATAGAACAACTATTACATAGAAAGATAGCGGTTACATCCTTTATGAGAACTATTTAAGTTATACAAACATATACCACCCTCTATAAGTGGATGATGAAGTCCGTTCAACGTAAGGGTGGCCTTGATATCACGAAAACCGATAAGTGAGAGCATATTGACTTTTTATTTTTTTCGTACGTTAGAAACAGTCTATATGAGAAATGAACTGATCAAACAATCATTCAGCGTTTCTTCTCCACTGTCATCTTGTTCTAGTAACGAAGGATCGTAGACAAGTTATTGACGACGAACTATCTGCCTAAGCTAAAATAACTTTCGAATAAATCACAAAAATATATATTTTTGTGATTTATATTTCTAGTATTACGATTTTTCAAGCCTAAATATTAGCCAATATCCAGTAGTTTCCAATTCTATAGTGCCACCCAGTGCTTCCATCCTGGTTAATCCTTTTCATGATGTCCCGGATTAGCAGTTCCTTCTAAATTTTCTAATCCACATTCACGCAATAATAATTTTAGCTTAGTTTCTATCATTTTTTCAGCTGATTGTTTGTAGTATGCAATCAACTTTATTTCACTGAATAACTTTTTCGTTTTTTCTGAGGAATACTATTTGCTTTTTTCTCTTTAGAAACTTTCTTTGGATTTCGTTATTTGTATACAGCAATTTTATCAAGTTCGACATTCCTGTAAAGTTCTGTCAATATAAGATACTGAGCTTTTGCATATTTTAATACTAGTTCTTTTTTATCATCAGAGATTCTAAAAGTGGTTGTTGATCGAGCTATACTAGAACATCCATTCATTTTTCATACTAACGCTCTACTAAAAATGTGAATTTTATCAATACATTGTTTGTATGAATAGCCAGGGTTTATATTTTTTCTAATATATGAGCTACGTACAAGTTATAAACACTGGAATTTAGCAGTTGGTCTTGTTTTTTATAAGTGAAACACTATTGCTCTGCCTGATTAAACAAACTTAATAGAACACAAAAAAGAATAGATAGCCACATAGCTATAGGTTGTCCATTCCATGAAGGGGATAAAAACATCTTAAACCATTCTCCACCTATATCTATAAACCCAAAAAACCAGACTAGTATGGACAAGAAAAAGGTTATATACCCAAAGAATTTAGATTTTTCAAATATTTTTTTTTCCTTATTAAAATTTTTAATAAGCTGAATTAGTCCTATTACTCCAGTTAAAAATGTAGCTATTTCAAAAATTATCAATAGGTTATAAGAAATTTCCCATAATATTGGAGTGTTAATGCTTCTCCAATTTACACTAGTTTTTACAGTATCCATAGACATAACGTGTTTAACAAACTGATAATTGTCATTCCATGCAAATATTGCATTGTCGATAGAAACAAAGAAAGCATAAGAGGTCGGTATTAATAGAGAAAAAATTTTTAATAATCTACTCCACTTTTGTTCATTCATAAAAAATTCCTCCAATCTTATAATAAAAAAATTTCATTACTTAGTTGCTCTGAATATATATTATTCCCAACATAAGTGGACTCTCAACCAATTTCAATTCCCAAAGCATTTTATTAAATGACCAGCCATTACTGAAAAGCTTCCCTTTCTTTAAAAACATAATGCTCATATTGAAGCGTAAATTCTTTTTGTGGCAATATTCACACTGGAGCGTAACATTTTTACATGCTTTAGTAATACGTTGGCTATAATCACCTCTGACACAGTTCACCGTACTCGCCTTGTGGAATACCGAAATCACAATTACCGTGTAATCATACAGTTTTCTCAATTATCCTTCTCTTGATTTAACTGAATAAACTAACCAAAATTTTTCCTATTATTTTGATTAGCTGTATTATAGATCATTTCTGAAATATTGTCATCTTTAATCCATCTTATAACAGGAAGCGACCGTTCCTTTCACTTTGATTATAGTCCAACAATAAAATATATTAATTTTTTTCATCATATAAATTTATATTGCTGAACCTTTCAAATAATATTGAACTATTTTCTAAATGTCTTTCTCAAAAATTTTTTTAGTTTTCTTTTATATTGAAGTTTGTATATTTTCTTCCCAAGCATTTACAAGAAATATTTTTAGCTTGAGCTCTATCTACATTATTCCATAATATTTTTTATAGTTTCAATCTTTAAATTATAGTAGTTTCAAACCATCTTAAGTGAGTCTTGGACAATGAACAGAGAAATTTTCTATAACTCATCTAAAAGAATTGCAGGTACAACACCATTTCTCATTGTAATATAATTAAATACTGATGATTTCTATACATTCATTGATTTCAATCTATAGAATTCACCCTTCTTTTTGTCAAGTCTTTCAACAATATTCCTATTGACCTACCTTCAGCTTCATCTAAATCATACCATTTTCTGTAAACTTATCATAAAATACGTATATAAGAAAATTTTTAAATTCTATCTTTCATTCACTCGAAAGTGCAACACCAGAAAACAATTTAGTCGAAAGCTGATATATTTGTTCCGGTTTTAACAATTAAAGGATACAAGTATCTTTTAGATACTTAGATTAGCGGAACTGCGTTTCCAATATTAGAGTTAAATAAGTTGAAAAACGTTAAGTTAAGGATACGCCTAATCATGTATTCTGATAACTTAAATGGTTTTGGCAAAGCAATTGAAGCAATATGTTCACAAACGGATACTCAAAAATTTTATTTAAAATTTTTCTTCGTAGTGGGGCGTACTATTCATCCTCTCGTAGATTAGTTTCATTTTTTGTCTTCATGAAAAGTTGTCCGGGACTGGATATTAATATTATGCTTGTACTAGCTGTCTTTTTAGACAGGTATTTTTTTACGCTTAAAAAATGCAAATTATTCACTCACCGTTATTGTTCTCAAATTAAGAGCAGCAGCTTATCATAAAAGGCCTCATAAAGTATTTTTATCTCCCATCTTAAGTATAGTTTAGACGCAAATGAATCAATGATATAACCAGGTATTTCGGTCACGACTTGACCCTTGACTAAACATTCTCATAGTGGAGCATTCGTATTTTCATTTGTGGTATGCTGCCAAGTAATACGGAACGCTGCAAGAACTCCGTATAGTCAACTAAACTCTCCATAAAGCATAACTACCTATCCTCTGTTAGAAATAATCGTTTTTCGATTTGACTGTTTTATTTTAGTGTTTAACGCATCAAAAATTTGCCTAACAATAAATAGTCGGAATGTTCCAAGCCTCTTTACTAATAGTGTATTCAAACTATTAACTTAAAGTTATTTTAATTTTTTTTATTCTTTTTCATTCTTATTTGAATCAATAAAACAAACAACTATTGAAATTTTCAATTCACCATGTAATAATCATTAACAGTAATCATTACGATTTGTGAATTGGCTACGATATTTCTAAGGAAAATGGAGGTTCTTTTGTAATAATAACCATTTTAAAATTATTGAACCAAGGAAACAGTTATTATAAAACCTTAATTGATATATCGATTAGAAAACCTCATTAAAAATAAGTGTTCAAACATTGAATAAGAAAAGATAAAGCTTCAATTAAATAACAGACTTTATGGCCAGCGAAAACTCCTAATATTTTGACTCATTTAGTACCTTTAAAAAATGAGCAATCGCTACTTACCAGATAGTCTTTCAAGGAGATATAATTCAGTGATTTATTCAGACTACTGTATATACAAAAATATTCAATTGTTCGTGTATTTGTTAAAAAATAGTTGGTTATACGTTATGAAAGGATTGATTTAGTAAATGAAAAACAAAAATATTCTATATACAATTTCAACTCTACTTCTTCTTTTATTCATAGTTTTCGGCGCAATAAGATACCAGAATTACCACAGTTCTTCAAAGATAACGAGCTCTTCTTCCGGTAAAGACAGCAAAATCTCCCGAATTGTCATCACCGGGAATTGCCCATTTAGTGTAGGTATGGCTAATAACAATGTTTATTCTAAAATAGTTGGTACGGGACCGTGGACGTTTACAAAAAATACAAATAATGAACTAGGAAATTATACTCTATTGAAAAAAATAAAACCTGATATTGATCGTATTAATAATAATTTTATGGATAAACAATATACGGTGAATAGTGAATCTTTGTTAAAGTTAAAACCTCAAAAGATTTTTTATTATGGGGCCGTTCAAAATGATCATTTAGATAGATTTAATATTCCTATTATAAATTTAGATCGTGATAGAGAGGGAGCTATTGATCCCAGTAAAGAACAAGATTATTGGGAAACTACCTATGAGAAGGAGTTATCTCTTCCTGAAACTCATAAGTTTAAGACCGTTTGGAATAGAGCGAAAAAACAAATGGAGGATGTAAGAAAACATTCAAATGTTGCTGGTAAAACTGGACTATATGTTTATATGGTTAATAATAAGGTATTAAGGGTAAGTGGAAAAGGTTCTTACGGAGATTATTATTTAAAGATGGCTGGGTTAAAAAATGTTGCATCAGATCTGCCATTTTTTGCGGATAAAGCACAACAAATTGATGTTAGTGAAGAGCAGTTATTAAAGTGGAATCCTGATGTTATTATTGTTTGCTTTGGCAGTGCAAAAGATATTAAGGAAGGGAAAATTTTAAATAACGCTTTGGCCAACACAAAAGCTTTTCACGAGAATAATATAATATCCACTCCCGTTGGTATTCATAATTGGGGCGGAGCAGGCGGAGAAAGTTCACTCCTACCTTTATATATTACAAATAAATTAGATAAAAAAGCTGTAGATGATAATAAATTAAGGCTGGCTACAAAAAATTACTATAAATATGTGTATAATTATGATATATCCGATTCTATGTTAAATGAGGTTTTAAAGGATAGATAACTAACCATTTGTCAATAAACTAGATAGAAAAAGGCGTACAGGTTGAAGGTAAAGCAATACTTCATGAGATGTAGCTGACTATATAGTGACTTAATACTTGAGCTTTGGATTACTAGAATTTCAATTTAGCCCTAGAATGGGCAATAGCCATGACATAAATTTTGGTGTTTAGATCTTTCTGCGCTCGAACTTAGCAAAATTTGCATAAAGTTCCTTGGGCGCAGGTTTTTTAAATTGGGTGAGGTCAATGATGTAGAACTAAAGAAAGCACTTCGCTGAAATAGGTAACAAACAAAATTAATGGTTTTAATTTTAAATAACTGTATTTGAAGTAAGCCTTGTGCTGTAAGTTCATTAGTTTAACGATAGCAGCTATACACACGGGGGGTTATACCGGGGGGATAAAGGCCACTCAGATCGCTTCGGATTTAGAAGAATAACCGGAGACCGTGATTATAAATATTTATTAACAAGTAATTACGGATCCATTCTAGTAAGTTTTGGTTCAGGATCAATTACTACTGTAGACAGTGATAAGCCCTTCTTCGTTTCTTTTGTAAAACAATAAAGTTTTCTGTAGTAAGGAATTGATCGCCTGACTACACTTTAGTAGCGACAATTTCAGCTGTTTTCAGTTGTTCAGACTTTTAACGAGTGAAAGGGTACTGTTCCGACATTAGCGAGTGTCAGGCAAAACACCCATCTTTATCTAATACCTAAAAACTGAATAAACGACGAAAGCAGAAACAACCTCTTCTTAAGGCTGGATACTTTTGTTCCAGCATCCTGATTTTTATGGCTTAACAGTACGGATTTTTGGAAAAAAAATAAGCATACGTTGCTGATTAAATTACGCTCCTAAGGTTAGATTCTTGGATTTAACTTTAGGAGCGCATTAGTTTCCATACCCTTGTATGCCTAGCTCTTTAAAAAGGTCGGCAGCTGAGTTTAGTGCTAGTTGGCTTTTACTGTTTGGATTCCTGTTTCTAAAATTTCCACTTGGCGAATTGTTTCTTCGTCTTTTACAATTTTTGGTTGACCGTTGATAATTGTGTCATATACCCCAGCATATACACGGCTATAATCCCCTACCTCTGATACTACTTTTTCTTCGTGATACTGACCTCTTTCATCCATATACGTCAAAGCTCCATAATGCTGCGGCAAATCTACGCCAAAATCAGCATGATCAGGCATATAAAACAGTTTCAAATGTTCTTCTTGCCGATCTTTCGTCACTTTTGTAAAGACACCTTTTTTACCGTAAACAACAAAACTTGGTCGCTCTTTCAAACGAAAATAACTGGATTTGATCGAAACTTTTAATTGGTCATAATAAAAGTCCAGGTCAAAATAGTCATTCATCCGACCAGCGCCTAATAGTTGGCGCACATCATAGTGAATCGTGTCCGGATCACCAAAATATGACAGAACCTGATCAACCGTATGACAGGCGTGACCGTATAAATAACTATCTTCTAAAGAGAAGTCATTCGTTTGCTCCGGAATTTCCGGACGATAGTAATCAAAGTGCATTTCAACTTCCAGTAAATCCCCTAATTTCCCACTTTCAATCACTTTTTGAACGGTTAGAAAATCTGAATCAAAGCGGCGGTTCTGATAACATTGAATGATCAAATTTTTCTTTTTAGCTAAAGCAAATAAATCTTTAGCTTCTGCTGAAGTTTCCGTAAACGGCTTTTCAATCAAGGCATGTTTACCCCGTTCTAAAATCATTTTTCCATAATAATAGTGAAATTTTAACGGAGTCGTTACTACGACTAATTGAATTTCTGGGTCTTGGAAAATTTCTTCAAGATCATTCGTGTAATAAACACCATCTATTTTTTGCCAAGGACTGTTATTGGAAGGTGAATAAATAGTTTTCACGTTAATTTTATCAGTTAATTTTGTTGAAAATGGTAAGTGATAACGATTGGCACTTTTGCCGTTACCAATGTAAGCAATAGTCAGCATATCAATTCCTCCTAAAATTACAATTTTCCTTTCTAGTATACTCAATCAGCTAGTAATCGGTGAAGCTATGAGCCATTTTGAATAGAATTTTCAAAATCAGCGGAAAAAGTACCCGTTTTCTGAACATTTTGTTCAAAAAATGAACATCCAGGCTGGCCTTCCCTTACCAAATACGCTACACTAACGTTGGAGGTGAAGCGTATGTTGCTCATTGAAAAACTAACTCACCATACAACATTAACCCTCACAGAAAAAAGAATTGCGGATTACATCGTGCACCACATCATGGATATACCCAAACTTTCGATTAGCGAACTAGCCAAAAATACCTATGCATCTCATTCAGCAGTAGTTCGGCTCTGCAAAAAATTAGGTTATAGCGGCTTCCGTGAATTAAAAACTGCAGCTTCCGAAGTTGCTTATACGAAGCTTCACACTGCAACGGATGTTAACGTAAATTTTCCCTTTGATGAAAATGATACAGCCATTGAGATTGCGAAAAAAATGGCGGATTTGACGATCAATACTATAAAAAAAACGATGATCCAATTAGAAGAATCCGCCTTAGAACAAGCCACCGATATGCTCCAAGCAGCGAACCATATCTATCTATTTGCCCGCGGAGACTCACAAATACGGGCTCGCAGTTTTCAAAATAAGTTAGTTAAATTAAATAAGCTGGCTATCATTGCGGAAGAATATGCAGATGAAGCTTGGAACGCTACTAATTTAACACCTCAAGATTGTGCAATCTTCATCACATACAGCGGAACCGTCCCCCTCTACAAAAAAGTGATGCACTATCTTCATGAACAAGCAATTCCTATTCTGCTCTTAACTGGAAATCTTCGTTCGCCGCTAATAAAATGTGCTACTTTGCCAATTATTACGGTTCAAGAAGAATACGATTTTGCAAAAGTAGCTACCTTTTCCTCACAAACTGCTTTTGAATATATTTTAGGCACCTTATTTGCATCTTTGTATGCCAGAGATTATAAAAAAAATGTTCTAGAACTACAGGGAAAACAAGAATTATTACAAACGGGGTTGCTGGCATACCCAGGTACAGAAGAATTTATTTAAATAAAAAAGGGACGAATGTTTCATTCGATCCCTTTTGCTTATACTTTCCTTTTTAAAAGACTCTTCTTTAACCGATGATATTATTGTTTTCAGTAACCATCTCAATTTCACGCACATATTGATCTAAGTGATCCAATGTATCCAGATCTTCTTCAATATGACCCAAGCGCGTATTTAGTTCTTCAATTTTTACCAATGTTTTTTGTAGTACTTCCAATACTCGTTCATCTGTATTCATAATAAAGCATCCCTTCTATAATTAAATTTTAATTACTCACCGTTTAAAGTTCTGATTGTTCTTCAATCTCTTCTATTTTCTCTAAAGAAACATCTCTAGCAGACTTTTTGGTTTTATAAAAAATAGCATAAAGAATCCCGCAGACAAGAGGAATAAAACCAGCAAATAAGTAAAGGCCTTGGAAAGATAGAAAATCATGTAATTCTCCTAAAATATAAGGACCCACGCCCAAACCAAGATCTAAACCGATAAAGTAAGTTGACAAAGCAATCCCAATACGATGACTGCTAGGACTTTCCTTCAGACAAACTGCTTGGCCATTTGACATAAACGTACCGTAACCTAAGCCGATTAGGCCACCTGAAACTAATAACATCCAGCTATTTGTAGTGATACTCAATAAGAATAAGCCCACGGTTAAGAATAGATAACTAGGATACATCACATAATTTTCACCTCGTTTATCAAAAATTCGACCGGATAATGGCCGAGTTGCGGTAATAACGAGGGCATAGACCACGAAAAAGTAAGAACTTGCACTTACTAAGTCAATGACTTTGGCATAAGAAGATAGAAATGATAGTACGCTAGAATAAGCTAACCCCATCAAAAATGCAATAAATGTTACAAATAAGACTTTCTTTTCAATAAAACTATCAACTGTCCAGCGAGACAAGTTTGCTTTATGCTCTGGTGTTAGGTGGATATTTTTAACAGGGAACACAAAACAAGCAACTGTTGTAAGAAAAATCAAGACAATGGAGAACAAAATAATAAAATAGAAACTGGTTGAATTTAATAAAACCATACCGATAAAAGGTCCAATAGCGGCTGCCAAACTAGTACTTAACCCGTAATAGTTGATGCCTTCCCCTTTTTTTGCTTTTGGAATATACGCCGTTACAATCGCATTCGTTGCTGTAGATACTGTTCCGTATCCAAAGCCATTTAAAAAGCGTACGAGATAGAGAATTCCGATATTCGGCATGTATAAATAAGCAATAGTTGTAATTAAATAAAACAAAGCACCATAGCGTAAAACCTGCTTGCGACCGATTAACTCTAGGGTTTTCCCCATAAAAAGTCGTGCCAGTAAGGTACCGATGATGTAAATACCTGAAGCCAGACCTGCTTGACCTAAAGTTGCATGCAAATTATCTTGAGCGATTACTGCAATAATAACCATCAGTAAATAGTAAACAAGATATACTATAAAGTTGATCAAAGTAATACTAACGAACCCTTTATTAAATAATTTTTCATTTGTTTGTGCTGTCATGGTGATTTCAAGATCCTCTCTTATTTTTAAAATTCACTGCTACTATTTACAATAAGTAGCAAGAAACCAGCGTATATTTTTCAAAATCTAACCAGCAAGCAAAACATTAGCTACTTAGTTTCTGCTATTTTTAGTTTTGATTATTTTCACTGCTGTTTTTAATCCCCTCACTTTATGTTACTTTCCAAAAAATTTTCTGAAATTCTTTTATATGTTTAGTATATAGAAAACCTCGGTTTAATAAATGTGGTTTTGTAATTGCAAAAAAGCATTATAAAAAGTAAATATCAAATTTTATCAACATTTGTTGTTGATTTTTGATGTTTTATCCGTTTAACTAGTAATGAAGTATTTTTTAGAAAAAAAATCATTTTCATTTCATCAAGAACTATTTGGATGAAAAATATTACAATAATCTACGAGGAGTTACTCACGAATGGAAAAATCCGTTTTACAAAAGTATCTAGACAGTCACTCGTTTCCCATTGTTGTCAAAAAGAAAAGAAATTATTTAACCTATGAAGGCCTTCAAGATCGCTACGCTTATGTATTAAAAGACGGAATTATCAAAACCAGCGTTATTTCAAAAGATGGACGTGAATTTAATTTGCGCTACATCAATAGTTTAGAAATTGTATCGTTGGTTAGAGATGAATATTCTCAGTTTATTGACGCACCTTTTAATATTCGCATTGAGTCTGACCAAGCGGAACTCTATCAAATCGATCGTATCCAATTCTGGAAAGATATTAATCAAAGCAAAGAACTGCAAATGTATGTCAAAGATTACTATCGTGTCCGTTTAATGCATTCTATGAAAAAGATGCAACAAATGTTAATGAATGGAAAATTCGGTGCCGTTTGTACGCAAATCTACGAACTTTACGATACATTCGGCGTGTCTACAGAGAATGGCATTTTAATTGATTTTGTGGTGACTAATGAAGAAATCGCTCATTTCTGCGGAATTACTTCTGCTAGCAGTGTAAATCGTATGATTCAACAATTAAAAGATACGGGGGCGATTACGATCCAAAATCGAAAAATTTTAATTAAAGACTTAGGCGTTATCAAAGATAATATTATTCTTTAATGCTAAAAATCGATAGCTATTCAGCAGATTAGTTTAAAGTATTACTGATTCCTTAGAAAAAGCAGGACTAAAAAGAGCTAAAATGTTTGTTTAGATAGCTTGTATTAAATGAAAAAAGAGAGTCAGCATGTTTTTTAGCTGCGAAAGAATCAAATTAGGTAAATTGAGTGTAAAAAGCTAAATTTTGCTCTTTCATTTTTAAATTTAAAATTTAATCATGTGACAGTTGAACAGTATAAAAATATGGCTGGGATCAAACTATAAAATAGTCTGATTCCAGCCACTAGTTGCGAATAATCAGCGGCCAAAAACTAGATGCTGCAGCCATTTTCTAAAATCCTCTCAGTATAAACAGCAGATCGGACGTCTTTCATTCCAATTACACCAATCTTAATGACTTTGGGCTCAGCTACACCTCCCTTAATCTAACTCAAGAAGTGAGCCGCATTAGCCGCTTTTGTGTGATACTGTTTCATAGTTCATTATTGATCGATAGCAATAGCTGTTTCATGTGAAACACTGTTACAGACAAATCGCTTATTGAAGCTTAAAAATAACTTTCATAGCTATTTTTGTTCTTTCATTTCTTGTAACTCGTTTTAAATATTGTCCAAGTAATTATAACCAAAGTGCTCATAAGCAAAAGGTGTAGCAATTCTCCCTCTTGGCGTTCGTTTAATAAAGCCTTTTTGAATCAAATAAGGTTCATACATATCTTCTACAGTTTCTGTTTCCTCACCGATATTAACAGATAACGTACTTAAACCAACTGGACCGCCACCATAAAGATCAATCATTGTTTTTAACAATTTTTGATCTACATAATCCAACCCTTGGTGATCTACTTGCAATAAGGTCAGCGCTTTATCAGCAATTTTTCGGTCAATTTTACCATCTGATTGTACTTGCGCAAAATCTCGCACACGTTTCAATAAACGATTCGCAATTCGTGGTGTGCCCCTAGAACGACGAGCAATTTCAAAAGCTCCGTCGTCGTAAATCTCTGTTTGAAAAATATCAGCCGAACGTAAGACAATCTCTTTCAAATCCTGATCTTGATAGTATTCCATATGAGAAATAATGCCAAAGCGATCTCTTAGCGGTGCTGAAAGCATCCCTGCACGAGTTGTAGCACCAATTAAGGTAAAAGGCGGTAGCGGAAAGTGAACAGGATGGGCAGTCGTTCCCTGTCCCACCATAATATCCACGTAAAAATCTTCCATAGCTGAGTACAGCATCTCTTCAACCAAACGCGGCAAACGGTGAATTTCATCGATAAATAGCACGTCACCAGGTTCTAATTCATTTAAAATAGCTACCAAATCACCAGCCCGTTCAATCGCAGGCCCGCTAGTGGTGCGAATGTTCACTTGCAGTTCATTGGCAATAACCATCGCCATTGTAGTTTTGCCCAGCCCTGGCGGACCATAAAGTAATGTATGGTCCAGCGCTTCTTGACGATTTTTAGCTGCTTCAATATAAATTGTCAATTCTTGCTTTACTTTGTCTTGACCGATATATTGAGCTAATAATTGTGGACGCAACGATTTTTCCAGCGATTCTTCCGCTGAACTACTGCTTTCTCCTGAAAGCAACCGTTCTTCTTCGGTCATTTCGACTCCTCCTTAACGCTTCATCATAAGTTTTAAGGCATTGCTTAAATATACATCCGTTGGCAATGTTCCTAGTTCTTCCAATTTTGGCGTGATTCGTTTGATTTCTTTTTCACTATAGCCTAAAGCACTTAAAGCCTCCAATGCTTCATTCAAAGCTTGATTACCGCCACTAACAGGCTGATCTGTCATTGCTTTAACAGCTGTTTCTGAAGCTTCCAACTCACCCAGCTTACCTTTTAAATCTAAAATCATTTGTTGAGCTGTTTTTTTACCTACGCCGGGAAATTTCGTTAAATAAGCTGCATCTTCACTTTCAATTGCATTAATTAACCCACCATGATCTTCTGAAGCCATGATCGCTAAGCCACTTTTAGGACCAATGCCGGAAACGCTAATTAATTTCAAGAAAAGTTGCTTTTCTTCTAAATCACTAAAACCAAAAAGCAACTGTGCATCTTCTCGAACTACTTGGTGTAAATAAAGCTTGATTTCAGTGTCTGTTTTACCAGTATAACGATAAGGATTACCTACAGAAACCTGATAACCGATACCATTTGTTTCAACAACAATATAATAAGGACTAACAAAGGTTACTTTGCCAATAATATACTCGTACATGATGTCACCTTTCCAGTTTGCGTTTTCTACGCACATATGTTTCTATTTTAGCATAAAAGACTGGAAATCAATAGGCTTGAAATGAAACTCATTAACTATGTTCTTCCTTTGATAGAATGCAAAAAGTTGTGAAACAAGCTGTTTATTCCTGTCACTGACTTAATCTCCTATTTCGATAAGTTTGAAAAATCCAAATTCAAATTACCTTTAGTGTTATACATATTGAGTATCTAAAATACCGTTTCTCCAGAAGCCGTCAGCCAAATAAAAAAGCCCACATTGCGCTTTAAACTCTCCTATGCTACGATAAAGAAAAAAGGAGTAAACTAATGCGTAAATGGAAATTATTAGCCCTTTTAGCTACTTTATTAGTTGGTGTGGCAGCCTGCCAGAAATCAGAAAAAGCGAGTTGGCTTACCGGCACTTGGAAAATTGCTCAATGGAATACTACATATGAGTGGACATACAACAACGGTGCCTTACAAGTACAACAACCGGCAGACAAAAAAGGCACTTGGAAACTAAAAGAGCAAAAAGGCGACAGCTATTTATTTGAAGGAACAGATGGTACACAATATCACCTGACTAAAATCGATGAAACTCATTTGAAATTTTACCAATCCGCCAAAAAAGGCAGGTTAGGCTTAACTCAAGAAGTTGAAGCGAGCAAAGAGAACTAAGCTTATAAGCAAGCAGTAGAGAATATTACTGCTATAGGGTAAGTATTGCTTGTTGATGGATGATATATAATTTAGTTTGTCATCTATAGCTATGTTTAACGTCTATTTGCATAACAAGAAGCTACTATGTTAAAGAAAATAGAAAAATTTCAGGAAAAGCAATACGCTTAAAGTCCTGAAAACAATTGGCCAATTGAGCAGTATCTCATGCTTTTATTTAAAAAAATTTTTGATCTATTGGCTATTTTTATACCACATCGTTCTGTTTAAAATAGCGGATACGAAAAAATAACCTGCCAACTTGCAATAATCGAGTTGGCAGGTTATTTTATTTAAGTATTTTGTCTTTTATAGCTCACCGGCCGCTGCTTCATCTAAAATAACGGTTAAGTTAGGGTGTAATTGCAAAATAGAAGCTGGAATTGTTTCAGTTACGGGGCCGGTTAATACTTGTTTCACCATCTTAGCTTTTGCACTTCCATTGACGATGAGCACTAAATGTTTTACTCGCATTGCGCTGGCTGGTCCCATTGTTACAAAGGAGTCGCCAATTTCAATAATTCCTGGTGCATACCATGATTCATCGCCATTAACTTGTACTTTATTGGTAAAATAATTAAATTTCGTACTGCCAGGCATATTTCCACAAAAATGACCGTCTTGACCCAAGCCAATTAACATCAAATCCAAACCACCTGCAGTGGCGATACGCTCATCTTGTTTTTCGTAATTTTCGACTGTTAAAGGATGAATATTTTCTTCTGCAATATTCGCTGGTGTTAAATACAAACGTCTTAAATCACTCATTGTTATGCCTTCTGTTTGTCCCGGAACAGGAATTTCATCAAAATTATAGTAATGCACATTATCAAAATGTCGACTGTTCTTCACTGCTTCTGTTAACTTCTCATAGACACGTTTGGGTGTATTGCCGCCTGTGATAGACAAATTAATTCTTCGATCATGAGTCATTTCCCCAATCAAAATATTCTTGGTTAATTCACTCATTGCTTCGTAATCTTTTTCAATAATAATTTTCATACCGTCAACCTCCTCATTTTGTATTTCAAGTATAACTTGTGGGAACATTCCCATAGCAAGCGCTTTTTTAAAGTTAAATGGTATAGCGCTATTTTTACTAAAACAGAACCAAGTACTTGAATAGCTTAGTTCTGCTAATTTTTTCATTATTCAGAAATATAGGTCCACTTGTAATCAAAGCGTGCACCAGCACCGTGAGTTACTACGCCCTTAAGCTTTTCACTGCGTAAATGAGCTTCAGCTTTTTGATAAATAGGTGCAATTCCCATATCCTCCATTAAAATTTGTTCAGCTGCCACCATATCTTGCCAGCGTTTTTCCGGATCAGCAGCATCCGTACTACCAGCAGCAGTTACAAGTTTGTCATAGGAACGATTGGAATAACGACCTCGGTTATAAGAATTGTCAGTTACAAATAAATCCAAGAAACTACTCGGATCTGTATAATCTGCGCCCCATCCACCTAAAATCATTTCAAAGTCACCACGATTGCCCCGATCCAATCGAACAGAAAATGGCACGGTACTTACCGTCACCTTAATGCCTGCTAGATTTTTTTCCAATTCGCTTTGGATATATTCGACAATTTTCTTCGTAGAATCAGTGTCGTCAGCTACAATATCTACGCTAAAAGTCGTTAAGTTTAATTCTTTTTTAGCTTTTTCCCAGTAGCTTCGCGCCTGATCTTTCTTGTACTTCAACAAGCTTTGATTCTCTTTTGAAAAATCTTGATTGTCTTTTGGTGAAAACGACATTCCCTCTGGAATTATTCCGGATGCGACAATGGAACCATCATTTAAAATATTACTCACTAACGCCTCACGGTCAATAGCCGTTGAAATAGCTTTACGTAAATTGGCATTACGATAAGGAGAATCAGCTTTTCGTTGATTAAATTCCAAATAAACCGTACGAGCATCTTTTTCGATCACTAATTTTGGATCATTAGCCATTTGTTGTGCCAACTCACCACTTAAAATAATATCATCAGCTTGCTGATCTTGGAATAGGTTAAGGGCTGTAGGCGCTTCTTTGACAACATTAACATTAATTTTATCAAGTTTGACATTGGCTTGATCCCAATACTGATCATTCTTTGTATACGACCACTGAGTATCAGCTCCAGAACCATCGTACTCCGTTAAAGTAAATGGTCCATTATAAATCGCTTTGTCACTCGTTTGTGCATATTCTTTCCCATATGCTTCTACGGTTGCTTGATTTTGGGGGAAAAACGCCGGAAATGCTAATAAATAATCAAAATACGGAGTTGTTTTGGCTAAAGTAATCTCCAATTCATGATCACCTACTGCTTGAATCCCTAATTCGGAAGGTGCCATTTTACCTGCGGTTACTTCCGCACCATTTTTTACTACTTCAAATAGATAGGCATATTCCGCCGCTGTTTTCGGATCAACCGTACGTTGCCAACCGTAAACATAATCCGCTGCTACCACAGGATCACCGTTGGACCACTTAGCGTCTTCTCGTAGTTTTAGTTGGTAAGTCAATCCATCTTCACTAATCTTTGCCAGTTCTTGGGCACCAGCCGGTTGCGGGCTGCTCTTTTCATCTAAACGATATAAACCTTCATAAACATTATTTAAGGCCGTGAAACTAATCGTATTGGTTGCCAAAGACAGATCTGCTGTCGGCATTTCCTGTTGAACCACCAAATTAAAGACTTGTTCAGTAGCTGATTGCTTCGAATCCTTGCTTTTATTTGTACCATTTGAATTTCCGTTATTACATGCACTCAGTACTATCGTTGCAAACATTGCGACACTGCTTTTAAAAAAAAGTTGCTTATATTTTTTCATTGATTCACTCCTGAACTTTTATTTTTTATTGAAAAAATGTTGTATTTACATAACTTAAAAAATCATTATCCTATCAAGTTAACGGTCAAGAACGCTTCGCTTCACTGCTCTTTTAACTATTTTATTTGGCAATTTTTTTAATTCTTCGTGTTTTTTTGTTGTAACTGTAAATTCCCGCCAAAGCTAAGAAACAAAGCAGTTCGCCAGCTAAGCGAATAAAGCCCGCTTCTGCTCCAGTTTTTGGCAATGTATAATTAGGATTTTTCTTGCCTATGCAAATTGTTGAACTGACTGCTGCATTAGAGTCAGCTCCTTTAGTTGGCGTATCAGGAACAATTGGCACGATAGGAATTGGCGTCGATTGATGCTGTTCGTTATACGCCGCTTCTGCAATTGAGACAATACGTTGACCTGGAAATGGTTCTTGGTATTGCGCTAAGTCGACATTCGTTGCTGCTCGGTAGACTCTCAAAGTAGATGCTTGTTGTAAATACTGAGTTAACACTTCATCCAATGACGGTCCTTCTTCACGTTCGCCGCCTAGCATCTCATAACCATCACCGCCAGCTGCTAAGAAATCGTTGGTGGCCATACGATACTCTGCTTGGTCTTTAATTGGCTCAAAACGATTGGTTTTTTTATTTAAAATTTCAATACCCAGCACTCGTTGACCGACCACTGTTTTACCAGTCGAGTTGCTATCATCGTTAGGTAATAGTGTTCCTGGTTTCGTAGAGTCATAGTAAACACGAATCGAGCTGGATACGTGTAAAAAGCCACCGTTTGCACCTAATTTTGGTTGACCGTAATCATCTAAAATCGGTCTACCCTCTGCATCTTTTTGCGGCAATGAACGCAGAGACATTTCAAACATTTCTTTCACTTGTGTTCCGGTGACTTTGATTTGAGAAATACTGTTGCCAAACGGTAAGACAGCGATCACGTCATCTTTAGTAATGGTTCCAGCTGCAATATTGGCGCGAATACCGCCGCCATTAGTCACAGCAAAATCAGAGGGATAGGCAAAACCTGTTTGGCCATACGCCAGCATCGCATCACTGATTAGGTTACCCAAATTCGTTTCTCTCGTTCTTACGTTGTCACGCTCTCCGTTAAAGTTATAAGGATTATTGGGAATGACAACAGTAGCATTTTCCTGCTCAAAAGTAGCTTTTGCTTGATCCACCAACGCTTTTACTGCAGGGTCTTCTGGAAGTAAAGCTAGTGATTTTGCTGAAATAAGCTCAGCCGTTTTTTGCCCTAAGTCTTTCGTGCTCACTTCCACCAAACCTATGTTATTTAGATAGTTGCCTGTTTGTGTATACAATACATTGTCAAAGCGCTTTCCGTCAGGAACTTCGGTATGAGAATGCCCGTCTAATACGGTAATATTGACATTGGCGTATTTCGGTTTAGTACCTAGTGTTTCTGCCAATGTGTTTCCTCGCCATTCAAGAGGAGTGGTTTCGTCAATACCTAAGTGGCCGGCTACGATAAATGCTGTAATATCTGTCTGTTGAGCCATTAATTCATCAAGTATTTTTTCAACTTCAGGAATTGGCTCTTTAAATGTTACATTTTTTACATTATTAGGATGCGTTTTTACTGCTGTTTCTGGTGTAGTTACTCCAATGATTGCATACTTTTCCCCCTCTTTTTCTACGATGGTGTAAGGTTCAAACGATCGTTGGCCTTCTTTATACACATTACATGATAGAATCGGGAAATTAAGTTCATTTTGATAGTTGATTGCGGTGTCGTAGCCAAAGTCAAATTCATGATTGCCGACAACCATTGCATCATAGCCCACTTCATTCATAATTTTTGCCATATCCATTCCTTTAGAATAATTAGAAATCGGCAAGCCTTGGAAAATATCACCTACATCAATTAATAACGTCGGGTTTTGCTGTTCCTTAAATGTTTTTAACTTAGCCATCCCCAGTACATCATTATTATTGCCTTCTAAACGACCATGAACGTCATTTGTGTGCATGATGGTAAAGGAATCTGTTGGACGATACCCGGCATTTAGAACATCTTGTTTTGTAATCGCACGGACATTAGGTGTACGACCGTCCTCTGATTTCGGTACTTGCAAGGTGCCTTCGTTAATTAATTTTTCCGCTAAAGCACGCCATTGTGGATCGAAGTGATAGCCAACTAACGACCAATTAGTTTCGATTTCAGTTGCTGGCACAATAGTTCCTTTTTGACTAATATAATCTGCAATCATTTTTCTTAAAGTTATCGGATCAGACGTATAAATTGGCACCCCAACTGTCACGCCTTGGGCTTTTAATCCATTGTATCGGTAATCATTGATAGCCAACGTATAGGTTTGGTTAGGGTCGATTGGTCTGCCTGCGATAGTGGCCGCAGTAATACGTTGTCCTACAGGTTTAGAAATATCTATTTGGTAGTCAATTCCTGAAAACATATCGTAATTATAAACACGAATCGCCGAGTTAAAGCTGATTGTCAAATCATCAGGTTGGAATTGATTATAGTAAGCTGCTTGATTTTCCATATACTTCAATAAATTAGTGCCATCAATCGGTACACTAACCAATGTATTGGGATATTTGTAAATATCGAACACATTACTATAAGAAAGCTCCCCTGCATCTAAATGACTATTCATTTTAAATAGCGCTGCCGCACTAATCTGTGCGCCCGTTACAGCTTTTTGGACACGATTAATTAAAGAAATCATAGCTGTCGGTTGTAATTGTGCTTCTGGAATTCCTTTGATAGTGTTCTTAGGCAAAAAGTCGCCAGCGGCTTGACCAATGGGTGTAGCAATAAACTCGCGTGTTTTATCGTGATAAGCTTTTGTGGCTGCTTTTACCTCTTCATCGGCAGTCACCTTAGTAGTATCTACAATAGCGGCATCGCTGTCAGTTACCTGCCATTTTCCCGCTGCTTTTTCTAGGGATAAGTCGATTTTTACCAGCTCAACTCCTGTGTCTCTCGGGCCAGCCACCGGCACTAATTTGCCATCAGGTGCAGTTGCCTTGGCGGCAAATGAAGCATGATCATGCCCTAAAATATAAGCATCAATGCCCGCTATATTTTCAATCACTTGATTGGCACTGGCAGCCGGATCGTTGTCTTGTCGACCGGCATGAATAGAAGCAATGACAATATCTGCCGAATCTCTCAGCTCAGCTACTGCTTTTTGTGCTTCTTCCTTAAGCGGAGCAAAAGACAAGTCAGCAACTTTCGGCCCATCCCAATTTGGAATATGTGGTGTAGTCAACCCAATAATTCCCACCGTTAAATCTGATTGACCATCGCCATCAATATCCAGTGCTTTAGTGGTAGTCCCAGCTACTAATCGTTGACCGTCGGCTTTTTTATAAATATTGGCGGACAAAACGGGAAAGTCAGCTTCTGCTTTTATTTTTTCAATTAAATTTAAACCAAAATTAAATTCGTGATTACCTAAAACCATTGCATCATAGTTCATCGTATTCATAGCTGTAATCATTGGATTAGCAGCTGAGGTTACAAGCGGCTCGCGGTTATATAGATCATCTGTTAAAATAGTGCCTTGAAGCATATCGCCATTGTCAATCAGCAAGGTACCATTTGGATTTTGTGCCCGTGTATTTTTTACAATGGTGCTAATTTGGGCAAGGCCGACAGGGAGCGCTTGATCATCTTCATAAGACCAATCCCACAACTGACCATGAACGTCAGAAGTTCCTAAAATTGTTAATTGCCGACTAGACGAATCATCTACTTGTGGTCTTTGAGCAGTACTTGAACTTGTCGTAGTAGAAGACTGAGTCGACTCTACCACGTTGTCGTTGGAAGAGCTTAAATCCGTTGACTTTTCCAATGATGTCTTTATTTTAGAAACGGCCTCAGTTTCCGCCGTAGTCTTAGTCTCTTCATTAGAAAGACTGATCGCAGAAGTCACATTGGCCATTCCTGAACTTGCTAATAATACTACAGCAAATAATTGCAATCCCCATTTCATTTTTTTTACATTCAACTTTTTCACAAAAATCCTCCTTTTAAGGTTGTTTTCGATCAATATCAATCGCTGTATCAATCATCTACTACTAACCATTTGCCTTTAAACGACAAGTGCCAAACCAACCCCTGAGTTGCTTATAAAAAAACATTTTGCGCTTTTTTAGTTACTGTTTTTAGAAAATTCACAGTAACCAAATCGGATGCTAAACAATCCCCAAAACTCTAGCAACAATTTGAACCAACAAACCGCTTGCTGTATCTTTGAAAAAGCCGGACATAAAGTCTGAACGATGTTCTCTCACGGTTTGCTCAAACGCCAATTGATCTTGATGTTTAGCTGCTGACAGTGCTTTTGTAACTGCTGCTTCTAGCGTTGATTCATCCGTTACCATCGCTTTTACTTGCTGCAATCCTTGTTGAATCTTTGTCCAATCATAAAACACAGGCGTTGGCTGTCCTTTGACAAAGTTTTCTCTGCCAAACGCAGTTGAATGAAGAGAACTATTTTGAATATCCCCCATCGTAAAAGAAGCATCAGTTTGATTGAAGCTATCTTCGTTATGAGAATGTAAAATATTATCCGTTTGGATTCCCGAATTGACATTAGCATAATCGCCATAAACTTCGTGATGATCCCCGTTAACAATTTTTTGTTCAGCGATATTAATCACCGCATGGACTTTTTGAGAATGAAATGCTTGCTCCACTTCTTTTCGTACAGCTGCTAAAAATTGATGTTCCCGAAAGCGCAGTTCATACATTTTTCCAGAATTTAAACTAAAGGACAAAAAGAGTCGTTCATTCATAAAATCTTGATAAATCAAAAAAGAGTATCCACCTGATACAAGTAATCCCAACAAACCCCAATAAGGAAAATTAGCCAATATCATAATTGATATGATGAATAAAATAATCACCCAACGAGGCAGCTGGAATTTCTTCTCTCCTGCATATATTTGTGAGATATTACTTAGTTGCAAAGTAAAATTGTCAAAACGCAAAAGATTTTCTTCAATTTGAATCCTTTCAGTGGTAATTTCATTGTCTTTAAGTCTTAAAAATTTTAATAATTCTTTACCCATTTTTCTACTCCTTTATCCTTTTATTTCTCCCATCAACACAGAAATACTTATCGGACCATTTACATTATTTTATCGTATATAATAAACAAAATACAGATAAATTTTAAAAAAACACATAAAAATAACGCATTCAAAAACCATTAAGTGTTTTTTGATTGCGTTATTTCTTAAAAAGACTATTTGTTTCATTTTTTCGATTTCTTTTCAATTTTTTCAGGAAAAATCTGAAAAATACTACTTTTTTTTATTCATTCATATAAGGAAATTTTTTGGCGTAATCAGTTTTATTCTGTTGTCTTTGACGAGCAATCGCCAAATCATTATCGGCAACATTGTCGGTAATGGTAGAGCCAGCTGCTGTGACTGCATTCTTGCCAATAGTTACTGGCGCGATCAAATTTGTTGCTGAACCGATAAAAGCATGGTCGCCTACCACTGTTTGATGCTTGTCTTTGCCGTCGTAATTAACGAAGACAACACCGCAACCGACGTTGATCTCCTTGCCAAGTTTAGCATCACCCACATAGGTCAAATGTCCTACTTTGGTGCCTTCGTCAATGGAAGCATTTTTAATTTCAACAAAATTACCAATGTGGACATGTGCGCCGACATCTGAATTAGGTCGCAAATGAGCAAAAGGTCCCACATCTGCGCCAGAGCGAACGATACTTTGCTCAATAACGGATTGTTGAATGGATACTTGGTCTTCAATTGTGCTGTCCACGATTTCTGTTTGTGCGCCGATGAAACAATCAGAACCGATCACAGTTTTTCCCTTTAGCTGAACGCCTGCTTCAATTACGGTGTCAGAGCCAATAATCACACCTTCATCGATATAAGTATGTTCAGGATCAATAAAAGTAACGCCATTTTGCATGTGCATGGTATTTAAGCGTTTGTACATGATTTTATTAGCTTTGGCAAGCGCCACTCGATCATTTACGCCCATAGCTTCTTCAAAATCATCCATTTGGAAAGCAGCGACGGACTTACCGTCTTTTTTCAGAATTTCAATAATATCTGTTAAATAGTACTCTCCTTGTGCATTATTTGTATCAATTTTCTCTAAAGCGGAAAATAACAATTCGTTGTCAAAGCAAAAGGTGCCGGTGTTTACTTCTTGTACGCATGCTTCTTGTTCATTGGCGTCTTTTTGTTCGACGATACGTTCCACAATACCTACATGATCCCGAATAATGCGACCATAGCCAGTAGGGTCTTCAGCATGTGCCGTTAAGATTGTCGCGCTCGCATTTTTCCCTTGGTGATAGTCAAATAAATTTGTCAAAGTTTCCGCAGTCAAAAGCGGAGTATCCCCTGTGATAACTAACGTCGTGCCTTTTTTTCCGGCCAACAAGTCTTGAGCTTGCATCACTGCATGACCTGTTCCTAATTGTTCTTCTTGAAGTGCGTAAGCGCTGCGTGTGCCTAAATATTCCTTAATTGTTTCTGCTCCATGACCAACTACGGTAACGACAGTAGCAGGTTTGGTTTTTTCCACTTGATCTAAAATATGTTCCACCATTGGCTTTCCTGCCACAGGATGCAAAACTTTATAAAGTTTTGATTTCATACGCGTACCTTTACCGGCTGCCAGAATAATTGCAAATCTATTTTCCAACTTTTTCACCTCGAAATTAATATAATTGAACCGTTTTGTCCTTTTTACATCTGTATAAGTGTAGCTTAAACTTGCTTGTTTTTCAATAGATGTATGCAGAAAAAAAGGTAGACCAATTCGCAACTTGTTATTGCTTAAGTAAAAAAAGAAGCGATTCTTGATAGACTTTGCTACAAGACCACTTCCTTTTCATCTATGCTTCAGCAAAATAATTGCCGGGAACAACTTTGATTGTTTTTGTTTGAGTATCCACATCTTCTACATATAAAAGAGAAGTATAGTCATCAATTGCTCGGCGGCCATTAAATTTTGACTCCGCAAAAACTGTAATGCCTACTAATTCGGCTTCAAATTCTTCAATCATGCTCTTCATACCGTTAACAGTACCGCCGCCTTTCATAAAATCATCTACTACTAGAACCTTTGAACCACGAGCTAAGCTGCGTTTCGACAGTTCCATCTTCTCAATTCGTTCAGAAGAACCCGATACATAGTTAACACTAACCGTTGAGCCTTCGGTAATTTTAGAATCTCGTCTAACAATGACAAACGGAACATTTAAATAATAGGAGACAGCTTGAGCAATAGGAACACCTTTAGTGGCTACTGTCATCACAGCATCAATTTGTTTGCCGACATATTTGGAAGCAATAATCCGACCAACTTGACGCAATAAATCCGGTTGTCCTAATAAATCAGATAGATAAACATAGCCTCCTGGCAACAAGCGGTCTTGTTCTGACAGGCGTTCACACAAATCCAAAATAATTTTTTTTGATTCTTCGTAAGCGATCTCCGGAATAAATTGGACGCCCCCGGCAGCCCCCGGAATCGTTTCTAAAATGCCCGTGCCGCGTTTATTAAACGTCTTTTTTATAATCGCTAAGTCTTCACTAATGGAGGATTTCGCCGATTGATAACGTTCAGCAAAATATGTCAAAGAAACTAATGTATGGGGATGATCTAACAAATATTGCGTCATATCAATTAACCGTTCACTTCTCCGAATTTTCAAACTCGTCACTCCTCTTCTTTCTTAATATCGTTCCCTATTATAAGGGCTTTTAAGAAAAAATTCGAGTTTTTTTTAAAAAAACAGGAAAATTGTTCGCCCTTTCTTTTAAAATATTAAAAACAAGGAGAAAAACTTTCGTTTTCTCCTCACTTTTCATTTATTCTTTTGCTTCTTTGGTGGCTGATAACTACGCGTTTAGAAAGGTTGACTATCAAAAACAGTCCGATAAAAATGAGTGTAATGGTAGCGCTAGGCGGGGTTTCTAAATAAAACGAACCAGTCAGACCTGACAACATACCGATTAAGCCCATAATAACGCTGACGATGATCACTGTATTAAAGCCTTTGCCAATGCGCATACCAATTGCAGCTGGCAACACCATAATAGCGGAAATCAATAGTGCTCCAGCAATAGGAATCATCATTGCAATGGCCACACCAGTAATCACATTGAACAGCATAGACATTAAGTGAATTGGTAACCCGTCTACGTGAGCAGTATCCTCGTCAAAGGTCATCACGTACATAGGACGTTTAAACAGCGAGAACAAAATAACCAAAATCACAAACAGGCCAGCTAAAATAGCGACTTGCCCCCAAGTGATTGTCACAATCGAGCCAAATAAATATGATTGAATCGTCGTAGCTGAGTTGCCACCGCTCCAATTCATTAAAACCAGTGCTAGTGCCAAGCCGCCCGCCATTAAAATTGCAATCGAAATTTCCGAATACGTACTGTAAATCATCCGTAAATATTCCAAAATAATCGCTGCTGCCACTACCACCACCATCGTCATTAGATTGGGATTCCAATTAAGAAAAAAACCTAATGCCACACCGGCTAAAGAAACATGGGAAAGCGTATCAGCCATTAAGGATTGCCGGCGGATTACTAGAAAAACACCTAACATTGGCGCAATCACTGAAATAAAACCTGCAGCTAAAAAAGCTTTTTTCATGAATTCATAAGCAAACATTTCCATGCCTATTCCACTCCTTATGATTAAAAGTATAAAGTATATTATTCAATGAATCTATTTTTCTATCTATTATAAATCGTAAAAATTTCGATTTAGAGACAATTTATACTTTAGCAGAACAAAAAAAGGACGTCAAGAAAAAATACAGGCCCTTATCGGATTCTCATGGAAACTTATAAAAAGTCAAAAAAAAAGCAGTAAACCAGCAAAAAAAAATGAGCTTACTTGTTCCCTTAAGATAAAACACCATAGTTTTGCTTTATTCTGCTTCTTTTTTTGTATAATTATCTAACATTCAATGTATTGGATTCAAAGGTTGAACTTCCTTTAAGTAATTGCTTCACATAAACCGTTAGTTTCTATAACGGTATTTCTCAGCACGGAAACATCTTGAGCAAAAGCGGTACCTGCTTGTCCTTTCACCATGTCTGGCGCATTTTCTACAAAAATTTCCATACTGCTGGCTAATGTATATTGTTCATTTTGCAGGTTGGTTTGTAGTTGTTGAGCGTTCTCTTTCAAAGGAGCAAAGACGCTTTCACATTTAGCAACTAACGCTAATCTCTGTTGGCGTTTTTTTTCCAATTTTTGATAGTAGGTAATTTCACTTTTATATAATGTAATAACTGAAATATTCGGCTCTTTCAAACTGGCTTCAAAATCAATCTTACGCTGCAAGCCGCTAATTACGGTTTCATATGAGCGTTCATTAAAAAGTGCCATATGTAAGTTCCTCCTTGATCACTAAAAACTGGTGGCGATTTCTTCATCAGTGGCTTCGGCTTTAACGGCAGCCATTCGTAGTTTATAAGCAAATTCCCCTAAATCTGACGCTATCTTTTGTAGTTTTTCTTTCAATTCCGCCACTACTTCAGGATTATGGGCGTAATACAGATCGTCAGCTGAATAAGCTGCGGCAGCCTTGATAATATCTTGAATTTCATGATCCTCCAATTCTGAATATGCCCCATTCGCTTCACTTTGAATATGTTTTTGTAATACCATCACTGCTTCGGCTTCATTCCATTCATATTGTTCAATTGTTTTTTTCATTTGGCTAGCAGTATATTTCAGCTGGTCGTATTCCTCCGCAGTCGCTCTTAATAAAGCCGGTGCAAATAATAACTGTAAACTACCATCGCTAGTAAAGATATCGACAAATGTTTGAGTAGGATGTCCACCCAGCGTTAATAACTTCATAATAAACGATTCCAGCTCTTTGTTACTTTTTGTATATACACGTTTACCAACCAACGGTGCGCCAAATTGGTCAAAATTACCCACACTGTCATTCATATGTGTGTAATTGGTGATTATTTCATGCGCCTGACCTGATGTCACCCACGCTTGCGCTTTGGCACTTAATAGGCGATAAATATTGGGCGCTGAAAAAACCGTAGCACATTCGCCAAACTCCGCAGCAACATAGGTGGCTAACCCACCGCCTAGGCTATGGCCGGTATAGTCAAAGGTTGCGTTTTTAAACTGGGGATCGGCTTTTAGTTGTTGAGCAAAAGCGTACGCTGTATCGAATTGACTTTTCCCTGCAACCGGTACTCGAATAGTTGTTCCGGGAATTGTTTCATAATTTATTTTATTTTTATTCCCCATGACAATTTGTTGCACATCCGCACTGAAATCTCCATCAAAATCAAATAAATTTGTTCCTTTATAAGAAATCGTCACTTGCGAATAATCTGTTTGCCCTTTAATAATCGGCACGACCGCAATCCCTTCTGCGCCATTACGATCGGGGTTGTTGAGAACAGTAATGACTTGATATTCTTCGATCTCAGGGGCTTTGATTTTATCTCCCACCTTCTTATTTTTGTATGCAGTATTTGTAAGTTTAAAATAATCTTTGTTAGTTTTAACCATAATAACACCCCTTATGATATACTTATCGACAAGTATGACATAAAAAGGATGTTATGACTATGAAAATTAAGAAAAAAATTTTATTGTCACTATTAATGATTATTTTAGGAGTGATCGGCTTGAATTACTATAACTATAACAACTATCTAAACAAACAAAAAGAACGGATTGAACTATTTTTTAAGTATAACTATAACAATATTGATTCGTTAACCTTCACAAAAGTTGATAAAACACCTATGGGTGCTTTAGTCTTCTATGGATATTTTAATAAGGACAAGAATAATAATTTTTCAGCTGATATCATGCCTTATCAAGAAGAATTCGACGGAAACATTTCGATAGATGGAAAATTTGATGATCTTAACTTTAAATTTGGTGATAAGAATATTGTTTCAGTATCTGAAATCCTAAAAATCCAAAAAAAAAAAATAAATCAGAAGATCACTCTTCTGACTCCAGCTCTTGGTTTTCAGAGACTTCCAAGCCTTCCGGGTTAAACAACTATTCAAATCTGTTTTAATAACGAGGTACTTCCTTCATGAAAAAGAAATATAAGCTTCTCCTTATACTAGCTATAGTAGCTTTTACCATTATCGGCTTGAACTACTATAGCTATCACAACTATCTAAACAAACAAAAAGAACGGATTGAACTATTTTTTAAGTATAACTATAACAATATTGATTCCTTGACTTTTACGAAAATTAAAAAAAATCCGACCGGTTCTTTAAACTTCCATGGATATCTCAATGGAAATCAGGAGGAAAAATTCATAGGGAAAATAATGCCTGATCAAAAAGAATTTGAAAGAAATAATGTTATAAATTATACCTTTGCCATGAAAAATGCAAAATTTAAAGATAGAAAAACTTATTCTGTGTCCGAAATTCTAAAAGCTCAATAAAAAAAGCGAAAGTGTTCAGCCATTAATGATTATTGCTGCATCATTAATATAAGCGCTGCCTCAAAGGAACAGCGCAGCTAAAACAGCTTTCGCAGATATATCTAAAATTATTGTACACACATTTCGTACTACTAAAAGAAACACTACTTATAGTACAAGCTTCTAAGGAAGTGCTTTTTTAAGCTAATTAACAACCTCTTCATCCATATGAAAACAGCGCCATTGAGAGTCTTCTGTGCGGACAAGTCGGATTTGACGGTCGACGTATTGCTTGATATCTTCATGGTCATGAGTAATCATCAAGATCGCTTTACCATGGTCATGAGCATTGTGTTGCAGCAAACGATAAAAATCATTACGTGACTGTTCATCCATACCTGTTGTCGGTTCATCTAAAATAAACAAATCCGGATCGGTCGCAAAAACACGCGCTAAACTAATGCGCTGTTTTTGCCCACCCGATAATTCTCCGATTCGCTTATGGCGCATATTCCACATTCCAACCGCCTTTAACGCTTTTTCAACATGCTGATGATCTTTTTTCGTCAAAGGTTTGAACCAACGCTGATGCGGAAAACGGCCGGAACGAACCAATTCGATGACCGTACTAGGAAAGCCAGCATTAAAGGAAGCTACTTGTTGCGGAATATAACCGATACTGAGTTTTTGGCCAGCAGCATTCTGCTTGGCAATTGTAACGGAGCCGCTGGACGGCTTTAATAAGCCTAGCGTACTTTTGATTAATGTTGACTTTGCGGCTCCATTTTCACCGGTTAAAATCACAAATTCGCCTGGATCTACGTAATAGGAAACATTTTGTAAAACAGGCTCATCGTCGTAATAGAACGTCAAGTCCTTTACTTCAATGTAGTGCATGTTTAGTTCCTCCTTTTATTGGCTGCTTCGGTCCAATAAATTTAATGGATACTTTTCTTCAAAGCAGCTAAATTATCTTTCATTACAGAAAGGTAATCTTTGCCTGCGCTTTGTTCTTTTTTAGTTAAGCTTTCCAAGGGATTTAGCACAGCTAACTCTACATTGGTTTCACTTGCTAATGTTTTGGCTACTTTGGAAGAAGCTGTCGATTCAAAGTATATCACAGAAACGCCATTAGCTGTAATATATTTTTTTAACTCTGCCAAGCGGCTCGGTGAAGGTTCTTGATCCGGAGAAATGCCGGCAATCGGTTCTTGGATCAAATGATATTGTTTAGCTAAATAGCCAAATGCTGCATGCTGTGTAACAAATGCCCGATTTTTAGCGTTGGCAAAGGCCGTCTTGTAAGCTTCATCCAACTCTTTTAGCTTAGTAATATATTTGTCAGCGTTCGTTTGGAAAGTTGCTTTTTTATCAGGATATTTTTTCACTAACGCATCACGAATTGCTTCAACTTCTTTTTGAGCCAAGACTGGATCCAACCAGACATGGGGATCTAATTCATGGTCATGGTTATGTCCGTCGTGTGCGTCTGTATCTTCGTGGCCCTGTTCTTCATCTGCTCTGTCCACCAGCTGAATAGATTGGCTGGCTTCTACTACGGAAACTTTTTTCTTATCTAAATTTTCCAATGCGTTAGGAACCCATGTTTCCATCGCTTTACTATTGTAAACAAAAACATCTGCATCCGTTAATTTAGCTAAATCTTTTGCACTTGGTTCATAATCATGAGGCTCGCTTCCTGCTGGTATCAGCATTTCCACCGTACCTTCATCGCCGACCACATTTTTAGCAAAATCATACATCGGATAAAAAGTTGTCATAACTTTAATACCGCTTTTTTTTGAATTAGAAGACGAGTCCGTTGCTTTACCACAGCTAGCTAATAAAATAATTCCTAGTACTGCAACAATCCCCAGCATAACACGAGTATATTTGTTCTTCATTGATTTCCCTCTTTTCGATTTAATTAGCGTAAAACGTAATATTTACGATTTACCAGCAAGAACTAATTTATCAGATGAAGAAACGAACGTCAAGCAAAAACTAAAAATTTTTTCTAACTCCTTGTATTTAAAAAGTATTTTTCTTTTCGAAAACATAGACTTGGAACAGCCTTTTTCGTGAAAGTTCTCATTTATGTAGTGACTTCCTAGCTTAATAAAATATTTCTCCCCAATCTTATGAGCTTCAAGTTCATCCGTTAATAGCATCCATAAAGTTTACCTGAAAAATTCTTGAATCACAAAAATCGGTTTTTAAAATATGAATGTTTTTACTAAAAAAGCAGCTTATGAGCACGTATTTTCTTCCTCTTTGCTGACTAATCACGCAAAGGAACCATTTCGATATGCTTACCCATGATAAATCAACAGCAGTTAAAAACAAAAAAAACGCCGTCATTTTTTATAAAAGAAACGACGTCGATATCATATACATTTCTATAATTCAAGTAAATGTTCATAATAACTTACTTTTTTAGTAAAATTCTCTTCCTATAGGGAAAAACATAGGCACTAATTTCTTTTTTATTTCAAATTACTTTTCCTGTAAAAACTGGTTTGATTACTTTAATGTACGTACAATATAAACTTCTTCACAAAAACCTTTTAAGCCATTATAAATTCTTTGCGCACGAGTTTTCTTTTCACATAGAGCAAAAACAGTCGGACCGCTGCCACTCATTAGTGCTGCGTCAGCGCCGTATTTTAACATGCGATCTTTGATCTGCTGCACAATTGGATGACGTGCAATCGTTACTTTTTCTAACGCATTACCAACTGTTTGCGTCATTTTTAAGTAATCTCCAGTGATTATTGCTGCCTTCAATCCAGCAATATCGGGATGATTAAGTTCATCAATGGCTAAGTCTTTAAAAACCGTGCCCGTTGAAACACTAATTCTTGGCTTGACTAATACAACCCAGCATTGCGGCATCGACGGCAACGCTGCTACTCGCTCACCACGACCGCTGACAAAAGCGGTTCCTCCTTGTAGACAATATGGAACATCCGAGCCGACTTGTACGCCGATATGGCTTAATTGTTCATAGCTTAGTCCTAGTTGCCAAAGCTTATTCAAGCCACGTAAAGCAGCTGCACAATCGCTGCTACCGCCAGCTAAACCTGCAGCAACAGGAATGTTTTTATGAATATATATCCTTACACCGGCAGTGATCTGATACATCTGCTTCAATAAAGACACTGCTTGATAAACATGGTTGCGCTTATCCACAGGTAAAAATGAACTATTGGTTTCAATTTTAATGAGATCTTCAGGCAGCTCTTCAATCGTTAAACGATCCGCTAAATCAACGCTTGTCATCACCATTTCCATCTCATGATAGCCGTCTGCTCTTTTATAAAGCGTATCTAAACCAAGGTTGAGTTTCGCTGGAGCTTTTTCGATAATTTCCACTTGATTCACCTTACTTTTTTACTGGTCATTGTCGCAATCTTTTAGATTTTAACATATGTTACCTTATAAGTACACTGGACAAAACAACCAATATTTTAGTCTTTGATTCATCAGTAGAAGAAAATAGAGTGTGAGAGCAACCAGCTTTGTTGATTGCTCTCACACTCTATTAATTTTTACCAACTAAATGTAATTGATTCAGTTGTTTATTTTTGTTTTGCTAGACAGCTTTCCCAATAAATTCGATCTCAACTGTACGGGTCAGCACATCAGAATAACTATATGAAACTCGTTCAAATGAGTTCTCATCCGGATCCAAGTCAACAACAAATACAGACGGATAGGTTTCAGTTAAGATCCCTTTACGTTCTGTTTGACGTTTTCTTCCAGTCTGAGCAACTAACATGATTTCACTGCCGATACGGTCTTCTAAATCTTTTTTTATTGATGCTAAAGTTGTTGGCATTGCATTCACCTCAAGCTCCATTTTAGCACATAAATGCGGAATTTACAAGTTTATCACAGGTTTTATTTATTTGCAACTAATTTAGGTTGAAAAAATACTAAGTTTTTACTGTGTAGTTTCACATTTCATTCTGATAGAAAATGTTTCATTTTCTTTTTCGCCCGATCATACGCACTTCTGACAGTTGTTACTTTTATCGTTTGTTTTTCTGCAATAGCTTCCAACTCTTCTCCTTTGATATAATCCTGCAAAGTAGCTCGTTCAAAGGATGAGAGAAATTCTGGAAAATCAGCCATTTTTTCTTGGACAATCAACGTAGCTAAAGGGTCTACTTGTTCTTTCCCCAGACAATCCATAAACGCTTCTCCCCGAGCTTCTATTTTTTGGTCTAGCGAAAAAGACGTAGTATCGGTGATACGCTTATAGGCGCACTGCTTTCTCACCAAACTACGAATACGATTTTCAAAATTCACTTTAAAATACTGTCCGACTGATAACTGTTTTTTGTCATTAAATCGCTGTAATGAACGATGAAATACAATGCGCCCTTCCTGCAACCAATCATCCAAATCGTAATCTTTCAAGTAATACTTCTTAGCTAACTTATACACCAACGGATGGTACTGTTTATACAACAAATCAAATGCCTCAGGGTCTCCTGCCAACGCTTTTTTCAACTCTTCCATATTTTCTCCTTTCTTCGTTGCTACCAACAACGGTTGAAATGAGCATAGCATTTCATAGAAAAAATATGAAAGCGAACACATGTTTAATCATTCTTTTTGGATAATTCTTCTAGTATTTCGGAAAGTTTTGACATTTGGGCTTGATTCCAAGGTGAATTACGACGAAATTCTTGAAAGTGAAGATCCGTAGCATGAATTGCAATGGTTTCTTCGGCTTTTTTAACTGCTTTATACAACTCATTCGCTGAAGTTCTAAGTGCTCCTTTTGAAAAGACAACCCACTGTTCTGCCAAATCGCTGGTAGCTACCGTTACTTGCGTTAAGCGATTGTTTTTCTCACCAGCAACTCGTTCAATGTAGCTATCGGCCGTTTCATCTTCTTTCGTAAAAACAACCGTCAGCAAATATTTCTTGTATGTCTGCTGAATACCAGGCACTAGCTGAGCATCAAAGACGACTATAATTTCTAGCCCTTCGTACTTGGCATAATTAGAAAGACGATGCAACAATAAGTCGCGAGCATCTTCTAGCTGGTCTTTCTTTTTCAATTGAACAAGTTCTGGCCAAGCGCCAATCATATTGTAGCCATCGACTATCAATAACTGTTTTTTCATGTTTACCGCCTTCTTTAAAGTGAGTTGCGTCCACGAAATACTTCATACATCAATAAACCTGCTGCTACACCGGCATTTAGACTTTGGACGTGTCCAATCATGGGAATTGTCAGCATTTCATCCACTTCTTTACGCAAACCTTGGCTCATGCCGCGTCCTTCATTTCCGATAATCAAAGCGATAGCTCCTTGCGTATTCCACTTTCGATAATCCGTACCTTCCATATCTGTACCAAAAATCCAAAAGTTTTGTTCTTTTAAAGTTGTAATACTTTGAGCTAAATTGGTCACACGAGCAATCGGAATATGTTCTACTGCTCCGGTGGAAGCCTTTGTTACCACAGGCGTAATTCCTACTGCTCGGTGCTTTGGAATAATGATGCCATTAACACCGGTTGCATCAGCGGTTCGTAAAATAGAACCAAAGTTATGTGGATCTTCTAAACTGTCTAAAATTAAGAAAAATGGTGTTTCAGTTTTGGCTTTAGTTTGAGTTAATAATTCCTCTAAAGTATAGTATTCATAAGCTGTAATTGCTAATACAATCCCTTGGTGCACACCATGATCACTCATCGTGTCCAGCTTAACTTTTGGTACCCATTTAACTGGTAAGGCATAATCTTTTGCTAATTGTTTTAATTGTTCAACTTTTTCTCCGCGACTGTCTTCTTGAAGAAAGAGTTTATTGCCGCGTCCTTGTTGAATCGCTTCTACCGCTGCATGGAAGCCAAAAGTAAAATTAGCGGCCAACTCATTTGATGATGCGAGCAGCTGTTGATAAGCCGGTTTTTTTACAGACTGTCCTTTTTTTGGTGCTTGTGTTCGTTTTTGGCCTTTTTTCATTCCCTGTTGTCTCTTGTTACTCATTTGCTTCACCTACCTTATTGATACACCATTCGATTAGTTCTTCTAATCGTTGCGTTTGTTTCATTAAATGCAGATAGCCCATCAAAGCTTCAAAACCAGTCGCAACACGATAAGTGCTAACATCGGCATTTTTTGCAAAGGTATGGCTTTTAGCATTACGTCCACGTTTATAGATTTTTATTTCTTCTTCCGTCAGCTGCTTTTCAGCAATTAACGATTGCATCAAAAAAGCTTGCGCTTTCGCTGATACATAATGAGTAGCCAGCCGATGCAACGTATTCGGTTTAGTCTGTCCCAAAGAGACCAAATAGTCTCGAATATAGATTTCATAAATTGCATCACCAACATAAGCTAAAGCTAATCCATTTAGCTGCGTATAGTCTCTCATTCGCTTCTTCTCCATCTCGTTCCTTGTGGCGTATCTTCTAGAATAATCCCTTGCTCTTTTAGCAAATCGCGGATTTCATCGCTTCTAGCGAAATTCCGGTCACTTCTGGCTTGATTCCGTTCCGCAATCAACGGTTCAATATCTGTATCCAACAATGCTTCATCCTTTTGAAATTCAATTCCAAAAATAGCCAACCAAGTAGTCAACAAATCACCCATTTTAGCTAAAACAGCTGCTGAAACCTCGGCTTGTTCATTGTATTGATTGATGCGTTTCACTAATTCATAAACGACGGTTATTCCGTTAGCTGCATTGAAGTCATCATCCATTTCTTCGATAAAACGCTGCTCCAATTGTACAAGTTCCGCTAAGTTTTGTTCATCCTCAACTAAGTAATCAACAGCTGTTGTTGTTCTAAAAGTTAAATTTTCATAGGTATTCTTCACTTTTTGATAGTTTGCAGCTGCCTCTTTTAATGTCGTTTCACTATAGCGAATCGGGCGCCGATATTGGGTAGTAGACATAAAAAAGCGTAAAATTTGCGGGTCTACTTTTTTGATCATTTCATGGACTGTTACAAAATTGCCTAACGATTTGCTCATCTTCTCATCTTCTTCACCGATGGTTACGTAGCCATTATGCATCCAATAATTCGCAAATGTCTGGCCTGTTTTAGCTTCACTTTGGGCAATTTCATTTTCATGATGCGGAAATTCCAAATCCTGGCCCCCACCATGAATATCAATGGTCGCTCCTAAATGTTTAGTAGCCATCACTGAACATTCAATATGCCAGCCAGGACGTCCATGTCCCCAAGGAGCAGGCCACGAAATTTCATCGGCTTTCGCACTTTTCCATAAAGCAAAGTCAAGCGGATCCTCTTTTAAAGCTTGTTCTTCACCAGTTCTTTGGCTGGCACCGATTTCCAGTTCATCAATTGATTGGTGACTTAAATGACCATAGTTTTCAAATTTACGTGTTCGGTAGTAAACATCGCCGCTGGCTTCATAGGCAAAGCCTTTACCAATTAAAACTTCAATAAATTTAATGATGTCTTCCATATGATTCATAACGCGCGGATGTAGCGTTGCCGGCTGAATGTTTAAAGCATCGGTGTCTTCTTTAAAAGCTTGAATAAAGCGATCAGCCACCTCAGGAGCAGTCATTGACAATTCCTTGGCTGCTTTAATAATTTTGTCGTCAACATCGGTAAAATTAGAAACATAATTTACTTCATAACCTCGATATTCAAAGTAACGACGAATGGTGTCAAATGCGACCGCGCTTCTGGCATTACCGATATGGATATAGTTATATACAGTTGGCCCGCAAACATACATACGGACTTTTTTCGCTTCAATGGGTGTAAATATTTCTTTTTCTCTCGTTAAGGTATTGTAAATTTTAATCATCGTTTTTAGCCACCTTTTTTCCTTTGATTCGAACTACTTTGGCAGGTAAGCCCACGGCAGTTGCATCCGCCGGAATATCGGTTAACACTACTGCACCAGCGCCGATCTTAGCTCGCTCACCAATTGTTACCGGACCTAGGATTTGGACGTTAGCTGAAATCATTGCTCCTTTTTTAACGGTTGGATGTCGTTTGCCAGTTTGTTTCCCAGTACCGCCTAATGTAACGCCGTGAAATAAAATTACATCTTCTTCAATTTCAGCTGTTTCACCAATTACCACACCCATCCCGTGATCAATAAAAACACCGGATTGGATCCGAGCTCCAGGATGAATTTCAATCCCGGTAATAAAACGCCAAAATTGTGCATGCATTTTCGCTAATAAAAACAGTCGATGTTTATATAAAAAATGTGATAGACGGTGCCAAAATAATGCATGTAAGCCCGGATAGGTCAAAATAATTTCCAAAGTGGTACGAGCAGCCGGATCATTTTTTTTGACTGCTGCTAAGCTACGTTTTAACCAACTCATCCCAAAACTCCTCTCCTCTTTTTTAACGTAAAAAACGTCTTTTAAACAAAGATACTTTGCTTAAAAGACGTTGCCACGTGGTTCCACTTTTTTTCACAAGAGTGCGCTCTTGCCTCTTTGTAGTTAACGCCTAACTTACGTCTTCAACTACTATTGCTTTTTCGTCGAAACCATTCAAAGATGCATTTCAAAAAGGAGGATCAACTGTTTTCAGCAACCACAGTCTCTCTAAAGATCATACCTTTTTTACTTCTTCTTTTCAGTATGTTTTGTTTGTTTCGTTGTTCTTAGTTTTTTTTCGATTATAATACTTGGTTTAAATGAGCTAAGGCTTTTTCTTTACCTAAAAGTTCAATCGTTTCAGCCAATTCCGGACCGTGCATTTGTCCGGAAACAGCAATACGGATCGGCATAAATAAGTTTTTGCCTTTAACGCCGGTTTCTTTTTGGACTGCTTTAATTGCTGCTTTAATGCTTGGCACGTCAAGGGTTTCTAATGCTTCAAGTTGTGCTTTGAAAGCTGTTAGAACTGTTGGAACCGTTTCACCTGTTAAAAATTCTTTGGCTGTATCGTCTAATTCAGGCTGTTCATTGAAAAACAGACTGGATAATTCAACGATTTCCGCTGCATAGCTCATTTGAGGCTGATACAACCTTACTAATTCTTGCAACCATTTCATTTTTTCAGCGGTAGGGTTCGCTTCCACCCGTCCGGCAGCTACCAAGTAAGGCAGACACATCTTAGTTAAAACACTTAAATCCATTTGTTTCATGTACTGATTGTTAACCCACTCTAATTTCTTAGTATCAAATGCTGCCGGTGACTTACTTAAACGAGCTTCATCAAAAAGCTTCACTAATTCTCCTTGTGTGAAGATCTCATCTTCTCCAACCGGTGACCAACCAAGCAAAGCAATAAAGTTAAACATCGCTTCAGGTAAATACCCTAATTCACGGTATTGTTCGATGAATTGGAGAATAGTTTCATCTCGTTTACTTAATTTTTTACCGGTCTCAGAATTGATGATTAAAGTCATATGTCCGAAAGTCGGCGGCGTCCAGCCAAATGCTTCATATACCATTAATTGTTTTGGTGTATTGGCAATATGGTCATCTCCCCGCAGCACATGGGTAATTTTCATTAAGTGATCATCCACTGCAACTGCAAAATTATACGTTGGCATACCATCGCGTTTTTGGATGACAAAATCACCACCAATATTGTCTGATTCAAAGGTGATTGACCCTTTTACGATGTCTTCAAATTGATATTCCGTATTACGAGGAACCCGGAAACGAATCACTGGCTCTAACCCAGCAGCTTCTTTTTCAGCTTGTTCTGATGGCGTTAAATGCGCACATTTGCCTGAGTAATGAGGCATTTCGCCACGAGCCCGTTGCGCTTCTCGATCTGCTTCTAATTCCTCAGCTGTACAATAGCATTTGTACGCCCGATTGCTGCTTAATAATTGATCAATTAACGGTTGGTAAACAGCTTTTCGTTCTGATTGTCGATATGGTCCGTATTCTCCTGGCTGAGCTGGTGATTCATCCCAATCAATTCCCAACCAAGCTAGATTTTCCAACTGGCTTTTTTCGCCGTCTTCAATATTTCTTTTTTGGTCCGTATCTTCAATCCGGATAATAAAATCGCCGTCATTATGGCGTGCAAATAAATAATTAAACAACGCAGTTCGCGCATTTCCAATGTGCAAATGTCCCGTTGGACTTGGTGCATAACGCACACGTACTTTCGTCATGTTCATTCCTCTTTCCGTTTTTTAAAAGGCTATACCAACAAGTCAGTTCCTTTTAATCTTTTTCTAACAAGGCCACAGCCATGGCACCAATGCCTTCTTCACGTCCAATGAAGCCCATCTTTTCCATTGTCGTCGCTTTTATATTCAATTGTTCAACTGTAAGCTGGCAAGCTGACGCAATGTTTGTTTTCATCGCTTCTAAATAAGGCTGCATTTTTGGTTGCTCCGCTAAAATTGTACAATCAATATTGATAATAGTAAAGCCAGTCGCTAAAACTTTTTTATTTACTGTTTGCAATAATGCAATTGAATCCGCGTTTTTGTAGTTTGGATCCGTGTCAGGAAACAAATGCCCGATGTCTCCTAATCCAGCAGCGCCCAGTAACGCATCCATAATTGCATGCAGCAATACATCTGCGTCAGAATGACCTATCAAGCCTTTTTCAAAAGGAAGTGCCACACCGCCTAATAAGAGTTTGCGGTCACGCACCAAGCGATGGACGTCAAATCCTTGACCTATTCGTATCATTTTGCTTCTCCAACTTTCTCTTTTGGACAATTGCTTCGCCGATGAGTAAATCTTCCGGCGTTGTCAACTTGATATTTTCATAGCTGCCTAGCACCATTGTCACTGGCAAGTCACTGAATGCCTCTATCAAAGAAGCCTCATCGGTACCTAAGTAGTGTGCTTGCCGAGCTTGTTCATGAACGGCTTGTAAGTTGTACCCGTAAAAAGCTTGCGGCGTCTGTATTTGCCATAACGTATCACGTGGAATCGTTTGATCTACTAAGCCATTTTTCACTCGTTTAATGGTATCTTTGACCGGCACGCCCAAAATAGCTGCTTCAGTTGCTTTAACGGTAGCATGTAATTTCTTAATTTGCTTGAAGGTCACAAAAGGACGAGCTCCATCGTGAACCATGACGATGTTGTTGGGGTTTACTAGTGCTTGTAAACCGCTATAAACGCTATCTTGCCGCTCTTTTCCACCGGAGACAATCGTGACTTGTTTTTTATGAGTTGACGGTTGTAAAGTGGCTGCCAACTCTGCTAGCAGAGCTTGTTCTCCTGGTTGTGCAACTAAAATTATATGACAGCACAGCACATCCTGCATAAAAGTGGCTAATGCATACGATATAATAGGTTTTCCCGCTAAATGAAGCAAAACTTTATTACAACTTGCTCCCATCCTTTTTCCTTGACCGGCTGCTAACAGAATCACCTCATAAGCGAACGTATCATTCATAACTTCAGCTCTTCTCGTGATGCTGGTTGGATGCATCTTTGCTCTCATTGATGCCACGGCCAGAATGAGCCGGTTTAGCAAAGATCATACGCCCAGCTGCCGTCTGTAAAGCACTTGTAACGACCACTTGCAAGTGTTCATTCATGTAATGTTGTCCATCTTCCACAACGACCATCGTCCCGTCATCAAGATAGGCAACACCTTGTTGGCGTTCAGTTCCTGCCTTAACTACGGTTACGTTCATTGTCTCGCCAGGAATCACTACTGGTTTCACTGCATTAGCTAAAGCATTAATGTTCAAGACAGGAACATTTTGAAATTCTGATACTTTGTTTAGATTATAATCATTGGTCACCACTACGCCATCTAATAATTTTGCCAATTTAATTAATTTGCTGTCAACTTCTGAAATATCTTCAAAATCACCATCGTACATTTCCACAGAAATGCCGTCTTCTTTTTGTAATGCGTTTAAAATATCTAAGCCACGTCGGCCACGCACGCGTTTCAAACTATCACCAGAATCGGCAATGTATTGCAGTTCATATAAGACAAAATTAGGAATCAAGATGACACCTTCTAAAAAACCAGATTTAGCAATATCATAAATCCGGCCATCAATGATGACACTTGTATCTAAAATCTTGTATTTATGAAAATGATCTTCAACTTTGCGATCTAATAGCTGACCTTCTGCCTCTTCGCCTTCTGCAGACATCTTCTTTTGTCTAGGAACGAAAATTTTACGCCATTCATCGATACGAGTTGTCCCCATTCGAAAGCCTAAATAACCGAGCATGATCATAACTAAAATCGGCAACACGCTATTGACGATCGGAATAGCCAAGTTGTACATGGGAATTGAAATGATAACACCAAAGGTTAACCCTAAAATAGCGCCGATAGTGCCAAAAAGTAAGTAAGTCAGACTTAACTCGTTAAGAGCTGTTTCAATTTTTTTTACGCCAGAAACAATATACTTTGCTAACCCTAACGATAGAATAAAGAAAATAATTGCGCCGATTAACCCGTTAGTAAAGTTATTGTTTAGCCAGTTATTACCTGCTTGATTTGCCATTTTCCAAGCCATGGGCAAAAGTGAAATCCCTAAACTTGCGCCAACGACAATCATCAGCAGTGTGATGATACGTTTTTGCATACATCCATCTCCTCATATTTTTTATTATCAAGTAACTGAAAGAAAAAGAGGTTGGCCGCGTCTCACTTCGATCTGCGGATAACTACTCACTTGAAGCTGAAGGACTTCTTTAGACAGCTCTCAAAAAACTTTAGCATTCGTAGCTTTTTTTCCAGTCAGCTTAGAGCCGTTTGGGCTTGAGTCTGGAACTAAAAACAGCAAACCTTTAAGCAAACACTCTATAAAGGTGCGCCAAGGTAAACGAAGTAAGTGTTGTTTCCTTGTACTTAGAAAAAATGCAACTACCGTTCGTTAATCTTCTGTCTAATGAACCATTATTCACGTGATATCTGTTCCAGTCTCTTGTATTATGTTATTGAAAGACTTTTCTTAAGGTCTCACCAATCGTTGTTACACCAATTACTTCAATTCCTTTAGGCGCATCCCAGCCGCCCAAATTGTTTTTCGGTACATATACTTTAGTAAATCCTAGTTTCTGAGCTTCCCTTACTCTTTGTTCAATACTGCTGACTCGTCGAATTTCGCCGGTTAAGCCAATCTCACCGATAAAACATTCGGTAGGCAGTGTGCCATTTTCTTTATAGCTGGAAGCGATACTTACTGCTACTGCCAAATCAATTGCTGGTTCATTAATTTTCACTCCACCGGCGGCTTTTAAATAAGCGTCTTGATTTTGTAAAAGCAACCCGGCCCGTTTCTCTAAAACAGCCATAATCAAGGAGACACGGTTGAAATCTAATCCGGTCGTTGTCCGCTTGGCATTACCAAACATCGTTGGGGTCACTAGAGCTTGTATCTCCACTAAGATGGGTCTTGAGCCTTCCATTGCCACAACAATAGCTGAGCCAGTAGCACCTTCTAAGCGTTCTTCTAAAAAGACTTGGGAAGGATTTACAACCTCCACTAATCCCTGTTCTCGCATTTCAAAAATACCAATTTCGTTAGTTGAACCAAAACGATTTTTTACCGCTCGTAAAATTCGAAATGTATGTTGCTTTTCTCCTTCAAAGTAAAGAACTGTATCCACCATATGTTCTAACATTCGCGGTCCTGCAATTGACCCTTCTTTAGTCACATGTCCGACAATAAAAATAGCAATGCCATTGGTCTTGGCTATTTTTAGTAATTCAGCTGTCGTCTCACGCACTTGGCTAACACTACCGGCCACACTTGTGATGTCAGGCTGTGTCATTGTTTGAATGGAATCAATGATGACATAGTCAGGACTTAATTTCTCAATTGTACGGGAAATTTCGTACATATCTGTTTCGGCATATAAATAAAATTCTGTATTAATAGTACCCAGGCGTTGCGCTCGTAATTTAATTTGCTCAGCACTTTCTTCTCCAGAAACGTATAGTACTTTGCCGCCAGTAGCTGCCAATTGTTGTGACACTTGTAGGAGTAAAGTAGACTTACCAATCCCTGGATCACCACCAATTAGAACCAGCGAACCTGGCACAACACCGCCGCCTAATACACGGTTTAACTCTGCCAGTTCTGTTTTAACACGTGGTTCTTTTTTAGGTTGAACTTCTGCTAAACGCTGCGGTTGAGTCTTCTTGCCCGTAATACTAACTCTTGTACGCCGATCAGATGTATCTTGAATGACTTCTTCCACCATGGAGTTCCACTGTCCACAGTTAGGACAGCGTCCTAGATATTTGGGAGATACATACCCACAGCTTTGACATTCAAACTGAACTTTTGCTTTTTTTGCCATGTATTATCTCCTTGTTCACTTTATTTCTCTATTTTATCATAATATCCCAGCCTAGAATAAAAATTCCACCTGAAAACTGGCTATCACAAACGGCTTTTTACTTATGTCCTGAAGAGCCGAAACCACCGATTCGTTGTGCTTCTACACTATCTTCATCAGCCAAAAGAAACGGCTTGAAGATTCCCTGTCCGATTCGTTCACCCTTTTCAATTACTACATCTTCATAACCGAAGTTTAAAAACTGAAACATAACATGTCCTTCATTACTTTCATTGTTATAATAATCACTATCAATAACGCCAACACCATTAGCTAGAAGTAAAAAGCGTTTTAAGGGATTGGAAGAGCGACTTACTAACTCAAGATATTCATTTGCTGGCATGTAGGCCTTAATTCCTGTTTTAACTAAAACTGGTTTTGGCACTTGTCCTTGTTGTTGTAATTTCCAAAGGCTGGGAACAACAATTGTTTCTGCTGCTTGAAAATCGTAGCCAGCAGCGCCGGTAGTCGCACGTTGTGGTACGTTAATTTTTTGATCTTGATAACTTGTGATGACTTCAAAGCCACGTTTTTTCATGTATAATCTCCTCTGCTTGTAAACTGTTCTTATTTTACCATATTCCTCTAAGTTGCTGGTTATTTTTAGTTAGTTTCTTATGCCTGTAACAATAGTTTAATATTCGTTTGCTTTTGCATCCTTTCATATTAATTTACGCTTTTCTTTTTTGTTTTTATTTATCCTATGTTAAAAATGTTAACATTTTGCGAAAAAAGTTCTTTTTTTGTCCAAAGTTTTTAGACAAAAACAACTTAAAACTGCTTCACCTTTCTTTAATGAACGCTGTTTGCTATAATAAAACTCACATTTCATTTTTATATTTTTAGAGGAAATTTTACATACATTTTATAAAACAAGTGAGGCTATTATGAGAACAGAACTGAACACAGCAAAACGAATTGTTATTAAAGTAGGAACAAGTTCCTTGATTTATCCTAATGGCAATATTAACCTCCATGCGATTGATCAATTAGCTTTTACTCTCAGTGATTTACGAAATCAAGAAAAAGAAATCATCTTGGTTTCTTCTGGTGCAATTGGTGTCGGCTTAAATAAACTTCACTTACAAGCTCGTCCAACGAGCATTCCAGAGCAACAAGCAGTAGCAGCCGTCGGCCAAGCCGAATTGATGAATATTTACAATCAGCGCTTTTCAACGTACAGCCAACAGATTGCTCAAATCTTACTGACTAGAGATGTCATCGAATTTCCTGAAAGTCGCAAAAATGTGGCAAATACGATGGAACAGCTACTACAAATGGGGATGATTCCTGTCGTAAACGAAAATGACACTGTTGCAATCGAAGAATTAGATCACTTAACTAAATTTGGCGATAATGATCAATTGTCAGCTATCGTCAGTCAATTAATTCAAGCCGATGCTTTAATCATGTTGTCAGATATTGATGGCTTTTATTCTGGGAATCCGGCCACAGATAAAACAGCCACTTTGTTTTCAGAAATTCATCAAATCAACGAAGAAATTTTACAATTGGCCGGTGACAAAGGCAGCCGTTTTGGAACTGGTGGCATGTATAGTAAATTGAAAGCGGCGGAACGAATACTCACCAATGAACAAGTCATGGTTTTAGCTAACGGAAAGCAGCCGCAGATTATTTTTGATATTTTAGCAGGAAAACCAATTGGGACATTATTTGCAAAAGGAGGAGCAAACGATGACTGATTTAATTGAACTAGGAAAGCAGGCAAAAGCAACCGTCTATCAACTAGGATTGATGGATACCTTGCAAAAAAATGAACTGCTGCAGAAAATGGCCGATGCAATCGAAGCACAGACAGAAACTATTTTAACTGCCAACGCTAAGGATCTAGCTGCAGCCAGCCAAAATGAAGTTGCCGAAACGATGCTAGATCGCTTGCGCTTAACAGCAGATCGCATTCGTGAAATGGCTGCTAGCATCCGGCAAGTGGCAACCCTACCTGATCCTATTGGAGAAGTTGAAAAAATGTGGCGGAACGAAGATGGCTTACTAATTGGGAAGCAACGTGTACCTCTAGGTGTCATCGGTATTATTTACGAATCACGTCCCAATGTCACGACTGACGCTGCTAGTCTATGTTTTAAGACTGGTAATGCTGTTATTTTACGTGGTGGCAAGGAAGCTTTTTATTCCAACCAACAGCTAGTGGCTGTTTTACAAACCGTTTTAAAAGAAAATGGCGTTTCCCCTTATGCAATCCAATTTGTAGAAGATTCATCGCGAGCAACAGCTCAAGCTTTAATGAAACTCAACGATTATCTGGACGTTTTGATTCCCCGAGGTGGCGCTAATTTGATTAAAACCGTTGTGGAAACTGCTACGGTCCCTGTCATCGAAACCGGCACGGGTAATTGCCATGTGTATATTGATAAAGACGCCCAGTTGGAAATGGCTGTTTCAATTTTGGTAAATGCTAAATGCCAAAGACCTTCTGTCTGCAATGCAGCTGAAACGCTTTTAATTCATAAAGAAGTAGCAGCAGCTTATCTTCCTGTCATCGAAAAAGCACTCAAAGAATATAACGTAGAACTTCGTGCGGATTCACATGCCCTTGCTATTTTTCAAGAAGCAATCCCTGCCACCGAAGCTGATTGGTCCACAGAATTTTTAGATTATATTTTAGCCGTAAAAGTTGTCGACTCTTTAGAGGATGCAATTGAACATATTAATCATTACAATACCAAACATTCAGAAAGTATTATCAGCGACAATTACTTCGCTACGCAGCAATTCTTACAACGTGTCGATGCAGCTGCGGTATATGCGAACGCCTCCACTCGTTTCACCGATGGTTTTGCTTTTGGTTTTGGTGCTGAAATTGGCATCAGTACGCAAAAGTTACACGCACGTGGACCGATGGGCTTAATGGAATTAACTTCTACAAAATATGTTATTTATGGTGACGGTCAATCTCGTCAATAAGATTCACTATTTTCAAAAAACATCAAGGAAATATGTGTGGATAACTTGGTATTTTTCTTTATTTCCAAATAGTTTTCCACAAAAAGAAAACAAAAATTGTTCATAAGTAACAAGCCGGTTTATATTTTATTCACAGTAGATAATTTTTGAAAACCGTTAAAGCGATTTTCCTGCGCAATTGCTTTTATTAAATGGAGTGATCTTTCACTTGGAGCAGTATTAACTTATTACAGATTATAAATCTTGATTTATCGCGGTTCTTAATGATACTCCCTTTTATTTCCTTTACGTCTCTTTTTTGATACGTTTTCTATTTATGGAAGGATTTTCAAGTGGATTGTCATTTTTTCTATTATTTATTTAACAGATAAGCTTCACTGAATCGTTGTGGAAAAAGTCTAGGATGACTTTTTAACGTTTTTGTCCACAAAGTTATCCACAGGCTGATAGCTTATTTTATATTTTCATTTTTTCTGAAACTAAGCTCTTCGAAAAGCGATCAATATTTAGCTTGATGGTGATTATTTTATTTCTGCTATTCATGAAATTTTTTTGAATTTTTAGTTCTAATGGTTTAATGCTTGAAGAGTGTGATAAACTATAATAGTGATTAATTATATTAGGTGAGGTTATCTATGAAAAAAAAGATTGTACAGTTTACTAAAACTAACTGGCCATATATGACCGCCAGTTTTTTTATCCCTTTTTTCATTATGGCAATTGTATATTTAAGTATTAACATTTATCCTGGCAGCAGCCGCAGTGTTTTGGCCAGCGATGCTTTTTCCCAGTTTTCGAATTTTCATGCCAGCTTTAACAATGTCCTGCATGGCAAACAAAGCATTTTTTATACTTGGAATGCTTCTTTAGGGCTCAATTACTTATCACTGATCTCATATTATTTAGGTGGTTTATTTACTCCTTTAGTAGTGTTATTTAACAATCAGAATATTCCTGATGCTCTCTATTGGCTTACGCTGATAAAAATTGGCAGCATCGGCTTGAGTTTTTGGTTTTTAGCGCAAGCAACTTTTAAAATTCCTAAATGGTCACATGTGACTTTAAGTATCGCCTATGCTTTAATGTCGTTTATTACCGTCCATTCAGAGCTGATTATGTGGTTGGATGCTTTTATGTATTTACCACTAGTCATTTTAGGCATTCATCGTTTGATGGATCAAAAGAAACCTACGTTATTGTTTGTTAGTTACTTTTTGTTGTTTGTCACTAATTTTTACTTTGGCTTTATGATTGGCTTATTTTCTTTTCTTTATTATTTCGCCCGAACCTTCACTGACTGGCGGAATTATAAGCAACGACTTGGCACTTACGTAACGACTTCTCTTTTAGCCGGTGGTGCTTCCATGATTATGGTCTTGCCTGCCATATTGGATTTGCGTACCAATGGCGAAACGCTGACAAAAGTAACAGCTTTTAAAACGGAAGCGACAGCATTTTTTGATATTATTATGAAAAATATGATTGGTGTTTATGACACAACTAAATACGGATCGATTCCATTTATCTATGTTGGTCTTTTACCTTTCATCTTTTGTATCTTTTATTTTGTTACCAAAGCTGTGCCGTTGGTCAATAAACTATTGTACGGTGGGCTTTTCGCAATTTTAATTAGTAGCTTTTATATTTCACCGCTTAACTTATTCTGGCATGGCATGCATGCGCCAAATATGTTTTTATTCCGCTACAGTTTCTTGTTCTCTTTCTTGGTCGTTTTATTGGCCGGCTATGGATGGGAAAAATTTCAAAAAGATGATTTAGGCTTACTCAGCGGAACCATTATTCTTATTTTAGCAATTTTTGCAATTGCACAAGGTGTTCACAGTTCTAAAAGTTATACGTACGTAACTACAACGTCCTTCTTGCTAACAGCTTTGTTTTTTATTCTTTATTTTCTATGTATTGCTTTTTATCAATTGAAAAAAACATCGATGAACTACATGATTATTCTATTGCTACTGCTGGTTTCCAGCGAAGCGATTATCAATACGCATGAGATGATTTCTGGGATTTTGGGTGATTGGAATTATGCTTCTCGCAGTCTTTACTCAGATCCTTATCCTGATATCAAGTATTTAGTTGATAAAACAAAAGCGGAGAATGATTCCTTTTACCGCTTAGAAAACCTTAATCCTGCTTCCACCAATGATAATATTAACTATGGATATAGCGGAGTAAGCTTATTTTCATCCATACGCAATCGCCATTTAACTGCTTATTTAAATGAACTGGGCTTCCGATCAAGAGGAACTGGTTTAAATATTCGCTATCCTAACAACACACTGTTAATGGATTCGTTAGTGGGCATCAAGTACAATATTTCAGAGCAAGATCCATTGAAATTTGGTTTTTCAAAGGAACAAACGGCAGGGAAATATAGCCTATATAAAAATAAATACGCATTGCCTTTAGGCTTTTTGACCGACTCGGATATTTATCAAGTAAAACAACCGGCCAATGATAATTTAGGCAGTCAAACCAATCTATTTAATGCTTTGGCAAATCGAAAAGACTCGTATTATCGTTTTTATCAGCCGACTGTACTTCAAGAAAAAAATGTTTCTATTACACATACAACGTCCGGCGTCACTTATACCGAATTACAACCGAATGTTTCTAAAGATATTACTTTTACGGTGAGCATTCCAGCCTATACACAAGCTTATTTGAGCCTTTTTCCAACAGATTTTGCTCAATTGGAAAGCTCTAGTGCTGCGGTAACCGTCAATGGGGTCAGCCAAAAATCTCAAATTAATATCACTGGCCAATATTATAATCTTGGCTACTATCAAAAACCGACAACTGTTACTTTTACAGCCAGCTTCTACGGAACAAAATCAGTCAGCTTTGTAGAACCTAAAGTTGTTGGCTTGAACTTACCGGCTTTTGAACGTTCAGTAAAAACCATTCAAGATAACGGCGTTCAACTAAAAACATCTGGGCGTAAAGCCACCGGTACTTTTGTAGCTGAAAAAAATCAAGTTTTAATGACGACTATTCCTTACGACAAAGGCTGGCAAGTGACTATTGATGGCAAAAAAGTTGCAACTAAAGCCTTTAAAAATGCCTTTTTAACAGTTCCGGTAAAAGCCGGTAAGCATACGATCACATTCTCTTACTTGCCGCCTGGTTTCTTAGTAGGTACTATTTTATTCGTTCTATGTACAGGGAGCTTTATTCTTTACGTGAGAATCTTAGTAATGCCTGCTAAGAAGCAAAAGAAATAAAAAAAGAGCTGAAAATCATTTGATTTTCGGCTCTTTTCTCTATCATGCTAAGTTTACCTGATAGGTACAAGGAGCAATCATTTATTTTTTTCGACGTTTGCGCCAACTATCAATCACTAAAAACAAGATCATCACAAGGGCCAAGCCATAGCCGATAACACCTAATATATTAGCAAAATCAGCTACTACATCACGATGAAAAGCAACTAGTAATGATGAGCCGATAATCAGCGCTGAAATAATCAAGCCAATGACAAAACGATTCACTAAATTTTCAGCTTGACTAAACCATTCTTTTTGTCGTTTTAATTCAATATTGATTTTGGTTTTACCATTTGCTAGATCATCTAAAACGTCTGCCGTTTGCGCAGGGATTTTAGGCGCTTGTGAAGCGGAGCCTAACAATTCCAACCCAATTTTTTTTAATTCAAATGACCAATCCATTTTTTCTGTCACGTATTTTTTAGCGAACAGCGAAGCAATTTTTACCAGTGAAATTTCCGGATCCAACTGGCGGATAACACCTTCAAATGTCGCCATCGCCTTCACTAATAGTGTAACTTCTTGAGGGACCTGCAAGTTATTTTTCCGACAAATCTTTATAATTTGAAAGAATAATTGTTGCAGATTCATTTCTCCTAAACCTACACCATAAGTATTTTCTAATAACGGGGCCAATTCTTCAAAAAAAACAGCTTCATCCACCGGCCCAACTTGATGACATAACCGCAAAACCGCCCGACCAATTTTTTTAGGATGGTTTAAATATAAACAAGCCATCACTTCAGTAAGCTTTTGGATTGTATTATGATTCAAACGGCCCATCATACCGAAGTCCAGAAAAACCAACTGATATTGTGGATCATTCATCTTTTGACTTATAGCTGATTCAAAATCTAAAAGTAAATTACCCGGATGGGGATCGGCATGGAAAAAGCCGTCATCGAAGATTTGCTTGATAAAGTTTCGAACCAATAAACCCGCAATCTGTTTTTTTGTTGATTGAAACGCTTCTGACGATTGGTCTTTTTGTGGCTCTTCATGGAGAAATTCCTTGAGACTTATTCCTTCCATAAACTCCATCACCAGTAATTTTGGTGTAGTGTATTGCTGATAAAACTTCGGTACACGAATTACTTCCCAATTGTTATTTAATTGATAGAATTCTTGTCCATTTTCAGCTTCAATCAACCAATCCAATTCTTTTGACAATGAATTTTTGACTTCACGAAATGTTTCCTTAGGATCGATGACGGCAGCTTCTGGAAGGTATTTCATCAGCGGTAAGGCTTTGGCAAAAAGCGATAAGTCCAGATGAATTTCTTCTTTAATTCCTGGGTGCTGTACTTTGACTGCTACTCGTTCTCCGCTTTTTAAAATAGCTTGATGGGTTTGTCCCATTGAAGCTGAGGCAAAGGGGATTTCTTCAAAAGTCTGAAAAACTTCCTCCAAAGATTGTCCCAGCTCCGTTTCAACGACTTCCCGAACTGTTTCAAACGGGTCAATTTTCACGCTATCTTGCAATTTGCGCATTTCTGCAATGAATGCTGGTGTCATTATGTCTGTGCGCACAGAGAGCATTTGTCCGATTTTAATAAAGGTTGGTCCTAGTTGTTCAAAAGCTGTGCGTACTTTTTCCGGGTGTGTTTGTTTTGCCAAGTTTTGTAAAACGTTGTAGGAAAAAAAGACTTTGATAATTTCTCGTAGACGCGTACTGCCGCCTTTTTGTTTCTTTTTTTTAGTATCTTTTTTCGATGTTGATACTTGTGTCATAACCAGCCCTCCTTTTTTTATTGTAAAAAGCCAAGCATCAGACCGGCACCAATGCTCAGATGATTGCGTATTTTTCTTCATGAGGTTGCCTGTTCCACTCGGCGATCAGGAATCACCCACAAAACTAAAATAATAACATTGATTACCAGGACAAAATAAGGATGGAAAAAGTAGCCTAATAAAAGAGCAAGCACATTTAGACCAATTGATAGATAGGATTTTATATAGCGCTGAAACAAGTGACCTAAAGATGATTCTTTACCATTTGCACGAACGAGTTCTTTCATTAAGAACAAATAAACGACATTGCCTACTAAAATGACTGTTCCGTATGTAAGTTCAGGAGCTTGACTTGCTAAATGATCACCTACCCATGCAGTTGCAAATGGATATAAAGTTAAAACAAATATGAAAAAACTGTTCGCCCATAAAATACGCCCATTAACTTTTTTAACTAATTGAAACATATGGTGATGGTTGTGCCAATAAATAGCTAGAATCACAAAACTCATAATATAAATCAAAATCTTTTGCCTTAAATCAAAAAGTGCCGCCCAAGTATCTGCTTGCGGCTGATGCAATTCTAATACTAAAATAGTCATCACGATAGCAATTATCGCATCAGTAAAGGCTTCTAATCTCCCTTTGGTCATCTTATCGCTCCTTTTATGTAATTGTTACTTATTTTTGCAAAACTTACAGAAATAGACCGAAAATCAGTCTAGAGCACGAGGTTTATTTTAAGCATCTTTGCTATACTTATTCAAAGAATAAGGAAATGGGAGGATTGTTCTATGTTGAATCAACGCTCTATGCTAGTAAATATTTTATTAATTGTCGGCTTCTTTTTAGTTGCTGGTGCATTGTTAAGTATTGTTTTAGGTATTATCGGTAGTCTATTATGGTTTGCAATTAAATTTTTAATTCCCATTGCAATCATCGTCTGGTTAGTCCGGGTCATTTTCGGCAATAACCAACAAAATCCTCACTATCGCTAATAAAGTTTTCATAAACAATCTCAAAATCACTGCTTTCATTACGTGGATTATTTAAATTTAGAGCTCGGGAACCAGCTAAAAAAGACTGAATTCCCAAGCTCTTTAACTTTTTATTAGGACGATCGCTTAACGAAAGGCATAAACAATATGAGTAATGCCGTACAACATAAAATAAAAACCTACTAAAAAGCTTAGCGTAAGTGCAGAAGATAATGGATTGAAAAATAGTAAAATTCCTAAAATAACCCCTAACACATTTATGATAGCTGTAAACCAAAAATACCCGGTGCTGACTGAACGGGCCAAATCTAAGGTAAACAACCCAAAAAGTGAGTCTAAAATAAACCAAATGGCAAAGACAAACGGCAGAGCTGCCACGCCAATTGATAAATTAAATAAGAAATACACGCCGACAATAATATCAATCACACCGACAATTAAAGGTGCGTAAGCTTTATAACCAGTCAGCTCTTTCATACGATTACGTACAAAAATTTCAAAAACACCTTTAATAATAGCAAATATAGCAAAAACCACTACAATAGCAATTAAGTTGCCGGCAGGATTTTGAAAGGAAACTAAGGCTGTAAGTACAAAGAGAATCCCTAAAATCAGTGAACCCCTATCAGTTCCTTGTCTACTAGATTCATTCATGATTAATCACTTCTTTCTACAGTATTGATGACTTCTTCTTCATGGTACAGCGAATGAATTTGAACGTCAAACAATAACATAACGAAGTGAATATAAAGACTTTGCCTTGCTAAAATTGCTAGCGAAGTTCTGTCAATTGCTGCTATTTAGATTTTTTGAACATCGAACGAAAGGCTCGCTTGATTACACCAAAGAAGCTTTGCGATTGAATCATTCGTGCTGGTGCTATATATTCACGAATTGCACGCAGGACTTTTTTAGGCTCCTTGGAAGAAAAAGTAAATGTTCCATTACGCTTCGTTTGAATGGCATAACGTGGAATCCATCTTCCCTTAAGCATAACCGATGCGATAACGTAATCTACCTCTTCCCAAGGAATTTGAATATATTTTCTGGCGTCTCGCGAATTATAAAATTCAAATCCTTTATCGCCAATCATAATCTGTCCGTAATCTGTCAGGCCAGTAAAGGCCGTGGCATCAATAACTAAATCAACTTTTGTATTTAATGATTCTACCATCTTATCTTGCTCCATTCCTCATTCATTACGTTTATTATACGTGCCTTTCTCATGGGAAACAACGCTAAACACCATCCGTTAACATAAAAAGAAGGTATCGAACAAAAGCGCCAAAACGTTTTGTCCCACACCTTCCATCCACAGATAGACCAGGCTGGGACAAAAGTCAGATAGACAATGTCCCATTCCTTAAAATTATCGAAATAGCGAGATTTACAACGCAACAAGAGAAGCTTGCTCGTTTGCCTTAACATGCTCATCATCGTTGTTTTTATGAAATATCGGGATAATGAACGTTAAACTTAGCCACACTTTCTTACTGGAACGTTGTCCTTTACTGAAGGACTTACTTACAGCTAATTACTTGCGGCTCAACCTCTATCTACAACTTGCGGTTTTATTTTTATAGTAAGCCGATGACGTGTCCAACTACACCGACTACGAATAGACCAAGAATGATAACAATTGGGCTAACTTTTTTCTTCAATAACCACATGCATAAGAACGTTAACAATAAAGCAGCCAACCCAGGAATCAATTGATCTAAGTTATCTTGCAACGTAGTTACTTTTGTTGGAGATAAGGACAAGCCTTGGTTCACTTGGTCAAAGGCTTTATGCATGCCTTCACCGCCAGCTGGCAATTTATCCCATTCGATATAAGCGCCTTTGTCCAATTTTACTTCAGAGACAACCGGTAAGAATTTAATGGATACCCATCGTTGTACGAGAGCCGCTAAAACAAACATACCGAGAATTGAAGCGCCTTTAGTAATATCTTGCAACAAACCACCTGAAAGGTCTTCTGTGATTTTAGAACCAGCTTTGTAGCCAAATTCCTGAGTATACCACATAAATGCCCAACGGATTAAGTTCCAAGCAACGAAGAATAAGATTGGCCCTAAGATATTTCCACCTAACGCCAATGAAGCGCCTAAAGCGCCTAACATCGGACGAACAGTAAACCAGAACACCGGGTCACCGACACCGGCTAGAGGACCCATCATACCGACTTTAACCCCTTGAATAGCGACATCATCAACTGGCGCACCATTAGCACGTTCTTCTTCCAAGGCTAATGTAACACCTAAAATTGGTGAAGCAATATATGGGTGCGTGTTAAAGAATTCCAAGTGACGTTTTAAAGCTGCGGAACGTTCTTCTTTTGTTTTGTATAACTTTTTAATCGCTGGGATCATTGAGAAGGCCCAACCACCATTTTGCATACGTTCGTAGTTCCAAGAGCCTTGAATAAAGGTCGAACGCCATGCTACAGCTAATCTATCTTTTTTCGTTAATTGAATTTTTTCTGCCATTTTCTTTGCTCCTCCTTCAGAATTAGTAGTCATTTAAAATATCGCCTAATGGGTCGCTGGAGTTGCCGCCACCGTTTGAGTTAGATGAGCCGCCCATTTTAGACAAGTTCAAGTAGATAAGAGCTAATGCAACACCCAAAGCACCTAGTGCGATTAAAGTTAATTGAGTAATTGCTGCGACTACGAAACCGATAATGAAAAATGGCCATACTTCTTTTGTTGCCATCATGTTGATTACCAATGCGTAACCTACGGCAACTACCATACCACCACCGATAGCCATACCATCCGTTAACCAAGCTGGCATTGACTCTAAGAAATTACGGACTGTATCAGCTGGAATGAATAAAAGTGCTCCGGCTGGAATGGCAATCCGAATCCCTTGCATACATACAGCTAAAATGTGTAGCATTTCAACTGTTCTGATATTACCTTTTTCCGCAGCGGCATCCATCATGTGAACGATTGGCACAGCTAATGTACGAACAATCATTGTTAAGAACAAACCGGCTACAGCCAAAGGAATCGCAATGGCAATCGCTGAAGAAACACCTTTTACTCCTTGACCGCCTAACGCTAAAATAATTGCTGACGCTACAGATGCCAAGGCAGCATCCGGAGCAACTGCGGCACCGATATTCGCCCATCCTAAAGCGATCATTTGTAAAGAACCGCCTAAAACAATTCCTGCTTCCAAATTCCCTGTCACTAAACCGATTAAGGTACATGCTACTAATGGTTGATGGAATTGGAATTCATCCAAAATACCTTCCATACCGGCTAGAAAGGCAACTAATAATACTAAAATAATTGATATAACAGACATGATAAGCCTCCTATTTTGATTTATTTCCTGAATTACGCATTTGCTAATTCACTTTTTGCTTTTTTCAAGATTTCTTCCATGTTTGCTCTTGAGTCATTTGGTACTTTACGAACGTCGAATTTGATTCCTTTTTCTTTCAATTTTTCAAAGGATTCTACATCTTCATTACCCATAGATAATACTTTACTTACAACTACTTTCCCAACAGAGTGAGCCATTGAACCTACGTTTACTTCTGAAATGTCAACGCCGCCTTCAACAGCAGTTAAAACGTCTTCAGGATTTTCAAATAAAAGTAATGCTTTTGTATTACCAAAACGAGGGTCTTTGGCAACTTCAATCATTTTACTGATTGGTACTACGTTAGCTTTTACTCCTGGAGGAGCTGCTTGTTCAATTAAACGCTTACGTAAATCGTCTTTTGCAACTGCGTCAGAAACAACGATAATACGGTTTGGTTGAGTCGCTTTTGTCCAAGCAGTAGCTACTTGGCCATGTAACAAACGTGAGTCAATTCGAGCTAAAACATATTTGATTTTGCCATCCCCGACTACTGTTCCTGGTGCCAAGCTACCTTTTGGTTGTGCATCTGTAGCAGCTGCTGCTATAGGAGCTTCAGCTGGTTCCAACTCTTCTGGTTTGATCCGAACGCCTTCTTTAGCTGTTCCTAGAATATGAGCTGCAATTTCTTGAGCTGATTCCATTGAAAAGCGTGAAGCATACGCTTCAATAACCATTGGCAAGTTCATGCCGGCTACGATTGCCCATTTGTCTTTATGTTCTTCAAATAAAGTGTTGGCTTGGTTAAATGGCGTGCCACCCCATAGGTCAACTAAGAATAGAACTTCATCTTGACTATCAAAAGATGCAATCGCCTCTTGCATTTTTGCTTTTACATCATCAGGGCCTTCACTAGGCATTAATGTTACTGCTTTAACATTTTCCTGTTCTCCAAAGATCATGGATCCAGATTGCAAGATGCCTTCAGCGAATTGCCCATGACTTGCTAGGATAATTCCTACCATCTCTATACCTCCTACAAAATTAAGATTTCTTTCTCATGACTTCCGTCAGCTAAAAATCACTTAACGTGAAACGGTTTCAATGTCATGCTTTTTCAAAGATTGCTGCTTACGTGATGACTTATTGACTGATAGGTGCTTATTTTCCTATCACATCCTTTCAATTGTTTTGGGGAAATAGTGCGTTTCCAAATATGTTAAATAAGAATTCGTCACTTTCGTTCGTTCTTCTTTAACAGCTCCATCAGATTCACTTGACTATCACCAGCAACTTTCCGAATCTCTAAGTCAATTCCTTGCTCAGCCAAAAAGTGAAATGCTGCTAAATCATAGTCATCAACTGCTACTGCATTGGTAATCATGCGCTTACCGCTAGCAAAACTCATACTGCCGATGTTTACTGATGTTAGCTTCACCCCGCCTTTCACAATTCGTTTAACGTCTTTAGGGCATGTGAAAAGCAGCATAACTCGGAAAGAATCAAATCGGTGATCAGGATAAATTTGTATCATTTTATTCACTGTGATGACATTTACCTTTACTCCCGGAGGAGCTGCTTGAATCAAGAGCGACTTTCTTAAGTTGTCTCGAGCTACATCATCACTAACAACCATAATACGGTTGACTTTGGTGAGTTTTGTCCAGACAGTCGCTACTTGTCCATGTATTAAACGATCATCAATACGGACGAGCCGAATATCCATCACCATTACGAATTTACCCCTTTACCGTCATTTCAAAAAATACACTCGATCAATAAGTGCATTAAAAATAGAATTTCGTCTTATATAAAGCAAGAACCGTGCCAACCTTTGTGTATCTCTAAAAAAAACGTGTAAAATCAACCCTTTTAAAGAATAACAATGGAAAAACGATACACTAAAATAGTGTATCGTTTTTTCTGTATCGTTATAGTGTATCAAACTCATCTGCTTCCGCTTGATTTGCTTGCGCATTACGGATTAATTGGATAATATAATACACTTCTAAAGATGGTAATTTCACTCGAAATGTTTCATCTAATTCAGTCACCGCTACTTTAATCGCTTGGTAATAAGGATCTTGTGGTAGCTTTTCGATTTCATCGGCAGGTGCTGTTAGTGTATCGTTGCGAATGACACGTTCTAACGCTCCAGCTAAATGAACAACTAAATTGATGAACACAGTATAATTAACCGGTGTCGGCAACGCTTGTTGAACAGTTTCAGCGAACTGCCACAATGGATCAATTACTTTTTTAGCATTGATAAAGGTAAAGCTTTGTTCAATATAATTAATACAAACGGCTTTCGCTGTCTCTTCGTCCAATTCTTCAATTTCTACGTTCATTTCACTATCCATCAACAACTGCGTAATAATAGCGTCTGCTTCGCCGGAAAAAAAGACTTCCATCGGAATATAAGGAGCCTCAATTTTAGGATCTGTAATTCCGGTTGCGGCAATAATCTCGTATTTTTTTTGTATTTCAGGCAATTGTTCTTTTACATCTGCAATTGAAAGAGGAATTACTTCTAATTCCAACTCAGTTTGTGGTGAAACAGATTCTTCAATCAATTCTTTCATTCGTCGTGCCGTTCCCTCACCAGAAGCGCAGATAGCAATCATCACTCGTTTTTTCCATGTAGGAACGTTTTTTGGTGCTCTTCCTTGCCGAATATCAGCATAGCCATGGAAGTTTTTCAGCGATTCATGAAGTGTATCCAAGCTAGTGTCAATTAAAGCTGTTTTTCTAGCTGTTTCTAAAACAATAGGTGTGGTCACCATATCCACAGTCCGTACCTCAATCCCTGTTTGGCGGGCAATTTCTTCGGTAAATGTCCCCAATGAGCCCATATCGACTAAGAGAATCACACCATTTCCTTCATTTACCTGATAGACAGCTTCCACAATTTGACGATAGGCTTCTTTAGGCGGCATATCCAAAGGCATATCAACGCTGCTTAAATTATCTACTTTTAACAACTGCGATACGACTTGTACCATGCTACTTGCTGTACTATTACCATGTGCCGCTACCACTATTCCGATCCGACCAGCTCCTGGATTTTCCCTTAGTGAAATTAATAAGACGGCCAAATAGTAACTTTCTGATTCAGGAATTTCCATCTGATAGCTGTCTTCTATAATCGTTTTAATTTCTTTGGCTGTTTCAAACTCAAGGGGATAATCCAAAACCATGTTGCGGATATTTTCATTCAATGGATGATTAGGATTTTCACCAACTTGAATTCTTTTTAGAAAGGAACTGATATGCAGGCTCATAGCATACACAAAGTTAGGTTGAAATGAATAAGCTAGTTTATTGCGAGCAAAGTTAAAAATCCGTTTAGTCACATCAATAATCCGATGATCAACAATCTCAGCTAACTTATTTTCCGTATCAAAGGTAAACCCATGGTCTCTGTAAAAGGATTTCAAATGTACATTGATATCTGTAGTGATAAAGTTATTGATTACTTCCTGATCCAGCCCATCTGCTTTTAGCAAAGCGGCTTTATCTCCAATAATTTCATATAAATTATAAGGCAGTTCATAAGCATCTACTTGCATCGTTACCAACGACTCATTCGGAGAAACCACCATTTTGGGTTCCAAATATTTTGATAGCTCTGCTAATGCTTCCCGATCGCTAGCTAATTGCATAATTCCTTCTTTAATACTATCTGTTAATTCATCAATAGTTATGGTGAGTTCTTCTTGATCCATGTGATTTAAAAAGCCACGTGCTGTGACCAATTGGACATTTGATTTCAATTGTCCTACATTTCCATAAGAAACACTACCGATCAACGCTTTGACTACATCCTCTGATAAAGCAATGCGCCGCTGAATCCGTGAAGCTTCCATTGAGACCATTACTTTTAATAAATCTATTTTCTCCGTAGCTGGGCGGTCATTAAAGTTCGGTAATTGTATAATAATAGGAATTCGACGTACGAAAGTATTTAAAAGTGTCGAAGTTGGATTTTCTGTTGTAGCACAAATAATCCGCACATCTGCTTTACGACTTTTACCAGTTTCACCTAAACGAGAGTAAGTGCCATGATCCATGAAGTAAAAAATCATCTCTTGACCTTCCGGCGGCAAGCGGTGAACTTCATCCAGAAATAAAATACTGCCATCCGCTTCATGAATAATCCCGTCTTTGGCTTGAGTTGCTCCAGTAAAAGCACCTTCTGCATAACCAAACAAGTGAGACATCAACAATTCTGGATTATTGGCATAATCAGCACAGTTAAAGACTACAAACTCTTTGTCAGCGGCAATCACTTGGTTAAGTTTTGCAAATTGGAACATCGCATGAGCAAAATATGTTTTTCCAGAACCTGTTGGACCGGTGATCAGACAGTTAAGTCCTTTAGGTGGGTATAAAATAGCTGCTTTGGCTTGTTCAACAGGTGTTTTCATACTGCCGGAGGAGCCAATAATTTTTTTGAAAATATCTTCTTGATCCGTTTTTTTCGCTACTTTTTGCGTATTGTTATTAGTAGCTGGTATCAGTGGCCGTTGTTTATCGACAAGACTTTTTTCACGATAGCTTTTCACGGGTTTCGTTAATGGCTGATGTTGAAATATCGTCTGCACGACGTATCTGACTGGACGACCTTCTGTTTTTCTTAATCGTCCTTCCCGAACTAATTGATTCAAGTCTTTACTAGCATTTGCTCGTTGAATTTCAAGAGCTTCTGAGACCTCTTGCGTAGTCACTCCCGCAGAGGAAGAAAAAGCGGCCGGTTCTAAGTCCGCCGTATGTCTTTTAACGTAATCGTAGATTTTTTCAATCCGTTTCATTTTATACTCTCCCTCAAAACGATACACTAATTATTCTTATCATACAGTGCATTTAAAAAAAAATAAAATAAAAACATTATCATTAAAAAGTCATATGTTTCACATGAAACATATGGTTAAAAAATTTCTTTTTAAATAAAAACCGACATTTATTTTTCAATAATTGCTTTTCTGAAAAACATTGAAACTCCTTGAAAATTATAGGGTTCCTCGCTATAATGCAAAGAGATACAAGAATACTATAAAAGTGAGGAAAATAATTGATTACTGTTAATGATGTAAGTTTACAATTTCCAGACCGCAAATTGTTTGATGAAGTAAATATCAAATTTACACCTGGCAACTGCTATGGTTTAATTGGCGCAAATGGTGCTGGGAAATCTACGTTTCTTAAGATTCTAGCTGGTGAGATTCAGCCTACAACTGGTGTAGTTGCTTTAGGTCCAGATGAACGACTAGCCACTTTGAAACAAAATCACTTTGATTATGAAGAATATACTGTCTTAGAGACGGTGATTATGGGACACAAACGTCTATACGAAGTTATGAAAGAAAAAGACGCTATCTACATGAAAGCAGAGTTTTCTGATGAAGACGGCATTCGCGCCGCAGAATTGGAAGGCGAATTTGCAGAATTAGATGGTTGGGAAGCAGAACCCGAAGCAGCTGTTTTATTACAAGGCTTAAATATTCCTGAAGAACTTCACAATCAAACAATGAGTGAATTAACTGCCGGTCAAAAGGTAAAAGTACTGTTAGCTCAGTCCCTTTTCGGTAAACCAGACGTTTTGCTTTTGGATGAACCTACCAACGGTTTGGATACTCGTTCGATCAATTGGTTGGAAGAGTTTTTAATAAACTTTGACAACACAGTGATTGTTGTTTCTCATGACCGTCATTTTTTAAATAAAGTCTGTACTCACATGGCGGATTTAGACTTTGGAAAGATCAAACTTTACGTTGGTAACTATGATTTCTGGTTAGAATCCAGTCAGTTAGCAGCCAAACTTCAAGCAAACGCCAACGCAAAAAAAGAAGAACAAATTAAAGAACTACAAGACTTTATCGCTCGTTTTAGCGCAAATGCATCTAAGTCAAAACAAGCGACTTCCCGTAAGAAAATGCTGGAAAAAATCACTTTAGAAGATATTCAACCTTCTTCCCGCCGCTATCCATTTGTAGGCTTTACTCCTGAACGGGAAATCGGCAACGATTTATTGCAGGTTGAAAATGTCTCCGTTACAATTGATGGCAAAAAAATCTTAGACGATATTTCTTTTACGTTAAGTAAAGAAGATAAAGTAGCATTTATTGCAAATTCTGATATTGTAACAACCACTTTGTTTAAAGTAATCATGGGAGAAATTGTTCCGGATACAGGCTCCGTACGCTGGGGCGTCACAACTACTCAAGCGTATTTGCCTAAAGATAACAGTAAAGAATTTGCCAGTGATATGACAATTTTAGATTGGCTGCGGCAATTTGCCAGCAAAGAAGAAGATGACAATACCTTTCTCCGCAGTTTCTTAGGTCGAATGCTTTTTTCCGGTGAAGAAGTTTTAAAACCAGTGAATGTATTATCCGGCGGCGAAAAAGTCCGCGTAATGTTATCGAAAATGATGTTATCCAAAGCGAATGTATTAGTCTTGGATGATCCCACGAATCACTTGGATTTAGAGTCAATTACTGCGTTAAACGATGGTTTAGCTGCGTTTACCGGTTCAATTTTATTTGCTTCCCACGACCACCAATTTATTCAAACATTGGCTAATCGCATTATTGCTATTTCCAATAAAGGCGTCATTGATCGTGCGGAAACAACATATGATGAATTCTTAGAAAATAAAGAAATTCAAATACAATTAGAGCAACTATTTACGATTGAATAAAAGCAGAAAGAAGCAAAAACATTTCTTGTTTTGCTTCTTTCTTTATTTCATCAAATCAACCGCGTTTTTTCCCAAAAGAAAAAAGAGCAATACAGCCATAACCTGTATGACTGGTAATCGTAGGACCCAAAGGATAAAGCAAAATATCCGCCACCTGAACTTCTTTTAAAAGAAGTTCTTTAACGCTCTCTGCATCTACTTGCGCACCAGCATAAGCAATTAATAACGTTTGATTCGTTGGATTTTCAATTCCTGTAACGGTTTCCGCTACGATTTTTGTTAAAGCTTTCTTACGTCCTCTTGCTTTTCCTGCAGCTTGTAATTTCCCATCCTGGTCAATACGAATGATTGGCTTAATATTCATCAAGCCACCGACTGCGGCAGCTGACTTAGAAATACGACCACCACGTTCTAAGTATTTTAAGTCATCAACGGTTACCCAAGAATGAAGCTGCATTTTTAATTCTTCAATTACAGCCACAACTTCCTTTAATGTATAGCCTTGTTTTTTTAAATAAATTGCTTTTCTAACAAGTAAACCTTGACCCAAACTAGCAGCTTTAGTATCTATTACTTGAATTTCTGCCGCTGGATATTCTTCTGTTAATAAAGCTACTGCTTGTACTGCACTATGATAAGAACCACTTAATCCAGAAGAAAAAGCTAGATACACTACAGGGATTTGCTTTTCGACAAAAGGACGAAAAAATTCACGATAGCGTCCTACATTGACTTGTGATGTGGTTGGCATGCTGCCACTTTTAATTTTTTGTAAGAAAGTTTCGTAATTAAATGTTTCCCCCAAATCATCTATTAATTCCTGACCTTCCAACTCAATCGTCATACTGATAAAAGGAACATCTTCCTCTCTTAAATATGTATAAGGCAAATCACAACATGAATCCGTCACTATTTGATACATTTTCTACTCCTCCTTTTTCGATACTTAATTTTACCATAAATTTGTTTATAAAAAACAAAAAGAAAAAGCTTAGGACCAAAGAAAGCCCCAAGCTCTAAAATATAACGTAAGGAGACCGAAGGAGGAAAGCAAGGAGGAGCATCCCTCTTTGTAGCAAAGGTTCGAACGAGGAAAATCATAAATACCTTTTACCCACTGAATATCAAACCTTTAAACAAGAAGTGCAACAATTACAGGAATCAATGACTACTACATTTTCCTCCACTATTCATCATTTACCCGGACGCCTGAACAACCCTTAGTAATTACAGGCTATACTAAGGATAGCTAACTTGAAAAGCTTATTGCTGAGCTAAGCTCTGCTAGCTTCATGTCTTCGTCTATTTTAAATTTGTGCCCACACACTTTCTAACACATTGGTTTGGCTACGGTCTGGACCAACAGAAAATGTTGAAATACGTACACCGACTAATTCTGAAATACGGTGAACATAATTGCGAGCATTCGCTGGTAAATCAGCTAATGTTTTACAATTAGTAATATCTTCTGACCAGCCTGGCAACTCTTCATAAACCGGTTGGCAGCGGCTTAATTCTTTCAAACTTGCCGGATAGTGGTAAATTAGTTCACCATCTAGTTCATAAGCTGTACAAATTTTTACTGTTTTCAATCCACTTAAAACATCGATAGAGTTTAATGACAAATTAGTAATTCCTGACACGCGTTTTGAATGGCGCATAACTACTGAATCAAACCAACCGACACGACGGGGACGTCCTGTTGTTGTTCCGTACTCTTTGCCGATGCGACGAATTGTTTCGCCGGTTTCATCAAATAATTCCGTTGGAAATGGACCATCGCCTACTCGAGAAGTATATGCTTTACAGACACCTACTACTTTATTAATTTTTGAAGGACCAACACCGCTACCGATAGTAACACCACCGGCAACCGGATTAGATGATGTAACAAACGGATATGTTCCTTGATCGATATCTAACATAACGCCTTGTGCGCCTTCGAATAGGACACGTTTTCCTGCGTCTAATGCATTATTTAAAATAACGGATGTATCTGTAACATATTGCTTAATTTGTTGCCCGTATCGGTAATATTCTTCGAAAATATCATCAAAATCAATTGCTTCACTGTCAAACATTTTCACGAATTGACGATTTTTTTCTTCTAAATTAATACGTAGTCGTTCTTCAAATATTTCTTTATCTAATAAGTCGGCAATACGGATGCCTACCCGAGCTGCTTTATCCATGTATGCCGGGCCGATCCCTTTAATCGTTGTACCGATTTTGTTTTCGCCTTTGGCGTCTTCTTGTAATTGATCTAATTTAATATGGTACGGTAAAATAACGTGGGCACGATCGGAAATACGCAAATTATCCGTTGAAACATTGTGTTCCTTCAAATAAGCTAGTTCTTTTACCAAGGATTTTGGATTAACTACAACTCCGTTACCTATTACACTGATTTTTTCTTTATAAAAGATTCCAGAAGGAATTAAATGCAACTTGTAAGTTACACCGTTAAATTTAATCGTATGTCCTGCGTTATCTCCACCTTGATAACGAGCGATAACTTCGGCATTTTCACTTAAGAAGTCCGTGATCTTTCCTTTACCTTCATCGCCCCATTGCGTTCCAACTACTACTACTGATGACATGCGAACACCTCGTTCTGAATTATTTTGTCCTGAATTATTGTATCAGCAAATGAAGCAGCTTTCAACCATAAAAATCGAATATTATTTTTTATAAAAAAAACAAATGCCCTAAAAAGCGAACTTTATTTATATTTTTATAAAAATGATCTTTAAAAACCGAACTTTGTTGATCGTTAATTTTTAGTTCGTATCTTTACTAAAAAAACACAAACCAAAAATGAAGCGCCCCCCTTAGTGTTAGCTTTTTAGTCTAACTCTCAGAGGTCGCTTCAAAATCCGAACATTTCTGAACACAATTGAATAGATAGTTAGCTAATACTAACATAAAATGACATAGAAAAAATACACAAAAGTAAATAAATCATGGCACGATGTACAGCACTAAGTAGAGGACACTGAACGGAAAGTGGAAGCCAAGCACGTCCAGCATGTGGCGGAGGTTCTCGAAGATATAGCTCTTATAACTCATTTCCTTCATATTTTTCATCGTCTCCTCCCCGTAGTAATCATACTAGTCCTAATAGAAACAAAAAAGTAAGTTGGTCTTCATCAGTTCCACTATTTTATATACACCTGAAGAAATACGAACTCTTACTCCAGTTCGTAAAGGAGTGGAGGAACGTTCTGAATTACCTGATCTAAGAAATGCTTTCTTTGTCATGCGTAGAATGATCGTAAAAATGCCGCTAAAGAGTTACATGACTTACTAGAAAAGAAAGGCGTATCTGTATGTTTTAGTGAAAAAGATGTGTTACTAAAATCATCTTTACTACGCGAAATTGATAAAGGATTGGTAAAGTCACGTGTCGGAATTGTCTTAGTCACACCTTCATTTCTTAAGCGTATTACAGGAGAAGGAGGAGCAGATAAGGAAATATCTGCACTATTAGCCAGGGACTTACTCGTACCAATAGTACATGGCACAACTTATGAGGAGCTACGAGAAGTGAGCCCATTGCTAGGCTCCAGAAGTGGTCTTAATACTACTGAAGAATCTATGGAAGAAATTGCTTGAATCCTCTACTCAAACCAGAAATATGATAACCGGTTGACACCAGCTTTGAAAAATGATATTCTAATTTTAGAAAACGTTTTCTAAAATTAGAATATCATTTTTTTTAATATGTCAACCGGTTATCATTTATAAGGAGATTTAATTATGAAAACATCAGTTAAATTTAGACAATTTAAAAACCCATCTTATTTACAAAGCTCAACTACAATGTTTCTCTTTTTTGCATCTTGGGGAGTTTGGTGGAGTTTTTTCCAAATTTGGTTAACTTCTGATAATGGTTTAGGATTATCTGGGACTCAAGTAGGTACAATTTTTTCAATTAATTCAATAGTAAGTTTAATATTTATGTTTATCTATGGCATAGTACAAGATAAACTTTTTATCAAACGAAGTTTACTCATCTTCAATGCAATAATTGCCTCTTTCATTGCCCCGTTTTTCATTTATATTTATGCCCCGTTATTAAAAAATAATTTTATTATTGGAGCTTGGATTGGAGCTCTTGTATTATCGGCAGCTTATTTATCTGCAGTAGGTATTTTAGAAGCTACAACAGAAAGATTCTCTAGAGTATTTGGATTTGCTTACGGTCAATCAAGAGCTTGGGGGTCTTTTGGCTACGCATTAGCTGCATTACTAGCTGGCTTTTTATTTGTAAAAAATCCTAACTTTAACTTTTGGGGCGGGAGTATAGTCGGTGTCATTCTTTTATTGAATTTAATATTTTGGAGACCCAAAGAAGAACGTGATGCAGTATTAGCGATAAAGGAACTAAAAAATGAAAATTCTACACCTAAAATCAAAGATATGATTTCTCTTCTAAAAATTCCAATGCTTTGGCAAATTATAGTATTTGTGATGTTTTCTTGGACTTTTTATAATGTTTTTGATCAACAAATGTTTCCTGATTTTTATACAAATCTGTTCTCTTCGAATGCATTAGGACAACAAACCTACGGAGCACTCAATAGTATACAAGTCTTTGTAGAAGCAATAATGCTTGGATTGGTACCAATATTGATGAAAAAAATTGGTGTAAGGAACACCCTTCTCTTTGGTACATCAATAATGTTTCTGAGAATAGGTTTATGTGGATTTGCAACAAATCCTATAACTGTATCTGCAATAAAGATGCTTCATTCTTTAGAAGTCCCTCTCTTCACACTATCAATTTTCAGATATTTCACTTTACACTTTGATACCAAACTTTCTGCGACTATGTATATGATTGGTTTCCAAATTGCCGCTCAAGTCGGACAAGTTATTTTATCTACACCTCTCGGCATTCTTAAAGATAGCATGGGATACAGTACTACTTTTCATGTAATTTCTATTATTGTATTGATTACTGGAATATACGGGACTTTGATAATGAAAAAAGATAATGAATTTATCAATGGGCAACCTTTAGAAAATTAAAGGAGGAATTAGATAATGGATCCAAAAAAAATAGATGTTTCAAATCAACGTTATCGCTTAGGCTATCATATTTCTGCTCCTGGAGGGTGGATTAATGACCCTAATGGCTTTTGTTACTTCAAGGGATACTATCATATATTTTATCAATATTACCCCTATGACTCAAACTGGGGACCTATGCATTGGGGCCATGCAAGAAGTAAGGATCTGATACGCTGGGAAACTTTACCTATAGCCTTAACTCCAGATACTGAAGGTATCGATGAAGGTGGGTGTTTTTCTGGTAGTGCAATTGTTAAAGAAGATAAATTATATTTGATTTATACTGGACATCATTATTATGATGATGGAGATTTTGAACATTTTTGGGAAAATCAAAATATAGCAGTAAGTGAAGATGGTATCACTTTTGAAAAATATTCTAATAATCCCATTATCGCTGGTCCTCCAGAAGATAGTACACATCACTTTCGAGACCCAAAAGTGTGGGAGGAAGAGGGGAGCTACTACATGGTTCTAGGAAACCAACGTAAAGATGGAAAAGGTCGGGTAATACTCTATAGATCTCAAAATTTATTTGATTGGGAATACCTCCAAGAAATGAGTCATTCTAAAACTATTGATATGGAGGGATTCATGTGGGAATGCCCGGATTTCTTCTCCCTAGAAGAAAATGACGTGTTGTTATTCTCGCCACAGGGTATTATACCACAAGGAAATAATTATCTGAACCTTTTTCAAACGGGATATTTTGTGGGTAATTTTAATAGAATCACAAAAAAATTTGAACGTGATGAATTTCAGGAATTAGATTTTGGTCATGATTTTTATGCTACTCAAACAATGCTGGCACCTGATGGAAGACGATTACTATTCGCTTGGATGGCAATGTGGGAAAGTCATATGCCTGAAAAAGAAGATGGATGGGCTGGTGCTCTTACTTTTCCAAGAGAATTAAAGATTAAAAATAAAAAATTACTCATGACACCTGTCAGAGAAATTGAAGATTTAAGAATAAGAAATATTTCCCAAGGATTAATAAACCATGAAAAAACACTCTTACTCGATGGTCAAACAAATACAGCTGAGTTAAAATTTAATATAATAACTACCGAAAACTTCAAACTAATATTAACTGGGAGTTTAGATAAACATATCCTAAGTTTGAGTTATAATAAAGCCAATAACACTTTTGAATTAGAACGTTCAGACCATGAGGGTGATAATCGATTTGCTAAGCTAACAGATCATACAGATAACTTTTGTTTTCATATCTTACTTGATACAAGCTCTTTAGAAATCTTTATTAATAATGGTGAGGTTGTCTTCACAGAGCGTTTTTATTCAAATGAAAAGCCTAATTTATTATTAGAAAATCAAAATAGGATAAAAAGTGACTTTTTTGGAAAATTTGAAAGTTATGAACTCGATAATAATGCTGTATGTTCTAAGGAGGTCGAATAATGATATTAGGCAGTATTGAAGCAGGTGGAACAAAATTCGTTTGCGCTGTTGGAGATGAAAACTGTCAAACTATTGATCAATTTGTTATTCCAACAACGTCTCCTGAAGAAACCTTAAATGAAGCGATTAACTACTTTAAACAATTTAAAATTGATGCATTAGGAATTGCCAGTTTTGGTCCCATTGAAATTAGAAAAGAACATCCTAAATATGGTTATATTACCAACACGCCTAAAAAAAACTGGAAAGATACAGATATTTTAGGAACACTGCGCTCTTATTTTAAAGTTCCAATAACATGGACCACAGATGTTAATGGCTCTGCTTATGGAGAATATAAGTATCTACGTACCAAAGGAAGTTCTATTTCCAACTTAGTCTATTATACGGTAGGAACTGGTATTGGTGGAGGTGCGGTTGTTCATGGTTCCATTCTTAATGGAGTAGGACATTCAGAAATGGGACACACTATAGTAAAAAGGCACAAATCAGATGAAAAATTTGAGGGCTGTTGCCCATTTCATGGAGATTGTTTAGAAGGGTTAGCTTCGGGTCCTTCCTTTGAAAAAAGACTAGGTATCAAAGGAGAATATCTTGAAGACTCACATGCAGTTTACGAGTCGATTGCTTATTACCTTGCACAAGCTGTCCTTCAAAGTACTTTATTAATCAGACCAGAAAAGATAGTCTTTGGTGGTAGCGTTATTAGTGGAACTTTGCTCAATAAAATAAGAAGCCAAGTAAAAGATATGCTAAATAACTATATAGAATTACCCCCATTGGAAGAATATATTACTCAGCCTATCCTAGAAAACAATGGATCAGCGACATTTGGAAACTTTGCATTAGCCAAGCAACAAATATTATATTGATCGCCTAACATCTATCGTACAAAGATATATGTTTTTTGATATACTTTATAAAAAGGACAAAGGAGTATTTATGAAAACTAAATTAGAAGATGTAGCTCAGTTAGCAAATGTTTCTAAAACTACTGTATCTAGAGTTTTAAACAATAGAGGCTATATAAGTGAGAAAACCAAAGAGAAAGTTTTTCAGGCGATGAAGGAATTAGATTATCATCCGAATATTCTTGCACGCCAGTTATATCAGCAAAAAACATATATTATTGGCTTGCTTTTTCCTATGGTAAGTAATCCCTTTTTTGGCGAACTTGTTGAAGAACTTGAAAAGGGATTGTACCGTAAGGGATATAAAGTAATTATTGGAAATTCTCTCAATAACCCTCAAAAAGAAAAAGACTACTTAAATCAACTCCTTACAAAACAGATAGATGGGTTAATTGTTGGGACCCATAATAGTGGGATTAGAGAATACGAATACAAAAATCTTCCAATAGTTTCTATTGAAAGAACTGTTAGTAAAGAAGTTCCTGTAATTGAATGTGATAATTATAATGGAGGAGTTCAAGCAACAAAATACTTATATGAAGCAGGGTGTCGAAGCATAGCGCATACAACAGGGAGAACTCAGTTAGATATGCCAAGTGATCTAAGAGATAAAGCATATGTAGATACCATGAATAGTTTAGGGCTAAAACCTAAAAATATCCCAATTTATTTTGACATGAGTATAGAGGAAAAGCAAAAGCATTTTGAAAATATGTTTGCTCAATATCCTGAAATAGATGGTGTCTTTGCAGGTAATGATATTGATGCAGCTATGATATTAAAAATTGCTCGTCAATTAGGAAAGAAAATCCCAGAAAATTTTAGAGTAATTGGGTTTGATGGAACTAAACTATGTAGATCACTTCTACCAGATATGCCTACTATTGTACAACCTATCGAACTGATGGCCTCTAATGCCATAGATATACTTGAAAAAAAGATACAAGGAGAAAAAGTATATAAGAAAGTAACCCTACCAGTAACCTTATATCGGGGTGATATATAGTTAAATCTCTCATTTTACTATTAGAATTTAATTAATTGATAATCTTAATTAGCAGTATAAAAACATACACACTAACATTGTGTGTATGTTTTTTGATTAGAATGAAGTGTTCATAAAACGGTATTTCTGGACACTTTTTTTGGGATTAAATTTCTATGAAAGTCATTATATACCGTGTACACAAACCTGTAACAAAATCTATGTTCAGATAAAAATAGGAGCCAATGAATTTTAGAACAATTCATTTGAAGTATCAGAAACTTAATGATTTTTGTGCCTGCTTTTTAAAATTCAGTTCTTGGTGAGAGAGAAGAAAATTTATTGTACTCTTTGATAAATAAAAGCTCAACTGTACCACGTGCGCCGCTTCGGTTTTTTTCAATAATTACTTCAACGACATTATCGATTTCAGGAGCTTCACGTTGATCATCATCACCGGCTCCTTCTCTTTCGTAATAATCCTCACGATATAAGAAAGCAACAATGTCAGCATCTTGTTCAATAGAGCCGGATTCCCGAATGTCGCTTAAAACCGGTCGTTTATCTTGGCGCTGTTCCACGCCCCGAGATAACTGTGACAAAGCAATAACTGGAACTTTTAGTTCTTTCGCCAACTTCTTTAGTTGACGAGAGATTTCCGAAACCTCTTGTTGACGGTTCTCTCTGCCAGTACCTTCAATCAGTTGTAAATAGTCAATTAAAATCAAGCCAAGGTTGCCTTTTTCCTGTGCTAATTTACGGCATTTTGCGCGAATTTCCGTAATTTTAATTCCCGGCGTATCATCAATGAAAATATTTGCTCTTGATAAACTGCCCATTGCAATAATCAAGTTTTGCCATTCTTCTTCAGATAATTGACCGGTCCTCAAATGTCCGGCTTCAATAGAGCCTTCTGCACATAACATCCGATTCACCAAGGATTCAGCCCCCATTTCTAAACTAAAAATAGCAACTGAGCGATCTGTTTTGGTGCCGACGTTTTGGGCGATATTCAAAGCGAAAGCTGTTTTCCCTACCGCTGGACGTGCAGCCAAAATAACTAACTCTTCCGGTTGTAAACCAGCCGTCATTTTATCCAATGCTTGATAACCAGTTGGCAGACCGGTAATTTCTTCATCGTTTTGGTATAGCTGATCAATATTAGCAATAGTTGTATTCAGTACGTCCGCAATTGATAAGAAGCCACTTCGATTCCGCTTTTCCGAGACTTCCAGAATGCTGCGTTCTGCATCATCCAAAATGGTCTCTACGTCTTCGCCTTGTTCAAAACCTCGTGTCACAATACTCGTAGCTGTTTGAATTAAGTTACGCAATAAGGCTTTTTGTTCCACAATCTTTGCATAATAAACAACATTTGCTGCTGTCGGTACAGCTAAAGCTAAATCAGACAAATAGCTCAGACCGCCTACATCTTCCAGTAGATTCTCTTGATCTAAACGGTCTTTAATTGTCACTACATCAATGGCTTCATTTCGGTCACTTAAAGTCATCATCGTTTGAAAGATGAGCTGATGACTGCGACGGTAAAAATCTTTCGGTTCTATATATTCCATTGCTTCTACCAAAGTCTCCGCATCTAAAAAAATAGAACCTAAAACTGCTTGTTCTGCTTCAATATTTTGCGGTGGAACTCTATCTTGCAATAATTCGTTCATTGTTTTCTCTCCCACGACAATTAAACCTGCCTTGTTTAGTCCCTTCATTTTATCAAGAAAAATAGAAAAAGTATACTTTTAAAAAAGTTCTTTTAATAAAATAGCAACATTTTTAATAACAAATTTAATAGTATTAAATTACATAATTAGTTTAAAATATAATCAATAAAAATAATCTACTCTTTTTAATAACTATTAAAATGAAAATGGTATCGTATGTAACATGAAAAGACTTTTCAATCGGATAGAAAAGTCTGAAATAAACAAGCATTTTAGTAACACTTGTTTATTTCAGACTAGCTGGGTATACAAAATTAAGACTAACTTAAACCGCCTATTCTTCTACAACATGGACTTTGATTGTTGCTGTAACTTCGTGATGTAGTTTAACGGGAATATTCGTATATCCTAAGGTCCGAATTGGATTGTTTAATTCAATTTTTCGTTTATCCAGCTTCACTTGATATTGTTTCTTTAAAGCTTCAGCAATTTGTTTAGAAGGAATGGAGCCAAATAAACGTCCATCTTCTCCAGCCTTAGCTTTTATTGCTACTACTGTATCTTCTTGCTCTAAGAATGACTGCATCTTTTTCGCTTCTGCTAACAGTTCAGCTTCTTGTTTTTCTTGAGCTTTCTTTTGGCCTGCCAATGCGCTAATGCTACTTTTATTTGCTTCTTTCGCTAAGCCATTTTTAATTAAATAGTTTTGGGCATAACCAGTCGGAACTTCTTTGATATCTCCTTTTTTCCCTTTCCCTTTTACGTCTGCTAAGAATATTACTCTCATTTCTTTCACTCCTGTTCGTACATTTCGTCTAGATTTTGACGGATAGCAGCTAATAATCTATCTTTTACTTCTTTGATGGTTGTATTAGGTATCTGAGCCGCTGCATTTGTAAAATGACCACCACCGCCTAAACTTTCCATAATAAGTTGAACATTAATATCGCCATTGCTGCGAGCACTAATCCCAATTTGCTGATCAGTTCTTTTGGTAATGACAAACGCTGCGTTAATTCCTGCCATTGATAATAGCGTATCAGCTGTCTTAGCTGCCGTAACACTATTATACTCTTTCTCTTCATTTCCTGAAACCACAACAATATCTTTTGTGACATAATCACTTTTTGAGATCAACTCATTCATTTCCAAGTAGCTAGTCAAATCTGAGCTTAATAAATATTGTACTAAAGATGAATCAGCACTACAAGCTCTTAAATAGCTGGCCACATCAAAGGTTCTCGAAGTAGTACGAACGCTAAAACTTTTTGTATCTACAACAATCCCTGCTAATAACAACGTTGCTTCAAATTTCTCCATATGTTTTTGTCGATTACTTTGGTATTCCAGTAGTTCAGTCACTAATTCAGAAGCTGAAGATGCTGAAGACTCTATATATGATAATAAAGGTTTTGCAGGAAATTCATCACCTCTACGATGATGATCAATAATTACTACCTTGTCAAAACGTTCATAAAGCTCTTGAGAGATCGATAGCGAGGGTTTATGGTAATCTACCATTACTAGTAAGCTATTTTCCGTCTTACGCTTCATCGCTTCTTTAGGGCTGATTATTTGCTGGTTAATTTGCGGATATTTCTTAAGTTCTTCTAAGGCTCGTTCTACATCATAAAGCAATTCATTATCATCCAATACTACCCATGCCTGACGTTCGTTAAATGTTGCTAAACGAGCAACGCCAAGAGCTGAACCTAGAGCATCCATGTCCGGATAACGATGACCCATCACATAGACATCCGCTGATTCTTTAAAAATTCCTTTTAGAGCAGTACTCATCGCTCGAGAACGAACTCGCGTTCGCTTTCCAGCAGAGGCAGTTTTCCCACCAAAGAATTGCGGTTTTGCTTCATCTTTAGCTTCTTTAACTACCACTTGATCGCCGCCTCGAACTAAAGCCATATCCAAATTTGTCTGAGCAATTTCACCAGTTTGATCCAAAGTAGATCCACCATAGGAAATACCCATACTTAAGGTAATTAGTTGCTCTTGCTCACTTGCTTTCTTTCGTATCATATCTAGTATCGTAAACTTTTGTTCCATCATGCGTCTTACATCTTCCAATTGAGCAACAAAGAAATAACGTTCTGCATTAATTCGTTTATAAAAAACCTGGTATTCTTCCATCCAATCAGAAATCATAGTAGTAAGAAAGCTATTCAAATAAGAAACTTGTTTTTCGTCCATATTATCTGTAATGTCATCATAATTATCAACTGAAACAATGCCAATCGCTGTCTGCATCTCTACTTTTTCTTGATATAACTGGCTTTCTTTCGTTATATCTTCAAAGGTAATCGTATGTTGCTCTTCATTGAGTTTAAAACGAAAGACTTGGTTCCCGATTTTAGCGACCTCTTTATTTTTTGTAGCTAAACGGATGTATTCTTCAATCTGTGATGCTGAAAGTGGTGCTTGTTGTTCTTGATTAAATATGGTTTCCGCAAAAGGGTTCATCCATTCTACTTCTTTTGTTAAAGGATGATAGCTAATGATACCCAGTGATGCTTCATTTATTGCATAATCCAGTGATCTTTCAGCAATAGAGCTCGCTTCTTTGATTTTATCCGCATTGGTTATTCTAATTTTTTGGATTAAATTACGAATACAGTATAGTATATAAATATTAATTAATAAGATGCTAAAAAAAAGAATGTATCGGTTCGTTACAAAAACACATAGAAAAAACTCTATCAAAAAGAAGAGAATAAACAATCCTTCATACTTTCGGATACGTTTCTTTTCCATATAAGCTTCCCCTCCATTTTAGGTACAGCATTACAGATAAGATATAGATGGCTAACTAATTTTATCACAAAAATAGATTTTCTGCGAATTAGCAAATGTTTCACGTGAAACATTTAGTTACAAAAAAAGTGGAACAAAACTTTTCAGTTTCACTCCACTTTGAATTAAATGTATTAATTTTTAAGCTGATTATTGTTCGTCACTCACGAATGGTAATAAGCCCATGATACGTGCACGTTTAATAGCAATTGTTAATTTACGTTGGTTCTTTGCACCAGTACCTGTTACACGACGCGGTAAAATTTTACCACGTTCAGAAATGAATCGTTTCAACAATTCAGTATCTTTGTAATCGATATATTCAATATGATTAGCTGCAATGTAATCGACTTTACGACGTTTACGTCCGCCTCTTCTTTGTTGTGCCATTCTTATTCCCTCCTATCAAATTCGTTTAGAATGGTAAATCATCATCTGAAATGTCAATAGTTGATCCTGAGCCTCCGAAAGGATCAGCATCTTTATCGAAATCAGGCATACCGTTTGTGTTATTTTGTGACTGAGAAGATGATGAATTAAAGTTATTAGATCCAACATTTGATGAAGCGGCATTCCCAAAACTATTATTTTGCGATTGATAGCCATTTCCATTGTTATTAAATCCTGATCCTGAACTACCATCATGACTTTGTCTTTGTTCTGAAACAGAACGTGATTCTAACAATTGGAAGTTTTCACAAACGACTTCGGTTACATAGACACGTTGACCTTGTTGATTTTCGTAAGAACGAGTTTGAATTCTTCCAACGACACCTAACAAAGTTCCTTTACGAGCATAATTTGCCATTGTTTCAGCAGGTTTACGCCAAATAACGCAATTAATGAAGTCAGCTTCACGATCACCATTTTGGTTCGTAAAATTACGGTTTACCGCTAGAGTAAATGTCGCAACTGCTGCACCGCTTGCCGTATAACGTAAGTCAGGATCTTTGGTCAATCTTCCGACTAATACAACATTATTAATCATTCATAACATCTCCTTTCGTCGATGGAATGTTTCACGTGAAACGTTCCTTAAGCTTCTACTTTAACAACCATATGACGAATAATATCGTCATTGATTTTTGCAAGACGATCAAATTCATTGATAGCGCCTGCTGTTGATGGAGAAGTAACATTCACGATATGATAGATGCCTTCACGGAATCCGTTCATTTCATATGCAAAGCGACGTTTTTCCCAATCTTTGGATTCGATAACTTCAGCTCCGTTATCTTTTAAGATTGTGTCGAAACGTTCTACCAAAGCAGCTTTTGCTTCTTCATCAATGTTCGGACGAATAATGTACGTAATTTCATACTTCGTATTTTGACTCATTGATTTTCACCTCCCTATGGACTTCAAGGCTCTTAGTTTGCTAAGAGCAAGGAGAGCTCTCTATAAAAAAATAGATACACTCACAATCTATAATTATATACCTAAAAGACGATAAAATCAAGAGCTTTCCTTATTTAACTTAGTAAATAAAGAAAGCTCTTTTGTATAAACGAATAAGTGTTCAAATAGCTAACGGAGCAGTTTTTACACAATTAACTTGTTTTATTGAAGCACTTCTAGCATAACATCTCTATATTCTTCAGGAGTATTACCAGCGTAATTAGGGGTAGCCAGTGCAAGTTTACCATTTTTATTAATAAATACATATAAATCATTCGCCAGATCACTGCGCTTTCTACTTCCAGCAGATACAAGTTCTTTTAACTTGATTTCTGTATTTACTTTTACGGTACGAACACCAGCTAACTCACCAGGTTTATCAGCAGAGTACACTCGAATTTCTTTTGTGGGAATATTGATAAATTCGGCTGTAAATGTAGTAATATCATCGTTTTTTTTATCAAGACTTTTCACATAAAAACTAACGGTTTTGACTGAATCTTTTTGAGTAATTGTTACAGAAGTTGGAACATTCATTCCTTTAAAAGAAAAAGTATATGTTTCTCCTAACATACTTGGGCTAACTGCATAAGGCATTTCGTTTGCGACCGATTCAGGCTTAGTCGAAGTAGCCGTTGTTTTATGTGCGGCTTTTGAACTGACAGTAGAAGAAGCTACCGTCGAAGTTTGCGCTTGGTCCACTGCCTTATCCGACATCTCAGTCTTAATTTTACTCTCTTTAGTTGTTACAGAAGTTGTTTCTGAGGCTTCCCTTGACTCTTCAGAAATCGTTTTCTTTTCTTTGTTACAACCAACTAACATCAAAAGAAACAACAAACATACTAATTTTTTCATTTTCATTCCTCCATCTTTTAATATATCATCATTTTATAACATATTTGTAAATAAAATGAAATGAAATTGAAATATTTAAGAAATTTTTTACTTTTTGTATTTTCTATATCCAACAAGACAAAAGTTATTATGCAAATTCTGAATCATCTGTATAACAGCTAGTTTTCATGATAAACAAAAAAGCGGGATGCAAAAGCAAGTGCTTCTGCGTCCCAACCTCACAAACTATTCTTCTGTAGATACGGATATTTCTATTGGATCCTCATCATTTGTCGCTTCAGGCTCTACTACAGCCATAGTAACTACCTTAGCATCTTCTTCCATTCGCATTAATCGTACGCCAAGTGTTGCTCGTCCTGTTTGGGAGACAGAGTCCACATTGAAACGAATAATAACACCTTTATTAGTGATGAGTAAAATGTCTTCATCACCGTTAACTGTCGTTAAACCAGCTAAAGGACCATTTTTTGCTGTAATATTAGCAGTTTTAATTCCTTTACCGCCACGGCCCTTTACAGGGTACTCAGAGGCTTTTGTCCGTTTGCCGTATCCATTTTCCGTAATGACTAGAACTTCGGCGTCAGCGTCCAATAAAGAGGCTCCTACGACGTAATCATCTTCTCTAAGGCGAATACCACGAACACCAGAGGCCGTTCTGCCCATATCACGCACAGCTGTTTCACTGAAAGTTACTGAATAACCATTATGAGTTCCGATGATCATGTTTTGCTTGCCATTTGTCAATACTACGTTTACCAGTTCGTCTTCGTCTTTTAGACTAATTGCAATCAGACCATTACTGCGAATATTAGAGAAAGCTGTCACAGCCGTTCTTTTGACAGTTCCTTTTTTCGTTGTAAAGAATAGGTACTGTCCATCTTCTGCTTGGCCTGTTACGGAAATAATCGCTTGAATCTTTTCGCTTGAATCTATGCCTAGCAAGTTGATGACTGGAATACCTTTGGCCGTTCTGCCATATTCTGGAATTTCATATCCTTTAGCACGATAAACTTTCCCATTATTTGTAAAGAACAACAATGTATCATGGGTTGAGCAAGAGACTAAATTTTTCACAAAATCATCATCGTGAATCCCCATGCCTTGGACACCGCGACCTCCACGTCGTTGGGCACGAAACTCACTGTTGGCTACACGTTTGATGTAGCCGTTGTTAGTTAAAGTAATCACGACTTCTGCTTCTTCAATTAAGTCTTCATCTTCTAAGCTCAAGACTTCTCCTACTAGCAGTTCAGTTCGACGAGCATCGCCAAATTTTTCTTTAATTTCACCTAATTCAGTTTTGATAATTGCTGCTACACGCTCTGGACGTGCCAAGATATCTTCCAAGTCAGCAATAAATTTTAGTAAATCTTGGTATTCATTTTCAATTTTGTCACGTTCCAAACCAGTTAAACGGCGTAAACGCATATCCAAAATCGCTTGCGCTTGACGGTCAGAAAATTCAAAGCGTTCAATTAAAGAAGCTTTTGCTTGTTCGTCAGATTGCGAACCACGGATAATTGCAATGATTTCATCTATGTGGTCTAAGGCAATCCGCAGTCCTTCCAAAATATGTGCTCGAGCTTCCGCTTTATTTTTATCGAAAATTGTCCGACGAGTGATGACTTCTTTTTGGTGTTCTACATAATTTTCAAGGATGCTTTTTAAGCTTAGAATTTTTGGTACGCCTTTTTCAATCGCCAGCATATTAAATCCAAATGAAGTTTGTAATGCAGTCATTTTATATAAGTTATTCAAAATAACTGAAGCACTGACGTCACGACGGACATCAATAACAATACGCATACCTTCCCGAGAAGATTCATCCCGTAAATCAGTGATTCCTTCAATTCGTTTGTCGCGATGCAATTCAGAAATTCGTTCAATCAAACGAGCTTTGTTTACCATATAAGGCAATTCTGTGACTAAGATACGTTCCTTGCCATTACTCATTTCTGTAATTTCGACTTTCGCCCGTACAGTAATAGAACCTTTACCAGTTTCGTAAGCGCGGCGAATACCGGATTTGCCCATCACTAAACCACCTGTTGGAAAATCAGGTCCCGGTAGGACTTCCATCAATTCATTGGTCGTAACTTCTGGATTATCCATCAATAAGCTAACTGCTTCAACGACTTCTCCTAGATTATGCGGAGGAATATTCGTTGCCATCCCAACAGCAATCCCCGTTGTACCATTTACCAAAAGGTTAGGAAAACGTGCTGGCAAGACATCCGGTTCTTGTTCTGTATCATCATAGTTGCCATGAAAATCAACCGTGTTTTTATTAATGTCTCGGAGCATCTCCAAAGCTATTTTGCTCATTCTCGCTTCTGTGTAACGCATTGCGGCAGCACCGTCACCGTCGACGGAACCAAAGTTCCCATGACCATCCACTAACATCGCCCGATAACTAAAAGGCTGAGCCATCCGTACCATCGATTCATAGATCGCACTGTCGCCATGTGGATGGTATTTACCCATAACGTCCCCAACGATCCGGGCTGATTTTTTGTGAGGCTTATCTGGCGTTACACCTAATTCGTTCATCCCGTATAAAATACGGCGATGAACTGGTTTCAGGCCATCACGAACATCTGGCAGCGCCCGTGCTACAATAACGCTCATCGCATAGTCAATGAAAGAGTCTTTCATTTCGCTGGTAAGATTGACGTCCTGAATATTTTCTTTTATTTCTTCACTCATGAATTTTTTTCTCCTCTAATCTATTAGATTCGCTGTAGTAATTGCTGCTTGCAGCTTCAACCACTTGTTCAAAAACGGGCTTTGTCTAAATGTCCAAGTTTTTAACGTAGTGAGCATTTTCTTCAATGAAAGCACGGCGCGGTTCTACACGATCGCCCATCAACATTTCAAAGATTTGGTCGGCTTCAATTGCATCGTCCACACTCACGCGAGCCATTAAACGTTTTTCAGGATCCATTGTTGTTTCCCATAATTGATGGTCATCCATTTCTCCCAACCCTTTATAGCGCTGAACGTTTGGTTTTGGTGAAGCCGGCAAGGACTGAATCACTTCCGCTAGCTCTGCTTCTGCTCGTTTGCCTGGTTGAACGTAGGTAATGTTTTTTCCTTGTTTTACTCCGTATAACGGTGGCTGAGCGATATAGACATAGCCTGCTTCCACAATCGGGCGCATAAAGCGATAGAAAAGTGTCAGCAATAACGTCCGAATATGGGCTCCATCCACGTCCGCATCGGTCATGATTACTAGTTTATGATACCGTGCTTTTGATACATCAAAGTCTTCTCCAAAACCAGTTCCCATCGCTGTAAATAATGAACGAATTTCTTCATTGGCTAAAATCTTATCCATGCTGGCTTTTTCCACGTTTAAAATTTTTCCGCGAATCGGTAAGATCGCTTGATATTCACGATTACGTCCTTGTTTGGCTGAACCGCCGGCTGAATCTCCTTCGACGATAAACAATTCGCATTTTTCCGGATCTTTACTAGAGCAGTCTGCCAATTTTCCCGGTAAATTGCTAATTTCTAAAGCTCCTTTACGACGCGTAACTTCACGAGCTCTTTTCGCTGCTAAACGTGCTTTTGAAGCTAAGATTCCTTTTTCAACGATTTGTTTGCCGACCGTTGGATTTTCCATCAAAAATTTATTGAAGTATTCAGAAAACAAACGATCTGTAACGGTCCGAACTTCTGAATTTCCTAATTTTGTCTTAGTTTGTCCTTCAAATTGAGGTTCCGGATGCTTAATGGAAATAACTGCCGTTAATCCTTCACGAACATCTTCCCCGGTTAAATTTTCGTCATTTTCTTTCATCAATTTTTGCTTACGGGCATAATCATTAATGACCCGTGTCAGGGAGGTTTTAAAGCCGGACTCATGAGTTCCCCCTTCGTAAGTATGAATATTATTAGCAAAACTTAAAAGATTTGCATGATAACCATCTGTATACTGCAGTGAAACTTCAATGGTAATGTCTTGTTGTTCTCCTTCAATAAAAATCGGTTCGGGAAATAATACTTCTTTGTTAGCATTTAAATGTTCTACATAGCTTTTAATTCCGCCTTCATAGTGATACTCTTTCAGCACAGGTTCAGCTTCACGACGATCTTCAATAGAAATTTTTAAGCCACGGTTTAAAAAGGCCAATTCTCGAACTCGTGTCGCCAATTTATCAAATTGAAAAACCGTTGTTTCCGTAAAAATTTCCGGATCTGGCGTAAAATGAACTGTCGTACCATGACGATCTGTGTCTTCAATTACTTTAAGATCATCTACTACTACTCCGCGACGATATTCTTGAAAATAAACTTTGCCGTCTTTATAGACTTTTACATCCAACTGTGTGGAAAGAGCATTAACGACTGAGGAGCCAACGCCGTGTAAACCCCCGGAAACTTTATAACCGCCACCGCCAAATTTACCACCGGCGTGCAAAATTGTAAAAACGGTCTCGACAGCTGGACGGCCTGTTTTTGCTTGAATATCTACCGGAATTCCACGGCCATCATCAATAACGGTGATGCTACTATCCGGTTCAATAATAACTTCAATTTTTGTAGCAAAGCCCGCTAAAGCTTCATCGATAGAATTATCAACGATTTCCCAAACAAGGTGATGTAACCCTTCTGAGCTCGTTGAGCCTATGTACATACCCGGACGTTTACGTACAGCTTCTAATCCTTCCAGAACTTGAATCTGACTTGCATCATATTCTTTTGCCCGTTCTTTCATGCTCTTTTTTTCTTCTGTCATATTGTTTATTTCCTTTCTATCTCTCCCTGATGAACATAAAAAATATCTGGTTCAACAGTTAGTTTGTCATTTAAGTGATCTAAACTTGTTGTGGTTAAAAAGGTTTGGACTTTGCCCTCAATTGTCTCTAAAAGATGTAGCTGTCGTTCATTGTCCAATTCGCTCATAACATCATCCAATAATAAAATTGGATATTCCCCAGTTTCAGAATACATGAGATCAATTTCTGCTAATTTTACACTTAGCGCCGTCGTACGCTGCTGGCCTTGTGAACCATAGGTTTGGACATTTTGATCATTGACCATAAACAATAAATCGTCCCTATGTGGTCCTAAAAACGTATTGGCTTTAAAGAGTTCTCTTTTGCGCTGTTCCATTAAACTTTTCAGTAACACTTGCTGCATCTCTTCTAGCGTCTGTTCTGCCGTCAAATCAGAAACGCTGGCGGCATATTCAATTGTTAAGGTTTCTTTTTGATGGCTGATTTTTTGATGCAATAAGTTCGCCCAATGTTCTAGTTTTTTCACAAAGGTTAAACGAGCAAATAAGACTTTACCGCCAAACTCCGCCAGCTGTTCTGTGAGAATATCCAGATAGACAGTGTCGGTCTGCTTTTTTTCAACTAGTTGTTTTAAATACTGATTTCTTTGCTTCAATACTGCTTGATATTGAACGAGGTCATAAAGATAAATGGGGTTCACCTGGCCCAATTCCATATCAATAAATTTGCGGCGAATTTGTGGTGATCCTTTGACTAAGGATAAATCTTCCGGCGCAAATAAAATGACATTTAATTGTCCGATGTATGAACTTAATCGCTTTTGTTCAATATGATTGACTTTTGTCTTCCGTCCCTTATTAGAGATTGTCATTTCAAGAGGGATTTTACCCGATTTTTTCTCAACGATGCCACTGATTTTCGCTGCTTGTCCATGCCAGTTAATCAACTCTTTTTCATTACTTGTCCGATGGCTGCGGGTCATCGCCAAAACATAAATACCTTCAAGCAAATTCGTTTTGCCTTGAGCGTTCTCTCCTAGAAAAATATTCAGTGTTTTAGGAAAAGCTAAGGTCACTGCCTCATAATTCCGATAGTGCTGCAATGAGATTTTATTCAATCTCATCAGCTGGCTCGATTCCTTTTTTTACCATAAAAAAAGTACCTTCTTCAGGTAACTCGATCATCATGCCTGCGTACAATTTACGACCGCGGCGATTCTCCAGCTCGCCATCTACAAAGACGCTGTGGTCTGCTAAATACCACTTCGCTTGTCCACCGCTACTGATTACATTGACTTCTTTTAGTAATTGTCCAAGCGTCATATACTCAGTTTCTAGCTCAATCGTTTTTTTCAATATGCATCCCTCGTTTTCTAATTGCGCTTTACTCTCATATTATACCCTTTTTTCATCAAGAAAACAAATTTATCCGTTTAATTTTCATTCTAAGCAATTTTGTTTCTAAATGACATAAATTATTCCGACTGCTGAAAAACTCTTAAAATGCATTTTAGAAGTCAATAATCATTTTTTCATTATTTCGCTTGTAAAAAATTTTTAACCACTACAGCAACCAACCAACAACTACAATTTGAAAAAATGAGCTTGAACAACAGCCAATAAACTGCCGCTTCAAGCTCATTTGTTGAGAATCGTTTATTTTTTAGTTTGTACGCACTGGAGTAATTAATTGGATAAAGTCAACATCTGTTTCCGTTGGTTCCAACGTGAAAGGACGAATAGGGGAAATGAATTTAATAGTGATATTCATTTCGCCAAATGCTCGTAAAGCATCTTTCATGTAATCTGGATTAAAGGAAATTTCTAAAGGTTCACCCGTAACTTTTTCATAGTTTAAGGCTTCTTCTACTTTCCCAATTTCTGGAGAATTACCGTACAACACTACTGAATCTGAAGAAATTGCTAAACGGACGATATTGTTGCGACCTTCATGAGACAATAAAGAAGCTCGTTCAATAGCAGATAATAAATCAGGAACGTAAAATTCAATTTCTGTGTTAAAGCTGGTTGGAATCAGACGGTTAGTGTCAGGATAGTTTCCTTCTAACAAGCGAGAATAGAAGTACATGTTTTGTGTTTTGAACAAGACTTGATTTTCCATAATGCTGATTTCAACGATTTCTTCTTCATTGGCTAAAGAACGGGAAAGTTCCACTAAGCTTTTTCCGGGAATAACAATGTTGAAGTTTTCAACAGTTTGTTCCGTTGGAATCACTCGTTGGCTTAAACGATGAGAATCAGTTGCTACAGCTAATAATTTTTGATTTTCCAATACAAAGTGAACCCCGGTTAAAATCGGACGGCTTTCATGCATAGAAACGGCAAATCCAGTTTCATTAATAATTTTAGTCAATAAATGGACAGGTAATTTTATTTGGTTGGTAGTGTCAATCACTGGCAGATGAGGATAGTTATCAGCATCTAAACCATTTACCGTAAAATCAGCTTTTCCAGAAGTGATTGCTACTTGATTATTCTCCAAAACTTCCATAGTAAAGAGCTCTTCAGGTAATCTACGGATAATTTCACCAAAGAAACGAGATTGCAACACGATACTTCCGGTCCGTTCAATTACCATTTGTGCTTTTTCATCGTCTTTGCTTAGAAAACTTTCAATAGAAATATCCGCATTGCTTCCAGTTAAAGTCAATCCTTCATTCGTCAAGACGATTTTGACACCTGTCAAAATAGGAATGGTGGTTTTGGAAGATATTGCTCGTTGGACTGTTTGTAGCTCTTGTTGAAAGACACTTCTTTTTACCGTTACTTTCATAATCTAGTAAGCTCCTTTATTTCTTTATTTTTAATAGATCAGTTGATGATCGTTTTTTATTTATTTATATAAAAAATAATAAAAGTAGTAGGTCTTGTTAATTCTGTGGAAAAGTCCTAAAAGAGAAAAAGAAATAAGTTTTCCACTTGTGTATAAGTTGTGCATAACTTTTTTATTTTTCCCTAAAGTTTTCCACAGCCTAAGAATTCAAAAGATTTTTAATTTCGCTAACTTCTTTTTGAATAGTAGGATCTTTTTCTAATAATTGCTGAATTTTTTCATGAGCATGAATAACTGTTGTGTGATCTTTCCCGCCAAATTCAGCACCAATTTTTGGTAAGGAGTTATCGGTCATTTCTCGTGCTAAATACATGGAAATTTGTCGCGGAACTACAATAGATTTTACTCGTTTCTTGCCTTTTAAATCTTTTAAAGGAATATGGTAGTATTTACAGACTTCTTCTTGAATTTGCAAAATAGAAAGATGATGTTTGCTGCCAACGGCTTTCAATGATTTCAACGCATCAGCGGCTAGACTGGTTGTAATATCTTCCCCATTGATCGTAGCGAATGCTTGAACGCGAACCAAAGCTCCTTCTAATTCGCGAATATTTGAATCGATTTGGCCGGCAATATAACTCAATGTATCGTCAGGAATCTCTAAACGTTCTGCATCTGCTTTTTTTCGCAAAATAGCAATTCGTGTTTCTAAATCAGGGGGAGTAATATCTACTGAAAGTCCCCAAGCAAAGCGGGAAACCAAACGTTCCGGTAATTTTGGAATATCATTGGGTGGTCGATCACTGGTGAGAACAATTTGTTTATTTTCGTTATATAAGTCATTAAACGTATGAAAAAATTCTTCCAGAGTTGCTTCTTTTTCCGCTAAAAACTGAATATCATCTACCAACAATAAGTCAACATTGCGATATTCCTTACGAAATTGTTCAGAATTTTTCGTTTGAATCGAATTAATAAATTCATTGGTAAAGGTTTCACTGCTGACATATTTCACTTTAGCGTCTGGTTGATTAACCAGCATTTGATGCCCAATGGCGTGCATCAAGTGGGTTTTCCCTAAACCAACACCACCATAGAAAAACAAAGGATTATAGATCGATCCAGGATCTTCGGCTACTACTAACGCCGCTGCATGAGCCATTTGGTTTCCCTTCCCAATTACGAAGGTATCGAATGTATACTTGGGATTTAGCATGGCTTTTTTACTGTGTTCGCTAAATTTTTCATCCACTTCAGACTGTTGCTTTGTTTCTTGTACTAAAGCAGCTTCTTGTTCACCTGCTACGACGAAATGAGGCATAACTTCAGCGCCAGTTAATTTAAAACCAGTCTCAACAATTTTTGCTGCCAAGTTCTTTTCCCAATAATTTTTGTGTACAGCAGAAGGAACTTCCAGCCAAAATTGATTATTCTCTAATTTCAAAGGTCGGGTCGTTTTAATCCAAGCATCAAAACTGGGAGCTGACAAAATTGCCTGATATGCATCTTCAAGACTTTGCCAGAAACTTTCCACGTCGGGCATACAGGAACCTCCTATTATATTTTATTTTTATTTAAACTAGCTTGTGTATAAGTCAAAAAGAATAAGCACACTAAATTTTAGCATTTTTTTAAAAGTTTTTCCACAACCAAATATGAATTGTGGAAAAAAAATAAACAGATGTCAAAAAGTTTATCCACAGCCTGTAAAGTAATCGAGGATATCGTGTATTTCATCATAGTTATCCACATGAAAGTGAGGAAAATAAAGCTTGATATATAAAGGTTTTAATGAGTTATCAACAATTTACTTTTCAGTTGTTGATATCTTTTTCACAGGATGTTTTTTTGTGCAAAACTAAAAAATAAACGGCGAGAAAGTAAAATCGTTGTGGAAAAATATCCACAAGCTAATCACAAATTTTTAGCTTTTGTGGATAAGTTTTGATATCAAAATAAAAAAATAATTTCTGAAAATTTATTGACAAAAGTCCCGTTTTCTCGTTATACTATCGAAGTATGTCTATGTAATGATGGATAGTTACAATCTCAGGAGGTGTAATAGCATGAAAAGAACGTATCAACCAAACAAACGTAAGCGCCAAAAAGTTCACGGATTCCGTAAACGTATGAGTACAAAAAACGGCCGTCGCGTATTAGCAAGCAGACGTCGTAAAGGCAGAAAAGTTCTATCTGCTTAATCAACCGATGTTTTGGCATTTTAATAATTGTCTAGTTAAGAACCCTTAGTTATCTTCATATTATGAATGTGGAGATAACTAAGGGTTCTTTTTGAGCAGTGAAGATAGAAAAGAACGAAAAAGCAGCTGCTTTCATAAATAAATGACAAATGAACTTAGAAAATTATGCGAAAAATTTGATGAAAAAACGGCTGAATATGCTATTATATGATAGAGTGACTAAATAAAGAGACAAAGGGATGCCCATGAAAAAATCCTATCGTGTAAAAAAAGAAAAAGAATTTCAAAGAGTTTTTAATAAAAAAAAATCCTGTGCTAATCGAAGATTTGTGGTTTACGTACTGGAAAAGCCCGAACAAGAACACTTTCGGGTGGGAATTTCTGTTGGAAAAAAAATTGGCCACGCAGTAACCAGAAATGCAGTCAAGCGCAAAATTCGAGCCAGTTTATTTCAGCTGCAGGAACGAATAAAGCAAGACATTGACTTTATTATTATCGCCAGACCTGGCGTAGAAATGCTGTCTTCTGAAGAAGTGGAAGCGAATCTAAAACATGTGTTAACACTTGCGAAAATTTTAAAATAAGAGAGGAACAATATTGTGAAGAAGTATAAACGTCTACTGTTAATGGCCGGGCTAATCACCTTAGTTTTTGTTTTGTCCGCTTGCGGCACTGCGCCGATTAATGAAAATAGTTCAGGAATTTGGGATCGTTATATCGTATTTTATTTTGCTAAAGCGATTAAATTTTTATCCATAAATGCAAGTACAGGTATCGGTATTATTTTGTTTACGCTGGTCATTCGGGTGATTTTACTCCCATTGATGCATTTTCAAACAAAAAGCATGCGTAAAACCCAAGAATTACAGCCTCAAATCAAAGCGTTGCAAAAAAAATATTCTTCAAAAGACCCGGAAACACAAAGGCTATTTCGTGAAGAGCAACAACGGTTGTACGCTGAAAATAATGTAAACCCTTATGCCGGCTGCTTGCCGCTTTTAGTGCAAATGCCGATAATGATGGCGCTGTATCAATCAATTTCACGGGTTCCAGAATTAAAACAGGGTAGCTTTTTATGGTTGAGCCTTAATCGTCCAGATCCTTACTTGATTTTACCGATCTTAGCAGCAGTATTTACCTTTGCTAGTACGTATTTATCAAGCATGAGTCAATTGGAATCAAATGCTTCGCTTAAAGTGATGAATTATGCAATGCCAATTATGATCTTTTTAATGGGGATGTCACTAGCCAGCGGGTTATCATTATACTGGGTAGTTTCAAATGCTTTCCAAGTGGGTCAGACTTTACTATTAAATAACCCATTTAAAATACAAAAAGAGCGGGAAGAAGCTGCACGGATTGCAAGAGAACGAGAACGAGCTTTGCAACGTGCGCAAAATCCTAAGAAAAAACGCGGGAAGAAAAAATAAAGGAGGTTGGTCAGATGCCGATTTATGAAGGGAATACGGTTGAGGAAGCAATTGCTGTAGGTTTACGTGCTTTGGAAGTGGCGCGTGAAGAAGTTGAAGTGAATATTTTAAATGAAGGAAAAAAAGGGTTTCTAGGACTTGGCAAACAAAATGCCAAAGTTTCTATTGAACCGACAGTTACTGAAGAAATTTCAGAAGCTATAGAAACTACTGTAGAAGATATCGTCGTAGCTGATGAAGCCGTTAAACTAGAAGAGTTGACAAAAGAAACTGATATAAAAACGAATCAAACTATAGCTTTTCCCAAAGTTTTAGAACATTTGGAAGATGAAGCTGCAATAAAAGAATTAGCTGTGTATTTAACCAATATTTCCAAGGAATTGAACGCGCCAGCGCTTGTGCGTATAGAACGTTTAGACAACAAGATTACTTTCCACTTGGATACTGAAAAACAAGGACTTTTAATTGGTAAACACGGGAAAGTTTTAAATGCGCTGCAATATTTAGCACAGGTTTTTATCCATCGTGTTGCTGATAATAAATTATCAGTTGTTGTAAATATTGGCGACTACCGAGAAAAAAGACAGGCCATTTTAGAACGTCTAGCCAAGCGGACGGCAGATAAAGCCAAACAAACCGGTCGTCCAGTTTTCTTAGAACCGATGCCGGCTTTTGAAAGAAAACAAATTCATTCTGTTTTGAGTAAGGACGAAGAAGTCAACACTTATTCTGAAGGTGATGAGCCTTATCGCTACTTAGTAGTTGAGCCAGCCAAAAGAAAATTCTAGAAAAAAACCAGCGAACAAAAGGATTCTCCTTACTTTTCGCTGGTTTTTTTCTATTATTAAGTACGATTGTATCCGCTCTTTTTCTACTAAAAATTGATTGACAAATGAGCGTAAACAAAGTATATTTACTACGAAATCATTCTTATCAGAGTACAAAAATACGATGATAAAGTAGTTGAAGCAAATGCCTACTTGCTTCTCCCAGCCTGATTCTTTTAAGGATCAGGTTTTTTTGTTCATTAATTTATCATTTTTATATTAATATTTAAAAATAAATGGCTTTATTTTATGTTTAAAATCACCTTAAATTGTAATCTTATCTTCTTTTATTATATAAAAAGATAGCTTATAAAGTTGGGAGTTTTTCAATGAAAGAAATGAAAAAATACGCTTCTTATTCGGGTTTTTAATAGTGTTGAGCATTTTTAGTGGTAGTCAATTAGTACAAGCTGAAGTGAGAATGCAAGAAATTACCAGTTTAGAAGAATCTACTTGGGTGTTTAAATCTGGCATGTCACGAGCAAAATACCATGATCGCCAAAACTTGGTCATGGTATTAAATTCAGGGGCAACAATTCGTATTAGGAAGAAAAGTACGACAGATGGTTATTCCAATTTAAAATTTTGGTGTTGGAAAATAATAGAAATGAGGAAGAATCCGTTATATTATTTATTAGAAAAGTATTATTGATTATTACGATGAAACTTAGAATAAATTGTTAGAAAATTGTTTTTTTAAAGCAGACGCCGGTGCTCCTTCAGGAGTAGGAGCTTATTATAACGAAAATTATACCTTTTACGGTTATTCGACCGTAGTGAATATATGAATAGGGGAACGCTTCACGAAATTGAGCATACCTATCAACCAGATTATACAAATAAGGGCATATATAATGGCGAGAATTTTAATAATTTATTGATAGTTTACTATATCTATCAGCAACATGGTAAAATTGAAGCAAATGAAAAAAGGTTGACTGTTTAACTATGATAAAAAGGAGTAACTGAATCTGGGTTATACGATAAACTTGTCAATCATCAAATTAGCTATGCTGTGGCATATTCAAGTAGCTAATTTCCTTATTTAATTTATACAGTAAGCTATTCTGCTACTGCAAATCCTTATGCTGTTGATAATTAGTATGTTTATGCTGAGATGCTAGTAATAAAATGAACATCCAGTTTGCTTTATTAAAGGGAAGTAATTTATTTGATTCAACGACCTACTTTAAAGGAATATCAGACGTTACATTTAAGACGAGAGTAACAAGTCAAGCCAACAAAGTTAGTCAACAAACAAATACCGGAAAAAATACCAAAAAATTAGCTGGCATCTTAGCTAGTGTAATGTTAATTCTAATTGTTATAAATTGTGGATTTGCTAAGTATAAAGTATAATCTTAAAGATTTTTCTGAGAGTTAAATTTAAAAGTGAGCACAACGTTCATTCAACGTTGTGCTCACTTTTTGCTTATCCAATCGTCGTTTGTGTAAATTGGACCACAGTGCCGTAAGCAAATAATTCTACCACTTTCACACCAGCTACTTCTTCTGATTTTTGTTCAAAGTGACAATTAATAACAGCATCTGCTTCATATTCATAAGCAATTTGTTTTAATTGAAGATAAATTTTTTTGAATACATCGTTTGGATTTACTTCAGAAGAAAACAAATCCACTTCCACTCTATCTGTAGCAAAAACAACATCTCTCACGATGTATTTACGATTCACAGATCCGGTAGCCAGTAAAATAGCACTTAATTTATCTTCCATTTCTTCTATAAAAGAATTTTGTTGACGATTTTTCATAGTTGGTTCCTCCTTACTTTGAACTAAAAGATTGGTTTTATTCTACTATTCGTCCTATTCAAAAGCAAAGAAAGTAGTCTGTATAAAAAAATATTTATTATTTTAAAAATATTTTTTATTGTGTTTATTTCTATGAAATAAAAGTGTGAATAATTTTATTAATGGATAAAATTATCGAAATCGTTTTTTCTAATTGTAAATTAATTCACTATTTAGATACTGGCAGAAGGAAAATGTAAAACAGGACTGTTATAAAATTATTTTAAAAAAACAATAAACTTCATTAAGGTAATAATATCACTTGAAAAAGAAGGGATTTTAAAAAAGTTGGTTGTTTGATATTTTAAGTCTTTTATTCAAAAGAAAAGAAGGGAAATAAAATGAAAAAGCATAAGAAACTTGTCGGTAACATCAGTTTATGTCAGCATACTAGCAACAGCGGCTACTGTACAAGAAAGACTTACTGTTCAATTAGCTGTTGGTGCTACCCAAGCGCAAGAGTCCTTATCAGCAATAGCAACAGTCAACCGTGGAAACTACAGTTTAGCTACTTTATATAGTACGCCAGCCGAGTCAACTGCTACAACCAATCCAAATGATAATGGATCAGGCAATACTGGCACAGGAACTACGTTAGGAACAGGAATAAACGCTGGCATCGTTACTGGCATTAATGGAGCGGGAACAACTGGTGCTGGATGGAACAATAGCGGATGCGGTTTAGGCTTAAGAACGAATGGTTCTGACTTTGGCGGTAGATATTATAGTTCAGGTTCAGGCTATGCAAATAACAGAGGTTCTTATCCAAGCACTGGTGAAATAGAAAACGTAACTGCTGGTATCTTCGGTGGCTTTCTTGCACTATTAGCAAGCTTAGGCATTATCAAACGCAAACGGAGCAAAAAATAATTGCAGAAAAATGCTCAAAAAGCCGAGATAAAGTAACTAGCTAAAAAAAATAAACCATTTTAAAATAGCGATGAAGGAAAAGATGCGCAGGAAAGATTTCTGGGTCTTAGCCACGATTCTTACCGCAAAGCGCTGCGTTTTCTACAGAGGTTGTAGGAACGGAGTGCTTTGTTTATTTCTTGGTTTGCGCTGCTACTATGTGTTTCCCTTTATAATTTATGTATTTACAATCAAGTAATTCTGCCTTAGCTTTTTATTTCAAAAAAAGATAAATTGCTAAAAAGCGAAAAATGTGCTATCCTAACATCAGAAAAATAGTGGAAAAGCAGTGAAAGTGCTAAATCCGACCTTGAATTTGATAGGTGGAGTGGGCGCTTTTTTTGTTGTTATAGTAATAAAAACAGAAAGGAACGTTGATATGCAACAAGTTACGTTGGAATTTGATACAATTGCGGCAATTTCAACGCCGCCAGGAGAAGGTGCAATTAGTATTGTCCGTTTAAGTGGAGATGAGGCAGTGAACATTGCGAACAAAGTCTATCATTCTGGAAGTAAAGATCTAATGGCTGTACCGTCACATACAATCCATTATGGACATATTATAGATCCTCGAAATAGCCAGTTGATTGATGAAGTGATGCTTTCTGTTATGCGAGCGCCCAAGACTTTCACCAGAGAAGACGTTGTTGAGATTAACTGTCATGGCGGCATCGTAGTAGTAAATCAAATTCTTCAACTGCTGTTGCGAGAAGGCGCACGTATGGCGGAGCCGGGTGAATTTACCAAACGAGCCTTTTTAAACGGGCGAATGGATTTATCGCAAGCTGAAGCTGTAATGGATTTAATTCGAGCAAAAACAGACAAAGCGATGCATGTGGCATTAAATCAATTAGATGGTGATTTATCCTCATTAATTCGTTCTTTGCGTCAAGAAATTTTAAATACACTGGCACAAGTTGAAGTTAATATAGATTATCCGGAATATGACGATGTTGAAGAGCTGACAACAAAGCTATTATTGGAAAAAGCAATATTTGTCAAAGCTCAGATTCAGCAATTATTAATGACCGCCAAGCAAGGGAAAATTTTACGAGAAGGCCTTAACACAGCTATTATCGGTCGTCCTAACGTCGGCAAATCTAGTCTGTTAAATCACTTACTCAGGGAAGAAAAAGCCATTGTCACAGACATCGCTGGCACTACGCGAGATGTCATTGAAGAATACGTTAATGTTCGTGGTGTACCGCTAAAGCTGATTGATACGGCTGGTATTCGAGAAACAGAAGATATCGTGGAGCGAATCGGCGTTGAACGCAGCCGAAAAGCACTGGCGGAATCAGATTTGATCCTTCTCGTCTTAAATCAAAGTGAAGCTTTATCGCAAGAAGATTGCCAGTTGTTAAAAGCAACAAAGGGATTAAAACGAATTATTTTATTAAATAAAATAGATTTACCTGCTCAATTAGATTGTGATGAATTAGCTACTTATGTGGCAAATGAAGAAGTATTGCCAGTCTCTGTACTTTCTAAAGCAGGAATGGAACAATTGGAAGCAAGGATTGCTGCAATATTTTTTGGCGGACAAACAGGGGAAAAAGATGCGACTTACGTATCTAATACACGCCACATTGCATTGTTGGAACAAGCAGCGGATGCGTTAGAAGAAGTAATCAGTGGAATTGATGCCGGCATGCCGGTAGATTTAGTGCAAATTGATATGACTCGCTGTTGGGATTATTTAGGAGAAATTGTCGGCGACAGTGTTCAGGACGAATTGATTACACAATTGTTCAGCCAATTTTGTTTAGGTAAATAGAAAGGAAACGAATATGAAACAATATCAAGCAGAATCTTATGACGTTATTATTGTCGGTGCAGGACATGCTGGCTCAGAAGCTGCCCTAGCCTCAGCTCGGATGGGCGTTAAAACATTACTGTTAACGATAAATTTGGATATGGTGGCTTTCATGCCATGTAATCCGTCAGTTGGAGGCCCAGCTAAAGGGGTTGTAGTAAGAGAAATTGATGCTTTAGGCGGAGAAATGGGGAAAAATATTGATAAAACGTATATCCAAATGCGTATGCTAAACACCGGTAAAGGACCGGCTGTTCGGGCGTTGCGCGCGCAAGCGGACAAACACGCTTATGCAGCAGCAATGAAACATACAATTGAACAAACTGAAAACTTAACTTTACGTCAAGGTGTCGTCGAAGAATTAATCGTTGAGGACGGGATATGCTGTGGCGTAGTCACTTCAACAGGTGCTGCTTATCGTAGTAAAGCCGTAGTTATTACGGCTGGGACGGCTTTAAGAGGGGAAATTATTATCGGTGAATTAAAATATTCATCCGGACCTAATAATTCTCAACCATCCATCGGACTTGCTGACCATTTGAAAGCATTAGGTTTGGAAATTGCTCGTTTTAAAACCGGTACGCCACCACGAGTAAAATCAAGCACCATTGATTATTCAGTGACAGAAGAACAACCTGGTGATAAAGAACCAAATCATTTCAGTTACAGTACACCTGATAGTGCTTATAACCAAAATCAAGAATCTTGTTGGCTAACTTATACCAATAAAACTACCCACGATATTATTCAAAAAAATCTGCACCGGGCACCAATGTTTACCGGTATTGTAGAAGGCGTCGGTGCGCGTTATTGTCCATCTATTGAAGATAAAATTGTGCGTTTTGCTGATAAACCGCGCCATCAATTATTTTTGGAACCAGAAGGCTTAAACACAGAAGAAGTCTACGTTCAAGGGCTGTCAACTTCTTTACCTGAAGATGTCCAAACTGAAATGCTACATTCTATCGAAGGATTAGAACAAGTTGAGATGATGCGAACAGGCTATGCCATTGAATATGATGTAGTTGTCCCCCATCAATTACGACCAACCTTGGAAACAAAAGTGATTGAAAATCTATATACTGCTGGACAAACCAATGGCACGAGCGGCTATGAAGAAGCGGCCGGTCAAGGCTTGATTGCTGGGATTAATGCAGCCCTTAAAATTCAAGGGAAAGCACCGTTTATCATGCAGCGCAGTGACGGGTATATTGGGGTTATGATCGATGATTTGGTTACTAAAGGAACCAATGAACCTTATCGCTTATTGACTTCAAGAGCTGAATATCGCTTACTTTTGCGGCACGATAATGCAGATTTACGCTTAACGGAATATGGCTACGCTATTGGCTTAGTTAAAGAAGCACAATATCAAGCATACTGTGCTAAAAAAGCAGCCGTAGAGGCAGAAATTGCTCGTTTGAAAAAGATACGAATCAAACCGACGCCAGCCGTTCAAAATTTCTTAGCAAGAAAAGGAGCCGCTCCTTTAAAAGATGGAATTATCGCTAGTGATTTCCTAAGACGACCAGAAATAAGTTATCAAGAGATTATCCAATTTATAGCTGCTGCACCGATGCCTTTGGAGAAAAAGGCTATTGAGCAAGTGGAAATTCAAATGAAATACGAAGGCTATATCAAAAAAGCCATGGATAAAGTTGAAAAGCTTAAACGAATGGAAGCTAAACGAATTCCAGCAAATATTGACTATGAAGCAATCAATGGCCTAGCAACAGAAGCTAGACAAAAACTTCAAAAGATCCAACCGGAAACAATGGCTCAAGCTAGCCGAATTAGTGGCGTTAATCCAGCTGATCTAAGCATATTGATGGTTTACATCGAACAAGGGAAGATTGCAAAAGTTCAAGGATAAAATGTTGATATACCAAAGTTTATCAGCTGATTAAAAATAGATGTTTAACTGTTGAATGCCATTTTGAATGTCATAAGTTTAAAAAGCCATGTAGTTAGCAAATTGTTCAGCTGTTTCGTTCTATTTTGCTTCAGTAACCATGATGTAAATGTCTGTGGTCACTTTGGTTGACTTATGTCCTAGACGTTGTGATATGTCCTTGATACTAGCGCCACTTTCAAAGAGAAGTGATGCATTGGTCTTTCTAAAATCATGAAATTTAATAATTTTCATATCTGGAAAGTGCTTGTGTACCTTTTTTAAAACAATGTTTGGATAAGATTTATACAAATAAGCATTATTTCGATATAAAACCGAGTTGCAAAAAACCACATTTTTATGGAAATCTTTTTCTCTTTCACCGAGTCGGAGTTTTTCCTGTAAAATGTGGTTTTTCCATTCTTTGAGAATATCCATAGTTTGATTATTCGATTGGAAGATTCTGTTTTTGTATCTTGAACAAGAAGGTCTCCATTTTGAAGTTCGACTAAAGTTTTATTTATTGTGATAATGTTATTTGAAAAGTTTATATCATTCCAAGTAAGAGCCATTGCCTCACCTTTTCTTAATCCAACGAAAGCTAGAATTCGAAAGAAAGTATAAGCTCGTCTATCTTTCAATAGTTCTAAGCAAGAGAAAAATTCTTGTAGTTCTTCTTTGGTGTAATAGGTATCTGATTCATTTTTTTCAAAAATATTTTTACGTTTTGGAATGCTCAACTCTCTTATCATTATGAAACACATGTCGATGAGGAAAGGAAAAATTCTGATCTAACTGAAATAAATATGTATTAAACTAAATTGTACATATTGAATGAAGGGAGATTTATAATGACAATTAATAGTAATTCTGGTATCGCTGGGAGTATTTCAGCTTCATTTAGTCAATCTGCAAGTATTTTGAATAGTATCAGTGTTTCTGTCTCCGCTTCAAGTACAAATGTTTCAGGAAATACACCAGCGATGAAAACACTGAATGAGTTTCAACGAGGATTGAAAGAACTTTCTTCAAGTGTTGTATCTGCTGGAGACAGTATTCATTCTGTAGCGAAAGAGTTTGATCGAATTGACCAACACATTGTTCAATTAACAAAATTTAACCTTCCGGGAGGGCTTTCCTAATGGAACAAGAAAAACTGCCAACCTTTGAACGGAAAAATCGTCAATTTCGGATGCGATTAGAACAGTTACAAAACGATCAACTTGCAAGTAAAAAAGAGCAACGGCGAGTAGAAGAACAACAAGAAGCCTTTTTTGAACTTCAGCAACAAGAACAATCAGTGTACAATTTTGTTTTATCCAATTGTGAACCAGTGGAACGAGCATTTATTGAAGAACGTGGAGAAGATAGCCTAAGGCTTGCCAAAAATGCACAACGAGAATTTGATGAAGAACTTCTCCAGTTAAAGAAAGAGGAACGCCAACTATCCGATCAAGAAGAAACGGTTTTACAAGAACAACGAGCCTTCTTAGAAACGAACAAGGAGGGCGAACATGGGGCTTAAATATTATGTACATGAAGCACAAGCACGATCTTCACAAGCTTCTCAATTAAATAGTCAAGCAGGGCAAGCGATCGCTTCCTTACAACAAAGCATTCATTCTTTTTTATCTGCGCCACTATCCAGCAAAGCCTATGACAGCGCCAAAAGCTATTTTATGGTAGTATACACGCCGTTGTGTCAATCTGCTATAATGACAGGAGAAGCAATGGAAGCTGCGCATAAACGTTTTCTTAGTGAGTATCAAGGGTCAGTCAGCGGGATCGATACAGATGAAGACCTGATATTAGAAGAAATCAATCAGCTAGAACAATTAAAGCGAAGCTTAGATCAACAAATGAGTACAGCCAAAACACCGCGACCAGATTTAGAGCGGCGTTATATGAATGCATGTGACGTGATCGAAAAACGGCGAGATAAATTAGAAAAATTTCATGCGTATAATGCTCTTTCTGCGAGTATTTTTTCAGAGTGTGAAGCGTGCCAGCAAGAATTTGATAATGGACTAGCACAAGTAAAAGAATGTAAAGCATGGAATCCAGCAACGGGTACCTTTGATATATATGACTTGGGCAAAACCGATCAACAATCGCTGGAAAGCACGAGAAAAAATGAAGCAAGAAGCGAAAATGAAAGAAGTTAATCAAGCAATCGATAGTTTAGATGGCTATACAATCATCTGTAGTGACTTAGGGACTAGTAAAAAGTGGTATTTGATGAAAAATGGAAAGCCACTACCAATAAAAGACTATCCACGATTATACGAACAACTAGATAAATGTAAGGACTATTTGAAGCCTGAACAGTATAACGTTGAGGACGTTATTGTAATGAAAAATGAAATACCACTTGCGCCCGGTATTGGAATCTTAGGAAATTTAGGCAAAGCTGGTAGGGTATTTGATGTGATCCGAAAAGGAACGGAAGCTCTAAAAGTTGGACAATCAATTTCAGACATAGTGAATAATGCGCCAACATTAAATTTAGCTGCTGAACGAGCAATTGACGATGTTTTGAAGGATGCGGAAGATACGACAACAAACAAAAGAAACGATCCTAAAAATTATGAAAAAACTGGTGATTATGCGGATGCTATAGATGATTTTAATTCACTTGGGCTTGATGATGTAGGAAATCTTAGTAATGGTGATGGAATTAGTGGTACATTAAAAGATGGTAGAACGGTGATTGTTAGACCTACAAGTAAATCAGGAGGAGCAACACTTGAAATACAAAGACCCAATGGAAAACCAGCTATTAAAATTAGGTATAAATAAGGAGGCTAAAATATTATGGAAAAATGGATAGATAGGTTCTCAGGATTGATACCTCGCTGTGGTCACGACTACTTAGTAAATATCAAAAGCGGAGATATGGATGGTTTACTTTTAGAATTAGAGTATGGAAAGGATGAAAGAGAAAAGGTTAAAATTGATTTTTTCGCTACCAAAGCTATGCGCATTGCTGATGAAGGAATGTATCTTACAGGTATTTTTTGTGATGAAGAAATTGAGAAGTTTAAAGGTACAGGATTTGAAAGTGTTATATATGAAATTCAGGATGGAGATTTTGGAAATCTTATAAAGAAAACTAGTGCTGGTTTATATGATTATTTAAATATGAAACACTATATAATAATCACGCTTAATTATGTTATTGAAGTCATAAGTGTTGTTGATCCAGAGATTATAATTGTAAATGAATAATATATGGCTAGAGATTAAATATAAAAAGCGCCCCACGTAATTGAGTTTTTTTGAATGCTAAATTGAATGCCAATAGTTTTAAATTTTGTTACGCTTATTAATCTGAACGGTAATATATAAGTGTTTCTGAGGCTGATTTTGATAAAAAAGAACAATTAGTTAGAGTTAGTTGTTGTCTACATCGAACAAGGGAAGATTGCGAAAATATTACCGACAAAAGCTGAATAGCTGTATTTTATGTTTCACATGAAACATAAAAATTAATGATGTTATGGTAACAATCTATATATAGTTATGTTTTCAAAATAGTTTTTTATTCAATGTTGGTAAGTTTGCTGTATGATTTGAAATCGTCTAAGCCATAAAGAATTCAAATAAGTAAAAGTTATTTTTTTAATAGTTAAAGATTTTTTTATACCCTCTTGTAATTACCAAATTACAAGCTGGATTTTTTTAGTTTAAAACTGCTTTGAAACCAATGATTCGTATTATACTGATTTTTCCATAATCATTTCGTAAACTTTTACTTAAGTAAATTTATTAGTTCCACAACTAGGTTAAAGGATAAAAAATATTCTAGTGTTTTTCAGATAAAATTCATTAAAAACCTTGGGACTATTTAACAGAACAGGCTATTCTTCAACAATAAAACCTTATCTTCTGCAACGAGTGGCTTGCAAGAAGCCATTAAAGGGTAATTTTGGAAAAAAGTAACACAGGTATTAAAGGAGGAAGAAAAATAGTTGATAACCTTTAATTGAAAGAAATGTGCTAAAAATATTTTGTATAGCTCAATCGTTTGTTTCGTTTTTTTGGTGTGTTACATAGTGACAGTAGTGAAGTAGGTATAAAATATTGGCAGTCAAGAATTTAAGGTTTGGTTATTGTTAAAGCCAAATTAAAGATTGATGAAATAATGAATTTGTTTTATAGGATAATGGAGATAGAGAACAGAAGTGAAGTTTTCTACAGTGGCTGTTACAAAGGAACGAAGCTTTAGTCAAAAGAACATGCCGATCAAAAAAATCGTGATCTTTGAAATTTCAGCTACTTGTTAATGTATGAGTAGCGCAAACGAACATTTTATTTTCTTTATGCTTTTTTAGTAAATAAGACGATTTTTTACCACAAAATATTCATATTTAGTCAGTAAGATATAAGCATACCAACAAACAAACCCTAACAAAACACTTTTTCATTTTTTACTCCTTTTTCCCACTCTCCCCCAAGAGTGGGTCTTTTTTTGTTTCTAAACAGGTTTTCAGCAAGTAACTAGTGGTTAGACGTAATGTGTTAAGCCTTCGGCGCTAAGTCCTTTGATTTTTACTGCTTAGGCTAGTAGAAATTGACCTAATCCTAATACAGTGAAGTATTTATTGTTTGACCTTCATTCAACTTGTTCGCAGTTCTACATGAACCGAGTTGGTATGTAGATGCCCAATCCTTTAAAAAAAAGCGAAGTCTATTACTAAAATAAGGTTAAATTTCTTATTATTGGATAGCTAGAAGCTTAGAGAAATAATATGGAATGAGGGCCGCTTCTGGGCTACCGTTTCACTAATTTTTATGAAGTAAAACTTATTTTTGTTTCACTCTTGGATAGGAATAAAGTCAATTTTGGCACGTTTAACTTCTCTATTTGGCTTTTTAAAATAACAAGAGTTGTATACATTAGCGTTTTTACTGATACGGGAAATCATTTTTATGCAAAAAAAACTTTTAAAATAGCTCTTGCAATGAAAAGCGTTTTCAGTATAATTAGTTATATAAGATTATATAATCTTATATAACTAATAAGCGAAAGTGAGTGAAGGATTAACATGAGACAAGAACACAAACAACAAATTGCAACAGCAATGAATGCGTTACAAGAGAAGGAGATTCAGCATATTTATTTTGTTGCCTGCGGTGGTTCACAAGCTGTCTTGATGGCTGGTCAGTATCTTTTTGATAAGGAACTTGTGATTCCAAGTCATGTTTATACAGCGAATGAATTTATATATGATCCACCTAAAGCTTTAAATCAGTATTCCTTAGTTATTAGTTGTTCGCATTCCGGTACTACACCAGAAACAGTAACAGCCACTCAAAAAGCACGCGAGATAGGTGCGATGACAATTGCATTGTCTAATGAAAACGGTTCCCCTTTATGGCAGGCAGCTGAATATCCGATTCATTATGATTGGGGATCAGAAGCCAACGCTAGCGATTTAAATAAAGGAATTCTTTATGGGCTATTATTTAATCTTTTAGAGCACTTCACGTCAGCAGAAAAATGGTCTACTTGCCTACAAGCCTTAGAAGCATTGAATGAATTAACAGTTAAAACAAAAGCAACATTTGCTGAAACGGCAAAGCGCTGGGGCCAAAAACAAAAACGCAATCCTATTATTTATACAATTGGTAGTGGAATCAATTATGGGGAGATCTATTCTACTGCAGCTTGTTGGTTTATGGAAATGCAATGGCTCCATTCCAATGCGATTCACTCTGGTGAGTTTTTCCACGGACCATTTGAAATTACTGACTATGATGTACCCTTTATTTTAGTGAAAAGTATCGGTAATACGCGCTTTTTGGATCAACGAGTACAAGATTTTGCAGAAAAATTTACCGATGAATTAATCGTTTTGGATCAAGCTGATTTTGATTTACAAGCGATACCGGAAGTTGCACGTCAATATTTAGCAGCAATTTTAACAGGTGTAGTTATTCGGCAGATGGTCGAAGCGATTGCTTTTGAACGTGGGCATTCATTAGCTGTTCGCCGGTACATGTGGCAAATTAAATATTGATCTAGAAAGGGTAAAAAATGTCCAAACGTAGTTTTTATGTACTAATTACTTCTCATGATACATTGTGTCAGGCGTATCTTAACGCTGCACGGTTGATTTTATGTGAAGAATTAGAGAATGTTTATACCGTGGCTTTTAGTGAAAATATGCCTACAGAATATTTTCAAGAAGAAGTGGCAAAGATTGTTCAAACTTGTCAAGCAAGACCTTTATTGATTTTATCCGATGTAATCGGTGGAACGCCTAATAATATTGCGATGAAATATTTAATGGAAAAAGATATTCATTTGATTACTGGTATAAATTTACCACTATTACTGGAAGTTTTACTGGCACAAACCAGTGGTGTGGAACTAGCTACTCTTAATTTGAAGGAGTTAGTCAGTAAGGCACAAAGCAACTTAGTATATGTTAATGCTTTAATCCAATGTTAAAAAGCAAATAATTGATAGCGGTTTCTCTGAGATTTACCAAAAGTTAACGTAGTAATGAAGAGAAACTGCTATTTTTAAACAGCATTTGAACCATAAAACGGTTTAAATAACTGCATTACATTATTAACTAAAAAAAACAGTTGTTAGGAGGTGTTACTATGATTAAATTAGTCCGGATCGATCATCGACTCTTACATGGCCAAGTAATTTTTTCTTGGACTAAACAATATGATATCAATCACATTATTGTGGCAGACGATCAAGTTCCTGAAGAGCCCATGACAGTAATGGCTTTGTCACTAGCTAAACCAGCAGATTGTCAACTTGATATTGTTTCCATTGACAAAGTAGCGCAAGTGTTGGCAGCTAAGCCTGATGATCGTTACTTATTGCTAGTTAAGGGTCCCAAAGAGGCTGTAGAGCTTGTCAAGAATGTACCGGAAATAAAAGCCATTAATTACGGTGGTGTTGCTAAAAAAGCAAATTCTATAGCTTATGGCAAAGCTGTTTATTTAAATGAAGCTGAATTAGCAGCAACGCGAGACCTATTAGCCCGTCACATTGAACTTTACGTTCAACAAGTGCCGACTGCACCTGTTGAAGTAGTTGATTTTATGAACTAAGAGAAGGAGGGAGTTTATGCTACTCAAAGCAATTTTACTTGGTTTAGTCGGCATCGTTGCCGTTGTTGATTCTCGTCTAATCGGCCGTCAAAATATTGGTCGACCGCTAATTTTAAGTACATTAGCTGGGTTAGTTTTAGGTGATTTACGGACTGGAATCACGCTGGGCGCTTCACTTGAATTAATTTCTATGGGCTTTGTCTCTATCGGGGCTGCCGGGCCGCCAAATATGCAGCTGGGCAGTATTATTGCCGCTGCTTTTGCTATTTTAACAAACAGCAGTACAGAAACTGCATTGACAATAGCAATTCCTGTGGCTGTAGCCGGCGAATTTATGAGTATTATCATGCGGATGGTTATTGCACAGTTCGGTCATGCTGCTGATCGAGCAATCAGCAAACACAAATACCAACAAGCAAAAAGGATTCATTTTTATTGGTCGTTTATCTTTAATGCTTTGGTGTACTTTATTCCAATTTTCTTAACGGTTTACTTTGGTGCAGATGTCGTTGCTGATCTGGTTCATAAAATTCCTGAGCTAATAACTAAAGCATTAACCGTTGGCGGTAACATGTTGTCCGCCCTGGGCTTTGCAATGTTATTAAGCACGATGCTTAGTAAGAAATATTTTCCTTTTTTTATCTTTGGCTTTTTTATCGTTGCTTATTCCAATTTATCATTAATCGGTGTGACTATCTTTGCCGCTTTAATAGCATTTATGATGGATCAAATTCATTATAGAGAAAAAGAGGTGGCTTAAATGACAGCAACTAAAGCAGTAACAAACACCATTACGCCAAAGGATTTACGCAAAATGTGTTTCCGGTCTTGGACGATTATGTGTTCATGGAACTATGAACGGCAAATGCATATGGGTTTTATGTATGGAATGGCTCCGATTTTAGATAAGGTTTATGCCCACGATGAACAAAAAAAGCAAGAAGCCTATGAACGCCATATGGAATTTTTTAACTGTACGCCCCAAATGACTTCATTTATTATGGGGCTGTGTGCTTCAATGGAAGAACAAAATGCTCAAGCTCCTGCCGGTGAGTTTAATACAGAAACTATTTCCATGATTAAAACAAGTTTAATGGGCCCTTTTGCGGGAATCGGTGATTCTTTCTTTCAAGGTACATTACGAATTATTACATTTGGTATTGGTTTGTCCTTTGCTAAGGAAGGAAGTCTTTTAGGCCCTGTTTTGGCGGTAGGATTATTTGCAATTCCTTCTATTTTCACTGTTTTTTTTGGAGGAAATTTAGGTTACCAATCTGGTAGTAAGTATCTTACGAAGCTTTATCAAGAAGGCTTGATGGATCGCTTAATGCAGTTTGCTTCGATTGTTGGTTTATCAGTTGTCGGCGGAATGGTGGCCAGCATGGTGCCTATTACAACTCCCATTAAATTTACAGCAGGTGGTACGAAGTTAGTTTTGCAAGATATTTTAAATTCGATTATTCCTGGACTGTTGCCGCTTGTTGTGACATTAGTTATTTATCGTTTAATTAAAAAGAATTGCAGTACCAACAAATTGTTGATTGGTTGTATTATTATCGGTATGGTACTAAGTATGCTGGGAATCTTAGGTGAATAAGCATCCTTGTTGTTGCAGGATTATTTGTAATAAACCTTTTTACAGCCAAGAGTTTGGTTTCATGGAAAAATGCTTATGGTTGGATTTCCTTAAAAGATCGAAACTTGTAGATCATAAAGACGCTGCCAAGTAAAGGATTGGTAGCGCCTTTTTATTGTTGTTTTTAACATGGATTATCTATTTTCACTTGATAAATCAGCAAAAGTATTTGTAGAGAAGGCTGGCTTATTCTTCTGGTTGCAAGCTATTTTTTAGTGCGATCTTTTGCTTGTAGTGTAATATGCTCAGAGACTTCAATGACGTAAGAAACACGATCACAGCGAATCGTTGAAATTGAAAAATGAAAGGGCTCTTGCTTTTGATCATAACCGATTTTTTCGATTTGAAACAAAGGATCGCTGGTTAAACATTGTAATAATTCCGCTAATTCAGCAGTAGCCACAATACCGTTGATTTCAATGGAAGCATTCCCGTTTTTTACACCGTATTCCGTTTCTAATAATTGGTATAAGGAACTGCTTTGGCTGCCCTTTTCAAATAGAATTGGATAACGAGTGGCAGAAGTATAAAAATCATCGATCCCTATAGGAACACCGTCTTCCCATATTAAACGTTGAATGTTATATACTTTTTCATCCGCTTTTAATGCTAATTTTTCTGCTAAAGTTTTATCGGCACGCAGTAGTTGAGAACGTAAAACTGTATAGTCAGTAAGATGCCCTTGATTGGTTAGTGTACTGGCGAAGCCATGACTATTCCCTAAATGTACCTTTTCTTGTTTTTGTTTAACGAAAGTGCCTTTTCCGCGGATTCGTTCGACTAATCCTTTTTCAGTTAATAATTCAAATGCCTTACGAATGGTAATTTTACTGACGCCATATAATGCACAGCATTCTTCTTCTGTCGGCAGCTGCTCTCCGGGTTTATATTTTTTCTCTCGAATATCATTTTGGATCGCCAGTTCTACTTGCTGATAGAGTGGACGATTCTTTTGGAAATTCACGCTCAACACCTCTTCATTTTTTATCAATTCATTATATCATAGAATAGAATGAAAGATAATCTAAGGCTTAAGAAGCTGGAAATGCTGATTAAAATGATAAAAAATAAAATTTCACCAGCGGAAACGAATAACTGGTAGTTTTTTCATGAAGCTTATATGATAGAAGAAAGGTTTATAAGGGGGATGTTATGATATCTTGGAATGATCTACGTCAAGCGATAGAATTACTCGTAATGGAGGCGATCCGTGCTGGTTGGGATCGCCGTGCCGTCCAGCGCCTTGTCACAGTTATATTTAAGGAACTTCAACCATTGTCTTTTTCAGAAGCTTTAACGGTTGTCCAGCAAGCAGCAAGCAAGCTCCATTTAGTAGGATCATCTTTGTATCAGCAGCTATTTTGCCATTCCTCATATCATCCCCAACAAAAACTATCGTTACTACTCGATCAATTAGATGGTGAGCTTGATCAGTATGGGATGTTGCAGTTGCGGGGCGATCACCAATTTGATCCAGCACTAGCGCCTCATGCTCGTTTTTGGCATGTTCTTGCAAAAACTGTACAGCGTGCGTATCCACAAGGGCTGTTGGCTGCCTCTAATCAAACTAAAGCGAAACAAGTGCACCAGCTAAGAATGTATATTGATCGTCAGAATATCCAATATATACGAACCTATTTTAAACAGTCGAATATGACAGATGAAGCGGCTTTACGTCAGTATGTTTTCACAGCTGTGCCTAAAGGTTTAGGTGGAAAAAAATTAAAGCGTGAACCAGCTAGGTTGCATAATAAATATCTCAAAGGAACACCTTATCTGAACCAAGCATTAAATAAAAAACGTCTCAGTCCTCATTTTCATTCGGAATTTATTCTCAATCCGCATGGCCAGTTTGTTTCCCAATGGGATGTACTGGTAGAACGTTGGAATGGCACGATCATCAGTGATCCAGCATATTATCAACGAATCCAGATGAAAGATTATGAAAGTAAATTGTTAAATGGTGAATCGTTTAATTATGCAGATCGTAACAATCGTAAACATGATCTATTAGACGGCACACCACCAGGTCGTTTTGACCACGAGTTACGTCAACAGGCTAAAAGGAAGTGGCGCAGTCCACAGCCATCCGAATATGACTATCGTCAAGATAGAGAGCCAACAATTGATGATTATTCAAAGTAATCCAAGTAGAGTGTTGGAAATCAAAAAGGAACGGACGGTTGGTAAGACATTGTCGGTTCCTTTTCTGTTTTATTAATGAAGGAATCGATATTTTTAGCGATGTTTCACGTGAAACCGCCTCAAATTGTTGGGTTTTTGTTGTTTCAATAAGGGAAGTAACTTTTTTGAAATTTTTATTATTTTTCTTTTCTGAGAGAATGATGTTTGCTATACTGGAAAAAGTATAAACTTCGATCGGTTATTGCTGGAAACAACAAATGTTATTTATACATAACAATTTAAGGAGTGGTAGGTTTGACAACAGAAGAAGTGAAGTTCGATAAGAAAGCAGGTTTAACGAAGTATCAACGGAAAGTACTATGGGCTACTTCTTCAGGAATTGCTTTAGAAAATATGGATATCATGTTTTTATCTTTTTCTTTATCTTCAATTATTAATACATTTGCTATTAGCAGTGCCGCTGCAGGCTTGATTTCTACGATTACCAACTTAGGAATGCTAGTCGGCGGGATTTTTTTTGGCATTTTAGCCGATAAATATGGGCGGGTGAAGATTTTTTCTTATACAGTCATCACTTTTTCGATCGCTTCTGCGCTGATGTTTTTTGCATCGAATATTTACTTAGTTTACCTGTTTCGCTTCTTAGGGGGGATTGGAGCCGGTGGTGAGTACGGCGCTTGTATGTCATTAATTTCGGAGTCTTTTTCGAAAAAGAATCTGGGGAAAATGTCTTCAATTGCCGGGATTGGCGCGCAGATTGGCGCAATGCTGGCGGCCATTTTGGCATCGTTGATTATTCCTTTGTTAGGCTGGAAAATGCTCTACGTCATCGGCGCCTTGCCAATTTTCCTCATTGTTTATATCCGTAGAGGACTTCATGAATCTTCTTCTTTTATTGAAGTAGTGGCTAAGGAAAAGAAACAAACTACTATTTGGACTTTGTTTAAAGATTCGGTAACAGCTTGGCAAACCATTGGGTTAAGTTTAATGGTTACAATTCAAATTGCTGGATACTTTGGTTTGATGAACTGGCTTCCTTCTATTATGCAGCAGCAATTAGGCTTATCAGTTTCTGGTTCTTCCTTGTGGATGATTAGTACCATCTTTGGTATGTGCTTAGGGATGATGACGTTTGGCTATATTATGGATAAATTAGGTGCCAGAAAAGCATACACGATCTTCTTGATTTTATCTGCTTTCTCAGTATTTTTAATCATTTTGTCAAAAGATAAGTGGACATTACTGCTTTTTACAATGATTGTGGGCTATTTTATTAATGGAATGTATGGCGGGTATGGCGCAATTATCAGTAGCTTATATCCAACAGAAATTCGGGCAACTGCTAATAACTTAATCATGAATGTCGGTCGTGCAGTCGGTGGTTTTTCTTCCATTCTCATTGGTTTTTTAATGGATCAATACAATTTATTGACAGTAGTAGGATTTTTGGCAATTATTTATCTGATTAGTTTATGCATCATGTTAAGCATTCCATCATTGAAAAAAACAAAAGAAATTTTATAAGTAGAATAGAAGCAGCCAGTTGCAAATGGGATTGGCTGTTTTTAATTGGCTTGTTATTATAAATACAACTATAGACGGATAAAACTAGATTTTTTTTATGTTAAGATGGTAAAGAATTTACAACATTAACGTCGATGTTTTTTCAAAAATTCATCATGATTGTTTAAGGAGGGAAAAGATGAGTAAAGTTATTGAAGTACAAGGCTTAACAAAGGAATATGGCAAAAAAGAAGCAGCATTCCTTGCACTAAAAGGACTAGATTTATCGATTGGAAAAGGAGAAAGCGTAGCTATTGTCGGGAAAAGCGGCAGTGGTAAATCAACACTTATGCATATCCTGTCTTTAATGGATAAACCAACTTCTGGAGCGATTTTTTTAAATGGGGAAAACGTCTCAACGCTAAAAGGTAAAAAACTAGATCAGTTACGAAATGAAACATTCGGTTTTGTTTTTCAGCAATTTTTCTTAAATGCCAAAGAAACAGTATTGGAAAATGTTGCTTTGCCTTTAAAAATTGCCGGAGTATCCAAAGGTAAACGCAATAAAAAAGCTTTAGCAGCGCTGGAAGCAGTTGATTTGGCTGAAAAAGCCAAAAATAAAGGAACAGATCTTTCCGGTGGACAAAAACAGCGAGCCTGTATAGCACGAGCTTTAGTGAATAATCCTGATATTATTTTTGCCGATGAGCCAACGGGTAACTTGGATTCCTTAACTAGTGAAAAGGTGGAAGATCTATTGTTTGGTTTGAATAAAGAAAAAGGCATTACCTTAATTGTTGTTACTCACGACAATGATTTAGCTGCCAAATGTGACAGACAAATTCATATTAAAGACGGCAAAATCGTAAAAGAGGAGGTGGTGTCATGAAATTTTTAGATATTTTATCAACAGCCTTAACTAGTTTATGGCGCAATAAAGTTCGTACTATTTTAACTATACTAGCAGTTTTTATTGGCTCTTTTGCTATTTCTTTAACTAGTGGAGTAAATATTGGAGTCAATGAATTTATTACTACACAATTAGGCAGCATCGGCGCTAAGGATTTAATCCAGGTTCAGGCAAAACAAGAGGACGGGACAGCGACTGATGATGATCAACCAAAAGCCTATAATCCTGAAAAAAATAAGCAAGGTGCAGCCGGAAATTTTGTACAATTGCAGCCAAAAGATGTCGAAAAACTTAAAAAATTAAATGGCGTTAAACGGATAGAAACCAGTCAGGAACCAACCTTTGAATATGTTGAAGGTCAAAACGGTAAGAAATATCAATTTAGCGCCAGTGCTGTTGTGCCAAGTTTTAACCTTAAAATGTTAGCCGGTAAAGCAGCAAATTGGGATGCTCAAGAGCCGGAAGTAACGATTCTAGAAAATTATGTCAAAGCGCTTGGTTACAAAAATAATCAAGAAGCAGTAGGAAAAAAACTTTCTTTAGTTATTAAATCGGCTGAAGGTGAAGAAAAAACCGTTACTGCAACGATTGTTGGTGTTCAAGAAAAAAATGCTTTAATGTCATCTGGAGACGGTTGGGTCAATGATAGCTTTGCAAAAGAAGTTCTTGCTTTTAATCAAAAAGGCTTGCCAAAATCCATGACTGAAAACTTTCCGGTGCTGTTAGTGACAGTCAAAGATGCAGATGCTGCCGAAAAAGTGAAAGATGAAATTGTTAAGGCCGGTTATCAGGCTTCAACATTTGAAGACCAGGTTAAAACGATTTTAAACTTTGTTAATGCTGTTACAGGCGGTTTGATCTTATTCGGCGTTATTTCATTGATAGCAGCTACTTTTGGGATCGTCAATACGCTCTTTATGTCTGTCCAGGAACGGACAAGAGAAATCGGACTGAAAAAAGCATTAGGACTTAGCCGCGGTAAAGTCTTCCAAATTTTCGCTTGGGAAGCTGGACTTATTGGTTTCTTTGGTTCTGCTTTAGGTTTGTTGGCGGCCATGGGTACGGGTAGTATCATTAACTCACTAGCAGCCGATTCGTTCTTATCTGGTCTGCCACAGTTGACTTTGGTTCAGTTTGCCGTTGTTCCTAGTGTGTCTATAATCTTGTTGATCATGTTGATTGCTTTCTTAGCCGGAGCTCTACCAGCTAGAAGAGCAGCACGACTTGATCCAATCGATGCTTTGCGCAGTGAATAAGCAGTAAACTTTAATATGAACATAAACAGGAATGTTCAGAAGAGAGCACTGTAGAAAAAAGGAGAGTGAGCCAAAAGTCGTTAAGGTTCGAGTAATTGGAGGAAAAAATGCCCAAGCTGCTTTTTATAGTGAGGGGATTTTATAAAATTGTCAAAAAACTTGATGTTTGGTTACCATTTCTTCTTAGTAGTGGCTAGGACAAAACTATGTTTAGTGGTGTCCAGCCACTTTTTTATAGCCGAAGCTGGCGAACTATTTTTGTTAGTAAAATATCAAAAAACAGAGTTTGGAAGTAATGCTTTTAACTTTTCTTACTACTTTTAAAATACATAAAATCCTTTAATAAATGTGGGGAAAAGCATTGCAAGATATAATGTTTTGGGTTAAAGTAAGGAAAGATGATTGTGAAACATTTTTCTGTTTCACAAAAGGAAGGAGTTCATATGACGCCGAACGAATTTAGACAACAATTAGCGGATAGCGGCATTCAGCTGAGTCCACAGCAAGTGGAGCAATTTCACTACTATTTTCAACTGTTGGTTGAGTGGAATGAAAAGATGAATCTAACTGCTATCACAGAAGAAAAAGAAGTGTACTTAAAGCACTTTTACGATTCGATTTCATTAGCTTTTTTTGAGGATTTTGCCGAAAATAAATCGCTATGTGATGTAGGTGCTGGTGCCGGATTTCCTAGTATCCCGTTGAAGATTGTTTTTCCATCATTACAAGTAACTATTGTTGACTCTTTAAATAAACGTATCACGTTTTTGACAGAATTAGTCAAAGCGTTGGGCTTAGAGGATGTCGCTCTTTATCACGATCGGGCGGAAACTTTTGGTCAGCAGCCGAGGTTTCGCGGCGTTTTTGATTACGTAACTGCCAGAGCTGTTGCTCGTTTGAATGTCTTAAGTGAGCTTTGTTTGCCGCTCGTAAAAAAAGAAGGCTTTTTCTTAGCACTAAAAGCGGCAAAAAGTGAAGAAGAAATAGCAGAAGCGAAACCGGCGATTGCTACGTTAGGCGGAAAATTTAGTAAAGAAATTGCTTTTGAATTACCGATCACAGCAGATGAACGACACATTGTAGTGATCCAAAAGAAAAAAGAAACACCGAAAAAATACCCAAGAAAACCGGGCATGCCAAATAAACAACCGATAAAATAAATGGAGGGACACACATGGCACGAATAATTTCTGTAGCAAACCAAAAAGGTGGCGTTGGAAAAACCACCACCACGGTAAATCTAGGTGCTTGCTTGGCGTTTGCCGGCAAAAAAGTACTGTTGATTGATATCGATGCTCAAGGGAATGCTACAAGTGGTGTCGGCGTGCGCAAACCAGACGTCGCTCACGATGTATATGATGTTTTAGTCAACGAAGAGCCGATTGCCGGCGTTATTCAGCAAACAGAAAGAGAAAATTTAGACATTGTACCGGCAACGATTCAATTAGCAGGAGCAGAAATTGAGCTGACCTCCATGATGGCTCGTGAATCACGTTTAAAATTGGCAATTGATGAAGTGAGAGATCAGTACGATTTTATTCTGATTGATTGTCCGCCGTCTTTAGGACATTTGACGATTAACGCCTTTACTGCCAGCGATTCGATTTTGATTCCAGTTCAATGTGAATATTATGCGCTGGAAGGATTAAGCCAGCTGCTGAATACTATTCGCTTAGTCCAAAAACATTTTAATCCGGAGTTAAAAATCGAAGGAGTGCTGCTGACAATGTATGACGCTCGGACTAATTTAGGAGCAGAAGTTGTTGATGAAGTGAGAAAATATTTCCGTGAAAAAGTATACGATACGATTATCCCCAGAAATGTTCGTCTGTCAGAAGCGCCGAGTCACGGTCTATCAATCATTGATTATGATCCTCGTTCTCGCGGCGCAGAAGTTTATCAAGCACTAGCAAAGGAAGTGTTGGAGAATGAGTAAAAGTAAAGGCTTAGGCCGCGGCATTGATGCTTTATTTCAAGATTTTGCTAACTTGGAAGAAGTGGATGTCAAAAATGAACAAGTTATTGAAATTCCGTTAAATGAATTGCGTCCCAATCCTTATCAGCCAAGAAAAACATTTGATGAAGCATCATTACAAGAACTAGCGAATTCAATTCAACAATCCGGTGTTTTTCAACCGATTATCGTGCGTAAATCTGCCGTTAAAGGCTATGAGATTATCGCCGGTGAACGTCGTTTCCGTGCTTCTAAGTTAGCAGCTAGAGAAACGATTCCAGCGATTGTCAGAGAATTTGATGAAGAAGCGATGATGCAAATTGCTGTCTTGGAAAATTTACAACGAGAAGACTTAAATCCCTTGGAAGAAGCAGAAGCTTATGATATGCTGATGAAAAAATTGAAATTAACGCAAGTCGAAGTGGCCGAGCGTTTAGGGAAAAGTCGCCCGTATATCGCTAACTATTTACGTCTGCTGGCGTTGCCTAAACAAGTAAAAACAATGGTTCAAAACGAAACGATGTCCATGGGTCAAGCCAGAACGCTTTTAGGCTTAAAAGATAAAGAAAAAATCTTGCCTTTAGCAAATCGTTGCGTGAAAGATAATCTAACGGTCCGACAGTTGGAGCAGCTAGTGGCCGAATTAAATGAAACCCAAGGAAAAAATGGTACGAAAAAAACTCGCAAGCCAATTCAAGAAAAGCCCTATTACATTCGTGAAAGCGAAGATCGCTTGATGGATAAATTTGGTACTACGGTTGCTATTCAAGAAAAAGAAGGCAAAGGAAAAATCGAGATTGAATACTTATCAGCCTCAGATCTAGCTCGAATTTTGGATTTGTTGGATATTCATTTCGATGAAGAATAAATCAATTATTGATCAAGGGTTTTCCGCAAAGTCTTCCAATATTCGGTACTAAAGGCGAACGGTGTTGGAAAAAGCCGCCTGAATCGTCTTTAGCAAAGGGCGGTGAACTTTGCTTTGCGGAGAAAAAATGGTATGGTAACGAGAGTCTTTTTACCGCAGAATCGTCATCTAAGTAGACCTCGCGGTTTTATTTTCATTAAAAGGATGGAGATAACAATGAGTATGGATGGTAAAGAGAAAAAAAATTACAACAAGGGTGCAATTGTAGAAATGAAAAAGCCCCACGCTTGCCAAGCGAATCGTTGGCAAATTATCCGAATGGGTGCTGACATTAAAATCAAATGTATGAATTGTGGGCATATCGTGATGCTTCCGCGACGTGATTTTGAGAAAAAACTAAAAAAAATTTTAGAAAGAAAAGAAGTCTGAGGGAAGAAGTTCCCTCACTTTTGCTGAAAAGACTACTAGAGAAAGAGTGAAGAATACATGGCATTAACAGCTGGAATCGTCGGCTTGCCTAATGTGGGCAAATCAACACTATTTAACGCAATTACCAAAGCAGGAGCAGAAGCGGCGAACTATCCGTTTGCAACGATAGACCCTAACGTTGGTATGGTAGAGGTGCCAGATGATCGGTTGCAACGTTTAACAGAGCTCGTTCATCCCAAAAAAACCGTGCCTACAACATTTGAGTTTACTGATATTGCCGGTATTGTAAAAGGTGCCAGCAAAGGAGAAGGCTTAGGCAATCAATTTTTAAGTCACATTCGTCAAGTAGACGCAATTTGTCATGTGGTTCGTTGTTTCGACGACGAAAATATTATGCGTGAACAAAACCGAGAAGCCGACTTTGTGGATCCGTTAGCTGATATTGATACTATTAATTTAGAATTAATCTTAGCTGATTTAGATTCCATCAATAAACGCTACACACGTGTTGCCAAAATGGCTAAAGCAAAAGATAAAGATGCAGTAGCTGAGCTGGCTGTTTTGGATAAAATCAAACCGGCTTTGGAAGCGGGCTTATCGGCACGTACGGTTGATTTTACACCAGAAGAAGAAAAATTGGTGAAAGCTCTCTTTTTACTAACAACCAAGCCGGTATTATACGTAGCTAATGTTTCGGAAGATGAGGTTGCCAATCCTGATAATAATGAATATGTCCAACAGGTCCGTAATTTTGCTGCTAGTGAAAATGCAGAAGTAATTGTGGTTTGCGCAAGAGCAGAAGAAGAAATTGCTGAATTGGATGAAGAAGATAAAGCCGACTTCCTAGAAGCTATGGGTATTGAGGTTTCTGGCTTAGATCAACTCATTCGAGCTGCCTATGATTTACTGGGTTTAGCTACTTATTTTACGGCCGGTGAACAAGAAGTTCGGGCTTGGACTTTCCGTAAAGGCATTAAAGCGCCTCAAGCTGCTGGAATTATTCACAGTGACTTTGAGCGTGGTTTTATTCGAGCAGAAACGGTTTCTTTTGAAGATTTGGACAAATATGGCAGCATGCAAGCTGCTAAAGAAGCAGGGCGAGTGCGCCTAGAAGGAAAAGAATATGTTGTTCAAGATGGGGATGTAATGCTTTTCCGTTTTAACGTATAAAAATTTTTCTGCCGAGGTTTTTTCTTTTAGGAAATATGGTAGAATACTTTTTGAATGTGAAACTGTCTCAACAAGGCAAGGAGGACGTAAAAAATGGAACCAGAAACATTACGAACATTCGTTTCTGAAAATCGTGAATTAGAACAAAAGCTGACTAAAAGAAATGAACAATATATCTTTGACTTAAAAAAATCTCTGCAAGCCGCCAACCTTTCTGAAGAAGAACAAACGATTGCCCTTCATGATATTTTACCGCAATTAGTGCAAGGACAAAAAACGGGCAAAACTGCTCGTCAATTATTCGGAACAGTTTCAGAACGAGCAGAAGCTATTTTGAATAAGCCAGAAGAAGCTCCTGAACCGACAGGTGTGATGATGTGGGTGGATAATACACTATTCCTATTGGGCTTGTTAACGTTGATGATGGCGCTGATGTCACTATTTTCTAAAAATAGTGCGCAACCATTAGGCTTAATGTCTTATATTTTAGGGGCAATGGCTGGTGGCTATGTTTTTTATTTATTACACAAACATGTATATCAATACGATCGACAAGATAAATCCAAGCGCCCAAGCTGGCTTAAAAGTAGTGCTATTTTGATTTTTGGGATGCTTTTCTGGTTGGCGGCTTTTGGTGGCGCAGCCTTTTTACCAGCAGTCATCAATCCTGTTTTAGATCCAATCGTTACCTTGATAATCGGCGCGTTAGCCTTTGTCGTGCGTTACTTCTTTAAGAAAAAATTCAACATTTCGGGAAGTTTCATGGGACGTTAAAATTATAAATAAAACAGCTGTCAGTGTTTATGGCAGCTGTTTTTTCTTTTTTTGTCATCTGTTTCTAATAATCTGTTCAATATATTTGTAAGAATAAGCGAGAGGTTATAACATAAGACAAAAATAGGTAATAATTACAGAAAAAAAATTGTAAATTACCAAGTGAACGTGACAGAAGAGGAGAATGTTATGTTTCAAAAAGTAAAAACTTGGAGTAAAAGCCATGAACGCTTGGTTCTCTGTAGTAGCTTTTTGTTGCTGAGTGTGGTAACTGTTTATTTAGTCTATCTCCGCAACGGTGAATTTTTAAAGGGAGATGATTATCATTTTCATCAAAATAGAATTGAAGGCTTAGCCATCTCCTTAAAAAATGGACTTTTTGCACCAACCATTAATTATTATTTTATCGGCGGATACGGATATGCTTCCAGTCTTTTTTATCCCGATTTTTATTTGTATTTACCGGCAGGCCTGCGGGCTTTAGGCGTTCCATTAGTCTACAGCTTTATTAGTTTTTCGATATTGATTAATTTTGGAACGTTTGTGATCACTTATATTTCTGGACGCTATTTGGACTTAAGCAAGCGCCACAGCTATTTATTTTCTTTATTGTATACTTTGTCCATCTATCGTTTACAAGATTTGATCAACCGCCAAGCAATCGGTGAATTATTAGCCTTAAGTTTTTTCCCCTTAGTGCTGTCTAGCTTATATTTAATTAAAAAAGGGGACAATCAACGGTGGATTTTATTAACGGTTGCCATGACTGGTATTGGTCTGGCACATTTTATTTCTCTGGAAATGATCAGCTTATTCATAGTATTTTACATGATAGCAAATGCTAAATTCTTTTTTAAAAAGGCGCCCCTGTTAACTTTATGTAAAGCCGCTGGTATGACTATTCTATGGCTGGCTTTCTATTTATTCCCAGTGATGGAGCAGCTAAGTCATCAAGTCTTTAAGGTAACGTCCAATCCGCTGACTTATATTTCCGAGAAAAGTTATCCCTTAAAGGATATTTTGTGGAACAGTTTAAAAAGTAATGTCTTTCATGCTGCAACGGGCAATATTGGGACCATTTTATTGATTGGCTTGGTTATTTATGGGTTGGCATTATTTAGAAAAAAAGCACGGTTTCGTGATATTACAATCATTGCCTTACTACTTTTATTAATGGTTACAAATTTATTTCCTTGGAAGTTGGTGGATGCAACTCCGTTTAATACGATTCAATTTCCCTGGCGTTTTTTCTCAATCATTTCCCTGCTGATTGCCTATTTGATCGCTGCGGATGATCTTAAACTATTAAAACAGAATAGCAGCCGTTTGTTCACTGTTGGTTTGCTTATTTTAGTAAATATGTTTGTCTATCAATGGATGTGTTTGCAGACGCAGCAGCATCGAATATTAACGTACGCTCAATACAATAAAACCAACAGTTATTATATTGGAGCAGGCCATGAATATTTACCACAAGAAATGAATTATGAATATATCAAAGCCCACAAGGACCGCCAACTTGCGTATAATCCACAAATAATTAAAATCACAAAGCCAAACTTGACGTTTTCCACGGTTTCCTTTGATTACAAAGTAATAGCCAACAAGTCTGCAGCTGTGACTGTGCCTTTTGTTTATTATTATGGCTACCAAGTGGAGCAAACAACTAATGGCAAAACAACACGTCAGGCTGCTACAATTGACAAACAAACGGGTTTGGTTCAGGTTCGGCTCAAAGGTTCAGGCAAGGCAAAAATTGTTTATCAAAAGACTTGGATTCAAAAAAGTACGGTCTTCCTTTCTCTCCTTTCAGTAGCAGGTTGTGGTATTTATTATTTGATAAAAAGAAAAGATTTTATATAGCAGAAAATGTTAGCCAACAAGATATAAGGCAATGCCTGTCGAATATCTTGCTGGTTTTTGTTTGTTTTAAAACAGTAAGCTTGTAAATCATACAAGGAAAACCAACAGATATCTTAACAGATCGACGATAATACTCGGCATAACTTAGCGGTTTCTTTTGGGATTTTCATGAAAGCTGGTTGACTTCCACCCTATTATCTGTTATTTTCATATATAAAATTAAATAGAGGAGTGGACACAGAAATGTCAAACTGGGAAACAAAATTCGCAAAAAAAGGACTTACATTTGACGATGTTTTACTAATTCCTGCTGAAAGCCATGTATTGCCGAATGAAGTTGATATGAGCGTAAAATTGGCTAAGAATATTACATTAAATATTCCGATGATCAGTGCAAGTATGGATACTGTAACCGACAGCAAAATGGCAATTGCGATGGCTCGTCAAGGCGGATTAGGCGTTGTACATAAAAATATGTCTATTGCCCAACAAGCAGATGAAGTCAGAAAAGTCAAACGTTCTGAAAGCGGCGTAATCATTGATCCATTCTTTTTAACGCCTACTCATTTAGTAGCGGATGCAGAAAAATTAATGAGCACTTATCGTATCAGTGGTGTGCCGATTGTTGAGACAATGGAGAATCGTAAATTGGTGGGAATCATTACTAACCGAGACATGCGTTTTGTTACAGACTATCAAATGAAAATTAAAGATGTGATGACTAAAGAACATCTTGTCACTGCCCCAGTTGGAACTTCTCTAAAAGACGCTGAAAAAATTTTACAACAACACAAAATCGAAAAATTACCAATCGTCGATGAAAATGGTCGTTTGAGCGGCTTAATCACAATTAAAGATATCGAAAAAGTTATTGAATTTCCCAACGCTGCAAAAGACGAACATGGTCGTTTGTTGGTCGCTGCCGCTGTCGGAGTAACAAGCGATACCTTTGAGCGGGCGGAAGCCTTGCTGGAAGCAGGCGCTGATGCTATTGTTATTGACACAGCTCATGGCCATAGCGCAGGAGTCATTCGTAAAATTAAAGAAATTCGTACAACATTCCCGGAAGCAACGCTAATTGCCGGAAACGTAGCTACTGCTGCAGCGACAAAAGACCTTTATGATGTGGGCGTTGATGTCGTAAAAGTGGGAATTGGTCCTGGTTCAATTTGTACAACACGAGTGGTTGCAGGTGTTGGGGTTCCACAATTGACTGCCATTTATGATGCTGCTTCCGTGGCTAGACAATACGGCAAAGCCATTATCGCTGACGGTGGAATTAAGTATTCTGGCGATATCGTCAAGGCGTTGGCAGCAGGTGGACATGCGGTGATGCTAGGCAGCATGTTGGCAGGCACAGACGAATCACCAGGTGAATTTGAAATTTATCAAGGTCGTCGCTTCAAAACATATCGTGGGATGGGCTCATTGGGTGCTATGGAAAAAGGGTCAAGCGATCGTTATTTCCAAGGCAGTGTTAATGAAGCCAATAAACTGGTGCCGGAAGGAATTGAAGGACGAGTTGCATATAAAGGCAGTGTGTCCGATATTGTCTTCCAAATGATCGGCGGCTTAAAGTCAGGGATGGGTTATGTAGGTGCTGCTAACTTAAAGCAATTACGTGAAGAAGCTCAATTCATTCAAATGAGTGGCAATGGCTTAAAAGAGTCACATCCTCATGACGTTCAAATTACCAAAGAAGCACCGAACTACTCTGTAGAACAATAATATAAAAAAATAGGGAGTAAGACAAAAGTCACGTAGACTACGTCTTACTCCCTAAAATCTTAGAAAAATGGTGGTGTTCTTAGAGATATGGCTCTTTGCAGCGAGGATTACAACTGTAACTAACAGCATAAGCAACGTACATTTCTGATTCAGTTGCTATTGTTCTTCATACCATTTTCACTATGCGATAAGCTGTAAGTTATCTTAGTCAACTTTTTTGGAGCTGATTCATTTCTGCCTGCCTTTTTTTTAAGAAACAGGTCGTTCATCATTAGAACCGTAATACATATGCAGTGGTTTTGCTCTTTTGCCTAGTAACTGCTGCAAAGGTACAATTTCGTAACCGTCAGCTCGTAGTCGATCGATGACTTTAGGAACTGCTGCTACGGTTTCCGGGTGGATATCATGCATTAAAACAATAGAATCATTGTAGGCCGTAGACGTAACACGCTGAATAATCGCACCTGTGTTTTTACTTTTCCAGTCTTCAGAATCAACGGACCATTGAATAATTGGTTTTTTGATGATTTCAGCAACCGGAAGATTTACCGAACCATAAGGTGGCCGGAAATCCAACGGGAGTGCTCCAGTGGCCTTATAAATTGCTTTATCGGTTTTTTGAACTTCTTCTTTAACAGTCTCAGGTGAACAAGTTGTTAATTGAGGATGACTATAAGAGTGACTGGATACTTCATGGCCTTCTGTTTTCACTCGTTTAACCAGTTCGGTATTGGATTCAACGTTTTGTCCCAACATAAAGAATGTTGCCTTAACATTTTTCTCTTTTAAAATATCCAATAATTTAGGTGTTGTTTTTGGATTTGGACCGTCGTCAAATGTCAATGAGATATACTTTTTGTTTGGATCTAAAGGAGCTGGTAGAGCATTTTTTATAATTTCCGGATCAACATAGTCTGGGTTGAGATAGCCAGCAATGTCTTTAAAGTCTATAGTTATTTCTTTTTGGTTAAGCTGATTGTCAGGTAAGCTGATAGTTATTTTTTTAGGATCGTAAGTAAAGTTTGTTTTGTCTAACTCAAGATTTGGCATTGCCAGTACTTTATCAATGGCACTTGAATCATTAGGATGAGTGTCTAATAATTTTTGGCGTACCACTTGTTGGACAGCTAAAAAATTGGCTTGTTCTTTAAAAAGATCTTTCAATGATAATAATTGTTGGCTATTTTTATTCACTAATAATGAATGCTTGCCATTAACTGTTTGTTGCAGCCATTGTTGTTTTTGATCATCCCAAGTATATGCGTCTACTATTGGTTGAAATTTTTCAACTGATTTGGTCATAATAATCTTTTTAACGCGCGCAACTAATTTGGTGGGTATATTCGCTTTGTGCTTTTCTTTTTCTTGTTGGATTAACGTTTGTAAATGAGTTTGCGTTTCACTAGTAGGTTCTGGCAGGGCCTTATCTAGAGGAACAAAGAGCATGGTTTCCAGCTTACCATATTTAGCAGTAGTTTCTTTGCTCTCAGGACCTTCCTGTGCTTGCTGTTCTTGAATCTTTTTCAATAAGCTCTGTTCACTTTTGTCAAAAAAAGCTACTTTTACCTTTTTTTGATGATAAGCAGTATACGTAAAGTAACTACCGACGCCCACAATACAAGCGACTACTGTGAGTATGCTAATAATAATGGCTTTGTTAAAAGATTTTCGTTGTTTTGTTTTTTTGTGGTGATCTTTACGGCGGACAAGGGGTCTATTCTCTTCGTTCATCATTCAATACCAGGCTTTCTCTCTCAAATTATAAGTTGCTGTTTTTTTAATAATTTAAATGTATCATTTTTAAAGGTCGTGATCAATTAATACATTTGCACAAAAGGAGCGATAAAAAGAGACAAATCTTACTTATACAAGAAATCTTTGTCCCTAGTGTTAGGAAAATTAAATTTTTTTTAAATTTATTTAATTTGGTGGGCTATTGAATAATCTTTAAATCCCCCATATAAGGTACCAAAACTTCCGGAACTGTAACAGAACCATCTTCATTTTGATAATTTTCTAAAATTGCAGCTACTGTCCGACCAACAGCTAAACCAGAGCCATTTAATGTATGGACATACTGTACTTTGCCATTTTCATCACGATAACGAATCATTGCCCGACGTGCTTGAAAATCTTCGCAGTTTGAACATGAGCTGATTTCTCGATAAGTATTTTGTGCAGGAATCCATACTTCCAAGTCGTATGTTTTTGCTGCAGAAAAACCCATATCGCCAGTAGAAAGAGCCATCACGCGATAAGGTAATTTTAATTTTTGCAATATTTCTTCAGCGTTAGCGGTCATTTTTTCTAATTCATCATAGGAATGGTCTGGGTTACTGAATTTCACCATTTCTACTTTATTGAATTGATGCAAACGAATTATTCCTCGTGTGTCACGTCCGGCGCTACCGGCTTCTGAACGGAAAGAAGGACTTAGTGCTGTAAAGTAAATAGGTAAATCTTGACCATCTAAAATTTCGTTGTTGAAATAATTTGTTAACGGAACTTCAGCTGTGGGAATTAAAGTTAAATCACTATCAGCAATTTGAAATACATCTTCTTTAAATTTAGGAAATTGTCCTGTACCAAACATGGCGTTGCTGTTAACTAAGTAAGGAGTTATCATTTCTGTATAACCATGTTCGTAAACATGCAAATCTAACATAAAATTATACAAAGCACGTTCTAGACGTGCGCCCAACCCTTTGTAGTAAATAAAACGGCTGCCAGAAACCTTAGCACCACGATCAAAATCAATGATTTCCAAGTGTTCTGCGACTTCCCAGTGAGGTTTTGGTTCAAAAGTGAAATTACGTGGTCGGCTCCAACGACGGACTTCCACATTGTCTGATTCATCTGCGCCAACCGGAACTGAGTCATGAGGTAAGTTTGGTAAGGTAGTTGCAATTCCTTGTAATTGTTGGTCAATGGTTTCAATTTCACTATCTAAATTTTTAATCTTGCTGCCGATTTCTTTCATTGCGGCAATTTTGTCAGTAGCGTCTGCCTTATTTCTTTTTAATTGAGCAATCTCGGCAGAGACATCATTGCGATATTTTTTTAATTCTTCAACTTTTACTAATAAGTTACGTCGATTTTCATCTAAGCGCAAAAATTCATTGAGGGTTTCGGCTTTTACGCCACGTGTTTCAAGTTTGGCTTTCACCTCTTCAAAATTTTGACGAATAATTTTTACATCTAACATACGTGTTCCTCCTTTATTTAATTACAAGCAGCTGCCTGACTGCTTGTTTTAAACTAAATACCTTTACTGAGTTGTCCGAAAACTTTAATGACATTATCTGTATGACTTTAGGGCGTAAAAAAAGCCATTTCATCCCCAGAAAATTCTTGGGACGAAATGACTTGTCATTCGCGGTACCACCCAAGTTCAGTAAACATACTGCCCTTGATTTACACAAATAACGGCTGTGAACCGGCTTAACTTATTTCGTTAAACGCATCTAAGAGATGGATTTCTTTATAGCAGACTATTTGCTTTCACCGCCGCAAACTCTCTGAAAATCACTTCTATAAATACTTTTCTCTCTGCTTTTTAATTAGGATACAAAAATTTCCTCCAGATGTCAACTGTTTCCGGCATTACTGAACGTCCGTTTGTGCCTCAGTGTTTCGCTTTAATGGCAGATGAATGATAAAAGAGGTCCAAGCTTCATCTGATTTTGCATAAATATAGCCACCATGTAAGGCTACGATACTTTGAGCAATAGCTAAGCCTAAACCAGTTCCTCCTGTTTCCTGTGAACGTGACTCTTCAACACGATAAAAGCGATCAAATAATTGATCCAAAGATTTTTGAGGAATAGGCGGCCCGTCATTACGTACAGCAATAATTGCTTCAGTTCCCACTTTATCTACTTCCATCACGATTAAGCGTCCACCTTTGCCATATTTTAAAGCGTTAGATAACAAATTATTAAACACGCGTACTAATTTTTCCGTATCACCTTCCATCATTAAAGCAGAAGGATTGGCTCGTACTTGAATTTTCATCTCACGTTTTGAAGCTTCCAGTTCGAAATCTGCTGCTAACTGTTCAATTAATTGTGCCATATCAAAAGTTGTCGTGTGAATCGGAACACTTGGCTGCCGAACTTTTGTATACTCAAATAAATCGTCTACTAATAGCTTCATTTGCTTCGCTTTAACATAAGCGGTATGTGTATACTTCAATAAATCTTCTTGATTATGAAATTGCCGATCTTCAATTAATCCTAAATAACCTATAATAGAAGTTAAAGGAGTACGGATATCATGACTGACATTGGTGATTAATTCATCTTTTGATTTTTCAATTCGGCGCTCATCTTCAATTGCCGCGACGGTACTATCTACCAAACCATTAATACTAGAGACAACTTTGGCAAGATCACCACTTAATTCAAAGGGAATTCGATGGTCATAGTTTCCGTCAGCTATAAAATGAAGCTCACTGATAATATGCCGTAACTGCATTTGGCGGTAACGGCGAATCAAACGCCAATACAGTACACTGATATCAATTAAAAAGAAAACCGGAATAACAAACTTGTTCCAACTCCAAAATAAATTAGTATTTAAATTTCTGGCTACAGCATCTTTAGTTGCCCATATAATGCTGGACATTGGTGTATTATCCCCGACTAACTGACTGAGTAAAAACATAATGGAAACATTCAATAATAGTAAGAGAACGATCGTTATGATTGCTTCAGCTAAAAGCTCACTTATTTCCTTAGAAGTGAGCGTGATTCTTTTTTGTTTTTCAATTCCTTTTTTTGATTTAACGAGCATCGATTTTATATCCCACTCCCCAAACTGTTTGAATGACTTTTTCTCCATCGGTTGCTTCTTCAATTTTATCTCTTAAATGACTGACATGAACCATAACCGTCTTTGCGGAAACAATGCTTTCTTGCTGCCAAACGCGTTCGAAAATTTCATCAGCGCTAAATACACGGTTAGGATGGCTAGCCAACAAATGAAGAATGCCGAATTCCAACGCAGTTAATTGAATTTCTTTACCTTCAATTGTTTTGACCTCATGAGAATCTTTATTAATCATTAACGGACCGACCTCTAACTCATCGGGTTCATCTTTAGTTAATTGCATTTGACTGCGGCGCAAAATCGATTTAACGCGTGCCATTACTTCCAAAGGATTAAACGGTTTAGTTACATAATCATCAGCTCCTGCAACCAGCCCTTTGATTTTATCCATATCAGTTGTTTTAGCAGTTAACATGATAATCGGCATTTGAGATTCCTTGCGCAACTCCTTTACAACCTGCATTCCATCCATCATGGGCATCATAATATCCAAAATCAACAAATCAATATCAGGGGTTGTGCGAATTTTAGATAAAGCTTCTTTACCATCGTATGCTTTTACTACATCGTATCCTTCGTTATGTATATAGATACTCAATAGTTCAACAATTTCTTTATCATCATCAGCAACTAAAATTTTCATAATTGATAATTCCTCCATCTATTTAAGTAAATACTTCAAAACCATTTTAACAAAGATTGAAGAAAAAAGAAAAAACCTACAATATATTACAAGAAATTTAGAAGAAATTACCAAATATTAAGAAATAAACAACAAATAAAAATGTGAGAGAAACAAAAACGAACGATCGAATCCAAAAATAACTAAACAATCGGTAATGAAAAAAAGTTTCAAAAAAGTGAAAATAATGATTGACCTGACACGGAAATCTTGATATATTATTACATGTCGCAAGGCGGCCAAGCCCGCTGTGCACATCACTGAAATCAAG
>JBPDWA010000007.1:0-166688 GCA_051295955.1 Enterococcus faecalis | reverse complement strand
CTCGGCATAGCACCGACTCGGAAGAGGGCAGGTGTAAAAAGATAGAAAAAAGCACCCATAGCTCAACTGGATAGAGTGTTTGACTACGAATCAAAAGGTTAGGGGTTCGACTCCCTTTGGGTGCATAGTTGATATATTTGACTTCAGATTGAAAGGGTAACATCACCATCCTTTTAGATGATAGTCTTTTTTTATTATAGATCTTTTATATACGGGAAGTAGCTCAGCTTGGTAGAGCACTTGGTTTGGGACCAAGGGGTCGCAGGTTCGAATCCTGTCTTCCCGATTTTTACATGCTGTTAATACTCAAAAAAAAATCCACTGCTTTCAGAGGATTTTTTTGTTTATTTTCTATTAATTAAGAGGGTTAGAAAATTTTTTTAGTTATAAAATGTGGGATTGATAGGGGTTAATTTTGAAATACAGGAAATGATTAATCGGTATTAAAACTTGAAAATTAATTATATACCAAAAGAGCTACTATCGATTTGTAAGTGGTATTGCTAGCAAATAGTATGATTTCTTGTTTCTACTTTTTCATGTATAACTGAAGAAAGTTAGAATTTTCGAATTTCGTTGCATTTATTTTGTATTTTAAGCTATAATTATCAAGATCAATATGGGCGGATCATTTGGAAATAATAAGGTAAACTTTAAGTGTTCTTAGTAAATTAGGCATTCTTCTTTATTATATAGATAAAGTTAGGTATAATTAAGGTCAGTATTAGTCAAGGGAAAAGAAGGATGAAAGCCATGAATAATCAAAATACTTCGGATTTAATTGAAGCTTATTTGAAAAAAATATTGGAAGAAAGCAATAAAATTGAAATTCGTAGAGCTGAAATGGCTCATTTGTTTAATTGTGTTCCCTCCCAAATAAACTATGTAATCAACACACGTTTTACAATTCAAAGAGGTTACTCAGTGGAAAGTAAACGGGGCGGAGGCGGCTATATTCGAATAGTCAAAGTACAAATTTCTGATAAAGATCAATTATTAAAGCAGATGGATCGTTTGATTGGCGATAAACTTTCGGAGAAAGATGCATTGATATTTGTTCAAAAGTTGTACGAGGAACAAGTAATTACAAAGCGAGAAGGAAATATTATGCTTTCAGCTGTTAGTAAAAATGTTCTTGGTAAGTTAGGAAGCAACGAAGATGCGCTACGAGCTCAAATTATGTGCTCATTTTTACAACGTTTGAGCTATGAGGAGGAATAGAAGATGGATGAATTATTTACAGAAAGCGCTAAAGCTGTGTTAGCCATTGCGCAAGAAGAAGCAAAGTATTTTAGGCATCAATCTGTCGGATCAGAACATTTGTTGTTGGCTCTGGTACTGGAACCAAATGGAATTGCAGGAAAAACGCTCCGTCAGTTAAGTGCAGATAAAAATGATATTCGAGAAGAAATCGAACATTTATCTGGATATGGTGCGATGAAGAGTTTATCAAATAATTTTTACTTACCTTACTCTCCTCGTGCAAAACAAATTTTTGCTTATGCCGGCGATGAAGCTAAACGATTAGGAGCGACTAATATTGGGACAGAGCATATTCTTTTAGGACTGTTGCGAGACGAAGATATTTTAGCTACTCGGATATTAATAAATCTAGGACTTAGTTTGTCGAAAATGCGGCAGTTATTATTGAAAAAAATGGGCGTATCAGATCCTCAAGCTGGACGCCGTCGTAACGGTCAAAGTGCTAAAAATGCTCCAAAGGGTACACCAACACTTGATTCTTTAGCTAGAGATTTGACAAAATTAGCTCGTGAAAAGCGCTTGGATCCAGTCGTAGGTCGAGCGACTGAGGTTCGTCGTTTAATTCAGATTTTAAGCCGGCGCACAAAAAACAATCCGGTTCTAGTTGGTGAACCAGGCGTGGGGAAAACAGCGATTGCTGAAGGGTTAGCACAAAAGATTGTTCTGAAAGAAGTACCAGAAGATATGCAAGCCAAACGGTTAATGATGTTGGATATGGGCGCTTTAGTTGCAGGAACTAAGTATCGCGGTGAATTCGAGGATCGATTAAAAAAAGTGATTGATGAGATCTATTACGATGGCCAAGTTATTTTATTTATTGACGAGCTGCATACATTGATTGGAGCTGGTGGTGCTGAAGGAGCAATTGATGCTTCAAACATTTTAAAACCAGCCTTGGCTCGGGGAGAATTACAAACCATTGGTGCAACGACATTAGATGAATATCAAAAATATATTGAAAAAGATGCAGCTTTAGAACGTCGTTTTGCTCGAATTCAAGTTGATGAACCGACACCAGCTGAAACAGAGCAGATTCTCCAAGGTTTGCGTTCACATTATGAACAACACCACGGTGTAAAAATTACCGATGAAGCTCTCCATGCGGCAGTTCAGCTTTCTGTTCGGTACATTAATGATCGGCAACTGCCTGATAAAGCCATTGATTTGATGGACGAAGCAGCCGCAAAAATTCGTTTGGATAAAGCCGACGAACCTTCAAAGCAAAATGCTTTGCGTTCAGAAATTGCTCAAATTATAGCTGAAAAAGAAGCAGCAATTCAAAGCCAATCTTTTGAACAAGCGGCTAAATTACGATATCAAGAAAAGAAACTAGTGACGAAACTCGAAAAAATAATCAAACAGGAAAAAGAAAACGGCAGCTATGCAGTTCAAGTTACAGAAGAAGATGTCGCTACAGTCGTTTCTCAATGGACAGGTGTACCGTTACAACAATTAGAGAAAAAAGAAAGCGACCGCTTACTGGAATTGGAAAGTATTTTACATCAACGTGTCGTAGGACAAGATGAAGCAGTTAAAGCAGTTTCTCGAGCCATTCGCAGAGCTCGCAGTGGATTAAAAGATCCGCAGCGGCCAATTGGTTCCTTTATGTTTTTAGGACCAACTGGCGTAGGGAAAACCGAACTAGCCAAAACATTGGCAGAAGCAATGTTTGGTAGTGAAGATGCTTTAATTCGAGTTGATATGTCCGAATTTATGGAAAAATATAGTACCAGTCGTCTAATTGGCTCGCCTCCTGGCTATGTCGGCTATGAAGAAGGTGGACAGTTAACTGAGAAAGTTCGTCAAAAACCTTATGCGGTTATTTTGTTAGATGAGGTAGAAAAAGCTCATCCGGATGTCTTTAATATTTTATTGCAGGTATTGGATGACGGACATTTGACAGATTCCAAGGGTCGTAAGGTTGATTTCCGTAATACCATCGTAATCATGACTTCCAACATTGGAGCAGCTTCTATTCGTGAAGAAAAAAATGTTGGCTTTAATGTCCAAGATATAACAAAAGATCATCAAAAAATGCAGAAGCGGATTCTGGAAGAACTTAAAAATGCCTTCCGTCCGGAATTCTTAAACCGTATCGATGAAACTATCGTCTTCCGTTCATTGGATCAAACAGAAATTCATGAAATTGTCAAAATCATGAGTAAATCAATCATCAAGCGGATGCAAGAGCAAGATGTTAAAGTGAAAATTACACCAGCTGCATTGGACGTGATCGGTCAAGTTGGCTTTGATCCGGAATACGGTGCTCGCCCAATTCGTCGAGCTTTACAAAAAGAAGTGGAAGACCGCTTGAGCGAAGCGCTGCTTTCAGGTCAGATTCATTTAGGCGATGATGTTACAATTGGTGCAAAAAAAGGTACGATTACTTTAAATGTCAAAGCCCCGAAAATAACAACTAAAAATAAAGAATTACAAACGGTATAACTGAAAACGTAGACTTTAAAACAATTTATCATTTGTATTTAAAGAATAATTGTCTCATAAACTACAGAGGAAAAATCATATTGATTGCTTCTCTGTAGTTTTTTCTATCCCGTTGTGAAAAGAAAGTCGCTAGAAAGGTTAAGTATGTGAAAAAAGTACGTTAAAATATTAAGGGTCTCTTTCAAAGTTTGTGAACCTATGATACTATAAAGCAGTCATAAAAAGGAGGCAAAAATTTATGATTGAACTGATTGCAACTGCTGAATCAATCGAACAAGCGGCAGAATTAGTTACGGCAGGCGTTGATACACTATATATCGGAGAGGAAACATTCGGGTTGCGACTGCCGACATCTTTCACTCGTGAAGAACAACGCAAGCTAGTAACACTGGCCCACGATGCCGGTAAAGAAGTAGTAGTAGCTGTGAATGGTATCATGCACCCGGAAAAGATGAAATTAGTTCCAGAATATTTAGCTTTTCTAAAGGAAATCAAAGTGGATCGTATTGCTTTAGGTGATCCGGGCATCGTTTTTATCATGCAGCGAGATCAATTAAACATCCCTTATATCTATGATGGGGAAACATTGGTTACTAGCTCACGTCAAATAAATTTTTGGGGAAAAAGAGGAGCCGTAGGGGCAGTTTTGGCGCGGGAAGTTCCTTTTGAAGAAATGGTGGCCATGGAAGAGAATTTAGAAATACCAGTGGAAGTTCTAGTCTATGGGGCTACGTGCATTCACCAATCTAAACGGCCGTTAATTCAAAACTACTATAACTATACTAAAAACAATGAAGGTACAACAAAAGCAGATGGTTTATTTATCGCTGAGCCTAAAAAGCCAGAGACGCATTACTCCATTTACGAAGATAGCCATGGAACGCATATTTTCGCAAATAATGATGTAAGCTTAATGGATGAATTACAGACATTAGCTGATCATCACTATCAAACTTGGAAATTAGATGGAATCTATACGCCGGGAGCGGACTTTGTGGCAATTGCCAAATTGTTTGTAAAAGCGAAAGCCGAAATTCAAGCTGGTACTTGGACTCAAGCGAAAGCCCAGCAAGCAAGCTGTCAAGTTGTAGCTTTGCATCCACAAGAGCGTGGTTTGGATAAGGGATTTTTTGAATTTAACGCAGATGCAATTAAATAATAACGAATAAATATGTAAGGAGAACTTAAAATGACAATAAGTACTGAACGAACATTGAAGCGTCCCGAGGTGTTGGCTCCAGCCGGGACGCTAGAAAAGTTAAAAGTAGCAATTCAATACGGAGCAGATGCCGTATATATTGGTGGTAATGCTTACGGTCTGCGTAGCCGCGCAGGTAATTTCACGCCAGAAGAAATGGCGGAGGGCGTAGCTTTTGCCAGAGCACATAATGCTAAAGTTTATGTAGCAGCTAACATGGTCACTCATGAAGGAAACCAAGAAGGAGCGGGCGCATTTTTTAGAGAACTAAGAGATATTGGTATCTCTGCTGTAATTGTTTCAGATCCAGCTTTAATTGAAATATGCGCTACTCAAGCACCCGGGCTGCCGATCCATCTGTCAACCCAAGCCTCCGCAACAAATTATGAAACACTGGAATTTTGGAAAAACGAAGGGCTGGAACGAGTCGTACTCGCCCGCGAAGTTTCCATGGAAGAAGTTGCAGCGATTCGTGCTAATACTGATATCGAAATCGAAGCCTTTATCCATGGTGCTATGTGTATTTCCTATTCTGGCAGATGTACTCTATCCAATCACATGTCCATGCGCGATGCCAATCGTGGTGGCTGTTCTCAATCTTGTCGATGGAAATATGAATTATTCGATTTGCCGTTTGGAACGGAACGTCGCCGCAAAACCGACAAAGGGGAAGTCGAAGAAGAGTTTTCAATGAGCGCTGTAGATATGTCAATGATTGAACATATTCCTGAATTAATTGAAAATGGCGTAGACAGCTTTAAAATTGAAGGTCGCATGAAATCGATTCATTATGTGTCAACCGTTGCAAATGTTTATAAAAAAGCAGTTGATTCTTACATGGAAGACCCGGAAAACTATGAATGCAAGCAAGAATGGATTGATGAATTGTGGAAAGTCGCTCAACGTGAATTAGCCACTGGCTTTTACTACAATACACCAAGTGAAAACGAACAGCTATTTGGTGAACGACGCAAAATTCCGCAATACAAGTTTATTGGGGAAGTTGTTGCCTATGATGAAGCAACCCAAATAGCTACGATCCGACAACGTAACCATTTTAGAGTAGGTGACGAAATTGAATTTTACGGACCGGGCTTTACCCACTTCCATCAAACAGTTGAAGTCATGTACAATGAAGACGGCGAGTCCATCGATCGGGCCCCTAATCCAATGATGATTTTGACAATGCCGGTACAACAAACAGTCGCAGTTGGCGATATGATTCGTAAGAAAAAATAAAGGAAAAAGGAGGAGCGACTATGAGTGTACGTGTAAAAGATTTATTGACATTGCCTTCATTGAGAGAAGCAACCGTTCTTTCAGGCGCTAATCAATTGACGACCTCAGTATCTTCTCTTTCCTTTTTGGAAATGTCGAATATGACACTGTTTTACGAAAAATTCCAGCAGTTGAATGAATACCATACTGGTGAGCTATTAATTGGTTCTTTTTGTGATATTCGTGACGACATAGCCAAACAATGTGAGGCGATTCGGCATTTGCATGAGCTAGGAGAAATTGGCATAATCTTGTATTACGTTGGAATTATTTTGCCAACAGTCGCTGATGAAGTCTTACAAGTTGCCGATTCTTTAGGTTTTATTATCATTCAAATGCCTACTAATAACGCAGCTTTACGGTACAATGAAGTGATTTATGAAGTGATGAAGCTGTTGTTAAACAAAAATAAGACAGAGACTTTTGCTACGGAATTATTGAATAGGCTTTCTGTCTTACCGGAACGGAATCGTAATGTAGAAATGGCACTGAAAATCCTATCTGACTTTTTGAAAGTGCATCTGTTAATTACCAATTCTACAGATGATATTTTGAACCAAGTTAGTTGGCCTTGGAATTCTCAGTTGCCATTACCTAAGCTTGTAGAGCAGTATCTTTTAAATCCGCAAAAACAACCCATTATGGCAGGTAATTGTTACTCCGTTCAAGTTCAAAAATTACAACAACAAAATGGTCAATCATTAAAGCTTTTTTGTATTAGTGAAGATGAAGGTTTAACTACTTTTGAAATGGAACAAGCCGTAAAAGTCCTACAGATGGCGCTGAATTTATGGGGAAGAAACTATGATGAAGTTAGCGAGCAAGCATTGGTACGAGCCATTATTCATGATGAAAGTGAGAAAATGTACCGTTTGGCAAAAAAGCTGTCGATTGACATTGCCGCTGTTGAGACTATGTGGCTTTTGCCGTTATGGGACAAAAAAGTACCATTTGTTCTTTTAAAAAAAGAAATGAAAAATTCCTTGCGACCTTATTATCAAACCATCATCATTCAAGCAGTAGCTAATTGTGTGATCGTATTATTAGGAAACTGTATGCCTAAGCAATCAGAGTTGGCCATTAGTAAAGAATACTGGCAAACAACGTCATACCAAGCTGCCATCCACCGTATTATTGTCTGTCCTAAATTAGTGAATACTGCAGGAGTACGTAAGTTATATCAAATTACTGAAACAACAGCTCCTTTTTTAAAGCGTATCTATCCTAAGCGACAAGTTTTAGCAATTACAGAACTTAAAACTGTCTATCAAGTGATGGTACATTTAAAAGATAGCCAAGAGCAACTAGCTGCCAAGCTAGCCGTTTTACAGCCGTTGTTATCTCACCGTGAATATTTAACTACATTAGGGACTTTTTTGTTGGATGCCAGCAGCGATTTTAAAAAATGTGGCGAATTGCTATTTATTCATAAAAACACAGTCAAATATCGTCTTCGAAAAATTAGTGAATACTTAGGTTACGATATGACCAATCCAGCTGAAGCTTATGTAGCCTACATCGCTTTGATACTTTATCGTTTAATTGAAGAAATAAAATAAAAGATACAGCGTTATGGTAAAAAAACTAGCTAAGTTATTGTGCCTATTTTTGTAGATTTTGTTCTCGCCGTTCTCTCTAGTTGGATGAGAGCGCCGAGAACGAAATGTAAGTTGTTTTGAGAACACACAATTAATATAAAAGGAAACCACTCTTTGCGAAGTAGAGTGATTATTGTGCTTCATTAATAGAAATACTATCGTTTTACATCTTCATAGTGACAAAGCTAGAGTTAGAAAGTCAAGAATCTAGGAGAGTATTTTAGAAATAATAAGTTTTATCCAGATCAATAAAAGCTTAAGTAATTAGTTTTCATTATAGCCGTTTGACTGACTAATTTTCTTGTGCTTTTTTCTTTTTGCCAAAAAAAAGCAAAAAACATTTTTAATATGAAAAAGACCTGCGAGGATTTTTTCGTTATAATTGACAAAATAATTAAAGGATGGTGAGAATGAAGTTGAAAGGAAAAGAGCAACAATCATGGTGGAGTTTGGCTTTCGTATGGGCTGGTGCGATGATTAGTGTACCTGGGCTGATCATTGGTGGCACATTAGTGACTTCAATGACCTTGTGGCAAGCTTTACTGACAGGCTTAGTGGGTTATGGACTTATTGTTATATTGATGATTCTGCAAGGAATGCAAAGTACGGATTTAAAAGAGCCGTCCGTAAAAGTAGCCGCTCAAGTATTTGGAGTGAAGGGCTCACAAAAAATGATTTCAATCATATTGGCAATTGCTTGTTTAGGTTGGTTTGGTTTACAAGCCAATGTAAGTGGCGGGGCATTTACCAGCTTTTTAAAAGTATATGGTATTCAACTGCCAGTGGCTATTTCTTCTCTAATTTGGGGGATTATCATGCTAGTTTCAGCTTTGTACGGCATAAAAATTCTGAAAATTCTAAATTATCTTGCCGTTCCGGTTCTGATCATTGTCTGTCTCTATGGTTTATTTGCTTCATTACACAATAATGGCTGGGAACAGATCATTCAGTATACGCCTAAAGAAGAAGGCAACTTTATGACAGGCTTATCACTAACTGTTGGCTCGTTTGCTTTAGGCGCTGTGATTGCCGGAGACTATTCACAATACGTTACCACTCGCAAAGATGTAATTAAAGCAGCCGTCATTGGTATTTTGCCTTCGGGAATTTTGATGATTGGCGTAGGAGCAGTATTGACTATTGCTTCCAATACAGCAGACATTACAGCAGTATTTATGAACCTAGGCTTTCCGTTACTGGGTTTTGTCGCTTTGATTTTGGCAACTTGGACGACTAATGCCGTTAATGCATTTTCTGGAGGTTTAGCGTTAATTAACGTTTTTAACGTTTCGAAAGAAAAGGAAAAATACACTGTTGGAGCTGCTGGCGGTTTAGGTACACTTTTAGCTGTGATGGGTATCTTAAATTATTTTACACCGATTATGTCCGTTCTTTCAGCGATGATTCCGCCAGTTGCTGGAGTTATGATTGCTGCCTATTGGTTTGTAAATAAAGGAGATCGTACCAAATGGCAGCCTACACCGGGCGTCAATAAGCTGGGAATTACAGCATGGTTAGTTGGGTCTTGCGTAGCAGTTATTCCGGTTGTGCTGGGCTTTTTCCCTAGTGGTCCCCAATTACCGAATCAACCGTTAATCGGTATTCTGTTGTCGTTCGTCATTTATTATATTGGCGCTAAACGTACAAAAAATAGTGAACAAATATCTTTAGAAATTGAGTAGGAAAGAAGGATGAAATAATGCGTTATTTAGATGCAGAAGCAATTGAAAACATCGCCACTGGAGCTGCCTTTTTAGGTACTGGCGGCGGCGGTGATCCTTATATTGGTAAAATGATGGCGTTATCTGCTATTGCTGAAAATGGGCCGGTTACTTTATTGTCGCCAGAAGAAATACCAGATGCTGGCTGCTTTTTGCCGGCAGCCATGATGGGAGCTCCTTCGGTATCTGTAGAAAAATTTCCTAAAGGCGATGAATTCGTACGCGTTTTTGAAAAATTAGGCAAATATTTGGGAAAATCAACGATTACCGGTACTTTTCCAATGGAAGCCGGCGGTGTGAATTCGATGATACCAATTGTTGTTGCAGCTAAACTAGGCATACCTTTAATTGATTGTGACGGCATGGGCCGAGCATTCCCTGAACTACAGATGGTTACTTTTCATTTAAAAGGAATTCCTGCTACGCCGATGGCTATTACTGATGAAAAAGGCAATATTGGTATTTTAGAAACGATAAATAATCAATGGACGGAGCGCTTAGCACGAGTTCAGACAGTAGAGATGGGCGCTAGTGCGCTAGTCAGTATTTATCCTGTTACCGGGAAGCAGCTAAAATCGTGTGGTGTGCACAATATCATAACGCTGTCAGAAGAAATTGGAAAAGTTATTCGAGGAACGTTTGTTGATGAAGCAGCTAAAAAGAAGGCTTTATTGAAGGTTACAGAAGGCTTTAGCTTATTCCAAGGGAAAATTTTAGATGTGGAGCGGGAAGTGTGCGGCGGTTTTAATCTGGGACGCGTAAAACTTGAGGGCTTAAATGATGATGTCGGGTCGCAAGCGCTGATTCATTTTCAAAATGAAAACTTAATTGCGGAAAAAAATGGACAACCACTTGCAATGACTCCGGATTTAATTTGTATGGTGGATTTGGAAACGTTGATGCCTGTTACCACAGAAAGTTTGAAATACGGCAAGCGAGTTCAAGTGATTGGATTAAAGGCCAATCCTGCATGGCGTACAGAAAAAGGGATTGCCACAGTGGGACCGCGTTATTTTGGCTATGATTTAGATTATCAACCCATCGAAAATTTAGTAGCAGAGGGGGAAAAGTAATGTATAAAATCGGAATAGACGTTGGTGGCACCAATACAGATGCAGTTATTTTAGATCAAAAGCTGCAACTTGTTCATTCAGTAAAGGTTCCCACTTCCGAAGATATCCAAACTGGAATCGCCGGAGCATTGCGCAAGGTACTTGAAGAATCAGGTATTGACCGTGGCAAAGTAACCCATGCTATGCTGGGCACGACTCAATGTACGAATGCCATTGTTGAGCGGAAAAAATTAGCTAAAGTAGGCGTTTTACGTTTAGGCTATCCAGCCACAGCTTCCGTTCTGCCTTATACTGCTTGGCCTGAAGATTTAGTAACGGCACTTTCTGAAAATTATGCTTTAGTAAAAGGCGGTTATGAATACGACGGTCAAGTTTTAACAATGCTTGATCCGCAAGAAATTCGTGCGGTATTAGAAAAATGGCGTGGTTCCGTTGAAGCAATCGCTGTAGTTGGCGTCTTTTCTTCTCTAAAAAATGATCAAGAACTTTTAGTAAAAGAACTGGCAGTAGAAGTGCTGGGAGAGCAAGTACCTGTTTCTTGCTCTTCATTAATCGGTTCTGTTGGTTTACTGGAGCGGGAAAATGCGACAATTTTAAATGCAGCACTGCACAAAGTTATTGAAGTTACTAGTCGGGGCTTTGAACAAGCACTGTTACAAGAAAAAATCCACGAAGCACAAGTTTATCTTTGTCAAAATGACGGTACACTGATGTCTATGGATTATGCGAAACAATTCCCAATTTTAACGATTGCTTGTGGGCCTACTAATAGTATTCGTGGTGCTTCTTACTTAGCTGGGTTAAAAGACGCAGTTGTTTTGGATGTCGGTGGCACAACTTCAGATATTGGTGTTTTAGCCGATGGCTTTCCTCGAGAGTCTTCATTAGCTGTCAATGTCGGTGGCGTTCGGACGAATTTTAGAATGCCGGATATTGTTTCAATTGGCGTTGGCGGCGGTAGCATTGTTAGAGAACAATCGGATGGTACTATCACAATTGGCCCAGACAGCGTCGGCTATCGTATTACAGAAGAGGCATTGGTATTTGGCGGCAATCAAGTGACTGCCACTGACATTGCGGTTCGCTTAGGACATGCTGTGGTAGGAGATCCTCACAAAGTAGCTCACCTACAACAAGACTTTGCTGAACAAGCGTATCAAAAAATTGGCGAGTTGGTGGCTGAAGCTATTGATCGTATGAAAACTAGTTCGACTGATGTTACGGTTGTTTTAGTTGGTGGCGGAGGAATCATCATTCCAGAATCGTTGACTGGCGTAAAATCATTGATTCGTGATGACAATGGGGTAGTGGCGAATGCAATTGGGGCGTCAATTGCACAAATTAGTGGCCAGTACGAACAGATCTACGTCTATTCAAAAATTGACCGTCAAACAGCACTAAAAGACGCACAGACAAAAGCTGAACGACAAGCAGAATTGGCTGGTGCAGTAGTGGGAAGTACTGAATTGGTAGAAGTAGAAGAAACACCACTAGCCTATCATCCTGAAAATGCTACGCGCTTACGTGTAAAAGTGGTAGGAGCCATGCATTAATTCAGTCTGTTATACACTTTTAAAAAGAGTAACTAAGTAAAAGTAAGCAAAAATACTGTTTTTTTCTAGCTTTTTTGAGATAATAGCAACGGAAAATATCTCGAAAAGGAGAGCGTCAGAGAATGAAAACCTATGATTATATTGTAGTTGGCGGTGGCAGCGGCGGTATTGCCTCTGCAAATCGAGCAGGTATGCATGGAAAAAAAGTCTTACTGATTGAAGCCGGTGCAATTGGCGGTACGTGCGTTAACGTTGGGTGCGTGCCTAAGAAAGTTATGTGGCAGGCAAGTTCCATGATGGAAATGATCCAGCGCGATGCCGAAAGTTATGGAATTCACGTGGATATAAAAGAATTGAATTTTAAGCAACTCGTACAAAATCGTGAAAAATACATTGAATTTTTACACGGAGCATATAACCGTGGACTTGATAGCAATCACGTAGAACGAATCTCGGCACACGCAACTTTCGTTGATGAGCATACTGTAACAGCTGGAGGTGAAACGTTTACAGCTCCGCATATTTTGATTGCTACTGGCGGGCGTCCTAAAAAATTAGGTATTCCGGGAGAAGAATACGCTCTTGATTCCAATGGATTTTTTGCATTAGAAGAAATGCCTCAGCGTGTTGTTTTTGTGGGTGCCGGTTATGTAGCTGCTGAATTAGCTGGAACCCTTAACGGCATGGGTGCCAAAACGCATTGGGCTTTTCGCCATGAACGTCCTTTGCGCGGTTTTGATGAGCTACTGTCTGAAAAAGTAGTTGAACATTATCAAAATCAAGGTATGCACATTCACCCACAATCCGTTCCAGCCAAAATAGAAAAACAAACTTCTGGTGAATTGGTAATTACCTTTGAAAACGGCCAAAAAATTACGGCAGATGCAATTGTTTTTGGTACGGGACGCCAACCGAACACTGATTGTTTAGGCTTGGAAAACACGAAAGTCGCTTTGGATGAAAAAGGCTACATCAAAGTAGATAAATTCCAAACTACCACGCAACCAGGTATTTATGCAGTAGGTGATGTGATTGGAAAAATTGATTTAACACCAGTTGCGATTGCAGCCGGTCGTCGTTTGTCTGAACGTTTATTTAATGGACAAACCGATTTATACTTGGATTATGAAACTATTCCAACAGTTATTTTTACTCATCCGCCGGTAGCCACAGTTGGTTTAACGGAAAAAGAAGCTATCAATAAATACGGTCAAGAAAACTTGAAGATTTATCGATCAACATTTACGCCAATGTACTTTGCTTTAGGTGAATATCGTCAAAAATGTGATTTGAAACTAATCTGTGTAGGTGCGGAAGAAAAAATTATCGGTTTGCACGGTGTCGGATTAGGTGTTGATGAAATGTTACAAGGCTTTGCTGTTGCTGTTAAGATGGGTGCTACCAAAAAAGATTTTGATAATACTGTCGCTATTCATCCGACTGGAGCAGAAGAATTTGTTACCATGAGATAATTAAATAGTCTTTTTTTCATTAAATTCTGGTTAACTCATGGGTCCCTTGTTAAGGGCGGGCTGTACCTAAGCTAGGCAAATAAGCCTTACTTACCTAGCTTTTTCTATTGATATTTTTAAATGTTAGCTTGTAAAGCGTGAAAAACAAAAAAGAGAAGTGCATAAAACCATTTTAGGCTTTAGCTCTTCTCTAACATATATAATAGAGAGAAAACATGGTTCCTATAAGTATCTTCTTTCTAATAACTTGTTACAAGGTCAATTTTCTGTCAATCATTCCTCGCAAAGAGTGGGATAATTCGATAGTTGCTAGTACCTATTTAGGTACAACAGTTTAACCATTTTTTTTCGTGAATCTTTTTGTTACTCATAATTATGCATTTTTGTCTCAAACTTTAGAAACTAGTCGCTGTTGCTATCAAGTACTAATAATCTTTAATGTAAGTGTCGCTTTCTTGATATTAGTTCTTGACAGTCAGCGAAGGTTAATTTTTTCTAGTTAGAATACTTTCGGTAATTTGATAGAGTTGTTCTTTGGTTTGATTTGGTGTTGTCGGCAATTTTTCAATTGCTTTTAAGGCTTTTTGCGTATAGCTGGTGGCTAATTGTTGTGCTTTTTCAATCCCGCCTAGCTGGTGAACCAACTGATAAATTTTTTGAGTGTCTGCATCAGTGATTGCTGCTTTTTTTTGCAACAATGGCAATAGTGAGGCTCGGTCTGCTTGTAAAGCGTAAAGCAATGGCAATGAGTAAATACCTTGACGAACGTCTTCTAATACAGGTTTGCCAATGTCAGCGGAGCTTTGAGTGTAATCTAAAATATCATCAATAATTTGAAAAGCGATACCGATATTTTTGCCGATTTCACTGCAATGTTTGGCAAAACGTTTACTTGTGCCGCTTTCAAGAGCTCCTACAAAACAACTTAAGGCAAAAAGCTCTGCTGTTTTTCCAGAAATATTGGCTAAGTATTGCTCAATTGTACTGTCAAAGTTGTAGCGATTATCCATTTGACCTAGTTCACCAGTCAACACTTTTTCCATACTTCTGGAATTTAGTTGGATAATCTTTAAAGAAGAAGTGTAGTCTGACAATAATTTAAAACAGCATACAAATAAATAATCACCAGCATAAACAGCGACATGATTGCTGAATTTAGTACCTAAAGTAGGAACACCCCGACGTGTTGCAGCTTCGTCGACAATATCATCATGAATAAGGGTAGCTGTATGCAAAAGCTCAATGGAAGCTGCCAACGCAATCGCTTTTTTTGATTCTCGCCGTAAGCCAAATTGAGAAAATAACAATTGATAAGCTGGACGTAAAAGTTTACCGCCGGAATGAATAAGTTGTAAAATTGCTGATTGTACCTCATCATTAGGCAAGTGAATGCTTTTTTCCATTAACTGTAATGTTGCATCCAGTTCCTTGGCTAATTTAGGGTAAGTATGCCACATGGAATGTATCTTCATAAGCTGACTCCTTTAGTTATCTATAACAGTATTTTAACGGAATAGGTGACTCCATTTGTGCTTAGTCGTTTTTTCATAAGCAAGTTGAAATTTATGCAACGTTTGCACATGTTTCAATAGGTAATTGGCAGCAATCCCGATGGCAATGCCCGACAACAGACCAAATAAGGAAAGAAAGGGTAAGTAAAGCATCGGCGCCCATGACTGTGCGAAAAAAGAAGTCGTCAATAATTGTCCAACATTATGCAAAAAGCCGCCGGTCGCACTAATTCCAATGATGCTGACCCTTTTTGGTCCTAACTGTTTCACTAATAGCATTCCTAAATAACTTAATAGAGCACCACTGGTACTATAAAAAAAAGTTGAAATCGTGCCTCCCAATAAAGTCGTCAATACTAACCGTAGACAAATAAGAAAAAAGCTATCGCGTTTTCGCATGGTGAAAATAGCAATAATGGTAATTAAGTTAGCTAGTCCTAATTTCGCTCCAGGAGCAAAAGCAAAGGGATAAGGAATCATATTTTCAATCAAACCGATGATGACTCCTTGAGCGACAAGCATTGAAATATAAATGTTTTTTTGTAATTTTGTCATAAGCGCTTGGCATCAATAGATTAAGCTGCCATCTTCACTCCCATCAGAAGCTTGTACAGTAATAAATAAATTGTGAGGTAGACAAGCAATTGGCGTTTCGCCAGGTTTTGAAATCCATCCTCGTCTTACACAAGCTAAATCACCGCAGTTCGCTTCGGCGATCCGAATTCGGTCGCCATCTACTTCAATTAAATTGTAGTCACCATCTGGGTCAATATATTTATATGTATAAGTAGGCCCATCTTTTTTTAAATCAAAGACTTTGATCACTTTGTTGTTCACTTTTAGCACTGCTTGCTTTGCCGCCGTTGAATCTTGATTTTGCATGCTAAAAACAGTAAAAGGCAAGAAAGAACCAAAGAGCAAAAGCACAATGATTACTACATCCCAAGGTTTTAGCTGACTTTTTTTAATAAATTCTTTCATTGTGGGGTTCTCTCCTCTCCTTTGCAGTTTTTATTCTATCATAATCATAAAAGAAAGTTCTAGGAGTGGCCCTAGAACTCTCTTATTTATTTTGTACCTGAGATTGTTCGTATTAGTGGTTGCCGTAGCGGGATTTTGGTGTTCCATACCACCATTTGCCGAGTGTGCGTTGTAACCATGGCACTACCCAACGATCCAAGCCTAGTGCACGGCCAGAACCGTTCATTAAAGCAAAAGCGACAAAGATGAACCAAACGTTTACCCAATAGAACATACCTGATAGGCAAAAAGCCACAGTCAAGCCAATTGTTGCAGCACTTGCTAGCCAAGTGAATAAACCGGCAATCAGCGCTAAAGCAATACATACTTCAACAATCGTCATGAATTTTTGCATAAATAAAGCTACATCTTGATTTGGAATCATGACTTTCATAATGCTTTCAAACCATTTTGGCATGTGATCAAATACTTGCATTGGTTGTTCACCGTAAGCATAGCTTAAACCAAAGTGAGCTGTTTGCGTAGCTGCTTCAGCTGCGCCACCGCTAGCAGCAGTTGTCGTTTCAGCTGCTTGAGAAGCGCCTGTGGTTACTTGTTCTTGTAACCAAGGGAATGGGAAGACTACTTTATCGGTAAACCATGAACCATCACCAAACCAAGTGCTTGGATGTAAGTAATCGCCATTGCCGACAATTTTCTTCATGGATTCAACTAACCAAACAGTTCCGTAAAAGACTCGTAATGGTACGCTCCACAATACATTTCCGTAACGAGAAGAGTGGCCGCGTGTGACTGTCCGATCATCTTTAATGTGGAAAATTTCATGCATTAAATACTGGAACATATAGTAGCCAGATCGAATATCAAAGAAGTATTTTAAGTTGACGATATGTTTCATGATAATCGCTAAGAAACCACTTAAGTGAATCTTGTTGAACAAGTTGGCAACGCCCCACTTAGCGCCGACCGATACCATAAATCCTTGATAATTTCCTTTGAATTTGTGTTTTTGTCCGCCTTTAACCTCCGCTACAATATTAGCTGCTGCGGTGTGACCAGTTTGTTCTGCTGCTTGTACAATTTGTGGTGTAGGCGTATTTGGAAATTCTTCATAATATACCAAGTCGCCGACAATATAGATGTTTTTGTCTTCATAGCCTTTAGCTTGCATGTATTCATTAGCGACTAGCCGATTGCCGCGGGCTGATTCTAAACCAAAAGCGGCAGCGTCAGAGGTCGCTTTGACACCGGCTGTCCAAATTAATGTGTTGGTTGGCACTTGAGAACCATCTTTTAATTTAATATGGTCTGCTGCTACTTCTACGATTGGAGAATTAGTCAATAATTGAACTTTTTTCTTCGCTAAATAGCGTTCAGCTTTGGCTGCGTCATTTCTTGACAACATATTTAAAATTGTTGGCATTGCTTCTACAACCATCAACGTGAATTCATCTGGATCAAGTTTGGCATCTTTTGCTAAACGATCTTTCCAGTCGATTAACTCACCGATCATTTCGATCCCAGTAAAGCCAGAACCGCACACGACGAAAGTCAACATTGCTTTACGTACTTGTTCATCCGGTTCGATTGCTGCTTTAGCTACGGTTGCTTCAATGTGTTCACGAATTTTTACAGCATCGTCGAATGACCACAAAGTAAAGCCATTTTCTTTAACACCTGGGGTGCCAAAATCATTGGGCTCGCCACCCATTCCAATAATTAATTGGTCAAAGGGGTAAGCCCCTGCTTTTGTTTGAACGACTTTGTTCTCTTTATCAATACCAGTAACAGTATCTGTTACTAATTTCACGTTCTTTTTACGAGAGAACAAGCGTTGTAAATCATATTGTATTGCTGTAGGTTCTACACGTCCGCCAGCTACTTCGTGCAATTCAGTCATCATAGTGTGGTAAGAATGGCGATCAATCAAAGTGATTGTCACGTCAGTGTCTTTTTTAAATTTTTTGGCTAAAAACTTAGTGGCCGAAACGCCAGCATAACCAGCACCTACAACGACAATATTTTGCTTTGTCATTGGTAATCCGCTCCTTAAAAATTGAAAGATAATAAATAAGTACACAAGCTTCTACATTATATAGCGAAATTTATATTTTGTCTAATGAAAATTACCGTTTCTGCTAAAAATAGTAAATTTAGTTGGACAAAAAAAAGCCATAAGTATTAGAATCCAATAAAAAAATACGAAATTTCGATACTAATTATTGACATATTTATAAAAGTCATTAGAATGTATATTGAATCACAAACTTTAATTTGTTAAAAAAGAGAAGGAAAAGGTGAAAAAAATGAAAATGAACAAATTTGTTAGAGGGTTTACAGCGATTGCTTTATCAAGCTTAATATTAGCTGCTTGTGGTGCGGATAAAAAAAATAACTCTACAAACTCTTCAAGTGCAGCTTCTTCAGAAACAAAAAAATCTTCTGAATCATCTGAAGCAACAAAAGAAAAAGTTGCTGGGGCAGATCTTAAAGACGGCACTTATAAATTAGAAGAAAAAAATGAATCAAACGGCTATCGCGCAGTCTTTTCAATGACTGTTAAAGACGGTAAAATTACTGAATCTAACTACGATAACGTGAATGCAGACGGCAAATCTAAAAAAGACGATGCTGACTACGAGAAAAAAATGAAAGCTAAAAACAATGTTGGACCAAAAGAATACATTGAAAAATTAAATGAATCTTTTGTAAAATCGCAAAATCCAAGTGGTGTAGAAGTAGTAACTGGTGCAACTCATTCATCTGAATCATTCCAAAACTACGCACAACAATTAATTCAAGCTGCTCAAGCAGGTGATACTAAAACAATTGAAATTGATAATGGTGCTAGTCTAAAAGATGGCACGTATTCATTGAAAGAAAAAAATGATTCAAACGGTTACCACGCAACATTCTCTATTACAGTAAAAGACGGTAAAGTCACTGAATCTAACTTTGATAACGTAAACGCAGACGGTAAATCCAAAAAAGATGATACTGACTACGAGAAAAATATGAAAGACAAAACTGGTGTTGGACCAAAAGAATATATTGAAAAATTGAACAAAGAATTCGTTTCAGCAATGAGCAAAGAAGATGGAACTCCTGCTGATGTAGAAGTTGTTACAGGTGCTACACACAGCTCACATTCATTCATCATGTATGCACAACAATTGATTAATGCCGCTGAAAAAGGCGACACTAACGAAATCGTTGTAGACAACATCGTAACTAAATAATTGATTTAAAACGGCTGTTAATGATGATGATTGTTAATTGAAAAAAAGGGATAAGTTAAATTTAAAGGGTGGGGCAAAATTGGTTTTCAGTTTTGTCCCACTCTCTTTGTTAAAAAATGTCGTAACAGTTTAAATCTAAAGTAGACGAAAAGCTTTGCTTTTGCAGAGAAAGCAGCTACTATTAAATAAATAGATAGAAAGAGGGATAGTATGAAAAAGAAAAAGATATTTCTGCTAGTGAGCTTAGTGTTTTTTCTAATGGCTGCTGTTGCTTGCTCATCAAATAAGAAAGAAGCAGTCAAAATTAATAAAGAACCGTATTCTGACGAACAATTCTTATTAGGAACCTATGTACAAATTCGCATATATGATGATGGTAAAAAAGATGTTTTGAAAAAAGCCTTCGATCGAGTGAAAGAATTGGGCGATAAAATCACCGTTAACCAGAAAGGCTCGGAAATCGATGCGATTAACGATCAAGCAGGTATTAAACCAGTTAAAGTATCTGATGATCTTTATCCGTTGCTGAAACGGGCCTATCAGTACAGTCAAGATTCAAAAGGCGGCTTTGATATGGCAATTGGATCAATCACGCAAATGTGGCATATTGGCTTTGATGATGCGCGCAAACCTTCTCAAGCAGAAATTGACCAAGGATTAAAATTAGTTGACTATCATAAAGTAAAGCTCAATGATCAAGACAAGTCAGTTTATCTAGAAACCAAAGGTATGCAATTGGACTTAGGGGCAATTGCTAAAGGTTTTATTACGGATGAAGTAGTGAAAGTGTTGAAAGAAAATGGTGTAACAACAGCTATTGTTGATTTAGGCGGTAATGTATATGTGCTAGGTCATAGTCCGCGTGGCGTGGATATGGACTGGACCGTTGGTATCCAGGATCCGAATAAAGCTCGCAATACGGTACTTGGTTCTATCCCAGAACGGAACAAAACGCTAGTTACATCTGGAATTTATGAGCGCTTCTTGAAGGTAGACGGCAAAACCTATCACCATTTATTCGATCCGAAAACGGGCTATCCATTCGATAATGATATTGCTGGTGTAACGATCATTGCTGACAAGTCAATTGATGGTGATGGTTTGTCAACCGCTGTTTTTTCCATGGGTGTCAAGAAAGGGCTTGAGTATGTCGAAGGTCTAAAAAATGTTGATGCAATTTTTGTCACAAAAGAAGACAAGGTCTATGTCAGCAAAGATATTGAAAAAAGCTTTAAGCTTGACAAAGATTCAGGCTATACGATGGGGAACCGTGACGAGTTGAAGTAAGGAGCAGTTTAGATGTCTTTAAAAGTTTTTTTAAAAGTTGTGGAGATTCAAACAAAGTTAGCAAGTTTATTTCCTTTTTTAATTGGTGTATTCTTTTCAGTTGCTTATTTTGGTGAGTTCCAGTTAGGTAATACGACACTTTTCTTTATCGGAATGTTAGTTTTTGATATGGCCACGACAGCGATCAATAACTATATGGACTTTAAAAAAGCCAAGTCACAAGTTTATAAATATGAAGAAAATATTATTGGTCAAGCCAATATTCCTCCTGTATTAGTTCGGAACATGATTTTGGTGATGATTCTCTTTACCGCGTTGATTGGTGTTTACTTGACAATAAAAACAGGCTGGCTATTCTTGTTTCTTGGCGGTATTTGCTGCTTTATTGGTGTTTTTTATACGTATGGGCCGATACCCTTGTCACGAATGCCTTTAGGAGAAATTTTTAGTGGTTTTACGATGGGCTTGGGGATTTTTGTGATGACAATTTATTTAAATGTCACTGGACAGCGTCCATTCTATTTAGCAGTTGACTTTGCTCAAGGTACCTTTACATTAATCGGCAATTTATGGGCAGTAGTTGCAATTGTATGGGCGTCACTGCCTATGGTTTTTACAATTGCGAATATCATGTTGGCTAATAACTTACGAGACTTAGATACGGATATAGAAAATCATCGTTATACACTTGTGTACTATATTGGTCGGCCACATGGTGTGGTGTTGTTTCAAGGGTTGATGTTTGCCTGTTATGGTGTAATTTTGGTGGGATTGCTAGCTGGTGTTTATCAGTGGCCAATACTTATTACCTTTGCTTCCTTACCGATCATCTGGAAAAATTTACAAACGTTTAAGATGGAGCTGCCCCATCCAAAAAGCTTCCGTCATTCTATCAAAAATTTAATTGCATTTAACAGCACGTATCTTCTAGGATTATTAGTAACAATTATTTTATAAATAATAAAATTATAAAAATATTGAGATTGAAATTGCAGAAGCTAATGAATAACTACTGCATTTCTAGTCTTAGTATTTTTTTGTTTTAAAAGGAAGCTGAAAGTTTATTTAAATGCATTTTCATCTAGAATTTTTATATTGTAAGATTAATTATATAGTATATATTGGATAAAATAAAAAATAAAAAGAAGGGAAATAATTAGATGGTAAAAATGAAAACAATTAAATCTATAATACTTAAAGTAGTCGGAATATTAGAAATTTTACTACTTCTATGGGGAATCTGGGGAGTGATTCAACTGAACAAGCCATTAACAATCAAAGATATAGGCTATGATAACCTTCTGTCGGTTGTTAATAAATTGGAGGGCTATACGGTTTACTTAAAAGAAAATGGAGAATACGAACCGTATCTAGTGTTGAGTAAAGATTATAATGGCGCCAGGCGATGTGCTGTTGTTGCGGAAATATCTGTTGGATGAACCGCAAGTTTACAATGAAAACGAACGGTTTGCAGCATTTTATGAAAATAGTAAGGTCGATCAGTTTCTAAATAGTCGCTTCTTAGAAAGATTAGAAAAAACTACATACGCTCGAATAGTCACTAGCAATTTAGAGATCACAGCTGAGCCGAGTGTAGGCTCTGTCGGCAAAGAAACAACTACAATTCCGCGAAAAGCTTTCCTATTATCTCACACAGAAATAGCAGCTGTAAAGTCAAGGATAGCAGCAGAAGAAGGGAAAAACTACTTTACTTCATGGGCTTTCATTCTTATATCGCAACAACAAAAGCAGGAGAAGCTGAACCGCACTGGTTAAGAACCCCCTATACAGAGCACGACACGACGGTGTGGTTTATTTCCAAAACTGGCCAACCTTATTATGTTCCTCTGTTAGATATGACAGTACAGAGGCTATTTAAATTGAATATCCGTCCCGCATTTTGCATGGCTAAAGATACAAAGCTAGAAAGAAAGGAGAGCGTTGTAAAAGGTAAGCAGGTATTTGTCTTAAAAGAAGAAAAAAGTAAAGGAGAGAACAAAAAATGAGACAAAAAAGGGATTGTTGGTTACTAAGCTTGGTTGCAATAATGTTCTTTCTACTTCCAATATCTGTCAGTGCTGTGGAAGAAGGATCGAATTTAAGTGGAAACGCTTGGGATAATTATGCGATGAACCATGCACGTAAGTTTGAAGAAAAGGCTCAATTAGAAAAAGCTACTTTTTCAATCCAAGAAATCCAAATGACTGAAGGGGTTTCGAAAACAAAAACACAGCCTAATTTGAAAAGCGGAAATACTAATATGCGTCATACGGTATTGGTCATAGATATTTCGGGAAGTATGGTAGGCTTGTCAATGAAAACTGCCAAAGATGCAGCTAATAAGTTTGTTCAACAAATGATTGCTGCTGAAGGGGGAAATTATGTTTCACTAATAGTCTTTTCCGGAGAAGCTGCAGTGGTGTGTGAATTTACAAATAATTTAGCTGAATTACAACAAGCTATAAATGAAATGGATGTTCAATGGACTGGTACACATACCAATAAAGGTCTTTCAAAAGCTGGGCAGTTACTAGAAAAAATAGAGAATAAAAATACGATTAAAAATATTGTTATTTTATCTGACGGAGAACCTCAAGATGGGGATACTGCGCTTGCAACAGCAGATAAATTAAAAAAGCAAGGTCAATTTATTTACTCTCTAGGCTTTTTTCATAACTTGTCAGGTTCGTTGTTGCTTCATGCCCAGATCTTTATGGAAAGTTTACAAAATGCCGGCTATTATGACGTCACGTCAAGTGATGAACTAGAATTTGAATTCGGTAAAATTGCAGATGATATCACCAACCGCAGTAATATTTTTAAATATCCAAGCTCGGATGAACAAATGAAAAACAGTGATGCTAGTGCGGTTTACTATTACAAAGATATTTACTTTAAGCAAAGTGCTTATGACTATAATGCGCAGTTGGTGACGATGTCTCTAAGTTTGGCCCTCTCTGCTTTTGGTAGTACAGATATAGGCTCAGATTATCAAAATAAAAGCAACAACGCGAAAAATTTACTCAAAGAAATTGGCTTCACTGATATTAAAACCAATGACTGGTTTACTAAAAAACCGGAAAAAGATTCTGTTGGAGTGATTGCCGGAAAAAAGAAAATCAAAGAAAACGGTAAAGAATACACCTTAATTGCTTTAGCCGTGCGCGGCGGCTATGAAAGTGAATGGGCTAGTAACTTTACTTTAGGCAAAACAGACTATCATCAAGGCTTTAGTGAAGCAAGAGACCAAGTACTGTAGTTTTTAACGAAAGAATATATTGAAGCCAATGGGATTTCCGGAAATATCAAATTGTGGGTAACCGGATTTAGTCGAGCGGCTGCAACAGGCAATCTAGTAGCTGGCAAAATTGATGAAGGAGTTTCATTTTCAAACTGTACACTGGATTTAAACGATATGTACGCTTATACATTTGAGACGCCGGCAGGAGCCATAGAGTCACAAGTGAAAGGGGATGTTTATAAAAATATTTATAACATCATTAATGTAAACGATCCTGTACCACGTGTAGCACCAAAAGATTGGGAGTTTGCCAGATATGGAATAGATCAAGTGCTTCCTGAAAAAGGAAAAACCTCAGAAAAAATTTATCCATCAAAAGTTGAAGCTATGCAACAACGTTTCACTTCTTTAGCACCTAATACCAGCTATCTTGTTGATGATTTTTCCATGAAAAAAGTAGACTGGTCTGCTATTTTCCCAGGAGGAAATCCTTTTGTTTCTAATGCTACACAAAGTGTTTTTCTAGATGGTTTTGTAAATGTACTTGCTAATGAAACATTCAAAAATCGATCAAGCTACGTAAAGTATTATGAAACCGATATCAGAAATATCGTTGGTTCAATCTACGGAACAGACGATGCTAAAACATGGCAAATCATTTCAAATAAATTAATAGAATTGATTACTTATGAGCAGTGGACCGATTTTAAGCGCTTATTTATCCCTGAATTTTTGGAAAACTAGCTGAAAAAAATCTCAGCGGACGAAGGAATTCCTTATGAGGCAGAAAATTTTAAAGCCCTTAACATCTATCATTCATTCACTAAAAAATCATCCGATTATGCTTTACGCACTAATCACACAAACAGAAAGTCTTGCCCAAGCGCATTATCCTGAGCTATGTCTTGCGTGGTTGCAATCTTAAGATTCGAACTATACAGAAGATGGTAGAGCATCCTTTGTCAGCGGTGATTATCGAATCATTCGTATTAATTGTCCCGTTGATGTAGAAGTATATAATGATGAAAATCAATTAGCTGCAGCGATTATTAATGATGAACCACAAGAACTGACAAGCTTGGTTTCTTCTATCAATGAAAATGGCGAAAAGCTTATTTATTTGCCTCCGGATGCCAGCTACTCAGTCAAATTAACAGCGACAGATAATGGTAAAGTGTCTTATGCTATCAATGAATATAGCTATGCTGCTGGAGAAGTAACCAGAATTAGAAACTATTATGATCTGCCGTTACAAAAAGGACAGGCTTATATTGGCCAAGTGCCGGCATATACCGATGAAGAATTGGAAAACGGAACGGAAAATGGTACCGATGTGGCCTATACATTAGTAGATGAGCATACAAAACAAGAAATTATTCCTGATGTGGAGCTTGCTGGAGAAGAAGCTGAGGAAGCAGATTATGAAATAATTGCCGAATCTGATAATGAAGAGTAAGGGATGGTTTTTGGCGGCGGGCTTTATAAAGTAGGGAATTTTGTTCAACTAATAGCAGTGCCGAGTGAGGGCTATGAATTCGTTGGGTGGTATCAAGAAGAAAAGCAAATCTCAACAGAGAAAAGTTATCGTTTCCGAGCAGAAGTTGACCAGCATTTAATAGCGAAATTTGAACCTAAAAATGGGCAGAGTTCAGACCAATATAATCTGGTACATGGAAAGCTTGATCCGGAGAAAAATGTCGTTAAAGCTGGCGACTGGCAAACATTTATCAATGCCTATAAAGATGAAACGGTTACCAAAATTGTGCTGACCCAAAATATTGACGACAGCTCACCTAACGGAGCGAAAGGGCCCACCAGCTACAAACGGGAAAAATCCATTGAAATCGATGGTCAAGGGCATAGATTAACATTGAAGAAATACCATAGCTTGCGTACTAGTGAGACGCCTGATTCGTATCAAGAAGTTGTTGAAGAACAAGCAAGCAGTTAGCCGTTCAATGTTCCATTTACATGATATTTCCTTGCGTCAAAATATGAATGGAACAGCAGCTAGTTTTAGTCAGTACTCTTGTCTGGTTTGTTTTGGGAGACCAGAAACGAGGAACAGGACGCAGTGAAGAACTGACAATCGGGAAAAATTGTGAAATTACACTGAAAAATTCCGTCAAAGGAAAAAGCTACCCGGCCTTTTATGGACATTATAAACAAGCTGTCATTAATGAAAATTCTACTGTAATGTTGGAAACAAAAGGGAATGCTTGGCGCTTTGATCAAAGCGGCAGCTCATTGACGATTAAAAAAGATGCAGTACTAAACTTACTTTCTAAAGGCAATGGAAAAGTGCTGCAGTTTGGCCGTGGACCATTAGGACCAACGGGGATTTCTGATTGTCATTTGAAAGTGGAACCTGGCGGCAGTCTATTTGTCAACGGAGAGGCGGATAGAGCGAGTGGGATTAGTGTCGTTGATTTTACTGGCGGTTACAATTTTACAGCAAATACTTGTTATGAAGCAACCAATTGTACAATTGAATTAGATCAACCAAAAGCCTATAATTTCAGCAACATAACAGTCTCTAAGATAAAAGCACGTCAAAGTGTGCTAAACTTGAGAAATAATTCCAACAAATTCATTATAAAAAATGCAGATATCGCTATTTGGAAAACAGGCCGTAGCTTAGTTGAAAGCGGTCAACAACCAGATCAGCTGATGACAAAAGGCGAGCGCTTTGAATTAATTGGTTAACAAAGAAGCAACCATAGTCAAGATATTTTGGGGTTACCAAATTATCGAGAGTTATTTGGTAAAGACATACGTCGAATTAGTAATGGGTAGTTAAATGGGATTGCTTTCAATAAAACAAGTATCTGAGATATACCTTTGTAAGTTACAGGGACGGACATATGGAGTTCCAACGGCTAGTAGGCATCGAAGTAACTGCTAACTGAGGTTTCAACTATCTCTAAAGACTAAGAAATGAAGGCTGTTGGAGCTACACTGAAAACCACAAAAATTACCTTCTAAATTTTTGTGGATGCACTGTTTCTGTTTCAGTCTCAAGGATCAATGTATTTTGTTTAAACTAATTTCACCGGAAGACAAGGTTTTCTTTTCGCCGGAAGGTAACTGTACAATTAATTCACCTAAATCGTTAATTTCTGTGGCGGTTCCTTGATAGTTTGTTCCACCTTGTATGAAGGTAACCTTCTTCCCGAGTACAAAGGATTTTCTGCGATATTCTTCTATAAAAGATTGTTCATCAAGCTGGTTTAAAATATTGTAAAATTGATTCCAAATAGCCGCAATAACTTCATTGCGGGTGACTGAGGGGTGACCGTCAGGAAAAATAGAAGTCACTTTTTCTTGAATTTCTGCCGGGAATTCAGCTTGTTGGATAGAAAAATTGATTCCCATACCAATGATTACATCAGTAATTTGTCCGGTTTCCACATCGCTCATGGCTTCTGATAAAATGCCGCAAACTTTTTTTCCATTTAAATAAATATCGTTGACCCATTTTATTTCTGTGTGAACTTTGGCTAATTGGTCCATGGCTCGAGTAACAGCAACTGCTGTAATCACAGTATATTGCGCCATTTCCTCAAAGTTTTGATTGGGGCGCAATAATAAACTCATATAAATTCCTTTACCAGCTTTAGCAAAAAACGGTCGGCCAAAGCGACCTTTGGGAGCTTCTTGCATATCGGCGATTACCAATGTATTTTGTGGTGCGTTATTCAGTGCTGCCAATTTAGTATCTTTCATAGTAGAAGTAGAAGTAGGCAAAATATGAATGGACAATTCAGGCGTAGTGGGAGCCAGTGCTAATTGAATACCTTCTGCGGAAAGAATATCTGTTTTTTCCAAGCGATAGCCCTTATTACGGGTGCTAATAATCAAGTGGCCCTCTTTTTTTAATTCATTAATGGCTTTCCAAATGGCCGTTCGAGAAATACCTAACTGTTGCGCCATTTCTTCGCCGGAAAGAAAAGCTGGTGCTTGCTGTAGCAATAATGTTAATACCTGGGTTTTGGTTGACATGAGTTTTCCTCCGTTTACTTACAAATATTGTAGCGGAAAAGCAAACAAAAAACCAATGAAACTTTGGCGTGACAAAATCCGTCTCAAGGCGTAGGAGAAAACGTTATAGAGTTGATATAATTGAGAAAAAAGGGAGTGAAAAGAATGGGAAAAAGGCAATATATTTGTGAGAAATGCAGCAATATGAAATATATATCCGACCAGTTTCAAGCGACTGGCGGCAATTTCGTCAAGTTGTTTGACGTTCAAAGTAAAAAATTTATAACGATCAGCTGTACACAATGTGGTTTTAATGAATTGTATTAATCGAAGACAGAAGTAGGTTGGTATGTTTTAAACTTTTTGATGGGCGGTTAATAAATAAAAGCATAAGGGATCTGACATATGTTCAGATTGCTTGTTTTATTAGAAGAAAAAAGGCACAGAAGTTATTCCATAAAAGGATCTATTTGTAAAAATAAAAAGAAAAGAAACCTTGACTTTTATGGACTGGAGTTGTAAAATAGATAAAGCAAAAACTATCTGAAAATGATAAAGCAGGAGCGAAATATTGTCCGTTCCGGTTTTTTATAGGAAAACAAAAGTAGAAACGCAAGTAAACGCGGTAGCGAAGGTTCTATTTTTGGTTTTTTTTTGCCTAAAAACTGCAAAAAATGCTTTTTGTTATGAATATTTAATATTTGTAACTTGAATGTAATTTTTCGGCTAGTGTTTTGATAGACTTATTTTAGAGGGGTGAAGAGCTTGGCTGGACACGTAGTAAAATACGGAAAACACCGTGAACGTAGAAGTTTCGCGCGTATCAGTGAAGTATTGGAATTACCAAATTTGATTGAAATCCAAACGGACTCTTATCAGTGGTTTTTAGATGAGGGCTTGCGGGAAATGTTTGAAGACATTTTGCCAATTGATGACTTCCAAGGCAATTTATCGTTGGAATTTGTAGATTATGAATTAAAAGAACCGAAGTATACTGTTGAAGAAGCACGTGCTCACGATGCTAACTATTCTGCGCCATTGCATGTAACCTTGCGCTTAACCAACCGAGAAACAGGTGAAATCAAATCTCAAGAAGTATTCTTTGGTGATTTTCCGCTAATGACTGAAATGGGAACATTTATCATCAACGGGGCTGAACGAGTAATCGTTTCACAATTAGTCCGCTCTCCAGGCGTTTATTTCCATGGAAAAGTAGACAAAAACGGGAAAGAAGGTTTTGGCTCAACGGTGATTCCAAACCGTGGTGCCTGGTTAGAAATGGAAACTGATGCGAAAGATATTTCTTACGTACGTATCGACCGGACTCGTAAAATTCCGTTAACTGTCTTAGTTCGTGCCTTGGGCTTTGGCTCTGATGATACCATTTTTGAATTGTTTGGCGACAGTGAAAGCCTACGAAATACGATTGAAAAAGACTTGCATAAAAACGCAAGTGATTCACGTACTGAAGAAGGCTTAAAAGATATTTATGAACGTCTACGCCCGGGCGAACCAAAAACAGCAGACAGCTCTCGTAATTTGTTGAATGCTCGTTTCTTCGATCCAAAGCGTTACGACCTAGCCAACGTTGGTCGTTACAAAGTCAATAAAAAATTAGATCTAAAAACACGTCTATTGAACTTAACGTTAGCAGAGACTTTAATCGATCCTGAAACTGGTGAAATTATCGTTGAAAAAGATACCGTTCTAACACATCAAGTTATGGAAGCTCTTGGTGAATATATTGATAATGGGATCAACAGCATGACCTTTTATCCAAGTGAAGACGGTGTTGTAACAGAGCCGATGACGATTCAAACAATTCAAGTCTTTTCACCGAAAGATCCTGAACGAGTAGTCAACGTTATTGGCAATGCCTACCCTGATGACAGTGTCAAAACTATCCGTCCAGCAGACATCATTGCTTCAATGAGTTATTTCTTCAATTTGATGGAAGGAATCGGTAGTGTAGATGATATTGACCACTTAGGAAACCGTCGGATTCGTTCCGTAGGTGAGTTGTTACAAAATCAATTCCGGATCGGATTAGCTCGGATGGAGCGTGTGGTACGGGAAAGAATGTCCATTCAAGATACAGAAACATTGACACCACAACAATTAATTAACATCCGTCCGGTAGTCGCAAGCATCAAAGAATTTTTTGGTTCTTCTCAATTATCTCAATTTATGGATCAAACAAATCCCCTAGGCGAGTTAACCCACAAACGTCGTTTATCTGCCTTAGGGCCTGGCGGTTTGACACGTGATCGTGCCGGCTATGAAGTTCGAGACGTTCACTACTCTCACTATGGTCGTATGTGTCCGATTGAAACGCCTGAAGGTCCAAATATCGGGTTGATCAACAGCTTGTCAAGCTATGCGAAAGTCAATAAATTCGGTTTTATCGAAACACCTTATCGTCGTGTAGATCGCGCAACTGGTCGTGTAACCGATCAAGTGGACTACTTGACAGCCGACATTGAAGACCACTATATCGTAGCGCAAGCGAACTCAAAATTAAACGAAGACGGTACATTTGCTGAAGACGTGGTTATGGCACGTCTACAAAGTGAAAACTTAGAAGTGTCGGTTGATAAAGTGGACTACATGGACGTGTCACCAAAACAAGTAGTCGCAGTCGCAACTGCATGTATACCGTTCTTGGAAAACGATGACTCCAACCGTGCTTTAATGGGTGCCAACATGCAACGTCAAGCCGTTCCGTTGATCCAACCTCGATCACCACTTGTCGGTACGGGAATGGAATACAAATCTGCCCATGACTCAGGTGCGGCTTTGCTATGTAAACACGACGGTGTCGTTGAATATGTAGACGCAAAAGAAATTCGTGTGCGCCGTGATAATGGTGCATTAGACAAATATATGGTAACAAAATTCCGTCGCTCTAATTCAGGAACCAGCTATAACCAACGCCCAATCGTTCATCTAGGTGAAAAAGTCGAAAAAGGTGATACTTTAGCAGACGGGCCTTCTATGGAAGAAGGCGAAATGGCTCTTGGACAAAATGTATTAGTGGCCTTCATGACTTGGGAAGGATACAACTATGAAGATGCTATCATTATGAGCCGTCGTTTAGTAAAAGACGATGTGTATACTTCAATTCATATTGAAGAATATGAGTCAGAAGCTCGTGATACAAAATTAGGACCTGAAGAAATTACGCGTGAAATTCCAAACGTCGGTGAAGATGCCTTAAAAGATTTGGATGAAATGGGAATTATCCGCATTGGTGCTGAAGTACATGATGGTGATTTGTTAGTCGGTAAAGTAACACCTAAAGGAGTTACTGAATTATCCGCAGAAGAACGCTTATTGCATGCTATTTTCGGTGAAAAAGCTCGTGAAGTTCGTGATACTTCTCTACGTGTGCCTCATGGTGGTGGCGGTATCGTTCACGATGTAAAAATCTTTACTCGTGAAGCCGGTGACGAATTATCTCCAGGCGTTAATATGCTCGTTCGTGTTTATATTGTACAAAAAAGGAAAATCCATGAAGGCGATAAAATGGCCGGACGTCACGGAAACAAAGGGGTTGTCTCTCGGATCATGCCGGAAGAAGACATGCCATTTTTACCGGACGGCACACCAGTTGATATCATGTTGAACCCACTAGGGGTACCATCACGGATGAATATCGGACAAGTACTGGAATTACACTTAGGTATGGCAGCTCGTCAATTAGGTATTCACGTAGCAACACCAGTTTTTGATGGAGCTACAGATGAGGATGTATGGGAAACGGTACGTGAAGCAGGAATGGCTAGTGATGCCAAAACAGTACTTTATGATGGACGAACAGGTGAACCATTTGATAACCGGATTTCAGTCGGTGTCATGTATATGATTAAATTGGCTCACATGGTTGATGACAAACTACACGCTCGTTCAATTGGACCTTACTCTCTGGTTACACAACAACCCCTCGGTGGGAAAGCGCAATTCGGTGGACAACGTTTCGGTGAGATGGAAGTTTGGGCACTGGAAGCTTACGGTGCAGCTTACACCTTACAAGAAATCTTAACTTACAAATCTGACGATGTTGTAGGACGTGTGAAAACATACGAAGCTATCGTTAAAGGTGAGCCGATTCCAAAACCAGGCGTCCCAGAATCATTCCGCGTATTAGTGAAAGAATTACAATCACTAGGACTTGACATGCGTGTCCTGGATGCAGAAGAAGATGAAATTGAACTACGTGATATGGACGACGATGATGATGACTTGATTACTGTTGATGCCCTAACGAAATTTGCAGAACAACAATCAGCAAAACAACTTGAAGAAGAAGCCAACGCTGTTGTAGCAGATAAGGCACAAGATGTTGTTCAAGAAATTGAAACAGCTGAAGACAACGCTGAATAATTCATTTTTTGAAAAAGATTAGTGCCAAGCCGATAGCCGCTTAAGAGCAAACGTTCGGCAAGCTCCAGTTGGTGCTAGTGAAGCCGGCAAATAAGCAAGGATTCGCGGAAATTGTTCATTAATTTCCGTTGAATTCTCGTTAATTTCCCGAAGCATCGGCTGCATTTTGTCTGACGCTTGTCAACGAAATGCTGATTTAGCTTCTCTAACTAAGGAAATGGAGGGAATTCCTTTTGATCGATGTAAATAAGTTCGAAAGTATGCAAATAGGATTAGCTTCACCAGAAAAGATCAGAAGTTGGTCTTATGGGGAAGTCAAAAAACCAGAAACAATCAACTACCGCACGTTGAAACCAGAACGTGAAGGATTATTCTGTGAACGCATTTTTGGTCCGACAAAAGATTGGGAATGTGCTTGTGGAAAATATAAACGTATTCGTTACAAAGGTATCGTTTGTGACCGATGCGGAGTAGAAGTTACTCGTTCAAAAGTTCGTCGTGAACGAATGGGACACATTGAGTTAGCTGCTCCAGTCTCACACATTTGGTACTTTAAAGGAATTCCATCTCGAATGGGCTTAGTCCTAGATATGAGCCCTCGTGCATTAGAAGAAATTATTTACTTTGCTTCTTACGTAGTTGTTGAACCAGGAGATACTACACTTGAAAAGAAACAACTTTTAACTGAACGTGAATACCGTGAAAAACGAGACCAATACGGACAAGCATTTCAAGCAGCAATGGGTGCTGAAGCAGTTAAACAATTATTGGACAACGTTGATTTAGACAGCGAAGTTGCTGAATTAAAAGAAGAATTAAAAACAGCACAAGGACAAAAAAGAACACGTGCTATCCGCCGCTTAGACATCTTGGAAGCCTTCCGTTCTTCTGGCAACCAACCAAGTTGGATGGTTATGGACGTTATTCCAGTCATCCCACCAGATTTGCGCCCAATGGTTCAATTAGAAGGTGGACGTTTTGCTACAAGTGACTTGAATGACTTATACCGTCGTGTTATTAACCGTAATAACCGTTTGAAACGTCTATTAGATTTAAATGCACCAAGCATTATTGTTCAAAACGAAAAACGGATGCTGCAAGAAGCGGTAGATGCTTTAATTGATAACGGTCGCCGTGGCCGTCCAGTAACTGGTCCTGGTAACCGTCCATTAAAATCTCTTTCTCATATGTTGAAAGGGAAACAAGGTCGTTTCCGTCAAAACTTGCTAGGTAAACGTGTCGATTATTCCGGACGTTCCGTTATCGTCGTAGGACCATTTTTGAAAATGTATCAGTGTGGTCTACCAAAAGAAATGGCTATTGAACTATTTAAACCATTTGTAATGCGTGAATTGGTTCAACGTGAAATTGCCACAAATATTAAAAATGCCAAACGTAAAATTGAACGCGGTGAAGACGAAGTTTGGGATATCCTAGAAGAAGTAATCCAAGAACATCCTGTGTTACTTAATCGGGCACCTACGTTGCACAGACTGGGAATCCAAGCTTTTGAACCTGTTCTTGTTGAAGGTCGTGCTATCCGCTTGCATCCACTTGTGTGTGAAGCCTACAATGCCGACTTTGATGGTGACCAAATGGCTGTTCATGTACCGTTGAATGAAGAAGCACAAGCAGAAGCACGAATGTTGATGCTGGCTGCTCAAAACATCTTGAACCCGAAAGATGGAAAACCAGTTGTTACACCATCACAAGATATGGTTTTAGGTAACTACTACTTAACAATGGAAGAAGCAGATCGCGAAGGCGAAGGTATGATCTTCCGTGACATGAACGAAGCAGTATTGGCATGGCGTAACGGTTATGTACATTTGCATTCACGGATCGGTGTTCAAACTACGTTGTTAGGTGACAAACCATTTACTGATTGGCAAAAGGAACGGATTTTAATTACAACTGTTGGTAAAATCATCTTCAATGAAATTATGCCAACAGAATTCCCTTACTTGAATGAACCGACTGATTATAACTTAACGGTTCAAACGCCAGACAAATACTTTGTGGAAGCAGGGACTGACATTCCAGCTCATATCAAAGCACAAGAATTAGTTTTACCATTTAAGAAGAAAAACTTAGGGAACATCATCGCTGAAGTCTTCAAGAGATTCCATATTACTGAAACTTCTAAGATGCTTGACCGTATGAAAGACTTAGGATATAAACATTCTACTCATGCAGGAATGACCGTGGGAATTGCCGACATCATGGTTCTCCATGAAAAACAAGCAATCATTGAAGATGCCCACAAACAAGTCGCTACAATTACAAAACAATTCCGTCGTGGCTTGATTACAGACGATGAACGGTATGAACGGGTTATCGGTGTTTGGAATGCTGCTAAAGATGAAATCCAACAAAAATTGATCGAAAGCATGGATGCCAGAAATCCAATCTTTATGATGTCTGACTCTGGAGCTCGTGGTAATATTTCCAACTTTACACAGCTGGCAGGTATGCGTGGTTTGATGGCGGCACCAAATGGCCGGATCATGGAACTACCGATCATCTCCAACTTCCGTGAGGGACTTTCTGTCTTGGAAATGTTCATTTCTACTCACGGAGCTCGTAAAGGAATGACCGATACCGCCTTGAAGACAGCTGATTCAGGTTACTTAACTCGTCGTTTAGTTGACGTTGCGCAAGACGTTATCATCCGCGAAGACGATTGTGGTACCGATCGCGGATTAGAAATCGAAGCGATCCGTGAAGGAAATGAAATTATCGAGCCATTGGAAGAACGTCTATTGGGCCGTTATACACGCAAATCTGTTATTCATCCAGAAACTGGAGAAGTCATTATCGGTGAGGATCAACTAATCAGTGAAGACATCGCAAAAGAGATCGTTGATGCTGGTATTGAAAAAGTAACGATTCGTTCTGTATTCACATGTAACACCAAACACGGTGTATGTAAACATTGTTACGGTCGTAACTTGGCAACTGGTTCTGACGTTGAAGTTGGTGAAGCTGTAGGAACAATTGCCGCTCAATCAATTGGTGAGCCCGGTACTCAGTTAACCATGCGTACGTTCCATACCGGTGGGGTTGCCGGAGACGATATCACTCAAGGTTTACCTCGTGTTCAAGAAATTTTTGAAGCTCGTAATCCGAAAGGTCAAGCGGTTATTACCGAAGTAACTGGTGAAGTCATCGATATTTCTGAAGATCCAGCAACTCGTCAAAAAGAAGTAACAATTAAAGGGAAAACAGATACACGTACGTATACGGTTCCTTACACTGCTCGTATGAAAGTTGCCGAAGGCGATACGATCCACCGCGGTGCGCCGCTAACAGAAGGTTCTATTGATCCTAAACAACTGTTACAAGTCCGTGATGTTTTGTCTGTTGAAAATTATCTATTGCGTGAAGTACAACGTGTTTATCGTATGCAAGGGGTAGAAATCGGCGACAAACATATCGAAGTAATGGTGCGTCAAATGTTGCGCAAAGTTCGTGTTATGGATCCAGGTGATACGGAAATTCTTCCAGGTACCTTGTTAGATATCGCTGAATTTAAAGATCGCAACTATGATACTTTAGTTTCTGGCGGCGTTCCAGCAACCAGTCGTCCCGTTTTATTGGGAATTACAAAAGCATCATTAGAAACAAACAGCTTCTTATCAGCTGCATCCTTCCAAGAAACCACTCGTGTGCTAACGGATGCCGCAATTCGTGGTAAGAAAGATCCATTACTTGGTTTGAAAGAAAATGTTATCATCGGTAAGATCATCCCAGCCGGAACGGGTATGGCACGTTACCGTAACATGGAACCAAAAGAAGTGGGCGTAGCTAGTGAAAATGTTTATAGTATTTCAGATATTGAAGCCCAAATGGCTGCTGAAGATGCATTAAACAACATTAATAATTAACAGTGTGTTAAATAATAAGCACTGTATAATTACGCAAAAATAATTCTGTGCAGCTGGCTGCTAAAGCAGGTGAGATTCATCTTTAAGATGGCTCTTTCCTGCTTTTTTCAGTTTATAAAGAATGTTCTGCTGTGTTAGTAAGCTTAATACTAGTTGACAACCCAAGATGGGTTACGTGTTATTGAGCTGTATAAATTTCCATTGATTAAATGGACTTTCGCTGGATAGCTTTTTTATAAATCTTCATCTAGGCAAATTTATTGAACATATACCCCTGGCGGTATATACTTGGTGAGTAATAAGAAAGAAGGAGTGAAAGAAATGCAATTATTTTTGTCCAAGGTTCCCAGTATATCTACAGATGAATTGCAAGGCTTAATTAAGAAACGACCGCAAATTATTGACGTGCGGGAAACAGACGAATACTCAAAGGAACATATACCAATTGCAAAAAATATTCCTTTACATAAGCTGGCCAATTATTCAGGGAAGCAAGAGCAAGAGATGTATGTTATTTGTCAATCTGGCATGCGTAGCAAGCAAGCGACAAAACTACTTAGAAAAATGGGGTATTCAGCGATCAATATCAAAGGCGGTATGAATCATTGGTCTGGACCTGTGAAGGGTGGAAAATAAGCTGGAAAAAGTATTAATTATAGGTGGTGTCGCCGGTGGCATGTCTGCTGCTACGAGATTGAGAAGACTAAGAGAAGATATAGAAATCATCGTCTTTGAAAAAGGACCTTACGTTTCTTTTGCCAACTGTGGCCTTCCTTATTACCTTTCCGGAGAAATTGCAGACGTGACGAATTGCTGGTTCAAACACCAGCCGCACTAAAAGCTCGTTTTAATATTGATATCCATCCCAACAGTGAAGTTGTGGCCATTCAACCCAAACAAAAGCAATTAATTGTTCAAAATGATATTGAAAAGTACACGATGGGGTATGACAAATTGATTTTAGCACCCGGAGCCAAACCGGTTTTGCCAGTGATACCAGGCCTAGATACAGCAAAAACATTATTCACTTTAAGAAGTGTTCCTAATGCTGATGTGATCATGAATCAAATTGAAAGCAACCAGCCACAAACAGCTACCATCATAGGTGCTGGCTTTATCGGCTTAGAAATGGCTGAAAATCTTGCTCATCGTGGCATTCGAGTAACAATCGTTGAAAAAGCTTCCCATGTCTTGCCTTCTTTTGATGAAGAAATGGCAGCTATTATCCAAAAAGAGCTAAAGGAGCAAGACATAACACTATGGACCAACGCATCAGCTGTGGCTTTTAAAGAAAAAGGCAAAAAAATAGTGTTAGACAATGATCAAGTATTACAATCGGACCTAGTGATTTTGTCTGTTGGTGTTCAACCAGAAAATTCGTTAGCTAAAGCTGCTGACATTGAGCTCGGCCTGCAAGGTGGTATTCTAGTTAATGAATAATATGAAACTAGCCAAAAGGATATCTACGCTGTGGGGGATGCTATCGTAGTAAAACAACAAATTACTGAAGAAGATGCTTTGATTTCACTAGCTTCGCCGGCAAATCGTCAAGGTCGACAAGTCGCCGATGTGATCGCAGGCTTGCCAAGAAAAAATCAAGGCAGTATCGGTACGGCGATCGTTAGAACTTTCCGTCTGACGGCTGCTGCGACAGGACTTAGTGAACAACAAGTGAAAGTAAAAGGACACTCTTATGAAGTCGTTCACATTTCCGGCAAGGACCATGCAAGTTATTATCCTAAGGCCACTATGATTTTATTGAAGTTGATTTTTCATCCGAAAACTGGAAAAATATATGGTGCACAAGCCGTTGGAGAAAAAGGCGTTGATAAACGAATTGATATTCTTGCTACTGCGATCAAAGGCGGGATAACTGTAACGGATTTGCCTGAGCTAGAGTTCGCCTATGCACCGCCTTTTGGTTCGGTCAAAGATATAGTAAACTTGGCTGGATATGCAGTTTTGAATTTGGTAGAAGGTATTAGTGAGTCTATTCAATGCTATGAACTGTCAGACTATTTAGCAACAGGGACCATTTTGCTAGATGTTAGGACCGAAGACGAACTTGCTCAAGGCCGCTTTAAAGAAAGCTTTTGGATCCCGCTGCCTCAATTAAGAGAACGTCTCAATGAATTGAATAAAGAAAAAAATTATATTATTAGTTGTCACAGCGGGTTAAGAAGCTACATTGGTGAATGGATATTGAAACAAGCTGGCTATAAAGTGAAAAATTTAGATGGTGCTTTTGCGCTTTATCAAATAGTGAAACCGGAGGAAATCGTAACATGTATCAATCAATAAGTATGGATGAATTTTACCAAAAATCAAAACGTGAATCAATAGCGATTATCGATGTTCGTGAAGCAGATGAGTATGATAATGGTCATATCGTTGGCGCAAAAAATCTCCCACTCAGTATACTGACGGAAAACGCTAACTCTTTAAATAAGGCAACTAATTATTATATAGTCTGCCAGTCAGGCGGTCGTTCGGCACAAGCCTGCGCCTATTTGGCTGATAAAGAAAAATTGGCTGTTACTAATGTAATGGGCGGCATATCTACTTGGAAAGGAGAGATTGTTCATGAAAAATTGTGAAAAAAAAATTATGGATCGCTTAAAACGGTCAGAAGGACAATTACGTGGCGTGCAACGAATGATTACCGAAGGTAAAGACTGTGCTGATGTGATGATGCAACTAAGTGCGGTTCGGTCCAGCATTGATAAAGCAATGGGCCTTATTGTTGCAGAAAATTTGCGTAATTGTTTCGAACAGCCAGTAGCTGATAATGAAGAACAACAAAAGAAAGTTGAACAAGCAATTGCTATGATCATGAAAAAATAATTGTTACCACTGGTATTTCCCTATCCTTTCAAGCACAGTAATTGCTTATTCTCTAAAATTGGTTATGATGAAGCTAGAACAGGGGGAATAACAATGACAGAACAATATGAACAAGCGATCTTTGCTGGTGGCTGTTTCTGGTGTATGGTAAAACCTTTTGACACGCTGCCGGGCATACACTCCGTTGTTTCTGGCTATACTGGCGGACATGTGCCAAATCCAACTTATGAACAAGTTACTACGGGAACTACTGGCCATACAGAAGCAGTTGCGATTACTTACGATCCGAAAGTTATTTCATATAAACAATTAGTGGAAATTTATTGGCAACAAACGGATCCAACTGACGCCTTAGGCCAATTTGCCGATCGTGGCGATTCCTATCGTCCGGTAATTTTTTATAAAACGTCGGAACAAAAAGTGATTGCTGAACAGTCTAAAGCAGCGCTTCAAGCCAGTGGCCGCTTTACACAGCCTGTTGTCACCCAAATTGAACCGGCACAACCCTTCTATCCAGCTGAGGATTATCATCAGGATTACTATAAGAAACATGCTGTACACTACAACCTTTATCGAGAAGGTTCTGGTCGCGCATCCTTTTTACGGAAAAATTGGCAGTAAATAATTTTAACGCCGAATAGTAAACAAAGAGCAAAGAGAATAATAGTTGTTTTAAGTATATAACTAGAACAAAACCAAAATTTGAAGACAGTGAATATCGTATCTGATGAACCAAGGAGTACCATCGTTCAACGCTGGTTATGAGCTTCACTGTTTTTTGTGTTTCAGCTTTTTAACGTAGATAAAGACAAACGAGCAAGCCGAAAAAAAGAAAAGGAACAAAAGGAATTTTTCTCCATATTTTTTGTCGTAAGAAAAAAGCCAGCTGTAAAAAAAGAAGTCCACTGGTACTAGCAGTAAATAACAGTAGCATCATTTCCGACCAATCAAATAAAAAGCTCCACAACCCTACTAACAGTACATCGCCTAAACCAATTGCTTCAGGAAAAAAATATACGGCACTAAGAAGAAGGGAAGATAACAAACAGCTGGAAAGTAGATGAAATGGTTGATTTAAGTAACCATGTAAAAGAAAAATACTCATAAAGGCTGGATACAAAATTTTTCCTTCAACGATAAAAAACCAATAATCTGCTAATGCTAAAGTAAAGCCACTCATAATCAGCAACCAATAATATAATGCTGTTAGAGAATATCCGTGAATAAAGACATTGACTGTAACAACTCCAGTGAAAACTTCTGCAAAAAAATAACTAACCGGAATTCGATTATGACAATAGCGACACTGAAACTTTTGTATTACAATAGAAATGATTGGAATCAACTCATAGAAACGCAGTGATTGTTGACAGGACAAACAGTGAGATCTCGGAGCAAGCAAGGAACGATAAGTAGGCAGCCTTTCGGCAATTAAACAAAGCAGCGAACCAAGGCAGCTCCCACAAATAAACAGCAAAACAATCAACATAAATTACCTCCTCACAATTAAGGTACGCCCGAAAAGGCGGGTATCTAATTTTTCTTTGAGTTTTTTTACTTAAGATGACAAAATAACCATAAAAAAGAGGCGATACGATGGAAAAAGCTGCAATTGGTGTTGATATTGGAACAACTCAAACTAAAGCGGTGGGATTTAACCGATCAGGGAAAGTTCTCACTACAGCTTATGTTAGCTACCCTTTGCTACAAACCGCTCCAGGAATGGCTGAACAAGAGATCGAAGTGTTGTTCCAAGCAGTTGTGACTTGTATTCGCCAAGTGGCGGGCGGGTTATCTAATTATGAAATTGAATTGGTTTCCTTTGCTTGTGCGATGCATAGCTTGCTTTTAATGGATGAAAATAATCAGCCTTTGACGCGCGTTCTTACCTGGGCAGATAATCGTGCTGCCTCATATGCGCAAGCGCTAAAAAATACGAGTAAAGGCCAGCATTTATATCAAGCGACCGGAGTTCCTATGCACCCGATGGCCCCTTTCCATAAATTGAATTGGCTAAAAAAGGAGCAACCAGCACTTTATGAGCGAGCAGTAAAATTTATCGGAGTCAAGGAGTATCTTTTTTTTCGTTTTTTTGGCGAGTATCGCACAGATTACAGTAGCGCATCTGGAACGGGATATTTTAATATTCATAATTTTACTTGGGATGAGTTTGCTTTAGCTGAATTAAATATAGCACCAACACAACTGCCAAAGTTGGCACCACCTACTTTTCGATATACACAAATTAATTTAGAGTGGACTCAAAAATTAGGGCTTCCTGCGACAGTAAGCTTCATACTGGGCGGAGCAGATGGTCCGTTATCTAGCTTAGGATTAGGTGCTATTGATGTAGATACAGCTACCCTAACAGTCGGTACAAGTGGTGCTGTGCGTTACATAGCTTCACAGCCGTACCTTCATCCATCAGCGGAAACATTTTGTTATGTTTTAGATCGCCGGCATTGGGTGATCGGTGGTGCTACGAGTAATGGCGCTGGAATTTTTGATTGGGCTTGCCAAAATTTTTTGAAAAAAGAGCAAACCCAAGCTATAAAAGCAGGTGAAAATCCCTACACAGCCGTATTGAGTAAGGTGGCTCAAGTTGCACCGGGAGCGCAGGGCTTGCTATTTCAGCCTTATTTACTTGGTGAGCGAGCACCGCTTTGGGAAGCACAAGCATCGGGGAGTTTTTTAGGCTTAAGTCGGATTCATAATGAAGCAACTATGGTTCGATCAGTGATTGAAGGGATTTGTTTTAATATCAAACGGATTCTGCAAGGATTAGAAGAATTAAATGGGCCTATTGACGAGATTTATGCTTCAGGGGGTTTTTCAGGCTCACCCGTTTTTGCGCAAATAATGGCCGATGTCTTGGGGAAAACTTTAGTGTTTACGGAAAGTACAGAAGCTTCGGCGCTTGGAGCTGTCTTATTGGGTTGGCAGGCTTTGAATTCTGTTGAATCATTAACACAAGCTGTCCGTAAGATTACCATAAAAGGATGCACGATGCCCATCAACAAAAATAGCGTAGTCTATCAGCAAATGTATCCTCTTTTTATTAGTACGCAGCAACAACTAGCTACCAGCTATTATCAGCTGGCCACATTAAAAGAATGGTTGGATAGAACAACTTTATAAAAAATCGCTTTTAATTTATAATAATTATAAAAAGAAAACTACTTTAAATACAAGAAACGATTTTAGTGTACTTTTCCTCTCAAACGTATTACAATTTTATTGTGGACAAATAAATTTAGGAGGATGATCTTTAATGAAATTTGAACAAACCAAAGAAGTATTAAACCAACTAGTTGCAGACTTAAGTCAATTTTCAGTTGTAATTCACCAAACACACTGGTATATGCGCGGTGAAGAATTTTTAACGCTACATCCAAAGATGGATGAGTACATGGATCAAATCAATGATCAATTAGACGTTGTTTCAGAACGTTTAATTACTTTGGACGGCTCCCCTTACTCTACTTTACAAGAATTTGCTGATCATACCGGAATTGAAGATGAAATTGGCAACTGGAACCGTACGATTCCTGAACGAATGGCAAAATTAGTTGAAGGATACCGCTACTTGGCTAACCTTTACCAAAAAGGTATCGAAGTATCCGGTGAAGAAGGCGATGATTGCACCCAAGACATCTTTATCGCTAATAAGACTGAAATTGAAAAAAATATTTGGATGTTACAAGCAAAACTTGGCAAAGCGCCTGGTATTGATGCGAATTCACGTACTAAAACTTATTAATAGCACATTAGTGAACTGGTAAAAGCAACTGCTGCTTTTACCAGTTTTTTGTTAAACCCTATTTTGCGCTGTTTAAGTGCTGCGTTTACTTATTTGAAGTCAGTTCCGTTATAAGATGGGCATTTGGCAACCACCGTTTTTGTAATTAAAGCTTGAAAATATTCAGTTCAATTAGAGAGGAAAGCACTTGGTATTTTCTAGAGGGATATCTTAAAATATCCCTCTTTTGATATAGTCTAAAATAAGTTTACCGATAATTCCAAAAAGGGCAGCCTTTGTTAGCAAGATAGTTAGGCTAATTCACTGATAATGAAAAATTTTTTTTTAATAATGACAGCTATTGCGGCTGTTTTTACAGTCAATGTTGCTAACATGCTGATTATAATCCTTAAGCTGGCTAAAAATGGTTCATCGCTATCAAACGTTCATTCTTTTCCTTATCTTCTTATAAATCTTTGTCATATGCTAATGGCAACTCTTTAAGGATTGAAAGCAATGCCAGTAGATTGCCGTTTTAAAATACAAGAAGAGAACATATTTATTCGGCGTTAGCAGAATTGCGCTGGGATTGCGTAATAATTATTATGCAGAATTACTTAGTTATGTAATGAGAAAAAGGACTTAATTTTTCTTGAGAAAAAAGCCTTAGAAAAAGTGGGAAACCCTGTAAAATCCATTGACTTTATCCTCAATTAAAGGTATTATGTTAAATGGTATTGTTTGCCCCACGATGAGCCCCGGAAACTCAAGTGTATGTCAAACATCGAAAAGAAAATTGGAGGAAAGAAACGTGCGTACAACATATATGGCCAAAACTGGCGAAGTAGAACGTAAATGGTACGTAGTAGATGCAACCGATGTTCCTTTGGGACGTCTATCAACAATCGTTGCTTCTGTACTACGTGGAAAAAATAAACCAACATTCACACCACATGTGGACACTGGAGATTTCGTAATCGTAATTAATGCTGATAAAGTAAAATTAACAGGTAAAAAAGCAACAGATAAAATTTACTACCGTCATTCAATGTATCCAGGTGGATTAAAATCTGTAACTGCTGGTGAATTACGCGACAAAAATTCTCGCCGTCTTATCGAAACTTCTGTAAAGGGCATGCTTCCTAAAAACACTTTAGGACGTCAACAATTTACAAAATTGAACGTATACGGTGGAGCTGAACATCCACACGCTGCACAAAAACCAGAAGTATTAGATATCACGAACTTAATTTAAGGAGGGAAATTCATTGGCACAAGTTCAATATATCGGCACAGGCCGTCGTAAAAACGCAGTTGCCCGCGTACGCTTAGTACCAGGAACTGGAAAAATTACTGTAAATAAAAAAGACGTTGAAGAATATATTCCACACGCTGACTTGCGTGAAGTGATCAACCAACCATTTGGCGTAACTGAAACAAAAGGCGCTTATGACGTGATCGTAAACGTAAATGGTGGTGGCTACGCTGGACAATCAGGAGCAATCCGTCATGGAATCGCTCGTGCATTGCTACAAGTAGACCCAGACTTCCGCTCAGCTCTAAAACGTGCAGGCTTACTAACACGTGACGCACGTATGGTTGAACGTAAAAAACCAGGTCTTAAGAAAGCCCGTAAAGCTTCACAGTTCTCTAAACGTTAATATTTCTTATATATCAACGTTCAAGACGTTTCACAATTCAGTTTGTGAAGCGTCTTTTTTCATTGTTGACACCACTATTGACACCATTCAAGACAGTACCATTTTGAGCTAATTTGCGATAAGCAATCTCACCAACGGGCATTTTTATGACGTTTGGTGTGTTTACATAAGTTTTTGTAATTGTGGTATCGCTATGTGTGAGCGCTTCTGAAATCTGCTCTAAAGAAATGCCAGACTGTCTAGCTAAAGTTGCTCCAGTGTGCCTCAATTTATGAGGTGTTGCATGTGCTAAGTGTTTATGCCTGCGTTCAATCGATTTCATACGATAATTTAGGTAGTCGGTATGAAGTGGTTGATTGATATTACCTTTGCGATCAATATACGTGAAAACAAGTTGTTCATCTGATTGTTTGTTACCGAATTGAGCGAGTTCGGATTGCTGTTGATTTTTCCATTCAAGTAATAATTCTTTCAGCTCAACAGGGATATGAAAAATTGTCGTCTTGTTTCCCTTTGTGTTTTTTCGTTACCAAACTTATCTAATGCTTTGCCAATAGAAATTTGTGATTTTGAAAAATCAATGTGCTTCCATTTTAAGGCATAAGTTTCAGATTTTCGATCAGATAAGAAAAAGGTTGTCTGGAAAAGAAGATAGTCTTGAAAGGATAGAAGTTCATTTTGCCAATCTTCATGAACAGTGATAAGCCACTCCTGTAATTGTTCAAATGACAAATATAAATCTTCTTCTTTTCTAGCTTGCCTTAATTGGTTCTTTTTGGTTGCTTTAATGCGTTTTAAGGACTTTTCAAGCTTGTTCCGCTCAATGTATTCTAATTCTTCAGCCCAGTCAAAAATCGAATTTACATAACTTCTTAATGTTTTAAAGTTTGCATATTCAGCAGCCTTTTTTGTCATGAGTTGTAAAACCAGTGCTTTATTTTGATTGAGATAATTTAAGGTATATCTGCCAAACATTGGTAGAATATGAAGTCTAAATACATCTTTGGTATTGCTAACTGTTACAGTTGTTGGCGGGTTGGTGTTTGTTGAAGTAAGTCCAGACGTGTAAGCATCGAGCCAGACATCCTTGTAAAAATCTTTAAATAAGGCTTCGCCGCCTAATTCAAAAGCATTTTTATTTTTGTTTTCACGCACTTCTTTGATTTTGGCATAGAAATCAACCTGTGCTTCATTTGCCTCCTTTTTTGTTTTGAATGTTTTTGAGTAAAGCTTTTCTACCCCCAATAATTCTTGAATGTCTTGAGGGTAATAAAGCCTTAATCTATACGTATTATTTGCAGTTTTTGAAATTGACATAGTATTTACCTCCAAAAATGCGAGCCGAAACCAAATACTATGATTTGATTATACAAACTCTAAGATGATTTTTCTAGCTGGTTTAACCATTTGTCAATGGCGATTTTATCGAAACGAGTGGAACCATTGATTTTGATAAAAGGGAATCCTTGTTTAATCCAAGAATCCAATGTGTTATTAGAAATCTGTAGATAACTACAGGTTTGTTTTTTATTCATATATCTAAAGTTAAGGTTGACTTGCTTTCTTGTGTTCTCAATCTCAGTGAGAATCAATGTGGAAAGCTGATGTTTAATGCTGAGTAACTGATCTTCACTTAGTAGAATTTTAAGTTCGTTCATTAGGCGTTCCTCTTTCTGGTTTGTTGTAATAAAAAGTAGCGGGTATAAATCCACTACTTTTTAGTTTTTGTCTTGTTCTTTTTGTTCTAGTTTTAGAATTTGTTCTATTTTTGAGGGGAATGGTGTGCCTTGTGCAAGGTATTCATTCTTATTCTTTTTTAACCAAATATTTACATCATCATTTGGTCTATATAATGTGTATCTTTTGTCTAAAAAAATCCAGAAGTCTTTCAAACCATCTATTCCCCAAATATCTTGTATTTTATATAAAGTAGGAAACAAGCCAGAACCTTTAATTATGTGGTTGATAGAACTAAATAAACTATTGTTTCTCGGAGAAGGAGTATTGAATTCAAGGGATTTAGCGGATAATGCAGATATCATTTCAGAGGAATATGAGGTTAATTCATTTGTTTTTACGTCTAAAAATCTATATCTATCAGTCATAGCAGATAAGATTAATGTTTTAAAGTCTTGTTCGTTTTTGATTTTCATAATAGCCTTTGTTAGCTCGTGACTGTACTTTCCCTTTACGACCATTTCAAATCTAACCCATGATTCTGAATTGCTGGCTATTTCGTGATATATTCCCCAGTTTTGAATTTGTTCTAGGCGCTTATCATATATTCTTAAAAGTGATTTTACATTTCTACCTCTGCTACCGATATAGATAGTTGAAGCTATATTATCAACGACAATAGCACTTATTTTAGAATTATTGTTTCTCTCTTTGGAATTTTTGATGATGACAGCGTCTGTTGTCAATGTTTTATAAATTTCATTTGTGTTGAAATCATAGTTAATGAAATCCACAGTCAAATCAATTCTGGATAATCTGGTTTCGTATAGGTTCGACTGGATGGAACTCAAAAATAGGTAAACATCTGTTTCTTCATCAAGATTTTCTTTATACCATACTCTATAATATCTCCAAGAGGTTGCAGAAAATTTAACTGCTATTCCCATTCTAGGGTGGGCGGAGTGAAAGGATATTGAAAAATAGAAGTTGTTCTCTCCGTACTCATAGGAGGTATCATATCCTGAAATTTTGTTGTAGGATTCTTTACGGTCGCCAAAAAGAAATGGGATTCTAGAAAGAGTTTCAAATTCGGAAATAATTCTATTAGCTTCTTCAGTCCAAAGCTCTTCAATATCAGATTCGAGGATTATTAGTATAAGAGTGAACTCGTCAACATCCACTATAAATTGCTTTCTTTTCATCTTATATACCTCCGTTTATAAAAGTGGAACTGGCGTATTACAATACGCCAGTTCATATATACATTTATAGGAGCTTAGACGGCTCTCTGTCTTCGACAGTGCCGTCTAAGCTCCTATTTTTTAATTTTTTTGGCTGTTGACTGATATTCTCGTCTTTTTTTTCGTGTAATATCATTAAACAAGAAACTTTCGTCTAAATTATTCATCTCTTCTTTTATATCGGGGAAATTATCTTCAATCAACTTTCTACTTTCATTACTGAATGGCAATTTTACTTTCATAATTGCTATATCATTTTTAAAATTGACTACTAGAGTATTGATAGCAAGATTTGCTTTCCGGATAATTTTATCTGTTCGATTTTTTGTGTCTTGTGATTGAGTTATTCTATTTTCTTCAATGTAGACAAATTTTCGGATTAGATAAGTTGCTTCATAAGATTTATAGATATTTTTTACAGAATCACCAGTACTTACTCTATAGATAATTTCTGCTGTGATAAGGAGAGTAGCTGCTAAAATGAATAACAGATCACATTTTAAAATGAAATATAAAACTTTTGTGTTTAAAATATTATTTGCTGGATTTTCAGTTAAGTAAACAACAAGCATCATTACAGCAGCTAGTAAGCTGCAAATAGTGGATAGAGCAAGTAAGAGTTTATAGATATTAAATTTGTTTATCAAGAGCGAGAGCCCGCCTTTCTATAGGTTGGTGTCAGTAGGGGCATAATTTGATTGTTGTGTTTTCCATCGTTAAACTTGATAATTCCTGTTCCAATTCCACTAGGAACAACGATATTATCAATATGCGCATTTGGAAGTAAGAATTGTGTTGTGTTTGTGTTAATTTCTCCAAGTATAATCGAGCAATTGATTTGTTCACGGACGGCAGTATTTCCAACAAAAGCAACGGCGTCAAATCTCTGTGAAACAAGAATCAGTGAGACATTGGTAGCGCGACCTAGTAATGCAATTGTTCCAAGGAGTTGAGAAAACGTATCTCTAGCTTGCTTTGAACTTCCTTGGACAAGCGCAAGTAATTCATCTATTACGATATAACATCTTTCAAAGTTCGTTGTTGGTGTATCTAGTAAGATTTGCTGACGCTTATATATCTTATCTATCACTTGTCCTAAGACCTCGTTAACTTCGGTAATAAAGCTGTTCAAATTGGAACCGTGATATGGTAAATGAACCTCTAAGCTAAGTTCTTTACCTAGAATATAGATATCTGCCATCTTAGGATCAATCAAAACAATATCATGTGTGAAAGAATGGATAGCTCGAATGAGGTATTCTACAAACATAGATTTGACTGACCCACTAGAACCACTGATTGCCAAATGAACAACATCATCCATATTAAGTGAAACATTATTTTTCATAATGGGAATATTTTGTTAATTTACATTTTTTTGGATGAATTGCTCAATGTTATCAACAATTAATCGTGTTGGTATACCATCTAACCACGGAAAGAACAATGCGCGAGCTGTATTAGGGTCATCGACAAAATAAGCGTTATTTTGCAACAACAGCGTTTTGTAGGGGTACAAGATGCCAGAAGCAATGGAAGCAACTTGGAAATACAAGTTGCTATCTAATGGATAGGAAACTGGAAGGTTTGGAATAAAGAAAAAACCTAAATCCTCTTTTACAAGGCGGATTAAAAATGAATTTGTATAGCTTGTTTCACCATTGATATCTAAAGCATTGTTTAGGTTTTGTAGTAAAAACTTGTCCAGCTGAACTGGACAAGTTTTTTTGATATTACTGTTCATTTTTTTTACTTCGCTTTCTTAATTTTTTTTGCACGGAAGTAGATATTTCCGTTTACGTCAATTGCTTCTAGCTTCTCGAAATTAACGATATCACCAATCTGAAATTCTTCCAGTGATGGTTTGTCTTCAGCAGAAAACTTTACTTTAAATGGATTGTTTGTATCAGTAGCACACCAAACTTGATAGCCTGTGATTTCATCGGTTGGGCTATTATCCACATATTTTCGTTGAGCAGTTAGTTCACGTCCGACAATGTAGATATTTTGTCCGTTAATTGCTTCATTTGCCAGTGCTTCGTTGTAACCAGATTTTTTCATTTTAAACATATTAAATTCCAACTTTCGTTTTTTTTTTTTGAGTTTCTGTAAAATTTTCTGAGGTGTAACACTGCCTAGAGCATAAAGCATCATCCTTTCTTTGCCTCTAAGAGTTTTATTTTGTTAAGCGAAATCTTGTAATTTTCATAAAAAAGTATAAATGACTTGACAAACTACCGAATTTTCACTAAACTAAGCCCGAAGATTGATTAAAAAAATTTTAATTTATGAATTAGATGGGGTTCGGGGTGTTTCCCCGATTGGTCTTTTTGCGTATGCAAAAAGGGCGGAGTGTAGCCATCTGTAAACTACTGTACATATAAATACAAAACTGGCTTACCAAATTTTGGCAAGCCAGTTTTTTTATCTATTAGTATGTTTGTATAATACAGTTTGTTATAAGACAGTTTACTTTTCTTCTTTAGTATATTCCAAACCTTTACCTATGCCTCCAAGAACATCGGATGAATTAATAATAAAAGATTTCTTATCATCTGATAATTCAGCTTTTATACTATATTCATTAAGTTTTATTTCAAGTTGATTATCAGAAATCGTATAAGTACCTTCATTAGTAACTTCACCATCTTGTTTCTCTGTAACAGTATTCCCTTTAAAAGTCAATGTATTCGTTGTTTCTGTGAATAAAAGATTTATTTCTGTTGTATAATCGCCTTCCAAAGTGTTAGAGCTACATGCTGAAAATGCAAATAACCCCAGTACACTTATTATTCCAATAGTTATTCTCTTTTTCATTATTATCTCCTTATTTCCATACGTCATTTTGATTGTTGTCAACAAACAGAGCTTTGTTATGTTTTAATGCTTTTCTCCACGTTTTAATTCCACTGACTGGCGCTATAAAGGCAATCCAAATAAGAATAATAATATTTTGTACAATGATTTTCCAAATTAAACTCCAAATAGAGCCAAAATAGATAATACTTTTTGAAAAGTTGTCTATTATGCCGCCTTGATAACTCCAAAATGCATAATGCCAAAAAACAAAAGCAATAACGGAATAAATCAATGGTATGACACTATTGATACTGATTAAGTTATCGTTGTAGGTTGATTGGGAATATCGAAGAATCATGAACAGTAAAATGCAGCTAATAAATCGTCGGACATTATATTGTTTGCGATACTCAGGTTTTAAATGTTCTTGAATAGATGTATAAATGTTCTTTGCCTTTACAACATGGATATTTTCTTTACTTCCCGTACTCTCTTTTTCTTCATTTTTTTCCATCGTCTTCTTCTCCTATTTTTATGATTATTAGTTTTGACAATAGTTTATATAGACAATACTAGCATAAATCTACATTTTTATCAATATTACATGTATTTAGTGCTATTAATTCTGGTATGTACTTTTGATATTCTAAAATGAGAAGGTGAAAATTTATGACTCTAGATTTTTTTGGTGAAAAATTGAAAGCGATTCGCAAATCAAAACGTCTTACGCAATTAGATTTATCGAAAAGGTTAAATGTCAGTAAAGGCACTATATCGGCATATGAACAAGGACTATCTTATCCTTCAATTGAAACACTTGTGAAAATTTGTGAGATATTAGACACCTCTTCAGACTATTTACTCGGAATATCTGATGACTTGCCATTCAAATTAGGTGGTTTAACAGATGAACAAATGGAAAGTGTTTTGCAATTTGTTTCGTTGATTGAACGAGCAAATGGTGTTTTAGATAATTAACAAAGAGTCTGGAACGAATGCCTATATGGGTTTTCCAGACTCTTTGTTTTAACACATTTAAGTTGTAATAGATAGATTTCATATTTCTTAATTTTGGAAAAGGTGTTACCATTTATACAAAAAGATATTTTTTGTGTAGCGGGATGTTTTTTATAAAACTATTTAGTTGTTTGATTAGATTAATATTATTATCAAAATAATTTAAAAAAATTGATTTTCTAAAGGAGAATAAATTTTGTGGATGAGAAATATAAATTTATAAAGAAGAACGGCATTTTTTATACAGATAAGCAATTGGCTGAAAAAATGATTTATTTACTTGACATAAATTACTTGGAAAGATTCACTTTAATTGAACCTGCTGTAGGTGAAGGTCATATTTTATCAATAATCGTTGAAAGATATCTTTCTTTTAATAAGGATAGAGAAAAAAATGAACTTATTAATTTTTTAGAAAATAATATAGTTGCATTTGACATAAGAGAAGATGCAATTGAAAAATGTATAGAAAAATTGGATAACATTTGTAAATGCTATATTCATGATATAAAAATTAATTGGAATATCAAAAAATTTGATGCTTTGAATAGGTATTCGCTTATAAATAAATTTGGTACATTTGATTTTGTAATCAGTAATCCTCCATATGTTTCAAGACATAATATGGATGAAAGAACAATACATGCGTTAAAAAATGAAAGTATTTTTTGTTCTAAGTATAATTTTGACTTATATTATTATTTTTTTGAGATAGGGTTGGATTTATGGAATAGAAAAGGGAAAATGGTTTACATTACTCCAAATAGTTATATTAAAGCAAGAAGTGGAGAAGCAATGATGAAAGAATTCGTCGATAACTCATTAATTGAGACGATTATTGACTATAAAGATAAGATGCTTTTTGAAGGTGCTAATACATATACTGCAATAACTGTTTTTTCAAAAGGTAATACCAATTTAAAAGTTCAAAATGATGAGAACAATACAATGATTAATTTAACTTACAAAGATTTAATAGAAAAAAATAAATATAAAATTTATAGTCATGATTTTCTAATGATAAATATAGAAGGATATATTAGTCTTGGAAATATAGCAGAAATAAGGAACGGACTTGCAACCTTACAAGATAAGGTCTTTGTAATTAATAAGAATGAAATAATTGAAGAAAACGATAGATTTTTAATATTTGAAAAAAATGGAGAGGTATTTACTAGTGAAATTGATGGAGTAAAAAAGGTTATAAGGGCTTCTAATTCTGAAGAAAAAAATTATGTGATTTTTCCATATTCTTTATCTAATAAATCCAAAACTCTATATATACAAAACGGCAATATTGCAAATCAATATCCTGAAATTTATAAATATTTATTATCTCAATTAAGTCAGGAATATCAAAAAAAGTACGGAATATTTTTTGGAAGAACTCAAGGATTTACTTGCTATAATGACAAAAAAATTATAATTCCAAAAGTTGCTTCATTAGAAAATGAGGCGTTTAAAATAGTTAGTAAGGGTTTTCTTTTATCTGGATTATCAATCCGACTTAATGAAGATTATTTGGAAACTGATTTGGAACAACTTTTGAGCTATCTTAATTCAGAGGTAGTACGCAACTATCTTACTATCACCTCAAAAAATTATGCTGCTGGATACAAAAGCATTAGTTCAACAGATTTAAAACTCATACAAATTCCAAGATCAATAGTAACAAACTTACAGGGAAGGTTATTGTAAAGAGATGTAATGCATTCTTCGCAGACTAAAAAAGGAGGGGATTAAATGCAATCAAAAGAAGAACTTAATTATATAGTTGAAGACAGAGTGTTAGCAGAAGTGCTTGGTCGGCAAAACTTTTCTAATAAAGAATCTGCTGTATTAGAATTAGTAAAAAATGCTTATGATGCTGGTGCAGACAATCTAAGTATTATTTTTCAAAATACGAAAAATGGAGTTAAACTAACTATCATCGATGATGGAACTGGTATGAATGAGGCAGATATAAAAAATGCATGGATGCATGTGGGGAAGAGTACAAGAGGGTATTATGATGAAAAAACTAATAGAATATACGCTGGTTCTAAGGGGATAGGTAGATTTGCTTTGTCTCGCCTTGGTGAAGAAGTTGAAATGATAACTAAAAAGGTTGATGATGTAAGTGTAGTATGGAGTACTAACTGGGAAAGATCTTTTTTAATTAATAATGAAAAGAATACTTCTAAAGGAACTAAATTTGTAATAAAAAGGTTGCGTGATAGATGGAATAGAAGGTCAGTGCAACCTTTGAAAAATTATTTATCTAAAATATACAATGATACAAGAATGAACATTGAAATAGAGTTTGAAAGTGAAAAAGGAACTGTAAAAAGAATTTGGGATAGTCCAATTATAGGAGAAAATTATGTTACTAGTTTAACTATTTCTTATGATTCTGAAAATTATTTGTTAAAATGCAAAATAGAATCTGATGAGTTTAATGATGTTGTTTTTGATATTACAAAGTCTCCTTTTGTAAAAGAATACAATAAACAATTAAACATGTATGATGCTTTAGCTAAATCTATTGAGAAATTGATTGAAGAAGATAAGAAGGTTAATGATGAAACGAATTATGTTGAGGAACAAAGTATTACAGAAAATGAAATTAAACAGATTTTAAGAGAATTGGGAAATTTTAGTGGTCAATTTTATTTTAGTTTAAATAGTGTAACAAAAGGTGATTATGAATGGTTTGAATATAAGCATAAAGTACTTTTATCTAGGTATAAGACTGGTGTAATCCTATATAGAAATGCTTTTGGGATCGATTCCTTTGAGGGAAGAAATGATTGGCTAGGTTTTTCAAAGCGATCATCGAATTCTCCGGCAGCAGCAACTCATCCAACTGGAAATTGGCGAGTTAGAGCTAATCAAATTTCTGGGTATGTAGAAATTGATAAAGAAAAGAATCGTTGTATAGAGGATTTGTCTAACAGACAAGGAATAGTTGAAAATATTCATTTTGAGGTATTTAAAAAAATAATTCTGGAAGGAATTAGTGAACTTGAGTACTTTAGACAAACTATAATCAGAAGTATAAACGAACATAAGAAAGCCAATTTAGAGAAGGATGCTGAAGAGACAGAAGAGACAGAAGAAGCTGTAAAAATTTTAAATGAACTAAGGAGTAATTTTAAAAGTGCTAAAAATTTAACTGAAGAAGATATAGATAAAGTAATTACAGAATTTGATAGAAGAGAAAATGAGAAAAAAATATCGAAAGAGAAAAAAAGGAAATAGAGGAAAAATCTAGATATGAATCTCAACTCTTAAATGTATTAGCAACATCTCAATTGAAAATTAGTTCATTAGGACACGAAATTAGAAATGATAGAAATAGCATAAGTGCAACTCCTACAGATTTGGAAGAAGCCATAAAAGAAATTGTTGATTGGGAAGAATTGTTGGATGAAGATATGCCTTTATATAAAAATGTTCCTCGATTACTTGAAAGTTTGAAATCCAATACTTCAAGAATTTTAAATTTGACAGATAATATTCTTGAAGAAATGGAAAAAGAAAGATTCACTAAACATGAATATAGTCTGGAAAAAATATTAAATGAGATTACTGACAAATGGTCGAGTCAATACAATTGGGTTAATTTTGTAAATACTGTTGATAGTTCTGGAAAAGTAATAATATCTTATGACCAGTTAATGGTGATTTTTGATAACCTGATTTTGAATAGCATTCAACAAAATGAAGATAATCATTCTTTAGAGATAAATATAAGTATTTTTTCTGATGAGGAAATGATATTTATGGAGTATCAAGACAATGGAAAAGGTTTAGATAAAAAATATTTATCTAATCCAATGAAAATTTTGGAAGTACATGAAAGTACAAGAAAAAAGGGACATGGATTAGGTATGTGGATGGTAAATAATACGATAAATAAGCTAGATGGAAAGATTGAGGATATTAAAGGTGATAAGGGCTTCTATTTATCAGCATATATAAAAATAGGATAGAGGTAGGGAAGTTAATGGATAAAAAGATTAACATAACATACGTTGATGATAAACTTGATAACTTGCTTTCTAGATACTTGCATGAATTGCATTTTGAAGATATAAAAATACAAACTAAAGAAGTAGAGTTTGATAGTGCAAATGAAAATTATATAACTTTATTAGAGAAAGACTCTGTTCAATTTGCAGATATAATAATTATCGATTCAAAATTATTTGAAAATCAAAGTGTTGATGAGAAATTTTCTGGAGAAGAGTTCAAAATGATTTATACTACAGCACATCCTTACTCAAAAGTAATTGTAATTTCACAGAATGATGGGCTGGATAAGTATGGTACTATAAAAAAATATGATCCCACAATAGGAAAAGTTGAACCTAAACAGTTTTATGATAATAATCTAGGGGAATTGTTAAGAAAAAATAGTGAGGAGATTTTTCATAAGAGGAATATTTTGAAAATGCTAAAAAATAATTCTGAAGCTTATAAAGGGTCATTAATTGTTGAGAAGATAAATGAATTGATGCAAGGAAGTACATCCTATAAAGATTTAACTGATGAGAAGATCGATTCGCTTATTGAACTGATTGAAAAAAATATGAAATCCATAATAAATGAGGAAAAGTAGATGGGATATAGGCAATGTGAATATGAGCATATTAACTATACAGATTTAAAACAGAGGAAAAAAGAAATATGTGCGTTAATAGATAGCAGAGTGAAAAGTGAAAATAAAAGAGGTTTTCATTATAAAAAAATAAGCAAAAAAAATAATTTATATTATTCTCAGTTTGAAAAACTTTATGAGTTAAAGTGTGCTTATTGTGGAATCAATACAAGCATAAATCCTACAGCAATGTTTGAAATTGATCACTATATAAATGAGAAACAAAAGCAATCTCCAAATGGAAATACGGTTGACCACATTGAAAATCTAGTTTTTGCTTGTAGAAAGTGTAATCAAGCAAAAGGTGATTTCCATGTAAATGGTGAATATGAGCTTTTACATCCGGATAATGGAATATTGCCTCAGATTTTTGAAAGAGACGACCATTACAACATAGTTATAAACGAAAAGTATTCTAGTAATAAAACAGTAAGTAAGTTTTATACAAAATTGGCCTTCTCGGATCGCTTTCGAAAATTGGATTATTTGCTATTAAATTTATATTATTTGAAACAAAATAATAGAAACGAAGAGTTTAGTAATTTGACTTATCAAGTTTATACGCAGTTATTAGAAATGAGGAATAGACAGATTTAACCTTATTAGAAGTTTAAAGGGTAGTCAATATTAATGTTAGGTGATAATTAATGTATATTTAAATCATTCCGGCTCGCATGTTTTTTATTAAAAAGTTGACACCATTGATTTTAAATTATTTGAAACTCAATAAAATTTTGAAATATGAATTATGCTGTATCCATTGCTATTAAAGGTTTTTGAACTTCATTCGAAATCCGAGCAATCGAACCAGGTCTTAAAAAAGCTCGTAAAGCTTCACAATTCTCAAAACGTTAATTGCTTGAGTCGTTGCGAATTTATTCGCTTACGAATACAGTATGGGACGGAGATTTCTCAGGAAATCGAGTACCAGTCAATTATATGTTTCAAGGCACTTTCCAAATTATGGAAGGTGTCTTTTTTGGTTTTAGCCGTACGTTCCAAAATTTATATAGGCTGTGAATTTCTTCGTTTAAGAATATAGTGTAGCTATAGCCGGAGTTTTTGAAAGGAAACGAATGCCAAGCAATTATAATGTGTTGAGATACTATCCATATAGTTTCTGGTGCCAACTTATTTGTAGCTCGCTCTCACAATTAGTTTTGGTACATCTACCTCTATTTTTTTCAGATGTTTAAGGACTTTACTATTTCAGGGAAGCTCAGCTTCTAAATTGTAGGTGTTTTAAATTTCGGCTGATAGAGTTGTTTGAATAGTTTCTGTTGCCATTTAGTTGAGATCAAACTGGGCAAGACAATAAACTTTAAACCCATTAGAAACTGAAAGAAAAAATCTGGGTTCATAGTTAACGGATGTTAGCAAACTTGCTTCATCGTTTGCAGAATGTGTATTAATAGATGAACCTCCGCTGACAACAAAAATAGGTAAATGAACACCGTTGGTTTAAAACTAGCTCACCTTTTTATAAATAAGAAAATGGCTGGGGCAAAACGGTTTTTTCGTTTTGTCCCAGCTACGCTTTACGAAGAAATAGTAGCTAAATGACAGGATTTTCGGCTGTTTTATAAAATCCTCTCAACATAAAAAGCGGATTGGTCGGCTTTTCTCCAATTGCCCAAACCTTAATGACGTTGGGTTCAACCTTTTTCTATACGTAAGATTGCTGATAAAGTGAATGTGATGATGACTGTAAGAAAGTGTTAGTCGACTGTTACAAGCTTTATACTTGTAAAAACATTGTTTAATCAGCTATTATTAAAAGTTCCTTTATTTAGCTGAAATTAAGCTGCTTAAAGTAAGTGGACAAGTAGTAGGGTATTCATTATTTGCTTTTTAAATACTAGCAAATTTTTTTAAGAAGCGTTACTGTTAATACAAAAGCAAGCTACCTTAGCAAACATAAAATTATTTTGAAAGGGGAGCGTTATTATGACACTTACAATGGGTTTTATCGGTTTTGGTAAAAGCGCAAATCGTTATCATCTGCCATATCTGAATGTACGTGAATCAATTGTTGTGAAAACTATTTTTGATTTGCAGATCAATGAAAAGCTGGCACAGCCTTATCGAGCAAAAGGAGTTCATTTTACAACGGATATATCAGAAATTTTAGCAGATTCTGAAATTGAATTGATTACCATCTGTACTCCACCTGCTACGCATTATCAGCTGACTAAGCAAGTCATTGCTGCCGGAAAGTCAGTTATCGTTGAAAAACCGTTTTGTGATACAGTGGAACATGCCAAGGAGCTGTTTGCTTTAGGAAGAGAAAAAAAGGTTTTGGTAATGCCTTATCAAAATCGCCGCTTTGATGGTGATTATTTAGCTGTAAAACAAGTGATTGAGCAAGGCTTTTTAGGAGAAATTAATGAAGTAGAATCCCATATTGACTATTATCGTCCCGACAGTATGACTGTTTTCGGCACTAAAGAAGCAGGCTCATTTTATGGGTTAGGCATCCACTTGATGGATCGGATGATTGCTTTATTTGGACGGCCAGAGCAAGTTGTTTATGATATTCGCAATAACGAAATACCTGAAGCAGTCGATAATTATTTTGATGTTGATTTACATTATAGTAACCGCTTAAAAGTTAAAGTTAAAAGCAATTGTCTGGTAGCTAGTCGCTATCCTCGCTTTATTGTTCATGGCAACAAGGGTTCATTTGTCAAATATGGGGAAGATCAACAAGAAAATGATCTGAAAGCAGGGATTATGCCAGGAACACCGGGCTTTGGCGAAGACTCTGTAATGTATTATGGTCGAGTTAACTATCATAACGCTAATGGCGACTGGATTGAAAAGCAAATTCAAACACCTACCGGAGATTACGGAAAGTTTTACGATGCCGTTGTCGCAACTGTAAAACAAGGGGCTCCACGCTTAGTGACGGAAGAACAAGCATTAACCAACATGCAAATTCTAGAAGCAGGTTTTAAAGCACCTAGCCCAAGCGTATATCAAATGGAGACATTGTAAGCAATAACGAGAGCTGAGAATGATAATATAGTAACGCGTTTAAGGTACTAAGCCCTACTACTTCGCCGAAAAGTGACGGGGTTCTTTTTTGCTTATTAGTCGTATTCTATTTGCTCTGATTATTAAGCTATTGTTTGAATAATTCCAAGATTGTTCTTAATAAGCAGTTATCAACTATCAGTCTCAGCTGCTTGTAGGGTAGTGGCAACATCTACTTGGATTGTACAGCGTTTACTGATCGTGTAACCCAGCGCCAGAGCAACTGGCTGTTGGTCTTTTGTTATTTCTTCTTGAACAAATAACAAGAGATCCTCTTCTTCAAGTGTTAACCATTTTTTTAAAGGCTCATGGTTCAATGACAGTGTGATTTCTTGAGAGCGAAGGTAATCTGTTTCTTGAAAAATTTGAAAGGGACTGCTTGTTTTTAACTCTATAATTTCCGGTAAAAGTGGAATGAACACAAAGAGACTAAGAACTTCGCCATCAATAAATTCAAGATAAGCGGCTGCATGTTCTGGCACTTTTATTGTTATTTTATCTAGCAATAAACTCAGTGTTGCTGGTTTTAATGAAATTTCTTTTAACTCAATTTGATGCTTGGCTAGTGAGGGATCTTCATGAGGAGTAAAAAAAGCATAGGCATTCTTGGAAAATTTGGGCTTCATCAAGTAATAGCCGCTATTGCTTTGGGTAGACAGGATTCCATTATCCACCAATTTTTGGAGTGCCCCTCGCAGTGTTGTCCGATTGACTTGAAATCGATCGGCAAGATTTCGTTCTGACGGCAGTTTGGCACCAGGGGTGAGCTGGCTGTCTTGAATATAAGCACTGAGTTGATCAATCAAATCGTAAGCTAACAAGTTAATCAATTTGGGCATAGATTTTCGTTTCCTTTCCTCGATGAAAATTTTTAGTGTAGATGGCCGCATATTCTGGTAAAACGGTGACTTCTGTGTATTCGACGGCTTTTTCCTCCGTTGTAAAGGCGCGAATAGTTAAGCTGACTACCGGACGCATTAAGCTGGTTTTCAGTAAACGGGCTTCTTTATTGCGCACTTTTGAACTAGCAATTGTCTGAAAAATTTTGTCAATCTGGTAGTTGTGTGCAGCTAAAATAGAATAAAATGAAAAAATCTGAAAATCATAGGTTTGCAGATCAGGAATGATTGCTAAAGGAATATACGTGTCTTCAATCGAAATGGGCACGCCATCACCACTTCTTAAGCGGACTAAATGAAAAACATCTTCATGTGGAGCCAATTGTAAAGACTGACCAACAATATGGCCGGCTTTTTTGATCTCTGAAGCCAAAATTAAATTTGATGGGGTGATAGCTTCTCGCTCCAATAATTCCGATAGACCATGAAATTTAATTTGAAGGTGTTCATGTATGTTTTTCTTCACAAAGGTACCTTTGCCATGAATTTTTAGCAAATAATCTTGATTTACTAGGTGTTGAATTGCTTTTTTTACTGATGATCGATTAATACCATACATACTAACCAACTCTCGTTCTGAGGGGATCATTTGGGTGTACTTATAAGTACCTGTTTCAATAGCTTCTATTAATTGTTTCATTAACTCTTCTGTCTTCATACTTTTACTCTCCGGCATCTGTTTTTATTTATTATACATGAAAAATGTTTTTTGGTACAAATAAAATAAAAAGTGGTTAAACTCATTGACAGCGTTTTCTTAAAGTGGTACATTAAAAATGTTCAAAGGTGGTATATAAAAAATAGTAAGTGGTTTGTGAATGTGCCGGCATTTTACAAATAGATGAGCTTTATAAAGAAGACTTGGAGGGATTTATGTATGTTAGGTTTTAGTGAAGAACGCTTTATGTCTGTATTAAAAGGAGCTGTAGCGAACATTGAGAAGATTAATCAAGTCGCTGACGTCATTAGCCAAAAAGGGTTTAAGAATCTTTACTTAGTAGGTTCAGGTGGAACTTACGCTACGATTGCGCCATTGGCTTATCTGCTAAGCACCCATTCAACAATTGATTACTATCATGAAATTGCAGCTGAAGTCGCTTGTACGCAACCAAAGAAAATAAACCAAGAGACAATAATGATCACCTCTTCTTTAACCGGAACTACGCAAGAAACTATCGCCGCAGTAGATTATGCAAAACAACAAGGAGCAACGACTATCGCATTTGTTGGTAATGCAGCAACACCGTTAGGCGAACTGGCTGATTATACGATTGATAACGATGCAGACAATGATACGCTGGTAGAAGAACTTCAGCTACAATTCTTTGCACTTGGCGCACGATTGATGAAAAACAATGGCGAATTTCCTGTCTACGAACAATTCATAGAAACACTTAAGACAATGCCTGCTACTTTGTTAGATGTTCGACGTCAAAATGATGAAAAAGCACGTCAGTTTGCAGAAAAACATAAAGATACCGAATTTCATATGTTCGTAGGAGCTGGAAATACCTATGGTGCTGCTTATGAATATGCTATGTGTGTCTTGGAAGAAATGCAGTGGATTGCTACAAAATCTATTCATGCAGCAGAGTTTTTCCATGGGACTATCGAAATGACTAACAAATCCATGAGCTTTGTTTTATTAAAAGGAGAAGACAAAACGCGGCCATTAGTGAATCGCGTGGAAAAGTTTGTGAACAAGTATAGTGAAGTTGTGACGGTTTTTGATACGGCAGCTTTTGATTTGCCTGGTGTAGCAGCTACAATGCGTGAATATGTAGCGCCTATGGTGATGGCAACTGCTTTGGAGCGAGTTAGTGCGCATCTTGAACAGGTTCGGAACCATTCCTTGGATGTGCGACGTTACTACCGAACGGTTGAATATTAAGGTATTACCTCATGAAAAAGATTATTATTGCGACTCATTCGACGATGGCTCAAGGCTTGAAAGATACTTTAGAATTTATCTTGGGCTCACAAAAATCAGTTTCAGCGATTACTGCGTATCTTAGTGATGAAGTGACTATTGAACAAGAAATAGATATGTTGTTTGATGAACTGGATCCGGAAGACGAATTAATTGTGGCTGTAGATTTGCTGGGAGGAAGCGTAGCTAACGCTTTTTCCCAACGGGTCGGACGTGAAAATTTTTATTTGGTTAGTGGGGTAAATTTGCCAATGCTCTTAGAACTCTGCTTATCTACAGAACCGGATTCAAGCAAATTGATTTCACAAGCCATAAACAGTGGGGCAAAAGGTATGGTTTTTGTTAATGAACTTCTGGCAGAAAATGAAGAGGGGGAACTCGAGTGATTAAACTATTGCGAATAGACGAACGTTTTGTTCACGGCCAAGTAGCCTTTGCCTGGACGAATCACTTAGGAGCAGATTGTATTTTAGTAGCTAACGATGAAATCGCTACCAATAATTTGCGCAAAAAAATGTTGAAAATGGCTGCTCCAACTGGCACAAAATTTGTTGTTAAAAGCATCAAAGAAGCGATTACTACTTTAAAAGGCGACAAAATCAAGAAATATCAAGTTTTTTTAATCGTTGGTACAGTGGCAGACGCTTATGCGATCGTTCAGCAAGTTCCTGAAATTAAAGAAGTCAATTTAGGTAATTTGAAAAAAACTGACGAGCGACGAATGGTTACCAGCTCCGTCTATTTAACAGAAGCAGAACGAACATTGATAAAAGCAATTCAGGCAGAAGGTGTAAGTGTTCAATGTCAAGCTGTTCCTACTGATAAAAAAATTGATCCTTTGCAGGGATAACAAGGAGGGGAACTTATGCTATCAGCTCTTTTAATTGCACTTGTTGCGTTTTTAGCAGCAATTGATGAATATACATTCGGTGCTTCCATGATGGGACGCCCGTTGTTTACCGGACCGTTTGTTGGCTTGATTTTAGGAGACTTGGAAGCCGGCATTATTATCGGTGCTACTTTAGAATCAATGTTTATGGGCTCTATTATGGTGGGGAGTGCTACGCCGCCTGAAGTATATGCTTCCAGCGTTTTAGGAACGGCGATTGCAATTCAATCGGGCCAAGGAGTTGGGACAGCGGTTGCTTTGACGCTGCCCTTATCGATTTTCTTACAGATGTGGCGCAACTTTGCTTATGCAATGCCTATTACGTACTTTAACCATAAAATGGATGCAGCGCTTACCCACCATGATTTCAAGAAAGCCCAGCGTTATCACTACATCGCTCAACCGCTGATTGTAGGCGTGCCGTCAGCCCTTTTGGTATTTGCTGCTACTTATTTTGGTGTTTCTACCATCAACGCAGTTATCAAGTTAATTCCTCAAGTGGTTCTTGATAGTTTTGACGTAGCTGCTGGTGTTTTGTCATGTGTCGGTTTAGCTTTATTAATTAGAATGATGGCAAATAAAGCACTGATGCCCTATCTTTTTTTAGGTTTTATTGGTGTCATGTATTTAAAAATGGATGTGGTCGGAGTGGCAGTGGTAGGGCTTTGTTTGGCGTTATTGGCCGTACAAAAACTTAGATTTGAAGAGGGGGAAGAACTGTAATGGCAAAAGAAAACTTGATAGGAAAAAAAGAACTCAGAAGTATCTTTTGGCGCTCCTTTTTCATGCAGTCGTCTTGGTCCTTTGACAAAATGATGGCTTATGGTCAAATGAACGGCATTGAACGCTCGCTACGAAAAATTTACCCAAATGATAACGATTATTATGCTGCTTTGTTGCGCCATACAGAGACTTTTAACATTACTCCTCATATTGCACCCTTTGTGATGAGTTTGGCGGTTTCCATGGAAGAAGAAAATGCAAAGAATCCTGATTTTGACACGAATGCTATCAATAAGATCAAAACCGGTTTGATGGGCCCTTTATCAGGGATCGGCGATTCGTTTTTTTGGGGTACGTTTCGAGTAATTGCTGCTGGGATTGGCATTTCATTTGCTAAACAAGGGAATATTCTAGGCATGCTACTTTATTTTTCAATCTACACAGCTCTTCACTTTATTTTTAAGTGGCTAGCAGCAAAGTATGGTTATGTATTGGGAACAAAGTTTATTGATGATTCGGAAGATAATCATATGATTGATAAGCTATCATATGGTGCCTCGATCTTAGGTCTGACTGTTATCGGCGCTATGATTGGGACTATGGTAACTCTTAAAACGTCACTGAAATTCACGATTGGTGGTGCGGAAACGACGCTTCAAAGTATTTTTGATCAAATCTTCCCAGGCTTATTACCTTTAGGAATCACGTTTCTTTGTGTCTGGCTATACTCCAAAGGATATAAGACCATTACAATTATCATCGGTATTTTTGTGTTCTGCTTTTTGGGAACACTTGGAGGTATTTTTTAGATTTTTGAGTATAAACCTCTGTAGATTAGATATTTATAATAATAGTTATTTTTTATTAATTTAGTAAGTGACTATTAGATGGTCCTTTGTACTTTATGTTCATTTTTTTGTGAAAAACCCCCTCAGATAGAGTTACTTTGAAAAAGGTATTCTAGCTGGGGGCATAATAATTTGTATTCGTAGCTGTTTTCTAAATCTACTTTATTCGATGAATAAGAGATTATTGAACGCCATAGAACATTCCTTCGTAATCTTGTTGAGTTATAGCAGTTGCTTGCATCCTGGTTCCAATACCATACATTACTTTATCGATATTTACAGACCAATATAAGTCTTTCAACCCAAAAGTATGTCCCCATTCATGCATAGCAATTTGATGTTTTCTTAGTGTCGAGAATTGATTCATTTGGTACATATTAAAGTTTAAACCGAATTGGATGAAGTAGCGAGTAGTTGGATCTACAAGTAATCCATTATAAGCGATGGTAGTTGAATTTGGGTCATAGTACTCTTTCATAAGATTTGAAGAGTTATATTGAGATCTCTCTTCGATTCTCACTCCGTGGAGGCCCCGCCATTGGGCTGCTCCATCTCTTACAGCATCGATAATTTCGTTACTGACACCGCTTTCGAATGCATAATCAAAATCTTTTTTCGCTGGATGCTCAGGTCCTACAATATAGCCCACACTTTCAGAACCAATTGGTTGATATAATCGATGAGCTTCTACGTTACTAGTAAAAAATAAGCTAATCAGTCCAAAGATAGTGATAGAAAAAAGAACACTAATTTTTTTCATTTTTAATTACCTCCTCAATGGATGTTACAAGTTTTTGGGTGTCAATAACTTGTATATTCACTTCATCAACAAACATATCTTCTGAGATAACAGCTAATTTTTTTTCCAATTCTTTATCTTGAAGGGCACCTGCATCTTCAAAATTAGCATCACCTAAATTAAGATCAAGCGCTTGCGAAGTTGTGTTAGATAACTGATATTCTTTTTTTATAAAATAGGTATTGGGAAACTGCTCTGCTGGCATAGCTGAACTTAACATAAATATGAACGTATCCTCAGGTTCAAAAAGGGGCATCCCATTGATTAAAACGCTTTCATTCCCTTCCTGCATAATCTTGATCGTATCACCAATTTTCAACTTACCATTATAAGATTCTAAGACACTTGCTTTATGGATCGTTTTAGGAATGCTGCCTTTTATTTCATCATTAACATGAGCATCTTTTCCTAAAATTTTCACTTTAACCACAGCATCAGACTGCAAAACTGCTTCGTTAAAAGAGACGTCAGCCTTATCAGCATGAATTGCCATCTTTGCTTCCTTTTTCTCCTGCTGCTGAGTTTCATTCACAGCCCTATTAGTTGCTCTACTGTCATTTCCTTTCAGGTAGATAACAGGTAAGCTACAGCAAAAAACTGACAATAGCGTAAAAACTATTTTCTTTTTCTTCATACTAAAAACCTCCTAATTTTTAACTACATGATAAGTTTATTATAAACAGTGCTATTTGTCAACATTTTTATATTTTAAGTAAAACTTATATGTCTTTTTAAAATATAGAATAATAAAATATATATTTATCATTAATTATGTAAGGGATCGTTTATAAATAAAGGACTATATATTAGTGTTTAAAAAATTTTTTTTATACAAAGGATAAATTTAACTATTTTTCTTTTCAAAAAAATATTTGTAATATTATAAAAAAATTCTAAATTAGTTTATTTGATATATTTAATATATATTTTTTGAACATGAATTTTTAAAATAGCTTACTTTACCTACTTCTTTACAGCTTTTTACTTTTATTGCTTGTATCGTAAAGAATGCTGAGGTTTGGTGTTAAAAAGGTTTTTCTAAATGATAAAGGAAGATGAACTGTTTTAGCTATTCATGGTTTCTATAAAGATCAATGTTAAATAAATGAGAGGATGATTTATTGAGGTACTTCTCCTTTTTTATGTGGTTATACAAAAGTAAAAGCCGCTCACTTCTACATGTTTATCGAAATAAACCAGGCTGACTAAATGCTTGTAAAAGTAAGCGACTTTCTATTAACAAAAGATGTCCGAGTAAAGCGTTTAAGCGTATATATGTTAGTAACTGAGCGCTCAATTAATTCGACGTGGAGAAGATAAAAACTATTTAACAATTATCCTTTATTATTTGTCGCAGTATCTGAGCGAAGTCTTCTCTGCCGATATAAGTGAAGCTGTTGATGATAGTCTCCAATTTGTTGGAACTAACGCCAGGAATAGTCATTCGTTGAATTAGTTCTTTAAAAAATACCGTTAACAATCGATAAAAAGTATATTCTGGAGTTTTAGGAAGCTCATCAAGAATTTGTAGTGGCTTTTGAGTAAAAGGCAGCGCTTTTTGGTCGATGCAAATGGAAACAAAATTAAGTAAGATGGTAGCAAAGATTAAGGAACGCTTGGTCAGCGGTTCAATAAATTGCTGGAGTGAGCGTTCTTTTAATAGTAGCTGCAGAAAAGCGATATTTTCTTCAAAATCATAGGCATGGATGGTGTTAGCGTATATTGCTAGCGAGTTGTCCGACCATTTGTCATCTGCCATGATTTTTTCCTTTAAAAAAACTTTACTTTCAGCCGAGAGGGAGCTGGTTGTTTCGTTATGCTTATTTTTCAAAACGATATTGGCTAAAGTCAGGAAAAGTTTTTTTTCGTCAGGCGTTAATTTTGGATCTTGCTGCGCTTGCATGCTCAATGTATCCAAATCGTTTAATTGGTTATCAAAAAACATCATGTACAATTTGTTTTTTAACTCTTTGAATGAACTAGGCTGTTGGCAAATATCCAATTGACTTGCAAATTCTTGGAAAGAAATATTGTTAATTGTTAACAGCTGCAATAAATCTTCCGCTGTGATTCGATGTTGGTCATTTTCAACTTTTGAGTAATAAGACTCAGAAATAACATCTTGGATAAATTCTTTTTGGGTTAATTTTTTTTGTTTGCGATAACTTTTTAATGTTGCTCCGATTTTCATGAATAAGCCACCTTTCTTTCGAATATGAAAGTTTTCTACTTCTATTATAGTGACTTGCTATAGTATTAGTAAACCTAAAGGAGGGACTATGATGGATGTTTTTATGAAAAATAAGAGGTTTCGACAAATTGCACTTGCTAACTTTTTTTCAATGACGGGAGATAAGCTTTTTTATTTGGCGATGTTGACCTATGTTTCTACGTTGCCCCAAGCACAAATCGCGATTGGTTTAATTACTGCTTCGGAATTGATTCCACAGATGTTCGCTTCATTGACTGGCTATTGGGCAGATGGGACGAAGCACAGGGGAAAAGCTTTGGTTTTTGCTGATGGAATTCGGGCTACATTGTACATGCTTGTCGGCTTTTTATTTATCTCAGATTTAAAAGGTTGGGTGATAGTAATTAGTGTAGCCGTATTAAATATCGTCTCTGATTTTTACGGTACATATGCTAGTGGGCTGCGCCAGCCGTTAATTGTTGAAGTAACTGGCAAAAAGGAATTTGCTAAAGCTAGTGGTTTTACTCAAGGCATGTCACAAACAATTAGTATTATGGCTCAATTTATCGGCGCTTCGCTATTACTAGTCTTCACCTATTGGCAATTGGCCTTGGTAAATTCATTAACTTTTATAATTTCTGCATTTATTATGTATAACTTTTTCCGCAAACAACAGACGCTGGCATTTAAGCATCAATTGTCAGATGTAGCAGCGCCGAGTGCGGGCTTTTTCAACAGCTTGCGCCAGAATAGTCAAATGTTAAAAAACGAAAACCGGCTAATGGGAATTTTAGCGACCATTATTTTGTTAAATGGCATGCTCTCCTCTTTAGTACCGCTTATTCAACTATTTCTTGTTAAGCATGAAACGATGCTGATTCAATCTTATCCATTTACGATTGCTATTCTCAATACAACCATTTCAGTAGGCTTAGCACTGGGCGGTTTATTTGGACTGAATCTGTTAAAGCAAGTTAGTTTAGAAACTTTATTGTTTACTTGTCTGATTACTACAGGCATCTTTTATCCCGTTTTGCTGGCACATAATATTTGGGGAATTTTAGCGATAATTTTACCGATTTGTTTTTTAGTAGGAACCATCATTCCTAAACTTTCAGGTTGGTTGGTTCAGATCGTGGCTGAAGAAAAACTGGCGCTGACTGTCGGCATGTTAAATACGGCGCTGGTAGGTTTAGCTCCTTTAATTGCCCTTTTGATTATTACAATTGCTAGTATTGTTTCACCAATCGTAGCTGTTCAAGGTTTATTTATTATTTCTATCTTACTAGTAGGGTATCAAAGCTATCAAATAAGCCGTAAAAATCAGGCTACTTATTAAAGACACAGACAGAAAGTAACCTTTCTGTGTTTTTATGGAAGAAGAACCTAAAGCTTTGCGAGCTTCTTTATAAAATATTCAACATAGTGAAATGGTTTTCTGTGATAAACTTTTTTTTCATATATCAGAGTAATGTTCTACTGTGCTATTAAAGTGGATTCTTTTGATTGTTCAATAGTCGTTTTTTCTGTGACCTTAGTTTTAGAGAATTATCTTTTTCAGACTTGAACGTGCGTCCTTCAAGCATGCCTTTTAATAAGCGGTTACCGGCTTTGATTTCTTTGATGCCTTCGACAATTTTACCGGTGGGTAATAACAGTAACGTAGTCCATAGTCCGGCTTCTAAGCGGCTAGCTGCACCGCCACAGTTAGAGGGTCTTTGCCAGAGAAGAGGCGATACAGATCATACAGGTCGATGAGTTCTCCGCTAATGTCGATGACCGTTTTTAGGCTATCCTGCAACATCAACCATTGTAAGTTAGTGGACGCATCTTCGTTGCAGGTGCCGTTAATATAGACTTTATAAACTGTAAGTCCATGACCGGCAGCTTCTTGATATTCTGCCACAATTTCCATTCGTTGCATCGGGCAACTATCATTATAATCAGAAAGCTTTCGGTACCATTCGTAATTGGTATACTCTATTTTACTATATTTTCCGGTTTTTGCATTGAATCGTAATGGTAGGAAATACATAATTTTCGTCGATTATACCTTCAAATAGACAGTAAGCCATCTTTTTTAGATTAATAATTTATTGGTTGATTATAGCCGCCTTTATTAGGTAAATCTTCTTCAAAATCACTAGATACAACTATTTGACACTTTTTATCCCATAAATAAAGCATTAAATCTCCTACCATTTTTATATACCTTTTTTTTTCTGTATTTTTGGTACTATCTATATCTAAAAAGTAAGGAAAATATAAAAATCCATCTGGAAACTCTTTTGATTTTTCTTCATCAAATTCTTTATTTTTTGAAATATCAATAGTGAAAAATTCACTTTCTATTGATAAAAAGCGATCATTTTTTAACTCTAAGAACTCACTTATTTTTTTTGTTAACTCTTCAATTGACATAGAACTGTTAATAAACATTTTACAATATAAGTCGTCCATTTTTATTCCACTTCCTCATTATTTAATTGGTAAGTAAGGGGGCTTATCAAACTTTCCGCCTTCTAAAATAATTGATATATCTGCCTCAATACCTAGAAGTTCTTCTAACTCTTTTCTTAAACCTCGTAATTTTGCTTCTCCAGCTTGGATTTTTCCGGTCTCTATAGCATGAAGCATTGTTCGTTCTTTTGCTGAACCCGGATTGGGAGGACCAAAACATTTTTTTATCAAATCATCAAATTGTTGCTGACTAACTCGTACACCAATGTCTATGTCGGAAGTAGCTTTTGCAGTTCCTCCGGCTCGGCTACCTTGTACAAAGATATCCTCACTAATATTAGCTAATTCTTTTTTTAGTAAAGCGCTCATTTCATCGAATTGTGTTTGGCTTAATCCCTTCGACAATTTTACTAGTGGGTAGTAGTAATAGGGCCGTCCATAAACCAGCTTCCAAGCGGCTAGCTACTCCGCCAGTTAAAGGATCTTTACCAAAAAACAGGCGATAAAGATCATAATTACCCGTGAGTTCTCCGCAAATCTAGTTTTCTTTTTAAAGCATATTCTTTTAGTTTGCTAATAGAAAAATCAAATTTTTTAGAATCACTGATAGTGCTTAAAGTATGGATATGCAAATCTATTTTTTTCATAAAGATCCTCCTAACTTAGTTAGACATTTTAGTATTTGTTTAGCGTACTTTTTAATATAAAGAACAAGCTTATACATGATAAACTTAACTTCTAAAAATTCATGTCAAAGAAAGTTTTTCAATAACGATTTTAAAATCCTCATTTTCACTTAAGTCAAACTGTAAAATTTCTACTCCTTCTTTGGCGCATTTTTCTATTTTACTGATCTTGTTTTTCAGATACTTTTGTATGTCGGATCGATCAAGAGCTTTCTCGATAATGTCTAAAGAAAAATTATAAAAAGAAGGATCAATCAAAAGTTGATACCCATTTTGTTTTAAAAATACGTAAGTAGCAGCTAGAGCAGTTCGTTTATTTCCATTATAAAAACAATGAGAATTGTTTAATGAAAACCATAATTGTGCAGCTTTATCAATAATAGTAGGATAGAGTTCAACGTCAAAAACGATTTGATTCAGCGATTGAGAAATAGAGTCTAGACTATTTTTATCTCTAATTCCATACATAGGTTTTACTAAGTTTAAAGTAAATGTTTGTAGAAAATGATTGATGGTTACCAATTGTTCTTCACTCATAGTTTTTTTCTATAAATGCTTCTAATTCAGTATAGGAATTAAAAGCAACCCTTTCAGATTTCTTTGGAGAGGTGATTGAAAAAGTATAATTTAAAGTCTCTTCATTAATTAAATAGTTGGTAGACAGAATCAAGATTACTTCATCTCTATTTTTAATGTGGTTTTCTACCATTTTGAAGAGACGATAAAGTGATTTTTTTATTTCAATTATAGGAATATTTTTGTCTAATATTGAGAGATCATTTAATCTATTCTCTATTGAAGAAATATCTCCACCATAAAGAATTTCATTATGCTCAAGATCGAAAAATAAAAGTGTATACTGATTTTCTTTTCTTGGAGAATCATATTTAAGCATAAGATTGATTTTATTTTCCTTTAAGTATGTTTGCAATTTCTGACACATCTTTTATTTCTCCTTTCCCTAATTTGTCTATTAAATCCCATTTTTGAGTATCATTTAAGGGCGACTTCAGTTTGAGATCATCTAGTAACATGTTTAAAGTATCGAAAGCTGTTCGTTTGTTTCCATTTTCAAATGCATGTCCAGCGATACTTCGAGTTACGGCAGAAACTTGTTCCCAATGATCCTCATAGTAAGTAGCAGAGTTAATAATATTCTCGATAGAATTATTCATTTCTACTCCATCTGCATATTTCTTATTAATATCTCTAATATCATCAGCAATTTCGTTTAGGTTGTCTATGAGATTTCGACTAGGATTAATTTCGGGAACTCTAGCTGTTTTTTCAAGTTTTTCTATTTTAGAAACATCTTCAAAATAACCGGCTTTGTTTAAGATTCTCAATTCATCGGCAGTTAAATCCATTCCTTTTAATAAGCGGTTTCCTGCTCTTATTTCTTTGATGCCTTCGACAATTTTGCCGGTGGGTAAGAGTAATAATGCAGTCCACAAACCGGCTTCTAAGCGACTAGCTGCTCCGCCAGTTAAAGGATCTTTGCCAAAAAACAGGCGATAAAGATCATAAATACCCGTGAGTTCTCCGCCAATGTCAACCACCATTCTTAGACTATCCTGCAACATCAACCATTGTAGGTTATTGGAAGCTTCTTCGTTGTATTTCCCGTCAATGTAGACTTTATAAACCGTAAGTCCGTGACCAGCCGCTTCTTGATATTCTGCCACAATTTCCATGCGCTGTGTTGGGCAAGAATCATTGTAATCAGAAAGCTTTTGATACCATTCATAGTTGGTATATTCTATCTTACTATATTTTCCGGATTTTGCATTGAATTGTTTAGCTTTGCCGAGATCACTTAACGCGGTTTTTAGTTGCGTGCCGATCGCTTTTATTTCACTAAAGTCATTGGCGTGGTTGTTTTCAAACGCTTCATACTTTTGTAAAAGGTCGACTTTTTTCTGCTTTTGGTCAATTTGAAAATCTTTGTACATCACGCCATAGCCGCCAATAATTTCCAAAGCAATATTTCCGGCAATTTTTAGCAGCAAGTCCTGTTTTTCTTGTTGTAGGCGATTGATTTTTGCCTGTAAATCCGCTAATTCTTCGGTGTCTAATGTTTTGGATGTTTCGCCAACTTCGCTCTCGAAACTAGCTAAAAAAGAAGCGAATATCTCGCCAAAGTCACAATGATAATTGTACAGTGCTTTAGAAACCAGTGAATAAGGCGCCAGTGCTTGCTTGGCCGAATCCCATCCTGGTCCACTCAAACTAGTTGAACTGGCGAATTGTTCAAGCGTTGCTTCAACTGTATTGAAACTGGGTAGACTCTCCAAACGGGCACATTGCGAGGACGTATAGGCAGGTTGCACCTCTGAATAACTAAATTTAGTCATGGGCTTCCGCCTTTCTTTTGGCTGCATAATAAGCGGTAGTCAGTTCCTCTTCTTTAGCATAGAGCTGTTTCTTTTTCTTGGAAAAACCTTCTTCTATGTCTCCAAAATAACGCTTCGCAGCACTACTTTCTTCTTCGAGTTCATGTAACTGATCTGCGGCATGGGTAGCAGCAACCGTTCCTTGGCTCAGATAGGCGACCTCCTCCAGTAACTGCTGTTCTTCTTGAAGTAAATAGTGCCAATGCTGTTGATATTCTTCCCATAATCGTTTCTTTTTGACTAATGCACTTTTTTCTTCTTCAAGTTCATTCAATTGTGTTTGAAATTGTTCAAGTATTGGTTCATTGGGCATGTTCAATCACCTGCTTCGCTGCTTGGTCGGCTTGTTCATAAGCAGCACTAATGGATTGAATATTCGTTGCATCTTGTTGAAGACTGGTTTCAAAAGAGCGCATTAAGGATTTTGTATCCGCTAAAATCGCTTTTAACTCACTGACAGCAGAACCATTAGAAATGGAAATCACCGGTTTTTCACTAACATAAGGTGTTTGAGCAGGCGTGCTCAAACCGTCTGCAATTACTTGTGCCTGTTGGACATCATTTTTTATTTTGCTCATAGAAACACTCCTTTTTCTTTTAGTTTACTATAATAGTTTCGATTAATAAATATTTTTCTTAATATTATATAATTTTAGTTCTGTGTTTGGAATTAAATACTTAATGATTTTTATCCAAATCATTAACAAAAAAATCCACAAAGCATCATGCAGTTTGTGGATTTTTTTCTGTGTTATTTAAATTTAAAAAAGGAGCTAAAGTGAATCAAATTAATGATTTGTATTTTTCAATTCTAAAATTGCTTTTTGAAGTTCGCTTTTAAATGAAGGAACTAAATCAATGTGAAGGGAATTATCAATATGAAAATTATCCTCTTTTTCTTGGTACTTAAATTTTATTATATTTTCGGATAAAGTTGTTTCGTCTATTCCATAATAAATAATGCACGAGTTGGAAATATCTAAATTTATTTTTTCAAAGTTATTTGTAAAATATACATGTTCTCCACGAGTTTCTATGAAATTTGGTGGATTAAAAAGTAATTGCTTGCTATTTTTATTTAATGGAAAGGGGATAACATGTAAAATATTGTCTTTGACATCTGCATAAATATAATACAAAGGATCAAACCCATTATTGAATTCGCTTTGCTCAATGTCTTTAATGTTGATTTGTCCAATATAAAGGTTTTCCATGCTACCTACAGGCACATAAATGAGAGCTTGAGTTTGTTTTTCTATAGTACTTGTTTCTAGGATTTTTTTAACTCCTTGTAACCAACGAACATCATCATGATAGGAGAGTTTATGTGGTGCAGCAGCCATTAAAATCATAAAAATAAATTGATCATTGAGTTCTAAATTTAGATTCTGTTTAACTAAATCGAAAACATATTCATACAATTCTCCGTAAAGTATTTGATCTGGAGTCGTATTTCCTAGAATTGCTATTTTTTCTAATTTATCCTCTTTGGGTAAACTTATTCCCTTTTCCCAGTTATTTACAGAGCTTTTTGGAGAATCGCCAATTAGTTTTCCAAACTCGCTTAAACTATAACCTAAATTCGTTCTAATTTCATGAATTCTCTTTCCCACTTTTTCTTTAACTGGTTTCATAAGGCTATTTCCTTTCGTATTGGTTGTGAAATAATCATAACAGATTAATGAAGAATAGTAAATTCTTTTCGTTCTAAAAAACGTTCTAAAAAATATTGACAAGCAATTATGCATGTTATATACTAAAATCGTTCCATAATTCGTTCTAAAATGTAGAGGAGGTGATAAGATGAATGCAGAAGCGTTAATTTCAGAAATTGATGGATTAAACAGTTTATCCACATTTCATCGTTGGCGTAAGCTTGCAGAGGAATTATGTAATACAAAGTTTCAACAGAAAACAATTCAAGTAGGGAAAACAACCTATACGAAGATTTATGAATTTTCTCAATCAGATGTTGAAAAATTTCAAAAAGTTGCTGAATTACGTAATAGAGGACGTCCAATAAAAGAAGCAATTAGCGAAGTATTTGAGAAACAAATAAAGAAAGATGAAAAAGAAATTGAGAACAAATTGCTCCTTGACAAATTAATAAAATTCATTAGCGCAATGGACAAGCAGATCGATGATTTAACAGTTAAAATTACTGACATGAATCAGCAACTAATTTTATTTAGACGTGAAAACTACCAATTGAAAGAGCGTATTATTAAGTTGGAAAATGGAAAATTAGATAAGCCTTTTTCAAGAAAGAAATCTTGACAGATTTCCCTTTCAACTGACGATTTTGTCAGTCAAGACAAAAATCGGCGGATTGGAAGTAGGAAAGATGGCAAGAAGAGCGGAGCGATAAACAGTGCTTACTAATAGCACTGTAACATTAACTTTAAATTTGATGAAACACTTTATTTAAAAGGGGTTATTGGACTTCAGGCTATGCGCAAATTTATTGATGAAAGGGGTAGATAATTGAAGACAAGTCAGAAAAATGTAATGGCTAAAATTGATTGGCTCCAGATTATTTTTTATCAGTGTTCAATTGAAGAGCTATTGGAATCTCTTTTAAAAATTGAAAAACAATGTTTTTTAGTAGAGAGTGCGCAAATACGTCACAAAGAATATGATGTTTGTTATTCATATGGTTCTTTAAGAATATATACGTATGAATTCCCTCCTTATGATGAAACCGAATGCTATTTGGTTTTTAGTGGGGATGCTTGTAGCTTATATGAAAGGTTACTTATATCATTAGAAAGTAATTGGGCTACCTTTTTTCAACAGTTAGTGACACAGTTTAATCAACGATTTAAAGTCAAAAGGTTAGATATTGCGCTTGATGATCGAAATGAACAGCCTTATTTTAAAGTTGAACAATTGATTAAGCTTTGCAAGAAAAAGCGTTATGAGTCAGAAAACGAAAATTTCATGTGACCGAAAGCAACGTGGTAGGAACAAAAACCAGTAAGACTTTATACATTGGAAAACGGACATCAGATATTATGTTTCGTATTTACGATAAGGATTTAGAAACAGCCCAAAAGGAAAAAAGAGCAGTCCAAGAAATTGGCTCTTGGAAACGTCTGGAAGTGGAGTTTAAACGAGAAGTAGCACATTCAGTTGTTGAATTGATTTCACAAAATAGCCAAACTTTGGAAGAATTAATGCGTGGAGTTGTTAAACAGGAGTTAACTTTTTATTTAGATGACAACCATACGAAAGTTCCTCGATTCTGGGAACGATATTTGGGAAATGTTTCTCCATTAAAGATACCTAGAAACTATGAAATTAGAGGACTAAAAGATACAGAACAATGGTTTTTATTTGGTGGTGGCTTATCCACGCTGAAAGCTTTTGATTTTTTAGCTAAGAATGATGCTCTAGGGCATTTAAAAAATTTGGCGCAAGAAATACAAGAAGCAGAGTTGTCTCGTCCTTTAACCAAAAAGATTGTTGATCATTTAGTTGATGTTGGACGAGAAGAATTAATAGAATCGGTCTATTTAATGACAAAAAAAGAGAACTTAAGAAAGGACAAGGTTATCCAGTCTCAAGCTCCGCTTTAAACTTCGCACTTTAAAGTATAGCATAGATTGGGTAATCAATAAAGAGAAGTTGGAGGAAGTTTATTGATTACAATGACGAAAAAAGAATTGATTGAGTTAGGTTTTGGACCGAGCCAATCAGCAGAAATTATAAGAAAAGCAAAGACTTTAATGGTCAAGAAAGGCTGTTCCTATTATGCGAGTAAACGTTTAGGCAGAGTGCCTGTGACAGCGATTGAAGAGCTTTTAGGTATAGAACTATCTCAGTATGAGGAAGTGAAACAGCATGCCTAAAATCTCTAATGTTTATCAAGATAAAAAATCTGGAAAATGGTACTATGTCGCAAATTTAGGATTTGATGAAGAGGGAAAAAGAATTCGTAAGTGGGGAAGAGGGTTTGTTACACAAAGAGAAGCCAAACTCGCATATGACCAATATATGAATGATTTTTCTAAAACCGCAATCCGTAAAAATAGTACGATGACGTATAAGAAGTTTTTTGATGAATATTTTCTACCAGATTACAAACAAAGAGTGAGAGAAAGAACCTATGATAACCGACTGTCCTCGATGGATAAGCATTTAACTTATTTTAATCGATATAAATTATCAGATATCAGCGCACCTCTTATAAAAAAATGGCAAAACCAGTTATCAAAAAAATATTCAAGTGCATACATTCGGAATATTTATGGTTTGTTTCAAATGAGCCTCGACTTGGCAGTTAAACTAGGTCTGATTGCGAATAACACAGCAAAAATTGTTGGCAATGTAAAAAAACAGAAGCAAAAGATTGATTTTTGGACATTAGATGAATTTCAGAAGGTTATAGCTACATTCGATACAAGTGATTATTATGAGTTTTACACATATGTCAGCATCTACTTTTTATTTATGACTGGTTTGCGCTTGGGTGAAGCTCAAGCCTTAGAATGGTCTGACTTAGATTTAAAAAACGAAACAATTCGTATTGAAAAATCAATGTTTTACAGAAATGCGCAAGAGTTTTACTGTACGGATCCCAAAACGAGAGCCAGTATTCGAACGATTGCTCTAGATGATGATTTAATGGAACTCTTAAAAGAATGGAAAGAAAAGCAGAATAGTAATGGTGGCTCTAAATATATTTTATCTTATAATGGATTACCAACGAACAAGCATACTTTACGCCATGTGATTAAACGTCATTCAGAATTGGCTAATGTTCATACTATTAAAATTCATGCGCTGAGACATTCACATGCGAGTTTACTTATTTCACTGGGAATCAATGCTTTAGATGTACGAGACCGTTTAGGCCACGAAGATATTGAAACAACACTTGGCACCTACGGACATCTCTATCCACATACGAATCGTGAAGTTGCGAATAAACTGACAGGAATTATTGGTCAGCCAAAAAATGAAGTACACAGAAAAAAGAAATTTACAGGAAATCAATATATCAAGAAAGAGGGAAAATAGTATGTCAGAAATGAAAATGAAAGATTTTGATTTAGTCAACCAACTAGGTAAAGATTTACAATTAGTAGAAGTTACTCCAAAAGTTAAATATGAACTGAATGAAAAAACTGGAAGAAATGAACGAACTGGAGAAATTGATGGATACACATATGAAGTGTTGATGAAAGATAAAAAATATAAAAGTATTCGTGTAACCGTGTTAGGAGATAAACCGATTATTACACAAGCAGAAATTGATAAAACCGATGATATTAAAGTTCAATTTGAAAATTTAGTGGTTAATCCTTATGTGTCTAATGGTTTTATCGCTCTATCATTTAAAGCCGAAAATATGAAAGTCTTAAAATAATAGAAATGAATAAAAAAGTAGAATGGTATCTAAATGGATATCGTTCTACTTTTTATTATAAGGTATTTTTATATCTGTAAGATTCAAAAGATAGTCCACACTGGTTGAATAATATTGAGCTAACTTTATTAATGATTGGCTGGGTATATCCAAATGTCCGGTTTCATAACGAGAATAAGTGGTTTGACTGACGTTTAAGAGCTTTGCAAGTTGTTCTTGACTTAAATCTCTATCCTCGCGTAAATTACGAATGCGATAATACATAAAATCACCTCGTAAATATTTTACGTTATGCGGTTTTTGCATATTGACTTTTATGCGTTAATCGCATAAAATGTAATTAGAAATTAAACTTATTTTCTAGGATAGGGTTTTTGTTGATCAGTAAGCCCAACTAAATAATCAATACTTGTAGAATAGTATTGAGCTAACTTTATTAATGATTGACTAGGTATATCCAAATTACCAGTTTCATAACGAGAATATGTGGTTTGGCTGACATTTAAGAGTTTTGCAAGTTGTTCTTGACTTAAATCTCTATCCTCACGTAAATTGCGAATACGATAATACATAAAATCACCTCAAGGTCATTTTATAGTATGTAATTTTTGCATAGTTAGTTTTATGCGGAAAACGCATAATAAGAAAGGAGAAGTAGAATGAAGGAGAAAAATGGAGAATTTCTATTAGCAGATAATAAACAACCAGTCAAGGCAATTACGAAACAAGAAATTTATGATCTAAAAGATTATTTAGAACAGTTAGCATCTTGGAAAGAACCTTTGAAATTACTGAATGATTTCTTTGAAAGCCAAGCTATTCCGTTGAATAAAAAGAAAATCATGCGGGAATTTCATGCTCAAGCAAGAATATTCAGTACATTTTATAACAATTTTTTGCTAAGTATGGATACTTTAGAAGAGAAGATTAACAAATTAGAAGTGAAAGAAAAAATAAAAATGTAAAAAAATCAGTACGGCAATACTGATTTTTAAGGAAATTAGCTTTCTAGAAAGAGTTAATTTTCTGATGTATGGCTTATCTCAGAGAAATAGGGAGATAAGCTTTTTTGCTGACCAGTTGCTTTTTTTTATTAAAAATATGATAAAGTTATGTATAGGATGTGCTAAAGGGGAGTTTTGGTGTGAGTACAAGAGAACAAGCAATTTTATACTGGATTTTAATTTTAATTTGCCTAATTATCGTATTTGGAAGAAAGAATAACCTGTTGAATTCTTTAAGCAATATAATTAAATACACGATAAAATTTTTGTTAAATCCTATTGCTCTAGTAATGATTGTAATAAATTTAATTTACTTAGTTATAATATATTGTTTAGCATATAAAGGTAGCTTACAAATTTCTTTATGGTATATAAAAGACTATTTAATTGTTTTGTTTTTTTCAGTTTTTCCAATTGTTGAGTATTTAAAGATATTGAAATTTAGGAAATTAATACATGAGAAAAAAGCAGAATTGCTTAGTATAGCTGTAATTCCGATTTTTATAAATTCGACGTATACTTTACCTGTGATTTTGGAAATGATATTAGTGTTTATTATCACGATTCTTTCTATTTTTATAGCAATTGCAAATCAAAAAGAAGATACGAAAATTGTTGCTAAGTTTTTTAACTTTTTTTTGATAAGTATTGGATTGTTTATGCTAGTCACTGCGTTAAATCAATTTTTGAAAAATATTAATGATGTTTTTTCATTGGATTTTTGGCTGTCATTTGGAATAGAGCCTTTGGTTTGGGCATTAAATATTCCTGTAATCTATTTAGTGAGAGAAATGATTTTTATTGAAAAAAAAGTAATATTTAGTCAATATGAAAACAAAATATATTCTTATGTTAAATACTGCATGAAGCTATTAGAAAGAAAACTAAAATTTAGGAAGTATGAACACCTTAATCATGATATATCAAAATATATTCAAGAAGCAAAAGAGCTGTCAGCTGTTGGAGGGAATAGGATATATATTAAGTTGAATAAAAAAGATCTATCAAATGAAGTCTTAATAGCCATTGTTAGCGATGCGATTTTAGGAAAAAATAAGTTTACTAAAATAAATAATCAAAGAGAGAAATATCCTAATTTAGTTGAAATTATAAATAAGAATAATGATTTATATGTATTTTGGCAAGATTCTTTTATATCTTCTGGCTATAGAGATACTAGGATAGACGAAATGAAGACTATTGAATTGATAGAAGGAATAAAAATAGTTCAAAAATAAAAATTTATTGGTTGCAAAATGGTTGCACTAAACAAAAAAGAACCGTGAAACCCTTTAACATCAAAGGCTTCACGGTTTCTTTTATTATTCCCACTCCACCGTAGCTGGTGGTTTACTCGTAATATCATACACAATCCGATTCACGTGTGCAACTTCGTTGACGATGCGTACGGAGATCTTTTGTAAGACATCCCATGGGATACGTGCAAAGTCAGCGGTCATACCGTCAATAGAAGTGACAGCGCGGATGCCGACTGTATAATCGTAGGTACGGCCATCGCCCATTACACCGACGGAGCGAATACCAGGCAATACGGTGAAGTATTGCCAGATGTCGCGATCCAAGCCGACTGCAGCAATTTCTTCCCGTAAAATATAATCAGAATCACGAACAATTTGTAGTTTTTCTTCGGTAATTTCGCCAAGTACACGAATGCCTAAGCCAGGACCTGGGAATGGTTGGCGCCATACAATAGAATCCGGCATGCCTAGCTCAGTTCCCAGGGCACGTACCTCGTCTTTAAATAATGTATTTAGTGGCTCAATTAATTCAAATTGCATGTCTTCTGGTAATCCACCCACGTTATGGTGAGATTTGATTGTTTGTGCGGTTTCTGTACCAGATTCGATCACGTCAGTATACAGTGTTCCTTGAGCTAAGAAAGAAACACCTTCTTCACCAGCTAACTTAGTTGCTTCATCATCAAAGACATAAACGAATTCATTCCCGATAATTTTACGTTTTTGTTCAGGGTCGGAAATGCCGGCTAATTTATTTAAGAAACGTTCTTTAGCATCTACTTTAATGATGTTTAAACCGAATTTGCCACCTAAACTTTCCATTACTTGTTCGGCTTCGCCTTTACGTAACAAGCCGTGATCAACGAAAATACAAGTCAATTGGTCACCGATAGCTTTTTGTAAAAGAACTCCAACCACACTGGAGTCTACACCGCCGGATAAACCAAGTAGGACTTTTTTGTCGCCTACTTGAGCCCGAATTTTGGTCACTTCCATATCGATGAAGTTTTCCATACTCCAGTTGCCTTGGCATTGGCAGACATCAAAGGCAAAATGACGTAATAAATCATTGCCATATTCGGAATGACGAACTTCCGGATGGAATTGCACGCCGTAGAATTTCCGCTGCGCATCTTCAATAGATGCAATTGGACAATCTTTGCTGGTAGCGACTGTTTCAAAGCCCGGTGCGATCTCAGTTACTAAATCGCCGTGGCTCATCCAAACGGTTTGTTTTTCGGGTGTATTTGCAAAAAGAGCCGTTTTTGCACTTAATAATTCAAGTTCTGCTTTGCCGTATTCACGGTTCGCCGCTGGTTCCACTTTACCACCTAAGTTGAAAGTCATTAACTGCATGCCATAGCAAATTCCTAGGATGGGAATTCCTAATTCATAAATTTCCGGATCAATACGGAATGCTTTTTCATCGTATACGCTGTTGGGTCCACCCGAAAAGATAATGCCTTTTGGTGCCATTTTGCGAATTTCCTCCGCTGTAGTTCGGTGACTTAGTAACTCTGAGAATACTCCAAATTCACGAATGCGACGAGTAATCAATTGATTGAACTGACTACCAAAGTCTAAAACAATAATTTTTTCGACTGTTGTCAAATCGGCAACGTTGGTCACGTTTATTACCCCTATCCATTTATATTTGTCTAAAGAAGTTGAATACTATAGGCCAATGAATACAGCCATTTTTCCCCTGCTCATAGAACAGGCACAGCTTCTTGTTAGAATCGTTAAGCAAGTTGTACAAAAAGATGAATGTGAAGCCACAAAATATAGCTGTTCATTCCGATTGAAAATAATTTCATTAATTTTTCTATTTTCAGCTTGTCACAGAAAAATTATTACTCCTTGATTTTCTACCAATTGCAGGAATTTTTCAAGGATATTTTCACAAAAGATACAGGATTTTCATGAACTAGTCAACCCCTAGTACTTGCGTAAGTAGATTTGGTCAATTAAATGATTTTCTGACTTGTGCAAAATAATGTCCGCACGGCCGCGGGTCGGTAAGATGTATTCCTCTAAATTTGGCAAGTTGACTGTTTGCCAAACATCTCGGGCCATAGCGAAGGCTGCTGCTCGGTCGCCAATGGCGTATTGATAATAGTAATTTTTAGGGTTTAAAAAAGCAGTATCTAATAAAGCTCCAAAACGTTCTAAATACCATTTCTCAATTAAAGCCGGGTCTGCGTCCACAAAAATGGAAAAGTCAAAGAAATCACTGACGTAAATCTGTTGATTCGCCGGCAGCTGTAATGTATTAATGCCTTCAACAATTAAAATATCCGGCTGTTGAATGATTTCATATTTGTCTTCAATTACGTCGTAAACATTGTGTGAATAGAGCGGCGCCTTAACCATTTCTTGCCCGCTTTTGACTTCATTTAGAAAACTAATTAATTTTTCCATATCATAACTTTCTGGAAAGCCTTTGCGATCCATAATACCCTGTGCTGCCAAGACTTTATTCGGATATAAAAAACCGTCCGTTGTAATCAGCTGAACATTGCGTCGCTTAAAAGTTCGCGCTAGAATTGTTTGTAATAAGCGTGCCGTGGTGCTTTTTCCGACCGCTACGCTTCCGGCAATACCGATAATAAAAGGCGGAACTGGTACATATTCATGAAGAAAAAGTCCTTTACTTAACGTCAGCGACTCGAATTCTTTCATGTACAAGTGAATTAAATGCGTTAATGGCACGTAAATTTCTTGAACATCCTTCAAGGAAATTTGGTCATTAAAGCTTTTGATATTTTCCAACTCTTCTTCTGTCAGCAATGCTTTACCGCTATGATAAAACCCTTGCCATTCCGCTCGCGGAATCGGGTAGTAGTTCATTTTATCGTTCATTGTCCCCTCCACCAAAACAACGTTCAATCTTCGTCCATTTTAACATAATTTGATAGCGGAAACACAATATTTCCATAAAAGATCGTGAATCATCGTCAAAAACTTTTCTGAATGATATGATAAAAAAGAGAAAGTTAAGCGAAGGAGAAAGGTAAATGAAAAACATAATATTGTTTGGTGATAGTATTACAGCTGGCTATTTAGAAGAGGCGGTTTCGCCCATTTTAGTGAATATGGTAAAACAAAAATTGCAGCAAGCGGCTATTGAGGAAGTTACCATTATTAATGGCGGCATGCCAGGGGATACGACCGTTGATGGGTTGGCACGAATGGCTGTGGATGTGTTAGCAGAAACGCCTGATCTGGTTGTTATTTTCTTTGGCGCCAATGATGCATCGACTGCTCGAAAAGTTTCGCTAGCAGCTTATCAGCAGAATTTAATTACAATGATTCAAACTATTGGGCCAGAAAAGGTAATTCTAGTTACAGCTCCTTATACGGATAGTGCTCGTAAACCGGATCGCCCCCAAGATCGCATTCGTGAAAATGTAGCTGTCGGGTTAACATTGAGAGAAACGTATCACATTCCAGTCATTAATTTATTTGAGGAAATGGTGTCTGCTCCTGATACGGATCAACTGTTACAAGCAGATGGATTGCACTTTACCCAAGCCGGTTACGAATTGTTAAGTACCTTGATTGTTCAAGCGATAAAGGGTAGACTAAAGGCAAATTAATTGAAAGATAGGAAGAAACTGATGGCAAATCATTATTATACAGAGAATCCTGATAGCACGCATCATTTAGCACAGTGGACGTTTACGTTACAAGGAAAAATATTTCAATTTACTACTGATAATGGTGTTTTTTCTAAGCAAACCGTGGACTATGGTTCTCGCGTGTTGATCGAAGCTTTTGAATGGACAAACTTACCAGAAGGACGCTTATTGGATGTTGGCTGTGGTTATGGACCGATTGGTTTGGCTTTGGCCAGTGCCAGCAATCGGTTTGTGGAAATGATTGACGTGAATCAACGTGCCGTGGCTTTGGCTAAAACAAACGCTGAATTAAACCAAATCACTAATGTTGATGTCCATTCATCAAATATTTATGAAACAGTACATGAAACTACATATGCAGCAATTGTCAGCAATCCGCCCATTCGTGCCGGTAAAAAAGTCGTCCATGAGATTTTAGGCGGTGCTTATCCGCTGCTCACTGTAGGCGGTACCTTGACAGTTGTCATTCAAAAAAAACAAGGAGCACCTAGTGCTGAGAAAAAAATGCAGGCAGTATTTGGCAATGTAGAAATTGTTACTAAGGATAAAGGATATTATATTTTGAGGAGTGTAAAAGAAGCAGCTGAATAACATGCTTTTAACGTATAAGTAAGCTGTTGAAAATAAATTGTATTCGGGGTGAAACAGATGCTTTATAGTGGTTGTTTCATGCCGTTTTTCTGTTCATCAGTGGCTTTAAGTTGGATAGAATCGAACGTATCTGAATGCAGTAAGTATTATTAATTAAAAACTATAGATGCTGTGAGTTTCATCTTTGATGAGGTTTTTACCGACTTTGGTAAAGACTAATGTTTGCGTTTGTCTATCTTATGTGCCGGTCAGGTGATATTAATCACTTTTTGCGGTGATGATTAAAGTTGGGAGTACGGTTTTTGTGATTTCTATGCCTGCTAATTATTTGAGGTCAGTGGCTTGAGCATTAGGATTGGTGTGTTGAATTTTATGTTGCCACTTCATTGATGCGTTAGTAAAGTCGATGATGGCTTGATTTAAATTGGACTGTTGCTCGCTGCTTCACCGTAAAGAAGCAGTTGAAAAATTCTTCTAGTTGCGTACTGGCTTTTGCTTGGATTTGACTAGAGGTAGAGTGAGCTTTAGAGCCGGATTTGAAAGGTCAAGCAGCTAACAGGAATAGAACCAACAGACAAGCAAGCCTATTGAGAGGGTTATAGCGAACATCCGATTATTCGTAGGTATTTATAAATGTACGAAGTTCCGTTTATAACGATGCAGCGACTACTCTACAAAGGAAAGGATCGTTACGCTACCAAAGCATACTGCTTGAAATTAAGCAGGTATGTTTTGGTAGCTTTTTTCAATTAGCTTAGTAAGAGCGCTTTTTTCTTTTTCCGATAGGAAAGCGCCGTCAATAGCATTTTGAGTTAAGAGCTTCATTTCCCCATAAGTCAGCTGGTGCCATTGACTAAGCTTGAGGAATTCCTTGGTTAAAGTAGTATTTGAAACTGTACGGTTGTCGGTATTAATACAGACCTTTAAGCCGGCTTTCATAAACTGCCGCAACGGATAGTCCGCTGATGTTTTGATAGTTTGCGTTTGTAAGTTACTGGTAGGGCACATCTCTAAGAGTATGTGTTTGTCTTTTAATAAAGGGAAATATTCTGGTGTATCTTTTACAGCAATTCCGTGTCCAATTCGGGTAGCGCCTAAATGAACAGCGTCTGCTACATTTTGACCACAGCCGCATTCACCAGCATGTAAGGTGATTGGAATGGATAATTGTTGGGCTAAAGCTAGTGCTGCTTCAAATTGAGCAGGCGGATAGTCCGCTTCATTTCCTGCTAGATCAAACCCGGCAACACCGCTAGTTTTAAATGAATGAGCCAAATGAACAATTTGTATAATTTCTTGCAATTCTTCATGGCGCATACCACATAACAAAGCGTTGCTTTTTACTTGGAAATCAGCTTGACCTTGCTTTAAGCCGGCCAATACTGCGGTGACGACTTCTGCTAAAGTTAGGCCTTTTTGAGTGTGTAATGATGGAGCAAAGCGCACTTCGATGTAAGCGACTGCTTCAGTAGCTGCTTGGTAGATCACGTCATAAGCTGCTGCTTGTAAAGCTTGTTTGGTCTGAAGACATGCTATGACGGTTTGAAAGCGAGTTAAATAATCATTTAAGTCGAGGCATTTTTCAGGGGCAATCATTTGCCGACGGAGTTGTTGCTCATTTTCTGGTAATTGAATTCCTTGTTCATGTGCGATCTTGCGTAAAGTAGCCGGACGGATGGAACCGTCTAGATGGCAGTGCAGTTCAATTTTAGGCAATTGTTGAATTAATTGTTCATTCATAAGATAACCTCCGTTTGATTTTTTTCTTTATTTAGGACTATTCCTTTTGAATTGTTTTTGGTAAAATGGGAAAGATCTCGATAAGTATTTGAAAGACTGTACCACTTTAAAAAAAATCTGTCAATGTGGAACAGATTGGAGGCGAAAGATGAAGTTAACAATCAAAGAAATTGCGGATATGGCTGGTGTATCAGTTACGACTGTTTCACAAATTTTAAATAACAAAGGCAGCCGTTTTAGTGAACAAACACGCAACAAGGTTTTGGCCGTGGTGGAAGAGCATCAGTATAAACCAGATTTTTTTGCTTCTAACGTAATTAATCGTCATTCGAAGACAATAGGGATGATCGTTCCGGATGTGACAGATTTTTTCTTTTCAAAAATTATCGAAGGAGTCGAAACGTATTTAAACTCACTAGGATATATGATCTTATTGTGCAACTCCAAGCATGATCCTGAGTTAGCAACTCAGTATTTAACTGAATTAATTCATCGGTCCGTTGACGGCATTATTTTTGCTACGCCAAATATTTTAGCAGACAATCATATTTTGAAAGATAAACGAGAGCATGCGATTCCAGTTATTTTAGTCGACCGTGGCATTAATCCACGAGATAACGGCCGCTTAATTGTCAGAGAATACGAAGGGGCATATGAGGCCGTGCAATTTTTAATTGAACAAGGCCACCGCCATATTGGTATGCTACGGGAAAGCCAAGGATATTATCAACTGACAGAGCGTGTAACAGCTTACCAACATGCGCTAAAGGATCACGGCATCCCTTTTCGATCTGATTATCTGACTCGTGGAGACTTGAATTTAAATGGAGGCTACTTAGCAGCGCAAGAACTATTGAAGAATCAAGCGATTACCGCTATCTTTTGTGGTAATGATGAAATGGCAGTTGGTGCCTACCAGGCGATTCATGAAGCGGGCAAACAAGTTCCAGCCGATATTTCAGTTATTGGTTTTGATGGATTAGAAATTTCTAAGTATTTAGTTCCCAGCCTGACTACTGTTTACCAACCAAGCTTTGATATCGGTTACTATGCAGCCAAATTTCTAGTGCAAGCGATTGCTAATCCGACGCAAAAAATACCGAACCAGGTGTTCGATGCAAAGTTTATTCCTCGTGATAGCACAAAACCGATTTAAATAGACAAAGAAAAATCGAACGTTCGGCTTGTTTCCGTTTTCAAATGAGAAAATATTTAGTAAACTGGTTTACTAAAGTGTTTAAAGCTGAACAATTTTAGTGTATAATACATCAATGAATACGGAGGAATGTGCGCATGAGAATGGTGGACGTAATTGAAAGAAAACGTGACGGCAAACAATTGTCCCAAACGGAGATTCAGTTTGTGATTGACGGCTATACTAATGGCTCGATTCCCGATTATCAGATGAGTGCTTTTTTGATGGCTGTTTTTTATCAAGATATGACAGATGAAGAAATAACTGATATGACACTCGCCATGGCTAATTCAGGTGAAGTGGCTGACTTATCTGCTATTGATGGGATCAAAGTTGACAAGCATTCAACTGGAGGTGTTGGCGATACAACGACTTTAATTTTGGCACCGCTAGTTGCTAGTGTAGGCGTAAACGTAGCCAAAATGTCCGGGCGTGGTTTAGGTTATACCGGAGGCACGCTTGATAAGCTGGAGGCGATTCCAGGCTTTAAAGTGGAACTTTCCCAAGGGCGGTTTGCTCAATTGGTTAACGATACTAAAGTCGCAGTTATCGGGCAGTCTGGTAACTTAGCACCAGCTGATAAAAAACTTTATGCTCTGCGGGATGTAACGGCTACAGTGGATTCAATTCCTTTAATTGCCAGCTCGATCATGAGCAAGAAAATTGCTGCTGGAGCAGATGCAATTGTTCTAGATGTGACGACAGGTGAGGGCGCATTTATGAAGAACTTAGCAAATGCGCGTCGGTTAGCGCAAACGATGGTTCGTATAGGGAAGTTGGCTAACCGTCGTACGATGGCCATTATCTCAGATATGTCACAGCCTTTAGGGGCTGCCGTCGGCAATAGCTTGGAAGTCATTGAAGCAATTGAAACACTGCAAGGGAAAGGTCCACGAGACTTACTGGAAATGTGCTATGTCTTAGGTAGTCAAATGGTTGTCTTGGCAAATAAAGCAGAAACGTTGGATCAGGCAAGGGCAATGTTAGAACAAGCCTTGCAGTCAGGGAAAGCCTTGGCAAAATTCAGGGAAATGATTATCAACCAAAAAGGCGATGCTACGGTTATCGAGCATCCGGAAAAATTGTTAACGGCGCCTTACCAGTTTGATTTACCGGCTAAAACGTCTGGTATTGTTCAAAAAATCGTCGCCAATGAAATCGGTATTGCCGCAATGCTGCTTGGTGCCGGCCGGGCAACGAAAGAAGCTACTATTGATCATGGCGTGGGATTGAAGCTTCATAAAAAAGTAGGGATGCCTGTTGAAAAAGGGGAGGCACTTTTAACGATCTATGCTAACCATCAAGATATAGCAGAAGTTACGGCTTTGCTTTATAAGAACATTCAAATCGGCCCTGAGGGAGTAGAGCCGCCATTAATTCATGACATTATTACTGAATAAATTTGCGCAATTGGCGCACAAAGGAGCAAACACCAATGGAATTAAATCGCATGATTGACCACACTATTTTGAAACCAGAAGCTACCGAAGCAGCGGTGCGCAAAATTATCGAAGAAGCAAAACAATGTAATTTCTTCTCAGTGTGCATTAATCCTTGCTGGGTTGCCTTAGCAAAAGCTGAGCTAGCAGCTAGTGAAGTTTCGGTCTGTACGGTGATCGGTTTTCCGCTAGGAGCAAACACAACAGAGGTGAAAGCTTATGAAGCAGCACAAGCCATTAAAAATGGCGCTGATGAAGTCGATATGGTGCTTAATATTGGTGCATTGAAATCACAACATTATGATCAAGTTTTGAAAGATATTCAAGGAGTAGTGGCAGCGGCTAAAGATCAGGCTTTAGTCAAAGTGATCATTGAAACAGCACTTCTGACTGAAGCAGAAAAAGTAAAAGCTTGCGAATTGGCCAAACAAGCCGGCGCTGATTTTGTCAAAACTTCTACCGGTTTTTCAAATGGCGGAGCTACTGTCGAAGACATTCGTCTAATGCGTGCAACTGTGGGGCCTGAAATGGGTGTCAAAGCTTCCGGCGGTATCCACAATGCAGCAGAAGCTGAAGCAATGGTAGTAGCAGGCGCAACTCGTATCGGAACGAGTGCTGGTGTTGCCATTATGTCTGGAACGACTGGTACTGGATATTAAACGATTGAAGGAGAAACTTATGTCAGAAGCAAAACCAGAATGGATTGATATTGCAGTTACAGCGTTAGCAAAAGCATATGTTCCATATTCTCATTTTCCAGTGGGCGCTTGTTTGGTAGCTGGATCTGGTAATACGTATCAAGGAATCAATATTGAAAATGCTTCATTTGGTTTAACTAATTGTGCGGAACGCACTGCGTTTTTTAAAGCTGTGTCAGAAGGAGAAAAAGAGTTTATCCATTTAGTTGTCGCTGGTCATACACCAGAACCAATAGCTCCTTGTGGTGCATGCCGGCAAGTGATGGCGGAATTTTGCCAGCCGGACATGCCAGTTACTTTAGTAGGAGACCATGGCGTGACACAAACGATGACAGTCAGAGAACTGCTCCCTTATGCATTTACAGAAAAAGATCTTTAAGATCACTAACCTAAGTTCATTCAGTCTGTTGACTGTTGAAAAATAAATCATTTATTCTAGGAGGCTTTACAGAAATGAAAAAAGCAAAATTATTTGGTCTAGGGGCGCTTGCACTAACCGCAGGACTACTATTGGGTGCGTGTGGCAATGGTAGTTCCAAGTCTGATACTTCTGGCGGTAAAAGCGCATCAGCAACTGCGGCTTTAATTACTGATACTGGCGGTGTTGATGATCGTTCATTTAACCAGTCAGCTTGGGAAGGCTTGCAAAAATGGGGGAAAGATCACGATCTTTCACGCGGCAATAAAGGATTCCAGTACTTCCAATCTTCCAGTGAATCTGACTATATTCCAAATATTGATCAGGCGTTGAATGCTGGGTTTAAAACGATCTTTGGAATTGGCTATAAGTTAAAACCAGCTATTGAAGAACAAGCGAAAAACAACACAGCAACGAATTTTGTTATTATCGATGATGTGATTGAGAAAACAGACAATGTTGTTTCAGCAACATTTAAAGATAACGAAGCCTCTTATCTTGCAGGGATTGCTGCAGCATATACGACGAAAACGAACGTTGTCGGTTTTATCGGCGGTGTGAAAGGTGAAGTAATTGACCGTTTTGATGCCGGCTTTAAAGCAGGTGTTGATGCAGGTGCCAAAGAATTAAACAAAAATATTAAGGTCTTAAATCAATACGCCGGTGACTTTGCTGCACCAGATAAAGGCCGTTCAATCGCACAAGGAATGTACGCTCAAAATGCAGACATTATCTTCCATGCTTCCGGTGGTACTGGTAACGGTGTCTTCCAAGAAGCCAAATCATTAAATGAATCTGGCAACAAGCAAGTTTGGGTAATCGGTGTTGACCGTGATCAATCTGACGAAGGCGAATACACATTAAACGGCGAAAAGAAAAACTTCACATTAACTTCTACGCTTAAAGCAGTAGGAACAGTGGTGGAAGACCTAGCACAAAAATCTGCTGACGGTAAATTTGAAGGCGGCAAACACTTAGTTTATGGTTTGAAAGAAAAGGGCGTTGGTCTAACTGACGGACAACTTTCTGATGAAGCGAAAAAAGCAGTGGATGCAGCAAAAGAAAAAATTATTGCTGGAGAGGTAAAAGTACCAGAAACTCCTAAAAGCTAATCAGTCTCACGTGATAGCCTTGTTGGACAGTCGTTTGACAAGGCTATACTTTAGTAAATTATTGACGATTGTTTCTTTATCACGGAGTTGTTAAACGGTTTACTTCATGAAATTAGCGCTTTGAGATTTTCTTCAGCATGGGAGGCTGTTTACTTAAATACTTTGTCACAACTTCTTGATAAGGGAACAATCCCTGAATTATTTGCTTTATAGGAGATTCCTGTTTTAGAAATCTTTGTTAATCGTTGCCTAGATAGAAATCGTTAGGATGTGAAAAATGTGGTTCAAGAAAATATTGTCATAGAAATGCGGGATATCACCAAACAATTTGGCACATTCAAAGCAAATGACAAAATTAATTTACAAGTAAAAGCAGGAGAAATTCATGCCTTACTTGGTGAAAATGGTGCAGGTAAATCAACCTTGATGAACGTATTATCGGGTCTTTTAGAACCGACAGCAGGGGAAATTCTCATGCACGGCAACAAGGTGGAAATCACCAGCCCAACAAAAGCAAATCAATTAGGTATCGGAATGGTTCATCAACATTTTATGTTGGTCGATGCTTTTACCGTTACAGAAAATATTATTTTAGGAAGTGAGCCCAATCACGGTGGTGTGTTAGATCGGAAAAAGGCTCGTAATGAAATTCAAAAGCTTTCTGAACAATATGGGTTGTCTGTTAATCCAGATGCCTACGTGCGAGATATCTCTGTAGGAATGGAACAACGAGTAGAAATTTTGAAAACTTTGTATCGTGGTGCTGATGTGTTGATCTTTGATGAACCGACGGCCGTTTTGACTCCTCAGGAAATTGATGAATTAATCGTCATCATGAAAGAGCTTGTCAAAGAAGGAAAATCAATCATTTTGATTACTCATAAGTTAGAAGAAATCAAGGCAGTTGCTGATCGCTGTACAGTCATTCGTCGGGGCCAAGGCATTGGAACTGTGAATGTTAAAGACGTTACTTCTCAACAATTGGCAGATATGATGGTTGGTCGGACGGTTTCATTCAAGACTCAAAAGAAAGCAGCAGAACCGAAAGAAGTAGTGTTGTCTATTGATCATTTAACTGTCAAAGAAAATCGCGGCTTGGAAGCTGTTAAAGAGTTAAGTTTGGATGTGCGAGCTGGTGAGGTTGTTGGGATTGCAGGGATCGACGGCAACGGACAATCTGAGTTAATTCAAGCTTTAACTGGCTTACGAAAAGTAGAAAGCGGCACTATTTTCTTGAGAGATGAAAATATCACCAATAAAAAACCCCGTAAGATTACAGAAGCAGGCGTAGGTCATGTGCCAGAAGATCGCCACAAATACGGCTTGGTTTTAGATATGACCTTGTCTGAAAATATTGGTTTGCAAACATACTATCAAAAAGCGTATCGTAAAAACGGTTTGTTAAATTATACAGTGATGAATGAACATGCGCGACAACTAATTGAAGAGTATGACGTGCGGACTACTAGTGAGCTCGTTGCCGCCAAAGCCTTATCAGGTGGGAATCAGCAAAAAGCGATTATTGCCCGTGAAATTGACCGAGATCCGGATTTATTAATCGTTGCCAATCCAACCCGTGGTTTAGACGTGGGAGCCATTGAATTTATTCATAAACGTTTAATTGAACAAAGAGATAAGCAAAAAGCAGTTTTACTAATCAGCTTTGAATTGGAAGAAATTTTAAACGTTTCTGACCGAATTGCGGTGATCCACCAAGGGGAAATTGTTGGTATCGTAGATCCAAAAGCAACTTCCGAAAATGAACTAGGTCTGTTGATGGCTGGATATTCTTTAGAAGAAGCACGAAGAGAGTTAGAAAAGGCGGGTGACGCACATGAATGATCGCAGCGAAAAAATACGTAATCTGCTAGTGCCGGTTCTTTCAGTTATTTTAGGGTTGATTTTAGGCGCTATTTTGATGGCAGCTTTTGGCTATCAGCCAATTCAAGGCTATTCCTCTATGTTAGATGCTGCGTTGGGAACGCAAAGGGGAATTGGGGAAACTTTAAGACAAGCAACACCTTTGATTTTTACGGCACTAGGTTTCTCTGTTGCTAATTCAGCTGGTTTCTTTAATATCGGTCTTTCAGGACAAGCTTTATGCGGCTGGGTCGTCAGCGTTTGGGTGGCATTAGCATTTCCAGAGCTACCTAAAGTGATTTTATTACCCTTTTGTATTATTTTAGGAGCGTTAGCGGGAGCAGTTGCCGCAGCAATTCCCGGTTTTTTACGAGCATTTTTTGGGACAAGTGAAGTAATTGTTACAATTATGTTGAATTATATTTTCCTTTATTTGAGTACGTTTGGTTTACATGAAATAATGCCCGCAAGTTACCGCTCAAGTCTTGATTCATCAAATACGATTAGTCAAAGTGCTTCTTTGCGTTTGCCTTGGCTTACTCAAATGTTTGGCGGTTCTCGAGTAAATGCCGGCTTATTCTTAGCCCTGATTGCTTTAGTTGTGGTCTGGCTGTTAATGAAAAAGACAACATTAGGATTTGAAATTCGCTCAGTTGGTCTAAATCCTTTTGCTTCTGAATACGCTGGTATGAGTAGTAAGCGAACTATCATTTTATCCATGGTTATTTCCGGTGCGTTGGCCGGCTTAGGTGGAGTTGTGGAAGGCTTAGGTACGTACCAAAACTTCTTTGTTCAAACAACATCTTTAACGATTGGTTTTGACGGGATGGCAGTTTCTTTGCTTGGTTCAGGCTCAGCAATCGGGATTTTACTATCTGCCGTTTTATTCAGTATTTTGAAAATTGGTGGTTTGGGTATGCAAACTGGTGCCGGAGTACCTTTCGAAATTGTTAATGTTTCGATTGCTTTAATTATTTTCTTCGTCGGCATTAATTTCTTAATTCGTTTAGTGATGGCGAAATTCTTCGGCGGGAAAAAACAAGAAGAAGCGGTGGTCACCGTTGAAGCAAAACCAGCCAATCAGAATCAAGAAGGAGGAGAGCTGTAATGGATACGTTAGAACTAATTGCTTTAATCCTTACTTCCACTCTAGTTTATTCAACGCCCTTGATTTTAACTTCCTTAGGTGGTACTTTTTCTGAACGTAGTGGGATTGTTAACGTTGGGTTAGAAGGAATCATGGTGATGGGCGCTTTTAGTGCAGTGGTCTTCAACTTGACGATGAGTTCTTCCTTGGGAGCGATGACGCCGTGGATTGCGATTATAGTCGGCGGTATTGTTGGCGTCGTATTTTCTTTATTTCACGCAGTAGCTACCGTCAGTCTGCGAGCTGATCATATTATCAGCGGTACGGTAGTTAATTTGATGGCACCGGCACTAGGTGTATTTCTAATCAAAGCTTGGTACGGAAAAGGACAAACAGATAACATTTCACAAAATTTGGGATATTTTTCTTTCCCGGGATTATCTGATATTCCGATCATCGGTCCAATCTTGTTCAAAAATACCTTCTTACCAGCTTATTGCGCTATTTTAATTGCTGTTTTGGCTTGGTTTATTATCTTTAAAACAAAATTTGGCTTGCGTTTGCGTTCTGTCGGTGAAAATCCTCAAGCAGCTGATACTCTAGGAATCAACGTCTATGCAATGCGCTATTCCGGCGTTTTGATTTCAGGGTTGTTAGGCGGTATGGGCGGCGCAGTTTTTGCCCAATCAATTTCTGGGAATTTCTCCGCCGGCACTATTGTGGGTCAAGGGTTTATTTCCATGGCTGCTATGATCTTTGGTAAATGGAATCCTTTAGGAGCAATGGGCGCTTCCTTGTTCTTTGGTTTTGCTCAAAGTCTAAGTATTATCGGCGCACAATTACCGGTAATTTCGGCAGTTCCGCCAGTATTGTTGCAAATTGCACCTTATCTATTAACGATTATCGTATTAGTAGCTTTCTTTGGAAAAGCTTCCGGGCCAAAAGCCAATGGGAAAAATTATATTAAAACAAAATAAAAAACAAACGGTTGGCTCAAAAGTCGTTAAGATTCGAGCAGTTGGATAAAAGAGGCGCAATATGCTTATTATATTGAGTGGATTTTATGAAACTGCTAAAGGACCTGACCTTTGACTGCTGCTCATTTGTAAATAGTGGTTGAGACAAAATAAAAAATAGTTTTGTCCCAGCCGCTTTTTTCTGCTAATCTGCCGGAAAATAAAGCTGAAACCTATCACAATAAGAGCGGATTCATGGTATAATTTGAAGAGTGAAGCAAGAATGTATAGTTTGAAAAATGCTGCATCAGCTATAATAATAGGCAGCTTATATGAAAGGGAGGAGTACTATGTTTAAGCGAGTTCATTTAATCGTTTTGGATTCAGTCGGTATTGGCGAAGCGCCAGATGCTGAAAAATTTGGAGATGTCGGCAGTGATACACTAGGCCACATCGCTCAAAAAGCAGGTTTGAAGATTCCTCATTTAGAACAATTAGGTCTGGGTACAATTGCGCCGTTAGCTGGAGTGGCAGCTGTTGAAACCCATGACGGCTATGCGACGAAACTGGAAGAAGTTTCAGTAGGTAAAGACACAATGACCGGTCACTGGGAAATTATGGGGTTAAATATCAAAAAACCGTTCCGTGTATTTCCAAATGGATTTCCTGAAGAACTACTTAAACAAATAGAAGATTTTTCCGGACGGAAGATTGTTTGCAATCAACCGTACAGTGGAACTGAAGTAATCAATGATTATGGTGAACACCAAATGAAGACCGGCGATTTAATCGTTTATACTTCTGCTGATCCTGTTTTACAAATTGCCGCTCATGAAGATGTGATTCCATTGGAAGAATTATATCGAATTTGTCAATACGTTCGTGATATTACTAAAGATGAGCCCTATATGATCGGTCGAATTATCGCTCGGCCATACGTAGGAGAACCAGGTAATTTCACGCGAACCAGCAATCGCCATGATTATGCATTGAACCCATTTGGGCATACCGTTTTAGATTCTTTAAAAGAAAATGGCAAGGATGTGATCGCCGTTGGCAAGATCAACGATATTTTTAATGGTCAAGGGATTACCAAAGCTATACGTACGAAAAGTAATATGGACGGTGTCGATCAATTATTGAAAGTTATGCAAGAAGAGTTTGAGGGCTTAAGTTTTACCAATCTAGTTGATTTTGATGCCTTGTATGGCCATCGTCGCGACGTTATTGGTTATGCTCATGCTATTGAAGCCTTTGATTTGCGCTTACCAGAAATTTGCGAAGCACTGGCAGAAGATGATTTGTTAATGATCACCGCTGATCACGGCAATGATCCTACCTTTAGAGGAACAGATCATACACGGGAATATGTACCGTTGTTGGTTTATAGTAAGAAATTGACCCAACAAGGAAAATTGCCGCAAGGTCATTATGCAGATATTTCAGCAACCATCGCTGAAAACTTTGCCGTACCAGCTACTGAAAATGGCACCAGTTTTTTAAATCAATTAAAGTAGCAATAGGAGGAGACATATGTCAAAATTGAAGGAAAAATTACAAGACACTACGACCTTTCTTAAAGAGCAAGGCGTCCAATCAGTGGATTTCGGTTTAATTTTAGGCTCTGGACTGGGAGAATTAGCTGATGAAATTGAAGACGCTGTTGCGATTCCCTTTTCGGAGGTTCCTCATTTCCCTGTATCAACCGTTGTAGGTCATGCCGGAAAATTAGTTTTTGGTACGCTTTCTGGTAAAAAAGTAATTGCTATGCAAGGCCGTTTCCACTACTATGAAGGCTATTCTATGCAAACCATTACTTATCCGGTTCGAGTGATGGCAGCCTTAGGTGTCCACTCAATGGTAGTTACCAACGCCGCTGGCGGCGTAAACGAAGCCTTTCACCCCGGCGATTTAATGTTAATTAACGATCATATTAACTATACTGGAGACAATCCATTGATTGGGCCAAATGATGAAGAGATGGGTCCGCGTTTTCCTGATATGAGTTGTGCATATACGCAAAGCTACCGGGAAATTGCTAAACAAGTTGCTCAGAAACAACATATTCAATTGCAAGAAGGCGTTTATATGGGCTTTTCTGGACCAACTTATGAAACGCCAGCTGAAATTCGTTTTGCCCGAACCATCGGGGCAGATGCGGTAGGAATGTCAACGGTAGCGGAAGTCATCGTAGCAGCGCACAGTGGCCTGAAAGTTTTAGGAATTTCTTGTATTACCAATTTAGCTGCTGGTATGCAAACAAGCTTAAACCATGAAGAAGTCGTAGAAACGACTCAACGAGTGAAGCAACAGTTTAAGGAATTAATTATAGCGACGTTAGCAGCTTTTTAAAAAGAAAAGGAGTAACGAGATGAGCGTTCATATAGAAGCAAAACCAGGAGCAATTGCTGAGAGAATTTTGCTGCCAGGTGATCCGCTGCGAGCAAAGTATATTGCTGAGACTTTTCTAGAGCGGCCGATCTGTTACAATCAAGTACGAGGAATGCTTGGTTATACAGGTACTTACAAAGGCATGTCGGTATCTGTTCAAGGCACGGGGATGGGCATGCCATCTGCCGGCATTTACGCCCATGAATTAATCAACTCTTATGGCGTAAAAAAATTGATTCGTGTAGGAACATGTGGTTCAATTTCTCAAAAAGCTCGTGTCCGAGATTTGGTTATTGCTCAAGGAGCCGCTACTTCCTCTGCGGTCATCCGCAATGACTTTCCCAAGTATGATTTCCCACAAATTGCTTCTTTTGATTTGTTGTTAAAATCATATACCATTGCTACGGAAAAAGGGATTCCGACCCATGTGGGAAATGTTTTGTCAGATGACGTTTTTTATAAAGAGAGTTTAGACGATGTTTTTCGTTTAGGAAAACATGGCGTGTTGGCTATTGAAATGGAAGCTGCAATGTTATATTATCTGGCTGCAAAATTTGATGTGTCAGCTTTGGCGATTATGACCGTTAGTGATAGCTTGGTAACAGGTGAGGAAACTACCGCCGAAGAACGTCAAACTACTTTTAACGATATGATTGAAGTAGGCTTAGAAACGGCAATTGCTGATTAAGTTAAAAACTGCATGGTGCATAGAGCACCAAGCAGTTTTTTTGCTGTACATTAAAATAAATGAAGACTAAATAATGGTTTTACTCAAGTATGGCTTTTTTCACGTCTGCAACAATTTGCGTATTGGCTATAGGACCGTTATACAACCAGCTGCCTTTTTTATCATAGGTGTGAACCTGGTTATTTTTGACAGCCAGCAGGTTTTTCCAAATGCTTTCCTGAAAAAGAGGTGCTGAAGGGTCACTGTTGATTAAAAAGATGTGATCAGCGTCCAAATTTGCCAATTTTTCTAAAGAAACAGGACTCCAGTCGGCTGTGGCGCTTTCTGAAATTTCTTTGACAAGGCTGGGCACTTTGATGCCTAGATCCTCGTAAAGTACCACTCCGCTGGCTCGTGAGTCGCTCACCATAAAGACTTGATTATTAGTCACCCATAAAACAGCTGCTGATTTACCAGCCGCTTTTCTGCCTAATTCTTCTTGGGTGCTTTTAGTCAGCGTGTTATATTTATCAAGTACTTTTTTTGCTTGTTCTTTTTTATTTAAAACAGAGGCGATATCTGTCAACTGGTCACGCCAGTTAACATTTTCACCATTTTTTACAACATACGTCGGAGCAATTTTGCTATATTCTTGATACTTGCCGCCTTCGACTAAAGCGGAGGAACTAATTAATAATAAGTCCGGTTTGTATTTCAAAACTTTTTCATACGGTAAATCATAAGAAATAGTCGGTATGTCTTTTAAGTCTTTGGTCAGATAATCTTGTATATTATTATTACCTACAGTCCATTGAGCAACCGGTTTTTCGCCTAATGCTATTAAATAATCTTCCAAATAAGTGCCGATGATTCGTTTTGGTTGGTCAGGAATCGTTACTTTATTGCCTAAAGCATCTGTTACTTCACGATTTTTTGTGCTATTTATTTCTTCGCTATGATTTTTGCTACAAGCTGCTAAAAAGAAAGTACCAATAATAATAGTTGTTCCCAATAGCAAAGCTTTTTTAACTGTGTTCATAGACGAGCTCCTTTGTATTCGATTGATAGAGATTCTCATTATCGGTTAAAAGTGCTTATTTGTCAACGCAATTTCTTCGCCTTTAAGCAGTTAAGGAGCATTTTTGAAGGCTGATTTTCTAAAGTTCTGGGAATCATTGCTTTTAAAGGAGGGTCTTTTATAATCAAAAGACGGTGATTGAGAATTGTTCTCCATTCATTGTGGGATAATTATAAACAAAAAGAGAACTTTGATTTAGGGCTTACGATGATGGAGTGATTATTTATATCTTGGGAAAGATTTTTGCTGACGATTAAAATATCGCCGTTTATATCTTCCCAAGTTGAAGCCAAAGCTTCTCCTATACATACTCCAGAGGATAGAACAAAAGCCCTAGATTTTTCTAGGGCTGTACATAATACAATTTCATATTTGTAAATGTAAGTATAATTTATTTTACAGTATTGTGATAAATGCTGTTAACAACTTTTATTCAAAACAAAAAAACTGAAAGAAAATTTGATGTTTATATACATAAGCTATTTACTCTCAACCCCCCCTCACATCTCGTGAGGGGGAATTGCTATCACTGATGATCAGAAGCAATTGGACTATAGATGGTCTTCCGACCATAAAGTTGATTAGTAATAGAAGATAGATAGCTTGATTCGTTAACATTTTTAAGATTATACATCAAATAAATTCCATAACCTTCACTAATTGTCTGTTTAGCCAAGTGAACTGCTTGAGACTCATTAACCCCTATTTCCACAGAAGCTGCACCCAAACGAGAACGTGCCATTCCTGAAAATTGAGGAGGAGACCAAGTACCATAATATGGATTCCAAGCATAATCAATTAATTCACTTAACTTAGGATTTGAAGAAGACAATCGTGCAGTAGGACCAATATCATATAATGTAATCAATTTATCTTTTCCTAAATGGGCACGTAAAGCTTCGAGTAACCAAATAAATGAAGAGGCATTTGGTTGTGGGGTATTATTTTTACCATATTCAGCATACTCATCATCAAAATCAACACCATCTAGATGGTATTTTGTAACTACTTGTTCAATTTCCTTTGCGAAATTCTCTGCTTGTTCATAATTAGTAAAGTTAGCAAAACCTGCCCCTTGATGATTTCCAAGAATGGATAGCATCACTTTTGTTCCACGAGCTTGAACGGGTAAGATTTGGCTTTTTGAATTTTCTAATGTCTGAGTAACTTGTTTATTCAAATAGAGATAAGCTTTTTTATCTTTTGTATTATAGTTAATATTTGCTGCGAATATAATGCCTATATCAAAAGCAGGTTTATTAGTCCCTTCTAAAGTGTAATTAGCAACATTTTTGAATTCTTCATTATTTACTTCTACATATACAACACTTTTAGGTGAAACTTCTTCAGCAAAAGTGACTTGTAAGGGTAAATAAATTATAGATAGAGAAATAAAAAGTATTGCACAAATTGTAAAAATCGTTGGCATTTTTAAAATAATAAAGCTCCTTTTTAAAATCTGTTTCATAGACGTACCTCCTGTTTTAATTATTCAGAATTAAATACGGTGGGACTTAATTAGTGAATAAGAATTATTTGAAACGGTATTAATACAATGGAAGCGCATTCCTGCGGTAAGTATATGTCGAATCAACTAAAAAAGCAATAGAAAAGCAGAAAGATTAGTTTATAAATATAAAAAAATTAAAAAGCTTCCCAAAAAGAGGAGCTTTGGTAGTGAGAGGCGGAAGAGTTGTTAATGTATTTTGCCACAAAAAATGTAAATTTAGGTAAACTGAGAAAAAGTTACTTCTGTAATTTTAGATATAAAGATTGATATATCAGAGTTTTTCTCCAGTCGAAGATAATAAACAAAAACGTTCATTAATAGCACATGAATTAAGTGCTTTTTAGGCTATTGCTCGTGGTGTTGGCCTTGCTATCTTGACACCTCGTTGGATGAAGTATATTCTATCCGATGTAACAGTCGATAAGTTTGCCCAATTTTCTAGAAATGCTTGGGATGTAGAAGCTGCTGATCCATACGTTGCTGCCAACCAAGGGATTTAAGCGCTGTACGATTATTTTGTTGCTTGCGGTATTCCTATGACATTTACGGCAGTTGGTATTGATAATGAAAAATATGAAATCATGGCACAACAAGTGGTTGCTCATAGTACGATTGCCGAAAATGCCTATGTACCGTTGACTGTAGAAGATGTGGCTGCCATTTATCAAGCGTGTTTAACTGAAAGTTCTTTTGCATAAAAAGGACATATACCATAAAAAAACAGCGAACCGGAAAAAGATTCGCTGTTTTTTGCAAGCTTTATTTTATAAATAGTATTTTTTAGCGACACTTAAATCATCATTTAATTCATAAACAAGTGGTTGACCAGTTGGAATTTCAAGGTCCATGATGTCTTCATCGGAAATACCTTCGATGTGTTTTGCCAAAGCACGTAATGAGTTACCGTGGGCAGCAACTAAAACAGTTTTATTATCTAACAAAGCTGGAGCGATGTGATCTTGCCAGAATGGTAACGCACGTTCCAGGGTAACCTTTAAGTTTTCGCCGCCTGGTACATCGCGTTTATCTAACATTGCGTAACGACGATCGTTCGCTGCTGAACCTTCATCAGTTACATCCATTAATGGAGGCAAAGTATCATAAGAACGACGCCAAATGTGAACTTGTTCATCCCCATATTTTTCAGCAGTTTCTTTTTTGTTCAATCCTTGTAGTTTTCCATAGTGACGTTCATTTAAGCGCCAAGATTTAATTTGAGGGACCCATAGTTGATCTGAGTATTCTAAAATTAGATTACAAGTTTTGATGGCACGAGTTAAAACAGACGTATAAGCAACATCGAATTCGATTCCTGCTTCTTTGATTTTGCGGCCGCCTTCTTTTGCTTCTTCAATTCCTTGCGGTGCTAAATCAACGTCAGCCCAGCCGGTAAATTGATTCAAAGCATTCCATTCACTAAGTCCATGACGAGAAAAAACTAGTTTTGGCATGTGTAGCTCTCCTTTGAGTGTTAGTTTCTGAAAATTACATTTCCTTTGTTATTGTACACCGTTTTTAATCAGATTTCCAATGGAAAATAGTGAAAAAGCGTGAAAGTTGCTGAAAAGCGGCGCGAAAAAGTGAGCACAATTTTGCATTTAGCTCTGTTCGGTTTTTTGAAATGAGAAAGAATCTTTACCACAACAACAGCTAGTCTTTTCTTTCGAAGGTTACTTCAATAGCAAATGAATCTGACTTTAGCGAAAGCAAGCTTCCTTCCTTTAGCTTTAAGTTTGCCGATGAGCAGTTTTTGTTTAATTCAACCGTTTGTTCTTCCTCTTTTTTGCTACTTAAAATGAGTTGTATTTGTGTTGGCTCGCTCTGAGATTCATCAACATAGAAAACACGGTAGTTGCCCGGTGCAATCTGGCTACCAATATAATAATTTCCCAGCTTAGACAAAGTAAATGTTTTTTTGCTGCCTAGTAATTCCAACTTCACGGGAGTGAACTGGACCGTTGATTTAGCAGGGATTTCCACCGTTTCGTCTTTACTGATATAGATTCCGGAAAACACAACGCCTTGTGGTGGGATTATAGAATCAGTTGAAGCAACCGCAGTGTCTGCCATGGCAACTGTTGTGACTTCATAAATACCAGTTGCCTTTAAAGACATTTTTTTATTTTTTGAAGAATCATTTGTAAGGACTTGTGCTTCAGCGGGATTTTGATTGCTTTTATAGATGGTTAACTCAGAGCGGCCAGCTTTTTTCATGTATAAATAGTAGAGACTGCCGGATACGATCGTTATAAAAAGCAGGCCAAATAGTAGTTTTTTTCCTTTATTCATGGGAAGCTCCTCCGCTTAATAGTTCTTCTAAATTAATGACAACATCCACTTGTTCGTAGACGTGAGGATCATGGGTAGCTATGATGACGTATGTTTCTGGTGTGGATAAATGTAAAAGGCGAGTGATTATGTCAGCGCCGGTCTTTTCATCTAAGGCGCCGGTTGGTTCATCTGCTAAGATAATCTTAGGACGTTTCAACGCCATTCTAGCCATAGACACACGCTGCGCTTGTCCGCCGGATAGTTCATAGATTTTAGACTTCAACAGTTTTTGATCTAGTCCGTAATCCGAAAGTGCCTTTTTCTGATGTTCAATATTTTTGTCCACTAAAGATAAATTGTAAGCAACTGTTTTTTCATCAATTAAGGCGTAGTTTTGAAACACATAGCCTAAGTGATTTTTAAAGAACCTTTGCTCTTTAATTTTCCAAAGGTTTTGATCATCTATAAAAATTTGGCCGCAAGTCGGTCGAATGATTCTTGCTAAGGAATTAAGAATCGTCGATTTCCCCGATCCGGAAGGACCAATTAAAGCATAGGTTTTATTAGGATGAAATAGTAAATTGATATTTTCGTAAACGACCCTTTCTCGATACTTTTGCGTTAAATCTTTTACTTGTATTGTCAAATTTCAATATCTCCTTTCAAAAAATCACTCGTTCTTTTAGCGACAGTTCTTTTTAGTATGAAAAAGATGGCGCCTATTTCTAAGCTGCTGCCAACAAAAACCAGATATTTTATGGAGACATCGTTGGTGATAATAAAAGCAATTAAGAAAGTAAGCAGCAAGAAAAATAAGTAATTGCTAAAGGTCTTTAGCAAAACTTTGTTGAGATTAATCCCTAGTAATCGCTTGACACTAATTTCTTTTAAATGTTGCTTTAACAGCCCTGTGAAAAACTGGAGTACAAGGATGAATTGTACGAGAATTAAAACAATTACAGCTAGTTTTGCACTGTTGATTCGATCCTTTAGCCGATTGATTTTAAGCTTGATTGATTTGTATGGACTAATGACCTCTGAGATATTTTTAGTCAGAGTTATATTTGAGGACAAACGAGCTAAGGCCTTAGCCGAGAATAACCCGTCAGTAATATTCCCGTACATCGTAAGCGCTGAAGGCGTACTTAAAGCGGTGTTCATATTTAGGATAACCACAATTTCATCCTGTCCATATTGTGTTCTGCTGTTGTTATATTGGTATAGTTCTGCCCCGTGGTAATCGAATAGAAAGGTTTTTCTGCCATTAGGTACAACAACCACCTCAAAATCAGTTCGCTTTATTTCAGAATCCTGAAAGAATTCCATGTAAGTGGCATTGATAACGCTGTCGCTGTCCAATTTGTATTTTGCGGGTAAATAAATAGTTGCGGGTGCTTGGAGCGTTTTTTTCTTTATATTTTCCTTTTGCAGCTGAGCATTTATTTGGTAAGCCTGCTCGTTCATATAGATGACTCGCTTTGTAATTTTTGGATCGATATTGTCTTTTGCATAATTTGCGAGTATTTCTTTTTTTTGCTCCTCCGGGAGATTCTGGGGAAGAATTGCTGCAGATTTTTGTGCAAAAATATAATCATGTTCAGAGAAATAGGACATAAAGGTTTTTCCAAATTCCAACTCACCGCTGACATCAATCTGCCCGTTATTAACTTGTACATTACTCTGGAGAGTAACAGTGAGGGTTCGATAGCTTTCTAACTGCTGCCACGGTTCCAAGCCCTGTAATTGTTCTTTCAAAATCGCCTGCTCATCGTTAATTTTATTTAAAATGAATGGAATCACCAATAACGTGGCAATGATTCCTGTAAACCAAATAACGTTGATCAAAGCCGGTGCATTCATCCCTTTTAAAATTGTCAAAATATTGCCATATTTTGTTAGGTGATGAAATAATAGATTTCCAAGTAGGATTAAAAAAAGTAATAATAAGGCATTGACGACCAAAACTGAGAGGAATGACAGTGAAGCCATAGAGAATAAAGTATTTTTTGTAATGAGCCAAAATAGAAGAAAGAGACTTACGGAAGTCAGCATAATTACTACACTGTCAATTAGCCAATTGTTAACGGAAAACTTAGCAGAGACCCCCATAAATCTGGCAACATAACTGTTTTTTCGATAGAGATAAAGAAGCGAGAAATACGCAAAAAAGATTGATAAGACCAGACTCCATAAGCCAACCGCCCGAATTCCTTCCGTCCAAAGGGCTGGACCTACCAGATACCATTGCAGCTCTACCATTTCAACACGGACGCCATATCTTTTTAACGATTGCAACGACCCTTCAGTGAAGGGTTTATCTGAATAATAGCTACCTGCAAAAGATACATTTGCTAATTCTTTAAGATTCGTTTCAAATTTTTGTTTGTTTTTACTAGTAGAAAGGAAGGCGAAGTTCCTTTCGTTACCTTGATCATTTAAATAGGTTCGAAAAAGGTTTTGCTGACTTTTATTGCTATTCTCCCGTAAAAGCTGATGGATTGCGGTCGAATTGGTTTGAGGTTGATCGCTTGTTAAGTTAATGAAATATTTAGCGGGAAATTTTATATCATCTGTGACTTCTCTTAATTGTGACAAACCGATTAATGCCAATGTTGCTAAAGCAACTATCAGTAAAATACTACGTGCTTTCATTTTTTGTCCTTTCTTTTGATCCATGTGGGGCACTTTTTTAGTTAGCCTGTTTTAGAACGAATACCAACCATAGAAAGCACTTAATCGAACATCATTCCATTTCTTTGTAGCATCTGATCTAGCCCAACCATAATTGGCTCTAGCGCTATCTTTTACAGTACCGAAAATATTTCTTACTGAAGAGGCAGAACCTAATCTAACTGGTGCTTCTAAATAATAGTAAGACCAACCATGTTTGTCGTTCGTACCGTACGTCCAAGTGTCTTTATAGGTTGGATGAGGATGAGCAGTTGCGGCTTGTACAATAGTAGCGCTAATACCAACAGAAAATAAGAAAATGCTTAATGTAATGATCGCTTTAGTAAATAGCTTTTTCATAAAATAACCGCCTTTTATTTTATTGCGCCCGCATTTAAAATATATAATATTTTTTTAAATAAATAAATAATTATTCGAGGTCTGAACGGAATATATAGGGTTTTTTTATCAATAAATAAAATGTTAGCATATATAGAAAATAGGTCAGTGGTTTGTACTTTTAACTCTAGAATTAACAATTTGGTGGGCCTTGTTTATTTTAAAGAAATAGTTTTGAAAATTAAATAAATGGATTTTTTTTATAAGTAAATAGGTAACATTGATGTGGATTTAATAAAATGAAAATATAAAAAAGAAGATAGCTTTTGCTATCTTCTCTTGTCTCATGAATAAAGTCGTTCAACATCGGCTTCGGGTAAGTTGATGTATTTGTAGCAAGTACCAACAGATACGCCGCATTTGGTTGAAATGAATTGAATGGTTTTTTTATTCTCGTAGTAAAGTCGCCGAATTCTTTTGACAGTGCGTCCGTCAATCTTAGGACGTCCGCCGATTTTTCCTTTTTTACGAGCGTTATCTAAGCCGACTAAGGTACGCTCCTTAATTAAGGCGCATTCCATTTTTGCTAAGCTATCCATTAATTTATAATAAAGGTCTCCCATGGGATGTCGAGTATCAATTTCTTCCTCTAGGCTGACAAGATGAGCGCCTTGTGCTTGGAGCTGCTTCGTTAATTCAGTCAGTTGGCGGGTTGATTTCCCTAAATGGTGCAGACGATTGACTACTAAGGTGTCTCCAGCAGCCAAATTGTTAATCATTTGCTCTAAAGAGGTTGCGTCAGATTCTTTTTCAAAGGTTTCACAAAATATCTCATTGCAACCATAAGCGGAAAGTGCCTCCATTTGAGCAGATAAATTATCGTCAATAAAAGTCTTCCGTACATATCCAATTGTTTTCATTGTATGACCTTCCTAAACATGTAGTGAAATAAAAACTGTCGTGGTTTTACTCGGATTTTGGTATGTGGATAGTTTTAAGACCTTCCTCGTAACCGATAATCACCGTATGAACTGTATGTAAAAACAGTCCATGCTCAACAACCCCCACTAAGTTATCCAAATATAAACCAAACCCAACTGGATCAGTGATTTCATTTAGATGCAAATCAATGATGTAGTGTCCGCCGTCCGTTACTAAATAATCACCGACTCCATTCAAGCGCATACTTGGTTGAAAGCCTTTTTCTTTAAATAAACGGAACAACTGTTGGCTGCCATATGGAATTACTTCGACTGGCAGTGGAAAACGACCTAAATGCTTAACCATTTTTGAACGATCAACAATCCAAATACACTTTTTGGAATAAGTCGCAACAATTTTTTCGAATAATAAGGCTGCGCCACCGCCTTTAACTCCGTGGAAATCAGCACTGATTTCATCTGCGCCGTCGATTGTGACATCCACGTAAGGCACTTCATCAATACTTTTAAGCGGAATATTTAAAGCGAGTGCTTGCTTTTCTGTTTCTTTAGAAGTCGTCACTCCCGTAATTGACAAGCCTTCTTCTCTCACGCGGCGGCCAATTTCTTCTACCATGAATTTTGCAGTTGAGCCTGTACCCAATCCAACAATCATTCCATCTTGGACGTACTTGGCAGCTTCCATCCCCACCATTTGCTTAAGGTTCATTTAAATCGCCCCTTTTGAATAGATCAAAGTTATTGTACCGTTAAATACTCAAAAAAGATAGAAAGTTTTCGAAAAAGTCGGTGAATGCCAATAAAAAAAACTGAAAACTGAATATTGTCTAAAAAAATAACTGAATTTAAGGAGAGACGGTTGACAGATATGACACAACGTGATAACATAGCGAAGGTGCTTTATCTACAGGTCTCTTGGAAGAGACGTGCTGACTGTTTATCAAAGCATAGTTGATAAAGAGTGCATAGAGTGCATTATTTTTTATCGCAAAAAAAGAACCACCTGGATGTGTGGAACTAGAAGCGAAGTAAGGAAGGAGGACAACTAGGAATGCCTACAATTAATCAATTAGTACGTAAACCTCGTAAATCAAAGGTGGAAAAATCTAATTCACCAGCATTGAACAAAGGATATAACAGCTTTAAAAAATCCCAAACAAACGTAAACTCTCCTCAAAAACGTGGGGTGTGCACACGTGTGGGAACCATGACACCTAAAAAACCGAACTCAGCTTTACGTAAATATGCCCGTGTTCGTTTGTCAAACTTAATTGAAGTTACAGCTTATATCCCAGGGATTGGTCATAACTTACAGGAACACAGCGTTGTTTTACTACGCGGTGGACGTGTAAAAGACTTACCAGGGGTTCGTTATCATATCGTACGTGGCGCGCTTGATACTGCCGGTGTTAACGATCGCAAACAAAGCCGTTCTAAGTATGGTACAAAACGACCAAAAGCTGCTAAATAATATGACGTAACAAACATACTATAAATAAATATATCGGAAGGAGGAGTTACGGATGCCTCGTAAAGGTCCTGTTGCAAAACGTGATGTTTTACCAGATCCTATTTATAACTCAAAATTAGTAACTCGCTTGATCAACCGCGTAATGGTTGATGGAAAACGCGGAATCGCTGCTAACATTATCTATAATTCATTTGATATCATCAAAGAATCTACAGGTAACGATCCATTGGAAGTTTTTGAACAAGCAATGAAAAACGTAATGCCTGTTCTTGAAGTTAAAGCACGTCGTGTTGGGGGTTCTAACTACCAAGTACCAGTTGAAGTTCGTCCAGAACGTCGTACAACTTTAGGTTTACGTTGGGTAGTAAACTACGCACGTCTACGTGGCGAACACACAATGGAAGAACGTCTAGCGAAAGAAATCATGGATGCTGCCAACAACACTGGCGCTTCTGTTAAAAAACGTGAAGACACACACAAAATGGCAGACGCAAACCGTGCATTTGCTCATTATCGTTGGTAAGATCCTCTCTGTCTGCAGGCTATGCTTGTAGCAGAAAGTCAATTTACAATCGATTTAATCAAAGAGAGGAGTAACAAGCAAAATGGCAAGAGAATTTTCGTTAGAAAAAACTCGTAATATCGGTATCATGGCCCACGTTGATGCAGGTAAAACTACAACAACTGAGCGTATCTTGTATTATACTGGTAAAATCCATAAAATTGGCGAAACGCACGAAGGTGCTTCTCAAATGGACTGGATGGAACAAGAACAAGAACGTGGTATCACAATTACATCTGCTGCGACTACTGCGCAGTGGAAAGGCTATCGTGTGAATATCATCGACACACCAGGACACGTGGACTTCACAATTGAAGTACAACGTTCATTGCGTGTACTAGATGGTGCGGTAACCGTTCTTGATGCTCAATCAGGTGTGGAACCTCAAACTGAAACTGTTTGGCGTCAAGCAACTGAATATAGAGTTCCGCGGATTGTTTTCTGTAACAAGATGGACAAAATTGGTGCAGATTTCTTATATTCAGTAAACTCATTACATGATCGTTTACAAGCAAACGCTCATCCAATTCAATTACCAATCGGTTCAGAAGATAGCTTCACCGGTATCATTGATTTGGTTAAAATGAAAGCTGAAATCTACACAAATGACTTAGGGACTGACATTCAAGAAACTGAAATTCCTGAAGAATATGTAGAGCAAGCAAATGAATGGCGCGAAAAATTAGTCGAAGCAGTTGCTGAAACTGATGAAGAACTAATGATGAAATATCTTGAAGGTGAAGAAATCACCGAAGAAGAATTAGTCGCTGGTATTCGTCAAGCAACAATCAACGTTGAATTCTTCCCTGTATTGGCTGGTTCAGCATTCAAGAATAAAGGGGTTCAATTAATGTTAGACGCTGTTCTTGATTACTTGCCATCACCATTAGACATCGATGCAATCAAAGGTATTGATACTAAGACAGATGAAGAAACAACACGCCCTGCGGATGACGAAGCACCTTTTGCTTCATTAGCGTTTAAAGTTATGACGGACCCGTTCGTTGGTCGTTTAACTTTCTTCCGTGTGTATTCTGGTGTTCTTGAGAGTGGTTCATATGTATTGAATGCTTCTAAGGACAAAAAAGAACGGATCGGCCGTATCTTACAAATGCACGCAAATACGCGTCAAGAAATTGACAAAGTATACTCTGGTGATATTGCTGCTGCTGTTGGTTTGAAAGATACCACAACAGGGGATACACTATGTGCCTTAGATGCGCCGGTTATCCTTGAATCAATCGAATTCCCAGAACCAGTTATCCAAGTCGCTGTTGAACCTAAATCAAAAGCTGACCAAGATAAAATGGGTGTTGCTTTACAAAAACTTGCTGAAGAAGATCCATCCTTCCGCGTCGAAACAAACGTTGAAACAGGTGAAACAGTTATCTCAGGTATGGGAGAATTGCACTTGGACGTTTTAGTTGACCGCATGCGTCGCGAATTCAAAGTGGAAGCAAACGTTGGTGCTCCGCAAGTATCTTACCGCGAAACATTCCGTCAAGCGACAAAAGCTGAAGGGAAATTTGTTCGTCAGTCTGGTGGTAAAGGTCAATACGGTCACGTATGGATCGAATTTACACCAAATGAAGAAGGTAAAGGCTTCGAATTTGAAAATGCAATTGTCGGTGGTGTGGTTCCTCGTGAATACATCCCAGCAGTTGAAAAAGGATTAGAAGATTCAATGAACAACGGGGTTCTTGCAGGCTATCCATTAGTGGACATTAAAGCGAAACTTTATGATGGTTCTTACCATGACGTCGATTCAAATGAAACAGCCTTCCGTGTTGCTGCCTCTATGGCTTTAAAAGCAGCTGCAAAAAATGCAAGCCCAGTTATCCTTGAACCAATGATGAAAGTGATTATTACTGTTCCTGAAGATTACTTAGGTGATATCATGGGACATGTAACAAGTCGCCGTGGTCGTGTTGAAGGTATGGAAGCTCATGGGAATTCACAGATCGTTAATGCGATTGTGCCATTAGCGGAAATGTTCGGCTACGCAACAACCTTGCGTTCTGCAACTCAAGGACGCGGTACATTCATGATGGTATTTGACCATTACGAAGACGTGCCAAAATCAGTTCAAGAAGAAATCATCAAGAAAAATGGCGGCAATAACGCATAATTTTTCTTATAAAAGTGATGAGGTATTTTGAACTATCCTTTTTACACATTTTCGTGTAAAATAGCTTATGATGATCAGGCGGTCTTTGAACTGTCTATCACAATAAATTAAAAAAAATAAAAATTTATATTATTTAGGAGGAACATTTAAAATGGCTAAAGAAAAATTTGACCGTTCTAAACCCCATGTAAACATTGGTACTATCGGACACGTTGACCATGGTAAAACTACATTAACAGCTGCTATTGCAACTGTATTATCAAAACATGGTGGCGGTGAAGCACAAAGCTACGATTCAATCGATAACGCTCCAGAAGAAAAAGAACGTGGAATCACAATCAACACTTCACATATCGAATATGAAACAGATGCACGTCACTATGCTCACGTTGACTGCCCAGGACACGCGGACTACGTTAAAAATATGATCACTGGTGCAGCTCAAATGGACGGAGCTATTCTGGTAGTATCTGCTGCTGATGGCCCTATGCCTCAAACACGTGAACACATCTTGTTATCACGTAACGTTGGTGTACCATACATCGTTGTTTTCTTAAACAAAATGGATATGGTTGATGACGAAGAATTATTAGAATTAGTTGAAATGGAAGTTCGTGACTTGTTAACAGAATATGACTTCCCAGGCGACGATGTTCCTGTAATCGCTGGTTCTGCTTTGAAAGCTTTAGAAGGCGATGCTTCATATGAAGAAAAAATCATGGAATTAATGTCTGCAGTTGACGAATATATCCCAACTCCAGAACGTGACCATGACAAAGCTTTCATGATGCCAGTCGAAGACGTATTCTCTATCACTGGTCGTGGTACAGTTGCAACTGGTCGTGTTGAACGTGGACAAGTTCGCGTTGGTGACGAAGTTGAAATCGTTGGTATCGCTGACGAAATCAGCAAAACAACTGTTACAGGTGTTGAAATGTTCCGTAAATTGTTAGACTACGCTGAAGCAGGAGATAACATCGGTGCTTTACTACGTGGTGTAGCACGTGAAGATATCGAACGTGGACAAGTATTGGCTAAACCAGGTTCAATCACTCCGCACACAAAATTTAAAGCTGAAGTATACGTATTATCAAAAGAAGAAGGCGGACGTCACACTCCATTCTTCACTAACTACCGTCCTCAATTCTACTTCCGTACAACTGACGTAACTGGTGTTGTAGAATTACCAGAAGGTACTGAAATGGTAATGCCTGGCGATAACGTAACTATGGACGTTGAATTAATTCACCCAATCGCTATCGAAGACGGAACTCGTTTCTCAATTCGTGAAGGTGGACGTACTGTAGGTTCAGGCGTTGTTACTGAAATCGTTAAATAATTAAGACTTAACTATAGCACGAACCAGTCTGAAAAGCTGGGGTACTCGGACGTAAGACCGGAGGAAGATTCCTCCGGTCTTTTTTTGTAATGGATTAAATGCACTATTTAAAGCATTACTTTTTAGCTAAATATATTAATAAGGAGATATAATTATTAAAAAATATGTTAATAAATAGATGAGATTTAGGTAGAATTAGTTTAAATAACGAATAAAGTGGTAAAGTGTTTGCCTATGACCGTACAAGGAGTTACTAGTTTAACGGCAGCGAGGGAAAGCTCATCAGCCCCATTATTGTATACATTTGAAGCAGAAGCAGATATAACTTTAAAAGATGAATTACCAAATTTATTATCAGGATTCTCGAATGTGAATTACAAAGTGTTGAAACCGGTTAAATTAGTTGTTTATGAAAGTGAAAAAGTAAGAGAAGATGCATATTATCCAGTAATAGCAGGTTAACAATTAATTACTTTAATTCGATTTAATTCTTTAACAAATCTTTATGAGTTAGAACATGAAGATATTGTCAGCCAAATACATTCCCATGAAATAAGTCGGAATGCACAAATGCCCATTTTTTTTAGAAATTGATAATCAAGTGTTGGGAAAAACAGCTGAGAATATTGTGAATTTTGCAATACCTGAAATGACTGAAAATGACAAAGAGCAGCTATGTTCTAGGATAAATATTGACAATTTAAGATTAACAGCAATAGTTGACATGTATAGCAATGATCTATTTTTTAGTTCAGAGCAGGAAGTAGAAAAAAATGAAGAGACAATAAATTCAATTGAAGAAATTGAAGAAAAAGAGGAGCATATAAAAGAAAGTGATATCAACAAACGAATCTATCGCAATGATTCTTCAAGAAATTTTGTTGCTAAAAATCTATATACAGAAAAAGATTATGTTAGTGGCTTAACCGTTTCAAATAATCGAAATGACAAACCCGATTTCTTAATGCCGCAAAAAATTAATGGGTATAGCTATCTGAATACTTATAACGGCTATTACATTGTTGAAAAAACAAAGGAAGGAGAGTATCGTTATGGTTCATCAGGTAGCTTGGCATTACATGCTAGAAGCGGGAACTATGAATTAGAATGGTGGTCAGGTTATACAATTATTGAAAATCGCTCAATCGAAATGAAATCAAATTATAAAGAAACTTATGCAAATTCGCCTATCCATCCATGGCAAGATAAAACGGCTAATGAAATAATGTGTTGGCTGAATTACTGATCCACTAGTGAGTTTATGATTGTTAAAACAGATAATGTATCTAAATATATTGAGCAGCTAAATAGTGGTGTCCGGCATTTGGAATTAAATCGTTATTATTCAGAAAATCTGAAGTCGAATAAAAATATTATGTCACTAAATCTGAATTTGAAGAAACTTGTCGGCAAGCAATCGCTGATATTTCAAAATTATATCAACATATGAAAAAATATTTTGAAGAACCTGGAAATGTGAGATAAGTATAAAATGTTGTTTAGCAAATCATATGAAAATGAGGCGCTTTTAACAAAATTAGGCTTTTCTAGTGGTTTTCAATTCGGAATTGATGATAAGAAGAATATCAGCTGTGAAAAATGGCGAGAATAGTAGATGTCATCAGACTGAATTTAGTGTTCCACGAGTAGTACAAAGCCCTCAAAAGGCTATTCTTTCCGTAAACAACTATTAAAAATGTTGAAAACAAAGTTTTGAGATTTGCTAAAACATTCTGAGAAGTTAGTTGGTTAATAAAGCAATTGCAGCAATGCGGACAAATGTTAGAAAAGATGCACTCAATTGCTTTAATGGGTAGTTACTCTATGAAAATTTTTAAAATTTGGTAAAAGTATTTAACAACATTGATTCGGCTATAACAGGTAAAACAAAACTAATCTTAATTATGTTTTACCTGTTCTTTGTGATGAAAAAACGTTAAGATGAAGCGCTTTCTTTTGATCTAACATTTTTAAATTTGAGAACTCAGTGTTAAAATAAAAAGATGGACTACTTATTTTAATATATAGTAGAGAAACGACGTTGGTTTTTTGTAACGATCAGCGCCTAAAATCGGTCAAACTTTTTTAAAGAGACAATCGGAGGGAATGCAATGTTGCAAAAGGAAGTCTATAGTCAATTGTTCAAATGGTCTTTTTCTAAAAAGACTGAGGTTACTTATTGGGATGGCACCGTAAAGGAGTACGGGCATACAGAAGGTGATCCGGTTTTTAAAATCAGGATCAATGAAAAAATCCCAGTGAAAGATCTACTGAATAATGCCTCGCTAACATTAGGTGAAGCCTATATGGATCGAAAGATAGAAATAGAGGGGAACATTCAAGAGCTGATTTATGACATCTATAATCAAAAAGACAGCTTTTTACACAATAAAAATTTTAAAAAATGGTTGCCAAAGGAAAGCCATACCAAGAAAAAATCAATGGAAGACATTCATCGTCACTATGACTTAGGCAACGATTTTTATGCAAAATGGTTGGATAAAACTTTAACATATTCTTGTGCTTACTTTGAAACGCCAGAAGATACCTTAGAACAAGCGCAGATGCACAAAGTTCGTCATATTTTAGACAAATTATTTATCAAAGAAGGCGATACGCTGTTGGACATCGGTTGTGGCTGGGGTACGTTGATTCTTACTGCGGTAAAAGAATATGGCGTAAAAGCAACAGGTATCACGTTGAGCGAAGAACAATTCCATCATATTCGCCAAATAGTGGAAGCAGAAGGGTTAGAAGAAAAAGTTACAGTTAAACTAATGGATTATCGTGATTTAAAAGGAGAAGCGTTCGATCATATTACCAGCGTTGGGATGTTTGAACATGTAGGGGCAGAAAATCTTCAAGAATATTTTGGAGTGGTCAAAAGGAATTTAGCAGCAACAGGCACTGCCTTAATTCACGGTATCAGCCGCCAACAAGGTGGAGCGAAAAATGCTTGGATTAATCGCTACATTTTTCCGGGGGGCTATATACCAGGCGTGACGGAGCTGGTAGGCCATATTACGGAAAACGACTTACAACTGATTGACTTGGAAAGCTTGCGTAGAGATTATCAATTCACGTTGGAATGCTGGACAAAAAACTTTCATGCAGTTAAAGAGGAAGTTGTCGCAGAAAAAGGGGATCGGTTCTATCGCATGTGGGATTTGTACTTACAAGCTTGTGCTGCTTCTTTCCAAGCGAGCAACATTGATGTAATTCAATATCTACTCGTTCATCCGAATAACAATGAACTTCCAATGCATCGCAAAAGTTAGAGCTATATTTATATTGGATTGTCAGCATTTACTGCTGATGATCCAATTTTTTTGAGGGGTGAAAAAGAATGAAAAGCTATGAAAATGATTTTCGAAAAAAACTAAATGGATTGAAATAAAGTGAAGAAAAACCTTGCTATCACTGTACTTTCATAGTATAATGACAAAGGTGCTGTTTACAGAAGTGTGAAAAGCACTGGTAAATCAAGCATTTGATCTACCGGCTAAGAAACGAGAGGTTGCGACACGCCCGGACGCTTTGCCACGAACGAGCGTGACGGAAAATTTTCGTGGAGCTATGTCTACTTTTAAAATAGGCGAAGGAGGGAACAAGATGGCAAAACAAAAAATTCGTATCCGTTTAAAAGCGTATGAACACCGTATTTTAGATCAATCAGCGGATAAAATTGTGGAAACAGCAAAAAGAACTGGAGCTGACGTATCAGGTCCGATTCCATTACCAACAGAACGCTCACTTTACACAGTTATTCGTGCGACTCATAAATACAAAGACTCACGCGAACAATTCGAAATGCGTACTCACAAACGTCTAATTGACATTGTGAACCCAACACCAAAAACAGTTGATGCTTTGATGAAGCTTGACTTACCATCTGGTGTGAATATTGAAATCAAACTATAAAATTAAGATGATGGAGGTGTACTCATGACCAAAGGAATCTTAGGGAAAAAAGTGGGAATGACACAAATCTTTACTGAGTCTGGTGAATTAATTCCAGTGACAGTAGTAGAAGCTACGCCAAATGTAGTTTTACAAGTGAAAACTGTTGAAACTGACGGATACGAAGCGATCCAAGTTGGTTACCAAGACAAGCGTGAAGTTTTATCAAACAAACCTGCGAAAGGTCATGTTGCAAAAGCAAACACGGCTCCTAAGCGCTTCATTAAGGAATTCAAGAATGTTGAGCTAGGAGAATATGAAGTAGGAAAAGAAATCACAGTAGATGTTTTCCAAGCAGGAGACATTGTTGATGTTACAGGAACTACGAAAGGTAAGGGATTCCAAGGGGTTATCAAACGCCATGGACAAAGTCGCGGCCCGATGGCTCACGGTTCTCGTTACCATCGTCGTCCTGGGTCAATGGGTCCAGTAGCGCCTAACCGTGTATTTAAAAATAAAAAACTTGCCGGCCGTATGGGCGGTAACCGCGTAACAATTCAAAATCTTGAAGTTGTTAAAGTGGACGCTGAAAGAAATGTCATCCTAATTAAAGGGAACATTCCTGGAGCAAAAAAATCTTTAATCACAATCAAATCAGCTGTGAAAGCTAAATAAGTGTAGAGAAAGGAGGAACTAAGGAATGCCAAACGTAGCATTATTCAAACAAGATGGATCTCAAAACGGTGAAATCACTTTAAATGAAGAAATCTTCGGAATCGAACCAAATGAAAGTGTTGTTTACGATGCAATCATCATGCAACGCGCTTCATTAAGACAAGGAACACATGCGGTTAAAAATCGCAGTGCCGTTCGTGGCGGTGGCCGTAAACCATGGCGCCAAAAAGGTACAGGTCGTGCTCGTCAAGGTTCAATCCGCTCACCACAATGGCGTGGAGGAGGCGTTGTATTTGGACCAACACCACGTTCTTATAGCTACAAACTTCCTAAAAAAGTTCGTCGCTTAGCAATGAAATCTGTATTGTCAGGAAAAGTTGCTGAAAATAACTTGGTAGCTGTTGAAGGACTAAGTTTTGACGCACCAAAAACAAAAGAATTCAAACAAGTTCTTTCAAACTTGTCTATCGATACTAAAGTATTGGTGGTTTTAGAAAATGACAACGAATTTGCTGCTTTATCAGCACGCAACTTACCAAACGTTTCTGTCGTGACTTCTGATAACGTTAGCGTCTTAGATATCGTGTCAGCTAACAAAGTTTTAGCAACACAAACTGCTCTTACTCAAATTGAGGAGGTGCTTGCATAATGAACTTACTAGACGTAATCAAACGCCCGGTAATCACTGAAAAATCCATGCTTGCTATGGACGAAAAGAAATATTCTTTTGAAGTGGATACACGCGCAAACAAAACTTTAGTAAAACAAGCTGTTGAAGCAGCATTTGATGTAAAAGTAAAAAACGTAAACATCTTGAACGTGCGTCCTAAATTCAAACGCATGGGCAAATATGCAGGTTATACAAAAAAACGTCGCAAAGCGATCGTTACATTAACGGAAGATTCAAAAGAAATTCAATTATTTGATGCTGCTGAATAAGCAGTTTTGAACCAATTATCAAAGTAGGAGGGAAATAAGACGTGGCGATTAAAAAGTACAAACCTACCACAAATGGCCGTCGTAATATGACAAGTTCTGATTTCGCTGAAATCACAACGTCAACCCCAGAAAAATCTTTATTACAGCCATTAAAAAACAATGCCGGACGTAACAACAACGGTCGCATCACTGTTCGTCATCAAGGCGGCGGACACAAACGTCAATACCGTGTCATTGACTTCAAGCGTAACAAAGATAACGTTGAAGCAGTCGTAAAAACGATCGAATACGATCCAAACCGTTCTGCTAACATTGCGTTAGTACACTACGAAGATGGAGTTAAAGCTTACATCTTAGCACCAAAAGGATTAGAAGTAGGTGCCCGCATCGAATCAGGTTCTGATGCAGATATTAAAGTCGGCAATGCATTACCTTTAGAAAACATTCCAGTAGGTACAGTCATTCACAATATCGAAATGAAACCTGGCAAAGGTGGACAATTGATCCGTTCAGCTGGAACAAGTGCTCAAGTACTTGGTAAAGAAGGCAAATACGTATTGATCCGCTTGAATTCAGGCGAAGTTCGTATGATCTTGGCAACTTGCCGTGCAACTATCGGTTCAGTTGGTAACGAACAACACGAATTGATCAACATCGGTAAAGCTGGACGCTCTCGTTGGATGCGTAAACGCCCTACCGTTCGTGGTAGCGTAATGAACCCTAACGATCACCCACACGGTGGTGGTGAAGGTAAAGCACCAATCGGACGTAAAGCACCAGTATCTCCATGGGGTCAACCAGCTATCGGTTACAAAACTCGTAATAAAAAAGCTAAATCAGACAAACTTATTGTTCGTCGTCGTACTAAATAATTTTTTTGACCATGTGTCGTACATTTTGAGAGGAGGTTCACCATGGGTCGTAGTTTAAAAAAAGGGCCTTTTGCTGATGAGCATCTAATGAAAAAAGTAGAAGCTCAACAAGGTGCCGAAAAGAAAAAAGTTATCAAAACCTGGTCTCGCCGTTCTACAATTTTTCCAAATTTTGTTGGATTTACAATCGCAGTTTATGATGGACGTAAACATGTTCCTGTATACATCCAAGAAGACATGGTAGGACATAAATTAGGCGAATTCGCGCCAACCAGAACTTATCGTGGCCACGCTGCTGACGACAAGAAAACGAAACGCTAGTTTTGAGGGGAGGAAATGCAAATGTCAGAACAAATCACATCAGCTAAAGCAACTGCCAAAACAGTTCGCACTTCACCTCGTAAAGCCCGTTTAGTAATCGATCTTATCAGAGGGAAAAGCGTGGCGGATGCAATTTCAATCTTGAAATTCACGCCAAACAAACCTGCTGCAATCATTGAAAAAGTTTTAATGTCAGCAGTTGCTAACGCAGAGAACAACTTTGACTTAGACGTTGAAAATTTAGTAGTATCTGAAGCATTTGTTAACGAAGGACCGACAATGAAACGTTTCCGTCCACGTGCAAAAGGTTCAGCATCACCAATCAACAAACGTACAAGTCATATCACAGTAGTCGTAAAAGAAAAATAAGTCTCAAACAATCGCTCATTTTCTTAGGGGAAATGAACGGAAACATCGAAGAGGAGGACCATGGATCTTACGCAGCTGCGTTTGGGGAAATGGGCACCTAACCTCGCAATGAAGGCTTTTTATAAAAGCACTCAAAAATTAGAGGAGGGACAATCAGTGGGTCAAAAAGTACATCCAATTGGAATGCGTGTAGGCATCATCCGCGACTGGGATGCGAAATGGTATGCTGAAAAAGAGTATGCTGAATTCTTACACGAAGATTTAAGAATCCGTAAGTTCATCGCAACAAAACTTGCTGATGCTGCTGTATCTACAATTGAAATCGAACGCGCTGCAAGTCGTGTAAACATTTCAATCCACACAGCTAAACCAGGTATGGTAATCGGTAAAGGCGGATCTGAAGTCGAAAACCTAAGAAAAGAATTAAACAAATTAACTGGCAAACGAGTTCACATCAACATCATTGAAATCAAAAAACCAGATTTAGATGCTAAATTAGTAGGCGAAGGAATTGCGCGTCAATTAGAAAATCGTGTTGCTTTCCGTCGTGCTCAAAAACAAGCGATCCAACGCACAATGCGTGCTGGCGCTAAAGGAATTAAAACCCAAGTATCAGGTCGTTTAAACGGAGCAGATATTGCTCGTTCAGAAGGCTATTCAGAAGGAACGGTTCCACTTCACACATTGCGTGCCGATATTGATTACGCATGGGAAGAAGCGGACACAACTTATGGAAAACTAGGAGTTAAAGTGTGGATCTATCGCGGAGAAATTCTTCCAGCGAAAAAAAACACTGAGAAAGGAGGGAAATAATCATGTTAGTACCTAAACGTGTGAAACATCGTCGTGAATTTAGAGGTAAAATGCGTGGTGAAGCTAAAGGCGGCAAAGAAGTATCGTTTGGTGAATGGGGTTTGCAAGCAACAGAATCTCATTGGATTACTAACCGTCAAATCGAAGCATCTCGTATTGCTATGACTCGTTACATGAAACGTGGCGGGAAAGTATGGATTAAAATTTTCCCTCACAAATCATACACAAGTAAAGCTATCGGTGTTCGTATGGGTAAAGGTAAAGGGGCTCCAGAAGGCTGGGTATCACCAGTTAAACGCGGTAAAGTAATGTTTGAAATCGCTGGCGTTCCTGAAGAAGTAGCTCGTGAAGCACTTCGTCTTGCCTCTCACAAATTGCCGATAAAAACTAAGATCGTAAAACGTGAGGAAATGGGTGGTGAATCGAATGAAGGTTAAAGAAATCAGAGAATTAACCACTGCCGAAATGCTTGATAAAGAAAAACAATTAAAAGAAGAATTGTTTAATCTTAGATTCCAACTAGCAACAGGTCAATTAGAAAATACTGCACGTATTAAAGAAGTACGTCAATCGATTGCACGCATCAAAACAGTATTGCGTGAACAAGCTAACTAATAGTGGAAGGAGGCCAAACGCGTATGACTGAAAGAAATCAACGTAAAGTTTACCAAGGACGCGTGGTTTCAGATAAAATGGACAAAACGATCACTGTTGTCGTTGAAACCAAGAAAAACCACCCTATCTATGGCAAACGTATGAAATATTCAAAAAAATACAAAGCGCATGATGAAAACAACACAGCTAAAGTTGGAGACATCGTAAGAATCATGGAAACTCGTCCATTATCAGCTACAAAACGTTTCCGTTTACTAGAGGTAGTCGAAGAAGCAGTTATTATCTAATAAAACGAGAATTTCCTAACTAGATTGAAACTCAAAATCTGAAAGAATGCCAATTCACCTAATGAGTAATGTGTGAGATGGCCTATGGCTTGCAAAGAGTCGTAAGTTTTCTTTGAAACTTATTTCCTTGAAATGAGAAAGGAGGATACACATCGTGATCCAACAAGAAAGTCGCTTAAAAGTCGCTGATAACTCTGGCGCACGTGAAATTTTGACGATCAAAGTCCTAGGCGGATCTGGTCGCAAAACAGCTAATATCGGTGACGTAATTGTTGCTACTGTTAAACAAGCAACGCCAGGCGGTGTTGTCAAAAAAGGCGAAGTAGTAAAAGCCGTTATCGTTCGTACAAAATCTGGCGCTCGTCGTGCAGACGGTTCATATATTAAATTTGATGAAAATGCTGCGGTAATTATCCGTGATGATAAAAGCCCACGCGGAACGCGTATCTTCGGACCGGTTGCACGTGAACTACGTGAAAACAACTTTATGAAGATCGTTTCTCTAGCACCAGAAGTACTATAATCTCGAGGCCGTATCAAAGGAGGTGCGAAACAGTAATGTTTGTTAAAAAAGGCGATAAAGTAAAAGTTATCACTGGTAAAGACAAAAATAAAGAAGGCGTTGTACTAGCAGCGTTCCCTAAAAAAGACAAAGTTATCGTTGAAGGTGTCAACATTGTAAAAAAACACCAAAAACCAAACCAAGCAACCCCACAGGGTGGAATCCTAGAAGTGGAAGCGCCAATTCATGTTTCTAATGTAATGGTGATTGACCCTTCAAACGGAGAAGCTACAAAAGTTGCGTTTAAAGAAGTAGAGGGCAAAAAAGTCCGTGTTTCTAAAAAAACAGGTGAAGTTTTAGACAAATAATAACTCAAGGAAGGAGGGGCTGACTGAATGAACCGCCTGAAAGAAAAATTTATTAAAGAAGTAACACCATCATTGATGGAAAAATTTAATTATAGCTCAATCATGCAAACTCCTAAAGTTGAAAAAATCGTTATCAACATGGGTGTGGGCGATGCAGTATCAAACGCTAAAAACTTAGACAAAGCTGTCGAAGAATTAGCACTAATCACTGGTCAAAAACCATTGATCACAAAAGCGAAAAAATCAATCGCTGGCTTCCGTTTACGTGAAGGAATGCCAATCGGTGCAAAAGTAACTTTACGCGGAGAAAGAATGTACGAATTTCTAGATAAATTAGTGACAGTTTCTTTACCTCGTGTACGTGACTTCCACGGAGTAAGCAAAAAAGCTTTTGATGGACGTGGTAACTATACTTTAGGTATTAAAGAACAATTGATCTTCCCGGAAGTTGATTATGATTTAGTAGATAAAGTACGCGGTATGGACATCGTGATTGTAACAACAGCGAACACTGACGAAGAGTCTCGCGAATTGTTGAAACAATTAGGTATGCCATTCCAAAAATAAAATAAGGAGGCGAACTACGTGGCTAAAAAATCAATGATTGCTAAAAACAAACGCCCGGCAAAATTCTCAACTCAAGCATACACACGTTGCGAACGCTGCGGACGTCCACATTCAGTTTATCGTAAATTTCATCTTTGCCGTATTTGCTTCCGCGAACTTGCCTATAAAGGACAAATTCCCGGCGTGAAGAAAGCTAGCTGGTAAACAAGTAAACTCGCATAAAGGAGGTAAATAGTTCAATGGTCATGACAGATCCAATTGCAGATTTTCTAACTCGCATTCGTAATGCAAACATGGTTAAACATGAAAGCTTAGAAGTGCCTGCTTCAAAAATCAAACGTGATATCGCAGAAATCCTGAAACGTGAAGGATTTATCCGCGACGTAGAATACATCGAAGATGACAAACAAGGTGTGATCCGTGTTTTCCTTAAATATGGTAAAAACGAAGAGCGCGTCATCACAAACTTAAAACGTATTTCTAAACCAGGTTTGCGTGCTTATGTGAAAGCTGATGAAGTGCCAAAAGTTTTAAACGGCTTAGGTATTGCCATCATCTCAACATCTGAAGGCGTAGTAACTGACAAAGAAGCTAGAGCAAAAAATATCGGCGGCGAAGTAATCGCCTACGTATGGTAATTTTTAAAAATACACAAGGAGGTGTCTCTAAGTGAGCCGTATTGGTAATAAAGTCGTTGTCCTTCCTGCTGGTGTCGAAATCAAGCAAGATGGAAACAACATTACAGTAAAAGGACCTAAAGGTGAATTAACACGCGAATTTTCTTCAGATATTAAAATGAGTATCGAAGGAAACGAAGTCACATTCACTCGTCCAAACGATTCTAAAGAAATGAAAACAATTCACGGAACGACTCGTGCAAACTTCAACAACATGGTTGTTGGTGTTTCTGAAGGATTTCAAAAAGCACTTGAACTAATCGGGGTCGGATACCGTGCCCAAGTTCAAGGAAGCAAACTAGTCTTAAACGTTGGCTACTCTCATCCGGTTGAAATGACAGCCCCTGAAGGTGTAACGTTTGAAGTGCCAGCCAACACACAAGTGGTTGTCAAAGGTATCAACAAAGAAATCGTAGGTGAAACTGCAGCAAACATTCGTGGTGTTCGCCCTCCAGAACCTTACAAAGGCAAAGGAATTCGCTATGCTGGTGAATTTGTACGCCGTAAAGAAGGTAAAACTGGTAAATAATAGGTTTATAGAAAAAGCACATAGCAGGAAGCGACAAGTAAAAGTTCTTTTGATGAAGTGTAACTTCTTAAAAAAACTTTCTCTTGTGGAGCGTTCCCTTTTCTATATTCCCATTGCTGTTGAAAAACAGCATAATAAAAAAAGAGGTGACAATTGTGATTACAAAACCAGATAAGAACAAAACACGTCAAAAAAGACATCGTCGTGTACGTAACAAAATCTCTGGTACTGCTGAGTGCCCACGCTTGAACGTTTTCCGTTCTAATAAAAACATCTACGCTCAAATCATTGATGACGTAGCGGGTGTGACGCTAGCAAGTGCCTCTGCCTTAGAAAAAGAAATTTCAGGTGGAACAAAAACTGAACAAGCTGCAGCTGTCGGCAAATTGATTGCTGAACGCGCTGCTGAAAAAGGCATTAAAGAAGTAGTCTTTGACCGTGGTGGATACCTTTACCATGGCCGCGTGCAAGCTTTAGCTCAAGCAGCTCGTGAAAATGGACTAGAATTTTAGGAGAAGGAGGAACACCATTCATGGTTTATATTGATCCAAAACATTTGGAATTAGAAGACCGCGTAGTTGCCATTAACCGTGTAACCAAAGTTGTTAAAGGTGGACGTCGTTTACGCTTTGCAGCTTTAGTTGTTGTCGGTGACAAAAATGGACACGTTGGTTTCGGTACTGGTAAAGCACAAGAAGTACCTGAAGCAATTCGTAAAGCGATCGAAGACGCGAAGAAAAACTTAATTGATGTGCCTATGGTTGGTTCTACTATTCCGCACGAAGTTATCGGTGTATTTGGCGGCGGACGTATCCTTATGAAACCTGCAGTAGAAGGTTCTGGGGTAGCTGCTGGCGGGCCAGTTCGTGCCGTATTGGAATTAGCAGGTGTTGCTGATATTACATCAAAATCATTAGGTTCAAACACTCCAATCAACGTTGTACGTGCAACAGTTGATGGCTTAAAACAATTAAAACGCGCCGAAGAAGTGGCAGCACTTCGCGGTAAATCTGTAGAAGAACTTATTGGATAAGGAGGACAAAAATAATGGCTGAATTAAAAATTACATTAAAACGCAGTGTTATCGGTCGTCCTCAAAATCAACGTAATACAGTAAAAGCGTTGGGATTGAAAAAAGTAAACAGTACCGTAACAAAACCTGCCAATGATGCAATCAAAGGCATGATCAATACTGTTTCACACTTAGTGGACGTAGAAGAAGTTTAATTTTTTAGAATTTCGAAGATTGTTTAAGGAGGTGCCAAACCTATGAAACTTCATGAATTAAAACCTGCAGAGGGTTCACGCCAAGTACGTAATCGTGTTGGTCGTGGTACTTCATCTGGTAATGGTAAAACAGCTGGCCGTGGTCAAAAAGGACAAAAAGCTCGTTCAGGCGGTGGTGTTCGTTTAGGATTTGAAGGGGGTCAAACTCCATTATTCCGTCGTCTACCAAAACGCGGCTTTACAAATATCAATCGCAAAGACTACGCAGTAATCAACTTAGATACACTTAATCGTTTCGAAGATGGAACTGAAGTAACACCTGTAGTCTTAAAAGAAGCAGGAATCGTTAAAAATGAGAAGGCAGGAGTAAAAGTTCTTGCTGATGGTGAATTAACGAAAAAATTAACTGTAAAAGCAGCAAAATTCTCTAAAGCAGCCCAAGAAGCCATCGAAGCTGCTGGTGGTTCAATCGAGGTGATTTAATGTTTAAACTCTTAAAAGATGCTTTGAAAGTTAAAGACATTAGATCAAAGATTTTCTTCACCGTTTTCGTCTTGTTTGTATTTCGCTTAGGGGCTCATATTACAGTTCCCGGTGTGAATGCAAAGGGATTGGCAGATTTAAGTAGTTTACCATTTTTAAATATGTTGAATATGGTCAGCGGTAGCGCAATGCAAAACTTCTCCATCTTTGCGATGGGGGTTTCGCCTTATATTACGGCTTCCATTATTATTCAGCTATTGCAAATGGATATCGTTCCTCGTTTTGTGGAATGGTCTAAACAAGGGGAAGTTGGCCGTAAGAAATTAAATCAAGCGACAAGATATTTAACCATTGTCTTGGGGATCGCTCAATCTATCGGGATCACAGCTGGATTTAATAGCTTAAGTAAAACAGGGATTGTTACCAATCCGAACTTGTCTACTTTTGTTATGATCGGCATTATTTTAACGGCCGGTACAATGTTTGTCACTTGGATGGGTGAGCAAATTACTGAAAAAGGTATTGGTAATGGTGTTTCAATGATTATCTTTGCCGGGATTATTTCTCGTGTTCCAGCATCAGTCAAGGAAATCTATGAAGATTACTTTATTAATATTGATCCTTCAAGAATTTGGCAGTCTGCTATCTTTATTGTGATCCTAATCATCGCAATCTTGGTGATTGTTACAGTTGTAACCTTTTTCCAACAAGCAGAACGCAAGATTCCGATCCAATATACCAAACGTGTTTCCGGAGCGCCAACCAGCAGTTATCTACCTTTAAAAGTAAATGCTGCCGGTGTAATTCCAGTTATTTTTGCAAGTTCATTGATTGCCACACCAAATGCCGTCTTACAAGCCTTTTCTTCAAAGTTTAACGGCGCTGGTTGGTATGATATTATGACGAAAATTTTTAGTTACAATACAGTTCCTGGGGCTGTAATTTACACAGTCTTAATCGTTGCGTTTACGTTCTTCTACGCTTTTGTGCAAGTAAACCCTGAGAAATTAGCGGAAAACTTACAAAAACAAGGAAGCTACATTCCAAGCGTGCGCCCAGGAAAAGGGACCGAAGAATATGTCTCTGGTGTATTGATGAGACTAAGTGTTGTCGGAGCTATTTTCCTAGGACTTGTTGCTTTGCTGCCGATTATTGCGCAAATGGCCTGGAGCTTACCGCAATCCATCGGTTTGGGCGGAACAAGTTTACTAATTGTTATCGGTGTCGCATTAGAGACTGCAAAACAATTAGAAGGATTAATGCTAAAACGTCAATATGTCGGCTTTATCAATAAGTAAGAATCGCGTGTTGAGGTTTTACCTCAGCACCATTCTCACATATGGCTAGCTTCATGAGCCAGCCTTTAAAATTAGGAGGAAATTAAATGAACCTCATTTTAATGGGATTACCTGGAGCAGGTAAAGGTACTCAAGCAGAAAAAATCATCGACGCTTACGGTATTCCTCATATCTCTACTGGCGATATGTTCCGTGCAGCGATGAAAAATGAAACTGCTCTTGGTTTAGAAGCGAAATCTTATATCGATAAAGGTGAGCTCGTTCCTGATAAAGTAACCAACGGAATTGTCAAAGAACGTTTAGCCCAACCGGATACGGGCAAAGGCTTTTTGTTGGATGGCTTCCCACGGACATTGGAACAAGCACAAGCATTGGATACAATGCTAAAAGAATTAAATAAAAATATTGATGCTGTCATAGATATTCACGTAGAAGACGATGTTTTAATCGAACGCTTGGCCGGACGATTCATCTGTCGGACATGTGGAGCAACTTATCACAAATTGTTTAATCCGCCAAAGGTTGAAGGAACTTGTGATCGTTGTGGTGGGCATGAATTTTATCAAAGAGAAGATGATAAGCCTGAAACGGTCAAAAATCGTTTGGCAGTCAACATCGCAAATAGTGCGCCAATTTTAGATTTTTATAAAAATCAAGGTTTGTTGCACACAATAGATGGGAATCGTGAAATCGATGCTGTTTTTTCAGAAGTGAAGCAAATCATTGACAAAAAATAGTTGTGTATTGCCCGTAACCTACCATGTTGTTGTATTCAGCTTCTCTTGCCAAAATCCAGCTCATATGATAAAATATATCAGTCCGACTTCTATAGTTTTGTGACAGTGACAATGATATTGAAGTTTAGTTGAGATTTCTAGGTGGGAGCTGAAGTTTCCGCCGTTTTATCGTGTGAAAACGCGAAACAAGTACAAGGAGGTACTGTGCGTGGCAAAAGAAGATATGATTGAAGTCGAAGGTACAGTCGTCGAAACTTTGCCGAATGCAATGTTTAAAGTCGAACTAGAAAATGGTCACCAAGTTCTTGCTACTGTTTCTGGTAAAATCCGTATGCACTACATCCGTATCTTACCTGGAGACAAAGTAACGGTAGAATTATCACCGTATGATCTTTCTCGTGGCCGTATTACTTATCGCTTTAAATAATTGTACTCCGTAAAATCACAGGAGGTAATTATCATGAAAGTAAGACCATCAGTAAAACCAATGTGTGAGCATTGTAAAGTAATTCGCCGTAAAGGGCGTGTTATGGTTATTTGTCCAGCAAATCCAAAACACAAACAACGTCAAGGATAATTAGGAGGTGTAACGAATTATGGCTCGTATTGCAGGAGTAGACATCCCTCGTGACAAACGTGTAGTAATTTCCCTTACTTATATTTATGGTATCGGCAATACTACTGCTAAGAAAGTTTTAGCAAACGTTGGCGTATCTGAAGATATTCGTGTTCGTGATTTAACGAATGAACAAACAGATGCGATTCGTGCGGAAATCGACAAATTAAAAGTTGAAGGTGATCTTCGTCGTGAAGTGAACTTAAACATCAAACGTTTGATGGAAATCGGTTCATACCGTGGTATCCGTCATCGTCGTGGATTGCCAACTCGTGGACAAAACACGAAAAACAATGCACGTACTCGTAAAGGCCCAGCTCGTACTGTAGCAGGCAAGAAAAAATAATTCCTAAGTGAAGGAGGTTAGAACTTCATGGCAGCAAAAAAAGTTAGTCGTAAACGCCGTGTGAAAAAGAATATAGAAGCTGGGGTAGCTCATATCCACTCTACATTCAATAATACAATTGTGATGATTACTGATACTCATGGAAATGCGTTAGCATGGTCATCAGCAGGAGCATTAGGCTTTAAAGGAAGCAAAAAATCAACTCCTTTTGCCGCTCAAATGGCTGCAGAAGCCGCAACCAAAGTGGCAATGGAACATGGACTTAAAACTGTAGACGTAACAGTTAAAGGACCTGGTTCTGGACGTGAAGCAGCAATTCGTTCATTACAAGCAACAGGTTTGGAAGTGACTGCAATTCGTGACGTAACTCCAGTTCCTCATAATGGATGCCGCCCTCCAAAACGCCGTCGTGTTTAATGAGTGCCACTCATTTTGAGTTTGAAGTAAAACGTCATTGAACAAGACACTTTTCGTTTTGAAAGGGGCATAGATAAGAATGATTGAATTTGAAAAACCAAGAATCGAAAAGATTGATGAAAATAGAGATTATGGCAAGTTTGTCGTAGAGCCACTTGAACGTGGTTATGGGACTACTTTAGGCAACTCTCTACGTCGTATTTTATTGTCTTCTTTACCAGGTGCAGCTATTACCAATATTCAAATCGATGGTGTTTTACACGAATTCTCAACCATTCCAGGTGTCAGAGAAGACGTAACGCAGATCATTTTGAATATCAAAGGCTTGGCATTGAAATTATATGCAGAAGAAGAAAAAACCCTTGAGATCGATATTACAGGACCCGCTACCGTGACTGCCGGCGATATTATTGTAGACAGTGATGTTGAGATCCTAAATAAAGATTTAGTTATCTGTAGTGTTGCTGAAGGAGCTACTTTCCATGCTCGCTTAACAGTGAAACCTGGTCGTGGCTATGTTCAAGCAGACGAAAATAAAAAGGAAGATATGCCGATTGGTGTTCTCCCAGTTGATTCTATTTACACACCAGTTCGCCGAGTAAACTACCAAGTAGAAAATACGCGTGTTGGTCGTCGTGATGACTTCGACAAATTAACAATGGAAATCTGGACTGACGGTTCAATCATTCCTCAAGAAGCATTAAGCTTAGCAGCTAAAATTATGACTGAGCATTTAGATATCTTTGTAAGCCTAACTGATGAAGCGAAAAACGCTGAAATTATGGTTGAAAAAGAAGAAACACAAAAAGAAAAAATGCTTGAAATGACTATTGAAGAATTAGATCTGTCTGTTCGTTCATACAATTGTTTAAAACGTGCAGGAATTAACACTGTACAAGAACTTACCAATAAATCTGAACCAGAAATGATCAAAGTACGTAATTTAGGCCGTAAATCTCTTGAAGAGGTAAAACTAAAATTACATGATTTAGGTTTAGGATTACGTAAAGACGATTAATACTTTTTCGAAGCATGCAGTCCGTCTTAACTTTTGTTCGGACCGTATCGAAACTTAGTGAAGGAGGGAACCCAACGTGAGTTACCGTAAATTAGGACGCACATCAAGCCAACGTAAAGCGATGTTGCGTGATTTAACTACTGATTTAATTATCAACGAACGTATCGTTACTACTGAAGCTCGTGCGAAAGAAGTACGTTCAACTACAGAAAAAATGATTACTTTAGGTAAACGCGGAGATCTTCATGCTCGTCGTCAAGCAGCTGCTTTTGTACGTAATGAAGTTGCTAGCGTACGTGAAGAGAATGAGGCAATTGTTGTTGAATCTGCATTGCAAAAATTATTCAGCGATTTAGGACCTCGTTATGCTCAACGTCAAGGTGGCTACACTCGTATCTTGAAAACAGAACCAAGACGCGGAGATGCTGCACCAATGGTTATCATTGAATTTGTCTAAAAAATAAGCAATACCCTGTCACTTTATAGATGTTTCATTTAGAGTGTTATGATGTTGGAGGCGACTCCTAGTCTAGCTCGTCGCTTTCCCTGTTGCCTAAATTGGCAGCAGGGAAGCACTCATCATATAAAGATGATTTTTTTTTGCCTTGGGGAAATTCTTCCTAAGGTTTTTTTGTGTGAATCTTTAAGAAAAAATTGCGGATCCATGGCTAGTTTGTTATGGGCAGCAATCGAAATTATCAGCTTATTATTTTAATGAGTTGGAATAGTGCTAGATAGTGATATAAAAGGTTTTATGGAAATTGAATTTGTGTGTGAAAGATATGAGCAAGTTGCTCCTATTGAAATTTATATAATCTGTGTACTTGAAAAGAACGGTTTGGAAACAGAGTAATACATATGAGCCTTTTAACGAGGAGATAACTGTTCATAAGCTCTTCATAGAGCCTGTATGAAGGACTTAAAAATGTTATAGAAAATTTACCCTTAGAATGTGGACTTAAATAGAAGGGAGGTTAAGAAGCTGATATAAAACTAAAAGATAGAAAAGTAATATTATTAAGGGCTGTTTGAAATGACTAGTGAGAATTCATTGTAAATACAGAAAATATTGACATAAAATTTGGGAGTCATATCCTAGATTTTTCCGTTCTATTATTCTAAAATGAATGTTTTAAAAGCTACGGATTTCCACTTGCAAAAATATAATTCTGTTTTTTGTATAGGCATTGGAGCTATGCGATTGAAATTGTGGTTATAAAGAAGAATATTGTATTTTATCTCACTTTAAAACAAATTGAATGTAGCAGGTTAAAAAATTCTATTCCAAACTTTTTTAATGGATAAGAAAAAAGAAGCTTCCAGGCGCCGGCTTCTTTTTTGTGCTTTATAAAGAGTAACTAGGGAGATGTTGTTGGTCTTTTTTATCAAGTAGGCAGTGGCTCATTTAAGCTGGACAAAATATATTGTGTGGATTTTGCGTATACTTAAAGTATGTACACGATATTCCTTGTTTGTAATATTATCAAGGGTAGAATGTAGATATAAGATTAGATGTAATTTTGTAAAAATAAACATGTTTTGGACAATTAAGAGCCTCTCTGAAAAAATGAGAGTGAGAACAAGTGGGGAAAAAATTCAAGATGAAGTAGTAGTTCAATACAGTTAAGAGGTCAACAGCGCTCGTAGTATGACCACTTATGTCTTGTCTTATAGATATAGAGAGAAAAGAAGGTATCAGCAATATAATTGTTGATTCTAAAAGAACTATTGGTAATAATTTGAGTTGTAAATTACATTTAAAACATTGGACATCTATTCTTTATTCTTAGGAGTAACCGTTAACGGTGCAGGAACTATTGTCAAAGGTCATAATTTGCAAAAATTCGCAATAAACTAATAGTTAATTACAATTAGCATTGTAACAATAAAAATTCTTTAGGGAGGTGCTGATATGAAGAGCAAATCGTTTATTTTTTCCTTGGCTATTTTTTATTGGGGTTAGGAATTACGCTCCCTGTTGAAGCTCAAAATATTGTTTCGGGAAATCATGAATTAGGTAGTTTTACCAAGATGGAGAATCAAAAAGCAGGTACATTGATCCGCAAAAAACGTAGCCTGACAACTGAAAAACTATGCGTAGACTTCATCGATATTTCTCTTTGAAATGGTGCAATCTCCGTTGAGCAATTTAAACGAATGAAGACAGAACAAAATGTCAAAGGTGCAGTCATCAAGTTGACTGAAGGCACAGCTTACAGAAATCCGCTAGCCAAAACCCAAATTACCAATGCGCAAGCAGCTGACTTAAAAGTGTCTACTTATCATTTTTTATGTTTTGAAAATGAACAAGAAGCAATTGATCAAGCAAATTATTTTGCAGAATACGCAGAAGAATTAGGCTTATCCAAAAATACAGTGGTGGTAAATGACGCTGAAGCGCCTGTGCTGATTCCCGTAGATGCTACCAAAGTCTCTGTTTACTTTAAAAAACAACTAGAAGCTCGCGGATACAATAATATTATTCACCATGCTAGTGCCAGCTGGTTTAATAATAATTGGATGGAATACGATGTTTTAGGTAAAGACAATAGCTGGGTAGCAAAATGGCCGGCAGATCCATCAGCTGATCAATTATTGTATAACGACACGGCTGCTAGCGATCTTAAAGGGGGATTAAAAGCTATTGACTCACGTTAGTGAAGGGCATAAAAAAAGGCCTTATTCTCAATTGAAGCAGTCTTTTTAGCAAAAAGATAACATTAATGGACAATAGATTAAGCTGTCATTCAACAGAAAGTCAGAACTAAACATTATTGAGGTAGCTTATAGTCCATTCAGTATTGAGTTAGACAAAAAAATATGACTTGACAATGAAAAGTTTAGTTAAAAAACATAGCAGTTATGTATGGTTGCTATATATGAAAAAAAGAGCGATTGGCGCAGTGCTTTTGAAAAAGTATCGTGACTTATTTTTTAATACATGAAATGGGACTTGTCGGGCTCTTACCTTCTGTTCATTATAATAATTTCTTAATTACGGAAGGTGGTAATAGTCTCATCGCTATTTGGTACCCGAGAGTGTTGGTAATAGTTTTTGTTAGTTTCGGGCTGCCATCAATAGAAACAGTCAAAATCAACACGTTTTGCATGTGCCATTCAATAAATTAGTGATAAAGTTTCCCGGAGAATATGGAAACTAGACCAGCTAAGTTTGGCTGATATTTTCTCAAATTATTGAGGAGTCGTCAGATAACATCCACTTTATGTAAAGCTTTTGTTTATTTCTTGGAAGGGACTACTTTTGTTTTGCATTCCTTTTCTGAAAAAAGCAACGGAAATTCTTGGAAAAAAAGCTGTCATGATATCAGAGCTCTCCCATAATGATTTTATTTTTGGTATAATAGAGAATAGTGCAATGCAACGGAATAGATGATTGAAAAAACACTGTTTTTTTGGTAGTGTTAGAAAGACTAAATAGATTGAGGGAGTACAGGATGCAACCAATCATTGAATTAAAGAATATCCAATTTCATTATCAACAAGAAGATGCTTCTCCTGCGTTGAAAGATGTTTCTTTTTCTATTCAACAAGGAGAATGGATTGCGATTATCGGCCATAACGGTTCAGGCAAATCCACCTTGGCTAAGACCATCAATGGGTTACTTTTGCCAACTGCTGGCACTGTCAGTGTAGGTGGTAAAATACTGAATGAAACCAATGTTTGGGATATCCGTCGGATGGTAGGTATGGTATTTCAAAATCCAGACAACCAGTTTGTCGGCTCAACCGTTGAAGATGACGTTGCGTTTGGCTTGGAAAATCAAGGAATTCCACGAGAAGAAATGGTGGCAAAAGTGACAGATGCTGTGGAAAAAGTCCGGATGAGTGCCTTTGCTACAAGAGAGCCGGCGCGCTTATCAGGAGGGCAAAAGCAGCGGGTTGCTATCGCAGGCGTTGTCGCCTTGCGCCCAGATATCATTATTTTAGATGAAGCTACCAGTATGCTGGACCCGAAAGGACGGCAAGAAGTGATTGCTACGATTCAAAAAATTAAAGAAGAGAGTAATTTGACGGTAATTTCCATCACTCATGATATTGATGAAGCAGCGAATGCGAATCGGATTTTAGTGATGCGTCAAGGTGAATTAATTGAAGAAGGAACGCCAGAACAAATTTTTGCAGCTGGAACGGACTTAATCACTATGGGGCTGGATTTGCCTTTTTCAGAAAAATTAAAAATTGCCTTAAAAGAACGAGGCATACAAGTTCCTGCTGAGTATGTTTCTGAAGAAGGGATGGTGGATTGGTTATGGACATCCATTTTGAAAAAGTAGATTTTACTTACCAGCCCAATACACCGTTTGAACAGCGGGCTCTTTTTGATGTAAATCTAACGATCAAAGCAGGCTCGTATACTGCAATTGTTGGACATACCGGCAGTGGTAAGTCAACGCTTTTACAGCATCTGAATGCTTTGATCAAGCCAACTAGTGGAACCGTTCAAATTGGAGAGCGGATGATTACTCCCGCAACTGACAATAAAAATTTAAAACCTATCCGCAAAAAAGTCGGCATCGTTTTCCAGTTTCCTGAAGCGCAATTATTTGAAGAAACAGTGGAGCGAGACATCGCCTTTGGCCCAAAAAACTTCGGTGTTTCTGACGAAGCTGCCAAAGAATTGGCAAAAAAAATGATCACGATGGTTGGTTTAGAAGAAAGTTATTTGCAGCGTTCGCCCTTTGAATTATCCGGTGGACAAATGAGACGAGTTGCCATTGCTGGTGTTTTGGCGATGGAACCAGAAGTTTTGGTCTTAGATGAACCAACGGCTGGTTTAGATCCTCAAGGTCGTCGAGATATGATGGCGATGTTTGATCGTCTTCATAAAGAACATGGTATGACGATTGTTTTGGTGACGCACTTGATGGACGATGTAGCTAATTATGCCGATCATGTGTTAGTTTTGGAAAAGGGTCAGATTGTTAAGTCTGGTCAACCTAAAACTGTTTTTCAAGACACAGAATGGCTGAAAGCTAAGCAATTAGGTGTACCGACAGCGACTGCTTTTGCAGAAAAATTGGTAAACAAAGGCTTTAGCTTTTCTACTTTACCATTAACTGCTGACGAATTAGCTGATGAACTGCTGCAGCAGATTCAGAAAGCAGGTGCTGAACAATGATGAATAAACTGATTTTTGGCCGTTTTATTCCTGGCGATTCAATCATCCACAAGATGGATCCACGTGCTAAACTTATCGCAAGTTTTTATTTTATCGCGATTATTTTTCTAGCGAATAATTGGCAGACATATCTTTTGATGGCGGTCTTTACGATGATGGCAATTTTGTTATCGAAGATTAACTTACGCTTTTTCATTCGCGGTGTCCGACCATTGTTATGGCTGATTTTATTTACAGTAGCATTGCAAATGCTCTTTACTCAAGGCGGACAAGTTTATTTTAAATGGGGAATCATCACGCTGACGGAATTTGGAGTGATGAATGGTTTATTTATTTTTTGTCGTTTCGTGTTGATTATTTTCATGTCGACTTTATTAACGTTGACGACACCGCCTTTGGAATTATCGGATGCTATCGAATATTTACTGCGTCCTTTGGCAGTTGTGAAATTTCCCGTTCATGAAGTTTCCTTAATGTTATCAATCGCTTTGCGGTTTGTACCGACATTAATGGATGAAACTGAAAAAATTATGAATGCCCAACGAGCTCGCGGAGTGGATTTTGGAGAAGGCAATTTAATTCAAAAAATGAAAGCGGTCGTCCCTTTATTGATTCCATTGTTTGTAAGTAGTTTTAATCGAGCGGAAGATTTGGCCACTGCAATGGAAGCTAGAGGGTATAAAGGAGGCGAAGGCCGGACAAAGTATCGAGTGTTGCACTGGCACCTACGAGATACTCTTGCTTTAGGCTGTTTTGTGTTGGTAACTATCCTGTTAGTATTATTAAGAAGTTAGAAAAGGTGAATTTACGTTATGCCCCGTTATAAAGCGATCATTGCTTACGATGGAACAAATTTTCACGGCTTTCAAAGCCAGCCTGGTGGGCGGACTGTACAAGCAGAAATTGAAAAAACACTCGCTCACATAAACAATGGCCAACCGATTGCTATTTTCGGTTCTGGGCGGACAGACGCTGGAGTTCATGCGTTAGGGCAAGTCATTCATTTTGATTATCCTCATACACGACCAGTAGAGAAGTTACGGTTTGCACTGGATACCCAAACGCCAGCTGATATTGCAGTTAAGCACGTTGAACAGGTGCCGGATACATTTCATGCTCGCTATAATGTTGTTGCCAAAACCTATCAGTTTCACGTGGATATTGGAAAACCGCGTAGCCCTTTTAGACGCTTTTATGCTAGTTATTTTCCTTATCCGCTGGACTTGGAAAAAATTCAGCGAGCGCTGCCGGATCTTTTAGGAACTCATGACTTCACATCCTTTTGTGCTTCTGGTAGTTCAGTAGAAGATAAAGTCCGCACCATTTATGAGGCGTCACTTATAGTGAACGAAGCTGGTGATGAACTGACCTTTACTTTTTCAGGTAATGGATTTTTATATAAGATGATCCGTATTTTAGTGGGAACACTGCTGAAAATCGGCAATAACCGCCTGGAAGAGACGGCTATTCCAGCCATTATTGCTGCTAAGGATCGAAATTTAGCTGGTCCAACGGCTCATCCAGAAGGGTTGTATTTGACGGAAGTGGTTTATGAAAAATCGGTGCAAATGCCCGCTCAAAGGAATAAAAAAAATTATAAGTAATGAACTGGTAGCAAGCCACTTAATGGAGTTCCTAGAGCTCTCATTAAGTGGCTTGATTTTTTTCAGTATATAACTGATGGAGCTTCTGGTAAAGCTGTGTAAAATCATCGTTTTCATTAGCGATATCCCAGTAATAAAAAGGTAAGGTCGGGTATTTTTTTAGCGGTAAAAATGAAGAACTGATCACTAAGTCGTAGTATTTGTTATTTTTTTCACAATACGTACCGCAATCTACAAAGCCTAATTGGTCAAAAAAACGGTACAATTTCCGGATAAAAAAGAAGTTATGTTCGAAGGATAGTCCGACTTTTAAGTGCTGCAAATAAGCTGGCTCTTCGTAAAAGGGTATTAAAATACGCTGGAACGATCGAATCATTTCCCGTTTAATGGGTTGAATAAATGAATAGAAGCTCTTTTTTTCTTGGTTATTGAAATAAGCGGTAATTTCCTTTTCTAAAAAAACAGCTGCTTTTGTTTTGCGAACCGGAACGCCGGCTAATAACTGTAAGGTAGGACCAGCTTGGCGTAATACATAATAAGTGTATGTGATGTTCAACAAATTGCTCTTAATTATGGGGAAATTCTGTGCTGATAACCCCTTGTTGAAAATATTTTGCTCCGCTTCAGCGATAAAACCTTTAACAAAAGAACGGATAACATTTGGTTTTCTGGCAAAATTTTTTAATGTTTGTTGAAACGACTCTTGATCTTCCAATGTATAAAAAGGTGCATAGTGGGAAAAGAAAAAGACTAAGCCGCTTTCGCCTTTCAACTGTTCATAGGTTAACGACATATAAGGATCAAGTGTTTGCTTTAAAAGTTGAAAATCATAATAAGGATTATTTTTCATCAAAAGATCATAACGTGGATCGTAGGGAGCAAAGCAATGTCTTTTAGCACGAGCGATGCAAATAGCGGCTAAAAATTCTAACTCAATCTTTCCTAAAAAGATTTTCGACAATGAAAAATAAGGAGCAAATGTTTCTACGTAAGGTTTAATTTGGTCTCTACTGAGGGCAAATGGCCAAAAAATACCTCTTGTCCCCAGCCAAATTAAATTAAAAAATGTACTACGGACTAATCGTTCATCACCTAAGAGGCTAGCATCCGTGTAGGAAAAGTGCAGATTGAAAGGTTCTAGAAATTCTTTCAAAGGTGCTATTTTACGAGTGAAAGTTGAGCGGCTGACAAAATATTGTTGACAAAAGTCTTCAATATTCGGCTGTGGATGATTTAAGATGTATAACAGATACTGAAAAGGGATTGATTGTTTCAATAAAAAATAACGATAATCATCAATAGTAACCAGTAGGTGTGCGATAGTCACTTTACCAGGCTTTTTTAATAGAGATTTTTGCGTTGTATTTATTTGGACTAATTCTTTATCTAATTCATTCACAGCAGTTACCGTTCGTTGATAGTTCAAAGCTAGTTTTTTCGATAACTGTACAATTGGATACTCAGCACGTTGTGCATGGTGCGTTAGCTCTTGAAAAAGTTTGAATTTAGTATACGTTGCTGTATCCATCATTAGTTTTTCATATAACAACAGAAATTCCTCCTACATCAAAAACATATGATACTTATATTAGTATTAGTGTATCAACAATCAACAGAGTTGGCTTAAGGGCCAAGAGGGGGAATAGAGCATCTTTTGTTCTCTAGCTCTGTGGTTCAATAGTCAACATCAGTCATGGTTTAATTTAGTAGTTTCTGTTCTTTATACTTAGCATTTAAAGGTTTATCGTGTCCGTGCAAATTATGTTTGAAGGCAGCAGATACTAACTTTAGAAAATTAGCAATAAATTATTTATTTCTTATATAAGTTTGCTCCTACTTTTATGCTTAGAAGCTATTAGTACCCCAATGAATAAGCCAACCAACGCTGGAACAACCCAGCCTAAACCGACAGAAAAATACGGTAAAACCCGATTGGCGTTATCCAATAATCCAGCAACAAAAGGCTGTGCTTTGATAGTTTCCGGAACATAATTCAAGGCATCCAAGCCTGCAGCAATCAAAGTTGCATACGTGGTATATTGATAGACTATTGGTTGATAGTGAAAATAGGCTCCACCAATTGCCAATAGCATTAAAGTGATAGCTAAAGGATACAACAGCATTAGTACCGGGAGTGAAAATTCAATAATTTTTGTTAATCCTACATTAGCAAAAAGACAAGGTAAAATGCAAGCACTTGCTAAGTAAGTATTATAAGTACCTTTCGGGAAAAGCTCATGGAAGGTTTCAGCAAAAGCCGTTGTTAAACCGATTCCTGTTTTTAAACAAGCAACAGTCACGATTGCAGCTAATAAAAAGCTGCCTATGTCTCCTAAATAATAATGAGCAATTTGAGCCAGAGCGATTCCGCCGTTTGCACTAGTGGGAAAGACACCGATACTTAGCGTTCCCATATATGTTAACGATGTGTAGATTAAGGTCATCAGTACAATACTAATCAAGCCTGCTTTAATCATTGTTTTAGTGATGGCTTCCGGTTCTTTGACGCCTAAATTACGAATAGTAGAAACAATAACAATTCCAAACGCTAATGAAGCTAATGCATCGAGTGTGTTGTAGCCGTCGGTAAATCCTTTAAAAAAAGGATTGGCTATATAAGTATCATTGATAGGAGCCGTAGCTACTGTTCCTAAAGGCCGACTGAAAGCAAAGAAAAATAAAATTGCCAGTAACAATAAAAAAAGCGGGTTTAGATACTTTCCAACATAAGCTAAAATTTGTGACGGCTTTCTAGCAAATAACCAAACTGCTAAGAAAAAAAGAACAGAAAAAATAGCTAAAATACCCGTTTGATTTTGTTGAGAAACAAACGGAGCAAAGCCGATTTCATAAGAAGTCGTCGCTAAGCGTGGCAAAGCAAAAAAAGGACCGATTGTCAGATACAATAAACAAGTAAACACAAAGGCGTAACGCCGACTAATATGATTGGCTAAATCGAATACTCCGGAGCTCTTTGATAAGGCAATAGCAATTACTCCTAAAAACGGCAACCCAACGCCAGTAAGTAAAAAGCCGAGATTAGCGATATACAAAGAACTACCAGCCTCTTGTCCTAAATGAATAGGAAAGATCAAATTACCAGCACCAAAAAATAAACCAAACAACAACGAACCAATAAACCAATAGCTAGACCAAGTCAATTTTTTTTCCATAGGTTGTCACTCACTCCTTATCAAATAATACTCTTTAAAATAGCAAAAGAACAACTGCCAAGCAAGAAAAATATTAAACAGATTAAAAAACAATGAACCGATTATAAGTTTAATTAATTTATAATTGATAGCTATAAATAATTTTTTATTTTTAATCTTACTTCATTATAAATGACAAAGCCGCTAAACGAAACAGGAACTTTTCTTTCAAAAAATAAAAATACTGAAAGCAAAAATTAACTAGACATTGCTATGAATTAGTAGTATAAAATAGAAGTGAGAATAATTCTCAATTAAGTGATATATAGGAGAAATCAATGAAAAAAATATATTTATCACAAACCATTTATGAAATTGTGATGCTTTATCCAGAAGTTCAAGCGATTTTATATGAATTGGGTTTTAAAAATATTAAACAGCCAGCAATGCTACAGTCGGCCGGACGCTATATGACGATCCCGAAAGGAGCAAAGATGAAAAAAATACCAGAAGCGACCATTAAACAAGCTTTTGAAGCAGCTGGTTATATATTGGAAGGAGATTTTAATGGAAAATAGCACAATTGAAAGGCAAAAGAAAATTGTTGAAATTTTAACTTTGCTGCACGAAGGCGGATCGTTTGAAGCGGCTAAACAAATGTTTAATGAATCGTTTGACGGAGTGGATGTTACAGAAATCACTGCGGCTGAAAAAGCCCTAATTCAAAGTGGTTTAGATGCTAGTGAAATTCAGCGGTTATGCAATATTCATGCTTCGGTATTTAAGGGATCAATCAATGATATCCATCGTTCCAACTATGAACATGAAAATCCGGGCCATCCGGTTCATACCTTAAAGCTTGAGAATAAAGTGTTGCAATCGCTTTTAACAGATGAGTTGCGGGGGACTTTTGATCAGTTAGCTGCCGGTGATTGGACGAAAAAAGCTCGTTTTATTAATGCTTTAAAGGACTTACGGCAAATTGACCGTCATTATAGCCGCAAGGAAACGTTGTTTTTTTCTTATATGGAAAAATATGGCATTACAGCACCGCCGAAAGTAATGTGGGGCGTTGATGATACAATTCGTCAATTATTGAAAGACCTGATCGCTTACGCAGAGAGCGAAAACGCAGCAATTAATCCTTTGCGGGTACAATTTGATCAGCTGCAACATGAAATTAAAGAAATGGTCTTTAAAGAAGAAGCAATTATGGTGCCTATGACGTTGGATGTTTTTAGTTTGGATGATTGGGAGCAAATTGCCACTGACAGTAGTGCAATCGGCTATGCATGGATTCCAGAGCCTTTGCCTTGGAAAGCTGGGCAAAAAGCGCGCCAGCAAGAGCAAGTACACGAACATGAACGCGAGCTGGCCATTGCCAAGGCTAAAGCAACAACGGCGGCAATTGCTGACCCTATGGCGGAAGAAACGAACCAAGAATATTACGATTGGGAAACTAAAGCTAGTAATCAGAACGAGGTTGTTTTACCTTCAGGAATTTTAAAATTAGAAGAGCTAGGGGCCTTGTTCAGTAATTTACCCGTTGACTTGACCTTTGTGGATGCAAATGATCGTGTGAAATTTTTCTCGGAAAGTGAAAAGCGTGTTTTTCCACGCACAAAATCAGTGATTGGCCGAGAAGTAGTGAACTGCCATCCGCCTAAAAGCATGCATATCGTCCAGCAAATATTGGATGATTTTCGTAAAGGTAGTAGAGATAAAGCTGATTTTTGGATTGATTTACGTAGTAGCAAAGTATTGATTCGTTATTTTGCTTTGCGCAATCAAACCACTCAAGAATACCTTGGCTGTTTAGAAGTAACCCAAGACATTACAGATATTCAACAACTTACCGGCCAAAAACGTTTACTAGATGAAACGTTATAAAAATGGCTTCTATTTAGAAAACACTTGCTTTAAAACACAAAAAAGCTGGGACAAACTTACTGCCTCAGCTTCTTTTGTATAGGGGAAGTAATCAATTCTTTACTTTATTTTGTTAAAATTCGACGTAAGAATTCTTTCGTACGTGCTTCTTTAGGATGGACAAAAATATCTTCAGCAGTTCCTTCTTCGGCAATGATCCCTTTATCCATAAAGATAACTCGATCGGAAACATCACGTGCGAACTCCATTTCATGCGTAACAATAATCATTGTTAAACCGGTCGTAGCTAAATCTTTCATGGACTTTAGCACATCTCCGACCATTTCAGGGTCTAAAGCTGAAGTTGGCTCATCAAAAAGCATAACATCCGGATTCATTGACAAGGCACGAGCAATAGCTACTCGTTGTTTTTGGCCTCCGGAAAGTTGGGCGGGCTTGGCGTCGATAAAACGATCCATATCAACTTTTTCCAAATTTTCCAACGCTATCTTTCTTGCTTCTTCTTTATTTCGTTTTAACACAGTTGTTTGCCCGGACAAACAATTTTCCAAAACATTCATATTGTTAAATAAATTAAAGGATTGAAAAACCATTCCTAAATGGGTCCGATACTTTGGTAAATTGTAGTGCCGTTCTAAAACATTCTCTTGATTATAAAGGATTTTGCCGCCAGTCGGCTTCTCTAGTAAGTTAATGCATCGTAAAAGCGTAGATTTACCTGAACCGGAAGAACCGATAATGGTCAACACTTCACCTTTGTTAACTGTTAAATTAATATCTTTTAACACTTCATTCTTGCCAAAACTTTTCTGTAAATGTTCTACTTCAATAATTGCACTCATCAATTGTCCTCCTAGCTTTCTTTTACGTCGTCGATTTCTTCTATTTTAGCGTAAGCAGACGGTCCGTCGATTTTTCTTTCAACGACTCGTAAAATCCGAGTGATAATGAAGGTCATGACCAAATAGATAATTCCTACAATAGTAAATGTTTGGAAGAACTGGAAGTTTGCTCCAGAAGCAGCATTTCCTTGGAAGAATAAATCAGCTACACCAATGACACTTAATACGGCGGTATCTTTAATATTAATGACAAATTCGTTTCCTGTAGCTGGTAAAATATTGCGGAGCACTTGCGGAATGATTACTTTTCTCATCGTTTGGCCATGAGTCATACCGATTGCTTGGGCTGCTTCAAATTGCCCTTGATCAACAGCGAAAATTCCACCGCGGACAATCTCAGTCATATAAGCTCCCGTATTGATAGAGACAATGAAAAGTGCGGCAATCGTCCGGTCAAGTGAAATGCCGAAAGCCAAAGCTAAACCATAGAAAATAACCATTGCTTGAACCATCATCGGTGTTCCACGGAAAATCTCAATATAAACAGTTAATAATCCGTTGACAATTTTTTGTAAAATTCGCAAGACTGGATTTTCTGAAGCGGGAATGGTACGGAAGACGCCGATCAACAAGCCCAAAGTCGTACCAACAATTGTCCCAATCAAAGCGATAAATAATGTTAAGCCGGCACCTCGTAAGAACATGCCGCCATATTGGGACCAAATAATCTTAAAGTCAGTTAAGAGTCCGGACTTTTCTTCATCACTTGTAGTTGATGCCGGTTGATCTTTAATGGCTTGATCCATAATTGCTGTCCGTTCTTTGGCAGAAATTCCTGCCAAAATTTCATTTACTTTAGAAATCATTGGGTCATTCTTACGCAAACCGACAGCTACTTGAACATCTTCAGCATTCGTTTGAAAGCCATTTTCTTTTGAAAATTCCAACATTTTTAAATCTTTGTTGACGCTGGTCGCTGTAACACCTTCTGGTCGTTCACTAACATATCCGTCAATCATTCCAGAAACTAGAGCCGTTCTCATCGCTGAAAAATTATCCATTGCTTGTTGTTTTTGGACGTTTGGAATTTGATCAATCACACTGTAATGGAAGGTGTTTAACTGAGCAGTGATTTTGGCTTTAGCTAAATCTTTTAAACTCTTCGCATGGGCATAGTCCCCGTTTTTTTGAACGACTACGACCAATTGAGATTCGTAATAAGGATTGGTGAAATCTATTTCTTTTCTTCGATCTGCTGTGGGGCTCATGCCGGCAATAATAGCATCAATTTTGCCGGATTGTAAGGCCGGAGCTAAGCCATCCCATTTGGTTTGAACGATGACTAGTTTTTTATTTAGGCCGGCCGCAATCTTTTTGGCGATTTGGACATCATAGCCGCCTGCATAAGAAGCGTTTCCTTGAATTGGAACAGCCCCGTTGGTATTGTCTTTTTGTGACCAGTTAAATGGTGCGTAACTAGCCTCCATACCTACCCGGAATTCGTTATCAGCAGCTTCAGCGCGAAGACTTGCTGTGCTGCCAAAAAAAGCAAAAAGTGCTAGCAGTAGCAAAGTGAATGAAAAATGTTTTTTGTTCATTATTTTCTCCCTTTCTGGAACAGACATCTGCTCAATATAGAAGACATCGGTTTTCTAAGTACAAAAAAACAACCAAACAGATGTAAGGTTGCTAAATTAGTCGATGATTCCTCAACGTAACATAGCACAACTTAGCATCACTACTAAGACAGTCCGTAAGCTATTAACTTACGTCCCAACACATAACACAGAGGTTGTTATGCATTTCGGCGATTGATCCTAGACTTGCTTCACGGTGTCCTCTCACTCCACAAGCTTAATAAAAATCGCGACCTCTACCTCTAAATTGAGGTACTATTCAGTTATTAGATTCAAGTAAAAAGTCTACGTTATTTTATGAAAAAAGTCAATCGTTTCCAATAATATTTTTTTATTTTAGGGACACCGCTGGAATGTACTTAGGGTATCATGAAGTAAACGAAATGAAAAATAAAACGTCGGAAAAATAATATTAAAAATATTTGCATTGCGGAATTAAAATTATAAATTTGTAAATAAAAAACTCTTCAAACCATACAGCTAACGGCTTAAAGAGTTGTGTTTTTTGATTTAAGCTTGTACTTCAGTTTTGGGTTCACGTCCCAAAATAGCTTGAAGAACAGTTAATACAATATAAGAAGCTAAGATCGTGTAAATCAAGCTTGAATACGTAGTAATGTTGAAGTCCCAAGTTTTATAAATCACTAAGACAATTGCTAAAACGATACCAGCTATTACGTTGAAAAGTGCAAATGCCCAGAGATTACCGTTTTCTTTGCGAGAAAGGTAGTAAATTGAAAACCACAGGCTTAGTAAGCCCCATGCAATACAGATTAAAATAGCTGCCCAATAAATAATAAATGCTACCATAGTTGTTTCACCTCACTTTTATACGATAACATTTTACCATGGAATGCGGACTTTGTCATGAAGGCTGTGAAGTTTCTTATACGTTTGAGGCTATTTGGTTGGACGGTGTTGAACATTTGTCATTTTTTCAGTAGAAAAGGGGAAGCACAATAAAAAAACTTCTACTGTGACTGCCGCCATTGTAGACTGAAATTACAGATAGGAGTCTTTCACATAAAATTGTAGAAAATAACTTGTTTTTTTAAAGTTTTACGCTATAATTAAAAGTGTTTTAATCTTGGTTGGAGTGAGCTTTTCCGCCTTTTTTACCAATTTCTTGGTAAAAATCCTTGTCATGGGAGTCGGAAGTAGCTTCTCCGCCTTTTTTGCCGATTTCTTGATAAAATTCTTTATCATGGGAGCTGGCGTAGCTTTTCCATCTTTTTTACCTGATTCTTCTCGTGTCATTTTGTGATCTTCATTACGACTCATAGTTGTCTTCCACCTTCTTTTTTTCTACATATTTTATGATAGCAATTATGTTAAGGACTACTCTTGATTTCATCAAATACAAAGCATCGTTTTTTATAAAAAAGCGATAAAAGTAATTTTATTGAAACGTTGTTATTTGTCTATTATGAAGTGTATCACAATTAACAAAACATAATGTGAATCCTTTTGATGCTTAGAAGATAGTGCAAAACGCTTTATTTACTGGGAAGACTGGCTTGGGTTATTTCTTTAAAAAACTTTTCTTATTTCCCATGTATAAATTACAGACTATTAAGTTTGTTATTTTAAGATAACCTAAGTGTTATTACGGTTATCGATAATTGCTTGTAGCTTTTGGGGGAAAAGCCTAAAATTTATCTTTTTTATGTTGCGTAAAGATTTATTCCCACTTTTTTGTTTTAAAGCTGGTGTCCTATACGGGCCTTTTTTGTTATTTATTTCTATTCTATAGAATAAAAAAATTGTCAGTGAAGACTTACTAAGCCCTTTTTAGAGAAAACTAAATTTTTTTCTTCTCTTGTGAAAGTACATTATAATAGAGAAGACGTAGGAGTTGAAAGTGATGAGAACAATTGATTTAAATACAGTTCGTCAATGGTTAGTGCAGGCTCCGGCGATTACTTTTCTTACTGGGGCAGGAGTTTCAACGGCTTCTGGTGTGCCGGATTATCGCTCTTTGTCAGGTGTTTACCATGGAATTGATCGTCCTGAATATTTGTTGAGCCATACTTGCATGAAACGTGAACCGGATAAGTTTTATAATTTTGTTAAAACTTTATACCATCCTATGGCACAACCTAATTGTATTCATCAACAGATGGCAGCTTTAGAAGCGGTTAAAGAAACGTGGATCGTTTCTCAAAACATTGATGGTTTGCATCGTAAAGCTGGTAGTCATAAGGTCGTTGACTTCCATGGAAATTTATATAATTGCTATTGCCAAGGATGCGGACGGGTGGTCCCTTATCAAGACTACCTAAAAAGTGATCGGCATAGCGTATGTGGTGGGCAGCTTCGTCCAGCCATTACCTTATATGAAGAAGGGTTAGATGAGCAAGTAATTCAACAAGCGATAGCAGCTGTTGCATCAGCGGAACTGGTAGTGATTGTTGGCACCAGTTTTCAAGTGCATCCTTTTTGTGACTTAATTGAATATGCCAAACCAGATGCAACGATTATTGCCATTAACCAAACGCCGATTACTATGCAACGAGAGTTTTACTATTTAAAAGCAAATGCACTTTCTGTTTTTGAACATTTACAAGTAGAGGAGTAATCGAATGGAAACAATTAAAACTGAAAAACAAAAAATGATTGACGGCGAGCTTTATTTTTCTGCAGACCCGGAATTAGTGACAGATAGAAAGCACGCCCGTGAACAAATGGCATTGATAAATCGAGAATACGATCATCAAATTCGCCAACAATTATTGAAAGAAACATTTGGTTCGGTAGAAACAAATGTGTATGTTGAAACACCAATTAGCTTTGATTATGGGTACAATATTCATGTTGGGAAAAATTTTTATGCCAATTTTAATACTATTTTTTTGGATATTTGTCCGATTCGTATTGGGGATAATTGTATGTTTGGACCAAATGTTCAACTATATACAGCGACTCATCCGCTAAATCCAGTGAAAAGAAATAGTGGTTTGGAATATGGCAAACCGATTACCATTGGGAATAATGTTTGGCTTGGCGGCGGTGCAATTATCACACCGGGAGTTACGTTGGGCGATAATGTGGTGGTGGCTGCAGGTGCTGTAGTGACAAAGTCTTTTGGGGACAACTGTGTTATCGGTGGCAATCCAGCTCGCGTCATCAAAGAATTAGAAACCAAAGATTCCGGCGATGATCTAACAAGTCTACGAGAAAAAATTGACCGGATTGATCAAGAGCTTGTCACTTTGTTAGAAGAACGTTTGGCTACGGCTACTGAAATTGCAGATGTCAAAAAAACTACAGGACGAGCTGTTTATGATGCTGGCCGAGAAGCACAAATCTTAGAGCGGATGAAACAAATGATTCAAAATGATGAGTATCTGGAAGCGATGACCGAAACTTTTCAAGGGATTATGAACGCTTCCAAACGTCTGCAGCAGAACTATTCAGAGTAAGCTAAAGGAGAGTTAAATGAACGGAGAGAGCAGAAGAAAAGAAATTGTCCGACAATTACTAGCAGCTGAACAGCCAATCAGTGCCAGTCGTTTTGCCAAGAAATTTTCCGTAAGCCGCCAAATTATTGTTGGTGATGTGGCGTTGTTACGAGCGGCAGGTGCAGCAATTAACGCTACAGCTCGTGGCTATGTTTTAGCACAAGAACGTCACGGGTACGTGAAAAAAATTGTTTGTCAGCATACGCCGGAACAAATTGCTGATGAATTTATGACTATCCTAGCTTTTGGTGGCAAAATTATTGATGTGGTAGTGGAGCATCCTATCTATGGTGAGATTACAGGCGGATTGCACATAGGAACGGAACGTGAAGCTCAAGAGTATATAAAAATGTACCAAAACAGTCATGCCGCACTGCTGTCTGAATTGACTGCTGGAATTCATTTGCATACAATTCAATGTGAAGATGAAGCGGCGTTTAATGCCATTACTCAGGATTTGGCGAAAAAAGGGATTCTTTATAAAGAGTAACGTTTCAAAGGAATTTGTGTAGGTCGACAAAACGAACATTTTCCCTTTGTGGAGCGATGTTTTTTTATTGAAGCTATTTAATTTAATTAAACACCTATTGGAATTTGAAAGTAGCGACGCTTATGTTTGAAAACCTACTTTTTAAGTCAGCCAATAGGTGTTTTCATATCGACCAATTAGTATGCGTTAATAAATAAATGAGAGAATATTTGCTGTTCCATTTACTTTTTTATTTTTAACGATATAATGAAAGCGTAACCAATAAAAAGGAGAGGATTTTTAGTGAGTAGACCAATTGATATTAAACATGTAGTGGATGATAGTTACCAATTGTATATTGACGGCCAATGGCAGACAGGTTCCGACAATCGCAAATTAACCAGCTATAACCCGAGTAATGGTGAAAAATTAGCAGATTTTGTGGATGCAACCCATCAAGATGTTGACCAGGCGGTTGCTGCAGCGCAGAAGGCTTTTGAAACCTGGAAGGAGGTTGACGTCGTAACCCGCAGTAATATGTTGCTGAAAATTGCCGATTTAATTGAAGCTAACCAAGAGCATTTAGCGCTGGTAGAAACATTAGATAACGGCAAGCCTTTGCGGGAAACCCTTGCAATTGATGTACCGGCAACGATTGATCATTTTCGATATTTTGCTGGCGTAATTCGAGCGGAAGAAGGCTCACTAAAAGAATTTGATAAAGACACGTTATCGCTAGTAATCAAAGAACCGATAGGTGTTGTTGGTCAGATTATTCCTTGGAATTTTCCACTGTTGATGGGCGCTTGGAAGCTGGCGCCAGCCTTGGCCGCCGGTAATACAGTTGTCATTCATCCTTCTTCTACTACTTCTTTGAGCTTGCTAGAACTCTTCAAATTATTGGATCAAGTTTTGCCGAAAGGTGTCGTGAATTTAATTACAGGTCGAGGGTCAGATTCCGGGAATTATATGTTGGAGCATCAAGGGTTTGATAAACTAGCTTTTACTGGCTCCACAGAAGTTGGTTATACGGTCGCAAAAGCGGCAGCTGACAAATTAATTCCGGCCACCTTGGAGCTAGGTGGGAAATCAGCCAATATAATTTTTGATGATGCCAATTGGGAACGTGCGTTGGAAGGTGTTCAATTAGGAATTTTATTTAATCAAGGACAAGTTTGTTGTGCTGGTTCCCGGGTTTTTGTTCAAGAAGGAATTTATGATCAGTTCGTTGCGGCCTTAAAGGCTAAATTTGAACAAATCAAAGTTGGTTTACCATGGGAAGATGGCGTGCAAATGGGGGCACAGATTAACGAAAAGCAACTAAAAGATATCTTAAGCTACGTTGAAATCGGAGTGAAAGAAGGAGCGACTTTGATTACAGGTGGTCGTAAAATAACCACTGACGGCTTGGAAAAAGGAGCCTTTTTAGAACCGACTTTATTGGCTGATGCCAACAATACCATGTGTGTAGCACAGGAAGAAATCTTTGGACCTGTTGCTACCGTTATCAAATTTAAGTCGGAAGCTGAAGTAGTTGCTTTGGCCAACCAAACAGAATACGGACTTGGGGGAGCCGTTTTCTCTGAAAATATAAATACCGCTTTGCGAGTGGCTAGACAAGTGCGAACGGGTCGTATGTGGGTGAATACTTATAATCAATTACCAGCCGGTGCGCCTTTTGGTGGTTATAAGAAGTCAGGCATTGGTCGTGAAACCCATAAATCAATGTTGGATGCTTATACCCAAATGAAAAATATCTATATTGTGACAAAGGAAGAGCCTGACGGGTTATATTAAATTTTCATGAACCTTGCGTTTACTAGTAAAAAAGAGACTGGGCAACAATCAAATGATTGCTGTTCAGTCTCTAGCTATTAATTAGCATATATAAAACTAGCCTATGGCAGCTTTAGTTTTCAGCTTCAAATTTTTCGAAGGCTGTTTTAATGACTTTTTTCAATGCGCTAGCAGAAGCGTTCATCCGATCTTTTTCAGAATCAGTCAAAGGAATTTCGATGACTTGCTTGATTCCTTGACGGTTGATTACGGCTGGGGCACCGATATATATATCGTTTTGCCCATATTCACCATCTAAGTAAACAGATAGTGGGAAGACAGAGTTTTCATCATCTAAAATAGCTTTGGTAATACGAGCTAAAGCAACCGCGATTCCATAGAAGGTTGCCCCTTTTTTATCAATGATGGTATAAGCTGCATCACGTACGCTAAAGAATAAGTTAACCATCGCTTCTTCATCGACTTCAGGGTTATTTTTCACCCATTCGTAAATTTGTAAACCAGCAACGTTGGCATGTGACCAAACTGGGAATTCAGTGTCGCCGTGTTCGCCTAAAATATAAGCGTGAACGTTACGAGCATCCACATCTACTAATTCCGCAATTGCCTGGCGGAAACGGGCAGAATCTAAAGAAGTACCTGAACCGATGACACGTTCTTTAGGGAATCCAGAGAATTTCCAAGTAGAGTAAGTCAAAATATCAACAGGGTTGGCAGCAACTAAAAAGATACCGTTAAAACCTGAGTCTACGATTGAAGTTACGATTTCTTTGTTAATTTTTAGGTTTTTATGAACTAGATCAATTCTAGTTTCACCTGGTTTTTGCGGTGCACCAGCTGTTAAGACCACTAAGTCTGCATCATGACAGTCGTCGTAAGTTGCTGCGTAAATTTTCTTAGGAGAAGTAAAAGCCAAAGCGTGTGACAAATCGATGGCATCTCCTTCAGTTTTTTTCACGTTAATATCGATAATCCCAACTTCTTGGGCAATGTTTTGAGTTACTAGAGCAAATGCATAACTGGAACCTACGGCACCGTCTCCTACTAAAATAACTTTTTGGTGATCTTTATTTCCTGCAGCTGCAGTCATCGTCAACCATTCCTTTCTTAATAATCGCTTGTACATCAAAATACTAACATCATTTATAGCTTTTGTCACGAGATTTGGACTAAAATTAATACAGTTTGAACGCCTGTATTATTTTGCAAACTCTTACATGTGTGTCTTTTCACTATTTTATAATTTCTGGTTTTTTCATCAAATTTCCATAAAAGTATTTTTACATCTTTCTTAATCAGTCAAATGATTCGAGTTTCCCTTATTGTGTGGTATAATAAAGCAACACTGGACGCTCATGTAGCTGTCCAGCCATTTGTGTTGTCATTTCAAAGAAGAAGGAGCAGTATCAATGAAAGTAATTGTTGGCTTGGGAAACCCTGGCAGTAAATATAAAGCAACGAAGCATAATATCGGGTTCATCACCCTTGATGAAATTGCTCAACAACAGCATATATCCTTTAATAAAAGCATATTTGAAGCAGATGTCGCAGATTTTTTTATCGGTACTGAAAAAGTCATGTTAGTGAAACCTCTAACTTTTATGAATGAATCCGGTCGCTCTGTCGGGCCTCTATTGACTTACTTCGGTGCTTCAGCAGCGGATTTGATTGTTATATACGATGATTTGGATTTAGAACTTGGCACGATCCGTTTGAGACAAAAAGGCAGTGCTGGTGGTCATAATGGTATGAAAAGTATTATTGCGCATTTAGGCACAAATGTCTTTCCTAGAATAAAAATCGGTATCGGCCGTCCCGTGGAAAATGATACAGTTATTCATCATGTATTAAGCGGTTTTTCAAAAGAAAACTACGAAGACATGCTACTGGCAGTAAAAAAAGCAGCAGCAGCAGCACTTTACGCTTGCCAAGGACACAGCTTTATCGATACGATGAATCAATTTAATGGAAAATTATAGAAGAACCAAATGAAAGGAAGAGCATACGTGAATATTATTGAGCGAATTCTTAATACAGAGCTTGTTCAACTATGGCATCAGCAGTTGGCCCAACCAGTTCGCCAGTTAATTACCGGATTATCTGGTTCGGCCAAAACAATTTTAATAGCCGGTGCATTGCGACAAACCAAAAAGAAGATAGTAATTGCTGTTCCTAATTTGTATTACGCCAATCAACTTGTGGAAGATTTGCACAATCTTTTGGCAGAAACAGAAGTGCACCTGTTTCCAGTTGATGAAGTTTTGTCAGCTGAAATGGCTTTTTCATCTCCGGAAGCACGAGCAGAACGCGTCGCAGCACTCAATTTTTTAAGTTCTGATCAACCGGGAGTCGTCGTAGTTCCAGTGGCCGGACTTAGAAGATACCTACCGAAAAAAAGCACATGGGCAAGCGCTCATCTTACTTGGCAAGTAGGGACAGAAATTGAGCTGGAAGCAGTTGCTCAACAGCTAGTTTTGATGGGCTATGAGCGGCAGTCTTTAGTGGCAAAGCCCGGTGAGTTTAGTATTCGCGGGAGCATCATTGATGTTTATCCGCTAAATGAAGCCTATCCGATTCGTGCAGAACTCTTCGATGTGGAAATTGATTCATTGCGCTATTTTGAAGCAGATACGCAGCGTTCAGTTGCTCCTGTGGAGAAGGTTACGATTTCACCAATGACGGATCTTGTTTATGAAGATGAGGATTTAAAAAATGGTGTGACTCATTTGCAAAATGCTTTGAAGAAAAGATTAGCTGTGACAAAAGAAGCCGCAGAACACAGCTTTTTACAAGATTATTTTGGTCAACTAATCGCTGCTTGGGAACAAGGAATTCCTACTGAATATGCTCATTATTACAGTGATTTATTATATCAAGAAAAAACAACGCTATTGGATTACCTGCCAGCTGACAGCTTGCTGTTTGTAGATGACTATGCTCGGATGATGGAAACTGAACGGGAAATTATACGTGGCGAAGGTGAATGGCACGTGATGAAATTAGAAGAAATGCGAGTCTTTTCAGAGCAGACCTTTGGTAGTAACTTTCACGACCAATTGCGGGAAGTCACTTTTAGTACGACCTTTTTCTCTCTTTTCCAAAAAGGAATGGGGAATTTGAAATTTCAGGCTGTTCACAATTTTCAATATCGATCCATGCAGCAATTTTTCGGCCAAATGCCATTATTGAAGACGGAAATGGATCGTTGGCAAAAACAAAAGCAGACAGTAGTTGTTTTTGTTCCTACTAAAGAACGGATTCAAAAAGTCGAAGAGCTATTTCATGATTTTGCGATCCAAAGTGTTGCAACTACTTGGGATCGATTATTGGACGGCAAAATACAAATTATTGAAGGCGCACTGCAAATCGGTTTTGAACTTCCAAAAGAAAAAATCGTCGCAATTACTGAAAAAGAAATTTTTCACACAACTACTAAAAAACGGGCTCGGCGCCAAACCATCTCTAATGCAGAACGGCTAAAAAGCTACAGCGACTTAAAAAAAGGCGATTACGTCGTTCATGCCAATCACGGGATTGGTCAATATATCGGCATGCAAACGCTGGAAGTCGATGGGGTTCATCAAGATTACATGACGATTTTATATCAGAACGAGGATAAGTTGTTCATACCAGTTACCCAATTAAATTTAATTCAAAAATTTGTCGCTTCTGAAGCGAAAACGCCCAAAATTAACAAATTAGGTGGTAGCGAATGGAGCAAAACAAAACGTAAAGTATCTTCAAAAATTGAAGATATCGCCGATGATTTAATTCAACTTTACGCAGCTCGAGAATCAGAAAAGGGTTTTGCCTTTCCGCCAGATGATGCGTATCAAAAAGAATTTGAAGATGCCTTTCCTTATTCGGAAACAGATGATCAGCTGCGAAGTGCAGCTGAAATCAAGCATGATATGGAACAGCCGCGACCGATGGATCGATTGTTGGTAGGAGACGTTGGTTACGGCAAAACGGAAGTAGCCTTGCGAGCAGCATTTAAAGCGATCAGCAGTGGTAAGCAAGTAGCCTTTTTAGTGCCTACAACCATCTTAGCGCAACAGCATTATGAAACGATGCTGGAACGCTTCGAAGGGTTTCCGGTAGAAGTCGGTTTATTAAGTCGTTTTCGAACAAAAAAACAACAAAATGAAACGATTGAAAAAATTAGTAAAGGGCAAGTTGACATTGTTGTAGGAACCCACCGATTACTATCCCAAGACGTAAAATTCAGTGATTTGGGTTTGTTAATCATTGATGAAGAACAACGTTTTGGCGTCAAACATAAAGAACGCTTAAAACAATTACGTTCACAAGTGGACGTACTCACATTAACAGCCACGCCGATTCCCCGGACGCTGCATATGTCTATGCTGGGGGTTCGTGATTTGTCAGTCATCGAAACACCACCGGAAAACCGTTACCCGATTCAAACATATGTAATGGAGAATAATCCCGGTGCTATCAGAGAAGCCATTGAACGAGAAATGGCACGTGGCGGACAAGTCTTTTACCTTTACAATCGCATAGATACTATTGAACGTAAAGTAGAAGAAATTCAAGCACTAGTACCAGACGCACGGGTTGCTTATGCTCATGGACAAATGACGGAAGTTCAGTTGGAAAATACCTTGTATGATTTTATCGAACGACAATACGATGTGTTGGTAACTACTACGATTATTGAAACAGGCGTCGACATTCCTAATGCCAATACATTATTTGTTGAAAATGCGGATTATATGGGACTGTCTACGCTTTATCAGCTACGTGGACGAGTCGGTCGTAGCAATCGCGTCGCTTATGCCTATTTCATGTATGAACAGCAAAAAATCTTAAATGAAGTTAGTGAAAAACGATTAGAAGCCATTAAAGATTTCACGGAATTAGGCTCAGGGTTTAAAATTGCGATGCGTGATTTATCCATCCGTGGAGCGGGAAATCTGCTAGGCGCACAACAACATGGCTTTATTGATTCTGTCGGCTTTGATATGTACGCTCAAATGCTTTCTGAAGCAGTAGCTCGCAAGCAGGGGAAAAATGTACAAGATCAAAAAACAGCGGTGGAAATCGATTTGGGCATCAACGCATATCTTCCAACTGATTACATCACCGATGAACGTCAAAAAATCGAAATTTATAAACGAATTCGTCAATTGGAAAATATGGATATGTATGAAGAGCTGGAAGCTGATCTGCTGGATCGTTTCGGTGAATATCCTGACGAAGTGGCTCACTTGTTAACGACTGGCAGAATTAAAATGGACGGCGATCGAGCATTACTAGACAGTATTCGTAAAAGACAACAAACGGTGAAATTTACCTTAAGTAAAGTCGGCACTAAGCTTTATTCTGTAGAACAATTGTTTAAAGCGTTAGCTGCTACAACGTTAAAAGCTGATCTAGCAGTAGAAAATGAAAAAATGACGATTACCCTGAAACTACCTAAAGACAGTAAAGAAGCTGTTTGGTTACAAGAGGTTGCTGCCTTTACGGCTGCGTTGCGGCAAGAAAAATATCAGCACGTAGAAGAAACTGCCGCCAATTAAAGGAGGACAACGATGGCTCAAAAAGAAATGCGGACGATGATGCAAGGAGCTTTTGTTTTAACGGTCGCTTCTTTTATCGCAAAAGTCCTCAGTGCGTTTTATCGGATTCCTTTTCAAAATTTTGTTGGTGATGAAGGATTTTATGTCTACCAACAAGTTTACCCGATTTACGGCATAGCCATGACCTTGGCCTTGTCCGGGCTGCCACAATTTATTTCCAAAATTGTCGCGGAACAAACAGAAGTACAGGCACAAAAACGAGTACTACAACAGTTGTTTCCTTATGTCTTGTTAACAGGCGTCGCAGCTTGGGGCTTGATCTTTGTTGGCAGTGGTGATTTTGCTAAAATGATGGGTGATCCTCAACTGAAACCATTGATTCAAGTCGTTTCGTTTACTTTTTTACTGGTACCGATTTTATCATTTTATCGTGGCAATTTTCAAGGGCATCTACTGATGACACCCAGTGCGATTTCACAAGTGCTGGAGCAGTTGGTTAGAGTTGCAGTTATTCTAGCTGCTGCTTTAGCATTTAAAAATTGGGGCTGGTCGGTATACAAAACGGGAACTGTGGCTATGAGTGGTGCTTTGCTGGGCGGTAGTAGTGCTCTGCTTATTCTGTGGTACTACCATCGAAAAATTCAATCAGGCAGTACGACTTATTTGCGGCAATGGCATTTTAGCCGGGATGCTGGTCATTTATTCAAACGGTTGCTCCTAGAAGGCGGTCTTGTCTCTTTGTACAGTGCGTTTTTAATTCTTTTTCAACTAGTGGATTCTTTTGTAGTGAAAAACTCGCTGATCCGTTTTGGTTTAAATGATCTAGCCGCTAAAATTGATAAAGGTATCTATGATCGTGGTCAGCCATTGGTGCAGCTAGGGTTAGTCGTGGCGTTGGCTTTAAGTTCAACCTTTTTACCGGGTTTGACAAAATATTTTATGAAAGATGATCAACAACAATTTTTACAAGTTGCGAAAGTTTTTTTACGATTAACAACGACAATTGCTGCAGCTGCAACAGTTGGTTTGATTTTACTGCTGCCGTATATGAACTTTACTTTGTTTAAAGATTATAAAGGCAACGGTGTGCTAGGTGTGTATGTCTTCTCCATTTTATTGATGGCTGTCATTCAAGCGTATCAAAGTATTGCACAAAGTCAGAATCATTTTCTTAAACCTTTGCTAGCTGCAGTGTTGGGATTAATTGTAAAAGCGATAACGACTAGCTTTTTTACAGTTAGTTGGGGGACATTTGGTGCTAGTTTATCAACGATTGCTGGTCTACTGATAACGTTGACTGTGTTGTGTTATTACACTCAATCTGCAATCAATCAATTTCTTTTTGAACGAAACTTTTTAAAGAAACTATTGGCAAGCTTGGGCGTTATGGTCTTAACGTTGCTAGTATTTCAAGGGCTAGCTCAACTATTGATTATTGGAAACCATCAGCGCTCACATGCGTTGTTAGTGACTCTTTTAGGTGTTGTGGTCGGCGGAAGTGTATTTATTTACATGATTATTAAGCTGAAGTTATTTACAACTAGAGAATGGTTAACGTTACCTTTTGGCGCTAAAATATTAAGAATGAAAAGGTGAAAATATGCGATTAGACAAATTTTTAAAAATATCACGAATTATCAAAAGAAGAACGGTTGCCAAAGAAGTAGCCGATAAAGGACGAATTCAAATTAATGGTGTATTGGCCAAATCTTCCAGCAACGTAAAGGTTGGCGATCAAGTTAAAATTCAATTTGGTAATAAAATACTTGAAATAAAAGTAATCGAATTACATGATTCCACTAAGAAAGAGGATGCGCAAAAGATGTATCAAATTTTGTCTGAAGAACGAGTGGAAAACTTAATGAATTAACATTAGACAAGTTTTCAAGATGTTGGTATAATGAGACAGACAATTCAAAAGCGAGTGGAGCGGGAAAATGAGGAAAAACAAGAAGAACTTAAAAAAAGTTGCTGCCTTGAATAACGACTATACCAAAGAACAATATGCTGAATTTCAAAAACAGCAAAAACAATTGATTTTTAGACGTCGTCGCCTTGCTGCGATTTTTATGATAGCATTTGTTATTTTTATCTTTTCTGGTGTTCAACTAGCTAAAGATTACCATCGTTTACATGCCTTCAAACACCAACGAGACGAAGCGATGGCTCAATCTGCTGACATTGACGAGCAAGTCAAAAAGTTAAAACAAGATGTTGCGTTATTAAAAGACGATGAATATGTAGCAAAACTAGCTCGCAGCCGTCTTTACGGTTCGAAAGAAGGCGAACAGATTTATCCAATTCCAGAGCTGGATAGCAGTTCTGAAGACAATGAAAATGGAACGTCTACCACTCAAAACAGTCAACCACAGTCATCCGTTGAACAAACAACTAGTTCAAATTGAATGACGACAATAATATTATTAGGGGAAAAATAGGAGGAACATTTTTTTTATGTCAATTGAAGTAGGAGCTAAGCTACCGGGGAAAGTGTCAGGGATTACCAACTTTGGTGCTTTTATCGATCTAGGAGCAGGAAAAACAGGATTGGTTCACATCAGTGAAGTTTCAAATGGTTTTGTAAAAGATATTCATGATGTATTATCTGTCGGAGCTGAAGTGACAGTGAAAGTGACATCAGTTGGTGATGACGGCAAAATCGGTTTATCGATCCGTAAAGCTCAAGATCAACCCCAAGAACAACCAAGGCGTGAATTTCATCGTCGTGAAAATAGCAACTGTGATAACCGAGATAGAAATCAACGCTCAGCTTCTAAAAAACCATTTACTAAATCTCAATCTACAAATGCAAAACAAGATTTTGACTCATTGATGAGTTCATTTTTGAAAGATAGCGATGACCGTTTGTCTTCATTAAAAAGAAACACCGAAGGAAAACGGGGCGGACGCGGCGGACGCCGCAATTAATGAGGAAAAGTTAGCTAGGCGAAAGCCTGGCTTTTTCTCTTTTTTATCGAAAATCACTCAGCGAGAAAGAAGGAAAAAGCATGTTCTGGCAATTCTATAAAGATGGAACCCAAATGAAACTGTGGCAGAAAGATCAGCGACTGCTTTTGGCTGTTTCTGGCGGCGTTGATTCCATGGTTCTGTTGCATTTAATAGCAGCAGTGGCTCAAAGAGAAAGCTTTACATTTGCAGTTGCACACGTTAATCATCATTTGCGAAAAGAATCAGACAAAGAAGCGGCTTACTTACGAAGCTATTGCCAAAAAAATGCAATTCCTTACTTTCAAGGTGATTGGCAGCCCACAACCCAGAGAGCAAATATTGAAGCCCGAGCCCGAGCTTTTCGCTACGGTTTTTTTGCGGAGATTATGCAAACGGCTGACTATCAAGTGCTGATGACGGCGCATCATTTAGACGATCAAGTAGAAACGATTTTGATGAAGTTGACAAGAGGAACGGCTTTTAACAATGCCGGTGGTATTCGTCGTCAACAAACATTTGCCGGTGGCATCTTGCTGCGTCCCTTACTGGAATTTTCAAAGGAAAGCATTCGTCAATACGCTCAGGATCAGGCGCTCGTATATTTTGAAGATCAGACCAACCACACGGCTGCCTTCATGCGCAATCGTATCCGAAACCAAGTGGTGCCTTTGTTGAAAGCGGAAAATCCCCGCTTTTTACAACATATGTCGACCTTTAGCTATCAGCAAACTTTGGCGGCTCAATTTATTGAAGAACAAATTCGGTTAAAATATAAAGCTTGGCTTAAAAAAAATGAGGCTGGGTATCAGTTTCCCTTAACGTTGTTTCAACAAGAATCGCCTGCTTTTCAATACTTTTTTTTAACATTTTTATTGCAGGAGCTGCTCGTTAAAGGGAACAATCAAGTCAATCAAGGTCAAGTCCAGCAGATACTGCTACTACTAAGAAGCGAACAACCTCAAGGGAGCGTCTCTTTAGAAAATAATTGGCGCTTGTTGAAACGTTATGAAACAGTCGTACTTCAGCAAGTAACTGAGCCGAAAACAGTTCAAAAAGATTATTGTTTACAATTGGAAACCGGTCTTTTTTTGTCTGAAACAGAGTGGCTTGGTTTCACTGCCGACAATTCTTTAAAAATTCCTGAACAAATTGCAGCATGGCCAGAAGAGACACTTAACCTTCCGGTAGACATTGAATTACCTTTGCTGATCCGTCATCGTAAAGCGGGCGATAAAATCAAGCTGAAACAAGGATTAACGAAGAAACTTAGTCGCTGGTTTATTGATGCGAAAATACCAAATGACTTGCGGGAACGGGCTTGGGTGGTCACGTCAGCGACGGCAGAAATTATCTGGCTTCCTGGTTTCGTAAATTCCTATTTGAGTATTCCAGAGGAAACTGATAAAATACACTACAGACTCCTTTTTAAAACAAAGGAGTAAAGGCGGAGGGAGAGCGTTATGCTAGAAAAAGATATTGAACGAACTTTAATCTCACAAGAACAAATCTCGACCAAGACAGCTGAACTTGGCCAACAATTAACAGCTGAATATCAAGGGAAGAATCCTTTGGTTGTAGGCATCTTAAAAGGCGCTGTGCCCTTTATGGCAGACTTAACGCGTGCCATCAATACTTACTTAGAGTTAGACTTTATGGACGTTTCCAGTTACGGCAACGCTACTGTTTCATCCGGTGAAGTTAAAATTGTTAAAGATCTAGACACAAATGTTGAAGGTAGACATATTTTAATCGTAGAGGATATTATTGACAGTGGTCGAACACTGGCATATCTAGTTGATTTATTCAAGTATCGCAAAGCAGCTTCTGTAAAAATTGTTACCTTATTAGATAAACCGGAAGGTCGCGTAGTGGACATCGAAGCGGATTACGTCGGCTTTAATGTACCAAACGAATTTGTTGTAGGCTACGGGCTGGATTATGCCGAAACTTATCGCAATTTACCGTACATCGGTGTTTTAAAACCTGAAATTTATGAAACAAAATAATATCTATCCGGGAAATACTTGTGTTACAATATAAAGGTCAGAATTGATTAAACAATTACGTAAATATGACGATTACTATTAGAGGAGGACAGGCATGAACAAAAAGAATAGCGGCATGAAAAATGGCTTGTATTACGTATTAGTAGTACTAGCGATGGTCATGGTGGTCTATTTCATTTTTGGAAATAAAGACCAACAATCGCCGGACATTGATTATTCAACATTCCACCAACAATTAGATGATGGAAAAGTAAAAGACATGACGATTCAGCCAACTAATGGCGTCTATCGTATCACTGGAGAGTATAAGAAAAAACAAGAAATTAAAGACACAGGCGGTCTTTCACTATGGGGCTCTACTCAAGCAACCTCAAAAGGCTTTACTACTACAGTTTTACCTAGCGAAACAACCTTAGCGAAAATTCAAGAGGCTGCGCAAAATAATGATGTGAAACTAGTAGTTAAAGAACAATCCACAAGTGGTGCTTGGCTGTCATTGATTTTCAGTTTACTACCATTAGTTTTCTTCTTCTTCTTGTTCTACATGATGATGGGACAACAAGGTGGCGGCGGTGGCGGTGGTGGCCGCGTTATGAACTTTGGAAAATCAAAAGCCAAAGAAGCAGACAAAAAAGCCAATCGCATCCGTTTCTCTGACGTAGCTGGCGCTGAAGAAGAGAAACAAGAACTTGTCGAAGTGGTGGAATTCTTAAAAGATCCTCGCCGTTTCGTGGAGTTGGGTGCTCGAATTCCAGCCGGGGTCTTATTAGAAGGCCCTCCAGGGACCGGTAAAACATTGCTTGCTAAAGCAGTTGCCGGTGAAGCCGGTGTACCATTTTATTCGATTTCCGGTTCAGACTTCGTAGAGATGTTTGTTGGGGTCGGTGCTAGCCGTGTCCGTGACTTATTTGAAACTGCGAAGAAAAACGCTCCTGCCATTATTTTCATTGATGAAATTGATGCAGTCGGTCGTCAACGTGGCGCCGGTATGGGCGGTGGACATGATGAGCGTGAACAAACACTGAACCAATTATTAGTAGAAATGGATGGTTTTGATGGCAACGAAGGAGTCATTGTCATTGCAGCTACTAACCGTTCAGATGTTTTGGATCCGGCATTATTGCGTCCGGGACGTTTTGACCGTCAGATTTTAGTCGGTCGTCCAGATGTTAAAGGTCGTGAAGCCATTTTACGAGTTCATGCTCGCAACAAACCATTGGCTGACGATGTTGACTTGAAAGTGGTTGCGCAGCAAACCCCAGGATTTGCCGGTGCAGATTTGGAAAATGTATTAAACGAAGCTGCTTTAGTAGCTGCCCGTCGTAATAAAAAGAAAATTGACGCTTCTGATTTAGACGAAGCAGAAGATCGCGTCATTGCCGGACCAGCGAAAAAAGATCGCGTTATCAGCAAAAAAGAACGCGAAATGGTTGCTTATCACGAAGCCGGTCACACGATTGTTGGTTTAGTTTTAAGCCGTGCTCGTGTCGTACACAAGGTAACTATCATTCCTCGTGGTCGCGCTGGCGGATACATGATCGCTTTGCCGAAAGAAGATCAGTTCTTAATGACTAAAGAAGATATGTTCGAACAAATCGTTGGTTTGCTTGGTGGACGAACAGCAGAAGAAATAATCTTCGGTGTCCAATCAACTGGCGCTTCCAATGACTTTGAACAAGCAACAGGTATTGCCCGCAGTATGGTAACTGAATATGGAATGAGTGACAAATTAGGTCCAGTTCAATACGAAGGGAATCATCAAGTGTTTGTGGGACGTGATTACGGTCAAACGAAAGCTTATTCTGAACAAGTGGCCTTTGAAATTGACCAAGAAGTGCGCAATATCTTGACAAAAGCTCACCAAAAAGCGCATGAAATCATCGAAGCGCATCGTGAACAACACAAACTGATTGCAGAAAAACTATTAGAGTACGAAACTTTAGATGCTCGCAGCATTAAATCATTGTTTGAAGAAGGTGTAATGCCTCAAGATGTGATTGACAGTCAATTCCCTAGTGAAAAAGCTCAAACATTTGAAGAGGCAAAACGAGCGCTTGAAGAAAAAGATGCTCAAAAACAAGCGGAAGAAAAACAAGAATTTGACGCAGCAAAACAAGAATTGAATGACGAAGCACAAGCAGTGAAAGCAGCCGGAGAAAGAGCTGAAAAAGAAGTACGTTCTGAAGAAGAACATTCGGATGACGCTCAAGAAGATCAAAAAAAGGATACTGAGTACGATCATAACCATTTTGATGATCGTTACAAATAAGCTGTTCGCTCATAAGCTAATTAGTAAAAGGAAAACGTCTCGACATTCGAGGCGTTTTCCTGCTTTTATGCTCGAATGAATTTTTAAGCTGAGATGGTTGAAAAATGGTTTGATTCCTAGTATCATCAGAGCAATGGACAAAAAGTAGCCAGAGAAGAGGGAAAATAATGAACGATTACTTAGTAAAAGCACTTTGTTACCAAGGTTCTATCCGTGCCTATGCTGTTTGTGCTACTGATACGGTGGCTGAAGCCCAACGTCGTCATGACACGTGGAGTTCTTCTACAGCAGCGCTTGGACGGACGATGATTGGTGCATTGTTATTAGGTGCTACACTAAAAGGTGAAGATAAATTAACAGTAAAAATACAAGGCAACGGGCCTGCTGGTGCGATTGTTGTAGACAGTGATGGCAATGGTCGCACAAAAGGATATATCAAGAATCCACATGTAAGTCTCAAGCTGAATAAAAATGGCAAAATTGACGTTCGTGGAGCAGTAGGAGATCAAGGGATTTTCACGGTTATTAAAGACCTGGGTTTGAAGGAAACATTTTCAGGACAAACACCGATTGTTTCAGGAGAAATAGGTGAAGACTTCACTTATTTTATGGCAGTTTCTGAGCAAATTCCTTCAGCTGTTGGTTTAAGTGTTTTAGTGGATACAGATGAATCGGTGAAAGTAGCAGGCGGTTTTATGATCCAAGTTATGCCTGGAGCAGATGAGGGAACCATTGATTTTATTGAAAAACGTCTTCAAGAAGTTCCGATGATTTCGCAATTATTAGTTCAAGGAGAAACACCGGAACAAATTTTGGAACGTCTACTTGGAGAAGATGAAGTAGAAATTTTAGAAAAAATGCCGGTTCAATTTCAATGTAATTGCTCTAAAGAAAAGTTTGGTACAGCAATCATTGCTGTGGGCGTGGATGAAATCAATGCGATGATTGAAGAAGATCATGGTGCAGAAGCGGTTTGTCAATTTTGTGGAAACAAGTATCAGTATAGTGAAGCTGATCTAATTGAACTAAGAGATGAAGCGATTCGGAATACGAATGAATAATGGGAGGAACTACTATGTGGAAAATAGGAAATGTGGAGATTCCTAATCGAGTGGTCGTTGCTCCGATGGCAGGAATCAGCAACGCTGCTTTTCGCGTAACAGTGAAAGAATTTGGCGCTGGATTAGTCGTTTGTGAAATGATTAGTGACAAAGGAATCCAATTTAGAAATAAAAAAACATTAGAAATGTTATACATTGATGATCGTGAGTATCCGCTAAGTGTTCAAATTTTCGGCGGAGATAAAGCAACATTAGTGGAAGCAGCCAAATTTGTGGAAGAAAACACTAAAGCTGCCATTATTGATATCAATATGGGGTGTCCAGTCAACAAAGTGATCAAAGCAGAAGCGGGCGCAAAATGGCTGTTGAATCCCAATAAAGTTTACGAAATGGTGGAGGCTGTGTCTTCGGCAGTTTCGTTACCGGTGACGGTTAAAATGCGTACTGGCTGGGATGAAGACCACTTATTTGCCGTTGAAAATGCATTAGCCGCTGAAAAAGCAGGCGCTGCAGCTATCGCTATGCACGGACGAACTCGTGTACAGATGTATGAAGGGAAAGCCAATTGGGAAATTTTAAAAGAAGTCAAAAAACACTTAACAATCCCATTCATGGGCAATGGTGACGTCAGAACGCCGGAAGATGCGAAACGGATGCTAGAAGAAGTAGGTGCGGACGGAGTAATGATCGGTCGAGCGGCTTTAGGTAATCCTTGGATGATTCAACGGACGAAGCATTATTTGGAAACAGGGGAACTGCTCAATGAACCGACTCCTTTTGATAAAGTAGCTATCGCCAAAATTCACCTACAACGTTTAGTGGATTTGAAAGGAGAAAATATTGGTGTGCGTGAGTTCCGCCAACATGCTGCGTACTATTTAAAAGGGATTCCTCGTGCAGCCAAAGTCAAAGTAGCTATCAATCAAGCAGAAAAACAACAAGAAGTCGTTGATTTAATGGATGCTTTCGTTGAAAAAACACAAGAACTTGTAGTCAAAGAAGCTTAATAAATTGCTCGATAGAAATTCAAGCCGAAAATTCAAATTCGGCTTGCTTTTTTTCAATTTGCTGTGGCATTATTAGGGTATGTTTAAATTCAAGAATGGAGGAACAAAAGTGGCAGATGAACAACAAACGCACTTAGAGGAATTAAATGATCAAATGCTAGTACGCCGCGAAAAAATGGAAGCTTTACGTGAAAAAGGAATTGATCCTTTCGGTAAACGTTTTGTCCGTACGCATAATTCAAAAGAACTTCATGACCAATACGATAACCATACGAAAGAAGAATTGAATGATTTAGCATTATCAGCAAGTGTTGCTGGCCGTATGATGACCAAGCGTGGGAAAGGTAAAGCCGGCTTTGCCCATCTTCAAGACCGCGAAGGTCAAATCCAAATTTATGTCCGCAAAGATCAAGTAGGAGAAGAAGCATATGCTGTATTTAAGCATGCCGATTTGGGTGACTTTTTTGGCGTAACCGGACAAATCATGAAGACTGATACAGGTGAAGTGACCGTTAAAGCACAAACAATCACTTTGTTAACGAAGTCTCTGCGCCCGTTGCCGGATAAATATCATGGCTTGACTAATATTGAACAACGTTATCGCCAACGTTATTTAGATTTAATTAGTAACAAAGAAAGTTTTGACCGTTTCATGAAACGCAGTCAAATTATTAGTGAAATCAGACGCTACTTGGATGGCCAAGGATATGTCGAAGTCGAAACCCCAGTACTTCACAATGAAGCTGGCGGAGCTGCTGCACGTCCATTTATCACACATCATAATGCTTTGGATATGGATCTTTATTTACGGATTGCTTTGGAATTACATTTGAAACGATTGATTGTCGGTGGTATGGAAAAAGTTTATGAAATCAGCCGTGTATTCCGTAATGAAGGAATTGATACGACTCACAATCCGGAATTTACCATGCTAGAAGCTTACACCGCTTATACTGATTACAAAGATGTGATGGACTTAACAGAAGGAATTATCCGCAATGCTGCCAGCAAAGTTTTAGGAACAACCAACATAACCTATGATGGGCAAGCAGTGGATTTAGGCAGTGCCTTTAGTCGTGTTCATATGGTGGATGCGATTAAAGCACAAACTGGCGTTGACTTTTGGCAGGAAATGACGATTGAAGGAGCGCGAGCTTTGGCGGATGAACACCATGTTGAAATCAATGAAAATATGACAGTTGGGCATATTATCAATGAATTCTTCGAAACATTTGTAGAAGAAACGTTACAACAGCCAACCTTTATCTATGGCCATCCAGTAGCAGTTTCGCCTTTAGCAAAGAAAAACCCGGAAGATGGCCGCTTTACTGACCGCTTTGAACTTTTTATTATCGGTAAGGAATTTGCAAATGCCTTTACTGAACTAAACGATCCAATCGATCAACGAACTCGCTTTGAAGAACAAGAAAAAGAACGTGCTCAAGGAAATGATGAAGCTCATGGCGTTGATGAAGACTTTATTGAAGCTTTAGAATATGGGTTGCCACCAACCGGCGGATTAGGGATTGGGATTGACCGCTTAGTTATGCTTTTAACAGATGCTCAATCTATCCGCGATGTTTTATTATTCCCAACGATGAGATAAAAAGTCGAAAGTTGAGATAGCTGGGAGATTTTTCAAGAATCAACTCCTTAAAAAAGGTTTATGCTTAGGGCATGGTCTATGAGACTTTTGCCCTAAGCTTTTTTACTAGTTTTTCATAGTGCTGCTAGCGTTTTACTTAGAGGGAAGTGACAAAAAAACGAACATTTAAGTAGTAGTTTTCATAAACAATCGGTAATGAAAAAAAGTTTCAAAAAAGTGAAAATAATGATTGACCTGACACGGAAATCTTGATATATTATTACATGTCGCAAGGCGGCCAAGCCCGCTGTGCACATCACTGAAATCAAGAATTGAATAACACTTCTTTGATTTCAAAACCTCGAAAAAGGTTATGA
>JBPDWA010000006.1:0-251390 GCA_051295955.1 Enterococcus faecalis | reverse complement strand
TTCTAAAGAATTGTCAAGAACTTTTCAAAAGATTGTTCAGATGGATGCAGTTACTGGCGACTGTCGCATGCGGCTGCGACAACTTCTATATCTTACCACCTCGTTTGTTATTTGTCAACAACTTTTTGTTATTTTTAAATAACTTTCTTTCAATGTAGAATGGTTATATAGGCCGTTTTAATTCAACGACTTTGTTATTCTAACATGTTATTAAACGCTTCGTCAAGGGATAAAATAATTTTTTTTATATTTCCTCAAGCGAAGTAACTCATCAGAACAGATACTAATATACCAAGTATTTCCTAAAAACGCAACTATAAATTTAAAATATTTTGTTATTTTTTTCGTTATCGAACGTTTTAAAAAACAAATTTTATATTATTCGTTTTTTTCACTTTTTTCTTAGGATAGAGCTTTGATTTAGCGTAAAAAACCGGGAAAATATAACGACCCCAAAAGTCATACTTTTCAGGGTCGCTAAAAATCCGCTTATTTTTTATTGTCTAACAATTGGAATATAGATTCTAAAAATTGTTCCTTGATTTATAACACTTTCAGCAACAATTCTTCCTTTGTAATTCTCCACCAATTGTTTGGCAATTGATAAACCTAACCCATTGCCGCCTTTGTTTCTTGCTCTAGCTTTGTCAACCCGATAGAAACGATGGAAGATTTTCGCAAGGTCCGCTTCAGCAATTCCTTCACCGAAATCTTGGATTGCAATTTCAAACTCACTTAAGGTTTTTGAAATTGAGATGTGAACTTCTTTTCGCTTGGTAGAATATTTAATGGCATTATCCAGTATAATCACTAATAGTTGTTCGAAATGATTCCTATAAATAGATAGTCTTACTTCTTCGGTTAAGTCATCGTCTAACGTAATTGTAAATTCCGGATACAAAATTTTGAAATTATTGAACACTTGGTATACTACTTGCTTAGCATTTGTCTGCTCATTTGCATACTGCATATCGACTTGCTCGGCTCTAGAGAGATCCAACATTTCTTGCACTAAGCATTTCATTCGACTAATCTCTTGCAAACTGGCTTCTAACGATTCCTCCAAAACTTCCGGATCGTCTTTCCCCCAACGATTCAACAGATTCAAATGTCCTTCTATAATCGCCACAGGTGTACGTAATTCATGAGAGACGTCTTCAACAAATTGTTCTTGTTGCTCAATATAGCGTCGCATACGATCCAGCATTTCATTAAAAATTTCGGCTAAATCAGCTAGCTCATCTTTGGAATGAACGGCTGGTACATGGATGTCTGATTGAGGATCTTTGCGAATCGTTTCCATAGTATCTCTTAATAATTTTAGCGGTTTTAAGAAATATGAAGACAACATAAATCCCAAAATGCTACTTAAAATCAGTGAGATCAGCTCTAAGATAACCAGCAGTAAAAGTAAATGATTTCGAATTTCATAAAAAGAAGAAAGTTCGTAAAAGGCTTGAATGTAGCCGATTTTTGCTCGGGTCTGTCTGGAATAAACAGGTTGTACTGCAAAAAAGCCTGTCTTATCATCAATTGTTCGGATTACAGGAGCTTGTTTAGTTTCCTGCGCTAGCCGAAATCGTTGCGTTTGCGTTTTGAACACTAATTTTTGATCACGATCAAAAACTAAAAGATAAAGTTCCGGTTGGCCTAGTTCAGATATGAAGCTGTCCATTTCCATAAAAGAACCTTCGATACTCGTGCGCTTATTATAATAATTTTCATTTTGAGGGCTGGGTGTTTTTAAAGAATTAAAGACGTCAGTCACTGTTAGATTTTCCGTAGTATTGGAGAGACGGTTAGCTACTTCCGAAATGGTTTGTTCAACATTTTCTTTTTCTTTAGCGACAATTAAATTCACTGAAGATTTATAAGTAATTACGGCAAAAATTGTAAAGACGACAAAGATAAAGAAAGAACTTGCAAAAGCCCACTTTATTGTTAAAGATGGGCCTTTCAGTTCTTGTTTGATCGATTTGCTAAGCTTAATAGGTTTCACGAGCGCATCACGTAACCAGTTCCACGAACGGTTTGAATATAGCTTTCTTCACCAGGTACATCAATTTTGTTACGTAAATAGCGGATATACACATCAACCACATTAGTTTCTACTTCCGTCTCATATCCCCAGACTTTATTAAGCAAAACATCCCGCGCTAAAACTACATTGACGTTTTCCATTAAGGTAAGTAGTAGTTCATATTCACGTTTTGTTAATTCGATCATTTCTGAATTACGGCGAACAACGCGGTTTTCTTTTTCGATTGTTAAATCACGATATGTGATGGTGGTTTGTTTGGCTACATTTTTGTCTCCTTCAATGTCGATTCGACGAAGCAATGCACGTAAACGAGCTAATAGTTCTTCAATTGCAAAAGGTTTTACGATGTAATCATCTGCCCCATGATCCAAACCAGAAACGCGGTCAATTACAGAATCTCTAGCAGTCATCATAATGATGGGTGTATTTTTTACCTGACGCACACGTCGGCATACTTCCAAGCCATTTAATTCAGGCAACATTAAGTCCAGTAAAATTGCATCCCATTCACTGTTTAAAGCTGCTTCTAAGCCAGTGCGGCCATTGTAGTGAACTTCAGTGGTATACCCTTCGTGCTTTAATTCTAATTCTACAAACCTCGCTAAATTTTTCTCGTCTTCAATAATTAAAATGTTACTCATTGATTAATTGTCCTTTCTCTTTAAAAGCTATACTCAAACTCAACCTTTTTATTAACCTTAATTTTAAAATTTACAAGCTTGTGACAGCCTAATTGGACGTTCATCCGCTGGTGGAATTACTATACAGACGAGAAACCATGAGCCTAATATTAACTCATGGCTTCTTGATAACTCCCAGACTTATTCTTCGTTGTACCAGCTGTAATGATAGATTCCCTCTTTATCAGTACGGGCATAAGTATGTGCACCAAAATAGTCTCGTTGGGCTTGAATTAAATTTGCAGGTAAACGATCGGAACGATAGGAATCGTAATAAGCGATGGCTGAAGAAAACGTTGGTACTGGCACTCCTGCTTGTACCGCAATTGCAACTACTTCGCGCACTGCTTGTTGATATTTTTTAGTGATGTCAACAAAATAATCGTCTAACAGCAAGTTTTCGATTGTAGGATTTTTTTCATACGCATCGGTAATTTTTTGAAGAAATTGTGCGCGGATAATACATCCTGCTCGCCATATTTTTGCAATTTCGCCAAATGGCAAATTCCAGCCGTATTCTTCAGAAGCAACCCGTAATTGCGCAAATCCTTGGGCATAGCTCATAATTTTGCTGAAATATAATGCTTCGCGGATTTTTTCAATCAATTCGGCTTTATCACCATTAAATGTGAAGTTAGCTGGTTTTGATAGAACTTGGCTGGCTTTAATGCGTTCTTCTTTATAAGCGGAGATGAAACGAGCGAAGACAGATTCTGTAATCAATGGTAAAGGTACTCCTAGATCAAGGGCGCTTTGGCTAGTCCATTTACCGGTGCCTTTGTTACCGGCAGCATCTAAAATGACATCGACAATAGGTCGTCCGGTGCCTTGATCATCTTTACGAGTTAAAATATCGGCTGTGATTTCCACCAAATAGCTATCAAGTTCTCCTTGATTCCATTCTTTAAAAATATCAGCCATTTCGTCTACAGTAAGACCCAAGAGGTTTTTCATTAAGTCGTAGGATTCTGCAATCAGTTGCATATCTCCATATTCGATCCCGTTGTGAACCATTTTGACATAATGGCCGGCACCGTTGGGACCAATGTAAGTAACACAAGGAGTTCCGTCTTCTGCTTTTGCAGAAATTTTTTCTAAAATTGGAGCGACTAGCTCATAAGCTGCTTTTTGTCCTCCAGGCATAATTGAAGGGCCTTTTAGTGCGCCTTCTTCGCCGCCTGATACACCCGTGCCAATAAAGTTAATACCAGAGTTTGCTAACTCTTCATTGCGGCGCATGGTGTCTTTAAAGAAGGTGTTCCCGCCGTCAATTAAAATGTCGCCTTTGTCAAGGTGCGGTAATAATTCTTGAATAGTCGCGTCGGTTGCAGGACCTGCTTTGACCATTAACATAATGCGGCGAGGTTGTTCAATTGAAGCGACAAACTCTTCAATAGTGTAAGTTGCTTTAAAATTTTTGTCAGGGTGTTCTTCAACAACAGCTGTTGTTTTAGCTCCGGTCCGATTAAAAAGCGCTACTGAGTATCCTCTACTTTCGATGTTCAAAGCCAAGTTCTTGCCCATGACGGCCATGCCGACAACGCCAAATTGTTGTTTTGCCATTTCATATCCTCCTAATTATTTACAAAAATTCATTAGAATTCTCTTATAATCTTCACTATTATAACGCACTATTGCTTATATGAAAACAAAATACTACTAATCTTTTCTCAAATTCTTAGTTTTCTTTTAAAAAACAAATCCCCTAGGCTCCATGGTTAGCCTAGGGGATTCAACATTTTCATCAATGTTATTTATGCTTCTTTAGACATTACGTCTTTGCCATCGTAGTGACCACATGCTGGACATACGTGATGGCTTTTTTTCATTTCACCACAGTTTGAGCATGCATTTAAGCCCTTAATTGTAAGTTTGTAATGAGTGCGACGTTTTGCTTTTTTCGCTTTAGAAGTTCTTCTAGCTGGTACTGCCATTGTTGTTCCACCTCCTTGTAAAAATACGTGTACTTATCATACACATTCTATTCCAATCTTAGCCGTTATCATCTGTTGTTTCATTCAACAACTGGGATAATTTGGCTAGACGAGGATCCATTGTTTGATTTGCTTGTGCTTGCTTTTGTTGTAAGTAGGCATCTTCAGAAACTACTTCCCAATCTTCCCCTTTAGGCATATCTTCACCATTGCGTTCTGCTTCTGATAAAACTTGCATGGGAATAGCTAATAAAATATTATCTTCAACCGATTCATTCAAATCAATGGTCGGCTTGTCCAATAAAATGATCTCTTCTTCAGAAATCCGTTCATCTTTAGCTTGCAGCTGTTCTTCAGTCATAAAGACTTCGTCGACAGGAATTTCTAAAGGAAGTTCCACTGGCTCTAGCGAACGAGAAGAAGGCACCGTTACTGTGACCTTGATGCTGTAATGAAGCAGGTATTCTGTTTTACTTACAGATAACAAGCCTTTAACGTTTACTGGACTAACATCCAATAAAGTAGTATCTCTTCCCATTAATGATGTTTTAAGATCTAACGTTTCAGAGAATACCACTGGTGTTTCTTTGTATTTGTTTAATTCTAACAAAGACCATTTCATATCTCTCACCCCTAAGCAACAAAAGCTATTATACAGGGGGATGAAAGCTTTGTCAATGAAATTTTCTTGACAGCTTTCGCCTCTTTTCTACTGTAACTTTTAAAAGCAATAAAATTAATTAGTGCTAGTGACAATCCGTCTACTAGTTTTTTTAATAAATAACAATTCATCGATGATAAATAACACCATTTTCATAAAAAGCATTGAAGAAGAGAGCATGAGAAAAAGTCGCTAGACTCATGACTCATGCTCTTTTTCCTCATTTATAAAAACTCAGCTAAAAATCCTGCTTGTTTGTTTAAATGAGCTTTTTTAGATCGCTGTCGTAGCTCCTCGGTAGACAATACCGCGACGAGGATCAACGGTGATTAATTCATCATGCTTGATTAAAGAAGCGGCATTTTCAGCACCAACAATGACTGGAATGTCTTTGGCAATTGCCACAACTGCCGCATGAGAAGTTAGACCGCCTTCTTCTACGACTAAAGCAACAGCTTTATCGATTGCCGGCATATATTCTTTATCAGTTGTTTTTACAACTAGGATCGCTCCGTCAGACATTTTTGCTGCTGCTGCTTCAGCCGTATCCGCTACAACTGCTTTAGCAATTACAGCATCTTCACCAACGCCTTGGCCTTGAACGAGTTTAGAACCGATCATTTGAATTTTCATCAAGTTTGTCGTTCCTTTTTCACCGACAGGTACACCAGCAGTGATGATGATTAGGTCGCCTTCTGTAGCAAAGCCTTCTTCTTGAGTGACACGCGTCGCTAATTGGAACATTTCGTCTGTGTCGTTTGGTTTTTCTGCCACTGTAGCATAAACACCCCAAGATAGCGCTAAGCTACGAGCTTTTTGTTCTGAGAAAGTAATCGCTACGATGTGAGCTTTTGGACGATATTTAGAAATCATACGAGCAGTATGACCAGACTCAGTCGCAGCAACAATAGTTTGAATACCTAAGTTACGAGCAGTATGGCCGACAGATTGACCGATCGCTTCTGTCATATCAGTTTTGCTGTATAATTTCAAAGCAAAAGCATCTTGGTTCACCAAGGCTTCTTCTGTCCGAACAGCAATTCTTGCCATTGTTTGTACTGCTTCTAACGGATAATCTCCAGCTGCGGTTTCTCCTGAAAGCATCACTGCATCAGTACCATCATAAATTGCGTTTGCAACGTCATTTGCTTCCGCACGAGTTGGACGTGGATTACGTTGCATTGAATCCAACATTTGAGTAGCCGTAATTACTGGCTTACCTAATGCATTACATTTTTTGATTAATTCTTTTTGAACGATTGGTACATTTTCTGTTGGAATTTCAACACCCATGTCACCACGAGCAACCATCAAACCGTCTGAAACTTTTAAGATTTCATCGATGTTGTCGATACCTTCTTGATTTTCGATTTTTGGAATAATTTGGATGTGCGTTGCGTTTTCTTCTTCTAAAATTTTGGTGATTTCTAAAACGTCAGTTGCGCGACGAACGAAGCTGGCAGCGATAAAGTCGATACCTTTATCAATACCGAAACGAATATCATTAGCATCTTTTTCTGTGATACCAGGCAAGTTAACGGAAACACCGGGAACGTTCACGCCTTTTTTGTTTTTCAAGACGCCTTCATTTTTAACGACTGTTACGATTTCATTAGCTGCTTTGTCAATGTCTGTAACTTCTAAATCGATTAGTCCATCATCTAAAAGAATATGTGAACCAACATTTACATCGTTGATTAATTCTGGATAAGTGATTGAGAATTTTTCGTTTGTTCCTAAAACTTCTGTCATGGAAATGCGCACTACATCTCCGATTTCCATCGTGATTGCACCATTTTCCATTTCGTGCGTACGAATTTCAGGACCTTTAGTATCTAGTAAGATTGCCACTTTTTTACCAGTGATTTTTTCTGCTTCATGAATATTTTTGATACGGTTGCCATGTTCTTCGAAATCTCCGTGAGAGAAATTCAACCGACACACATTCATCCCTGCATTAATTAAGTTTACTAACATATCTACTGATTCGCTAGCTGGTCCGATTGTACATACGATTTTCGTTTTTTTCATTACCAAACGCTCCTCTTCCATTTTTGTTTATAAAAAGCTAAAATAAGCCAATTCACATAGTTTGCTTAAAATGAGATTTCCCGGTTCAAATCATATAATGACAAATCTGGCTTGTGCTGGTTATTTTCCAAAGTATCAATGATATCTGCTGAAACGACTTCGTTGTTTAACATGCCGATACACAAGCCGCCTTTTCCTTCTTTAAGAAGTTCCACAGCATAACTACCAAATTTGCTGGCTAATACACGGTCACGGGCACTTGGAGAGCCACCGCGGACTACGTGGCCTAAAATAGAAACACGTGTATGGAAATCACCATATTCTGAAAGTTTATCAGCAAATTCATTCCCGCCCATCACGCCTTCTGCGAGGATGATCAAGCAATGTTTTTTGCCGCGATCACGTCCTTCTTGAATGCGTTTTGCTACTTCCTGCATGTCAAAGTCATGTTCTGGAATCACAATGTCATCTGCTCCGCCAGCTACTCCAGACCAAAGGGCAATATCACCGGCGCCGCGTCCCATTACTTCAATGATAAATGTACGAACATGAGAAGTTGCGGTATCACGAATGCGGTCGATTGATTCTAATACAGTGTTGATAGCTGTATCAAAGCCGATCGTAAAATCTGTTCCTGGAATGTCGTTATCGATAGTTCCGGGAATACCAACTGCTGGGAAGCCGCGTTTTGTCAAAGCCATTGCTCCATGGTAAGAACCGTCTCCGCCAATAACTACTAAACCTTCAATACCGAATTTTTTTAATTGCTCGATCCCTTTTAATTGTCCTTCTTCTGTCGCAAATTCTGGGTAACGAGCAGAATATAGAAACGTACCGCCTCGTTGGATTTTATCACCAACATCAGCAACATCTAAACGACGAATGTCTCCAGCAACTAAACCGGCAAAGCCGTAATTAATCCCGTAAACTTCAATTCCATCATAAATACCTTTGCGTACAACTGCACGGATCGCAGCGTTCATCCCAGGGGCGTCCCCACCACTGGTTAAAATACCAATGCGTTTCATTCGCTTTCTCACCTCATATAATATACTTTTCAACTGCCAAAAGAAAACTTTTCGCAATTATTGGTTATGCAAAAATATCACGTCACTCATTTTACCATTAATGCAAGAAAAAGTCTTGATTTACGGAGAAAAAAATGAAAAAAAATGAAAACAATAAGTATTTTTTACCGTAAATTATTTGAAAGCAAGGTTTTTTTCACCTAGAAGTGATGAAAGTTGACATTTACTTTCTTCAGAATCATCCAGCCAGTTTTCTTCACTAAGGGCAATTTTTTTGCCGGAGGCTTCAAAATAAAGGATCACCGGAATATGCCCTTTGTGGCGTTGCAGAATATCTTGCACTTGTTGTAAATGTTCCTTGGTATCTTTATCTTTGACGATGCGTAAAAAACATGTTTTTTCACTAATCTTGTGCTCCAACTCACTTGCTCGTTCAATACGATTTACTAAGACTTGCAGTTCTTGATTATAAATACTTCGTTCTACTTTACCTTCAATATAATAGACTTGGCCCTTTTCCACCACTTGTCTTAATTGGCGGAAAACTACCGGAAACAACGTTAATGAGATTTCACCAGTTACATCATCTCCTTCCACAAACGCCATTTGTTCCCCTTTTTTCGTACGGATTACTCGGACGTTTTTCACGTATACAAGCAATTTGGTCGCTTGCTTTTCCACAAGGTCATGACTGTATTGCACTTGTTTGGCTAAACGGATTTTTTTATATTCTTCAGTCGGATGACCGGAAAGATAAACACCTAAATACTGTTCTTCTTGTTCCAGTTTTTCTTCTAAAGAATAATCAGCGACTTCCGCTTCTTTTGGTTTTAAGGTTGATAAAAGATCCAAACTACCACCACTTAGTACAATACTTTGAATCGTACTTTCTAAATTCATTGTTAGCTGACGCCGGTTTGGAGCAATTTCATCAAAAGCGCCAATCGCAATTAATGGTAAAATATTGTCCACTTTTAACCATTTAGGATCAAGCCGCCGCAAGAAATCATCAAAGCTTTGATACAAACCGCCGTTTTTCCGTTCTTCTAATATATGGTAAATGAAAGCTCTGCGTATTCCTTTTAATGAACTGAAACCAAAAAGGATTTGATTGTGGTGATTCAAATAAAAACTAAAGTGACTTTGATTGATGGAAGGTGGCAAAATCGTTTGTTTATTTTTACGAGCTTCGCCCATATATTCTTTGATTTTTGTGGGATTATGACGAACAGAATGCAAAATTGCGGTATAAAAAGCACTGGGATAATGGACTTTTAAATAAGCCATTTGAAAGCCGATAAACGAGTAAGCAAACGCATGAGAACGGTTGAATCCATAATTGGCAAAACGTTCAATATAATCATATACAACATTTGCAGTTTCTAAAGTATATCCTTGTTGATGCGCACCGTTAACAAAGTGTTTTCTTTCTTCATCTAAAACATCCTTTTTCTTTTTGCTAATCGCACGCCGTAAAATATCCGCTTGCCCCAAAGAAAAGCCTGCCATTTTTGCTGCTACTTGCATGATTTGCTCTTGATAAACAATAATCCCGTACGTGTTTCTTAAAATGGGTTCCAAGCTTTTATCAGGATAATCGATAACTTCCTGTCCTTTTTTTCTTCTAATGAATAAATCAATGTTTTGCATAGGGCCTGGACGATACAGCGCATTGACTGCCGCAATATCTTCAATGCTGGTGGGACCTAATTTTCTTAAAACGTTTCGGATACCAGCCGACTCAAATTGAAACACACCACCGGTTTCTCCTTTGCGGAATAACGCCAAAGTTGCTTCATCGTCTAATGGTAATTGATTTAAAATAAGCTCTTGATGAAATACACGTTTTATTGCACTTAACGTATTGTCAATAATAGAAAGATTCCGCAAACCAAGAAAGTCCATTTTTAACAGTCCAATTTTTTCGACATCGTTCATGGTAAATTGCGTTAGTAAAATCTGATCAGTACCTGACTGTAAAGGTACTAAATTCAAGAGATTTTCGTCACTGATAACCACGCCAGCAGCATGCGTTGATACGTGACGTGGCAATCCTTCCAGCTGTGCAGCTGTTTGGAAAAGTAGTTGATTTGTCGGGGAGCTTTGAACAAGTTCTTGCATTTTCTTTGATTCTTGATAGGCTTGCTTTAAAGTAATTTTTAATGCGTTGGGCACCGCTTTTGACCAGGCATTGGCTTCACTTTGTGACAAGCCAAAGACACGCGCCACGTCTCGAAGTACCATTTTGGCAGCCATCGTACCAAACGTAGCGATTTGTGCCATATGATAGTGTCCGTATTTTTGATTTACATAGACCAACACCTCTTCCCGGCGGTTATCGGGAATATCTAAATCAATATCCGGCATCGTGTAACGCTCAGGATTTAAGAAACGTTCAAACAATAAATCATACTTAATTGGATCCACATCCGTAATGGACAAAACGTAAGCAACTAAAGAACCAGCAGCCGAACCTCGACCGGCCCCGGTAACAATCTTTTGCTGATGAGCAAAAGCCATCACATCCCACACAATTAAAAAGTAATCATCAAAGCCCATCCTGTGGATAATCGTCAGTTCATGCTCCAGTCTTTTTTGATAGATTGCCGAAGCGTTCGGTAAACGCAAAGACAAGCGTTCATAACAAAGTGCTTGTAAATATTCACCAGCTGTCTGTCCCTTTGGAACGGGAAAGTGAGGTAAAAGCTTTTGATGCATCGGCAATTCCAAACGGCAATTCTCAGCGATTTTTTGGGCATTTGCCACCGCGGCAGTACCTGCGATTGCTGCTATTTGCGTTGTAGCAGCGGCCGCTGGTCGTAAATAGAAAGGACCTTCCGTCGCAATCGTTGGGGCTTCTAGCTTGATTTGTGTATTTCCTCTTAAATTTTGCAACACAGTGAGGGCAAAATCTTCTTCTTTTTCTAAATAGCGAACTTCCGGTAACCCAACGGGTGCCAAGGCCAAGTCAGCATAAAAAGCAAACAATTCCGGCTGATTTTGCTGATGCTCAGTAAAAGAATGTGCCACCATCAATGAGTCAACATCAAAATAACTGCACAGCCGATTATAGGCTTGACGGGCACTGTCCTCATCTTGTTGTAAAAAAAGTTGCCCGATCTCACTTTTTGTGGCAGGCAGCACGCCATACAAATTCGTGAAAAGATGGGCGTGATCTTTTAAAGCAAACTGCCCTTCTGCAGTCATTTTGGCACTGGATAACTGCATTAAATGTTGATACCCAAGAAAATCTTTCGCAAACAGCAACAAAGAAGCGGGCGTTTCACTTGGTTCAACTGTATATTCCAGCGTAAGCCCTATGATGGGACGGATTTTTGCTTGCTGACATGCTTCATAAAATTCAACGACGCCATGAAGCACATTTACATCAGCAATCGCCAGCGTCTGATAGCCTAATTTTTGTGCGACCTGAACATATTCCTGAATCCGAATGGTACTGGAAAGCAAAGAATATGAGGTAATGGTATGTAATTGTGGGAAAGACATAGGAAAACTCCTTTATTGGTATTCTGAAAAAAATTTAATATTTACATTTCTTTACATTTAGCGGAATTATGCTAAACTATAGCTAGAAAAGAGGTGCTAGTATGCGTTATATCGTTGTGTTCTTTTGGACCTTCGTATTAGGCCAAATCGTTGGTTATATTGGCGGAGCTTTAGCAGGCGGCTCTTACGACTTTAAGTTTACCACGATCATCTCATTAGTCACAGCCCTACTTATTTTACTTATCGGACATTTTGCCGTAACCAAACCTGAAGATCCTTCATCTGCTCAATAGGAAAAAACCAGTTACTACCCACATTGTAACTGGTTTTTTAATCTTTTCAACTGTTTAAAGCTTTTTATTAAAAACTTTCCGAAAATTAAAGAGCGACAGAGCGATATTTCCGATGACAAAACAAGAAGTGACTATAAAAACTGCCGAATAACCCAAACTTTGCGCAACAGTCGAACCGACCATCGGCCCTAGCACTTGACCAAAATTACTGAACATTTGATTGTAGCTGTAGATTCGGCTAACTCCTTCAGCTGGTGTAATCTTACTGATTAATGTATTGACAGAAGGCATTAATGCGCCTGTTGAAAAGCCAAGAATAAACCGCAAAATACCTAGTTGTAAAGGTGTCTGAACAAAAGCCATCGGCACATAGCAAAGAAATGAAAGCAAAAGTCCCCCCAGAAGTACTTTTTGATTGCCGATCCGATCACCAATTTTTCCTAAGGTTGGAGAAGATAAAATGGCCGAAACTCCGGCTACTGACACAATCAAGCCGCTGATGAATAAAACATTGTCAGCTCCGCCACTAAGGGAGCGTACATACAAGGTCAAAATCGGACTGATACTTGTAATTCCCAGCTGTAAAATCAACGTGGTAACGAATAAGCCAATCAGCACGGACACATGATCCATTTGGGCAAAAATTTCTTTGGTTTGCAATAAATCTTTTTTCTCAACTGGCTGAAAATCTTCTTTAACTAAAAAAATGGTCAGCAGCGTTGTCACTAATAAAATAACACCTGTGATAATGAAGACATTTTCCATACCAAACCATTGGGCCAACGCCCCGCCAATTGAAGGAGCAATCAACGTTCCTGCAATTGAGCCGGTTGCCAGCGTTCCTAGAGCCCAACCACTCTTCTCTTTCGGTGCTTGTGAAGCAATCATCGCTATTGCATTTGGAATATAACCGGATAAAATGCCATTCAAAAAACGCAGCGCTAGCAACCAGTATACATTCGGCACAAAAGCCAGTGAGCCCATGGTGATCGTCATCCCAGCGGCGGCTCGCACCATCATGATTTTCCGACCTTTTCGATCAGCCAAATTGCCCCAAATCGGCGCTACAATAGCTGCTGCAAAAGCTGTGACAGAAATAGCCAATCCCGAAAATAATTCTACTTGGCTTTTAGGTGTTCCCAGCTGCTCAACATAAACCGGAATAAAAGGCATGACCAAACTGATGCTTGCTCCCGTGAAAAAGCACCCCAGCCAAGCCACCATTAAATTTCGTTTCCATTTTATTTTCATACTTTAGCCACCTTAATAACTTCTTCATTTATTACTATACCTTAAATAAAATTTCCCGACAAAACTTTTTCCAGTTTGTTCTAGTAAACTTCATGACAAATAAAACATGCGACATACAAAGATTTCCCTTTATATCCCACGTTAATAATTTCATCTGATGATTAAATCAACGAAAATGAACTTGCTTGTGCATATTCAAATATAACTTCCGACTCTTAAAAGCTATTACAAAACGGCTAAGATAACAAAATTTGCAATAAATAAAGCATCTACGACCCAAATGATCAGTGATATTTCTTTGATCTTACCTTTGGTAACCTTAACTATAGCATAAAAGATGAAACCAGCAGCGATTCCATAAGAAATGCTGGAGCATAAACCCATAAAGATAGAAGCAAAGAAAGCTGGCGGAGCTTCTTCCAAATCTGTCCAATGAATATCAGTAAAAGAAGCTAACATTATCACCCCCATTAAAATTAAGGCTGGAGCCATTGCCTGAGCCGGTAAGACTTCGATGAGAGGAGAAAACAGACTACTTAATGCACAAAGTACAGCAACGACTACTGAAGTCAGACCAGTTCGTCCGCCAGCAGCAATTCCGGCAGCACTTTCAACATAAATCATTGGATTGGATGTACCAAAAATCGTACCGATTGAGGTAGCAATGGTATTGGCAAACAACGCTTTATCCATTTTTGTAGTGAACCCTTTACCATCTTCCAAAGCCAATTCACCTGTTTTGGAAAAGATACCCGTTCGATACCCCGTACCACTAAATGTTCCGATCGTATCAAACGTATCGGACAAACTAAAAGCAATAATCTTCATTAATACTTGCGGAATTTTCGCGGAATCACTGAACAGCGATTGCAAACCTTTAGCACCAAATGTAGTTCCTAATTTGCGGAAGGAATTTGACTGCCAATCGATCACTCCTAGATCAATTATGCCTAAGGGAATCTCAATCAAAGTCGTTACGACGATTCCAATTAAAATATTCCCTGCACCTTTTTAATCACCAAAATAGCTGTAAGAGTTAAACCGATGATGCCAAAAGATTTCCCGAGTTATCAAAATAGCCTAAAGCCGGAACAATAATAGCACCATAAACCATGCCGTGGACTGGATCGGCTTGTATCGTAAAATTCAACAACCCCACATTTTTCAAACCAACATAAGCCACAAAAATTCCAATTCCACCACCAATAGCGTGCTGTAAACTTTCAGGAATAGCTTTGATTATCATCTTACGAATTTTCGTAACGGTATTAAACCCCAGATAAAAACCATCGCCAACGCTGGCTGCCATGAATAACCTAACCCAAAACGACGGTAAATGTGAAAAAGACATTGAGCCCCATCTTCAGTGCTTGAGCATAAGGTACATTAGCAAAAAGCTCCATGACTAATGTCCCGATTATTGATGCAATGATTGTGGCTAGAAAAACCGCTTGAAAAGGCATTCCAGTTTCTGAGAAGATCGACGGGTTCACAAATAAATTATAACTCATAGCAAAAAAAGTCGTGATCCCTGTGACAACCTCAGTTGAAATCGCCGTGTTGTTTTTCTTTAAGCTGAAAAACTTCTCCATAAATTCATTTTCCCCTCTTAATTGGAAATTTTGCCGCCACTCCTAAATAAAAGCAAGCGTCACACACATAGCTTTTGATTATACGGTCAGTTGAATGCTTCATCAGCAAAAAAGGATATTCATCAGTAGTTATCCATTAATATTCGTGTTTATTCAATAAAGCAGCCTTTTCCCATTAGAAGACCAATTATATTAGTGCTTTTTAATAGTAAAGTTAGAGACCTATTATCGGCAGTTTAAACATTATCAACGTAGAAAAATTATGATGGAATTTACTTCGTTCTAAGGAAATTTTTCTGAAGCTTGCCAATCTTAAATTTTATGCTAGACTAAAATGAAAGCATGTTACCTAGGAGGAAACGACGTGAAGAAATTAATTGCCATTGATTTAGACGGAACGACATTAAATTCCCAGTCTTTAATCAGTCCACAAACAGAACGCATTTTAAAAAAAGCTATCCAGCAAGGACATTATGTAAGTATTGTCACCGGACGTCCTTATCGCATGAGTCATCAATTTTATCAGCAGCTGGGGTTAAAAACTCCCATGGTAAATTTTAATGGTGCTTTAGTTCATATACCCGAAAAGCACTGGGATTTAGAACAAGAAACAGGCATTGAGCGTGATTTAGTCTTTGACATTCTCTCTCAAAAGCAAGCATTACAGCTAGACTTCGTAGCTGCTGAAAATAAAGAAACATTTTTTATTGATACTTTGGAAGGATTTGATGCAAAATTTTTTGCTTCAGAAGCGACTCCTCAGAATTTATTGACTGTGCAAAATTTACGTACGAACCCCACTTCTATGATGGTGCGAACAACGCATGAACAAGCTCCTTTAGTCTCTGCTTCTTTGCATAAACAATACGGTGATTACGTAGATGTTCGAACTTGGGGTGGTCCTACGCCAATTCTTGAGATCGTTTCCAAAGGAATTCAAAAGGCCAAAGGTGTCGAACAAGTAGCCAGCTTCTTAGAAATTAAACGTAATGACATCATTGCTTTTGGTGATGAACATAATGATGAAGAGATGTTAGAGTATGTTGGTTGGGGTGTTGCCATGAAAAATGCAACCGAACAAATTAAAGCGGTCGCCAATGATATTACCACCAAAACCAATGATGAAGATGGTCTAGCTGATTATCTATCTCGTTATCTTGATTTTTAAACACACGCTTACTTATATTCTTCATATAAAGTAAAGCAGGGAATCAATCAATTAAATGATTGGTTCCCTGCTTGCTTTTTCAAAGTCTTTTAGCGGCTAATACTAAAAGACTTCTAAAAGTGCGTGTCCTTATCTAATAAGGTCATGCGACAAACAATGCTATTAAATATGAATTGGCAAACCTAAAGCCAATTCAGAAGCATCCATAGTAATTTCTCCTAAAGAAGGATGTGGATGGATCGTTAAGGCAATGTCTTCTGCATTCATGCCAGATTCAATGGCTAATGCTAACTCTGACACCATATCGCTTGCACCGACACCCGCAATTTGTGCGCCGATCACTACATTTGCATCGTTTGTTGTTACTAAGCGAATAAACCCTTCTGTCTTGCCAAGAGATAACGCTCGGCCATTACCGGAAAATGGGAATTTGTAAGCCGTAGCTTCAATTCCTGCTTCTTTCGCTTCAGCAATGGTCATTCCGACACTCGCTAATTCAGGATCCGTAAACGCCACGGCCGGCATCGCTTTGTAATCCACGGCTACTTTTTTACCGGAAATAGCTTCAGCAGCAATTTTTGCTTCATAGCTGGCTTTATGAGCAAGCGCCGCACCAGGAACGATATCACCGATTGCGTAGATGTTTTTAACATTTGTACGGCCTTGGTTGTCAACTGGGATTAACCCACGTTCGCCAATTTCAACACCCGCTTGTTCTAATCCTAAGTCATCTGTATTAGGACGACGTCCAACAGTGACCATTACATAATCTGCTTCAACACTTTCTTCTTTTCCGTTTACTTCGTATTTAACAGTTACGCTATCACCATTGTCAATTGCTTCTTTAGCCATTGCAGAGGTAACGATTGTTACGTTTTTCTTCTTGAAGTCATCAGTGACAACTTTCACCATATCTTTTTCATAGGTCGGTAAAATAGATGGACTACCTTCCAAAATAGTTACTTCTGCTCCTAGGTTCGCATATGCGCCACCTAATTCAGCGCCGATAACGCCGCCTCCAATAATGACAAATTTTTTAGGCACTTCTTTTAAATTCAAGCCACCGGTAGAGTCTAAAACACGACCGCCAAATTTAAAGCCAGGGATTTCAATTGGACGTGAGCCTGTTGCCACGATGGCATTATTAAAGGAATAGGTTTGTGCAGAATCAGGATGGATAACACGCAACGTATGCTCATCCACGAAAAAAGCTTCTCCTTCAATAATTTCTACCTTATGTTTTTTCAAAAGAAACCCAACACCATTCGTTAAGGTTTTAACGACTTGATTATCTTTCCAATCTTGCGTTTTTGAAAAATCAAGTGATACATCCTTAGTAGTTACACCAAACATCGTTGAATCAAGGGATTCTTGATAATGATGTCCTGCTGCAATCAATGCTTTAGAAGGAATACAACCAACGTTTAAGCAAACACCGCCAATATATTCACGTTCAATGATCGCTACTTTTTGACCCATTTCTGCTGCCCGAATTGCGGCAACATATCCTCCAGGGCCGGCTCCAATTACGACTGTATCTAGTTCAATGGCGAAATCTCCTACTACCATTTGTAAATCATCCTTCCATTAATAATAATTCTGGATCAGCTAATAAGCGTTTGATGTTGTTCATTGCTTTTTGAGCTGTGGCACCATCAACGATGCGGTGGTCAAAACTTAATGATAATTTCATTACGCGACCAACGACGATTTCACCGTCAGCATTAACAACTGGTTGTTGAGCAATAGTTCCAACACCTAAAATAGCTACTTCAGGATAGTTAATAACAGGCGTAAACCAACCGCCGCCGACTGAACCAATATTACTGATCGTAATTGACCCATCACGCATATCCTGAGCCGTTAAATTACCTTCATGAGCCAAGGCGGCTTTTTCATTGATCTCATCCGCAATCGCAAACATGCTCTTAGTATTTGCATTTTTAACATTTGGTACGTATAAGCCATGATCAGTATCAGTAGCGATACCAATGTTAAAATAGTTTTTATAAACAATTTCTTGAGCGGCATCATCGATTGAAGCATTCAAGATTGGAAATTTTTGAACAGTTGCGGTTAAGGCTTTAACTACATATGGCAAGAACGTTAATTTGGTCCCATTTGTAGCTGCAACATCTTTAAATTTTTTGCGGTGATCCCATAATTTAGAAACTTCCACTTCATCATGCAAAGTAACATGCGGTGCAGTATGTTTACTATTCACCATTGCTTTGGCAATTGCTTTACGTGTTGGTGTCATTTTTTCACGCGTTTCCATTTCACCTAAGTCAGAAGTAAATGGTTTTGCTGGAGCTTGCGGTGCTGCTGAAGGTTTAGCTTGCGGCGCAGCTGCTTTTGCTGGTGCTGCTGCTTCTGGAGCTGTCTTAGAACCACCTGATACAAATGCATCAATATCGTCTTTAATGACGCGACCACCTTTGCCGGTTGGCGTTACTTGAGTAATATCAACGTCTTTTTCACGAGCGTATTGACGCACTGAAGGCATCGCTAACACTTGTTTATTTGAATCTGCTGCAGCTGTTACATCACTTGACGTGGATTGAGCTTTTGGTGCTATTGGTGCTGCTGCCGGAGCTGAGGCTTTGGTAGCTGGAGCAACATCATTATGTCCCGGTGCGTCAATTTCAACCAAAACATCACCAACATTAGCAACAGTTCCTTCTGATACAACAATATTTTTTACCGTTCCAGTGACAGGTGATGGGATTTCTTCGACTGATTTGTCATTTTGAACTTCCAGTAACGTATCATCTTCATTGATGGTATCACCTGGTTTGACAAACCATTTAACGATTTCGCCTTCTGCAATTCCTTCACCGATGTCTGGTAGTTTAAATTGGAATAAACCGCCGGCTGCTGAAGTTTCAGGCGCTGTTGGAGTTGCTGCAGGTTGTGCGGGTGTTTGCTCAGTAGCTGCTACGCCTGCATCTCCTTCATTGTCTTCATGTCCAGGCGCATCGATTTCCACTAAGACGTCTCCGACATTTGCTACTGTTCCTTCTGGCACGACAATATTTTTTATCGTTCCAGTGACAGGAGACGGAATTTCTTCGACTGATTTGTCATTTTGGACTTCTAATAAAGTATCGTCTTCATTGATGGTATCGCCTGGTTTAACAAACCATTTGACGATTTCGCCTTCTGCGATCCCTTCACCAATATCTGGTAATTTAAATTGATAAGCCATTTTTTATGTCTTCCCTTCTTGAGTTGTCTCTTATTACATTGATTAAATGATGCTGACTAAGCAATCGTTCAACTTATTCTATAAATTTTAGTTTGAGAAGAAAGTCTTGCGACTGTTCTTCCCAAACTTGCTGAACGTTTTTTGAGAAATTTTTCGCTTGCCTATAAATTAGAAGGCAACGATTTCTCTTGCTTTTGCTTCAATATCACTTGCATTTGGCAACCAAATATTTTCTGCTTGTCCAAATGGGAAGATGGTATCTGGAGCAGAAACCCGACCGATTGGCGCTTCCAAGGATAAAATAGATCGTTCTGAAATTTCAGAAACAACCATGGCACCCACCCCTGCTTGTTTTTGCGCTTCTTGAACAACAACGACTCGACCGGTTTTTTCAACAGATTTTACAATTGTTTCGACATCTAAAGGAGACACCGTTCTTAAGTCGATAATTTCTGCGGAAATGTTATCTTTTGCTAAGTTATCTGCGGCTTTGATGGCTTCGCGCACCATAGCGCCATATGTGATAATTGATACGTCTGTTCCTTCACGAGTCACAGCTGCTTTATCTAAAGGAACTTCATAAGCTTCATCAGGAACTTCCTCACGGAAAGAACGATAAAGTTTCATGTGTTCCAAGTAAACGACTGGATCATTACTGCGGATAGCAGCAATCAATAAACCTTTAGCATCATAAGGATTTGATGGAATAACTACACGAATACCTGGTGATTGGGCAATCAGGCCTTCCAAATTATCAGAGTGCAATTCAGGAGTGTGTACACCACCACCAAAAGGCGCACGAACCGTAATCGGCATATTGCGCGTACCGCCCATACGGTAACGAGTACGAGCCATTTGTCCTACGATTTCATCAAATACTTCAAAAACAAAGCCGAAGAATTGGATTTCAGGAACTGGACGATAGCCTTGCAAGGCTAATCCAAAGGCTAAACCACCAATCCCGGATTCTGCTAGCGGTGTATCAAAAACGCGGTCTTCACCGAATTTGTCTTGCAAGCCTTCCGTTGCACGGAACACACCGCCGTTTTTCCCTACGTCCTCCCCGAAGACTAGTACATTTTCGTCTTTCTCTAATTCAAGAGCTAAGGCATCTGTAATTGCTTGAATCATTGTTTTTTGTGCCATGGTTATTTCGACTCCTTCGCTTCGTAGAATGCAATTTGTTCTTTAATTGTTTGTGGTTGAACTTCAAACATGTTTTTCAAGAAATCAGAAACTTTTTGTTTTGGCACTTTATCAGCTGCAGCAATGGCTGCTTTAATTTCTTCTTTTGTTTGTTCAATCACTTGTTCTTCTTTTGCTTCTGACCATAATCCTTTGTCCGTCAAATAGTTACGGAAACGAACCAATGGGTCTTTTTGCTGCCATTCATCGTCCATATCTTTTGTCCGGTAACGAGTTGGATCGTCCCCTGATAACGTATGCGGTCCATAACGGTAAGTCAGCGTTTCAATCAGAACAGGTCCATTGCCGTTAGCTGCCCATTCACGAGCTTCTTTGGCAATCGCATAGACAGCTAGAGGATCCATTCCATCTACTTGAATTCCTGGGATTCCAGCTGCTACTGCTTTTTGAGCCAGTGTTTTAGCGGCTGTTTGTTTTTCCCGTGGAGTGGAAATAGCAAAACCGTTATTTTGAATAATAAACACACCGTTAGCGTGATAAGCTCCGGCAAAGTTAATCGCTTCGTAGAAGTCCCCTTGTGAAGAACCGCCATCACCTGTGTAAGTGAAAACAACGTTTTTCTTGCCACGTTTTTTTAAGCCTAACGCTACACCAGCAGCTTGGATGAATTGTGCACCGATAATAATTTGTGGTGGCAACGCATTTAAATCCGGTGCGTAGTTGTTGCCGGCAACATGTCCTCTTGACCAAAGGAAGGCTTCCATCAATGGTAAACCATGTTGTACAAGTTGCGGTACATCACGATAGCCCGGCAATAAATAATCTTCTTTTTCCATTGCAAAATGACTTGCCAATTGACTAGCTTCTTGACCGGCAGTCGGCGCAAAAAAGCCTAAACGTCCTTGACGATTCAATGCGGTTGAGCGTTGATCCAACACACGAGACCATACCATACGTGTCATTAATTCTACTAATTCTTCATCCGATAAGTCAGGTACTAACTCTTCATTTGTGATCTGCCCATCTTTATCCAAAATTTGAAATGTGGGAAAATCAGCGTTGACTTTATCAAGTAATTCTTGAAAGTCAATAGGTTTTTGATTCTTAGCCTTTGCCATTTGTCACACGATCCTCTCTTAATCCGTTTCTTTAAATCTCGATAATAATAAAACAGCAGCAAAAACTGTATTATTTTTTATCGACTACAATTACAAATTATCATTAAAATTAGAAAAGAGCAAGCAAAAAATACTAATTTCTTGAAAAATCCAGACAAGTTATTTCACCTTTAAAACCATTACATAGTGATATTAATCACAATTCAGAAATTGTTATCTTCTCTTGAGCATATTACTTGCTTTTTCCAAACGTCTGTTATATTCAATTATTATAATTTTATATAACAGAAAAGAAATATAGCCAAAGACTATTACAACTGTCTTGATATCGGGTAAAAAACGAACTTTCTCCTCTTTATACAACAACTATTCAGTAAAATAAACCACTAATTTCTGCAAAGCGTCAAAATCGTTCATTAATTCTAGATATAAATAGCCGGATAAGTAAGCCCAAAAAGCACATAAGAAACAATGGAAAAGAAAAGCAACTGACCGTTTCCAGGGCTATAAGACGTTCTTTTCTTACGAAAACTTAGCTATTTTTTTCACAATCTTTAGGAGCTACGGGCAGCTTTTTGGAAAAACAACTTAGCTTGAGCTTTCTCCCATTGAGTGAATAAACTAGGTTAAAATTAAAAACCTCTATCTTGGGTCATTGTCCTCTACAGTTTTTCCAGCGACGTATATTGACCGGACCTCAATTCACAGTTCTTATGAATAGATAAGCTTCTGTTTAGGCTTGCACATTTTGGATCCCTTGCCAGATAGCTAGCCTTCAAAAAATTTTCTGCTCCTACTCCTGTACTATTACACAGCAGCCTCCTGTTGCAATCTGTATTTCAGAAAATATCCACTGGAGACTTTCAAAACTAAAGTATCTTCCTTCAGGGTTCAAGGGAATCATTTTTCAGCTTTCGCTTCCGGAGATTACTCAAGCTTTTCCGATCTCCCTGTTTCTTTTTTCCTAAATATACTTCCTGCTATCTTGTGAAAAGAATAGCGAATGGTTATATATAATTTTAGCAAGCCGCCTTAAAATTTGATTAGATAACACAGTATATTCCCTGTCCTTGTTGGATATAGGGCGGTAACTTTCTCCCACATTCTCCTGTAGATTGGTCATTTTGGAGGCAACGCTGTCAGAGTTCTATTCATATATATCTTACCAATCATAAAATTAAAAAGCAGAGAATCCTTTTATTGATTCTCTGCTTTTGATGATAGCTGGCTTACCTTTATAATGAAATTAAGCTTCTTCAGCTAATTCTTCGATATACTTATAAACTTGTTGGCCAGCAATGCCACCTTCACCAACAGCCGTTGTGATTTGACGTAATGTTTTTTCACGGACATCACCAATCGCAAAAATACCGGGAATAGCAGTTTTCATGTCTTGATCCGTTTCAATCCAGCCACCCTGATTGGTTAAACCGATTTTTTTGAATGGTTCTGTTAATGGATCTAAACCAACGTAGATAAAGACACCGTCTGCCGGAGCTTCTTTGACTTCACCAGTCTTAACATTTTTTAGCTGCACACCGGTAACCACCATATCGTTGCCGTTAATTTCTTCCAGAACAGTATCCCATTCAAATGAAATTTTTTCATTGGTAAACGCCCGCTCTTGAATGATTTTTTGAGCACGCAATTCGTCTCGACGATGAACAATAACGACTTCTGCGGCAAACTGAGTCAAATAAATGGCTTCTTCAACGGCTGAATCTCCTCCACCAATCACCATTAAACGCTTATTCCGGAAAAAAGCACCATCGCAGACTGCGCAGTAAGACACGCCACGACCAGCGTATTCTTCTTCACCTTTCACGCCTAGCTTACGATGCACACAGCCAGTTGCAATAATCACCGCTTTGCTTTGATAGCTTTGATCTTCACAGATCACTTCTTTGCAGGACCCATGGTCGGCAATATCCATCACAATGCCGTACGCATTTTTGGTGCCAAATTTTTCAACGTTCTCATACATTTTATATGCCAGTTCCGGACCCATGATTGAATCAAAACCGGGATAGTTCTCCACTTCCGCAGTATTGTTCATCTGACCTCCAGGAGCACCACGCTCAATCATTAATACAGAAAGATTAGAACGCGATGCGTAAAGGGCAGCCGTCATGCCGGCCGGACCTGCACCGATTATAATTACATCATACATCTTTTTTCCTCCAAAATTATCAAGTATATTTACTGTACTGCTTCTGGCAGCACTTGTCTACTTTTCTGCCTTTTTGTCTCAAGAAATCCTTTATTGATGACAGCTACTATTGTACCATGATTCTTGCTACGAGACGATATCTCCGTGAAAAAATGTTACTTGAACTAGTCCTTTCCACAATCTTTCAAGGAATGGCTGACATTTGCATTTGCCACAGTATTTTGCCAGTTTTATGTGACATTATTTAAATAAACATACTCGTTTTTCGGCGCAGCGATCGGCGTTTGACTTGTTACAGACAAAACGGGAAGATGTCGTTTAAACGGTTCAAAATAGCTGATGGTTATTTTCCCTTTTAAATTTAACCACTGATTATTTTTATAGGTTGGCATCACGCCATTCAACAAAAGCCCGTACACCCCTGCATCTGCAATACAATGTACAATCCCAAAGCGAAAAGCAAATGAGTAATTCTGCTGATCTTTTTGCGTGTGATAGAAAAAGCCGGTAAAATCAATCGTCTTATTGGCAAAAGAACGAGGAAAATCGTAAATCAACTCCATGACTTCTAAATAATTATCGTCGTCAATTTTTATTTCTGATAAATCTTTAAACGTATTCAACTCACTATACATCCGCTTGTGATAGATATCTTTAGTAAAATACATACTGGTGTCCGGCGCTAGATATTGAGTTTGAAAGTAAGGATCACCGATTGACTCCTTACTTAATGGAAAACTGAAACCTTTTGTGCTGACAATATTGGCATCTAGACTAGGATGCGGAAAAAGCAAACCGGCAATAATCGGAAAACTCATGAGGATATAGCAGCCTGCTTTTGTTAATTTTTTTCTAAGGGATTTTTCAGCTGCTTGTTTTGCCGGCGGCTGCTTGATCCAAATAACTAATTGGATCAGCGCTAAAAATAAAGCGAGCACCAGTGTTATATAAATTAAATATCGATAATGAACATTGATATACTGATCCATTTGACTAGTAGTCACCAAATAAATCATCCATTCAAAATAACCTGCAAATATAAGAAATCTCAGCATTTACTCACCTCCTTTAGATAAACCAAACTACTAGCCAGTCACTAGCTAAAGCTATTAAGGAGTCGTAGGATAACTTGACAACGTCGTTTTATTTCCATTATTTGTAAACAGACTGGTGGACTGTTGCCCTTTATCTTTTTCCAACTGTGCTACTTTATTTTTTTCAAAGGCTGTATCATAATTGAAATCTTTCGGCTGAACCGTTTGAAATCCTTGCGGTGTATAAAAGCGTAATAGGTTCTCTTGATTGAGCTTATCTGATAAGTTTAACGATTTTTTGACCCAATCGTTATCAGCTTTTACTTCAGCTTGTAAGGCCGCAGTTTGATGCTCAATTTTTTGCCCTTGCTTATCGTAGACTTCTCCGCCTAAATAACAAAAGTTCGGTGTCACAAAATCGCCATTTCTAAATGCAACAACTTGTTTATGTCCAGAAGAAAATAAGTCAGTACCAAAGTGGACGTAATTTTTATCGTCGATTCCTAAAAGGTGATAAAGTGTTGGCAACACATCAATTTCACCACCATAGTCATGAGAAATTTTCCCTTGCGTATAGCCGGGCATATAAAACATCAAAGGGACACGTTGTAATTGAGCATTATCATAGTTTGTCCAGGTCTTTGGATCCCGATTAAAGGCTTTGCATAAATCTTTATTATTGGCATCTGAAATTCCAAAATGATCCCCGTAAATAACAAAAATAGAATGATTATACAAACTGGTAGTTTTTAAATAATTGAAAAATTGTTCCAAGGCTTGATCTAAATAATGAGCCGTTCTTACATAATCATCTACAATGGAGTCCCCAGTATTTAACTTAGGAAATTGGAAGTTTTTGTCATCTGTGTAAAAAGGCGTATGATTGGTAACCGTCAAAAATTTTGCATAAAAAGGTTGTTGTAAATGTTCCAATTCACTCGCTGACTCTTTAAACAACTGTTTGTCTAAGATACCATAGCCTAACATCTTATCTTGCTTATCAAAATAAGAACGATCAAAGAAGTATTGATAGCCTAAATTTTTATACACATGATCTCGGTTCCAAAAACTACCAACATTGCCGTGAAATACGGCTGTGGTATACCCTTGTTGTTGTTTTAAAACAGCCGGTGCGGCATTAAAGGTATTATCCGAACCTAGTTGCGTAAAAAGAGAGCCTTGCGGCAAACCAAAGGTACTTGTTTCTAACATATTTTCAGCATCACTTGTTTTGCCTTGGCCTACTTCATGGAAGAAGTTATCAAAGCTGATTGTTGCTTTATTTTGATATATTTGGTTTAAAAACGGTGTTACTTCCTGTCCTTCGACTTTCATATTGATTAAAAACTGTTGAAAGCTTTCCAAGTGAATGACAAACACATTTTTGCCTTTTGCGATCCCGGCATACTGCGGATTAAGGGGAACATTGTTATTTTTGGTAAAATTCAATATTTCCGGTAATTCACTGGAACTGGCTTCAGCTCTTACCTGATTTGTGATCGCTGTATTTACGCCATCAATCAAGGTAAAAGCATCTAATCCAAGATATTTTACAACATAATTACGGTCAAAAATTCTTTGTAAAAGCTGAGGACGATCTGATTCACTCAAAGACAAATTAATAGAAAATAAAAGCACACTTAAGCAACTGATGGCCAACGCCGTACGTCTACTTACACTATTGGTAGTAAAAGAATTCCGACGTTTAAATGAACGAATCAACAAATAAATAAGCAGCAAACTATCCACCCAATAAAATACATCATGCGGGTGAATTAAAGCGAATAAGTCGCCGGAAATTCCTTCTGATACTTTTGAAAAACCTAAAACTGATTGAATGGTGATAAAGTCAGTAAATTCCCGATAAAAAATAATATTTAAATAAAGAATTAGGGTATTCAAAAAATTTAAAATAACGAAAGCTACTATGAATTTCTTATGACTTTTTAAGTACAAACTGAAACCAAAAAAAAGTAAGGTAGTCGCAATTGGATTTAACCACAAAATTTCCCATTGCAGTTGACCTTTTACTCCTAAAGAAAAATCAACGTAATACGCCAGAAGCGTTTTACCCCAAAATAATATAACAAATATAACAAATAAAAGCAGACGACTGTTTCTTTTTTTCATCTAAATATTCCTTTCTCCCCTAAAACAAACACTTTCTCATTGTTTAGAAATATACCTTCACTTTGCTAAGTGACCGTTGAGCTAAAGCTGAGTTAGATAAATAACTTAAGCCGATAATCCCAATAGAACAACCAGCAAATAAAAGCCAGACTTTTGTATAAGGAGTCCCGGCACCAACTTTAGAATTCGCAGAAATTAGCAAACTGGGCAATGCTACTCCTAAAGAATTGCCAATCTGTTTACAAGTAACCGCAATTGCAGCAGCCGTTCCTGATTGAGCAATAGGCATCCCCTCCACAGCGGTAATTGTAATCGGAGCATTTAACATACCAAAGCCGACTCCCAATAACACATAAATCACTATTAATAGCAGTACGGGGGTCGTCTTTGTGACAAATAGTTGTAGGATACATACTAAGAGCATGGCAACTCCACAGATCAGGATTGGCCACTTCGTCCCTCTTTTTCCTACCATTTTGCCGGCTCTAGGTGCCACCATAAAGCTGACAAGCGCTAAAGGAATTGTAGCTAGCCCAGCACTTAGTGGTGAAAAGCCGCGGATTTCTTGGAGGTAAAGCGTATTTAACAGTAAGAAACCGCTGTAGATCGTAAAGCCAAAGATCGCTAGGAACGATGCTGAAGTAAAAGGAAGCGAGAGAAAGAATCTCGGATTAATTAATGGATTTTCTTTTTTATATTCGTAGAAAAAGAAAACGATAATTGAAAGCAATCCTATGATCCCAGTAACTACAACTTCAGGAGCCAAGGCGCCCTTTTTTGGCAGTTCAATAATTGAGTAAATGGAACTAAATAAAAAAATAATCATCAATAATTGTCCCACCAAATCATTTTTCGTTTGACTTACTCCTTTTGATTCCGGGACATACTTTTGCGTCAGCCAAAGTGCCAGTAAAATAATCGGAATGTTAATGAAAAAGACATAGCGCCAACTTAAGTAAGAGACGATAACCCCACCGATAATCGGGCCCATTCCTAATGAAATACCAGTAACTGAACCCCATAAGCCAATTGCTTTGGCTCGTTCCAATTTTTCGGTAAATATTTGCGTAATAATTGCCATGGCTACTGGATTCAGCATCGATCCGCCCACCCCTTGAAGCATCCGAAAGGTAATTAATTGTCCGGGCGTTTGGGCCACACCACATAAAAAGGAAGCGACGCAAAAACATAAGAGGCCTATCTGAAATACTCGTTTGCGGCCCAGTCTATCAGCAGTAGAACCAGAAAGCAATAACAAAGAGGCAACCACTAAGGTGTAACCATCCGTCACCCACTGCAAAGCGGATAAATCAGTGTGGAAACCGCTTTGGATTGAAGGTAAAGCTACATTTACAACCGTTACATCCATGGTAACAATGAATAAGCTCATACAACACGTAAATAAAATAATCTTTTTTCTAGTTTGCATGTGAAACCATTCCTTTCTCACTGCGTAACTAAATACTTAGAAAAACGGTCACAGGAACTGCTGGGCCTTCCTATTACTGCTTTCACTATTGTTTAAACAATAATGAAAGCAGTTTGTTGCTGGCCGTTTTCAGTGTAGCTACATTTTCTTACATTTGCTTCAAAATATTTCTTTAAAATCGGTTCTTGTAAAATTTCATCGCGAGTGCCAAATTGATACGATTCTTTCGACATGATCAAACATTTATCAGCAAGTCGTTGAGCGTGATTTAAGAAATGTGTGTTCATTATAATCGTCATTTGATATTCTTGCGCCAGTTCTTTTAATAAATGAATAAGTTGTGTTTGATGCTTAAAATCAAGATTGGCTTCCGGCTCATCTAAAATTAATAGATCCGGTTCTGATACTAAAGCTTTGGCGATGTAGCATAATTGTAATTCGCCGCCGCTAATTTGATTGATGGAAGCGGAAAACAGCTTGGTGCCGCCTAGTTTTGCCAACCACTGCTTAGCAGCACATAAGTCAGCTGCAGTTGGTTTGGCTAAATATGAATGGAGTGCCGAACGACCAAAGGAAACAAATTCTACCACGTTGTAGGAAAAATTTAATTTTTTTGCTTGTGGTACATAAGCAATTCGCGGCTCTTTTCCTGTAGAGGTTTGTAGGCGACAGGCACCGGCACTAGGTGTTAAAATCTTCGCCAGACATTTAATTAACGTCGTTTTGCCGACACCATTTGCTCCTAAAATGCTTAGTACTTCTCCTTTTGCTAAAGCGAAGTTCAGTTCCTTAAATACCGCCTGCTCGCGATACTGGAAACTTAAATTTTTGACTTCAATCATGGTTCTCACTCCTTATAAATAATAGGGCAAACAACGGAGCGCCAATCAAGGAAGTTAAAATCCCTATGGGTATTTCGGCTGCACTAATACTTCTAGCTAAATTATCAACTACTAATAAAAAGAGTGCACCGATTAAAGCAGATACGGGAATTAATTTCCCATGGTTATACCCAACGATACTTCTTACCAAGTGAGGGATCACTAAGCCGACCCAACCAATGACGCCGGCTATTGTCACGGAAGCTGAAACTAAAATAGCTGAAATAGTCAAAAGTAGTATACGCAAGCGTTTGGGATTAATTCCGGAAAGTATAGCTTCTTCATCTCCTAAAGATAAGATATTCATTTTAAACCGAAGAAGATGAAGGAGGCAGTAGCCACTTAAAAATAATGGTGTAACCCAATAAAGTTCAGAAAAACTAACATTGGAAAAGCTGCCCATCAACCAAAAAGTAATTTCTGGTAATGTGTCATTGGGATCTGCTACAAACTTAATCGCAGAAGTTAACGCCATAAATAACGAGGTGACAATAATTCCCGCTAACAATATCGACAAGGTGTCATGTTTCTTTTTGAAAGCACAAAGGCCATATACAAGGCCCAAACTTAACAGTCCAAAAACAAATGAACTCAGGGTAATAAGTAAGAGTGATTGGGCGGCGACTAACATACCCAAAGCTGCCCCAAAGCCGGCAGCCGATGATGTACCTAAAACATCCGGACTTGCTAACGGATTATTTAAAACCGCTTGAAAGGTTGCGCCTGCTACTGCTAAACCCAACCCTACCAACATAGAGGCAATAATTCGCGGTAGGCGGATTGTAAATAAGACAGATGCCTGCTGACTCGTGTCAATATGTGGCAATTGCGAGAAAGCGGTGATCACTTCATGGACGGATAAAGCATATCTTCCTACCAGAATTGATAGAAAAGCAGCGAAACATAACCCGAAAAGAAGTAGAATTACCAAGCTGCGATAAGACATTTTGCTTCTCATGCACTTACCTCCGTTGGAAGATTTGATCGATCATTGAGTCGCTAAGCGTATAATCAAACATCTTTTGATAATATTTTTTGGTTTCTTTTCTCAATTCTTGCTGGCTGATGGCTTGCGGATCAACTAAATTCGTTAACCACAGCGGCATTAACGGGCTATCGCCGCCAAGATTGCCCCACGTATGCAGTCCAACCGGTGAAGAATAGACCTTTTGTTCCCGCACGGCTTTCAGTTTTGACCAGTCCTGTCCAGAAATTTTGTTTTGCAATAAATCATTGGCGCTACCGAAATTTATGATAATCATATCTGGATTCCACTGATAAATTTGTTCCATTGACACATTGACGAACCGTCCTGCATCTCCTTTGACATTCAGATTAGTAGCAGCGTTAGTTAAGCCGGCTGCTTTTAAATAATAATCTTGGGTCGTGCCGGGAGCTGAAACCACAATTTGTTTGCCTAAACGATTAATGTATAGAACTTTTAAATGGTGATCTTTTTTATGAGGCTTAACCAATTGTTCTGTGTGCTGCCAGGCTTGTGCGTATTTGTGAGATTGCGGAAGTCCCAAGGTTTGACAGAATTTCTTTTCCCATAATATTTGCAGTGTCTTAGGATTTTGGTCCTTACCGCCTAAATCAACAGCTGGTACGTGGGCTCGCTGTAACCCATCGTTTTGATAGTTGTGATAGTAAAAAATGATGTCAGGCTTTAAATTTATTAAAGATTCCAGGTTGACTTTAAAATCACTAGTGATAAAACTTGTATTTACCTTTTTTGTTTCAGGTATAACTGCATTTAAAATCTTTTTATTGCCATCTTTATACAACCAATCACTGATACCGATGATACCTTCACGTCCTTCTTTAAAAGCATAAAAAGTGGTTCCAGGGCATGGGCTAGTAACAATGATCCGTTTGCTGTGCTGACTTGATTGTTTTTGCTGCCTGCTAGCTTGAGTCTGCTGGCTACTTTGATGGCTTGTGGTATTTCCACAAGCTGTCATGACCAAAAGGCTTAGCGCTGTTGCGCCTAATAATAATGGATTGCTTAGTTTCATTTCATCTTCTTCCTTTGCTAGTTTAATTTATGCTTTCTAATTAACTTAGTCGCAAGAAATGGTTTTTTCGAAAGTCGTTTTGTAGCTAGGGAAACTATACAACAAAAAAATGGCGATTTAAACCGTAATAGATACGATTTAACATTTCTTAAGTTATTAAATTTTTGGACGCCATGTTCAGAAATATCGAACAGCCAAGCAAATCAGCTCCGGAAGGTTCTGGAAAATTTAGCCTACCCTTAACTAAAAAAGGACAAAGGTTAAACTGTAAGTTGTCTAGTTGTCAGCAGTTTTTTGACTATAGGCTAAAGCGCTTAGAGCTTAAAATTAACCAATGGATTTCAGACTAAAAACAACCAGCGTTTTGATAAGAGGTACTTGAAGTGATCCCTTAACAAAACGCAGGTGTTTTTTTATGAAGTTTCATTTATGTGTAGCACCGTTGTTATTTTCCAACGACTATAAATGATTCGTAAAGCTTGTTATATGCTATAAACAAGCAAGCCCGCTCTTTTTCTATTTTTATCTTAACTTTTATTCAGTTACTCATGAGCTTTAGAGGCAAGCCTTTTAGCCTTCTAATAATTGTTTTAAGGTAGTTTTGATTTGGCTATCCTGAACAAATAAAGCACTGGAAGAATTTTTATAGAGATAAAATTTTTGTTTTTGATCGATTTGTAAAAATTCAACTTTTGAAGTGATTTCTTTAAGCAGTCTTTTCCGAACAGAAATAATAACATAAACACCTTTGCTTTTTTCAATAAGTTCACTTAACATCAGGCTATCGTAACAACAAACGAGTTTGCTTTTTAGCTGGAGACTCTGAATGATGCTTTTCGTAGTTTCCAAATGATCCAAATGATGCGGCAAGTATAAAAAAGGATACTTATCTAAGCAAGCCAGTCCTTTTGCTTGGATTTTTTGATAAATTTGTTGAGAGACACATAAATACATCTCTAATTCAATTAATTGTTCTTTTTCTAAAATAGGACTATTAACATCAGCAGACGTAACAACAAAATCTAATTCATGATTTGCTAATTTGTTTAGCAATTCAAATGAAGTGCCGGCATAGCATTTCCAGCTATTCTTCAACTGTGAAGTATTTTCTGTCACTTGATACATCAAAGAAGCATTGCCAAAACCAAATTTAACGGTAGGATTGACAATCGTTTCGTGAAGTCCAAGTTTCATTTTTTTTATTTCATTTAAAATGGTAAAGACGGATTGCGCAATTTTATCTCCATAGGAATTCAGAGTTAATGAATTGCCATAACGATCAAATAATAAATTTCCCAGTTCATCTTCTAAATCTTTTAAAGAAGAACTTAAGGTGGATTTGCTGACGTGGAGTTCAGCTGCTGCTTTTGAGATACTATTATATTTGGCAATTGTATAAAAATACTCAAGTTTTTCTATAGTCATAGGTTGATCCTTTCTCTTTTTATAAAAATTACCAAAACAAACCTTGTTGTTCATAAGCCAGTCAGTTGTGTAGAAAAATGAGGATGCTACCAAGCAAATAGACTGACAATAAAGTGGATGAGCACAATTTTCTCCCATCCACTATTGACCTTTGCTTTTCTGCTGCTTTTTAAAGTGAGCTTCTAGTCCATAACGGCTATATCAAATACTTCAATTTGATCAAGGCCCCCGTAAGCATCGTACCAAGGTTTGGCATAAGTACCTAAAATTGTATTTAACTCTTCAATATTTTGGCATCCCTGCGTTTGTAACCACTGATTTAACCCATCTGCGCCTTTTTCAGCATACACTTGTACGCCATCACGCCACGTAGCACGCCCTCCTAAAATACCATTGAAGTGAGCGCCATGCTCCCCTGCAAAAATTAATTCTTCTCTGAAAATATCTGTAGGTACACCTGCACTTAAATAAATAAACGGCCGAGTGGCAACGTCACTGGCTTCTTTAAAAAACGCTGCTGCTGCTGCTTTGGTGTACACCACTGGATCATGGCCCTTAGTAAAGCCTTCCACATACTTAAAGAGTACCGGAACTTCAACTTTCAAAACATCAATATGATACTTGTCTTTGGTAAATTCCTTCATCGTTGCGATAACTTTTTGCGGTTTGATTTTGGCGAATTCGGGGGAGTCAGCAGCAACAATTTCGGTATCATAGACAATTGGCTCTACAAAAATTGGAATATCAGCCGCTAAGGCTTCTGTTCCTAAACGTTCTAAAAAAGCATGCTTCTTCGTTAAGATTTCATTTGGATCATCAGGATTATAGTAAATTAGTACTTTCGCAGCATCGGCGCCTTTTTTTATTAAACGCTGTAAAGATTCCTCTGCCAACAGTTCAGGTAGCCGACCAGGTGTGTTAACGTCGTAACCGGTTTTTTCATAAGATAATATTAATCCGCAGTTGGCATCTTTCGCCTTTATGCCTTTAAAACCATATTCTTCGTCCAAGAGAATCCCGCTAACATACTTGGTAAGTTCTTTTGAGACCAGTTCCTTGAATTCATAGACTTGATCCATGGAAAATCGCTCTGCTCCTACGGCTTCTTGCATCATTTTCTTCATAGAACCCCGCTGATCAATTGCTAAAGCAGCAATTACGCCTTGCTGGTTAGATAGCTTTTGCATTTTCTCAAATTTGCCTCTTGATATTCTTTTCATGACGTACCCTCCTTCTTCTTTGGTTTTAGTGTAAATCAAGCCGCACTAAAGAACAAATATAATCGTGCTGGGAATCAATTTTTTAACTATTTCGTTAAAATTACTCCCATTTCGTTGCACCGTTTCAAGTAGGTATTTCGGTCGTTAATCACCAAAAGCCGGCAACATTGCCGACTTTTGGTGATTATACTTCACTATTTTGTAGAGTATACATATCCTCATAGAGACCTCCTTGAGCTAACAAATGCTCATGAGTTCCCCGTTCCACTACACGCCCTTGATCCAATACTAAAATCAAATCAGCATCACAAATTGTAGACAAACGATGGGCAATGGCAATGGTAGTCCGTCCACACCGCATGTTCGCTAATCCTTCTTGTATTAAACTTTCTGTTTCCGTATCAATATTAGCTGTTGCTTCATCCAAAACTAAAATTTTCGGATCAGTTACAATAGTTCGAGCAAATGAAATCAACTGGCGCTACCCACTGGAATAACTGGCTCCTCGCTCAATTACGTGCGCTTGATATTGATTCGGTAAGGTTTCAATAAACGAATCTGCTTGAACGAACTTTGCTGCTACAATTTGTTCATCCGTTATTGCTGTATTCATCATGCGGATATTGCTGGCAATATCTCCATAAAAAAGAAAGGCATCCTGCAAAACAAGTCCGATTTTCTTACGAAGTTCTTCCATAGAAAACTCACGAATATCTCGATCGTCAATCAAAATTTCCCCTTCATAAAATTCATAAAAACGCATTAAGACATTAATGATTGAACTTTTGCCACTTCCTGTGTGGCCAACTAAAGCGACGGTTTCACCAGGATTTGCGACAAAACAAATATTTTTCAATACTTGATGTTCACCAACATAGGAAAAACTAACGTTGCGAAATTCAATTTTTCCTCTAAAAATTTCACCATTAGCACCTTTATTTTGTTGCGGCACTGACTCTTCATGGTCCAATACATTCAAAATACGCTTACCAGCGACAATCCCATCAGTAAAAATACTTAAATAGTCCATCATTTGTGACATAGGATTAAAGAATGCCTGAAGATAAGTTACAAAGGCATAAATAACCCCTGCTGCTACCTGGCTGGACAAAGCATCAACTCCAAAGAGGAGTAAGGCTACACCGATAGCTAAAGTGTATAAAAAAATAATAATTGGACCCAACAGTAGTGAGTTTATTCGAATCATGGCTCTTCGGGTTTGAAGGTATTCCTGATTAGTTTGTTCAAACTCATGCTCCAGCCGTTTTTCTTGACGAAATTGTTGAATGCTTTGCATTCCGGAGAGATATTCATTTAACTCCGTGTTTAATTGACTTAATTTTTCCCGCATTTGACGATATAATTTTGAACTAAATTTTTTGATAATACCAAATGACTAGAAGCAAGATAGGCAGAAATAATAAACAATACAGCGAGATTTTGACGCTGACTTGAAGCATGGCAAAGAAAGAAGATAGCACAGCAAAAATTCCAGTTATTACCATTAAAAAAACATACCAGAATTCAAACAACGTTTCTGTATCATTGGTCACTCGTGAAACAATCGAGCCGGCCGGCGTTTGATCAAAATAGCGCATCCCTAATGTGTATAATTTTTCAAATAATTTCACGCGGATATATTGAAATGTCTGCAAGGAAGCCATTGAATACAAATACCATTGAAAAAACCAGACAATACTTTTCACAATTACACCAAAAAGATAGAAACCAGCGAACATCAGTAAAATTGAGATTGTCGCTGTTTTAGGGAGTAAGTAACGATCCATTAGCGCTTGAATAACTCGTGGCAATAAAATATTTTGCACTGATAAAACAAATGTAAATGCAATTGCGACTAAAAAAGTTTTACGAAAAGGTTTTGCAAAAACGAACAAACGCTTCACAATATTCATCTGTTCTTTAAAAGAGAGCCATTGACTCCACTCTGATTGATACTTTTGTTCTTCCATTAACAGTTACTTCCTTCAATTTTAGCTTCCAGTTGTTGTTTTTCCCACATCTGTTGGTACCAACCAGCTTGTTTTAAAAGTTCTTGGTGGCTGCCACGTTCCATAATTTTCCCTTGCTCCAAGACAATGATTTCTTGAGCGTGCATCACACTGCTTAGACGATGGGCAGCGATAATCGTTGTTTTGTTTTTTCGAGCAGCCTTTAAATTCGCTAAAATAGTCGACTCCGTTTTGGCATCAACAGCTGAAAGTGCATCATCTAAAATTAATAGTTCCGGATTCAAAATTAAAGCACGTGCAATAGAAAGACGCTGTTTTTGGCCACCTGATAAAGATACGCCGCGCTCTCCTACAAGTATTTGATAGCCCTCAGGAAACGCACTGATTTCCTCATGAATACTAGCCATCTTAGCCGCTGCTACAACTTTTTCTTGAGAAAAACTTGGATCGGCAAAGCGGATGTTGTCAGCTACTGACATGGAGAATAAAAAATGATCTTGGGGCACATAACCGATGGCACACAGCAATGCATCCAAAGCATAATTTTTAATATTATGAGAACCCAAGGTAATCTGGCCCTGATAATTATCATATTCCCGCAACAAAAGTTTTAAAAGCGTTGTTTTGCCCGTACCGGTCTTTCCAACAATCCCTAAAGTTCCTCCGGCTTTAATCGAAAAATGAATATCCGTCAGCAACGGTGCCAGAGCTTTAGGATAAGTAAAGGTAGAAATTGCTACTTCAATGTTCCTTGAGCAGGCGTTTTGATAGCATCTACAGATTCAACGATATGGGTTTGCTCATGAAGGAGTTGAATCACCCGATCATAACTGGCGTTGCCTCTTTCCAACACGTTAAACAACCGACCGATGGCAAACATCGGCCAAACCAGCATACCAATATAAGCAATAAAAGAAACTAAATCCCCTAAGGTAATAATGCCGTCCATAATAAAACAACCACCCATAAGGATCGTTGAAACATAAGAAAGCCCCATGATCAAAGTAATAAACGGATCAAACAAAGCATCAATAAAATTAGCCTTCTGGTACTTGGTAATGGCTTCTTTAATTTTTTAGTAAAATTAGCAATATCTTCTTGTTCTTGACCAAACGTTTTTCTAACTTTCATCCCAGTGATACTCTCTTGCGTTTTGTCATTTATAGAAGAAAAGGCGGCCTGTTGTTGGGCAAACGCATCGTGAAGCTTAGTTCCCAGCACTCTAGATGTGACCGCTAACAATGGCAGCGGCAATAAGGCGATCAAGGTTAGCCGCCAATCTACAAACAAAATCATAGCTATAATGGTGCTGCCAGCTGTAATGAATGAATCAGCTAATGTTAAAATACCGGCTCCTGCAACATTTTGAATGGCATTCAAATCATCAGTAGCATGAACCATTAAATCACCAGTGCGATATTTTTGATAAAAAAGGCGATCCATCTTTGTAAAATGATGAAATAATTGCCGTCATAACTCCTTTTCTAAGCGAGCTGCACTTCCCCAAATATGGATCCGCCAAATTAAGCGAAATAGATATTTAGCAACAGCGACAACTATTAAAACGACTACCCAAAGGATTATAGGTCCTAGTTTTTGCTGCTTGGTAGCAATCTTATCAACGACTATTCCAATCACTTTTGGCGGCACAAGCTGTACCAGCGCAACCAACAACAACGAAAAAATACCAATGAAATAACTTTTCTTTTCTTGTTTAAAAAACCAACCTAATTTTTTAAAAAGCGACAACTTTCAACACTCCTTTTTTTAAATAAAAAACGGGCTGTCAATCAGCCCGTTGTTCTTAGCACATTTGAAAAGTCAACAAAAAATCATTTACCACCTTGATTTTTCATTTGTTGCATCATTTGACGAATCTTCTTCTCAGAAGGTTTTTGTCCCATAGAAGCCATCATCATACGTAACATATCCTCATTAACGGGAGGATTTTTCTTGAAATAATCTTGCATATATTTGCGCGCAAGGAAAAAGCCGCCTGCAGCACCTATTAATAAAGCGATAATCGCGATGAGTACTATCCAACCTGTTGACATAAAACTCTCTCCTTTCCTGAACGATTTACTCTCAATGAATCATTTTACTAGAAACTCTGGAAAAAGAAAAGTTATTTTTTGCCATTTCCCATAGTTTCTTGCATTTTTTAATGACGGCATTCTGCCTTATTTAGTGAGGATTTTTTTAAAACTTTTAAATGGTTACTCGGCCTTCTCCTCTATGGGACCAGTAATTTTTTCTAATAAATTTGGATCAAACGTCTGTGCTTTAAGCATAGCAATTTCATGACCGTAAGGTGCTTTACTATGCTTTTTATCTGGACCGACATACGGCGTTTCCAATATTTTTGGTAGCGCCTTTAGTTGCGGATGATGAGCAACTTTATTTAGCGCATCAAAGCCGATCATGCCAAATCCAATATTAGCATGACGATCTTTATGAGCCCCTTGGGGATTTTTTGAGTCGTTAATGTGAATCACTTTTAAGCGTTTTAAGCCGATGACCTTGTCGAATTCATCCAAAACCCCATCAAAGTCAGCCGTAACGTTATAGCCAGCGTCATGAATATGGCAAGTATCCAAGGTGACAGACAGTTTGTCATTTAAAGAGACGCCATCGATAATTGCAGCCAGCTCATCAAAGGTGCGGCCAATCTCCGTTCCTTTGCCTGCCATTGTTTCTAAAGCGATTTGAGGCAACTGCTCAGCCCAGAGCACTTCATTCAAGCCTTTGATGATTTGTTTAATGCCGGCTGCTGCTCCAGCGCCGACATGTGCCCCGGGATGCATCGTAATTTGGGTAGCTCCTAAGGCTTGGGCACGTTCAATTTCTTGACGCAGAAATTCCACAGCAAAACCAAAGTTTTCCGGTTTGATGGTATTCCCTAAATTGATAATATATGGCGCATGAACAACTAGATTACTGATATGATATTCTTGCATTAATTGTTGGCCGGCTTCAATATTCATTTCCGCTACAGGTTTTCTTCGAGTATTTTGAGGAGCACCTGTGTAAATCATCAAAGTGTTGGCTCCATAGCCGGCTGCCTCTGCTACTGATCCGGCAAACATTTTTTTGCCGCTCATACTAACGTGTGATCCTATTAACATGTGTGTCCTCCTAAATGATTCCTTCATTCTTTGCTCGTTGATATAAAGCTTTTGTACGATAGCCTTGTGCGAGTATTGCTTGCATTTCCGCCGCTCTCCGCTCACGAGTTGCTGCTTTTTTAGCGCTGTAGATATAGCGCGCCCACTCTTTCTGATAGTCTGGTGTTAGCTGCTGAAAAAAATCCGCTTCCCAAAGAGTTGTTTGCAAAAAAGCAATGATTTCAGGGATATAGTTCTTATAATCATCCACGCGCCCACTGGCAGCTTTGCTGTTCCTTTTTTTTATTACATGTTTAATCCCAACGACAGTAAAGACTTCATCTAAGGCTGCCATCCGATTGAATTTATAGTTTGTGCCAGCTATATAACCGTCTTCCTTATTCACTTGCAACGCCGGAAAAAGCTCGTTCCGATGGATAAATGTTGGATACATGGGATTGCCTTTTTTGGGATAAGCAATATATAGCAAGCCATTTTCAACTAAACAGCCTGCATCAATAATCGTTGAAACGAGATACTGCAATTCCTGTAACGTACGCACAAAAGCAAAAATAAGATCAACTGGCTCTTGCGGCAATGTCTTTTGAGCAGTAGCCAGCTCTGGTAAGTAATTTTTGTTAGGTCGATTTAGTACGACCGGTTGTTGAAAACTAGTTAGCTTCAACTTTTCGACAATTGCTTTCATGGCTAAAAACTCCTTGATTGATGAATTTTTCAGTCATTCGCTTTCGTATCATCTAAAAAGGGATCAAGGAACGATCGCTGAAAAAGAGAGTGAGCCAAAAGTCCTTACGTTTCAAACAATTAGTGTAACAGACGCACAATCTGCTTTGTATATTGAAGAAATTTTTAAAATTGCTGAAGAACTTCATATTTAGCTATTATTGACGCGTAATTAGTGGCTGAAACAAAACTAAATAATAGTTTTGTCCCAGCCACATTTTTCTGCAAGCTAGTTTTTAATGTTTTAACAGGAAATATTTTTTCTTGCCGCGACGGATCACGGTGAAGCGATCTTCAATTTTTTCAGCAGCTGTGATTTCAGCAGTCAGATCTTGTATCCGTTGTCCATTCACGTAAATAGCTCCATTCTGAATGTCTTCACGTGCTTGACGTTTTGACGGTTCAATCTTAGCCGCTACTAAAAGTTCCACTAATTTATGATCTTCAGTAGCAGAAACTTCGTAAGTAGGTACATCCTTGAAGCCTTGTTGAATTTCAGCGGCAGATAAACTTTGTATTTCACCGTTAAAAAGAGCTTGAGAAATCTTCACGGCTTGCTCATAAGCAGCTTGGCCATGAACTAAAGTAGTCACTGCTTGAGCCAGTGCTTTTTGGGCCACTCTTTTTTCCGGTGCTGCTTGAAACTCGGTTTCAATTGCAGTAATTTCTTCTAAGGATAGGAACGTAAAGTATTTTAAGAATTTCACCACATCGCGATCATCGGTGTTAATCCAAAATTGGTAAAACTCGTAAGGAGATGTCTTGTCAGCATCCAGCCAAACTGCATTGCCTTCTGTTTTGCCGAATTTGGTTCCGTCTGCTTTGGTAATCAAGGGCATGGTTAAACCAAAGCCTTGGACTTCTTGTTCTCGCCGCAACAGTTCTATACCTGAAGTGATGTTGCCCCATTGATCACTGCCGCCAAGCTGCAGTAGGCAGCCTTGTGTTTCATACAATTTCAAAAAGTCATAGGCTTGCAATAATTGGTAAGCAAATTCAGTATAGGAAATCCCAGTTTCAATCCGCCGTTTTACACTTTCTTTACTCATCATGTAATTAATGGTGAAATTTTTGCCGACATCACGTAAAAAATCAATCAAGGACAACTTGCCCAACCAATCATAGTTATTAGCTAAGATGGCAGGATTGTGAGTATCGTCAAAATCAATGAAACGAGCTAATTGTGCTTTAATACTTTCAGACCAAGCTTTTACAGTATCTAAAGTGTTGAGACTGCGTTCTGCATCTTTAAACGAAGGGTCACCGATCATGCCCGTTCCACCGCCGACAAGTGCAATCGGCACATGCCCATTTTGTTGGAAACGACGCAACATTAAAATAGGCAGTAAATGACCGATATGTAAACTATCAGCCGTTGGGTCAAAACCGATATATAGTTTGACGGATGATTCATTAAGTTGTTTTTGTAGTGCTTCTTCATCTGTGACTTGGTAAACCAATCCACGTGCTTTCAATTCTTCAAAAAAAGCCGAGTTCATTATGTTCCTCCTTCATCATTTCAAATTTTACTTATTCATAGTAACCGATTCTGTTGCACTTGAAAAGGCGAAAGTATGAATTTTCGCCTTTTCTCTTACATTTTCATGACAAAAAAGAGCGATTGAAAAACACAACTGTTCAGCAGTTCTTTTTTTTGCTATAATTAGGCGGAATGTATCATTTGTATTGAGGTGAAGCTTTTGAAAAAACAACAACGGTTCCAACACGATCAACCCGCAACGGAAAAATCTTCCGGCATTCATAAAGTCTGGCTCATTTTGAACGTAGCGATTCGCGTTTTTCAATCACTGCTAGTTTTTGCTGTGATCTTGATTATTTTAGGCGGTTCGCTCGGTTTAGGTATCGGAATGGGCTATTTTGCATTCCTAGTAGAAGATACCCAACCACCGACGAAAAAAGAAATGCAAAAAGAAATCAGCGATATTTCCGAAGTCTCAAAAATGACTTATGCAGACGGTTCTGAAATCGCCATGATCAAATCCGATTTAATCCGAACCCGTGTCGATAGTAACCAAGTGTCTCCTTTGCTCAAAAAGGCGATCATTTCCACAGAAGACGAGTATTTTGAACGGCACCATGGCGTGGTTCCTAAAGCGGTGATTCGAGCCTTAATTTCTGATGCCACCGGCCTAGGCGGCTCCTCTGGTGGTTCGACATTAACTCAGCAATTGGTAAAACAGCAGATTTTAACGGATGAAACAACCTTCAAGCGTAAAGCAAATGAAATTTTGTTGGCTTATCGTTTGGAAAAGTATTTCACCAAAGACGAAATTATTACTACTTATTTGAATGTTTCACCTTTTGGACGCAACAATAAAGGACAAAACATCGCTGGCGTGGAAGAAGCCGCCAAAGGTCTCTTTGGTAAAAGCGCAAAGGATTTAACCTTGCCTCAAGCTGCCTTTATCGCTGGACTGCCGCAAAGTCCCATCGCTTATACACCTTATACAAGTACTGGCGCCTTAAAAGGCGATCTTTCTTTAGGAATCCAACGTAAAGATTTTGTCTTATTCAATATGTATCGTGAAAAAGCGATCACTAAAAAAGAATATGAAGCAGCCAAAAATTATGATTTGAAACAAGACTTTTTACCAACAGAACAAGCCAATGTTTCTAGTGAAGGATACCTTTACCAAACTGTGTTAAATCAAGCCGTTGATGTAATCGTTGATAAAAACATTGAAAAAGCCGGCCTAAAACGCAGTGATTTAGATGAAATTGGTCTTTCACAATATGAACAACAAGCACGTCAAGAAATCCAATCTCGGGGCTATGTCATTCAATCAACAATTGACCACGGTATTTATGATGCCATGCAAACAGCAGTTGCCAATTATGGTTATCTCTTAGATGACGGTTATGCAGCCGGGCGTGTAGAAACCGGCAATGTGCTTATGGATAATCGTACCGGAAAAATATTAGGCTTTATCGGTGGTCGTGATTTTCAATCCAACCAAAATAACCATGCATTTGACACCCAACGCCAAGTAGGGTCCACCATCAAACCAATTTCAGTTTATGGTCCTGCTATTGACCAAGGTCTCATCGGTTCGGAAAGCCGTTTAGCCGATTATCCAACAACTTATTCAGATGGCACAGTCCTCCAAAATGCTGGCAATGCAGGAACAAATACTTTCGACACAGTACGTACTGCTTTGGAATGGTCCTACAATATTCCTGTTTTTCACTTAAACAAAGCCTTAAGAGCAGAAATGGGCGATAACAATTACTCTTACAATCATTACCTCAGCAAAATGAATTATCCAGCGAACGAGGCTTGGGCTTATGAGTCTGCTCCTCTAGGGTCTGTAGAAGCAAGTGTATTAGTTCAAACCAATGCCTTTCAAACATTGGCGAACCATGGTGAGTACCAAAAAGGCTATATTATTGACAAAATCACCGATTCTAACGGTAACCTTATTTACGAACATCAAGATAATCCCGTCCAGGTTTATTCAAAAGCGACTGCTTCAATTATGGACGACTTGCTACGTTCAGTCATCGTTTCAGAAAAAACGACGAAGTTTAAACCAAACGTACAAGCGTTAAATCCTAAACTAGGTGCTGCAGATTGGATCGGTAAGACCGGTACGACCAACGATTACCGCGATTCTTGGCTCGTTGTTTCAACGCCGTTCATTACTTTAGGTTCTTGGACAGGTTATGATTCCAATGAACAGATGAGCCCGAATGGATGGCAAAATGGCGGGAGCTATCTCGCTTATATCGTAAATGCCATTTACAATGCAAATCCAGCGATTTTTGGTGTTGACCAAAAATTTGAACTTGACAAAGATGTTATAAAGTCAAAAGTATCTGCTTTCACTGGTGAGTTGCCAGGCCGTGTTACTTATAACGGTGCTAACTTCAATACGCCGGGAAATACAACAACATCTTACTTTGCGAAAAAAGGCGCTCCTCAAAGCAAGTATAAATTTGGTTATGGCGGAACTGATGCGAATTACGCTGCTTATTGGAACTCGTTTATTCCGAAAGCAACAATGACGCCCTCCAGTGAGAAAAAAGAAGAAAGTATTCCTTCCTCTTCAGAAGATAAGGATAAATCAACACCGTCTTCCGATAAAAAAAGTACCAAGCCTTCTTCCTCCACTCGCTAAAGAAGGAATTAGTTAACAATAAAAACCCAGCTAAAAGTCTTCATAACTTTTAGCTGGGTTTTTATATAAAGAATAATCCTTGTCTTCGTGAATAATTTCATCCTAAAACGCTAACTAATGTTTCCTAGCCAATCCTCGCTCCATTAAAAAAACGAAAGCCAACAAGCAACGATGACTACGGGTGCTATTTACTAGATTTTGCTATTTTTCCCGTAACAGTCGAATCAAAACGCTCAATATGAGCCTACCGAAAAAAACGGATCCCTGCTTGAATGCTTTGCTTTTTGAAGCTGGTAATTGCTATTACAATTATTTAGTAGATTTTTTTTGTTCAATTCCGTATGGTAACACAACCGTTTTTTCTTCGATTTCTTCTTTGTTCATTAGCTTTGTTAGTAGACGCATAGAAACAGCACCAATGTCATATAACGGTTGGGTAATACTTGATAGTCTTGGCCGTGCAGCTTCTGTTAACAGAGAATTGTTACTAGTAATAATTTCAAACTCCTCTGGCACAGAAATACCGGCATCCAGCATGCCATCTAATAAACCAATGGCTAGCTCATCATCTGTCACATAAGCAGCGGTAGCACCACTGTTTAAAACACGTTCGGCTAAAGAATGACCAGCTTTAAACTTATACTCCGCTTCAAAAATCAAGCCTTCGTTATAAGCTAATTGATTTTCTGCTAAAGCTGCTTTGTAGCCTTTCATACGATTTTGACCATTGATTGGATCAATTAGAGCTCCGCTGACAAAAGCAATTTTTTGATTGCCGTTTTTCGCAAGCAAACCAATCGCATCTTTGGTTGCTGCTGTATAATCAATATTTACGCTGCCTACTTGTTCATCAGGATCGATAGAACCTGCTAAGACAACTGGTGTTTTTGAACGTGAGAATTCGCCGCGAATTTCATCGGTAATATGATGTCCCATAAAAATGATACCGTCTACTTGTTTGGCTAATAAATTATTTAGTACGTTCACTTCTTTTTGGTCATCACCATCAGAGTTGGCTAAGATGATATTGTACTTATACATGGTAGCAACATCATCAATTCCGCGAGCTAATGAAGCAAAAAAGATATTGCTAACGTCAGGGATGATAACGCCGACTGTCGTGGTTTTTTTGCTGGCTAAACCACGAGCGACAGCGTTAGGACGATAATCTAAACGATCAATTACTTCTAACACTTTTTTGCGGGTGGCTGGTTTTACATTGGGATTGCCATTTACAACACGAGAAACAGTGGCCATTGATACATTTGCTTCTCTAGCAACATCGTAAATTGTAATTGTTTGTTTTTCCATAATTTTGCTCCTATATCAGAATTTGTTTTCATTTTCAGAAAACGCTCTTTACATTTCTTTATTAGCATAGCAGATTTTTTTTTATTCTGCAACCGTTTTATTATGGTTTCATGAAAATTTACTCTTTATTTCAAAGGCGAGATTTTTTATTTCGTGGTATCATAGGAGTTGTAATGTCTCATATTTTGCTGAAGAAAGAAGGATTTTAGATGAACCAAGAGAAAATTCTGGAGTTAAGAAAATGGATGGCAGAACAACAAGTCGACCTCACTTATATTAGCGATCCAGGTCATATCGCTTATTTTTCAGGCTATGAAAGTGATCCCCATGAACGGGTTTTAGCTTTATTTATTGCCCTTGAAGGTGAATCTTTCTTATTCACACCTGCTTTGGAAGTCGAAGATGCCGAAAATAGCACATGGAGCGAACCAGTCTACGGTTATTTAGATAGCGAAAATCCTTGGGAGAAAATCGCCAACCTTATCAAAGCCAAACATTCAGCATCAACGATCGCTTTGGAAAAACAAGCCCTTTCTGTGGCTCGCTACGACCAAATGCGCAGCTATTTTCCTTCAAGTGATTTTTCCAAAGATGTAACTCCATTAATTGAAAAACTACAACTGATTAAAACCGACTCAGAAGTTGACAAGTTAATGGCTGCCGGTAGTTGGGCTGATGTAGCCTTTGAGATCGGTTATCAAGCTATCCAAGCAGGCGTAACGGAACAGGAGATTGTCGCTGAAATCGAATATCAACTAAAATGCCAAGGAATTCGTGCAATGAGTTTTGATACATTAGTTTTAACAGGGAAAAATGCCGCTAGTCCTCATGGCGCTCCCGGCAACACGACTATAAACTCAGGGGATTTCGTTTTATTTGACTTAGGAGTTGTTCATGATGGCTACTGCAGCGATGCGACCCGAACCGTAAGTTTTAAACAGCCGACTGACTTCCAAAAAGAAATTTATGAGCTAGTTCTAGAAGCACAATTACAAGCAACGGCAGCGGTGAAACCGGGAATTACAGCTGGTGAACTAGATGCAATAGCTCGTAATGTAATTGCGAAAGCCGGCTACGGTGAATTTTTCAACCATCGACTTGGCCATGGTATCGGAACGACTGTCCATGAATATCCTTCATTAGTTACCGGCAATGAGTTAGTTATTGAAGAAGGTATGTGCTTTTCTCTAGAACCTGGCATTTATATTCCAGGAAAAGTCGGTGTCCGCATTGAAGATTGCGTCCACGTTACGAAAACAGGCTGTGAATCATTTACCAAAACGCCAAAAGAATTACAAATCATCGGCTAAAGATGGCATGATTCCTTTTTTTAATTAAGTGCTTTGGCTTAACAAAAATGAAAATGAGCGTGAGACATCGTCGGACCAACGATGTCTCACGCTCTAAAATTTCAAACATCAGAAAATCATGATAGAGCAAGCCCTCTCCTATCCTTTAGTAGCTTTGTTCCCTAAAAATGACACTGTAGGTATACCGTCTTAACACTCTGAGTGTATTGACGAGCCTTAGATCTAAAAAGAAAGGCTTGGCTTTTGGTGCTGAAAGTGCCTAATTTAAATAATCCTTTACTTCTTTAGATGCAGCTTTGACTTCTTTTTTCGCATCATTTTTAGCTGCTGCCATTTTTTTTGGGACATCCTTCGTTGCTGCTTTTGCTTCTTTGGCACCTTCTGTAACTGTTTCTTTCGCTTTTTTGGCAGATTCTTTTACATCTAAGTAGATATCATCGGAAGTATCTTCGGCCAAATCGGCTGCGTCATCTACATGTCGGCTGATTTCAGAAGCTGATTGTTTAAATTGTCCGTGTAACTGACCGGATTGTTGTTTCAAGGAATCTAAGGCATCCTCAGAGATTCCTTGCGCTTTTTGAGTGGAATCCTGCGTTTTTTCCTTCACAGAATCGGTTAAATCTGCGGCTTGTTCAGCCAGTACACCAGCTTTTTGTTTGGCGATTTCAGAAAGCTCAGCTCCCTTTTGGATTGCAAAGTCCGTGTAATCTTGAGCTTTGTTTTTTAAATCATCGGTATGATCGGACAATTCATCTCTAAGTTCTTTGCCAGATTTTGGTGCAAAAAGTAGTGCTGCAATAGCTGCGGCAGTACCACCGATTACTGCACCTAAGAAAAATCCATTTTTTTTACTCATGTTTCCTTCCTCCATTCAATGATTATATTTTTTTGCTTTTCGGACGAAATGCTTTAAAAGCTGCGCTGCCAACTTTTCCGGCGACACCAGCTTTGGCAGTTGTTTTTCCAACTGAGCCGACTTTTGTCAACAGATTTTTGCTGGAGCTGTTTAATTCTGAAACGCTTTCGCTTAGATCAGCAACTGCAGTAAATAATGGATCGATGGTAGCGACTTTTTCATTGACATCAGTCAAAAGAACATTACTTTTGACTAAAAGCCCCTCTACTTGTCGTGCTAAAACGTCCACATCACTGGTTAATACTTTAATTGTTGTGTTGGCTTCATCAACGGTCGTTTCAATTTTTCCGGCAACTTGATAAACTTTGTATAAAACCATAACAAGAAAAATAACCAAAACAACAAATGCTATAGCTGCAATTAACGCAGCAATTTCCCCACCTGTCATATTGTTGCTCCTTCCTCCACATTGATAAACTTAGCATAACACCTTCTGTTTATTTTCACAACTTATAAAGAAGCCGAAAGTGTTATTTTTCTAGCCTTCTAAGTGCTTTGTTAAAAAAGGAAGTGAAACAAAGCAAGTATCTGCATTGTCCCACCTTTTATCTTAACAATCTTTTTCTTTTTGCACAAAATATCAGCAGGCAGTTTTTATTTTGCCGTGTTTTTTTTATTTTCTTTAGCTAAGGCTGCCCCTAATTCAATAATATATTCTCGCAAATTATCTTTGACTTCTGGGTGTACAAGACCATATTCAATGCTGGTTTTCATAAAGCCAAATTTATCACCGACATCATAGCGCTTGCCAGTAAATTCCCGTGCAAATACCCGTTGTGTTTTGTTAAGGGTGTCAATAGCATCTGTCAATTGAATTTCATTTCCAGCTCCTGGTTGTTGATTTTCCAAAACTTGGAAGATTTCCGGCGTTAGTAAGTAACGGCCAATAATAGCTAAATCGCTTGGTGCTTCTTCGGGTTTCGGTTTTTCAACGAAGCTTTCTACATTATACAAGCCTTTTTTCGTTTCGCCTTCGGGGTTAATAATCCCGTATTTGGATGTTTCTTCATGAGGAACTTTCATAACAGCAATAGTTGAGGCATGAGTATTTTCATAGTCATTGATCAATTGTTTTGACAACGGAACTTTATCCTCCATGATATCGTCACCTAACATAACTATAAAAGGTTCATTACCGACAAATGCTTTGGCTTGTAAAACTGCATGACCCAATCCTTTAGGATGAGATTGACGGATAAAATGCAGGTTGACATCGGTAGTTTCTTCGACTAATTTTAGCAACTCTGTTTTATGTTTTTCTTTTAAATTGCTTTCTAGCTCAAAGTTGGCATCAAAGTGGTCTTCAATCGGCCGTTTTGCTTTGCCGGTTACGATTAAAATATCTTCGATACCAGAAGCTAACGCTTCTTCCACAATAAATTGAATGGTTGGTTTATCGACGATCGGTAACATTTCTTTTGCCATTGCTTTTGTTGCTGGCAAAAAACGAGTTCCTAAACCTGCTGCAGGAATTACTGCCTTTTTCACTTTCATTTGATTTCCTCCTACAATTTAAATAGTAAATTCATTTTCCATTTTGCCATCACGTAACATGATATCTTTCGCCGCTTGGGTGACTTCTTCGCCTTCATATAACACGCGATAAATCGTTTCCGTAATCGGCATCTCAACAGCTAATTGCCGCGACAATTCATACGCTGCTTTCGTAGTAGCAACACCTTCAACAATCATGCCCATATTTTCCAGTACCTCATCAAGTTTGTGCCCTTTTCCTAATAAGTTGCCTGCTCGCCAATTTCTAGAATGTACGCTTGTACACGTTACAATTAAATCACCAACACCACTTAACCCAATAAACGTTAAAGGGTTGGCTCCCATGGCAACACCTAATCGACTGATCTCAGCTAGACCGCGTGTCATGATGGCTGCTTTGGCATTATCGCCAAAACCAAGGCCGTGAATCGCACCGGCTCCCAAAGCGATGATATTTTTCAAAGCAGCACCTGTTTCGACACCGATAACATCATCATTGGTATAAATTCGAAAATACTCATTCATGAATAAGTCTTGAACGTAGCTAGCAGCAGCTAATTCCGTGCTGGCAGCGGTAATGGTTGTAATGTCATGTACTGCTACTTCTTCTGCATGACTGGGTCCTGAAAGAACCACTAAACCACTTCTTTTGTCTGTCGGAATCTCTTCAGCTAAAACTTCAGATATCCGCTTGTGGCTCCCTTGTTCCAACCCTTTACTGGCATGAATGATCAAAGGCTGATGACTGATTTTTGCAGCCACCTCTTTAGCTACTGAACGGATTGCTTTTGTCGGTACAACAAAAAGAACGGTATCCACATCAGCAAGAGCTTCTTCTAAGTGTAGCGTGGCCTTGATCGTTTCTGGAATCGTAATATCAGGTAAGTAATGTCTGTTGGTATGGTATTCGTTAATCTCTTCAATTTGTGCTTGATTATTGCCCCAAATGCGGACTTCATGCCCATTTTCAGATAAAACTTGGGCTAACGCAGTTCCCCAAGAACCGGGGCCTAACACAGCAACTGTCTGTTTCAAAGGTGAAACGCTCCTTTCATGTAAAGCAAGTACTCTTTTATTCTATCATAATTCGTTTAGAATGGGGATTATGATAGTCGTTGCGAATTTTTTTCGCGATTGTAAAACGGTAGTGATGCCTTTCTTCTTCTGATAAAAATGGCAGCGATGGCAGCAAAAAAAATAATTAGCGAAAGCAATTGAGAAACACGGATGCTCCCAAAAGCGTACAAACTATCCGTCCGCATTCCTTCAATGAAAAAGCGGCCAAACGCATACCAGATAATGTAATTTAGGAAAACTTCGCCTTCTTTTAAGAAATTTTTCTGACGTCTTAACAATAACAAAACGATAAAGCCTAATACATTCCAAAGAGATTCATACAAAAATGTTGGTTGGTGGTATACACCGTCAATATTCATATTTTCAATAATGAAATTAGGTAAATGAAGTTGTTCCAAAAATTGGCGAGATGTAGCCGGACCATACGCTTCATGATTCATAAAATTTCCCCAGCGACCAATCGCCTGTGCCAAGATGACACTTGGAGCGGCAATATCTAAAAAGGTCCAAGTGGAAATAAATCGATGACGGGTAAAGAAAAATAAAGCTAAGCCGCCGCCGATCAAGCCGCCATAAATGGCTAAACCACCATGACGAGTTAAAATAATTTCAATCGGGTCGTTCACATAATCTTGCCACTGAAAAATCACGTAATATAAACGAGCACCGATAATGGCAGCCGGTAAGCCCCACAACATAAAATCAACCACATCATCTTCTTTCAAACCGACCCGCACAGCTTCTCTACTACTTAACCAGACAGCTAGAATGATCCCTGAAACGATGATCAGCGCATAATAATAAACTGGTATACCTAATAGTCGAAAAGCGACTGGATTTACTTGAGCTAACATATTAAATTCTCTCCTTACACTCCTGAATTCTCTTCAATTAAGCGAGTCAGGCGTTCTTCGAATGCTTTGGTTGCATCGTACCCCATCGTTTTTGCTCGGAAATTCATCGCTGCTACTTCGATGATAATTGCCACATTCCGTCCTGTTTTGACTGGAATACGAATTTGGGGTACATCAACGTTAGCGATTTCGACATTGTCGTCTTCTGTTCCTAAACGGTCATATTTTTTATCTTTTTCCCAAGCTTCTAAATAAACGACCAACTGCACTTCCATCGAGCCTCGCACGGCACTTGCTCCAAATAAATTCATCACATCAATAATACCAATACCGCGAATTTCAATTAAATGTTGTAAAATTTTTGGTGGTTCACCGACAACGGTTAATTCATCTTGTTGGTAAACATCAACGCGATCATCAGCGATTAACCGATGACCTCTTTTAATTAACTCTAACGCGGTTTCACTTTTCCCGATGCCGCTGTCCCCTTGAATCAAAACGCCCAAACCATACACATCCACCAACACGCCGTGGACGCTAGTTCTAAGCGCTAGCTCCCCATCTAAGAAGCTGGAAATTTCACCGGATAAACGGGAGGTGGAAATAGGTGAACGCAACACTGCTAACCCTTTTTCTTTGGCGGCGATCACCATCTCTTCCGGGACTTTTAACCCTCGAGAAATAATAAATGCCGGCGTATCTTTTTCACACAAACGACGCATAACCAATAAACGTTCTTCAGGAATCATCCGTTCGGCAAAAGTGATTTCCTTACTACCAAATAATTGAAGTCGATCGTGAGAATAATAATTAAAATAACCAGTTAATTCCAAACCGGGCCGCGAAATATCGCCAGTTTTTATTGTTTTATTTAAGCTTGCTTCATCGCCGGAAACGACTTCTAAAGAAAGTTTTTCTACCAGTTGTCGAACTTTCACAACTTCTGTCATATTTATTTGCCATCCTTTCTGCTACTCGTTTCATTTTATCATTTAAGAATAGAAGTTTCTAGCTATTCACTAGATTCTACGATGATTTATCAGAATAAAATAATTTAACTCATCGGATAATCATTTCTTAACAAATAAGTTGACGAATTAGCCAAAGTTTGTATACTAAAGAAAGTTTCTGCTAAAAAATGTTAAAGAAAGGAGACTGTCGTTGTCACATTTGTCCTTCAAACAACAAGCTCATTTATTGCCGGAAGTTCCCGGTGTTTATTTGATGAAAGATCATCACGGCACCGTCGTTTATGTAGGCAAAGCCAAAAATTTACGTAATCGTCTTAGCAGCTATTTTAGAAAAAATACACAGCATGCTAGTAAAATTGTACGAATGGTCCAGCAGCTAGCCAGTTTTGAAACTATCGTTACTGATACAGAATTAGACGCTTTGCTCTTGGAATGCTGTTTGATTCAAACGTACCGTCCTCTTTATAATCGGCAGATGAATGCCTTTGAACAATATAAATATTTTTCCATCACATTAAAACAGCAACAATTAACATTAGCAATCGTTACTTTACCCACGAAAGAAAACTGTTTTGGTCCGTATCCTCTCAGCAAGCAATTACATCGTGTAAAAGCAAGCTTGGAGCAAATTTACGGTCTAAACTCAACAAACTATTGGCAACAGGATTTATTGGCAGCTGCCAACACTGCCCTTTCCCCCACAATTGCTTATCATGAAATTCTAGCGGCTTTTACTCAGCAAAGTCAAAAACCACTGTTGCGTTTAAAAAGCAAGATGGAACAAGCAGCTAGGCAGCAAGCTTTTGAACGAGCTCAAAAGCTGAAACAAGAATGGCATTTTCTCAGCCATTTTTTCCGTCAGCAACAACGAATGAACCAAGCTGTACAAAACCAATGGGAGCTTCTGTGGCTGCCAGCTGGCTCAAAAATTAAATATTATTTACTCTACCAAGGTTTAGTAATAAACAGCCGCTTACTAACAAAACAAACCTTTAAGAAATACACACCTGAACAATTGGCTCAAAAAATTAAGCCCTCTGCCTTACCGACGCAGATTCAGCAATATTCTAAAGAACAAATAGATTTTTTAAATATTTTAAACAGCTATATCAACCGGCAGCCAGAATGCCAGTTATTAGCATTGGAACAAAAAAAAACCGACAGCGACCTTTCATAGGCTACTGCCGGTTTTTATGAGGTATTTATGCGAACAGATTACTGGAATTTAGAGCGATGGTGATCAGTGACCACTGCATTGACAAAGGACATGATGATTGCCATTAACACGGCAGCCCAAAAACTGGAAAAACCAAAGTTCGTTGTTCCCACGAAAAAGGACGTCATTTTTAAAATCACCGCATTGACCACAAAGCTAAATAAGCCAAAGGTCAAAAATGTCAACGGCAGCGATAGAATAGTTAAAATAGGCTTAACCAGCATATTTAGACAGGAGAGGACAAAAGCGGCCACCACTGCCATCCAAATATCTCTGACATGAATCATGCCGGGGAAGATCACTGACAAGGAAACAAAAGTCAGTGTATTTACTATCAATCGCTGAAAATAGGTCATTAGAAGTCACTCCAGTCATCATCATCAATTTTTTCGGCTTGTTTTCTTTGATTATTTTGAGCATATGGATTTCCATGTTTCGTATTTTGATTATAAGGATTATCGTGACCATAGCCTGAATGAGCGTGATAGTTACCTTTTCTTCCTGAAGGGATCAATATTACTAAAGCAATATATAAAAGAAACCCAGGAAAGACAGCTGAGAATAAACTCAATAAAACATATACGACACGGACAACGGTCGGATCAACGCCAATCCATTCGCCGATACCTCCTAGTGCTCCGGTGAAGACAACATTATTAGGCGATTTCGTTAATTTTCTTTGCATATATTTTCACCTCTTACCTTGTAAATTTTACACTAAAAAGGAGACTACGTCAGCCCTTCCAGCGAATTTAACCAATTTATTTATCCATATCCTTTAAGAACACATTCCCTGTAGTAGTAGATGCATTCACTTGAGCGATGGTTTCGCCATTAACTCTTCTAAATTGTAATTGTTGGTTGCCCCGATCTTTTTTCTCACGAACAATTTCTAAGTCGGCCATTCGGCTATTAATACTACCGAGATTGGTTTTGGCTAAGCCTTCAATACTTAACCCATTTGGCAAAGCAATTTTAACGTTACCGTTTACTGAACTAGCCTCAACCTTACGTAAAACTGAATCTTTAGCTGTCAAACGGATATCGCCATTAATTAATGAAATACTTGCTGTTTGTGGCGTTGTTGTCAAAGTAACATTGCCATTTACTGTTTCAATGATTGTATCAAGGATTTGACCAGATAAGACTTTGATTTCACCATTAACTCCTTCCACTTCTAGCATAGTCGCTTCAATTTGTTTAAAGGTAATCGTACCGTTCGTAGATTTTGTATAAACGTCTTTCGCCTTTAGTTCTTCTACTAAAATGTTGCCATTCAATAATTTTACTGCCACATGGTCATAAATTCTGGTTGGCAAGTAGAAGGTTAAATCAGCTCTGACCCGCTTATTCGGTACTTGGAAAGTAATTGTTTCATCATCTACATCAATATGACTTCTTTCCAAGAAGGATTCCATCGGTGTATCACCATTCATCTTACCATAAAGTTTGATTTTTGCTTCAACTTTAACATCCGATTGATCCCAGGTTTTGAAGACGACATTGCCATTTGCTACTTTGACATCAATCAAACTTGCTTGTGGGTTTGGATAGTTAAATTCATGTTCAAATTTAGTCGTAGCAACGCTTGGTACTTTGACTTTAATATCTTTCCATTCTACATTATCACTCATTGCTTCACTAAATGAACGAACTGTTTTTTTTAAAAAGCTACCGACTTGTGAACCCACTTCTGACATCATCTCACCAACTTGATTGAAGGTGTCTTCCGCCTGTCCTTTCCATTCTTCTGGAATTTCCAGTTTAGCAGCTACTTTATCTTTGGTTTCTTGCCATTGCTCTTTGCGGATTGACTTCAAATCAGCTTCTAATTTAGCTTTTTCATTCATATGCTCAACTAATTCTGCTTCTAGTTGTTGAATCGTCGTTTCCATTGTAGAACGTTCGGCAAGTTCTGCTTCTGTAAGTTCTGCTAATTCTTCTTTGGTCGTCAATTCCATCAAACGCTCTTGGGCTTCTTTGATTTCTTCTTTAATACCTAAAATTTCAGCATTTACCTCATCGAGTTCAGCAGAAGTACGATTGGCTTTAGTCGCTAGCTCATCAAGAATTTTTTCAAGATTTTTTCGATCTTCTTCGGCAGGATCTTGTTCAGTCTCCGGTGTGTCATTGGCTGCTGTAGGGTCGGCTTCTAGCTGTTCCATTAAATCAGCAACTTTGTCATGATCTGCTTTTGGTTCCACTGATATATTGCTAGTGTTAACTTGATCAGCAACTTTTTTAATTTGTTTTTCATCTTTTTCAGTGGCCATATTTTCTAATAGAATTAATGCTTCTTCTGAGGAAAGAATTCCTTTTTTCACTAATTCTAGAACACGTTCTCTTTCTTTCATGAAAATTGCCTCCTTAGCAAATTTTTCACCCAAGGGTGTTTTTTTTACATGCTTATTATGCCTCTTTTTTATCCATTTGTCATAGGACTTAAGAACGATTTATTCTATGGACTAAGGCGTAGTTTAACAGCTATATTATCCATTTTAGATACAATAAAAATTATCTGGTGGCTTTTTTCTAAAAGAAAGCGTGTAAGACAAAAGAAAAAACACTTTTATCTCACAAAAAAACGGTAGGAACTGAAGCAACACTTCGAAAATAAGCTGAAATTCACAAAAACTTGGAAAGCAAGTTACGTGAATTTCAGCTTATTTTTCAGTGAAGAATACTTTTATCCCAGCCGCTTTCTATAGGACACTCTGTGTTATTCGTCTCGGTTGGAATTTAATTCGGTGATTTTGCCAGTGGCTAGATAAACAATCCATTCACAAATATTGGTAACGTAATCTCCAATTCGCTCTAAATATTGAGCTACGTGCAAGTAGTCCGTACCACTAATCACCGTTTCAGGATTAGCTTTCATAGTTTCAATTGTTTGATTATAGATGTTATCAAAATATTCATTGACTCGGTTGTCCATTTTAGCAATTAATTTGGCATCTTTTTGATCTGTTTTTACATAAGCGATCAGTACATTATCCGCCATTTTCTTCACGTAATCTGACATATCAGAAATTTCTTTTTCAATTTCGGGAATACGTGTAGCACCTTTGACGCGAATTGTTGATTTGGCGATGGATACTGCATGATCAGCCATTCGCTCCAAATCAGAGCTGGCTTTCATCACCGTAATAATCATTCGTAAATCAGTGGTTACTGGTTGCTGCAAAGCGATCATTTCAAAGCTTTTTTTCTCCAGTTTTACTTCCATATTATTTATTTCAACATCGTGTTCAATCACTTCACGGGCGATGACTTTGTCATGGTTAATATAAGCCCGCACGGATTGATGGACGGCATTACTGACCATCATTCCCATTTCGTAGAATTGGTTGTGCAAGTTTAGTAGTTCTTCTTCAAATTGCGTGCGTAACATTTTTTCTCCTCCTTTTTAGCCGAATTTTCCTGAGATGTAGTCTTCGGTTTGTTTTTCTTTCGGATTCAAGAAAATTTCTTTTGTATCATTAAATTCTATCAATTCTCCCTGCAAAAAGAAAGCTGTTTTATCTGAAATCCGTGAGGCTTGAGACATATTGTGCGTAACCATAATCATAGTATACTTTTCTTTAAGCGTTAATAACATATTTTCAATTTTACCGCTGGAAATTGGGTCTAAGGCACTGGTTGGTTCATCCAACAAAATAATTTCCGGATCAACAGCTAACACACGAGCGATACAAACTCTTTGTTGTTGCCCACCGGATAAAGACAGCGCACTTTTATGCAATTTATCTTTGACGTCTTCCCAGACAGCGGCTGCTTTTAAACTCGTCTCAACAGCTTCATCCAATACTTGCTTGTTTTTTTCTCCTTTTAAACGTAGACCGTAAATAACATTTTCATAGACGGAAAAAGGAAATGGATTCGGCTGTTGAAATACCATGCCGATTTCTTTTCTCAGTTCTACATTGTCTGTTCTCGGTCCATAAATATCTTTGCCTTTATAAACGACGCTGCCAGTGATCGTTACACCAGGAATCAGATCATTCATCCGATTCAAGCAGCGTAGATAAGTGGACTTTCCACAGCCGGACGGGCCAATCATAGCGGTGATTTCTCCTTGGTTGATCGTTAAATCAATGCCTTTCAGGGCTTCTTTTTTCCCGTAGTATAAATGCAAATCTTTTGATGAGATAATTTCTTTTGTCATCGTACCCCTCCTAACCAAAATGTCCAGAAACATAATCTTCTGTAGCTTGGATTTTTGGTCGCGTGAAGATCTTTCGAGTATAGTCGTATTCAATCACTTTACCTAAATAGAAAAAGGCGGTGTAGTCACTGATCCGAGCAGCTTGTTGCATATTGTGTGTAACGATGATTATTGTATAATCGTCTTTTAGATTGACTAAGGTTTCCTCTACTTTCCCAGTTGAAATTGGATCAAGGGCGCTGGCCGGTTCATCCAATAGTAAGATATCCGGCTTCATAGCGATCGCTCGGGCGATACATAGCCGCTGTTGTTGGCCACCAGACAAAGCTAATGCACTTTTTTGCAAATTATCTTTGACCTGATCCCATAAAGCAGCTTGTTTCAAACTTGTTTCAACAATCTCATCTAGTTCCTTTTTATCCGTTTTCCCATGTTGTTTCAATGCAAATGTTATATTTTCATAAATAGATTTACTGAAAGGATTGGGACGTTGGAAGACCATTCCGATGCGTTTTCTCATTTCGTAAACATCCACTTTTTTTGAATTGACATCGACTTCTTTATACATAATTTTACCTGTGACCCGAGTAGTGGCGATGCCGTCATTCATACGGTTCAAGGAACGTAAATACGTAGATTTGCCACAGCCGGAAGGCCCGATTAAAGCGGTAATCTTGTTTTTTTCAAATTGCAAGTCAACCCCTTTAATCGCTTCGTTTTCGCCATAAAAAACATGTAAGTCTTCTGTGTGTAAAGCGACTGGTACTTTTTGCTGATTTAATTTGAGAATATTGGTTTCATTCCAATTGTATTCTTTCATTTTAATTCCCCTAATCTTACGCTGATGTCATTTTTTTATAGAGACGATTACCGATAAAACGAGCCCCAAAATTAAATAGCAATACGACTAAAATTAGTACAGCTGATGCTCCGGCGGAAACAGCCGCACCATCTGGCATCGTCCCTTCTGTATTGATTTTCCAAATATGAACGGCTAGTGTTTCGGCTTGTCTGAAAATGCTGATAGGACTGGAAATACTTAATGGATTCCAATTGCTGAAATCCAAGGCAGGTGCACTTTGTCCAGCTGTATAAATTAAGGCGGCTGCTTCACCAAAAATTCGACCTGAACTTAAAATAACCCCAGTTAAAATTCCCGGTAATGCTTCTGGAACTACCACTTTAATAACTGTCTCCCAACGAGACAAACCTAAGGCTAAGCCAGCTTCTCTTTGGGTGTAGTGGACAGCTTTCAAGGATTCTTCAACATTTCTTGTGAGTAAAGGCAAGTTGAATAAAGTCAGAGCCAAAGCGCCGGAAATAATCGAAAAACCATAACCGATTTGCACGACAAAGACTAAGAAGCCGAATAACCCAACCACCACAGAAGGCAGAGAGCTAAGGATTTCAATTGAGGTGCGAATGATATCTGTGAGCCAATTTTTTTTCGCATATTCTGACAAATAAATACCTGCTCCTAATGAAATCGGAAAACTAATCAACATCGTGATCAACAGTAGATACAGCGAGTTAAACAATTGAATACCGATACCGCCGCCAGTTTGGTAAGCCTTAGACGGTTTCGTTAAAAAGTCCCAAGAAATATTGGGAAGCCCGCGCACTAGAATATATAGTAATAAGGCAGCCAAAATCAATACAATGATTCCGGAAACTGCATATAAGACTCCCGTAGCAAATTTATCGACCTTTTTTGCGTTCATTATTTTAAGGCTCCTTTCTTACCAATCAGACGAATAACAATGTTGAAGAAGAGTGACATCAACAAGAGAATCAACGCCAAGGACCAAAGAACGTTATTTTCAACCGTACCCATGATGGTATTTCCGATACCCATTGTTAAAATACTGGTTAAAGTTGAAGCGGGAGTCGTTAAGCTACTAGGCATTATCGCAGCATTCCCGATAACCATTTGAATGGCTAAGGCTTCACCAAATGCGCGAGCCATTCCAAACACGACAGCCGTTAAAATTCCGGGAACCGCAGCTCTTAGCACGACTTTGTAAATCGTTTGCCAACGAGTAGCCCCTAAAGCTAAAGAAGCTTCACGATAATGACGCGGCACTGCTTTTAGGGCGTCGACAGTCATTGTTGTGACCGTAGGTAAAATCATGACAAATAAAACAAAGGTTCCGGCTAATATCCCAAACCCGGTGCCGCCAAACAGAGAACGAACAAAAGGAACGATCACTGATAAACCGATAAAACCATACACAACTGAAGGGATACCGACCAGCAATTCAATGACTGGTTGTAAAAATTTAGAGCCTCTTTTAGGCGAGATTTCAGTCATGAAAACAGCCGCTCCAATTGCAAACGGTGTAGCAACAATCGCTGAAAGAAAAGTTACCAGAAATGAACCAGCAATCATTGGCAAAGCGCCAACCAATGGTTTGCCGTTGCTACCTGTTGCTCCCGGATTCCAGCTAGTGCCGAATAAAAAGTCAAATACATTAATTCTATCTTTAAAAAACGTCGCAAACCCTTTGCTGGCAACAAAATAAAAGATCGAAACTACCACGATAACAATCAACAAAATACACAGAAAACTAATAAATTTTCCACGCTGATCCATTCGTGCTCTTTTCGATTTAGTCAGCAGCTTTTTTTGTACATCTTCCAAGAAAATTCCTCCTCAAACGATTCCTCGTTACATCTTTACCCAGTGTACTGTACCTAGATCAATTTGCTTTTAATAACATGTAAAACTTACGTTAAGTTTGTAAATTTAATGTAAAGGCGACTTACTTAATAAGATTTCCCTGCCAGTCACGGGTCACTTTCATATGAGCTACAGGAATATACCCTAGTTGTTTAATGATCGTATTTTGAACCTCTTCAGATAACATAAAATTTAAAAAGTCTTCCGTTAAGGCTTTAGGAGCTCCCTTGGTATACATGTGTTCATAAGACCAAATCAACCATTTATTGGTAGTAACATTTTCATCAGTGGGTTGAACGCCAGCAATGCTTAAGGGTTTCACGTCATTACTGACATAAGAAAATGCCGTATAACTAATGGCACCTGGTGTATCAGCTACAATCGAACGGACCATCCCGCTGGAATCTTGTTCTTGAGCCCGAATAGCGGTTTTTCCGTCTAAGACCCAGCGTTCAAACGTAGCGCGAGTGCCACTGCCAGCAGCTCGGTTCAAGATAACGATTTTTTGATCGTTACCACCGATTTCTTTCCAGTTGGTAATTTCTCCGAGAAAGATTTTACGTAGGTTTTCCATGGAAATATCAGAAATCGCCACGCCTTTATTGACAATTGGCGTAATACCGACCACTGCTACTTTGTGATCAACTAATTTTGATGCATCAATGCCTTTTTTCTCTTCAGCGAATAAATCTGAATTCCCAATATCCACCGCTCCTGCTTGGACTTGACTTAAGCCAGTTCCACTGCCGCCACCTTGAACATTGATGAAACGACCGGGATAATGACTTTGATAATCTTCACTAGCAGTTTCAACAAGTGGTTGTAACGCAGATGAGCCCACGGCTGTAATTGATTCGCCATGGTCAATCCATTTGGCGCATCCAGATAATAGTAAGATTCCTATTAAACTAAATAGTAGTAGTATGCTTTTTTTCATTGCTGTGTAACTCCTCCAAATTCAATTCAATCAACTTATTTTACCATTGTCTACGAGGGATGAACATTATAAGTTGTTATTTTATGTCTTATCTAAGGGAAATATAAAATAAAATAACAAAAAAAGAGCAAGACAACCATTTAGAGATGGCAGTTATACTCTTTAGGATTTAAACATCTATACCTTACAACAAAGGTGAAATTAGACGTGCCAAACCTTCTTTCAGTTTAATCTTAATGCCTCTTCGTTGATATTTAGCTTTTGTAAGTAAAAAAGAGACTTTAGAATCTTCATAAAAGGCAGCACGAACTGCTTGTGCGAAACTTTGGTCATAGATTAATGTGTTCACTTCAAAGTCAAGGCGGAAAGAACGCACGTCAATGTTAGCAGATCCCACTGAAACAATCCCTTCATCAATAATCATCGTCTTAGCATGGATGAAGCCATTTTCGTATGTTTCAATAATGGCGCCGTACTCTAAAAGCTCAGCGGCAAATGAATAAGTCGCCCAATAAACCATCATATGGTCCGGCTTGTTAGGAATTTGAATCCGCACTTTCACACCGGAAAGTAAAGCCAGCTTTAAGGCTTCATGGATTGAAGCATCGGGAATATAATACGGCGTTTGAATCAAAATTTCTTTTTTAGCCAAGGAAATCATTTTTAAATAAACCATTTTAATTTGTTCATGTTCTGAATCTGGTCCACTGGTTACAATATGGACTGCTTTATGACCATTGGTTTGAATCGGAGGAAAATAGGTGTCTTCATATCTTAATTCCTTAGTATGCTGTGAATTCCAATCCATCAAAAAACGGTTCTGTAAGCTATAAACGGCTTCGCCATGAATGCGCAAGTGATTATCACGCCAATAGCCAAATTTTTTCACCTTACCTAAGTATTCATCACCTACATTAAAGCCACCGGTATAGCCAATCTCCCCATCAATAACAACAATTTTACGATGGTTTCGATAATTAATTCGAGGATTTAAGTAGGGAACAAAAAGTGGAAAGAAAAACGCTACTTCACCACCAGCTTCTGTTAGCGGCTGGAAGAATTTCATGTTTACTTTATTTGAGCCCCAAGCATCCAATAATACACGCACTTGTACGCCTCGTTTCGCCGCAGCCACTAATGCTTGTCGTACTTTTTGACCTAAGTGATCTCCTCGATAAATGTAATATTCCATATGGATGTGTTTTTTAGCTTGGGCAATATCGGCTAATAGAGCGTCAAATTTTTTTTCACCGTCTGTAAACAACTGAACCTCATTGTTGGTAGTGTAAAGCATGCTCTCAAATACTGTCAGCATATAAATCAGCTGTTTGGGCTCTACTTCACCAGTAGGCGGATGAGGAAAAAGTCCCCGCTGTAAAGCTTGACGTTCTCTTTCTATTTCAGTATTCAAACCAAGTTTTGGCTGCATCTTCATATCAAAGATACGATCTTTCGTGATACCACGACCAAAAAAAATATATAAAATAAAGCCCAATACCGGAATATACATCAGCACCAGCAACCAGGACCAAGTCTGTGCTGTTTGCCGCCGTTCCCGAAAGACAATAATTAATGAAAGCAATATATTGATAATTAAAATAAAAAAGAAAAAATTACCCGTAACAAAACCCATGGATTCACCCCAATTCTTCATCCTTATCCCTTTTAAAGAATAGCGAATTTATTAGCGGAAGTAAAGAAAAAGCAGAAAAGAAATAAAAGAACCTCTAAAAGTTAACGAATTACGTTAACTTTTAGAGATCAATAAATAATTTTTTTAGATTAAAATTTCAAGAAGCGACGCATAGAGATTACAGAACCTAATGAACCGATAACCATACCTACAACTATCATTAAAATATTAATTTTCCAAATAAAATCGCTTGGATGAAGCATTGAATAGTTCGATTGTAGTAACTGCTTATTGAAAATATTGTAGACTTGCTGATAACCAAAGGTCATAATCACAATTGGAATGATTGAGCCCAACAAACCGATCCAAGCTCCTTCAATGAAGAAAGGCCAACGAATAAAGCTGTTTTTAGCCCCCACTAGACGCATGATTTGGATTTCTCTTTGGCGAGATAAAATCGTAATACGAATAGTATTTGAAATTAAGAAAACAGCCACAAAAAGTAATAACAAGGCTGCTCCCAGCCCCCAAGTCCGTACTGCTTCAGCAATCTTGAAGATTTTATCTGAGTTGACGCCGCCGTAGTCTGCTTTGAATACACTTGGTAATTTTCCAGCTTCCTTCGCGATTTTTTTCGTATCAGCTGGTTCTTTGGCTTGGACGTAATAAACGTCATAAAGCGGATTGCTGTCCCCTTCAAACAGGTTCCAAGCATCGCCCATTTGTTCTTGGATTTTTTTTAATTGTTGATCTTTGCTGGAGTAAGAAATAGTTTCTACTTTAGGAAGAGCTTTTAATTTCTTCTCAAGAGTTTTCATTTCTTGCTTGTTGGTGCCAATATCAACAAACACTGAAACAGTCACATTTTCTTCTATGTCTTTAGCTAATTTCGTTGCATTGAAAATAACTGCCATAAAAATGCCCACCAGCACTAAAGTGATGGTGACAGCACTAGCAGAGGCAACGGTCATCCAGCCGTTTCGTTTTAAACTTTTGATACTTTCTGATAAATGAGCGAAGAACGTTCTAATCATCGTAGCCATATTCTCCTTCCGCTTGATCGCGAATAATGCGTCCATTTTCGATCGCAATAACCCGATGACGAATGGTATTAACGATGGTACTATTATGGGTTGCCATTACGACAGTCGTCCCTTGTGCATTAATTCTATCTAATAATTTCATAATCTCCCAGGAATTTTCCGGGTCTAAATTTCCTGTTGGCTCATCGGCAATCAAAACTTTCGGTGTGTTGACAATCGCACGGGCAATGGAAACTCGTTGCTGTTCACCGCCGGATAATTCGCTTGGGAAAACTCGAACTTTATGTTTTAATCCGACTAAGTCTAAAACTTCCATTACTCTTTTTTTTATTTCACGTGGGCGGCGGCCAATTACTTGCATGGCATACGCTACGTTTTCATAGACTGTTTTTTTAGATAACAATTTGTAGTCTTGGAAGACAATGCCGATTTCTCTGCGCAAGTATGGAACTTCCCGATTTTTTATACGAATTAAATCGTGACCAGCTACTGTCAAATTTCCTTTCGTAGCTTTTTCTTCACGATACATTAGCTTGATAAAGGTTGATTTGCCAGCACCTGAAGGTCCAACGACGTACACAAATTCGCCTTGGTCAATTTTTATCGTAAGATTGCGAATCGCAGTTGTGCCATTAGAATATTTCTTCATCACGTCTTTCATTTCAATCATGGCGTTTCTCTCCATCTCTTTTACTTGAATACTGTTTATTATAACATGGATATATTGCAAAACTCTTTCAAGAGGTTACAATTCCATTTCATTTGTATGAAGCAATTAGGATAATCGTTGCTTTAAGTAAGCATCGATAAACCCCTCTAAGTCCCCATCCATCACTGCTTGGACGTTACCAGTCTCACAATTGGTTCGATGATCTTTAACCATAGAATAAGGATGAAAAACGTAAGAACGGATTTGAGAGCCCCAGCCAATTTCCATCTGTTCTCCTCTTAGACTGGCAGCTTCTTGAGCTTTCTTTTCCATTTCAAGTTGGTATAATTTAGCTTTCAACATGCCCATAGCCTGTTCTCTATTTTTTAATTGAGAACGTTGCGCTTGACTGGCAACAACTGTACCAGTAGGAAGGTGCGTAATTCGAACAGCGGATTCCGTTTTATTAATGTGTTGTCCGCCGGCGCCGCTAGCCCGATACGTGTCTATTTTTAAATCATCAGGATTGATTTCAATTTCGATGGTTTCATCTAGTTCCGGCATAATATCTACAGAACAAAAGGATGTATGACGTCGCTTCGCCGAATCAAAGGGTGAAATACGCACTAGTCGATGAACGCCTTTTTCGGATTTCAAGAAGCCATATGCGTTGTAACCTTTGATCAATAATGTAACACTTTTAATGCCCGCTTCTTCACCGGCTTGATAATCCAAGGTTTCAACTTGAAAGCCGTGACTTTCCGCCCAGCGAATATACATACGCAGTAGCATACTGCCCCAGTCTTGTGACTCTGTACCACCGGCTCCCGGATGAAGCTCCATAATCGCATTATTTTTATCATAAGGCTCGTCCAACAGCAAAGCTAATTCATAGGTGTTTAGCTGTTCATTTAGCCGGCGTAACCGTTCTTCTAGCTCTTGTTGAATCTCTTCATCATATTCTTCTAGCTGTAATTCAAACATGACATTTAATTCTTCCAGTTCACTCACAAAATGATGAAATTGTTGATACTTTTCTTTGCGGACATTCGTTTTATTAATTAGTTGTTGTGCCGCTTCCGTGTGATCCCAAAAACCCGGTTCACTCATACGGTCTTCAGCTTCTGCAATGTCTTCTTCTAACTGTTCTAAGTCAAAGAGACCTCCTGAAGCTTGAGATTTTTTGTTCCATTTCGTCAAGGATGGAACGAATTTCTGCGTTTTCCATAATCATTCCTTCTTTCTTTAGTAGTACAATGAAAGGAGTGTAGAACATAAGGCGAATGACTTATGTCCCACACTCTCAAACAGAAAGGAGCAGCTATATTAACCAGCTTTCCATTCGGCTTATAGCAGCAGAGGCTCTAAACCTTTGTGAGCGTCTGCCGTAAAGGCGTTCAGTATTTACCACTACTACCGTTGCCGACCGTGACAGTTTTTAAACTTCTTCCCACTACCGCACGGACATGGTTCATTGCGGCCGATTTTTTCCACATGGACAGGCTGTTTTTTCGCCGTAGTGTCACTTTGACTGGTTGCATCTTCTGTTTCAGCATAAGTTGCTTCACCTTGAGCCACTTGTTCACGCTGCACATTTTGGCGAATTTCAGATTTCATAAATAAGCGTGTAACTTCATATTCAATCGCTCCGACCATCGCTTCAAACATTGAATAGCCTTCTGTTTGGTATTCAACTAGCGGATTGTTTTGACCGTATGCCCGCAAGCCAACTGATTGGCGCAATTGATCCATCGCATCAATGTGGTCGGTCCACTTGGTGTCTACTACTCGTAAGATAACGACTTTTTGGAATTCAAGCATTTGTTCTTGTCCGTTTAATTGACCTGCTTTCACGTCATAGACTGTCTGTGCTCGCTCCATTAGATAGCTTTTGATTTCGTCCGGTGTTTTTCCTTTTAAATCAGCTACAGTAATCGTATCTTCATGAACTAATGCTGAACTGGCAAAATCAACGATACCTTCAAGATTCCAGTCTTCTTTTTCCAATTGTGTGTGACTTTCGACTACTCGTTCAATAGTTCGTTTGACCATATTCATCAAAATTTCAGTCAGGTCGTTTTCTTCCATGATGACTTCTTGTCGTTGTGCGTAGATTACTTCCCGTTGTTCACGCATCACGTCATCGTATTGTAAGACATTTTTTCGGGTGTCGTAGTTATTTCCTTCAACTCGTTTTTGTGCTGATTCCACTTGTCGAGTAAACATTTTACTTTGAATAACGGCATCAGATTCTTGAATATTCATGCGTTCCAAGAACGTTTTAATGCGTTCAGAACCAAAGCGTTTCATTAAATCGTCTTCCAAAGAAAGATAAAATTGAGATACCCCTGGATCCCCTTGACGACCAGCACGACCTCTTAGCTGGTTATCAATACGGCGAGATTCATGACGTTCAGTCCCGATAACTGCCAAACCACCTAATTCAACGACACCTAGGCCTAACTTAATGTCGGTACCACGACCGGCCATGTTAGTGGCGATAGTCACTGCTCCTTTTTGACCGGCATTCATGATAATTTCGGCTTCTTTGAAGTGGTTTTTCGCATTTAACACTTCATGTGGGATTTTTTCTGCATTTAGTTTTTCAGACAGCAATTCAGATGTTTCAACAGCTACAGTACCTACCAGCACTGGTTGTCCTTTTAGATGACGTTCTTTAATATCTTCAACTACCGCATTAAATTTACTTTTTAGCGTTGGATACAATAAGTCTGATTTGTCATCGCGAATAACAGGACGATTTGTTGGAATTTGAATAACTTGAATGTTATAGATTTCCCGGAATTCTTCTTCTTCGGTTTTGGCTGTACCTGTCATACCGGCTAATTTCTTATACATCCGGAAGTAGTTTTGGAACGTAATAGTCGCCATCGTTTTGGTTTCGTCTTCGATTTCCACGCCTTCTTTGGCTTCAATCGCTTGATGCAACCCGTCAGAATAACGACGTCCATCCATAATTCGACCGGTAAATTGGTCAACAATTAACACTTTTCCTTCTTGTACTACGTAATCAATGTCGCGGATCATAATATAATTTGCGCGCAATGCTTGATCTAAGTGGTGCGTTAATGCAGTATTTTCAATGTCATATAAATTGTCTAATCCAAAGGTTGCTTCAGCTTTTTCAATTCCTGTTTCGGTTAAACCAATTGTTTTTGATTGAATATCAATCTTGTAGTCTTCATCTTCTTTCAATCGCTTGACAAAATTATCAGTGCGTGTGTACAAGGCAGTAGATTTTTCCGCTTGGCCGGAAATAATTAACGGCGTTCTCGCTTCATCGATCAAAATGGAATCTACTTCATCGACAATTGCATAATTCAACGGCCGTTGTACCATTTGATTGCGATAAACAACCATATTATCGCGGAGGTAGTCAAAGCCTAATTCATTATTGGTACTGTAAGTAATATCACAATTATAAGCAGCCCGTTTTTCTTCTGACGTCTTTGAATTGATATTCAAGCCAACGCTCAAGCCTAAAAAGTTATATAATTCACCCATTTCGTTAGAGTCACGTGTAGCTAAATATTCATTGACTGTTACTACGTGCACACCTTCGCCAGATAGCGCATTTAAATAAACAGGCATGGTTGCTGTTAACGTTTTTCCTTCCCCTGTTCGCATCTCAGGAATATTGCCATCGTGAAGCACAATACCTCCCATCAACTGAACGTGATAAGGGTATAAACCTAGCACTCGTTTAGCAGCTTCCCGAACCACAGCAAAGGCTTCAGGCAGAAGTTGATCCAATGTTTCGCCCTTTTGGTAGCGTGCTTTAAACTCATCTGTTTTTGCTCGCAGTTCTTCATCGCTTAAACGTTCCATATCAGCGGCCAATTGTTCAATTTTGTTGGCGATGCCGTCTAATCGTTTTAGTTCTTTTTTATCGTTTTCAATCATTTTTCTTAAAAAATTTGCCATGTGTATACCGTGTTCCTTTCGATTAACTCAATTTATTTTTTGTACAATGAGCACAATTATCTCATTTATTTTATCACTACTTGCTTGGAAAGAAAACCGTTTCTCTTTAATTTCATGTGTTTTGATTCAATTCTCACAAAAATATTCAAATTATGTAGGGCTCAGAATGAAAAATGTAATGTGTTTAGCCGTAGTTTAATTATCTAAGTTTACTAAAAACCACAGTTTAGCAAATGACCGTACAGGTAATGCCTGTTGTTCTTTCCACAGAATCATTTCTTTGATGTAAAAGGAACCTCATTGGTTCTCTGATTTTCTAAGAACCAATGAGGTACCTATAGGCAACTGTCTTATGCATCGATAAGGGTCAGTCTTATTTTTGATTTTGCTAAAAACTGCTCAGCCATAACTTGGCAGGTTGTGTTAATCTGTTTCAATTAGTCCATATTTGCCATCTTTACGGCGGTAAACAATGCTAGTTCCATTAGTTTCTGCATCTTCAAAGATAAAGAAATTGTGACCTAACATGTTCATCTGTAAAACGGCTTCTTCACTATCCATTGGTTTTAATGATAGGCGCTTGGTCCGCACAATATCAAGTTCTGAAGAAGTATCTTCTGTATCTTCTCCATTTAAAAAGATCGCAGCTTTCGCAGTATTTAAACCTGTTTCACGAGATTTACGATTGATTTTTGTTTTGAACTTGCGTATTTGACGTTCTAATTTGTCGACGACTAGATCGATGCTTGCATAAAGGTCAGGAGAAGTTTCTTCTGCCCGGAGTACTAGATAAGGTAGCGGAATCGTTACCTCCACTTTTGCTGTTTTTTCAGTGTAAACTTTTAAATTCACATGTACTGTTGCTTCTGGTGAATCACTGAAATATCTTTCTAATTTGCCAACCTTTTTTTCTACGTAGTCACGAATCGCTGCGGTAACCTCGATATTTTCACCACGTACGTTATATCTAAACATAAGCATCTTACCCCTTTCATTTACCAATAAAGAAAGAATTAAAGGACCACTCTTCGTTCCTTTCTTCTTATCTACATTATATCTAAATCTCCTTCATTTGCCAACAAAATTGCGGTTACATTTCGGGCTTTCTTCCGTTATCGTGCCAACGAAAAAGATTGAACTTGTTTTGGCTGATATTTTCGAATACTGTCAGCAGCATGAAATAAAGTACGGCCGGTAGTATAGATATCATCCACCAACAAGATAGAGCAATTTTTTATTTTTTCTTTAAATTTTGGTGAAACCTGAAAAGGCTGTTTAAGGGTTAAACGCTGTTGTCGTGTTCGTTGTGCTTGCGGTAAATCATCAACTATACGTTCAAGGAACAGGTGATAGGCAATTCCAGCTCCATCAAGCAAGCCTTCAACTTGATTGAAACCTCGTTGGATTCTACGCTGTTGACTAACGGGAATTGGTACGACAAACCACGAGCGCTTCGTAGCAAAATATTTTTTTAACGGTAAAGCAAAGCTACTCTTTAGATGATAGGCTCCTTGAAACTTGTAAGCTTTCATCCACTCTTGCATAGCTTGATCGTATTGATATAAGGCATCGTGATGAAAATCATAATCCGGATAAAGCTGTTGCCATTTTTGACAATCTAAACAATACTGTGTTTCCGAAGGCCGATGACACCCTTGACAACTTTTTTCAGGGCAAAGCAGGTGAAATTGTGCCTGACACTTTTGGCACATTCCTTCTGTGACAAGAGCTGTGAAGGAAAAAATTTGTTTAAGTGACAACTTATTTTGTTGTGCTTGCCCACAATAATTACACTTCATCAATCAATCCCTCCGCTTTTGCTAAATAATTCATATGTTTAATTTGTTGAACAGCTTCGTTAAGTGCTTGCGTACGTCCGCTGTGTAAAAACCAAACTTCCCCCTCTGTATAATGCCAACGCCGATCGACTCGGCCAGCAATTTGCACTAAAGCAGCAGCGGAAAACACTTGATGATTTGCTCCATAAACAATAACAGAAACTCGCTCAAAAGTTACCCCTCGTTCCAATATGGTTGTGGTAATCAAAAGATCCACTTGTTCTTGTCTCATTGCTTTCACTTTCTCAAGTCGAGCGTTATCATCGCCATAAACCATTTCCACAGATTGTTGCGGAAAAGCTGTTGAAAGCTGTTCATACAATAGTTTAATCAATTTGATACTGGGACAAAATAGCAAGACTTTGTTTTGTTTGATTAAGCGTTGAATCAATGCCAATACTTTTTTTAAGCTGTGTGTGTGAGAAACTTGTTGCCAATGGCTGCACCACATTAAATTAGGTACTGGAAGTAAACGACGATGATAGCGAGCTGGTAAGACACTTACTCCTAACAATTTCTTTTTGATTTGAACTTGTAATTCTTTAGTGGGCGTAGCTGTTAAATAAACCAGACTGCCAGAAGTTTTAAGCGCTTGTTGTACACCATAATAAAGAGGACGGTTATTTACAAAAGGAAAAGAATCCACTTCATCTACGATTAAAAGATCGAAGGCTTGATAAAAGCGCCACAACTGATGAACCGTGCAAATTACCAACTTAGTATAGCGATATTCTGCCGTTTGCTGCCCATGTAATAAAGCAATTGTTTCTTTTGGAAAAACTGCTTGGATCCGCGGATAAAGCTCTAAACAAACGTCCACTCTAGGTGAAGCAAGGGCAATGCGAGCACCTTTTTGTAATTTTTCATGCAAGGTCGCAAACAACATCTCGGTTTTTCCGGCGCCAGTCACTGCCCAAATTAAATGCGGAGCTTTCTTTGCCACTGCTTGTCTAAGCTGAGCGGACACCTTTTGTTGCCCCGCAGTCAAATTACCCTGCCAATTGAATAACACAGCTCTAGCTTGTAAAGGCGGCTCTGGTAAATGATAAAAATAAGCATCTGAGGTGACCCTTCCCAATTGAATACAGTTACTGCAATAATAAGTACCCGTTGGTAGCATCGTTCGTTGTTTGTCAATGATTGTACTGCAGCGAAAGCACTTACCTTTTAAATGATTCAGCTGCTGAAAGGCGGGAAAAACTTGAGTTGCTACTGAAAAGCTTCCTTTACATTCCTCCTTTAAGACCTTTCTTACCCATAAATATTCCATCACAAACCTCCCTTACTTATAAGTTACGCAAGTAGGTCTTTTTTTCATTAAAACTATAAAAAAAGCTAGAGGAAAATATTTTTCACTTTCCGCCTAGCTGGTTCTCCATTTTTATAAAAAAGGTAATTGTAAAAATCATTGAAGCACTCAATTTTCTTCTTTGATCAATGTTAGCGCTTGTTGTAATACTTTTTCACCATTCATCATTCCATAATCTGCCATGTTGATCACTTCTAACGGAATTCCTTTTGGTGCTAAACGCTTTTCAAAATCACCTTTCATAAAGCGAACTTGCGGACCTAAAAGCAATACATCCACAGGTTTGGTTTCTAAGCTGTTGTCAGCTTCTGAAGCAGAGACTGCAAAGATATCAGTTTCAATTCCTTCTGCTGCGGCAGCTTTTTGCATTTTAGTGACTAGCAAACTTGTACTCATCCCCGCAGAACAAACCAGCATAATCGTCTTTTTTGCCATTTGTAACACTCCTTTTTTATCATAGTCATCACCCTTGGGCTTTCGACGTTTGGCGAAATGAAGTATAGTATATTAATTATAAATGATCCCGCTTATTTGTCAACGAAGACTGTTTTTTAAAGCGGATTCATTCTTTATTTAAACAAGCCATGTAGATTTTAATAATTTATTAAATACTACATATTCTTTGTCAAAATTCACTTGGATAACTTGGTAGCCAGCATTTAACCAACCGTACGCCCCTTTTTCCGGATGTTTGTAGTCGTTAGCCCACCAGTCAATTTCTGTTCTGGCCGTTTTCGGTAAGCCCGAATGAGGAAAAAGAAGTTCGTCAAACTGCGTAAAAGTCAAGGTAACTTGTGAACCGCCATTAGCTTTTAAATAGTGGGTGATGCTGTCATATTTTTTTTGACGTGTGCGTTCCATTTCACTCACTCCCTTTTCTTTTTATTATCGCATAAAAGCACGAATTTTCAAATTGGCATTCGTTTATTTTTGAGAAAAAGTTGCACTGCTCTCGTTTCTTTTTTATACTAAAGTTATTCTCAAAGTAAAGGACGAGCGTATGCAAAAAACGTACCGTACGATTAAAGCAGATGGCATCAGTGAAATCGAAATTAAAAAATCACGCTTTATTTGCACATTAAAACGGGTTGATACCGAAGCAGCTGCCAAAGCGTTCATTGATGCAAAGAAAAAAGAACATTGGAAAGCAAACCACAATTGTAGCGCCTTTGTTATTGGAGCAGACAATCAATTACAACGAAGCAATGACGATGGTGAGCCAAGCGGAACTGCTGGTATGCCAATGCTGGAAGTTTTAAAAAAAAAAGAGCTGCAAAATGTAGCGGCCGTCGTGAGTCGTTACTTTGGCGGCATTAAATTAGGTACGGGTGGCTTAATCCGGGCTTATGGACAGGCAGTTTCCCACACAATTGGTGAAATCGGTCTGGTGATCGGCAAACTGCAACAAGCCGTGACAATTACGATTAGTTATCCACTTTTAGGAAAATTACAATCCTTTTTAGAAAATGGAGCTTATACTATAAAAGAGACGATCTATACTGAGTGTATTCAATTAATTTGTTTAGTGGATGAAATAGAAGTACCAATGTTTTCTGCAGCAGTTGTTGAGCTGTTAAATGGACAAGTGACACTTGAAAATGGACCGACAAGCTATTATGAACAACCAATTATAGAATAAAAAGGAGCTATCAGAGATGACTTTTGAAGCCGTTTTACCTCGGATTAAACAAGGAGCTAAAGCCGTTCGTAAAGGCTGGAGTGGTTATGAGCTGTTTATTGAATTGCGCGATGAGATCGGCACTTCCTCTGGAGAATTTTTACAAGTGACTCCTTACTTTTTGATCAAAACATCTGATGAAGGATACAGCATGTTTTCACCAACGCCTTGCGATATCCTAGCCAATGACTGGGAAATTGTCGCAGAAAATTAAACACTACGATTCAATGGTGCTATCATAAAATACCAGAGCAAACGAGATTCGGTAAAAACCAATATTAAGACAGCCGCTATTTATGCTTTTTGCCTTAAGCTAATGGCTGTCTAATTTGCAGGGAGTAGAACCTTGTCTTAACGACTTTCAGGTTGCTCCCTTTCGTCTTTTTTATCGAACAAAACTTAGAAAGGAGTTACTGATGAATTTTACGGAATATCAAGGAAAACATATTTGGATAACAGGAGCAGCTTCTGGTATCGGTCAAGCCCAAGCGCAGGCTTTCACTGAGCAAGGTGCGAACGTTTTTGCCCTGGATATTGATCCAGTCGGTTTAGCTGCCACTGCTCAACGAGTTAAACACCATCCTGGCCAATTTGATTATTTTCCAGGAGATGTCAGTCAGTTACAGCAAGTACAACAAGCAGTTTATTTAGCCAATCAGCGCTTTGGAACAATTGATGTCTTAGTAAATACTGCGGGTATTTTAGATGCTTACAAGCCTACGCTAGAGACTTCTGAGAAGTTATGGGAACGAGTAATGAACACCAATGTTAAAGGTAGCTTCCATACAACAAATACTGTTTTACCGCAGTTTATTCAACAAAAACAAGGGGTAATCATCAACATGGCTTCAATTGCTGGTCTCGTAGCAGGTGGCGGCGGTGCAGCTTACACGACCGCCAAGCATGCCATTATCGGTTATACCAAGCAAGTAGATCTGGATTATGCTAAATATGGTATTCGCGCCAATGCAATTGCCCCTGGAGCGATTAAAACTCCGATGAATGCAGCTGATTTTGCTGGTACCGCCGAGCTGGCTGCTTGGGTGGCAAAAGAAACGCCGGCTGGTCGCTGGGCTCAACCGTCAGAAGTTGCTGCTTTAACCCTATTCTTAGCCAGTAACTGTGCTGATTATATTCACGGCAGCGTCTTTCCAATTGACGGCGGCTGGTTAGAAAAGTAAAAAACCCTTTACAGTTGTACAAGCTTTCAGTATGATGATGATTAGTGAAACTACTCACACCATGGCACTTCAGTTGGCTTCACGCCCTTCCTTTGGTCATGGTTATTACTAAAACAGGTTTCTGTTTTACAAAGGAGAATGACAAATGAATCAACCATCCAACCTACAGACTCGTCGAATTTCTGCCGCAGTAATCGCCAAAATGGCGCTAATTACTGCACTGTATGTAGTGACAACCCTAGCTTTGGCACCTTTTAGTTTTGGTGCCATTCAACTTCGTTTATCCGAGATGTTTAACTACTTAGGCATATTCAATAAACGATATATCTGGTCTATTACCTTAGGAGTTGCCCTTGCTAATCTTCAATCACCTTTAGGATTCGTCGATGTGCTTAGCGGTAGTTTATCTACTTGTATTGTATTATGGCTGAGTTATGCGATGATAAAACACCAACGCCGCTTAATTAGCAAAATGGTGACGACTGCAGTTATTTTTTCCGTCTCGATGTTTACAGTAGCAGCTTCTCTCACTTTATTTTATCAGCTGCCCTTCTTCTATACATGGCTGACAGTTGCCATTGGTGAATTCTTATCAATGACTGTTGGCGGTTGTATCTTTTATTTAATCACCAAAAAAATTAACTTGAACCAATAAAAAAGAAACACCGGCAGCTTTCCCAACAACAGAGAAACTGCAGGTGTTTTTATTTTTCCAAGTAAAATTCAAAACGATTCCCAGCGTATTGTGTGCGTACATACTCAAATGGCTGACCGGTTTCGAAATACGAAATTTGTCGCAAACGTAAAATAGCATCTCCTCGTTTGAGCTCCAGATATTCCGCAATTTGTTCTGAGGCTAGCATGGCAGAGATCGTTTGGTTGGCGTGACCGATTTTATTGCCGCCTTTTTCTTCGAGTGTTTTATACAAGGAATGTGAGATCTCCGCTTTAGTGTATTGAGATACTAGAGAATATGGAATACTTGCCACTTCAAAGCAAATTGCGATTTCATCGGCATAACGAATTCGTTCCATCCGCAAAATTGATTCTTCTTCTGATAACTGTAGCATTTCCATTTCACTGGAACTTGGTTTGGTAACAAAGTAAGAGATGGTTCGACTGGACGGTGTCCGGTTTTGCGAGAGCATGATATCCGTAAAACTAGTGGTGCCAGTCATTCTTTCTTGAACTTTTTTTCTTGCAACGTAGGTTCCAGAACCAATTTTGCGTTCTAAAATCCCTTCATCTGCTAAGGTTTGAATTGCTTGCCGTAATGTCATGCGGCTAACATTGAATTTTAAGGCTAATTCCCGTTCTGACGGTAATCGATCACCGATTTTCCAAAGGCCTTTTTCAATGTCCGCTTTAATGGCATCGTGTATCTGAATGTAAATTGGTACACTGGAATCCATTTTATTTCCCTCCTTTTTTTACGCTCCTTTTTATTATAACTGGTATATATTTCGTAAACAACCACATTTTCAAAACAATTAAGAATAATTCCTTTTTAATATTTTTTGTTTTAGCTATAAAAATAAGACCGATATACTAAGCCGCATTTTTATCCTGGGAAGTTCTCAACTTTGTTAGTTAATTGTGGTTACAACAGCTTTCATATTTTAACTTGTCGTCTTTTTTTGCATTTTATGTGCAGTTGCCATCATCAGCCGGATCCGGTTTAACTGGTTCACTACAGAAACACCGGGATCATAATCAATTGCCGCAATATTTGCTTTGGGGTATTGTCGTCGTAGCTCTTTCATTACTCCCTTGCCGACAATATGATTTGGCAGACAGCCAAATGGTTGGAGACATACAATGTTGTTCACGTCATGTTTTAAAAGTTCAATCATTTCTGCCGTTAAAAACCAACCTTCACCAGTATGATTCCCAATTGAGAGAATCGCTTGTGCATCATGAGCCATTGTATGAATGGAACTTACTCCCTCAAAACGATGTGATTTACGCAATGCTTTATCCAGTGGTTTTTCAACGAATTCAATTATTTTTAATGCGAATTCTGCCAAGCGCTTACTCTGCTTAGATTTTCCAAGATGTTGATATTCCCAAATTTGGTTGTATAAAGAATAATTCATAAAGCCGACAATCTCTGGCACGACGACTTCGGCTCCTTCGGCTTCCAACAGACGGATTAAATCATTGTTAGCCGTTGGCGAGTACTTAACTAAAATTTCTCCTACAACACCAACTTTTGGCTTGGAATGATCTCGCAGCGGTACTTCATCAAATTCTCGGATAATTTTTTTCATTAAATAATTAAATTGTGTAAAGGAGCCATTGCAAACATTGCCTTTTACTCGCTGTAGCCAATATTGATGCAGCCGATCAATCGTCCCTGCTTCATATTCATAAGGTCGTGTCCGATAAACTACACGTTCAAATAAATCCCCGTATAAAAAAGCAACTACTAAACGTTTCAGCATTGGTAAGGTAAACTTAAACCCTGGATTTGATTCAACACCTTTGTTCCCCATGGAAATTGAAACCACTGGAACTTGTGGAAAACCGGCATCAGCTAATGCTTTACGTAATAAAGGGATATAATTGGTTGCCCGACAACCGCCGCCGGTTTGCGTCATTAAAACGCTGGTATTTTGCAAATCATAGGCGCCGCTTTCTAAAGCCGCAACCAATTGACCGATAGAAATAATTGCCGGGTAGCAAGCATCGTTATTGACATATTTTAAGCCAACGTTGATGGCAGCTTTATCTTGAGCTGGCAAACAAACCACGTTGTAGCCAGAAGCCTTTAAGGCAACATCTACTAAACCCGTTTGATGAATCGGACTAAGCATCGGTAAAAGCAAGGTGTGACTTTTTTTCATTTCCTTTGTAAAACTAATTTTTCCCGGTTCCTTCCTTACAGCTTTCGGAACAAAAGGTTTTGTTGCCCGTTCATTGACAGCGGCTTTTAATGAGCGCAGCCGGATACGGATTGCACCCAAATTAGCACCTTCGTCAATTTTTAATACGGTATATATTTTGCCAGCTTTTTCCATTATTTCAGCTACTTGATCTGTAGTGACAGCATCCAAGCCACAGCCGAATGAATTCAATTGTACAAGTTCAAGGTTTTTCATTTTAGCCACAACACGAGCGGCAGCATAAAGGCGTGAATGATAGACCCACTGATTGACAACCCGTAAATTACCGACATCACCTAAGTGAGAGATGCTATCTTCAGTTAACACATGAAAGCCTTCTTGAGTGATGACTTCAGCGATTCCATGGTTGATTTCCGGATCAATATGATAAGGTCGACCGGATAACACCATGCCTCGCTCACCTTTTTGCGCTAACATCGCCACTGTAGCTTCACCTTTTGCTTGGAGCTCTTTTTTAAAGGCCGCCAATTCTTTATAGCCGTGACGCAATGCCTGTTGAATTTCTTCACCGGTGATGCCTAAATCTGCAAAAGTTTGCGTTAAGACTGCGGCAACCGCAGCTTCATCAGCCAAATTGATGTAAGGATTACGATAGTCTACTGCGCCGTCTCTAATCGCGTCAACATTTAGTCGAATGACCTCGGGATAACTTTGTACAATAGGACAGTTAAAATGATTGTCTGCTTGAGCCGATTCTTGTTGTTCATAAACCACACCAGGATAAAAAATTAATGGAACTTTAGCAGCAACTAAAGCTTGAATATGTCCATGAACCATTTTGGCTGGATAACAAATGGTATCGCTAGGAATGGTTTCAATTCCGGCTTCATAAATCTCTTTATTTGAACGAGGAGAAAGTTCGACGCAAAAGCCTAGTTCAGTAAAAAAAGTATGCCATAAAGGATAATTTTCATACATATTCAATACTCGCGGTAGCCCAATTCGACCACGAGGCGCTTTAGTGGCGCGCAATGACCGATAATGAAACAAACGACGGTATTTATAGTCCACCAGATTTACTTTGCGGTCTTCTTTTTTTACTTTAATTCGTGCGCCTCGTTCACAACGATTGCCAGTAATGAATTGACGGCCATCTGAAAACATGGTAACGGTTAAGCGACAGTTATTTTCACATAGACCACAATGCGTGAATTCGTTTGTTGCCGAAAAATCAGCTAATTCTGCTAATGAAAGGAGTGTCGTTTCGTCGCCGATTTCATAATTTTCCAAAGCGATTAACGCGGCGCCATACGCGCCCATCAAGCCGGCGATGGAAGGACGAACGACTTCTCGCTCACTGATTAATTCAAACGCTCGCAATACCGCTTCATTATAAAAAGTCCCTCCTTGACAGACGATTTTTTGGCCTAATTCTTCCGGGCGCCGCACTTTAATTACTTTATGCAATGCATTTTTAATTACGGAATACGACAAGCCAGCTGAGATATCACCAACTGAAGCACCTTCCTTTTGGACTTGTTTCACTTTAGAATTCATAAAAACCGTACATCTTGAGCCAAGATCAACAGGTGCTTGAGCGCTCAAAGCAGTTTGGGCAAACGTTTTGACATCATAATTTAACGAAGTAGCAAAGGTTTCAATAAAAGAACCACAGCCTGAAGAACAGGCTTCGTTAAGCTGGATGGAGGATAAGACACCATTTTTTACAGTCATGGCCTTCATATCTTGTCCGCCGATATCTAAAATAAAATCAACTCCTGGTTGAAAATAGTTAGCGGCTTTATAGTGAGCGACTGTCTCTACTTCACCGAGATCCACTTTCAACGCATGTTTAATTAAATGTTCTCCATAACCGGTAACAGCTGCTTTACCGATATAAACAGTTGTAGGCAGTTGTTGGTACAATTTTGTTAACACTTTTCGAGTAGTAGCTAGAGGCTGTCCTTGATTATTGCCATAGTAAGAAAACAACAGGTTGCCGGATTCATCAATTAATGCCACTTTCGTCGTAGTAGAACCGGCATCAATCCCTAAATAAGCAGGCCCTTGATGTTGTTGTAAATCCTTTTTTGGCGCTTGTGCTTGAGCGTGTCGTTGCCGAAAGGCTGCCAATTCTGTTTGATTATTAAATAGTGGTGCTAAGGTATCAGTGGGCTTTAATTTTTGTTGATCACCAGCCGTCAATGAAGTTAATAATTGGGCCAAGGTGGTCGTACCAGCATCTTGTGAGTACAGGGCTGCACCAAGCGCTACGAACAATTGAGGATGATCGGGGAAAATAATTTGTTCCTCTGAAAGATGCAAGGTTTCAATGAATCGTTTTCTTAATTCAGACATGAAAAAAAGCGGCCCACCTAAAAAGGCGATATTTCCTTTAATCTTACGACCAGCAGCTAAACCGGCAATGGTTTGATTAACTACTGCCTGAAAAATACTCGCTGCGATATCTTCTTTCGCTGCTCCTTCATTGATCAATGGCTGAACGTCTGTTTTCGCAAAAACACCACATCGAGAAGCAATTGGATAAATTGTTTGATAATTTTTAGCTAATTCATTTAAACCGTTCGCATCTGTTTTTAATAAAGCAGCCATCTGGTCGATAAACGCACCAGTACCACCGGCGCAACTGCCATTCATTCGTTGCTCTAATGTTCCGTCAAAAAAAGTGATTTTGGCATCTTCACCGCCTAATTCAATTGCAACATCAGTTTCTGGAATCAGCGTTTCCACAGTTTTTGTACAAGCAATCACTTCTTGAACAAAAGGAATAGCCAATACATCTGCTAAACCAATACCGCCTGAACCGGTAATGCTCATTGTTAGTAGCTGTTTTTCACCTATTGTATGTACAGCTTCTTTCAAAACTTTTTCGGTTGCTGCCTTTACATCTGAATAATGTCGTTCATACTTCGTAAATAGTGTTTGATCGTCTTCGTCTAACAGCACTAATTTCACGGTTGTCGAACCAACGTCAATTCCTGCTCTTACAACCATTACTTCGCTCTCCTTACTAGTAAATCTTTATTTTTTAAATACTACGTTGATTAACAAACAAAGTGTTTGTTATACTACTTATAACTATATTAAAAACTTTCCAGTCATTTATCAATAAGCAAAATCATCCTATTTGTGAGATAAACAACAAACTTTCTCACAATGTTGGTTATTTTGAAAGGAAATTATTATGCCTAAAAGAACAGACCTCCGCGTTCAGCGGACCAGAAAAATGATTATTGATGCTTTTTTAAAACTCGTTGCTACAAAAGGTTATAATGCTGTTACTATTCAAGATATCGCTGATGAGGCGATGATCAACCGAGCAACTTTTTATGCCCATTTTAAAGACAAACAGGATCTGTATGACTCTATTTTTGGCTTTACTTTAAGTGTCTTTACGGCGATTTTTGATTCACAGCAATTAGTAAACGGCAATCGTATCCGAATAAAACGGATTGAAGATTTGTTAACGCAGATTTACATTACTATTCAACAAAATAAAGCCTTTTTCTTAACGATCATGGACAACAATTTTAATCAACACTTACGGCAGTCTTTAGCGGAAATCATCGCTGAAAAATATGCAGCAGTATTTTCACGATTAAAGATTACAGAAAATGAGATTGAAGTCCCCCTTGACTTTATTATTGAATATATGACTTCTATTTTTACGAGCACGTTACATTGGTGGATTACCAGCGGAACAGATATGACGCCCAACCACCTAGCTTGCTTAGTGATCAAACTGGTAGGCAACGGCCACTTAACCGTTCTAGGAATCGAAATTGAGCATTAATACAAGCTGCACAATGTTCAAGGTTTAAACGAATCAATGCCATGAAAAAAGACTGTGAAAGTTAGAACAACATTCTAACTTTTCACAGTCGGTGATAATCATTGCCGGATATAAACTTTTGAATATAAAATTTTTGTATCCTCAGTTTGCCAGAAAAATTTTTTTAACGGTCTGTTAAATTACTGGTTTTTTGACCGCCATTTAATTGTTTGAGAAGTATTTCTAGCCGTGTGAACTTGCACACTTTTTTGTTTTGCACCGATTTTTTTTAGCGCTGCCAAATCTACTTCTACTTCATATTTTCCTTCACGGGTTAAATCATAAAGGTGCTCTGTCATTTCAATAATTTTTTCTTTTAAGTTCATCGCTTTCATCTCCATCACTTTCTTTGTTTTTACTGTATCATATTTAGTCAAAAATGAAAATTTTTTCGCTGTAATTTCTCCTTTAATTTGTGAAAGCTTTTGTTATCTCAAAATGAATGTTAAAAACATACCACTCCGGCAAAAGGTGGCCAGTCCTCCGATTTTTTTAAGATAAAAAAGACAGAAGTTAATAACTTCTGTCTTGAGTGTTTAAAAAACTGGGGTAGCTGGATTCGAACCAACGCATGACGGGATCAAAACCCGTTGCCTTACCGCTTGGCTATACCCCAATAATGGTATATGGAGGAAAGTGGATTCGAACCACTGAACCCTAAGGAACGGATTTACAGTCCGTCGCGTTTAGCCACTTCGCTATTCCTCCAAAAGTCAATGTCGTGTAACAACCTGACTTAGATATAATACATTTTTTTTAAATAAATTGCAAGAGTTTTTTTTAAAATTGTTATTTATTTTAATCGTTTAAGTTCCACTGACGAATTACATATTCAAATGCTTCGTCTAGGCTTTTGACATTACCTTCCATCTTTCCATCGATCTCAATAACAAATTTTTTACCAGATTGTGGAATAATACGTCCAATTTCTTTTTTACCGATCATTAATTTACTGATAACAGCATTGGTATCTTGAACTGAAGCCTGTTCTTCAACTACTCGGACTTCAATTTCTTTATTCTTTTTTGACATGATAAATCCCTCCAAGACCTTATGGTATCACGTTCTTCAAAAAAAAGCACTCATCAATTGGATGAATGCTCACTTTTTTTACTAATTGGCTTGAGTTAACACTGCTTCAAAGACATCATAGCCGGCTGTTTCTAAAACTGCTTTAATTCGATCCGGCATTCGACTTTCGATTTGCAGCTCTATAATCGTCTCTAATTCTTTACGGTGGACAACAACCGTTAAGATACTAAAGTCATTATCAGCTAATAATTTGGTAATGTCAGCAAGAATTCCTTTATGGTCTTCGGGAATCCGAAGTTGAACGCGCGTTCCACCGTCATTATAGCCAGTAATTTTTAAAAACGCATCAAATATATCATTGTTAGTTATTATGCCAGCTAAATGCGATTTCTCCATTACTGGTAATACGCCAATGTTATTGGTTCTCATTTGATAAATAGCGTCTTCAAGCGAAGCTTCGGGTTGGATGGTTTGCACTGCTTTGACCATCACGTCATTAACTGTTGTTTTATTTAATAAGTAGTTCACCTCATAAACACTTAAGCTGGTAGCTTTTGACGGCATCGCACTTTGAATCGTTCCTTCGGTGATCAATCCGACTAATTGACCCTCTTTAACTACCGGCAATCGATGAATGTTATGTTGTTTCATTAAATTTACGGCATCAAAAATTTTTAAATCCGGCGCTACTACGATTACGTTACGCGTCATAAAATCACTTACGCTCATCTCTTTATCCTCCCAAATATGCTTTTTTAACTGCTTCACTTTCCAACAATTCTTGACCGGTACCTGATAAAACTAACTTGCCTGTTTCCAAAACATAACCCCGATGGGCAATGGACAGAGCCATCTTAGCATTTTGTTCAATTAATAAAACGGTTGTCCCTTGTTGGTTGATCTCTTGAATGATTGTAAATATTTCTTTAATAAAAATTGGCGCTAATCCCATTGAAGGTTCGTCCAGCAGCAATAGTTTAGGTCTGGACATCAAGGCTCGTCCCATCGCCAACATCTGCTGTTCACCGCCGGATAATGTGGCAGCATCTTGATTGCGTCGTTCTTTTAAAATAGGAAAGCGATCAAAGATTTGCTCATACACTTGCTTAAACTCTTTGTCTTTGCGTAAAAAAGCGCCCATTTCTAGATTTTCTTGAACGGTCATCCCGGCAAAAATATGACGCCCTTCTGGTACTTGACATAGCCCAGCAGCCACAATCTTTTGGGGTAACTCTTTATGAATCGGTTGATTTTCAAAGTGAATCGTCCCTTTCGAAGGACGCTTCAAACCGGAGATTGTCCGCAAAATCGTCGTTTTCCCGGCGCCGTTAGCACCAATCAAGGTAACGATCTCCCCTGGTTCCACAGTAAAGTTGACGTCGTGTACAGCTTGAATCATACCATAATGAACAGCGAGGTCCTTGACTGCTAACATGTTAATTCACCCCCCAAATAAGCTTCAATCACTTGGGGATTATTCTTAATTTCATCTGGAAAACCATGAGCGATTAAGCGGCCGTATTCTAAGACATAAATTCGTTGACAAACATCCATGACTAAACTCATGTCGTGTTCAATTAACACGATGGTCAACTTAAAATCTTTTTGGATTTTGCGAATCAACTGAGTTAGCTCTTGCGTTTCTTGGGGATTCATTCCTGCAGCTGGTTCATCCAAAAATAATACTTTTGGTTTAGTTGCTAAAGCTCGGACGATTTCCAAACGGCGTTGTTGCCCGTAAGAAAGATTCTTCGCCAAAGCCAACGCTTGATCTTGCAAGTTAAAAATAGCCAGTAATTCTGCTGCTTGAGCTTGTAATTGTGCTTCTTTTTTATAAAAGTCCGGTAAACGTAATATACTGCTCAAGAAGCTTTCACTATTTTTGCTATTCATCGCAATCAACACATTGTCCAAAACAGTCAAATCTTTAAATAAGCGAATATTTTGAAAGGTTCTTCCTAAGCCTAAATCTGCGATTTTATAGGGCTTAAGTCCGTTAATCGTTTGTTGTTTTCCGGAACGTTCTATCGTTATCAACCCTTCACTAGGCTCATAAACCCCTGTTAGCAAATTAAACAACGTTGTTTTTCCAGCACCGTTCGGACCGATTAGTCCAACCAGCTCATTGGGTTCAAATGTCATCGTTACATTGGAAACAGCTGCTAAGCCGCCAAAATTTTTAGTTAGATTTTTCACGTTTAGTAGAGACATCAGCGGTTTCCTCCTTTTTATTCACTCTTGTCACAAAACCTTTCATGGAAAATTCCCATGTTCCCAACAAGCCCCCCGGTTTGTAGATCATAATGACAATTAAAGCCAAAGCGTAAATAATCATACGTAGCGCACCTGCATCTTGTAGAAGCATATTTAAGATTCCTAACACAATCGCGGCCACAAAAGTCCCCGACACACTGCCAATTCCTCCAAAAACTACAATAATCAAAATATCGATTGATTTCATAAATCCAAAGTCTTTGGGCGTAATTGTTTGAATGTAACTGGCATAAAGGGCTCCGGCTACGCTGGCAGTAACGGCTCCAATGATGAAGGCGATCACTTTATATTTGGTCGTATTGACGCCCATCGATTCAGCAGCAATTTCATCTTCTCGAATCGCTTGAGTGGCTCTGCCGGCACCACTACGAATATAGTTGATGATCACTAAAGACACCACTGCGACAAAGCCAAAAATTAGCGGCCAGTTCACCATCGGCGGTATCCCAAACAAACCCGCCGGTCCATTGGTTAAAGTTCCCATATTAATAATGACAATCCGAATAATCTCAGAAATCCCTAAAGTTGCAATCGCTAAGTAGTCCCCTTTTAAACGTAGAGTCGGTAAACCGACGAATAAGGCTACAATTCCGGCAATTACCATTCCTACTAGAATTCCTAAGAAAAAGCCGCCCATGGTAGGAAATTTAATAGATAGAATTGATGCACTATAAGCACCAATTGCCATAAAACCGGCATGACCTAAAGAAAATTGTCCGGCAAAACCAATAATTAAGTTCAAACCTAAAGCCAAAATAATGTTGATGCCAATCATAATTAGGGTGTATTCAGTAAAAGGTGTGATAACACCCGTAAAGTATAATAAGTAAATGAGTCCGTAAATCACTACAGCAAAGAGAAGCCAAAGTGCATTGTATTTTAGAATTTTTTTCATTTGCTCAACCTACACTTTCTCTTTCAGATTTTTGCCTAAAATTCCTGCCGGACGAATTAGCAAAATAACTATCAACAAAGCATAAACTAATGCATCTTTATATTCAGAAAACCCAATTGCAATCGTAAAAGTTTCCAATAAACCGATAACAAAGCCACCTAAAGCCGCACCTGGAATAATCCCGATCCCGCCTAAAACAGCTGCAACAAATGACTTGAGTCCCGGCACCACGCCCATCATTGGATCGATAGAGTTATAGTATAAACCGATTAAGATCCCCGCTGCTGCTGCCAAAGCTGACCCAAGGGCAAACGTAAAGGAAATCGTTCGATTCACGTTGATTCCCATCAACTGTGCAGCATCTGCATCAACACTAACAGCTCGCATTGCCTTACCCATTTTGGTTTTTTTAATGATCAGCTGTAATACAATCATTAAAACCACAGCCGTCGCTAAGATCAATAATTGAATGTTGGAAACTTGAATAAAGCCGAAATTATAGCTGACATGTTTAATCGCTTGGGGAAAGGAGCGCTTATCAGGACCAAAGAAATAGATCATGCTGTTTTGTAATAAAAAGGAAACGCCAATGGCAGTAATTAACGCAGCAATTCTAGTGGATTTACGCAGTGGGCGATAAGCTAATAGCTCAATGAGCACGCCGACGATGGCAGCACCGGCCATTGCTAAAATTAAGGCTGGAAAAAAACCCAGCTTCAAGTGATTGATAAAAAAATATCCTAAAAATCCACCGATCATATAGATTTCCCCATGGGCAAAGTTAATCAATTTAATAATTCCGTAAACCATTGTGTAGCCTAAAGCCAACAAAGCGTAAATACTGCCCAAAAACAAGCCGTTTACGAGCTGCTGTACCAACAGTTGTCCATCCATTTTATCACGTCCAATTCATTATTTTTTTCATTTCCCAAAAGAAAATCCGCTGTCTTTTTTACGGATTGACAGGTTGGGCCGAAGTTTCTTTGCCATTGGTAAGACCTAAAACAACGGCTGATTTTTCCGGATTATGGTTTTCATCCATAGTCATCACACCGGTCACGCCATTAAAATCTTTTAATTTTTTTAATCCTTCGACAATCGCCTTTGAATCCGCAGATTGTTGCGTTTCGATCGCTTGTTTAAGCATGTATATTGCATCAAAAGCTAAAGCGCTAAAAGCAGAAGGGGCTTTTTGATATTTCTTTTTAAAGGCTGCAACAAAAGGTTGGACTTTGTCGGTTGCTGGCGCCTTATCAGAAAAATGGCCGGTGTAATAAATGTTGGAAGTATTTTTGTTGCCGGCAATCTCCGCTAATTTTTCATCACCTAAACCGTCAGCGCCAAAAATTGGTTGATTGATGCCTAATTCGCGCGCTTGTTTTATGATTAAGCCTCCTTCAGAATAATAACCGGGTAAGTAAATCGCATCAAAATCTAAATCTTTGATTTTGGTTAACGCTGCTTGAAAATCTTTGTCACCGGCTGTAAAGGTCTCTTCTTTAACCACAGTTCCTTGATAGGTCTTTTTAAATGATTTTGTCAAGCCGATGGCATAATCACTGGAATTGTCTCCGATGATGACTACCTTTTTAGCTTTAAGATTGTCAGTGGCAAACTTAGCTAAAATAACTCCTTGAAATGAGTCTTGGAAGCAAGCTCGAAAAGCATACTCTTGTACTTTGCCGTTAAAAACAGTAATACTGTCATCAGTTCCTGACGGTGTAATCACAGGGACAGCGGCTCGCGTCATGTTGGGAATACTTGCTTTAGTTGCGCCAGAAGTGGCCGATCCCACTACAGCTACCACTTTACTTCTTGAAGTTAGGTTCGCGGCAACCGAAGTCGATTCACCGTTTTCTGATTTATTGTCTTTTTCAATCAGCTCTAGCTTTTTTCCTAATACACCGCCGTTAGCATTAATTTCTTCAACGGCTAACGTAATGCCTTCTTTTTCCGCTGTACCGTAAGCAGATACATCTCCAGAAAGTTCCATGTTCATACCGATTTTAATGGTGTCACCTTCGGCTTTATTGCCGTCACCAACGGGCCCTCCGGCTGCCGGGCCACAGCCAGCTAAGAGAAATAGACTCATTAACAGTACACTTATCTTTTTCATTCCAACGTCCTCCTCTATTCTTCTTTTCTTTCTTGTTGAAGAACAAGTAATGGTATTAATATAATAAAAGCACACAGGAATGTCAACTAATTATCAGAAAATTTACATAATTCAATCTATATTGTTTATTTTAAAAAAAGCACCCCCTTAACGTCCCCTATCAACGTTTGATAAACAGCGCTTTTAAGATTTTCAAATAAATGAAAAAAGCGCAGCTATGTCAAAAGACAATAGCTACACTTTACCATCAAACAAGTTCAGATAGTCAACAAAGAAAAAAAGTAAAATACCAGCTTGATTTTACTTTTTTGGATGACGTCGGTATGTATACGGACCACGATAGGTCTCATCAGTGTTTCGGCGTAAACTAAATTTCAACGGTACGTAATCAATACCACCTTTTACAAAAGGATGACAACGGAAAATTCTTGCTAAACCCATCAGTAAACCTTTAAAACTTCCGTGGATCTGAATTGCATCAATCATATACTGCGAACAGGTCGGGTAATACCGACAACGAGGCTGAAGTCCCGGAGAGATATACCTTTGGTAAAGCCTTACTAAAACAATAAAAGGATTTTTCATGGCACTGCCTTCTTTTCTTTTTAATAAAATTACTATAGCTCGTTTCCGGCTGCTTTGTCAACGGACACTGATCAGCTAATTTTTTGCTACTCAAACACTAAAAAAAGTGCTAAACTATGGGAAAGAAACGGAGGAAAAATTATGGGATTAAAATTTGAGCGCACTGATGAACTCGATAAATTATTCGATTCTTTCGCAGTTGACCCGAAGAAAAAAGAAATGCCCCTTGAAGAATTAAAAAAACAACAAGCAAAAGACAAAAAAGAAAAAAAAAACGACCAAAAAACTGAATAACTTTCTTTTTAAACGAAGATCGTTCGTTTTGCGTAATAGTCCGATACAAGCTAAGAAAGCGTAGATTGATTCCCTCAATCTACGCTTTTTTTCATACCTTTAGTTTTTAAAGAACGGTTAAAAATGTGCCAGTCAATTTCATCCACTGATTGAGCAACTAAAATAGCCGAATAAACATCGGAGTTCACATTTAGTATAGTGCGCAACATCCCTACAAACCACTCGACACCGCCAAAAATCGCAATACTTTCAAGAGGCAAGCCCATTTGCGGCACAATCACCGCTAAGGAAATCAAACCGGCTCCCGGAACTACAGCGTTGGCTAAAGATACGAAGGTCGCAACAAGTGCCAAATAAAGCATAGTTGACCAATCAAAAGACCGTTGGTACATTTGAGCGATCGTCATGACCGTAAATGCCATATGAAGGGCAGAGCCGTTACTATTTAAAGACATGCCTAAAGGTAAGACCAGATTAGTGATTCGCTGACTAAGGCCCAATTTCGTTTGAGCTTCTTCTAATTCAATGGGCAAAGTGATAGCCGAAGATGTGGTTGCTAAAGCCATCACCGACATTTCTCGCATATTACTTAATAACCGCAATGGATTTACACGACAATAACAAGTAATGATTAAAACCCAAAGTGCAAGAAAAAGCAAGGTAGCCACGCCGTAAGTCAGTACGTATTTTAACATCGGCAAAATAATTTGTAAGCCCAAGTTGCTGATAGTAGCGGCAATCAAAGCAAAAATCCCCAGTGGAGCCAAATACATCACGAATTTAATAACCATAACAATCACTTCATTAAAGTCAACGACTAGTTGCAAAAGTGGCGATTGTGGCCGATGTTGCAAATAACGATTCAGTGCCATACCAAAGAAGAGAGCAAAGACAATCACTTGAATAATCGAACCTTCAGTCAATGACTCAAAGAGATTTTTCGGAACGATATTTATAATCGTTTCACTGATGGAAACTTTTTGGGCTTGCACTGAGCTACTTTGACTGGCCCTTAAGGCAATTCCTTGACCTGGACGGAATATTACTGCCAGCAAAACGCCCCATAAAGCTGCTGCAAAAGAAGAAATACCAAAAACCGCTATGGTACGACCACCAAGATTGGTGACTTCCTTTGGTTGGATACTTCCCAAGGCTTGCACAATCTGACCTAAGATCAACAAAGGAATTGCCATTTGCATCAGCCGTAAAAAGACATCACCAATCGTCTTTAAATAATCACCACTTGTCGGTAACATCAACCCGACTAAGAGTCCCAGCATGACAGCAATAGTAATTTGAGTAAGCGTGGATTGTCTTATTTTCATTTTCTATTCCCTCATTTGGATTGACTGATCATCGTTCCTACATTTTCTTCAATTTTTGCTAAATTTTCAATAGAAGTAATGATTGCTTGACGCTTTGGCTCACCTTTCACAAAAGCAAGTGCGGCTTCGATTTTAGGCAGCATGCTTCCTGCAGCGAAGTGTCCCGCTTCAATATAAGCTTCCGCTTCTTCAACTGTGATACGGTTCAAGGCTTGTTGATTAGGTTGATTGTAGTTAATGTAGATATTATCAACACCGGTTAGAATAATTAGTCGGTCAGCTTCGACATTTTCAGCTAATACCTTTGCAGAAAAATCCTTATCGTTGACTGCTTCTACCCCTTGATATTCATCGGCGTTTTCAACTACGGCCACACCACCTCCGCCGGCACAAATAGTCAGTACATCAGCGTTAATTAAAGCTCGCACTGCTTCTTTTTCAACAATTTCTTGTGGCATTGGTGACGGGACAACTTTCCGATATCCCCGTCCAGCATCTTCTACAAAGCTGGTACCGTCAAGCTCTGCTTGAGCAGTTGCCTCTGCTTTTGTATAAAAAGGACCAATCGGTTTAGATGGATTACCAAAAGCTGGATCTGTTGGTTCAACACGTACTTGTGTGATCATCGAAACAACCGGTTTGTTTATCTTACGCTTGGCTAATTCATTAGTTAAAGCATTTTGCAACCAATAACCAATACTGCCTTGGGTCATAGCCACGCAAGTATCCAACTTCAACGCTGGATTTTTTTCACTTTCAGCTGCTTTTTGCTGTAATAATAAGTTGCCAACTTGGGGACCGTTCCCATGACAAACAATTACCTGTTCTCCTTTGGCAACAAAATCGGCAATATATTGCGCCGCATGTCTAACCACCGCTTTTTGCCCTTCATCAGTTGGGTCAGTTTCTAAAATAGCGTTGCCGCCTAAAGCAATTACATTTACACTCATGATTACTATTACTCCTTTTTTACTAAAAATTTTTTAATTTTTTTTTGAAGCTGAGTTTGATATTACCCACGTTCAGAAGAACGATCTTCTTTTGCCAACACTGAAAAAGCAATCAATCCTAAGATTAACAAGACACAAGATAGATAGAAACCAACTTGCATAGAACCAGCTGTATCAGCTAAGTAGCCGGTTACATAAGGAGCTAGAATCGAGCCGGACATTCCAATAAAATTATAAGCACTTAAAGTTGTTCCTAAAGCGGCCTTAGGTGCATGTTTTGTTACAAAAGTGACCATAATAGGATCCAAAGCTAATTTTCCTGTCAATCCATAAAGAATCAGAACTGAAATTAATAAGGTACGATTCGTTACGAATGCAATAGCAAACACAGATAAAATCGCTAAAGGAACTAAGAAAAAGACTAATTTTTTCGTTGCTCCAGTCTTATCATTCAATCGGGCGAAAATTAACGCTCCAGGAATGGAAGCCCATGGTACTAAAGAGGAAATAAATCCAACGCTAGCACCGGTAAAACCGCGTTCGGCAATTAAAAATTGTGGTAACCAAGTAATAATAACAAAATTGGCATAAATGCTAGTAAAACATAAAACAAAAGCAGCGACTAAATTACGATTTAAAAAGATTTGCTTTAGTGAAATCGGCTCTTGCTCACCAGTTGTGCTTTCCAGCGCTTCTCCTGGTCGAATCACTTTTTCCTTCAAAATTGTATAAAACAATATTCCGACGATTAACGTAGGAAGCGCCATGATAAAAAACGGTTTACTCCAATGTTCACCATTTTCCAAGACTAATTTGCTGGACAGTAGATAGCCGCCTGAAGTACCAAAGGCCATGCCACTGTTAATTATTGCATTGCCAAGTGTCCGTTTACTGGTTGGAATTGCTTCTGTAGATAAGGCATATTGCGGACCATAGTAAGCACCTTGACCGATACCAGCTAGTGCTCGAATCACCAAGAACATCACAAAAGTGGTCACTAATCCACTAAAATAAGTCATAACAGCTAATAAAATAAAACCGATTGCGATCACTAATTTTCGACCGATTTTATCACCAATTACACCAAAAGGAATTTGAGCTACCGCATAAGTCAGAAAGAATATACTGTTTGCTAAACCTAGCTGTGTATTGCTTAAGCCAAATTGCTCGCCAATCACACCCATGATCGGATTAAAAATTGTTCGCGTCGCATACATTAATATCCAGCCAACAAAGAAAATGGCAACCACTTTCATCCAATAGCTATTGCCTACATTTACGGCCTGCTTATTTCTATTAATCTCCATGTTTTTCCCTCACTTTTTTTCTCTTTCAATCGTTTGTAAAGCCAGCAGCATGCCAAAGGATAAATCAACTCCTGAAGAATGCCCAATTTTAAGAATGTTTTCAACGTTTTTATCAAGTGTTGTCTTTTTGTCAGCTGCTAAATCTGCCAGCAACTGATAGATCAAAGAATTCCCGTAGCCTTGAGCTGAACTTTCAATATATGCTCGACTAATGTCCGTTGTTGACCATTTAGCAGTAGCAAGAGCAGCGTTTAAAGCTGCTCCTCGCTCATCTCCTACTGCTGACAAAATCGTCTGATACGCCACCAAAATATCATCACCACTCGGGGTTAGTCCTTGACCACGCCCTATTAAATAATTAACGATTTCTTGCCATTGGCTTTGAGTCCAAGCGGCACTTGCTTGCTGCAGTTGCTCAAAAATAAACATGGCTCGTTGATCGACAGGCAATCCTATTTTTCCCGTCAACTTTTGAGCAGATAAATGTTCACGCAAGAGCCGTAGTTGACTGCTTTTTAAATGAAAATCTGTAATTTTCAGCGAAACAATTTGTCTTGGAACAATTACAACGGTTTGAACGCCCCACTTGCTGTAAATCGTCAATTGCTCTGCTGTTAATTTCACAATATTTCCTTGTTGCACAAAGGATTTTAAACTTTGAAATACTTCATTTGGTAAAAAAATGCCAAAGCTGGATAAATAATTGGAAAAGTTACTTATATGAATTAGTTGATCTTGAATCTTTAAATTAAATGAACGGTCAAAAACACTATGAACGATCCCGGTTTTTCCATATTGTTGAAGCGGCACAAGATAATCACTGATGATAATTTGCTTATTCAATAGTAATTCCTAACGTTGCAGCATAGGCTTCCAAAGCTTGTTCAAAGCAGCCTAAAGGCGCTCGCACGGTACCGGCACCAATTTGGCCAACTCCTGGATTTTTATGGGCAATTCCCGTATTAATAATCGGTGTAATCCCAGTTTCCACCACTTTACGAATATCAATTCCCAAACAGGTGCCTTGGAAATCCCAAGTTGGAATAGAAAATGTCGGGTTGTGTCCTTCACAGATTTTTGCCATTTCATTCGAAGTCGCTAACGCATCCTCAAAGCCACCGGCTCCTACAAAGCGAGTCACACCAGGAGCAGCGACCATAGCCATAGCGCCAACACCAACAGTTTCAGTAATTGCGCTGTCGCCAATGTCTGGATTTCCATCTGCTTCAACGAAACCTGTAAAATATAAACCTTTAGGAGTGTTCACTGGAGCTATATGCCAGCTGTCGCCTGTTTCTGCAATACGAACGCCAAAGTTTACGCCATTTCGTGTCATGGTAGTCACGATCGTTCCATGAGCCTCTTTGCGCGCACCATCAACAATTGCTTTACCGGTTGCCATCATGATATTTAAGAAAAATTGGTCCGTATCCGCTAAAAATTTGATCACTTCGTATTTTTGTTTTTCCGGAATATCCGTTTGAATAATTAACGGTGCGATCTCCTTCAGAAAGTTTAGAGAAGCCGCCATATTTCTTTGATGGAATTCATCACCCATGGTAATGGAACGGGCGATTAATACATTTAAATTAATTCCTTCTTCACACAGAGCTAGCGCTTTAGCAAGCGTTGGACCTAAGACGTCTTTCATCCAATCTAAACGATCAATTACTTCGTGTGAGTAAGCACCAAAGCGCAGGACTTTGCCGATGCCTTCATTTAAAATACAATACGCTTGATTTCCTTCCAAGCGGTTTTCTACTACAAAAACCGGCATATTTCCGGAAGTAATGCCGCCCATTGGCCCAACGGCTTGTGCGTGATGACATGGCATAAAGCGAACTTCTCCAGCTTCAAATAATTTTAACGCAGCTTCTTCATCATCGGCCCAGCGCTCAAATAAAGCAGCCCCCAGACAAGCACCTTTCATCGGACCTGTCATTTCTGACCACTGAATTGGCGGTCCTGCATGTAATAATGTTTTTTTCTCAGGATCGTTTAATTCTGGAATAACCGATTTTGCCGGTACAACATCCATTAAAAATGGTTGCGCATTTTTTATTTTCTCAGTAACTTTATGATTTTCTTCTTCAATTTGTTCACTGTATGCTTCCAGTGCATCCAAAATTTTAATCATTTTCCGATTGCCGTTTGCTCGAGGACGCCAATTAAATTGAACCGTTTGACCTTCAAAAGCAGTGATGGATTCTGTAAAACTTTGTAAACCGACATTAATTACTCGGGGCTTAGTAGTCAACAGTTCCATAACTTTTTCACTTGGCGTCGGCACTTTTACTGTAGTTCCCGTATAAGGCAGGACTTCTTTATCTGTTTCGGTAAGTTCAATGCCTTTAAGTAATAGAGCTGTTTGAACAGCTTGCGCATTGCTCTTAGCTACAAAAACACCTGCTGCTTGCAAACGCTCAACGGCTGCTTGATAATTTTGTGGATCTTTGGCGGTACCACAAACTGTTGCAACAAAATACAAGTTTCGTCCGTCAGCTTGAGCTATAGCCAGCGCTTCTTTAATCACAGGTAGTAATGCTGCCACCATGTCTTGATGAGCGCCGTAACCTAGCACTACATCAAATAAAATAATGCCAGTTTTTTCATCTTTGGCATATTCACGGATTTTTCCGATACGAACTTCTGGATCAATCATTGGATGTGGTTTGCCTTGGGTATAAATGTCGTCACCTAGGTCAATTACTTCATAGCCGTGCGACTTTAAAATATAGCCTTCTGTTTTTACGAGACCGCCTAAATCCAATGCTTCTGAAATCAGCATACCTGCTTCAGCCGCTAAAGTTCCGCCAGAATACAAGCCTTTTACGACTTTATCAGAGGCAAGTGTAGGCACAGCTGGTTTCGTTACAGGTTTTAAGTAATTTTTCTTTACTGCTTCATCATTGGCTAAAGCTACCGCAATTTGTGCTGTCTCTTCTAAGGTATGCGCCAAATAGACTTTGCCTTCATGATTAGTCGGTTTTTCTCCTAAGAAAATTGCTACTACTGGTTTGGTGATACTTTGTAACAATTGAACGACTTCATCACGAACTTCTTTTGCTGGTGGTTTAGAAATCACACAGATCACATCCGTTGGTTCATGGTTTTCCAAAGCAACGATTGCATCTTTAACAGTGATAGCCCCTACCTTATCGCTTAAGTCGCGACCTCCAGTACCGATGGCGTGGACAACACCTCCGCCTAAACGATCAATAATTGTTGTTACTTCTTGAATTCCTGTTCCGGAAGCACCGATAACGCCAATGTTTCCTGGTGCTACTACATTAGTAAAGGCGATAGGAATACTAGATAGAATGCCTGTACCGCAGTCTGGTCCCATCATTAACAATCCTTTTTCGTGAGCAAGTTTTTTCAAACGAACTTCATCTTCAATCGCCACATTATCCGTAAAAGAGAAAACATGTAGGTTATTGTTCAACGCTCGTTCCATTTCCGCTGCACCATACTCTCCAGGAATACTAAAAAGAGCAACATTTGCTTCTGGCAAACGTTCCAGCGCTTCTGCCCAAGAAGTTGCGGCTTGTGTTTGTTCATCTTGATCTTTAGCTGATAAGTCGGCTAAAAAGTCGTCGATGGTTGCCATTACTTCTTTCATAATAGTTTCTTGGTCACTGTCTACCACAATCATCATGTCATTGGCTGATGCTGCTTGGGCTTTTTCTGTCAATAAATTGGTATTGCGTAAAATATCTTTATTGGCATCTGTCCCCATCATAATTTGGCTCATTGTAATACCGTCAAGTTCGTTGATCTTGTTGGTCAAAAGCATCAAGTTGATTGAGTCTTGATAATTGTTTTTCAAAATAACGGTTTGTAACATATCCATCCTCCTAACTATTTCTTACACAACTATTGTAAAGGTTTAAGAAAGTGTTTTCATCGGAATAAATTCTAAAAAAATGGTATAATTTTTATCTATAAAGGTAAAAAAGGAGAATTTAATGAAATTAAGAGAATTATTATCGCTGGGTGAGTTAAAAAAAGGTAAAATCTTGACCAAAGAGATTGGCTTAGACAATGAAGTAGAAACTGCTATGGTTCTAGAAGCAATTGATATTGAAAATTGGAGTAAAAAAAATCAGTTAATTTTAACCTCCTTCTACGCCTTGCATGATTTACCGGAAGCAAAGTTGGAAGATTTTTTTGTTAAAATGTGCCAAATTGGGATTAGCGCCTTAGTAATAAAAACAGACCGTTTTATCAAAATCATCCCTGAATGGTTTATTGAGCGTTGTTTTAAGTATGAAATTCCTTTGATTAAAATTTCCCAGGACATTAGCTATGAAAAGATTTTGATTACCATTTATGAACCTTTACTAAACGCTCAATCACATATTTTGCGAACTTATTATGATGTTCGGCAACGCTTTACCAAATTACAACGACAATCCCCTTCCCTTGAAGCAATTATGGAAGAGTTCTACTCCATTATTAAACTTCCGTATAGTTTAAAGCTAGTGGATAAGAACATAGAAATCAAAAACGGACAACTGCCTGGTGATGCGATTGTTTTGAAACGAAAAAAATTACGCAATAACGAATTTACTAAAAATGATTATTCGATACTCACACTTTATGCACCCACTAACCCGCAAAAACAGCTGGCTCTTGAAGTATCCATTTTCAACAGCTATTCTACTAACTGTTTTTTGTTAGTTTATTTACAGGAACCGATAGTGAAGGAAACTGATTTAGTAATCATTGAAAATGCCATTGATGTTTTACAAGAAACATTTAATACAAAAAAGCTCTTAAAAAAAGAACGCTACACTCGCTTAAATAATTTGGCAGATGCTATATTGCAAAATACACCCCAAAATCCAGATGAACTTAATAGCTTACTGAAAGAAGCACAAATGCAAACCAAAGATTCATATCAAGCAATTGCTTTTGCAACAAAGGAAACACAGATGCAGTTGATGAAAGACCGAATCATCGCTCTTTTACGGACACTGAAAATCCATTCGATCTTCTTCGATCAACATAGCTATTCCGCTGTCTTGTATAATTTTAATGAAAGTGAAGGAATGATTACCAAAGAACAGCTAAACCGATTACTAAAAACAATTTTGGCCGAAAATAATTCATTTACTATAGCTATCAGTAATTTAAAACCCCGAGAGGAAATCAAAGAATTGTTGATCGAATGTTTGGATATTTTACGTTTTAATGAAACTTTTTATAGCGGACCTATTGTGACTATGGCCGACATCGGGATCTTTAAATATTTTACTGCTGAAAATCAATTGGATCATCTGGAAGAAATCGTTCCTAGTCAATTACTTCAGCTGGCACAAACCAATTATGATCTTTTCGAAACTTTTTACTTCTTTTTAAAAAATAATCGCAATTATAAGCAAACTTCAGAAGCAATGTATCTTCATTCGAAAACCATTCGCTACCGATTGAATAAAATCGAGCAGTTTTTAGACATTGATCTAACCAACCCTCTGCAATTACTCAACCATGAAATTGGGACGTACATTATCAAAATGAGGAGACAAGCCATTGAAAAAAACAAAAATTTTAGCTAATGGTGCAGCCGTTGATATTTATTCAACCGATACAAGCCACCCTAAATATATGATCTACTTACATGGGGGCGGACTTATTTATGGTTCCAAAAGCGACTTGCCCGAAAATTTAACCCAGGTGTTTTTAAAGCATGGATATACCGTATTGGCTTTGGACTATTTATTAGCGCCTAACAGTCAGCTTGCTGACATAATCGCAAGCTTAGCTGAAACCTTCCAGCTATTGAAAGATGAGCTGATTCAACAACAGCCGTTTAGTTTATGTGGACGTTCAGCCGGCGGTTACCTGATGGTTCAATTAACGAAACACTTAGTCTCACAACAGCTAAGCCCCACTTGCCTGATCAATTTTTACGGTTATACAGATTTAACGTTTATTACGCAACAACGGCCACTTCAACTAAAACAAATTACGACAAGTGCAATCACAGCGATTGATCAAAAAACGCCGCTTTGGGATGATCCGTTTTTATCACGCTACTTACTCTATCATTACGCCTGTCAACACCAACTACTAGCAAAATTTTATGGCTTATCAGAAACTTCTGATTGGACGGCTTATAGCGTAACAGCTGAAGAATTAAGGAGCTTCCCTCCTTGTTTCAGTACTGCCAGCAGTTCTGATGAAGAAGTACCGTTCCGTTATAGTAAGTTCATTGGTCGTTCTATTCCCGAAAGTACTTTTAGCCCGGTTTATTATTTACAGCATGATTTCTTAAAACAACCACAAGAAACGCAAGTAGTCGAGCTCTTCCAAAAATTAGACCAATGGCTGACAACACAAAACACAGTAAAAAGCGGCTAGGACAAAACTATTTTTTAGTTTTGCCTCAGCCGCTTTTTACGAATAGACGGTGAACAAAAGTTAGGTCCTTCGGCAATTTCAACAGACCCATTCAATAGTAAAACAGATCGATCGGCTTTGATGCCAATCGTTCGAACTGTAATGACTTTTGCACCCACCACTCTTTAAATGTCAATCCAAGTAGATGAACGTCGCTAATACTACTTGCTAAATTGTTAAATAACTCAATAATCAATGATAAAAGGAAAAGCTTTGAAACAAAAAGCTCGTGCTCTTTTGAAAATGTTCTATTGCCTAACATTATTAAAAGAGCACGAATTATAACTGGCTCCCATACATATTACTGGTTTTAAGTCTTGGTAAGGTTCAGCAGCGACTCTGCTTCCCTCACCCCAATAAATTGCAGGACTTTACAACAAGGCTTTAGCTAATAGTAGCTGAAACAGCCCGTAATGCTTTTTGTATTGCCTAATTGACTAGAGTTGTGACTCGTTTGTTCTGTCATTGATGATAGAACAGACGAATCACAATGCGAGCGTTTGTGCCTTATTTAGGAGGCTTTACGATATTTTTTGTAGCTTAGTAAATACATCTGTTCAAGCTACTTAGATCGTTCTCTCTTGATTAAGCTCTTAAGCGTTCAACGTCACGAGCGATCATTAATTCTTCGTCAGTTGGAATCAATAATACTTTAATTTTAGAGTCTGCAGTAGAAATCACTGTTTCTTTACCGCGGGTATTATTCTTTTCAGGATCAATGTCGCAACCAAACCAAGTCATGCCTTTAATCACTTCACTACGAACGTGGGCATCATTTTCACCGATTCCTGCTGTAAAGACAATTGCGTCGACGCCGTTCATTACAGTTACATAACTACCGATATATTTGCGAATACGGTCAGTAAAGATATCATATGCTGTTTGGACTTCTGGTTTATCAATATTCGCTTCTAAATCACGCATGTCGCTGGATAAGCCTGTTAGACCAAGCAAGCCAGATTTTTTGTTTAAAATATCAATCATGTCTTGGATATTTGTCAAACCGATTTTATTCATTAAATACGGCAATAATGATGGATCAATGTCGCCGGAACGCGTTCCCATCGTTACGCCAGCTAGCGGCGTGAAGCCCATAGAAGTGTCAACAGATTTTCCTCCGTCAACTGCAGTGATAGAAGCTCCGTTTCCTAAATGGCACGTGATAATTTTAAGTTCTTCAATCGGACGGTTCAACATTTGAGCAGCACGCTCAGAAACATAACGATGGCTGGTACCATGAGCGCCATATTTACGAGCAGCATATTTTTCATAGTATTCAGTTGGTATGCTGTATAAGTAATTATGTTTTGGCATTGTTGTATGGAAAGAAGTATCAAATACCGCTACGCTGACAATATCAGGCAAAATCTTTTTGAAAGCTTTAATTCCCATAGCATTGGCAGGGTTATGCAAAGGTGCCAGCTCTGACAACGCTTCGATTTTTGCTAAAACTTCATCAGTAACGACCGTTGAATCTTTAAAATCTTCTCCGCCGGCTACTACACGGTGACCAACGCCGGTAATTTCATCATAAGATGCTAAAATTTTCAACTCAATCAAATGGTCAAGAAGCATTTTTACGGCTACTTCGTGATCGTTAATATCTATAATTTCTTCATATTTTTGATCTTCACCATATTTAATAGTAAAAATAGAATCGTTTAAACCAATTCGCTCGACAATTCCTTTAGCGATTACTTCTTCTGCCGGCATTTCATATAACTGCCATTTTAAACTTGAGCTTCCTGCATTGATTGCAATTGTTTTTGACATAGTACGTCTCCTCTTTAATGTGTATTATTTTAAATTTGAGCTTTTCCAAGCTTCAAATTGTTCAAAAAATTGAGTTACTTTTTGCACATCTTTTAGCGATGAAAGTTTTGCCAATAAAACTTCATTAGCTTGAAGCGCTTGACCACCTTGGTTTTGTACCAACAAGATACTTTTTCTTGATTGCTCCGATTTAAATAATTCTTCCGGCAACTGAATTAGCCCTTGTAGATAGACATTTTTTTGTAACCAATTTTTAAATAACGAGCTTTGATCTGTTTCTAAAATATTTGTCGGCACTAAAAAAATACCGTAGCCGCCTGGTTTCACATACTTCATTGCTTGTTCTAACAACAAATGATGGGCATAACTATGCCCTTTATCTGCTGCTGCGTCAAATGCCTGTGCTCGTTCATCGTTAGGATAATAGCCAATAGGTAGATCACTGATAGCAAGATCAACAGGTTCCAACAATAGATCTTGAAGACCATCTTGGTGAAACAGCTGAATCTGAGCGTGCGTCCAAGCATTATTAATTGCTGATACAGAAAGCAGCGTCTCGTCAATATCAACTCCAAAACTCTCTGTTTGATAGCCGGCTAAATCCAGATTTAAGGCGACAGTCAGAAGTAAATTCCCCATCCCTGAAGCGACATCTAGCAGTTTAAGCATTTGTTTTTTGTTAAACAACTGCTCAATTAGATAAACAAATAAAAAACCGATACTATCAGGTGTAAGCTGATGATTGGCTTGCAGTTGTTCCGTTTTCGACCCTTTTAGTAAAACCAGCTGAGTTAAACGACGAATATCTTCCGGTGCCAAAGTAATGGCTTTTAATTGTTCATAAATTTGTTCGATCTGGGCTACAATTTGTTGGCTAGGTGCACCATCAATCACTCTAACCTGGTAGCTGTCTAAGATATTTTCTCCATTTTCAATATAAGCTTCTAAAAAAGAAGTATCTAATGACTGTTGCAATAAGTCAATGGCTTTTTCCATTAAGTCGAAAGCTTTTTCTATTTTTTCCGGGAACAAAGAAAACACCTCGATCTTCATTTATAATATAACAATTTATACACCTGTTCCATTTTAACGAAAAAAAACAGAATAATCAATCCATATCTTAATATTATTTCTTCAACTACCCACGTTATTGGAAACTATTGCATATAATAAAGAAGCTAGTTCTTCTTCCAATGTATGAAAACTGCCTAAAATCCTGCGATGAAGCCAAATTAACGTTATTCTGTATTAGCAAAAAGAGGTTTTTTTTGATACACATTTCACAGATTCAGTTTTCTATATTTTTCGGTCGGTCAATCGTTTCATGAAATTCATAACGCAACGCACGTCCTTTTATTTCAACTACAATTGTAAGCTGCTGTTTTTCATAAGTATAGGTAAGCTGACCGAGGTTATAAAAGAGCGTTTCTTTATCTTTTAAAGGGTACCGCATGTGCTTTACTTCTGCTAAAAACATACTAGCCATGATCTTCCCACTATAGAAATCATGATGATTACGAGCAAATTTATGACTGATTTGAAAATTTTCGAGAGCAGTCATTAAAAGAGCACTGCCAAAATAAACAAACAACAGCGCTGAAAGTAGGATGCTGCCTTCATAGCGTTGGTTCATGGCAGCTCCTCCTTTGAAAGCTGCCAACGAGCGGTAAAGCGAGCTCCTTTTGGAAAGGTCACTGTGATTTCTACCACTTGATCTACTGCTTTGAATACAGCCTGGCGAATTCCTGTTAGCAAGGGTTGATATCCCCCATTCTCTCGTTTAACAATTTTATCTTGGTTTAATTGGAAAATCACCTGGTGATGATTTTTTTGCTTTAAACAAGTAATTTCAGTGGCTGAAACTTTTTGCAAAATCAAATCCTCACTTTCATTTTCCAATTGAATGAGAAAAAGTTGCCAAAGTTTTGCTTCTTTTTTTAACAGCTGTTGGTTGCTTTTTTCGCCTTGACGAATACACAGTGAAAATAAAGAGCAACTACAGCTTAAAACAAACAACGCAAGTAAGCATTCCAATAAGGTAAAACCGTTAAGACTTTTATTTTTCAACCGTAAACTGTTCCTTTCCATTTGAGACGGTGATTCCTTTAATATGATGGCTATCCCTTGTAATCTTAATCCGGTAACAAATAGCGCCGTCATAAACCTCACGATTAGTTCGTCCACCATAAGCTTCGTACTCTTTCATAACTTCATAAGCATAACGCTGCATTTTTTCAAGTTCATCGTATTTGGCAGCTTGTTTTAAGAAATGCAGGCAGCTTAAACTAAAGGTGGTGATCACCAAACAAAAAATTGTTAAACTTAACAAACTTTCCAGTAGGATAAACCCCTTAAAGTGGAGCAACTTTTTTAACATATTTGCCACTTCCTAACTGAAATTGATAAATGATCTTCTGCTGTTTTTTCGGATAAGAAAAGGTATACTTACCTAGATAGCCGTTATTGCCTGTTTTTCGTAAAAAAATGATTTTGGCAGGACCTTGTACTTGTAAATCATCAGGAACAACGACTTCTTGAAATTTTTTCCCACTTGATCCGAAATCTGCAAATGAAAATTTTTGTTGTTCCTGTGATAAAAGGACTTCCATATTTTGTTCCAATGTAATCGCACTTTGTTGAGTATAAGCGAGTTGTTTTTCAAAAGTCGCTAAAAATTGCGTGACGTGAACATACTGTTGCCAGCGTCTAAGCAAAAGATTTGGAAAAATAACCAGACCTGATACGATACTTAAAACAAGCAAAACTTCCCATAGTGTAAATCCTTGAAGCCTCGTTCTTTTTTGATTGCTGATCATGGATTAACCGCTCGATATTTTTCAGATTGTTCTTGGGTTATATACCCTTCGTTTACTAAATCGGTTAAAGAAGGAGTGCGATTTTTTTCTAGCGAATAAAGCTCAATTTGTGCGTCAACGACTTTTAGTAAAGCGTCGTCTCCTTTTTTGTTAACCGTTTCTTTGTGCTTTGATAGATTAGGGACAAATAACAAAATTAGGACAGACAAGATGAATAAAACAATCAACATCTCTAATAGAGTAAAACCTTCATAAGTATTTTTCTTTCTCTTTTTCAATTTAAGACTCCTTCCATGTTCCCATAAATTGGCAGTAGCATGGCACCGTAAATGACGATAATTAAAAGGGCGATGATGATAAAAACCAATGGTTGTACCCAACGAATTACTCCGTCAATTTTTTTAAAGAAGCGTGCTAGACTGACCTTGCTGTACAGTAGTAATTCTTTGCCTAATTTGCCTTTGACTTCTCCTCTTTGGATTATCAAGGATAATTCCTTTGTAAAAAAAGGATAGGAACGTATGGCGTGAAATAATGCTTGTCCAGACAGCAACGATGTTTCTAACTTTTGGGCTAATTCTTTCATTAAGGGATGTGAGCTAGTTGCTGCCATTAATAAAATTACTGTTTTGGTTTCCAAACCTTGTGCAAACAGTTTGCCCCATTCCAAAGCAAAGAAAGTACTAACGTATAGCTGATAAAATCTGCAAAACAAGGGCCATTTCATGTAAGTGAAACTCCGCTGTAAAGCAGTACGTTTAGAGAGGTACCAGCGGCTAAGCCAAACACTTAAAAAAACTATTAATATACTAGCTAGCAAAAATTGCGGAGCTTTTTGGATGAAGGATAATCCTAACTTAGCATTAGAATCGGTGGTTGTCGGTAATAGTTGCGGTAATAAAAATTGTCGCATCCCAAACATAACCATCAATAAAAAGAAAAGTAATAGCAACGGATAACTGATGACTTTGTAAAAGGCTTGGCGTTGACTTTGGACTTCTTGCAAGTAATGATAAATCTCAGCTAATGTATTCCCAAGATCTCCATGCATGGCAGCAAGCGCAATTTGAACTGCAATCAGCTGCGAAAACCCTAAGCGCAACATCAGCTGATCCAGTGGGCTACCAGCTACAAGTTCTTTTGTAAGAAAGCTTAATGTACTTTTCTTAATTAACTGTGTTTTTTCCATAAACAAAAAGCTTTCCTGCATTGTAAAACCATTGTTCATCAAATCTGCCATTAGTTGAATAAAAAGGTGCTGCTCAATTTTTGATAACTTGATCTTGCTCTTCGTAAAAAACTTGGTCTGAAATAAAACCATACGCCCATACCTTTCTTAAAAAATTATTCCACTTGCCAACAGGTGTTGTTTCCCATTGAAAACAATAGTCAAAGAGTACGCCAGCTCTAGCTTTTTCATTATTCGTTTCCGGCAGTAACCGTTGATAAATAATGCCCGCTAAACATTCACTCAACTCTGATAAATCGCTACCTAAATCTTTCAAGCGCTGCCAAACCCCGGCAATATTCCGTGCGTGAATAGTTGTGAAGACAGTGTGACCGGTCAAAGCTGCCCGAATAGCCGCTTGAGCTGTTTGACGATCTCTGATTTCACCTATGATCAAAACATCCGGTCGATGCCGTAAATAAGCTCTTATCAACGCTTCATAAGTCACAGCAATTTTTTCATTTGTTTGAAGTTGTAAAAATGTCGCTTCTTCAATTTCTACTGGATCTTCAATACTGATTACTTGCTGGTCGTGTGTTATTTGTTTAGCAATTTTATACATGAACGTTGTCTTGCCGGAACCTACTGGACCACTAAACACATGTAATCCTTTCCGATGGCTGTACGCTTTGATTGCGGCTACTTGCCACGGAAGAAAAAAATATTCCGGCTCCTCGCCAAATGCATGCAAAAACCGAATGACCAAACTCTCACGATTTTGATAATCACCGACAGTCGATAACCGTAAGCGTCGTTGCTGTTTTTTTACTTGGTATTCCACGGCCCCCATCTGCATCTTGCGGCGTTCGCCAACGTCCATTCCACTGATAAATTTAAAATGAAAAATAAGCTTTTCCCCTTCTTGTAATGGTAATTCCTTAAAAATAACTTTACTCTTACTGTATCTGAAAAAAACTTCCATGATTTCACGCTTTGGCAGAATATATAAATCCTGAGCTTGATGATCAATCCCCCATTGAATTAGTTCATGCGCCAAAGTTTTAATATCAACATTCATCGAATTTCTCCTTTCATTAATAAGATACGCAATTTGTAGACTGTTTATTTTTTTAAAGGAGATTTTCTTAATGAAAAGCAAAATAGGAACGTAAACGTGGCTATCACGTTTACGTTCCTATTCTGAATGTTCGATGCACTATCTTCCCCAAAATAGTAAATCTACATGTTGAACTTTATTGTACTAAATTTTTCTAAAAAAATCTTTTAAAAATTTTATATTTTTATCAAAAAAAGTGAAAATAGTAGAAATTTCTATCATCTTAATACATATATACAGTTTTTGTAAAAAATATATGCCTGTTTTTCTAATACATTCTTTTTCCTATTTGATAAATTGGAATCCCCAATAAGGTGACCGCTATTCCAATTAAAGCTAGAAACGGTTGGGTAAGGGTCGTCGTAATTAAAATAAATAGCCCGCCGCCAATGGCAATCAAGGGAATAATTGGATAAAACGGAACTTTGTAAGGACGCTTTAATCCAGGTTCTCTTTTTCTTAAAATAAAAACTGCTACGAAGATTAGCAAGTTAAATAGCCACATAACAAAAACCAACATATCGGTTAACAGATCAAAGCTGCCTAATAACATCATCACCATGGCAATCAACAACTGAAAAATAGCAGCTACGTAAGGAACTACGAAGCGTTTTGATAATTTTTGAAAAGAAGCGCTGAAAGGCAATAAATTGTCTAGTGCCAAAGCATAAGGCACCCGAATCCCCGTCATCGTATAACCATTTAAAGCGCCATAAACTGAAATTAAAATTCCGATAGTTACAAGTTTACCGCCCATTGGTCCAAAAATAACTATAGATGCTTCTGAAGCAGCGTTTAAATTTCCTGAAATTTGATCGATGGATAAAGTTTTTAAGAAAACCAGATTAATTAAGGCATAGACTACAGTAATAAACAATAATCCCAGAACAATGGCCTTAGGCAAATCCTTTTCAGGTCGTTTCATTTCCCCAGCGATAGTGCCAACACCTAACCAACCATCATAAGCAAACATCGTTGCTACCAAAGCCCCACTTAATCCTACAAATAAGCTTGTATTGTTATTGATCCCTTCTGGTAATAGAGATAGATGAACATGTCCCGGCACGAATAAACCAATAATAACAATAATTGCAATTGGGACTAACTTAACAACCAAGGTAGCAGACTGAACCGTTGCAGCTAGCTTAGTTCCTAATAAGTTAATACCGGTAACACTTAAAGCGGTGATGATCGCAATGGGGATTAGCCAAGTAGTCGGTAAGCTAAATAAATGAATAAACTGAGTACTAAAAATAATGCCCAAGGCCGATATGTTTGCTGGATAATAAATAATACTTTGAGCCCAGCCTAATAAAAAACCGGCTAAATTGCCGTAGGTGTATTCAATGTACTTTACCGCCCCACCGGTTTTAGGAATAGCCGTTGCTAGTTCAGCACTAGTTAAGCCGGCACAGATTGTTAACAGACCGCCTAAAACCCAAGCGAAGATCGCAATTCCGGCTGATTGAGCATGAGCTACCACACTAGCGGCTTTAAAAAAAACGCCCGCACCGATGACCGTCCCCATCACCGTTGAAAAGGCGCTGAAAAGAGTTATTTCACGTTTCAACTGCTTTTTTTCCATAAACTCCCTCACTTTTTCTATGAAATAAACGAAATTTTTAACTAAACTTTTTTATAGTATAGCGGTTTTTCTCTAAAATTCAAGAAAAAAATGAAAAAAACATGGAAACTAATCGAAAAGCTAATTTTCATTAAAATAGCAATGGATCAGAATGTTCACTTCATTAAAAAAAGGGTGAACCCTTTTGTCATTAGGACAGTTTGTTCACACCTTTTTCAAGAAATTATCTAGCTTTTTTCGCTTTATTCATTTGTTTACTGCGTAACTGGCCACAGGCAGCATCAATATCTGTTCCGTGTTCTTGGCGAATCACACAGTTAATACCATTTTTCTTTAGAACGTCATAAAATTTAAGGACCGTTTCTTTCGGACTGCGGCTGTACTGATCGTGCTCACTAACCGGATTGTAAGGAATTAAATTTACATAGGTCAATTTTTTCTTATCCTTTAATAAGTCAGCTAGCTCTTGAGCATGTTCTGGCTGATCATTGATCCCGTTTAACATAATGTATTCAAACGTTACACGGCGATTGGTCTTAGCAATATATTCATCGACTGCTTCCATCAACTTTTCAATTGGAAAACTACGGTTAATTCGCATAATAGCCGTACGAATCTCGTTGTTAGGGGCATGCAATGAAATCGCTAAGTTCACTTGACGGCTATTGTTAGCAAACTCTTTAATTTTTGGTACCAATCCGCTAGTTGAAATAGTGATGTGGCGGGCGCCGATGGCAAGACCTTTGTCGTCATTAATCGTGTAGACAAAGTTCATCACATTGTCATAATTATCAAATGGTTCTCCAATACCCATTACGACTACGTGGCTGACACGTTCATCAAGCCCCCGTTCATCAAAATAATGTTGGACTAACATGATTTGAGCAACAATTTCGCCAGCTGTTAAATCACGTTGTTTTTTCAACAAGCCGCTGGCACAAAAAGTACAGCCAATGTTACAGCCAACTTGGGTAGTTACGCAGACAGAAAAACCGTATTTCTGGCGCATTAAAACTGTTTCGATCATATTTTTATCAGGTAGTTCAAAAAGATATTTAACGGTACCGTCTTGTGCTGCTTGGACGATGATTTGCTTTAACGGGTTCATTATAAAATTAGCTTCCAGTAAAGCCACGGTTGCTTTTGAAAGATTGGTCATTTCTTCAAAACGAGTGACGCGTTTTAGATACAACCATTCCCATACTTGCGTCGCTCGATATTTTTTTTCGCCTTGTTCAATGAACCAATCAGCTAATTGATCTCTTGTTAATCCATAAATGGATGGTTTGTCCATGTTTCTTCCCCATTTCTCCTCAACATTCGCTTCATTACTATATCGCATTCCCATAATGATTGCAATACAGGAATTTTAGGAAGTGCGCCCAAATAAAAAGACTAAGACACCAACTTGACTGTGAGTCTTAGTCTTTTTTAGCGAATCGCTTATTGAGTGACCAAGTGATAGACTTTTCTGAAATAAAAAGTCCGAGCAATCAAATAATAAACGATTTGGATTAACGCAAACACACCAAGTACTTGCCAACCAGCCAGCTGCATAGTCATGCTAAACAAAGCATACATTGCTGTTAAAGCAACAGCTCCGTGAATAAGTGAAACAATAATTGGTGAAAAGAATAGAATTCCTACTTGTTGATAAATCATTTTTTTCAATTCTTTTTTGGTTAAGCCTAACTTATGAATCATTCTTAATTTTTCAACGTCCGTTTCCATATCACTGTATAAGCGGAAGTACAAGAAACTGCCGGCAGAAACGAAAAAGACAATGCCGATAAAGATTCCGACAAAAAGAATCGGTGAGTACATATCCGTTGTCGACTGACTGGTGTAGGTTTTTGCTTGTAAGGTTGGATATTTTTCAGATAGATCTTTGCCGATTGCCAACAGTTGAGCACGAGAAGCGTTTTTTGGTTGCCAAATAGCTACTGCATCCGTTGACAGACCGGTTAAATTCACCTTGTCCGGAACGACAACTAAAGGACCATAAAAGAGTAAAAATTTCGTTTCTTCAGTTTTAGTAACTGAAAGCTCTTGGTTTCCAGAAAGCTTCACGGTTTTCATCGGCTGGCTCGAAGAAGCTTCATCAGATACCAGAGACGTTGATTTTACTAAAACACCGTTATTGCCTACCTGTAGCGTTGGTTTATCTGCTGCATTTGCTAATTGATTGTAAGCTGATTCTTTAATCAAAGAAATACCTTCTTCATTTGTGTAAAGAACATAATTTACTTCATCAAACTGAATATTTTTTGCCTTTAATTCTGCAGTAAGCTTTGCTTTTACGGCTGCATTTTCTGGTTGATCGGAAGCAGATAATGTATATTCAAAAGGCATACTATCGGTTGTTCGGAAAATGAGATTACTAAATCCGTACAGCGTTCCAATTGCGGCAAAAGCCACAGTAGAAATAATTGAAACTAAAAAGAAAGAACGAGCGTTGTCTTTCATACGGAAAGCTAAGTCGGAGAACACGACCATATTGGTTTTCTTCCAAAAAATTGCCGGTTTTTTCTTGATAGCTTCAATGATGGAAATACTTAATTGATCAAAGAGATATTTGGTTCCAACAATTACTAAAAACATCACCGGCAATACCGCAGCTAATACGGCTTTTTCTCTTACATTTAAGGCAATAGTGTAGCCTGCTGCTAATAAAAGTATCGCTAAAATCCCTCTGATTTTTGAGCCACGAATGACACCTTTGCCCATTTCACCAGCTTTTAACAATTCTTGCAAGGTAGCTTTAGGTAAGCGGAATTGAATAAAGAAGGAGATTACTAAAAACAACACGGCAAAAGCGAGAATTGTTATGATAAACGGCATTAAAGGAAGGTAAAATGCTAAGTTCAAATGCATCACCAAATTGCTAAACCAAATGATCATTTGTGAAAAACCGATGCCGATAATGCTACCGATGACCGTAGCAAAAAAACCGATCACTAAGTTTTCGATAAAGATCATTTTCTTCAGCTGCTTTGGACTCATTCCTTGAATCATCAACAAACCGAACTCTTTTTTTCGAGATTGGATAAAAACATCCATTGAATACAAAACAAATAAAAATGAAAAGCCATAAATGATTATAGCCGCAGCAATCATGCCCATCTGCGCTTTTGCTGCCATCCCTGTAGACAACGCCGGATGATAAGTAAATGTTGTAAAAGCAAAGAAAACCATTACTGAAAACATGGTACTTAAGAAATAAGCTAAATACAGATGCTTATTTCGCATAGTATTACGAACGACAAACTGATTAAAATTCACTGTTGACACCTTCAATCTCGGCTAGTTTCATCATGATTTCATCATAAAAGACTTTTTGACTGACTCCTCTGATCAGCTCATCAATCAACTCGCCATCTTTTATAAAAACAATCCGTTTGCAATAGCTGGCTGCCAGAGGATCGTGGGTTACCATTAAAATAGTCGCTGCTTCTTCAACATTTAATTGTTGCAATAAGCCCATCACATCTTTTGAAGCTTTGGTGTCTAAATTTCCTGTCGGCTCATCTGCTAATAACAATTGAGGGTGATGGATCATCGCTCTTGCAACTGCGACTCGCTGTGCTTGACCTCCGGAAATTTCAGCAATTCGTTTTTTTAATAAGCTTTGAATGCCTAAGCGTTCACTGAAACTTGCTAATTGTCGTTTCATGATTGAAATTTTTTCACCATCTAAGGTTAACGGTAAGACGATGTTTTCTTCCACTGTTAACGTAGGCATTAAGTTGAAGCTTTGAAAAACAAATCCTAATTCAGTCCGTCTGAACTTGGCGATTTCCTCTTGGTTTAAAGAATTCGGATCTTTTCCGTTTAATAAAATTTTGCCAGCAGTTGGCTGATCAATCGTCGCCAATAGATTTAAAAAAGTACTTTTCCCGCTACCGGAAGGGCCCATAATCCCAATAAATTCCCCATCTTCCACAGTCAAATTAAGACCTTTTAGCGCTTCATACTTTATTTCACTGCCGTATACTTTTCGTAAATTTTCTACTTGTAACATTACATTCACTCCTTTTCTTTTCACATTTTAGTGTAAAGCTAGCGCTAAAATTCCTCCATTGAAAAAAATAACAAAGTACTTACATTAATGTAAGTACTTTGTTAGGTATTTATGCTTCATATTCAATGACGTAAGGTTGGCGTTCGGTGTTATAAATTGCTTCTGAATATTCGACAATTTTATTAGCATAACCGATGGATTTACGGATTCTTTTTAGCCCATATAAGGCTTTGGTTGCCAAAATTTCTTGTTCCGTCTTCGTTAAAGGAACTGATTGGAAACTGTCTTGAAATTTGTAAATATCTATTTGGTGTTGATCCATTAAGCGATACAGTGCGTCTTCTTCAAATTGGCCTTTACTCACATCCGCCATCACTGAGGGTAAGTAGTACGTAAAATATATATAGGGCTGATCGTCAATCAGATACAAACGAGACAACTTCACTACTTGCGGTCCCATTAAGGCACCAACGGCTGATGTAGGTTCTAATTGAACATTTTTTAACTCAATCACTTGTTTAGTTACCTTTTGACCGGTTTGATTTAAATATTCTGTAAAGCGACCAGTTTTAGCAATTCGGTTATATGGATAATTGCTTAAAACCGTTGTTCCTTTGCCACTTTTTTTCTCTACTAGTTCTTCTGCCGCCAATAATTCAATTGCTTTACGAATCGTGATTTTGCTGACGTTAAAATATGCTTCCAGTTCTTTTTCGGTTGGCAATAATGTACCTACCGGGTATTTGCCACTTAAAATACCGGTTTTAATTTGTTCTGCAACGTCCAAATACAGCACACTTTTTCTTTTCATAACTTTCCCACCTCGTTTATGATAACTCTATCTTACCACTGAACCTTTTATATTTATAGGGAAAATTATAACGCTTTCTTGTATTTTCTTTCCTTCCTACGATACAATCTCGGCAAATAAATGGAAACAGCTGTCTTGATAGGATATGTAGACAGCTGTTTTATTCGGTTGTAATTACTCTATTTCACCATTATGATCTGTTGTTTCATTTTCGGGTTCAATAAATACTTTCCGTGGTTTGCTACCTTCTGAAGGCCCAATAACTCCGTGAGCTTCCAACTCATCAACTAAACGAGCTGCTCGATTATAACCGATCCGAAAACGTCTTTGTAACAGCGAAATACTTGCAGTTTGCATTTCAATAACCAAAGCTTTAGCTTCTTCAAATAATTCATCTTGTGGCGCTTCAGCACTCGTACCGGCAGGTTCGTCTGTTGGCATCATGCTTTCTTGATAGTCAGCCCCTTGTTGATCCGTTACAAAAGCCACTACTCGTTCAACTTCTTGATCGGAAATAAACGCTCCTTGCACGCGAATTGGTTTGTTTTCGCCCATTGGTAGAAAGAGCATATCCCCTCGTCCCAGCAGCTTTTCAGCTCCATTACTGTCGATAATTGTTCTTGAATCGGTACCGCTTGAAACAGCAAAAGCCATTCTTGAAGGAACGTTTGCCTTAATAATTCCAGTGATTACATCAACACTTGGGCGTTGTGTAGCTAAGATCATATGAATTCCGGCTGCTCGAGCCATTTGCGCTAAACGAATGATGGCATCTTCTACTTCATTACTGGCTACCATCATCAAGTCAGCCAATTCATCAACAATAACGACAATAAACGGTAAGATCGGATGATTTTCACCTGTTTCGGCGTTTCTATGCATAACCAGCTCATTATAACCGGTAATATTACGCACTCCCGTAGCAGCAAACTTCTCATAGCGCAGTTCCATCTCCTGAACGACTTTTTGCAACGCTTGGGCTGCTTTACGAGGATTTGTAACCACCGGCGTTAACAAGTGAGGAATTCCATTATAGACATTCAACTCAACCATTTTAGGGTCGATCATCATCAGCTTCACTTCATGAGGTTTCGCTTGCATTAAAATACTGGTGATGATTCCATTGATCGCCACTGATTTCCCACTACCAGTAGAACCGGCAATTAATAGATGGGGCATTTTCGTCAAATCGGCTGTTTGAACCATGCCGGAAATATCACGACCTAAAGGAACTTCCAAAAGCTTATCTGGATGATTAGGCTGAGCTTCAATGATATCTCTGAATGAAACTGTGCTGACAGCACTATTAGGAACTTCAATTCCGATAAGAGATTTCCCGGGAATCGGTGCTTCCATTCGAATATCTTTAGCAGCGAGCGCAAGGGCAATATCATCTGTTAAATTGACGATTTTACTAACTTTGACACCTACTGCCGGTTGAATTTCAAACTTTGTAACAGCCGGCCCTAAGCTGGCTTTAACTACTTTAGCATCAACGCCAAAACTTTGGAAGGTTTTTTCCAGTACAGCAATATTTTTTTCGATCTTTTGGTACTCCCCGCTTTGGTCAGTGGCTGGAACTGTATCTAATAAAGAAGACGGCGGTAGCTGATAGTCGCGATCTTCTGCTTCTTCTGAAATTTCAAATTCCAATTCGCCATTTTCATCTTGATCAGACAGTTCCGATTCGCTGAGCTTTTGAGCGGCTACAGTGTTGGCAGTTGGCTGATTTTGTTGAAAAGAGTCAATTTGAACGAAACTTAACTGTTCAGGTTCAAATGTCTCAGATACTGGTTGTGTCTCCTGAAAAGCTTCTTTTGCCAAGCGTTCCCCTGGTGTTTCACTACGCACCTCATTGTGCATTTTTTGCTGAGCTTGTGCTTCTAACTTTGCTTGACGTTGTGCTTGTTTCTCAGCTTTTTTGGCTGAACGTTGTGCTTCTTTTTCTTCCTGACGTGCCTGATTCCGTTCAAATGCAACGCCAATTCGTTCTTGAACTGACTGAAGTCCATTAATGACTTGTTGAAAATCCAACATACTCATTAAAAACAATCCTAGTAAAATCAACAATAAAGCAATTAAGTAACTGCCTGGCTGCGCCAATAAAAAGAAAGTCCCTTGGTATAACAAAGCGCCGACCAGACCGCCACCAACGTTTTGGGTGACTTGATTATTCATTAAATCAGCCTTTAAAAACTCCCAGGTATTCCCTAAAATATTCGGATGTCCAGTGCTGACGTTGCGGAACATAGACGCATGCATAAACAATAAAACTCCCAGATAACAAAAGAACATGCCGTAAATAAACCGATGTTTTTTTATAGGAAAGTCTCTGCCATAAATCATCACGCAGAAACCATAAAGCATTAATAAAATAGCGGCTACAGGAAATGTATTGCCGATCGCTACTCGTAAGCCATTAGCCAATAGGGTTCCTAAAAAGCCTAATTTTAACAAACCAAATAAGCCAAATAAAATAAAGAATAAGCCAATTAAAATAAAATTCAATCGTTCTTGTTGTTGTTGCTGTTTTTTGGTTTTTCGTTTTTTGGAGCGATTTGTATTTTTTGTTGCTCTTTTTTGTGCCATTTACCTTCCCTCTTTCCATCTCTTCTATTATACATAAAAATAGAATCGAACAAAAGTGCCCCACTTGTTTTTACTATCAATTGATGGAAAAATTAAAGATTTTTCATTAACCAGTAACTATCCAGAACCAAAATAGAGGGAAGACTCAACTGTTGAAGAATCTTCCCTCTATTTTTATAAAGCCATATTCAGTCTACATTCTTTGACCTACTTAATAGTAAAAGCCGCAAAGCAAAAGGACAGCAACCGTTCCCCACATCCGTCTTGTTCCTGACGACGAAGGAGGTTTTTATTGCTAATTTGCTTTTTTCAAACTTAGCAAAGCGAAGAGGCAACGTTCATGGAAAACTTATAAAAAAATGCAAATAATAAACAAATCTTTGCTAGTCCGTTTAACATATTCCTTTGTTAGCTACTTAAGTTCCAACCACTTGTAGCTCTTCATTGGTAGAACCAGACCTCGCCTTTGATTCCAACCGTTTTCTTAATGGTACAAATCAAAGCGACCCTTAGCCATCATTTCTTTAACGCCGCCGGTTTCAAATAAGGATTTATTCATGATCATCTTTTTCATAAGGGAAGCTGGATAGCCTTTAATTTCGGCTTTACCAACAACGCCTAGTGCATGAGTATTGCCGACTGAGCAGACAGATCCTTGTGATTGGAAGCGGAAAGGTTTAGTTGCTTCACCTTTCATTTGAGCTTGAATATTTTTAGCCGCATGAGCGCCCATCTTTAGCGCAATTTGTGCAGTCGTTGGATAAGGCCGATTCGTCGTTTGATCCATAACTGCAGAACAGTCACCGATGATATACACATTGTTATGATGAGGATCTGTTAAATCCGGTTGAACCATCACCCGTCCTCGACGCGCTTCAAAACCGGAGTCACCTACCACGTGGCTCCCGCTAACACCAGTTGTCCAAATAATTGTTTTAGCAGAAAGCTCAGCTAAATCGCCAGCTTCATTGGATTGATAAATAACTGTATCTGGTTTGATTTCTTTAATTGGCTTGCCTAATAATAAATGAATTTGCCAATCTTTCAATAATTGCACACCGTAATCCGCTAATTTTTCACTGAACATCGGTAGTAAACGAGTAACTGCTTCTACGCAGTAAAGTTGGATTTTATCAGCGGTGACACCAGCCAATTGGGCAAATTTTGTTTTGTTTTCCACTAATGCGCCTAAAAGTTCAATGCCAGTAAAGCCGGCACCACAAACAACAATTTTTAAATAAGCCTCGTTTTTAGTTTCTTTATATTGGCGCATTTGTGCTTGAATGTGTTCATGAATATTTTCTGCTGTTTTCACATCCACCATTTGTAAGGCGTATTCTTGAACGCCGGGAATGCCGAAAGATTCTGATTCAAATCCCAGTGCTACCACTAGATAATCATAAGCAATCGTTTGGCCATTAGCTAAATATACTTTTTGGGACGCTGAATCAATTTTTTCTACGGTACCCTGGATAAAATTCGTCAGTTTCTTATCTACTACATCTGAAATATTATAGCAGATCTTTGTAGCAGGTTGTGTTCCGGTTGCTACTTCATGTAAATCAGTTGCTTCATAATGATAAGAGTTACGATCCACCAAGGTGATTTCAATTTCTTGGTTACCTTTTTGTAACTCCCGTAACGTTTTTAGGCCGGCATAGCCCGCCCCTAAAATAACTACTTGTTGCTTGCTCATTTTACTTCCCTTCCACTCCTTAAAAATTACTGCCACCATAAGCCGCTAGCGAATAATACTACTTGGGCAGTTGCGCTGACAGCTAAAATCTTCACCGCGCAAATAAATGTTTTGTTTTTTACTTGTTCTCTTAAAAAAAGTTGTGTTTGCTTCCAGACAAACGGACAAACAAAAAGTATCAACAACATCGTTGGCGGTGTTAGCTTTAAAGCGACCGCTAACAAAATCGCTGCTATTGCTATTGTATTTAAACAGACAAATAATTTCAAAGAACTTGCTTTGCCTAGGTAGTGAACCAAGGTATAACGTTTATTTTTTTCATCTTCTTCTAGATCGCAAATGTTATTTGCCAACATTAGATTAGCAATCAAACACGTATTAGGTAAGGCAACTAAAAAAATGTGCCAAAGATTGGTAGCTGACCACTGAAATACTTCATACGCATTGATATACACACAAATTAAGGAAATCATAAATCCCATCGTCAAACCTGAAAAAACTTCTCCTAAAGGTAAGCTAGATAAAGGCTTAGGTCCTGATGAATAAAAAATACCAATCAAATAACAATACAAACCCATAAACAACAAAGGCCAGCCAACAACTGCTGATAAAGCAATGCCCATCATTGCAGAAATAACGACCATCCATAGAATCATTTGACGAATCAGCGTCAATGATAACTGTTCTCGACCAATAATATTGGTCTTTTCTTTATAGTCATGCCCATGGGTCGCATGATGGTAGTCATTATAGTTATCCAAAACATCAACAGCCATATTAAAAATAAACATGGCGACGAAAAAAATCAGTACATACCCAACGTGTAATCGCCCGTAATGATACCAGCTAAAACAAATTCCCAATAAAAAAGGTAGCACGCTGGCAGTTTTGGCTTTTAATTCTACTAATTCAAAAAAAACAGCTAAACTCAAATTATCCCTCCGCTACTTTTTTAGATTTCTAATTATTTTTAAATCTTAATTACTGTATTTCTGACGTCACTTCGTATACAATTAGTAGTATGATGCATTTTGAAAGGAACGTAGGATTTTTATGAACACTTTTTGGAAATCGTTTCCTGACTTAGAACATTCACTAACGGAAACTTGTGACCTGATTGAACAAAGGTTGCACACTCGCAATCAAGATATTGAAAAAGCCTTGGTTACTTTAGCTCACTCCGGCGGCAAGCTTTTACGCCCGGCATTCTTTTTTCTATTTGCCCAACTGGGAGATAAAAAACAACAAGATAGGCAACAACTCGTTAAAATTGCGGCTTCATTGGAAATATTACATATGGCCACGTTAATTCACGATGACATTATTGATGATTCTCCTCTACGACGCAACGCAATTACCATTCAAGCACAATACGGCAAAGATGTCGCTGTTTATACTGGCGATTTACTTTTCACTGATTTTTTCAGTTTGATTGCCGAAGCTATGAATGGCTCTCATTTTATGCAAATTAATGCCCGCAGCATGAAACGCTTGTTGCTGGGCGAATTGGATCAAATGAGCCACCGTTTTGATCGGAAAATGTCAGTTCTAGACTATTTACGTAATATTGAAGGCAAAACAGCTGAACTTTTTTCCCTCAGTTGTTTAGAAGGCGCTCATTTTGGAAAAAGCGCCCCAGAAATTCAACGCTTAGCCAAACGTATTGGACGGCATATCGGCATTGCCTTTCAAGTTTATGATGATATTTTAGACTATACTGCCGATGCAAAGACTTTAAAGAAACCAGCCCTGGAAGACTTAGCTCAAGGTGTCTACACCTTACCGTTACTTTTTGCGTATCGACATGCGCCGACGAGTTTTAGCCTATATTTGGATAAAGGAAAAAAACTATCACTAGAAGAAGCCACAACGGTCGCAGCTCTTGTCCATGAACATCATGGGATCAAAGAAGCGCAAGCTTTCGCAAAAAAAGTAACCAATAAAGCCATCGATGATATTCAACAATTGCCCGCTGGCCAAGCAAAACTGACGTTGCTGTCCTTGACAAAGCTCTTATTACATCGTTCATTTTAAACAGTTTAAAGTAAAAGTACCAATCATTGAAAACCGGCAGCTACTTGTGCCGGTTTTTTTATAATGTGTTCACTAGCCAAAGGAAAGAATAGTCTTATTTTCTAACAACAAAGACTGATGACTTTTATTGTTCAAAAGCACTGGTTCCCCGATCGATCCGGTATAATTTTTGATAGTGAGTATTGGTAGCCAATAATTCCGCCGGCGTACCGCTCATTTCTAAGCGACCGTCTTCTATAAATACTACTTGATCCATCAAGCTAACACCTTGTAAATGATGGGTAATCCAAATAATTGTTTTGTCTTGAAGTGTCTCAAAAAAGGTTTCCAAAAGCTGTTGTTCCGTAATCGGATCAAGTCCGGTAGTCGGTTCATCTAATAAGACGATCGGCGTATCTTGCAACAAAATCCGCGCTAACGCCAAGCGATGGCGTTCACCACCAGAAAACCGCAAGCCGGCCTCATCCACCATCGTCACCAGTCCAGCCGGTAATTGTCTGACCATCTCTTCCAATCCAACTTTTTTCAGAACAGCCCAAACTTCCGCTTCACTAGCTGCTTCATTACCAATTCGGATATTGTTCAAAATAGTGGTTCTAAATAGATACGGGCTTTGATGCATAACACCGATATATTCTGTTATCCTTTCACCAAACTGATGAGTTGGCACATCACCTAACAAAATATCACCAGTACTTGGTAGTAAATCACCGCGAATTAATGAAGCTAACGTACTTTTCCCCGAACCGCTGCGGCCTAAAATAGCCAATTTTTGTTGAGCCGGGATCGTCAAAGTCAATTGCTCTAAGACCGGTTTTGTTTGATGCTCATAAGCAAAAGAAAGCTCCTTGATTACTAAAGCAGTATTTGTTGGATCAATCGACATTGGTGATTCAGTATTTATTGTCACTTCCGGCAACTCATTCAATCGACGGATAGAATCTTTATAAATTGTCGTTTCTTGAGCCGCACTAGGTAAAGGTGCAAAAGCATCGATTAACGGAAAAACCGTTAACACAAAAGCAGCGATCCAATTAGCAGCTCCGCCGTGGACTCCGGGAAAACGACTGCTGGCCCAAGCTAAAACTGCGATGGCTATAACTCCAAACATCAGTTGCAACAATAAATCTCGAAAACGATTGAAGCGTTTCATTTGTTCATCCAGCTGACGGACATTTGCTTCTTCTTTTTCATAACGCTGCACAAATTCTTGGCCTCTTTGGCTGAAAACCCAATCTGATACACCAAGAATATTATCGGTTAATGTTTGATAAAGTCCATTTTTAGCAACTTTATGCTTTTCTTGGCGGGCGCCGTTCACCAGTACTGAAACCAACGGCAATAGTAAAACAACGACACCTAATAGCACGAGCATGCATAAGGCAAACCACCAGGAAAAGCAACCGAGTGCTAAAACTAGAAAAATAGAAAGAAGCCACGCAATCACAGCCGGAAAAATCGTTCGTAAATAGAGATTTTGAATATGGTTGATATCTTCTGACAACAACCCTAAAATATCACCTGTTCGATAATTTTTTTTGAAAAAAATCGCATCTTTTTCTAAGACGTTGTACAACTTTAAGCGCAAATCCGAAGTCATTTTCAACACCCAGTTATGACTGGTCAACCGTTCAATATAGCGAAAAACAGGACGGGCAATTCCAAAAGCGCGCGTAAGCACGATGGGAATGTAAATCAGTAAAATATTTTCCGGCAAAGCAGCCGCTCGACTGATTAAAAAACCGGAAGTAAACATTAACGCTCCGGCACTGAAAAAGGTCAAAAAGCCCAAAAACAAAGCTACGTACAACGTTTTTTTATATTGTTTTAAAAAGGGTCGAACCCAATGATCCCTTTGCCAAATTGTTTTGACAGTCGGCTGTCTTTCCTTCACTGCTCTGCTCCTCTCATCTGCTGCATCAGCTGCACGTAATAACCATTTTTTTCAATTAATTCTGCTAATGTTCCTTGTTCCACCAACTGCCCTTTTTCCATCACGAAAATGTAGTCCATCTCTTCCATCCAATGAAGCCGATGAGTAGCAAAGAACACTAGATGTTCATTCATTAAAGGCAACATCCGTTCTTTCAGTTCAACTTCTGTTTCAATGTCCAAATGAGCAGTTGGTTCATCAAAAAGTAAAACATGTCGCTTTTGATCGACAAAAGCACGAGCTAGGGCAACCCGTTGAGCTTGACCGCCACTTAACATACGACCACTTTCACCAATTGGCGTGTAAATTCCTTGGGGCAGCTGAGCAACAAATTCATTTAACCCAACTACTGAGATAGCCTGCAAAACAGCTTCATCAGAAACTTCTGGTGAATAAAAACGAATATTGTTCGCCAACGTATCTTGGAAAATATAAGGAGCCTGAGGAATGTAAAGCACTTGTTTTTGCCAATCATTTTGTCGAAAATGGGGAATCGTTTGTTGGTTAATCCTTAAAGTACTCGAAGCGGCATCCGGTAGTAAAAAGCCACTTAAAAGATTAATCAACGTGGATTTACCGGAACCGCTGGCACCAATAACACCAATTTTTTTACGACCAGTCACTGAAAAAGTAAGATCTCTTAAGGCTGGTTGCGGTGCATCTTCATAGTGAAAGCTCATTGACACTACATTTAACTGACTGCTTGCTTGCCAGTCATCCAAGCTAAGGCTATCTGTATCAATAGCTTCAGGCAATGTTAAAGCAGCATGAATGGCTTGATATGAGTTTTTACCATCCAAAGTCGCATGGTAATCACTGGAAAAATCACGGATCGGCAAGAAAAATTCCGGTGCTAAAATCAACGTAACCAACGCCGGAAATAGCGTAATCGTCTGATTTAATAAACCCAGCCCTAGAAAAACCGCTACTACCGCCACTGAAAGAGTCGTGAAGAAATCCAAAGCAAAGGTAGATAAAATCGCAATTTTTAACGTGCTCATCGTAGTTTTGCGAAACCGTTCGCTCGTATTGTAAATACTGCCGGCATATTTTTTGCTTAAACCGAATAGCTTTAACGTATCAATTCCTCGCAAGGAATCGATAAAGTGATTGGATAATAATTGAAAGGCGGCGTATTGTTTATCCGCTTTACTTTGAGCGGCATATCCCAGCACAATCATAAAAACAATAATGACGGGAAAGATGACTAAAAGAATTATGCCGGAACGAACGTTTTGCATAAAAACAAAGATCAGAATCAGCCAAGGAATGATCATCATATTCATCATTTTTGTTAAAATCAACTGTAAGTAGTTTTCCGTTTGACTAATCCCTTCTAAAGCCATGGTAACCATATTACCGGTACCGTTTTTCTGGACTACATTTGGCCCTAAACGAAAGATTTTAGCTAAAAGACGTTCCCGCAACTCTTTGGCACGAGCATAGCTAAAGGTATCCAGCATTTTTTCACGTAAATATGTGATGAGATGCCGGCCTAAATAAAAGAGAAAAAAGAAGGCAATTTGTGGCACTTGCTGCTGTAGATGTCCGCCCATCCAAAGTCCAACGATCGCTTTGGAAAGAAAAAAAGCTTGTCCAATTATAAAGATGGCTTGCAGGAAAGAAAAACCTGCAAGCAAGACAAGAATCTTTTTGATTGACGGCATCCTTAAGATGGCTTTATCAATCATGTTTTTAATACCCCTCTGGTACAGTTGTATGTGTAATTCGTTTTCTAAATACGTAATACGTCCAAGCCGTATAAGCTAAAACAAAAGGTAGAATGCTTAAAGAAATCCATGACATAATTTTCAGCGTATAAGGCGTGCTGCTGGCATCTTTAATTAACAAGTCAAAGCCTTGACTGCCGATCATTACTCGTGGGAATAAGCCGCTGAATAATAAAGCCACCAAAACCACCATGGTCAGGCCGCTGGCGATAAAAGCCACCATTTCTTTGCGTTTAAAGACACTGACATTCGCAACGACCGTCAATACAACAATCAGAGCTGTTAAGATTAACGTCAAAGCGAAGTTTTTCTCATAGAAGTCAGTTTTAAAATACATTAAAACAGCAAATACTATTAAACCAACATATAAAATGCCATACAAAAATTCCGCATAATTTCGTGCTCGATCACGAAGAGGACCTTCTGTTTTCAGCGTAATATAATTCAGTCCATGCAAGTAGCAAAGCAACGCTAATGCCACGCCGCCAACAACTGAAAAGAGATTCACGTAATCAATGAAAGTCGCTGTCATGTTCCCGTGAGCATCTAAAGGCATTCCTTGAATTAAACTAATAAACAAGATGCCAAAGAAGAAAGGCACGATAAAACTGCCAATTGACAAAGTCCAATTCCACATTCTCCGGCGTTTACCAGCTGGCATCTTATGGCGAAATTCAAAAGAGACACCCCGAATAATCAAACCGAATAAAATAGTAAACAAAATCAAGTAATACCCACTAAATAGTGAGGCGTACCAGTAAGGAAAGGAAGCAAACATGGCGCCGCCAGCTGTTAACAGCCAAACTTCATTGCCATCCCAGACTGGACCAATAGTTGCAACGACTTGATCTTTTTCATGGTCGTTATGAGCTAATGTTTGGACAGCCATCCCTACACCGAAATCGAAACCTTCTAAGAAAAAGAAACCGGAAAACAAAATACCAATGAGAACAAACCATAATAATTGTAACGCACTCATTCGCTAAATACCCCCTTGTCAAACGGATCCAAAGCCGGTTGATTTTCTTTGGCCAATTTATTTGCTTCGTAGTCGGGACCTTTACGCAATTCTAAGACCACCAGATAAACCATTACAGCTCCTAAACCGGCAAACAATAAGAAATAAACAATATTGGAAATCAGCAAGGATGTAACCGATACGTTTGGTGATACACTTTGCTCAATTGTAAATAAACCATATACCGTCCAAGGATAACGACCTAATTCAGTAACCAACCAACCGGTAGTGTTGGCTAAAAACGGCGCAAACGTACATAAGCCCATAATCCATAACAGCCATTTTTTTTCATACAACGATGGTTTTTTCTTACGGGTAAAAAATAATCCGATCACTGAAACTAATAACATCAACGCCCCAAAGCCGGCCATAATGCGGAAGCTCCAAAATAGTGTATTTACTGGAGGATAATATTTTTTATCGCTGCCATATTTTTCTTGGAGACGTTTATTGACAGTATCCATTCCATCAACAGCGCCCGATAATTTATGATAAGACAAAATACTCAACATATAAGGAATTTGAATGCCAAATACTTGCTTATGTTCCCGCTCGTTAGCCCATGCGATTAACGTCCATGCCGCTGGATCATCAGAGTCGTCATAATCGCCTTCCATTGCAGCAAATTTCATTGGCTGGTCTTCGATTAGCGCTTGCATTTGTAAATCTCCTGCAAATAAAACTGCTAATGAACCAAACAACGTCACCCACAAGCCAATTCGCATGGAAATTTTGTGGAAAGAAATATCGCGTTTTTTCAAAATTTGGAAAGCTGCCATTCCTGCTACTACCATGCCACCCATTGTAAAGGCTCCGGCGATGACATGTGAGAATTCATACCAAACCTTTGGATTACTGATCACAGCACCAAAGTCGATCATTTCAGCCCGACCATTATGGATAGCATAACCAACTGGATGTTGCATAAAGCTATTTGCTACTAAAATCCAAAAAGCAGACATCATTGAACCAAAGACCACTAGCCAAATGAACGTCACGTGTAACTTTGGATTCATTTTGTCCCAAGTGAAGATCCATAAACCTAAAAAAGTAGATTCTAAAAAGAATGCCAATAAAGCTTCGACTGCCAGCGGTGCACCAAAAATATCACCGACAAAACGAGAATAATCAGACCAGTTCATGCCGAACTGGAATTCTTGAATAATACCAGTTACAACTCCGACAGCAAAGCTTAAGAGAAAGATAGTTCCCCAAAACTTAGCCATTTTGCGATAACGTTCTTCTTTTTTGATCACGTACATCGTTTCCATAATTGCCACAACTAATGCTAAACCGATGGAAAAGGGTACAAAGAAAAAATGAAAGACCGTTGTCATCGCAAATTGAATTCTTGCCAATGTTACAATATCAAACATTTTGTTTCCTCCCTGATTTGTTTTCACACAAAGAAATACGCTTACTCGAATGATCAAGTCCGTTCCTTGATCTTTGATCATTTACAAAACGAAAATAACATTCAAGTGAACTTATGCAATGCATATGAAAACACAAGTTATATAGAATAATTCCTATTTAAGTATACTACTTTCATAATAATAAACCAAACTTTACTTTAGCATTTCTCACAATTTTTTTAGTTGAATTGACTGACAGCTTCTAAAAGTAATGCTTCCGGAAACGGCTCTATCTCAAGAGTCAATCAAAAACAACGAGAATAAAGGATTTTACTTATCAATCGATTAGCGACAATGACTGCTGACTGCGCCGGAAAAATGATAAACTTCTCATAATCGTCCAATATTGACGTCTTGTTTTAACCCAAAGCATTTAAGTATTACAATAAAAATCAGCTTAAGTCCTTATACAAGCTTTTTTCAAGTTTTTAAAAAAGCAAGAATATGCTGCTTTTCTTTTGGCCTTTGGCGATGGCTTCTAATGATTTTTCCCGTTTTTCCGTAAGTTCAGTTGAAACCAACGAAGGATTAACCAGTTCCGAGTGCTCACTTAAAATAATTTGATAAAAAGATCACCCATCAGTTCTCATCTTAAAACAAAGAGAAAAGCCCAAGGCATAAAAAGTGAGCACTTTATTTCCTTGAGATTGATTACCCATTTCTGTCGTTTAACAAATGGCAGAAGTGTGATTTCCTACCTAAAACTATTACGGCCGAAACATTGTGATACTTAGCAACAAGAGCCCAATGAGCCAACAAAAGCACAACGCTTACTGCTCAGCTTATTCAAAATTTCACTCTGACACAAGAACCATACAAAGTCACCAGTCCTTCGTTGCCCAATTTATTGAAGAAGGGACTCTTAGTTCTGAAGACTCCCTTCCTACTCACTACTTGCTTTTTGACCCAAAAAACATTTTTGAGGCAAGTAAGCAGTCGACAATGATTGTTACTCTTGGTTCATAGCTGCTTTTAACGCTTGAGCCAAAGCACTTTCTTGCGGTTCTTCTGGTTGAGAATATTTTTTTAATAAACGCCGTTCTTCGTGTTTATTTAATTTTTGTTTGCGCTCTTTTTTGTCTGGTATCTTCTCAGAAATTGAACAGTACCTACATTTAAAATATTGGCCGTTTTTCCCATCGACAATGACCATTTTTTTATGACATTGGGAACAGCGATGGTTAGAGACTTTGGGATCTTTGCGACGACGATAGGAACAGCTTTGACTGGTACAAATATAAATTTTGCCGTCCTTAGTATTTTTCTCGCGCAAATTTGCTCCACATTCAGGGCATTTCTTTTGCGTAATTGAAAAGTCCTGATAGGTTTTGGTACTGTTTTTGATTTCTTTTACTAATTGGCGCGTATCCGTTTCAATTTCCTGTAAGAATATGCTGCTTTTCTTTTGGCCTTTGGCGATGGCTTCTAATGATTTTTCCCATTTTTCTGTAAGTTCAGGTGAAACCAACGAAGGATTAACCAGTTCCAGTAGTTGTTTGCCTTTGGCTGTAACATTTAACCCACTATTGGTTCGTTCCATCAATTCTGATTTAATCAACTTTTCAATAATTTCGGCCCGTGTAGCCGGCGTTCCTAAGCTATGCTTTTCCATTTTTCCTAACAAAGTGCCTTCAGTTAATGGCTTTGGCGGCGTAGTTAGTCCTTTAGTAATAGTGAAATTAGGAATGATGGTCATGCCTTTTTCCCATTTTACGGAGGTTTGATCGGAGCTTTCTTTTTCAGTTTTCCAACCGGGAACTTCGACGATACTTTGGTGGAAATAAAATTGTTCCGAACCAAAGACCACTGTGACTTTGATTTGTTTCACTCGATGGGTGTTCGCAAATAAGCCTAAAAAACGCGTAACGATTAAATGATAGATTTTTTGTTCATCACCACTTAATTTTTCAAAGCGTGGACATTGTTCAGTAGGAATCAAGCCATGGTGATCTGTTACTTTTGCATTTTGAAATACTTTTTGCTGAACCACTTGAGCGCCTTTTTTCAAATAACCTTTTACTTCAGGGGCATAATCACTAAGCGCTTGTAACCGTTCTGTCATTGTCCCTTTCATATCTGACGTCAAGTATTTGCTGTCTGTACGCGGATACGAAACAATTTTATGAGTTTCATACAAGCTTTGTACTATAGAAAGGGTTTTTTTCGCTGAAAATTGGTAACGTTGGTTGGCCTCTCGTTGTAATTCCGTTAAATCATAAGGCAGTGGTGCTGGCTCGACTTTTATTTTTTCTTGAATGTCAGACACTTTTCCTTTATGTTGACTTAATTCTTGGACAATTTTTTCTGCCTGCTCACGTTTTTGGATAGCATAAGGATTCCCTTGGTGCATATTTGCAGTTTGCTTGCCTACAGCTAAAGCGATAGTGAAATAGGTTTGCGGACGAAATTGTTCAATGGTGCGCTCTTTTTGACGAACAAGAGCTAAAGTTGGTGTTTGAACTCGTCCGGCTGATAGGTTATCTTGGTATTTGACGGTTAAAGCTCGTGTTACGTTTAATCCCACTAGCCAATCCGCCTTGGCACGGGCTAAGGCAGAGTAATAAAGAGAATCGTACTCTTTAGCTGGACGGATTTTTTTGAACCCATCTTTAATCGCTTTGTCTGTTTGAGAAGAAATCCATAAGCGTTTTACCGGCTTATTAAAACGAATGTATTCTAAAATCCAGCGAGCGACTAACTCGCCTTCTCGCCCCGCATCGGTTGCGATGATTGCTTCATTTACATCTTTTCGTTGAGCCAAGTGTTTGATTGCTTTTAATTGATGCCCAGTTTTCGGAAGTGGTTTAATCCCTAATTTTTGAGGAATCATCGGCAAAGTATCCAATTGCCACGTTTGCCACTGTTGATTGAGATCTTCAGGCATTTTTAAACCAAGCAAGTGTCCTAAGGCCCAAGTGACAATTACTTTAGGCCCTTCATAATAATTTTTATTTTTTTGATTCGCGCCTAAGACACGACTTAAATCTTTGGCTACGCTGGGTTTTTCAGCGATAATTAACTGTTTTGCTCCCACAAAATTACTCCTTTGTTTAAATGTTTTTCAAGTTAGCTCTAGTATACCAAACTTAACACTTTTTTTCAGATACATAAAAAGAACTGAACAGAAACTACTCGTTTCTTCATTCAGCTCTTCCGTACTATTTTTTGTGACAATCAAAGTACCTGATGTACTAGACTAACTAGGCTCATTGCCTTTGGTCAGCTAGGAAATAGCTTTACGCATACATGATTTAGCTTTGCCATAATGATTAGATACTGTAGTTCGTTGATTTTTATTTTCAAATGCTACCGGCTGATAGTCTTTCAAAAGTGCTAACCCATAGTATTGTTGTATATCTTCGTCGCATTCTTCACACCAGCGTTCATCATCATCGTTCCAAAAGGCACTTAGATAGTTGGGTTTGGTATTTATGTAGGTAAATTTAGCAGATTGTTCTTGCCATTTTTTAAAATAATAGGCTTCAGCAGCTGCCAATGAAGTAAATGTTTGCTCTTCAATAATATCTTCTTGCCAGTCTTCAAAAAACCACCATGGCTCGTTGTCCCCGTACATCATAATTACTTGATACATTCAACCGCCCCTTTTTATTGCTTCTGTAGGTAATCATAGTCACTTTCACCGAAAGTTGCAAGTAATTAGTTTGTGAAAATAATGAGCCTTTTTTACACTTCTAGGGATTGAATAAAATCAGCAATCATCCGTTGGTAGCTTTCTTCTGGTTTGGCGATCGCTTCTTTTTGAAAATAGCCTAAAAAACGCAATGAAATATAACCATGAATTAAACTGCGTAACTCTCGGCTTTTGTGAAGCCGTTCTTCCTGAGTTAAGGGATAAACTGCTAAAATTTGGAGAATAATTTGGTTAGTTTCCTGAATTCTTTTAATTAAATGGGGATTTTCCGTTTGGGGCACACTAATCAATAACTCATAGACTGCTGCATTATCAAAGGCAAATGTCTGATAAACTTCCGCATAAGCTAGAATAGCTGCTGAACCGCTTTTGCCCACTAACGCCCGCCGTAAAAGATCATTTAATTCTTGGATCAATAAATCCGTTAACGCAGCTTTGACTTCACCAATATTTTTAAAATGATTGTATAAAGAAGGGTACTTAACATGTAAGTCAACTGCTAAATTTTGAAAAGTCAGCTGGCGCACGCCAATCTCCTTGGCAAGTTTTCGTGCGCTTGCAATAATTTTTGCTTGAGATAAATTTCTTTTTTGGGCCACCGCTCTTCCTCTTTCTCTACAAATTTTTACCCTTTTAATAGTTTATCATAACTTTCCCCTCTTTATAAACTATAAATTATAGTTTATAATAATAAAATGTAATTTCATTTATTGAAAAAATTTTCGAAGGAGCAGATTAAATGAGGATGGACCCATCTTCTCTAAGTCACATGTTCTATTTGAAATAATGATCAAAACGGCAAGTCAAACATCGCTTGTCGCAATCGAAAGGAAGCTATTGCTTGTGTTTGAATTAATAAAAAGTAAAATTTTTCGTCCCCGTCGCTCATGGGAGAAAAATCTGCTAGTTTTGTGGTTTGGAACGTTTATGGCCGGCATCGGCTTTAGTTTGGTCATGCCTTTTATGTCGCTTTACATTGACACCTTAGGGCATTTCACTAATCAACAGTTAAACTTTTGGAGCGGCATTACCTTTTCTTCTACTTTTTTAGTCACCACGATCATCTCTCCTTGGTGGGGCAGATTGGCAGACCGTAAAGGGCGAAAATTAATGCTTTTGCGTGCTTCTTTAGGGATGGCAATCGTCATCAGTTTGATGGGGGCTGTTACCAGTGTCTATCAGCTAATCAGCTTACGCTTGTTACAAGGAATTTTTTCCGGTTATATTAGCAATGCCACGGCATTAGTTGCTACCGGTACGCCTCGGGAAAAAAGCGGTCAAGTGTTAGGAACCTTAGCTACAGGTTCAGTAACAGGTACGTTATTAGGCCCTTTACTAGGTGGGATTGCTGCTTCTATCTTTGGCTATCGCTATACCTTTTTTATCACCGGCTCTATTTTACTAGTAGTTTTTATCTTAAGTTTGCTGTTTGTAAAGGAAACCTTTACACCTATTGAGAAAAAAGACATGGTTTCCGCAAAAACTATTTTTAAAGAGCTGAAATATCCTCAAGTAGTTCTGGGGATGTTTATTACAACATTAATCATTCAAGCTTCCAACAACTCCATCAGCCCTATCATTAGCTTATACATTCGCCAATTAGTCGGCGCCCACGGCAACGTAACTTTGATTAGCGGAATTATCGCATCGATTCCGGGCATTGCTACTTTGTTTGCAGCTCCACGTTTCGGTCGCTTGGGAGATCGTATCGGCAGTGAACGAATTTTAGCGATCGGCTTAATTTTTGCGATGGTGGTTTATGTGCCAATGGCTTTTGTGCAAAATGTTTGGCAATTAGCCTTTTTGCGTTTTTTAATCGGCATTTCTGATGCTTGTTTGTTGCCGGCAGTTCAAACCTTAATTACGAAGTATTCTCCTAGTAATGCTGCCGGTCGTATTTTCAGCTACAATCAGTCATTTCAAGCCACTGGTAATGTCATCGGTCCGGTTATTGGCTCCACCGTATCTTCTATCTTTGGGTATCGTGGCGTATTTTTATCAACTTCTTTACTAGTACTCTGTAATTTCTTATGGGTTCGCAAAAGTACCCGAACGATCATTCATCAAAAGCATGACAAAGAAGGCTAATCGCTGTCACAAAACAACTTTACAAGTATTAGTGGATTGTGGAAAAAAAGTTATCCACAATTTGATTCTTGTTAACAGTGACTGCTACCACTTTGAATACAACTACTATTTATGATTTGTGAGAAAATAACTATCTAAAAGGCCTGATATTACAGAGATTGTAATATCAGACCTTCTTTCTAAAGAGCTTTTCTTAAGCTAATGTTCCACGATGTGTGAAACACGTGGTGAATTATATCAAACATATTGTAACTTGTTGTCTGCTTGGTAAGCACAGTCAATTAGACCGCCGCCTAAGCATTCCATCCCAGAATAAAAGACAACTGCTTGTCCTGGCGTTACCGCCCGAGCGGGGTCTTTAAAAGTAACGGTTGCTTGAGTGCCGTCATCACTTAAACGAACATGAACTGGCACATCTTCTTGACGATAGCGAAACTTAGCGGTACAGTCAAATGCTGTTGGCATTGGTGTATCAACTGTAAAATGGATTTGACTGGCATCCAAATGAGTCGCATATAATTTTTCATGATGAAAGCCTTGACCTACGTACAATGTATTAGTAGCTAGGTCTTTACCAATCACAAACCAAGGTTCTGATGACTTTCCGCCACCACCGATACCTAAGCCTTGACGTTGTCCGATCGTGTAGTACATTAACCCGTCATGTTGACCTTTAATTTCACCCTCCTCGGTTACCATATTGCCTTTTTGAGCTGGTAGATAATTACTTAGAAATTGTTTAAAGTTCTTTTCACCAATAAAGCAAATACCGGTGGAATCTTTCTTCTTAGCAGTAGCTAAACCTGCACGTTCAGCAATTGCTCGAACTTCGCTTTTTTCCATACCGCCAAGTGGAAACATCGTTTTAGCCAATTGGGCTTGTGATAGTTGGCTTAAAAAGTAGGTTTGATCCTTGTTGTTGTCTACTCCTCGCAACATATGCACTACGCCATTTTCATCTCGTTGTACTTGTGCATAGTGACCTGTTGCTACATAATCAGCACCAAGTTCAAGTGCGTAATCTAAAAATGCTTTAAATTTAATTTCTTTATTACACATTACATCCGGATTGGGTGTTCTGCCTAACCGATATTCTGATAAAAAATATTCAAATACTCGATCCCAATATTCTTTTTCAAAGTTGACGGAATAATAAGGAATTCCTATTTGATCGGCTACTTTAGCGACATCTTTGTAATCCTCAGTCGCCGTACAAACACCATTTTCGTCTGTATCATCCCAATTTTTCATAAAAATACCAATTACATCATAGCCTTGCTCCTTTAAAAGCAAAGCCGTGACAGAAGAATCCACGCCCCCGCTCATCCCTACAACGACCCGTGTTTTGCTGTTGTCTGTCATTTAATCACCATCATTTCATTTAGATTCTGAAGCATCTACGATTTGAAGGTCGTAACTTTTCAGTGATTTTCATTATACTATGTTTTTAAAGGATGTAAAGTCGGTCAAAAGTCTTAAGATAAAAGTGCTTAAAAGCTTGACTGCACACAAAAACGCCATTTCCGCTATTCAATCCTTCTGTAAAGGGGATTGATTTAGGTAATGACGTTAATCAATAGCTTAAAACCGAATTTAACTGACAGAAACCATCACTTACCGTCACTAAAACAGTAATCAGATAGTTTCTTCGATCAACTTATTCAAGCAGCTATTAGCATTTAAAGACAGCTATGATGCTTTTGCTAACACACCACGACCGATTAAACCGTCAATTAAAAACTGGTATTTTTCCTGGCACATCTGATGTTGCTCATTTTGAAAAATATTGACTGCTTTTAAGCCATTGGCAGTTGTAATTGACATTTTTAAGTTTTTTAAATCAGCGGTAATCGTGATCTTTAATTTAAACCCTTCATTTCTTTGCGGCGTGGCATCCAAGGAGCGAATCAATTGGAAATTGCCGGATTTGGTTTCAACGAAGCCATTATCTTTTAACGTGTATTTTTTGGCAGTCGGATTCACTTGATAATAGTCAGTAGCTCCTGCGACTGCTGCTTTGGTTTCAAATGCCATCGGTACACCTCATTTTTTTAATATTTTCTTTATTTATTATAGTTGTTAGTGAAATTTTTTGCTAGAGGAAAAATGAAATTATTGTTTTTTTATTCGTTGGATCACCTTGATCAAATGTTCAACAAAAGTCACTATTTGTTCAGTGGTATTCCCTAAGCCAAAGCTGATTCTAACCGATTCTTTGATCGCTGGATGTTCAGCACCATACATTGCAGTTAACACGTGGGAAGGTTCCACTGTCCCAGCGGTACATGCCGAACCGGTGGAAACAGCAATTCCTTGAAGGTCTAAATGCATTAATAATAAATCGCTAGGTACTCCTTTTAAGTGCAAGTTCAGCACATGAGCTAATTTTTGTTTAGGATCACCATTGATAACAAAAGCAATGCCAGCTTCCGTCAGACCTTTAAGAATTATGTCTTGAAAAGACTGATATAATACTTGCCGTTTTTGCTTTTCACTGGCAGTCAGCTGGGTGACAGCTGCTCCCATTCCAATAATACCGATAACATTTTCGGTACCGGCTCGTCTTTTTTCCTCTTGATCGCCTCCATGTAACCAAGTCGGTAAAGTTACTGCAGCATTTTTATATAAAAAGCCAACACCTTTTGGTCCATTTAATTTATGGGCGGAAATACTTAATAGATCCACACCCAGCTCATAAGGAGCGATTTCTTCACTACCATAAGCTTGAACCGCATCGGTATGGAAAAGGGCCGGATGATCTTTAAGCAAGGCGCCTATTTCTTTAATAGGCAATAAATTGCCAAGCTCATTGTTACCATACATGACGGAAACTAAAATCGTGTCTGCTCTTAACGCTGCTTGCAACTCATCCATTGAAATTCTACCCTGTTCATCAACTGATAAATAAGTGATCTCAAAACCATTCGCCGCTAAATATTCCATTGTTTTTAATACTGCAGGGTGCTCTATAGCTGTAGTGATAAGATGTTTACCTTGCGCTTGTTTTGAAAAGGCAGTTGCAATCAGTGCCGTGTTATCCCCTTCAGTACCACCACTATTAAAAATAATTTCATGAGGGTTCACTTGTAAACTATCAGCAATCTGTTGCCGCACATCCTCGATTTTTCGATGCGCTTGCCGCCCAAAGCTATGAATACTTGAAGGATTACCAAAAATCATTGGCATCTCAGTCGTCATCACTTCAATAACTTTTGGGTGAAGTGGCGTAGTTGCTGCATGATCTAAATAAATCTGTTCCAAAAATGGTCATCCTCTCTTCTATATAACCGCTGTTATTCTAACACAAATGAACGAAGATACAACTCCAGTGTATAGCCGGCTAAACAATTGTTGCAGGAAAAAGGCTGAACCAGCAGCTCAGCCTTTTTCCTTTTCCTCTTGTTCCGTTACTCTTTTTCTAAACGGAATAACGGACTCATCGGTTGATTTTCATGGATGCGCAGTAAAGCTGTACCCATCAATTCGGCACAGGAAACCACGGACAAGTTCTCAGGATGTTTTTCAACAGGCGTATCAACGGAATCAGTGATTGTCATTTCTTTAATCGGACTTTTCTCCAAGGTAGCTTTAGCTTCATCTGATAATAAGCCGTGAGACGCACAGGCATAAATAGCTTTGGCTCCACTGTCTTGCAGGATTTCTGCAGCATTCACTAAAGTAGCACCAGTATTTAAAATATCATCCACTAAAATACAAGTTTTACCGGAAACATCACCAATAACGTACCCTGAACGCTGCCCGTCCGCTGCTGTCACCTGATCAACAATGGCTAAAGTAGCCCCTAAGTACTCCGATAAACTCCGAGCCCGCTGGACACCGCTATTTTTAGGCGATACTACAACAATTTCTTCTCCTATCATTTGTTTTTGGCGATAATAGCGTGCAAAAAGCGGCATCGTAAATAAATTATCCACGGGAATATCAAAAAAACCTTGCACTTGAACCGTATGCAAATCCAGCGTTAATAAACGTGTTGCTCCAGCTTCTACTAACATGTTCGCCACCAATTTCGCAGTGATCGGTTCTCTAGGTTTAGCTGTTCGATCTTGACGAGCATAGCCATAATAAGGCAAAATCACGTTGATCGTTTTAGCACTAGCTCGTTTTAACGCATCAATCATAATTAACAATTCCATTAGATGATCGTTTACTGGAGCATTAGTAGACTGAATGACGTAGACATGATCCCCCCGAATGCTCTCTTCTATATTCATCTGAATTTCACCATCGCTAAATTGCCGCACAGTTCCTTTTCCAAGGGAAGTTCCTACCACCTCGGCAATCTTTTCTGCTAAAGGACGATTCGCGTTCAAACTGAATATGCGTAAAGTTTCATCTCCGTATTTTTGAATCATGTTTTCCTCCGTTGATTTCATAGTGTAGTCATCTTCTTTGCTATTCTACCATTTTTTCTTCCAAAAATCATGGCTGATTAATTTTCGAGGTAAATTTTTCACCTTACAAAACTGTTCGTTAAGTTTCTTTAAAACCCTCTTGTCTTTTGACGATAAAAAAGTAAAATAATACCACATTCAGGAGGAATACATGATGAATCAAAGAAGACGTACTAGACCCAAGCATCGACGAGCAAGATCCCCCAAAAAATGGCTCTACCTACTTATGACCGGTTTGCTGTTTTTAACCATTTTTATCTTCAATAATTTAGTCACTGGTCCGGACAGTTCTTTAACTGCGAGCTCTCAAACTACCCAGCATTCAGAATCCGTTGATTCAAAAACCAGTACGCAACCATTAGATGCTAGGCAAGCCACCAATTTTGATTATACCGTTTTACCTACCACCGCCAAGGCCAAAAGTATCGACAAGCTTTTGACTCAAAAAAATTTCACAGGAACTGTTCTCATAGTTAAAAATCAACAAATCATCATGCAAAAAGGATATGGCTATGCAAACTTTGAAGAAAAAATAAAAAATGATCCTCAAACGATGTATCAAATCGGTTCCATTCAAAAAGCTTTAACAGCCACTTTAATCATGAAACAGGTAGCTGCTGGTAATTTAAGTTTAGATGACTCATTGGCAACTTATTATCCAACGATCCCAGATAGTCAAAAAATTACCATTCGCAGTTTATTAACGATGACTTCCGGGCTACGTTTGCCCCAAGAACCAACTATCGCCTTAACTGAACGTGGTTTAATTCAATATATCCTTACCCATTTGAAGTTTCAGCATTATGGCGTTCATAGCTATCAACCAGTCAATTTTGTACTTTTAGCTGGCATTTTAATGCAACTAACTGGTTTAGATTACTATCAATTATTTAACCAACAAATTAGCCAACCACTTAATTTAAAAGAAACACTTTTTTTTAAAGAGTTCTACCTAAATACGAAGCACAGTCAATCTTATCGTAAACAAGCAGAGGAGGATTACACCACTCCCATTCCGGAAAAGATATTAAGTTACACCAACGAATTAGGCACCGGGAATTTAGGGATGTCTGCTGGCGATCTGTTTCGTTATTTTTACGCACTGACTCAAAATAAATTGTTTCCTGCTGAAATTAAAAATTTACTTTGGGGAGCCGGTTCAAAGGGAGAGTATAGTGGCGGCCTCTACATTTATCAACATTATTTTCGGACGCGCGGCTCGATTAGTGGGTTTACTGGCGAAAGCTACTTGACCAAAGATGGGCGCGATGGGTTGATTCTTTTAAGTAATCGGCTACCGAAAGAAGGGAATTATGAAGGGCTTGCCAAAAAAATCTTTCACTCGCTTTACACCAAACCGATCACCTAACTTTTGTTATAAACAATTGAATCCCCACACCATTAGAAAAATTTTTTAATCATGGCCTCCTCTGCTGTTCATCAAAGTGAGAGGAACTAAGACATATTTTTCTAACATTCACCAAATAATAGTAGATGAAGTAAAAGGCAAGATCTTCTCAGTAAATTTTCAAGCTTTTCTAAGAATAATTCATCTAGCTAATACGCTTTAAAGGCGCTTATTCAGAGGCTGTGGCATAGTCAAGACGACTTTTGCCTCAGTCTTTTTTCTTAGGCAAACTTAATAAAAAAGTTGCTTTCTAAAAGTTTTTCTTTTATACTGAATTTAGGCGCACCTAAAAAGGAGGGGTTTCGTGCAAGTAAAACAAGCACTGACGATTCAAGAACTAACTGTACAATATCAGGGAAAAACTGCCTTAGCGATCGATAATATTACGATCCCAGCAGGAAAAATTACCGGCATTATCGGACCAAACGGTGCCGGAAAATCAACTTTTATTAAAGGTTTACTAGGATTGGTACCCACCCAAAAACGTAAGATCACTTTAGGGAAGACGCCAATCGATAATCATAGAAGACAAATTGCTTACGTTGAACAACGTAGCGCTTTGGATCTAACATTTCCTATTACCGTTTTAGAAGTCGTCTTAATGGGAACGTATCCAAATATGGGGCTATTTAAGCGGCCGAAAAAACAAGAGCGCCAACAAGCTTTAGCAGCTTTGGAACAAGTTTCAATGTCAGCATTTGCCAATCGGCAAATCGGCGAATTGTCAGGAGGTCAGCTACAGCGGATTTTCATCGCTCGGGTTTTAGCGCAAAAAGCGGAAGTTATCATCTTAGATGAACCCTTTGTCGGCATCGATATGACCAGCGAACAAGTAATCATCAGCCTTTTAAAACAATTGAAGGCAGCAGGTAAGCTAATTCTCATTGTCCATCATGATTTGCACAAAGTTTCCCATTATTTTGATGATCTTTTGATCCTCAAGCAACGGTTAATCGCAGCTGGTCCAGTTCAATCAGCCTTTACCAAATCAGCTATCGATGCCGCTTACGGTGATCTTTTGGGCGATTTGTTAGGAAAGGAGTTTTCAAAATGATTGCAAATTTCATCGATGGACTGCTGCGCTATCAATTTTTACAAAATGCGCTAGTGACGTCAGTAATTGTGGGTGTGATTTCCGGAATAATCGGCTCCTTTATTATTCTACGAGGAATGTCTTTGATGGGAGATGCCATCTCTCATGCTGTTTTACCGGGAGTGGCTGCCTCTTATATCTTAGGTACCAATTACATTATCGGCGCCTCATTATTCGGTATTTTGGCAGCTTTGTTGATTGGCTTGATTACGCAAAAAAGTCCTTTAAAAAATGACACGGCAATCGGTGTTGTTTTTAGTTCATTTTTTGCCTTAGGCATTATTCTGATTTCTTTTGCAAAAAGTTCAACCGATCTTTACCATATTCTATTTGGTAATGTCTTGGCTGTTCGGGAATCCGATATTGTTATTACTTCTTTGGTGGGTCTTTTGGTGTTTTTATTTGTTGGTTTGTTTTACAAAGAATTGAAAGTAACCTCCTTTGATCCAATCATGGCCCAAGCCTATGGACTATCTGTACAATTTTTCCATTATGCTTTGATGTTTTTACTTACTTTAGTCGCTGTCACTTCTTTACAAACTGTCGGCACCATTTTAGTAATTGCCATGCTGATTACACCAGCGGCTACCGCTTTTCTTTTAACCAATCATTTAGGTACGATGATCGCTTTGGCCGCATTTTTCGGAGTCATCAGTTCTGTAATCGGTTTGTTTTTCAGCTATTCTTATAATTTAGCTTCAGGTGCAACGATCGTTTTAACAGCTGCTGCTTTTTTCCTGCTGGCTTTTCTCTTTTCACCTCGAAAAGGCCTAGTATTTATCAATAAACAAAAGAAGAACAAAGGAGATGTGATAACATGAAAAAAATTAGTTGGTTTTTAATGACACTGACTGTCGCCTTACTATTTTCAGCCTGTGGAACAGCAAAAAATAACGCCAAAGAAACGCACCGATTAAATGTAGTAGCAACTAATTCCATTTTAGCGGATATGGTGAAACATGTAGCTAAAGATAAAGTCAATTTACACAGCATCGTGCCAGTTGGAACTGATCCTCACGAATACGAACCGCTGCCAGAAGATATCGCTAAAGCTTCTGAAGCAGACGTTTTATTTTTTAATGGCTTAAATTTAGAAACCGGCGGCAACGGCTGGTTTAAAAAATTAATGGAAACAGCGAAAAAAACTGAAAATAAAGATTACTTCGCCGTTAGTAAAAATGTCAAACCGCTTCATTTAACAAGCGCCGGAAATGAAACAGAAGAAGATCCCCATGCTTGGTTAGACATCCAAAATGGTATTACTTATGTAAAAAATATTTGTGACACCTTAAGCAGCAAAGACCCTGACAACCAAGCAGTTTATAAAAAAAATGCCGCAAGTTACATTGAAAAATTGCAAGCTTTAGATGAACAAGCTCGAGAAAAATTTGCAGATATCCCCGCTGAAAAAAAATTGTTAGTTACTAGCGAAGGCGCCTTTAAATACTTTTCAAAGGCTTATGGCTTAACAGCAGCGTATATATGGGAAATCAACACTGAAACCCAAGGAACCCCGGAACAAATGAAGCAAGTAATCGATAAAATTCGAGCTTCCAAAGTCCCTGTTCTTTTCGTTGAAACGAGCGTTGACAGCCGTAGTATGGAACGGGTCGCTAAAGAAACAAACCTGCCGATCTATAGCAAAATCTTTACAGATTCCATTGCAAAAAAAGGCCAAGCAGGTGATAGCTACTACGAAATGATGAAATGGAATTTAACGAAAATCCATGACGGCTTGACTCAAAAATAACTGGCTTTAACTAACTGACAAAATATTATAAAAACAGCTGACTTTACAGTAACTAAAGTCAGCTGTTTTCTTTTTATGTGTTAATGGTTTATTTTTCATTAAGATAACTTAAGGCATAACGAATATGATACTCAGTCGCTAGAGTTAATGCAGCTTCATCAATATCAAATTTCTCATGATGATGACCATAATGGGTCATTGAATTCTCAGGGTTTCTGGTGCCAACCCGTCCATAAACACCAGGAGCGACAGCTAAAAAATCGGCAAAATCATCCGCACCTAAACTCGGCGGATTATCAGTAACAACGTTTTCAGCTCCAACGATTTCTGCTGCCACCTGTTGAGCTCGAACAGTTGCTTGGACATTATTAATCAGCGGATTAGCAGCGGCATAAATCTCACATAATGACAATTCAGTACGATGCGCTTGAGCAGTTTCGGTAGCGATGTCTTGCAGCCTTTGTAAGACAAATGCTCTTGTTTCATGGCTAAATGCTCTCACAGTCCCTTCAATTCGTGCGTGATTGGCTACGATATTGTAACGCGTGCCTGCTTGCAAAACTCCGATGCCGACTACTACCGGCTCTAAAGGTGAAACTTCTCTTGCAGCAATTTTTTGTAGTTCAACAACAATACTAGCAGCAGCTAAAACGGCATCACGTCCTTGATGAGGTTGAGCCACATGACTGCTTTTCCCTTTAATCTCAAGCGTAAAAATATCGCAAGAAGCATTCGTCGCTCCTTTAGTGGCTACTAATTGTCCAAGCGTAACGCTAGAATCCAAATGAAGGCCAAAAACTTGATCAACATCTTTAACATAGCCTCCTTCAACAAATTGGCGAGCACCGGCTCCAATTTCTTCTGCTGGTTGAAAAGCCAGCTTAATCGTTCCGGCAAACGCTCCTTGATAGTTGTTTAAAATCTTAGCAGCACCTAAAAGAGCTGCAGCATGACCGTCATGACCACATGCGTGATTAAGCCCTGGATGCTTTGATTGATAAGAAGTACTAGTTTCATCAGCAAGCTCCAAAGCATCGATGTCTGCTCTTAATAAAAGCGTTTTTCCAGGTTGACCGTTTCCTTGAATGGTACCTAAGACGCCTGTCGCCCCCACCGGTTCGTAAGAAATACCTAATTGGTCTAATTCCTGCTTAATTCGTTTGATCGTGTCAAATTCCTGCAAGCTGGCTTCCGGATATTGATGAAAATGCCGGCGCAAAGCAATAATATACTCTGATTCTTGTTGAATCTCAGCTTTTAAATTCTTAAGTAATGTTTCAGTCATCTGCTTCCTCCTATTTTTTACCAAAGGTTTCCCAAGCTGGAAGATTTGAGCCCTTTGATGTTGCTTCAATTACTTTTTTGGTTGCATCCTGTTGATAAGCTGCTACAATTTTTTGGTAAAGGTTGTTTTCTTTGTCGGCTTGTCGCGCTACGATAATATTTACATAAGGGCGGGAGGTTTCATTAACAGGTTCTAAAAAAATAGCATCTTCCTCCGGAGAAAAACCGGCATCAACTGCCATACCACTGTTAATAATTGAGACCGCTACATCTTGTAAAGCACGAGCCGTCTGTGCTGCATCCAACTCCGTTATTTTTAACTGGAGTTTATTTCCCGTAATATCGTTGACTGTCGGCATTTGCTGTTTAAAAGGATCGACTTTAATTAAATTAGCAGTTTGTAACAACAACAACGCTCGCCCACCATTGGTAGGATCATTGGGGATGGCAACTTCATCACCTTTTTTTAATTCATCAATCTGCTTTAGTTTAGATGAATAAATACCTAAGGGTGCACTAACAGTATTACCGATGGAAACTAAAGATGTTTGATGTTCTTTATTGTAGTTGTCTAAAAAAATTTGATGCTGAAAAGAATTCAAGTCGATTTCTTTTTCTGCCAAAGCTGCATTGGGTTGAGTATAATCTGTAAATTCAATAATTTGTAGATCAATCTTCTCTTTCTTTAAACGTTTGGCAACAGCTTCCCAAACTTCATTATTTGACCCGACCACCCCTAGTTTCACTGTGGTGTTTTTTTCTTTTGAAGCATTTCCGAAAGCACAGCCTGTTAAAAGAAGGCCAGTTAATAAAGCTATTCCGATCATCCATTTAAATTTTTTCAACTTTTCCATCTCCTTTTAGTGTGAAATTTTTTTGATCAGCTGATTGCTGATTGCTTGGCTAATAAAGACTAATAACAAAATAATCAAGGTAGCGACAATTGTGACATCACTTTGGAACCGATTATATCCTCGAGCAATCGCTAAATTTCCTAAACCACCGGCACCAATGGCTCCGGCCATCGCTGTCAAACCGATGAGATTAATAACGGTAACAGCAGAAACACGCACGATACTTGGCAATCCTTCAATTAAATAGACTCGAAAAATAATACCAGCAGGACTTGTACCCATCGCTTGAGCCGCTTCAATGACGCCTGGATCCACTTCTAATAACGCATTTTCAATTTGGCGAGCAAAAAAAGGAATGACTCCGATCACTAGAGGAACTAAAGCAGCAGTTGTTCCAATGGTAGTTCCCACTAACAAGCGTGTCAGAGGCTGAAATAACGCGAGCATAATAATAAAAGGAATTGAGCGAAGCAAATTAATACTTTTTTCCAGCACACTATACACTAAACGATTCTTCAAAATCCCCCCTTCTCCTGTACTGACAAGTACTACGCCCAGTAAAATACCACCAATGCCGGCTACAAGTGCTGTCCAAATAACCATATAAATTGTTTCTGCTGTGCTTTGAATAAATTCTTGTTTCAATTGAAGAACATTAGGTAAATAACTTTCTAAAAAAGACTGCATTTCTTTCACTCCTTTATTAACTAACATGTAAAGTCGAAGCGGTTGTCTGAGATGTGGGTACTTGCAAATGAGTAAGACGAACCCCTTGTTTTTGTAGGTAAGCAAAGGCTTTTTTTCTTTGCTCATGTGCCCCTGAAAGAATGACGATAAGATGACCAATTGGTGTTTGTTGCAAAATCTCTACATTGCCGTATAAGATATTGGTCACCACCTGATATTTACTATAAAGTTGGGCAATTAACGGTTCGCTTGTCTGATGCCCTTGATAAGCCAGTTCAATCAACTCTTCATTTTCTTTAAGCTTGGTTACGGAAATTTGTTGATAAATCGTTGTCAAAGCTTGGTCAATATGTGTGGCAGAACGGATAAATTCCTGAGTCAGTGCTTGTTGCGGTTGACTAAAAATTGATACGATATCATTTTGTTCAAGGACTTGACCACGATCCATCACCGCTACTTTATGACAAATTTCTTTGACCACTTGCATTTCATGTGTGATTAACACAATGGTTAAGTTCAACGACTGATTGAGTGATTGTAATAAGGCTAAAATTTGAGCGGTCGTCTTAGGGTCTAAGGCACTAGTTGCTTCATCACATAGCAAAATCTCCGGGTCATTTGCCAAAGCTCGAGCAATTGCCACTCGTTGTTTTTGTCCTCCAGATAATTGACTAGGATAAGCATTTTTTTTATCAGATAAGCCAACCAACCTTAATAACTTTTCAATTTTGGCTTGCCGTTCTGTTTTGCTTAAATCCGAATATTTTAAAGCAAAATCAATATTGCCATAAATGGTGCGCTCTTTCATCAGATGAAAATGCTGAAATATCATTCCGATTTTTTTCCGCTGCTGCCGCAGTTCTTTTTGCGTATACTTAGTTATTTCTCGCCCTTTAATTTTGACACTGCCGGTATTGGGACGCTGCAAAAGATTAATCACACGGACTAAGGTGCTCTTTCCAGCCCCGGAGTAGCCGACAATTCCATAAACACAGCCTTTTTCAATTGAAAGCGATACATTTTTTACCGCTTCAATCCTCGTCTTCTTTTGATAAAAGGTAACATCTATTCCTTTGAGTTCGATCATCTTTTTTCCTCCTACTTTTGATTTGCTTTTTTATAAAAAGTAATGAAAAAAGCGTCCGCAACGACACAATTTATTCTGTCGTTGCGGACGCTTTTTTGCGTGTTACCACCTCTTATTTAGAATTTGTTCACACAAATCCCCTCTTCAAGTGCGGAATGTTAGTCATTCAATACTCTAGCTCGTTAACGGGAGCTTCCGTCGCTGCCTTATGAATTCTTCACTCGAAGCGCTGCTCAATAGTCATTTTCCAAAAGATTGTCGTCCCCTATTCTCAGCTACCTAGGTTCTCTGTACGACCAACGCTCAATTGTACTTTCTATCTCAATGCTTTTTTATTCAATTAAACTATTCAAAAAGTAACACTAACTACGAACACCCGTGAAAGAGATTACTCCTTTGTCAGACAAAAAATCACGACTACTTTCAGGAATATCACTGCTTTCGCCAGATTCTGCCCGCTATCTACTCTGACGCTAACCGTCAATCGCCTGGTTCAGTCTAGCGGTGGCCTCCCTCATTTTGCATCAACATAGTCTTTCACAGCAAAAAGCCCTTTACTAGCTGCATGCTAATAAAGGGCGAAGATTCGCGGTACCACCTTTTCTTGAAATGAATGATTTCATTTCCTCTTATATCCAGTCACTATCTCAACTGGCCGCTAGGTTAACGGCTGCGTCACCGAAGTTATCTACGTATCGACAACTTATTCTCAGAGGCCATCTTCATTTCTCACTTACCTGCCTCTTTTCACCAACCGAGACTCTCTATAAAAGGTGGTCAGAAATTACTCTTCTCTTCAACGAATGCTTATTCAAGTTACATTGTATTTTACTGGAAACAATAATATATGTCAAATCATTTTTTCACTATTTTTTAATTTTAGTACCATTCACCAAAAAAGTCACTGAACATTTATTTTTTTCAAAAAGAGTAATTGACAAATATTCCATCATACGTTATTCTATTTCTTGTGCGAAATAACTTTTGCCGCCTTAGCTCAGTTGGTAGAGCACCACCATGGTAAGGTGGGGGTCGCCGGTTCAAGCCCGGCAGGTGGCTTCCGATAATGAACTTAAGTAAAAACACGTCGTTTCGATGGCGTGTTTTTCTTTGTTTCCCGGCAGTTTCTTGCCTAAGTTAAGCTACGTTATTAAATGTTTGAACCATTTTTTCATGAAATTGGTTGTATAACTGTCCTAGCCTTTTGTTACTGGATAGTTTATCTAAACGATTTGTTCACACTGAATTTATAACCACAAAAAAACAAAGCGCAAATGCGCCTTGCTCTTTAAAAAGTACTTGGGGAAGTTTTAAAGCATCATTTCATTTAAATCAAAACGTAAGTTATAAAGAAATTTTTGAATTTTCTCTACTTCTTCACGTTTTTCACGAAGGTTGTATTTTTGAACGTAGGCTTCATTGTAAGTAGCAATGTAGCTTAGTGCCCAAAGATGCGGATCATTAATAATTTCATCCGCTAAGGGATACAGTAAAGCAAAATGTAGCCGCAATTCTTCGGAGAGATCCAATAATAAAATTGGGTCTTCGTTCATAAGTTCTTTCTCCAAAAATAGATAGATTCGTTGATAAGCAGCACTATCTAAAGGGCCACCAATATCTACAGGAATAACCTTATAAGTTTTTTGATCTCGCCAAATGAAGCTGACCTCTTCTTTCAAACGTAAATTGGCGAATTCTTCTAACACCCAAGAACGTACCAACGTGTGAACATCTTGATCCATTAGAATTTCTTTGCCAATCATTACAAAATCATCCTGAGGTAAGTGGACAGCTTTCTTCACAAGGGCCAGCTGCTCATAGTAATTGTGTTTTCTTAATTCCTTGAGTTCGGCTTTTATTTCGTTGATTTTTTGCATTTCAAATTGCTGGTACATTAATTCGATTTTTCGAACTTTCTTTTTCATGGAAACTAAGTGATTCATTTCCCCTTTAACTTTCAGTAAAATTCGATTATTAATAATTCTATGGGCATCAATGAATTTATTATTTTGAATTAAGATTTGTGTATAAAGTTCCATATAGTCTAAACACGAGATGTATTCTTCTTTCGCTTCAGAAGCAATATCCAAGGCTTTTTTATTTTCGCCCATTTCCAGATACGTACTAGCCAGCAAAAAATTTAAAGCAAAGGCTTGCTTAATCGCATACGCTTGTTCAAAGTAATCGATCGCTTCAATCAAGTTTTTCTGATCCATCGCTTCTTGTCCTAATTCTATATAGCGTTCGAAATTTTTTGGAAATGATATTTTTTTGGTCAAAAATAACCACTACCTTTCTTCATTCTCCCGACATATTCCTGCGAACTCATCCAAATAATAGCAAAATTTATTTGGACTGTATACTTCAATAAATAAAAAGATTTTTGTGAAAATTGAAGTAGACAGATTTTGATAGAAATTATTGTAACCACTCTGTTTAATATAAGTTTCTAATAATAATCGCAGCTTCAGGCTCACCATCTGCCGCCATTTTTTCCGCCTTTTCCAATAGACTGTATCCAATAAACTGATCTTGAGTTAAAGCATCTAGAACTTTAAATTTCATTACGTTTTCCACAAGAATAGCTTCTGGGTCTACCTCTTGAACACTATCCCAGCCAGTGTCAATAAAAACTTTGGTTTGATCGGTCACTTGGGAATTGTCTTCTAACATTTGCACCATTTTTTTTAGTTGGGCAAAAGTCATAACTTTTACTTTTTGTTCCATTTTTTTACCTCATTCCTCTTTATCAAAGATACGTGTCGTGTAAATTATTTCTACGAGGGTCAAAAAATCCGCTATATTTTATACTATTATAATAAAATAATTTTTAACTGTATAATTATTATACCTGTCTTTTCTACTCTTTATGCTTTTTTATTTTTAATCTGAATGTTCAATAATTCATTTTTTTGTTCTATCCCACCGCAAATCCCGTTATCACAACATTTCCATCCGAAACTTACCAAACTAAAATATTATTTGTATTAGCTTTTTTCTATTATCTAGCCAAAAAATAGAACAAAACGATCTGCTTTATGATTAGGACTTTTGCTTAGGATTTGGTACCGGCTGTTCTTTAGGTAGTCTCCTTATTTGTGATGATCACTGCTTTGTTATACAGCATAAAGGACCAGGTAAGTAGTCAAACGTAGCTAGTTGGGAGTATCCTCGTTTCTGACTTTGCGGAAAATTTATTGATTATTTCCAAACAGCTGTCAGCTATGAGCACTTGCTTTAAGGATAACATCGAATAGATTAACTAGTTGCTGTTCTACCTACCTGGTTCTTTACTTTAAGCGCTTTTTGACTAAGCGTTGACTTTTCAATGGAAAGTTGCTACCCACTATCCGAACGAAATGCCTTAACTTCAAGCTGATATCTGATTAAGAAGTCAGTGAAAAAATAGTTTGTTGAGCAACCGTCGACAATTCGGGAAGGATTCTTCCCTTTATAAATGTTCTTTTACTTTCTTTAATAAAGAGTAGATGGAATATTTCAAAGGTTGCAGCGTCCATTGAAAACTCCCCATTAACTCTTCTACTGAACCACCAAAGGCTTGCTTAAATTTCAGCACACCGTCGCTTCCATCAAAAACGCCATCGATTCCGTAAAAGTTATATTTGGGGATCTTTTGGGTTAAGGCATAATTCAACATTTCATGCTGTATCAAGTAAGGAGCGTAATATTGTTTGTATTGTTCATAAGTTCCACTGAATAAATACACAATTTCTTGCGGGTGAATCATAAATAAAGCGCCAGCTAAAATTTCCGTATCATTTTCTTTCTTTAATGCCGTTGCTTCATCAATTCGTTTGCGTACTGTCCGAACTTCATCTTCGAATTCTTTCTTTTGATTGTTTCGTTTCCGACTTTTAGGATTCTCAATCAACGCTTCATTAATTTTATTTAAGGTTGCTTGTAAGTTCTGTAGCTTTGCATTTAGATGATCTAAGTAAACAGCAAAGTTTAGTTCAGCCACGACAAATTTAGCCTTCGATCCAAATTCCTTATAAACAGTTTGATAATAGCGTAAATCCTTATCGGCAAATCCACGTCGTTGACTTGTTTCTTCGGTTAACTTTTTAAATAGAGGCAATTCTTCATACGTTAATTCTCGAGTAGTAATGCCATACTCTTTGGTTTTTTTGACATCGTATTTCGCTGCTTTTCCGTAAGATTGCCACAGCAATTGCTCAGTTAATCCTTGCACTTCTTTGACAAATAGCCATCGAGGGGCTCCATCGAAATTATGAAAATCAAAGCCTTGATGAACAAAGCCTAAAGAAATCAATGTATCAAAAATAGCTTGATTGGCTGCCTTAACCACTGCTCCGTCTTGATCTCGGTAACGGATAACTTTATTCGGTGTAAAATGTAAATACATGCCATTGCCTTTTTTCATATGTTGTTTTAACCCTTTGAAAAAAGTAGCAACGCAATCTTTATCTGCATAATCCATCAGTACGCCGCCGTCAATATCATAAGCGAAGCCTAGTTTAACTTTCTTTTTACTTAAGATCGTAGCTGCCACAACTTCGGATCCTCGTTTGACACCTACGTATTCACAAAACCAGCCGCGATCCTCCAATAACCGTTTCATTTCAGGAGTTTGGAGAAAATTGCCGGCTGGGCTTTTCATTGCATATTCTGCGTATTCCTGTTCAGTTAATGTAGTGAACTGATCCATCATTTAACAACTCGCAATCTTTTTAATAAATTTTTTCATAATCAGCTTACCTTACTTTACTTAGCAATTCAAAGAAAAAAGGTTTGCTGCTGTTTTTTAATTACTTAATTACTTTTAATTATATAGGATTTTTAAAAAATTCCTATACTTTTTTCAAAAAAACCTACCAGAAGCTGATTTATTACCGGTTCGCTCTAATTCCTTGACTTAAAGCTAAACTAAACATTTTAGTTGTTAAAATTTTCCTAAGAAATTTTCGTACAACACACAAAAGAGCTTGAAAAGCAACTTTATTTTATCGTTGCTTTCAAGCTCTAAAGAAAGAATCTACCAAACTCAAAAAAGGATCATCATGATTTCTGCAGGGTTACTCGACCGTCACGCTTTTAGCTAAATTCCTTGGTTTATCCACATCATAGCCACGCTGTAATGTCGCAAAGTAGGCCAATAATTGAGCTGGCACCATACTCACTAAGGCAGTCAATAAAGGATGAACTTCTGGTAGAACTAACTGATCTTCTTCATGAGCCAAGCTTTCCATGGCAACCGCCAAAACGTTTGCCCCTCGGCTTTCGACCTCTTTAAGATTCCCTCGGGTATGGGATGCCGTCACCTGATCAGTGATAAAGCCAATCACTGGAGTTCCTTCTTCTATCAAAGCAATCGGTCCATGTTTTAATTCGCCTGCGGCAAATCCTTCTGCTTGAATATATGAGATTTCCTTTAATTTCAGAGCCGCTTCCAACGATACAGCATAATCTACACCACGACCAATGTAAAAGGCATTTCTGGTATCAGTTAAATAAGCAGCTGCCAACTGTTCAACTACGTTTTTTTCATCAATCAGAGTCTCCATAGCCGTTGCAACGACGCTCAACTCATGGGCACAATCAAAAGCAGCTGCCTCTGCACGGGAGCGAGTCATCCCGATAGCTTTGGCTAATACTGCTAATACTGCCACTTGGGCTGTATAAGCCTTAGTGGATGCCACTGCAATTTCCGGTCCAGCATGCAACAATAAGCTCGCTTGCGCTTCACGTGCCAAAGTTGAGCCTGCTACATTGGTTAAGGTGAGTGATGGATAGCCAAGTTGATTTGTTTTCACTAAGACTTGACGGCTATCAGCTGTTTCACCGCTCTGACTTAAAAAGATAAAGAAAGGCTTCTCTGATAAGAGTGGCAAATGGTAGCCAAATTCACTGGATAAATGAACTTCTACGGCTATACCGGCAATTGATTCTAATAATTGTTTACCAATTAAGCCCGCATGATAGCTAGTGCCACAAGCCACAATATACAATCGATCACTTGCGGCAATTCCAGCTAAAAGTTCCGCATCCAACGTCACTCCTCCAGTTAGAGTTGTATATTCTTGAATAATTTTTCTCATAACCGCAGGTTGCTCGTCGATTTCTTTAAGCATGTAGTAAGGATAGGTTCCTTTTTCAATATCGTTTAAATCCAGCTGAGCTTCATAGCTTGGTCGTGTGATGACCTCACCTTGAGCATTTTCAATTTGAATGTCAGTCGCTGTCAACACCACTACTTCTCCATCATGAATTTCAATAAATTGATTTGTTTCATGTAACATAGCCATCGCATCGCTGCAAATCACATTAAAATTAACGCTGGTGCCTATTAATAAAGGACTTTTATTTTTAGCCGCATAAATCGTGGTTGGGTCTTCCGTATCTACTAACGCAAAAGCATAGGACCCTTTAATTTTACTTAAGGCAGCTTTGAAGGCAGCCTTGGTGGTTAAGCCTTGTTGGGAAAAATAGTCAATTAAACAAACAACAATTTCCGTATCTGTTTCTCCTTGCAAAGAAACCTTCTTCAAATATGTTTCTCTTAAAGTTTTAAAATTTTCAATCACGCCGTTATGAACTAGCACATATCGTTGACTGGAAGAAACATGGGGATGAGCATTTTCCTCAGTTGGTCGCCCGTGAGTAGCCCATCTAGTATGACCAATGCCAATGGTCCCTTTAATAGTTGGCGTGAGTTTTTCCTTTAGTTGGCTAATCCGGCCGACAGCTTTCACCAAATGTCCGTCCTTACTTGAATCGCTAACATAGATTCCTGCTGAGTCATAACCACGGTATTCTAATTTAGCTAATCCTTGAATTAAACTTGCTGGTGCATCTGCTTTTCCAATAATTCCTACAATTCCACACATATTGACTTTCCTACTTTCTCCAAAATTCATAACTAATCGTCTGTTCCGTGTTTTTGTCTGCGAGATAAAAGTTTGGTTCTAACCTTGCGATCTGCTTTTGTTTTCCATCTATAGAGTGTAGTCACTAGAGTCATCCGCCGAATCCTTCGATGAACTCTCTCCTCGTCACCTGAACTGTTCAGGTCTGACGCTGTCTTTATTGGTATACTCCTTTTATTTTTTTATCCCCTACCAGAAACACTTACAATAATAACCTTTTTATAATATAAAAGTCAACTTGTACTAAAAAAAAACAATTGGTCTAACCAAATTAAAAATAGCGAAAAAAGACATAAGCTCTTTCTTCGCCACTTGTTATGATTCGCTTATTAATCTGTTTGACAAACTGCCTTTGGGACACGGCCTTTATTGAAAAGGATTATAAAAGCGACCGCCATTTAAATAAAATAAGCCAAAGCTGATTGCCAGTAAGCAAAAGGCACTACCAATCACAACCGAGTCTTTTTTTTGAAAAGGCTGCTGGGCATACCAAGTCCGCGTTTTCTTTTCTCCAAAACGTCGGAGTTCCATCGCTGTACTAATCGTTTCAATCCGATCCAAACTTGAAAAAATTAAAGGGAGCACAATTTGAGCGACGCCTTTAATCCGCTGCATTAAGCGACCTTTTCGAGACATTTCATAGCCTCTAGCTTGCTGCGCTAAAGAAATAGTATGAAAGTCTTCTTGGATATCAGGAATATAGCGAATTGCTAAAGCCACTGCATAACTAATCCGATAGCTAACGCCGATCCGATTCAAGCTTGATGCGAATTCACTAGGATTCGTCGTTAATAAAAATAACAACGCTAAGGGAATCGTACAAAAATATTTTAAAATCAAATTAAATTCATAAAATAATTCTTCTTGCGTTATAGTAAAGCGCCCAATTCCTTCCCAAATAACGGTTCGTGAATGATAGAGGGCTACGCCATATTCAGGTGCAAATAAGTAAACCGTCACAATATTCAATAGAGAAAACACGATAATGAACCTCACTACAAAAGAGATCTGATGCCACTTCACTTGAGCGATCTTAAGTAATACCACAGAAACAACTGACATCACCAACAAAAATCGAGTATCATAAGTCGTCATACAAGCAATTGAAACCACCAATAAAAAAACTAATTTAGCCGTTCCATTAAGACGGTGAATTACTGTTTCACCGGGAAAATACCCTAACATTTGACGCTCCGTCATTTAAAACGCACCTCACGATCATAAGATACAAATTTTTCCACAAAGGACACCGGATCTGGTAATTGTAAATTGTTGGCTAATGTAAATAAGCTAGTCTCCTTTAATGAACCTGCCTTTACCAGCTGTGGATTGGTTAAAACTGCGACCGGAGTTGTATCAGCTAGCAATTTGCCTTCGCTCATCACTAATGCTCGCGTAGTGTATTCCAACATTAAATGCATATCGTGGGTTACTATCAAAATACTCAACCCTAAACGATTAAGTTTTTCCAAAAAGAGCATCATCTCCGTGTAATGTTTAAAATCTTGACCGGCTGTCGGTTCATCTAAGATAAGCAAATCCGGCTCTAATACTAAAATGGAAGCGATGGTAACTCTCTTTTTCTGTCCATAACTCAATGCGGAAATCGGCCAATTCCGATACGGATATAACCCGCAAATTTGCAAAATATTTAACACACGATCTTCAATCTCTGCAGGAGCCACGCCTCGTAGTGTCAGCCCTAAAGCCACTTCCTCAAAGATCATTTTTTTTGAGATCATCTGGTTAGGATTTTGCATGACATAGCCTATTTTATCAGCTCTTTCTTTAATAGAGTTGCAAGCAAACTCAGCTCCTTCCCACAAAATCCGGCCTTGTTGAGGTTGAAGAAAGCCGCAAACCAATTTACATAAAGTTGATTTACCAGCGCCATTGTTGCCAACTAAACTAACCATTTCGCCGCGATTAATCTTTAAAGAAAGCTGATTCAGTATCTTTGCATTTTTTCGATTGTACCCAAAGCTCACCTCTTCAAGCTGTAGCAGTTCTGCTCGTTGAAGGATCGTTTTCGACAAATCCTTTTGGGGATTCCAAGCTGATAGCTTTTTCATCAACATTTCATCCTTAACTTTTGTCAGATCGGCAAGATGCTGAACATCACAAAGATTGACCCCAGCATATTTCAACGCCGTTACGTATAAAGGTTCCCGAATCCCTTGCTCTTTTAAAATGTTGCTGCTTAAAAGTTGATCAGGTGTGGTATCAGCGACAATTTCTCCTTCGCCAATTACGATGATACGATCTACAGCTTCGCAAAGAACGTCTTCTAAACGATGCTCAATCATTACAATGGTTGTAGCCATCGTTTGATGGATTTTTTCTATGATCTCCATCATTTCACAGCTGGTTTTTGGATCTAAATTCGCCAACGGTTCATCAAATAATAAAATAGGCGGCGTATCGATTAAAACTCCGGCAATTGAAACGCGTTGTTTTTGTCCCCCAGACAATTCTTGAGGCCGCTGTGTCAACAGTGTTTCCAATTCAAGCTTACTCGCCCACGTGTGAACACTTGCTTGCATCTGTGGTTGGGCCACGCCATCATTTTCCAAAGCAAAAGCAATATCTTCGGCTACAGTTAAACCGATAAACTGGCCGTCAGTATCTTGTAGTACCGTTCCCACATCAAATGAACGTTCAAAAAGGCTGCTATTCCGTATATCCTGCTCACCAATTGTTACTGTTCCTTGAAGTTCCCCTTCAAAAATTTGAGGAATCAACCCATTAATACATTTAGCCAGCGTTGACTTACCGCTACCACTGGGACCGACAATTAATACCTTTTCACCTTCATAAATTGTTATGTTAATATTTTTTAAAGTAGGTTCTGCTTGGCTGTGATATTTAAATGAAAAATCAGAAAATGAAATAACTGGTTTTTTCATAAGACAACTCCTTCATCTCTATGTAAAAGAAAAATGAGATAAACGAACTGAAAGCTCCTTCGATTATCTCTGCTTCTTTTGAACAATTTCAAAGCTTCGATAGTAATACTTTAGATTAAATTTCATTATTGCTTGTTTTAAAGCTTTTACATTGCCTTATTCTTTTGTTAGACTTCCTTTTTTGGTACGTGTAGCTGCGTAAGCTATCATTAACAACGTACCGATTACTCCCACGGCAACAATATTTAATGACGTAGCAATTACGCCTTGCGTATAGACTTTATTAGCTGGTTCACTATAAATTAAGATATCCAGCGTTGGTGCGATCACTCCCCAAACCACAATGTTACCAACTACTTGCCAAATATTGAAAAGAATTACTTCCTTTTTAGTGAAAATTCCATGTTGAAGATCAATTTTACTGCCGGCAAAGCCATAGATAACTCCGATGATTCCCGAACAAATAATCCAGCTCCACCAAGCACTTCCATAAGTCGTAAAATCCTTTAATGTATGACCGATCAAACCGATTAAACCACCAGCTATCGGTCCAAAAATAACTGACATCAGCGCTAAAAAAGGATACGCTGTTTCTAGGTTTGTATTTGGAAATCCGGTTGGTATCACAACAAACCGACCTAATATAACAAAAAGTGCGGCACCAATCCCGATTGCCACAATTTCTTTCACTGAAAACTTTGTTTCCATCCACTCCACACCTTCCTTTTCCTATTGATGATTTGCTCAAATAATAAGACAGATAAAACTATCAATATAAGAAATAATACTTGTTTAATCTATGGCTGTCAATCTTTGGAAAGAAACTATTTTTTGAATAAAAAAGACCCTCAAACTATGGGCTTAATGTTTTCTTGGACCTTAGCTTTTCTTAAATAAACAAAGTGTGTGAGCCAAAAGTGAAAAACACCTTCCTCTCACACACTGAATACGAATAAACGGCTGAAACAGAAGTAACGCTTGGGAAATAAGCTGATATTTACAAAAGCATTAAAAACATTTTCCGTAAATTTCCACTTATCTCTTAGCGTTTAACCCTTCTGCTCCAACCTCTTTTGTTTCTTGCAGCTTTACTTATAAAACTGGCTATTCAACGCCGATTTCTGCTCGCACTACTGCAGCAATTTTTTCGACATAATATTCAACTTTTTCCTGTGTCGGTGCTTCAGCCATCACGCGCAACAATGGTTCGGTTCCTGAAGGACGAACCAAAATACGACCCTCACCGTTCATCTCTGCTTCCACGGCTTCTACCACCGCTTTAATCGCAGGAATCTCCATCGCACCATTTTTATCCGTCACGCGAATATTAACCAATTTTTGAGGGTAAATTGTCACTTCAGCTGCTAACTCTGATAATTTTTTATCAGTTTGCTTCATTACATTTAAAAGCTGAATTCCTGACAACATCCCATCGCCAGTCGTATTAAAATCTAAAAAGACCATATGACCTGACTGCTCACCGCCAAAGTTATAATCATTTTTACGCATTTCTTCAACGACGTAACGATCGCCTACTTGCGTTACTACATCTTTCAAACCAATTCCTTCAATGGCTTTACGAAAACCAAGATTACTCATAACCGTTGTTACAACCGTGTCTTTTTTCAAGCGTTTCTTTTCAGCTAAATATTTAGCACAAATATACATGATCTTATCACCATCAATGATATTTCCCAACTCATCCACAGCGATGACACGATCACCGTCACCGTCAAAAGCTAAACCAACATCCGCTCCTTTTTCAACAACCATTTCAGCTAGCTGCTCTGGATGTGTTGAACCGACACCTTCATTGATATTCAATCCATTAGGACTTGTGCCCATAGTAAAAAAGTCTGTTTCTAAATCCGCAAATAAGCGATTAACAGAAGTTGCCGTAGCGCCGTTAGCAGCGTCAATGCAAACCGTTAAGCCTGCTAAATCTCCTGGAATAGTTTGAACGAGAAATTGAGAGTATTTCAGTAATCCTTCCGGAAACTCATCCAAGGTTCCTAAGCCTTCTGCTGACGGTCTCGGCAATAAGTCGCTTTCAGCATCTAACAGTGCTTCAATCTCTGCTTCTTGTTCATCAACTAATTTAAAGCCGTCAGAACCAAAAAATTTAATCCCATTGTCTTCTGCCGGATTGTGTGAAGCTGAAATCATTACGCCTGCAGAAGCTTTTTGAAGTCTTGTTAAATAAGCCACACCTGGTGTTGAGATGACTCCTAGTTGAAAGACTTCAATACCAACTGACAACAAGCCGGCGATTAACGCTTGTTCTAACATTTCACCGGAAATTCGAGTGTCGCGTCCAACTAATACTCTTGGTTTGCGCGTTCCTTCTTCATGTTGACTTAACACATAACCACCACAACGCCCTAACTTAAACGCTAACTCTGGCGTTAACTCCTTATTGGCAATTCCTCTGACACCATCTGTTCCAAAATATTTACCCATTAAAATTCTCCTCTATCTACTACTTAGTTTTCACTACTATCTATCGTGTCACTTGTACTTCCCTGATTACTTTCAGAAGTAGAAGCTTTTTCTGCTTGGTTCGTCGAGCTTGTTGGCGTACCACCTTGTGGATTAGAAGTAGCATTAGTCGTTGATGAATTGGTAGACTTATCCGAATCTGATTGCGTTTCCTTGTAAACAGGCACTAACGTAAGCTCAACTTCTTCTGGTTCAACTGTATATTTCCCGGTAATCGGTACTTTAATTGTTACTTTTTTCCTTGAATGGACCGCAGAAATATCAACTGGTAAAGTGATTGTGTCAAGTGTGTTTAAAATGGATTGTGCACCGCTAACAATAACACTATCTTGTGACAAGCTATAAGTATAATGTGAGATGTCCGCTGGCGTTGATCCCGTCAGATTGATCGTTAATGGAACATTTTTTGTAGGTGCCAATAGGGCAACAGCCACTTTGACCTGCGGTGCTGGGTTTTCAATACTTAAAACTTGACCTTTCGCATCCAGCGCTTGAACATTAACCATTTGCTTAATTGTGCCATCTGTTTGATCTGTGCTAGTAATCGGAGCCACAACTTTGGTGATCGCTTTAGCAGTTTCTGCTCCAGTTGTAATATCCACAGTATCAGGATTCAAGCTGATGTTTTTAACTTTGTAGCCTTCTTTTTCTATTGAATCTGGCAATTGTGCTTCCACTTTGAACGTCTTAGTGACTTTTTTCTCAATTGTGACGGTAATAGTTTTCGGTTCCATCTTAGCAGTCACGGCTGAGCTTAAACCTTTTATTTTTAGCGGAACTTCCGTAGTTCCCAAAGAGACGTTCGTTAAATCTGCAACTACTTGGAAATTTCGAGTATCTTCATTGGTTTCTAAATTTAACTGAACACGGTTAGCGCTGCTCAAATGAACATCTACTGTATCTTCATAGCCAGAAACAAAATATTTGTCTTTGTCATATTGTAGATGGACTGGAATATTATTTAACGTTTCTTCATAGTTAGGTTGTGCAGCAGTGTTGGTGGAATTTCCGGTAGCATTGGCATTAAAGAATAACAATAGGGCAAACATCAGGGACATTATGCCGTAGAACCAATTGCTTTGAGAGGCTTTCCTCATTTTCTTCTGCCTCCTTTAGTAACGTCATCAATAAAATGCTGCAACGCATTTTTCTTGTCAGTTGATGTGTCACTTGGGATCAATTCTTCTCGTAAAATAGATAGGTATTCTTCGCGAGATAATCCCGGAATCAATTCATTATTTAGTGTCAAACTAACATCACCGGTTTCTTCGCTGACAACAATTGTTAAAGCATCGCTAACTTCACTAATACCAACTGCCGCTCTATGCCGTGTACCAAATTCCTTGGGTATTAGCTGGCTTTCTGACAAGGGCAAGTAAGCACTGGCTACAGCGATTTTGTCTTTTTTAATAATAACAGCACCGTCGTGTAACGGCGTGTTAGGAATGAAAATATTGATCAGCAGCTCACCGGTAATGTCTGCATCTAAATCAATGCCAGTTTCAATATATTCATCCAACCCCGTGTTGCGCTCAATTGTTATTAGAGCACCAATTTTTCGTTTTGACATATACTGAATTGCTTTGTCAAATGCCAAAATCATTTTCTCATCTTTTTGTTGAGCCGTCTTAGTCGGACGGAAAAAAGAACTTCTTCCTAGGTGTTCTAGTCCACGCCGTACTTCCGGTTGAAAAATGACAACCGCAGCAATGACTCCATACATAATAATTTGGTTCATCAACCAAGATAAAGTATGTAGACCAATTACTTCACTTAAAATACGGATTACAATAAAGACAGCGACTCCTTTTAAGAGTTGAACTGCTTTGGTACCGCGCACCAGCATGATGAGCTTATACACAAGATACCACACAACGAGTATATCGATGATATTGATGACAAAATCCCTAGATAAGAAATCCGATGAGATAAGTTGCTGCCAGTATTTCAAATCCAGCAACTGATTAAATTGAAACGACATCATATCCCTCACTTCTCTCTCAAGATTTCTTAACAAGTATACCACATTCTTTTCCTACCGCCCACAACGCCAACGGAAAGATCATAAATTTTTATCATATCTAAAGAAAAGGTAACGTGTAAGCTGTTTCAAGCTTGCGCTTATTTTAAAATGGTAGCTGTTATTGCAAAAGGAGTAGAAGATTCATCCTCTACTCCATTTTTCCAGACTGCACTTTCTTTAATCATATAGTCAACGATAAAGTTAGCTAATTTCCAAAGAACTTAATGGTGTTTTTTAGATGAATAGTTTGTTGTCACTCACTTTTTTGAGTTTTCTCTTCGCTTCTTTGTTTTCTAAGGGCGGCTCGTTGCGCTCGTTTAGCAGCTCGTTTAGCTTGAGCTTTAGGGTCCACTACTCGCTCTGTACCAGCCCGAGGTGTTTTTTCTATCGTTGGCTGTGAATCAGTAGCAGTTGGCTTTTCTAATTTTGCACGAATTTTTTCCTCTTGGCCTGCCAAACGAGCATAATTATAAAACCGGCGCTTAGCATCAGCCACCGTTTTTGCAAATAATTCCTCTGCGACAACTGGCTGAGACGCTTCTAAGGAGGCGAAACGAACCTGTTGGCGCATAAACTCTTTCATTAAATCAAAGTTTGGTTTTTTAAAATCTAAAGTCAATGGAGTTTTTCCACGTTCTTTTAACAGCGGATTGTAACGATATAACGACCAGTAACCTGATTGAACAGCATCTTGAGCTTCTTTCAATGTTTGGCTCATCCCTCCAGCCAAACCATGGGTGATACATGGTGTATAAGCAATAATAATTGACGGTCCGGGGAATTTTTCCGCTTCTTCAAATGCTTTAATGGTCTGCATTTGATTTGCTCCTGAAGCAATTTGAGCAACGTAAACATTTTCATAGGTCATAGCCATCATGCCCAAGTCTTTTTTAGATGCGTATTTACCACTAGCCGAAAACTTAGCAATAGCAGAAGCTGGTGTTGCTTTAGACGTTTGTCCACCGGTATTTGAGTAAACTTCATTATCCAGCACCAACATATTGACATCTGCACCACTAGCCAGCACATGGTCAATCCCACCATACCCAATATCATAAGCCCATCCGTCGCCACCAATCATCCATTGACTAGTTTTCACAAATAGATCTTGTTCAGCCAATACTGCGGCTAGCAAGGGGTGACCTTCTTGTTCTGCGGTTAAAGCTGCAGTTAATTTGACGGCTCGTTGTTGCGTACCTTCGCTGTTATCTTTGTGAGCCAGCCAATCGGTCATTAGTAAACGTAACTGTGGGGATGCTTCTGGTAGTGCAGCAGTCATTTTAGCCGCCAGCTGCTGACGACGAGTTTGATTAGCTAATAACATACCATAGCCAAACTCAGCATTATCTTCCAATAAAGAATTGGACCAAGCCGGTCCCTGACCTAATTCATTCGTCGTGTAAGGTGTAACCGGCGCTGCACCACCCCAAATGGACGAACAACCGGTTGCATTAGCAATCAGCATTCGATCGCCAAACATTTGCGTCAACAATTTAACGTATGGCGTTTCCCCACAGCCAGAACAAGCACCGGAAAATTCCAATAGCGGCTGGTTAAACTGAGTACCTAAAACTGTATTGGGTTTTGCCGGGTTTTCTTTTTGCCTCAAAGTCATAGCAAAAGCCCAATTAATTGCTTGTTCTTTTTCAGCTTCATAAGGTTGCATCACCAAAGCTTTCCCTTTGGCCGGGCACGCTTCGACGCAAAGACCACAACCGGTACAATCTTCAATAGAGACTTGAATTCGATAGAAAAGCCCGTCTGCGCCGCGCATTTCTCTTGTGATAAAGCCTTCCGGAGCGGCTTCCATTTCAGCTTCGTCCGCCAAAAATGGTCGAATGGCTGCATGCGGACATACAAATGCGCATTCATTACACATTGTACAGCGATCATTTAACCAATGAGGAACTTCCAAAGCAATCCCGCGTTTTTCAACGGCTGCAGTACCTAATGGCGTCCGTCCATCCGTCATTTTATTTCTCACCAAAGTCCCCACAGAAAGCTGATTTCCTTCTTGACGATTGACAGGTGCAACAATTTCATGCACATAATCTGAAAGTACACTTGGTTTTGCTGCTTTTACAGGAACTGTTTTCCACGCAGCTGGTATGGCTACTTTATGCAATAAATCTGCGGTTCGTTCAATAGCTTGAATATTTTTTTCAACGACACTCATTGATTTTCTCGCATAACTTTTATGAGCTTCTTCTTTCAAAATAGGCAACACTTCTGCAAAGGGAATGATCTTGGCTAGTTTGAAAAAGGCCGTTTCCATGGTAGTATTGATCCGACCGCCAAGTCCCACTTCATTCGCTATTTTTACCGCATTAATTGTATAAAACTGAATATCATTTTCGGCTAAATAACATTTCAACTTGTTAGGTAAATAACGGTTCAATTGCGTATCATCCCAAGTGGTGTTCAATAAAAAAGTGCCGCCTTTTTTCAAGCCTTTCACTAAATCATACGTATGCAAATAAGCAGCACTGTGACAAGCGACAAAATCGGCGTGTTCAATTAGATAAGTGGACCGAATCGGTGTTGGTCCAAAGCGTAAATGAGAAACAGTTAATCCGCCAGATTTTTTCGAATCATAATAAAAGAACCCTTGAGCATACTGATCCGTATGATCGCCGATAATTTTGATGGCCGATTTATTTGCGCCCACGGTCCCATCGGAACCAAAACCCCAAAATTTGGCCTGATAAGTTGCTGATGGTGTTAAATCTAGAGGAGCTCCGCTATCTAAGGATAGATACGTAACGTCATCAGTAATTCCAATTGTAAAACGCGATTTCATTGCAGCTCGTTCTTGCTTCAGTTCACGATAGACTGCCACAATTTGATTTGGCAATACGTCTTTTGAACCGAGTCCATAGCGACCGCCGATTACCAAGGGCCGAATGTCGGATTCATACAACGCACTTTGCACATCTAAAAGCAGCGGTTCGCCACCAGCACCTGGTTCTTTGGTTCGATCTAAAACCGCGACTGCTTTGACCGTTTTAGGCATTTTTTCTAAAAAGGTGCCAATTGGAAAAGGCCGATACAAATGTATATTTAAAAAGCCGACTTTGCCTCCTTGTTGATTCAAATAATCAACGGTTTGTTGAATTGTTTGAGCAACAGAGCCGATGGAGACGATTACTTCTTCTGCATCTTCTGCGCCATAGTAAGTCACTAAATCATAACAAGTACCTCGTAGCTGGTTGATTGCCTCCATATATTTTTTGACAATTTTCGGCACTGCTTCATAGTAAGTGTTGATTGTTTCCCGTTGTTGAAAATGAATATCGGGGTTTTGATTTGTACCGCTAACCGATGGATGGTTAGGATTCATACTACGCGCTCGGAATTGCGCTAACTTTTCTTGATTCAACAGCGGTGCCAATTCCTCATACTCTATCACTTCAATTTTTTGAATCTCGTGACTTGTCCGAAAGCCATCAAAAAAATTTAAAAACGGCAAGCTCGATTCGATTGAGGCTAAATGTGCCACCGGCGCTAAATCCATCACTTCTTGAACGCTACTTTCAGCCAGCATTACAAATCCAGTCTGACGGGCAGCCATTACATCTCCTTGATCACCAAAGATATTCAACGCATTGGTCGTTAAAGCACGACTTGCAACATGAAAGACTGAAGGCAATAGTTCTCCAGCGATTTTATACATATTTGGAATCATTAATAAAAGGCCTTGGGAGGCGGTATAAGTCGTCGTTAAAGCGCCGGTTTTAAGAGAACCATGCACCACTCCAGCCGCTCCGGCTTCTGATTGCATTTCAACCACATTCACTGGCTGTCCAAAAATATTTTTCTTCCCAGCCGCTGACCATTGATCAACAAGTTCAGCCATCGTTGAGCTTGGGGTAATCGGATAAATTGCAGCCAGCTCGGTAAATGCATAAGATATATAGGCTGCAGCTGCATTGCCATCCATTGTTTTCATTTTCCGCATCTTTTGTCTCTTCCTTTATATAAAAATCGAATAGTTGCATGCATATTCTTAACTATTATAACGGAATTACAAACAATTTAAAATAACTTATAGGATTCTTTTCACAAAGATAAAGAAATAGTTGGCTTAGAATCTTATAAAAATTAGATCGAATTTGTGAAAAAGAAGATAAATATATTGCTTATGCTTAAAAACACCCCTCCCTCGTCAATTCTGTTACTAGTTAAACCAAAGCAATTGCTCATGTTGAATTTTTACAAACAGAGCTCAATCGAATGCGAAATAACCTTTCACACTCAGTGATTTATTTGTCCAATCGAAACTCCCTTCGGCGAACGAGCGTGAAAAGTAAGGTGGTTTCTAGCTTCTCTTTATGTCTCCTAATTAAGTTTGTGACAATTTACCAATTACATTTTGAAAAGAACTATTTTTACTTATTTCTAATTGTTTTAAATTATCTTCGAATGAAATTTGGTGACTTTCAATAGCATTCTCTTGTAAAATTTCTTTGATTGTATCCTTTTCAATATGTGATTCCACAGTATTTGAAGAAATACCATAAAAGCTACCATCTATCTTCAAACAATATCCATTTATTTTATATAAAAAGTACTACTGTATAATTATTATCTTCTCATTCTGAATCATATTTAATTGTTAAGTTTGCTTTATTTCCTTTAATAACGTTTGTAATTTCTGATACATCTGTTATCTTCTTTCTCACTAATTTACCAATCATACCCCATTTTGGAGTATCACATAAAGGTGGTTTCAAGCTTAAATCGTTTAATAACGTATTTAATGTACCAAAAGCCTTTCTTTTATTTCCATTTCCAAATGCATGATCTACAATATTTCTAGTTACTGCTGAAGTTTGTTCTCAAGCATCTTCGTAATAGGGAGCAGAATTAATTATACTATCTATCGAATTATTCTATTCAAACCCATTAGAATATTTTTTGTTCATATTCTTAATATCATTAGTTATTTCATCCATATTATCAATTAAGTTTCTAGGAAAATTAAGAAACTTAGCCTCACTAACTTTCTCATTTGCCACTATATCGGTACTTTTTTTGTCACTAAACGATAACTGGCATAGGCAAAGCCAAGGATTTGAATGGCAAATCCAAATTCTGTTTCATTTAACCAGGTGACACCATCTGCTAAATGTTGAGAAAACGCTAGGATGCCACCAAGCAGCCCATTATAGGTTTCCCCGGTGACATAATTATAGCCGTTGCACCAACCATTTTGAACTTTTTCTTCCCAACTGCGGTAAGCAATAAATTTAAAGACATCAGGTGGTAGCTGAACGCCAAACTAACTGATATATTGATATAACTCAGGATTGGTGACGCCTTTACCGTCTTTTTCCAATTGCCACATGATTTTGGGCTGGCCAGCTTGGTCATAATAAACTGCTGCATACACTTTGTATTGCTTCAGCTCTTTGACTCTCGCTTCATGAAAGGCTTGTTCTTGTTTCCTAATCTTTTCTGCTCGTAGCTGCCACTTTTGGGAAACGGTGGTCGTCCATTGTAAGTATTTTGGAATGGAACAACTACTTTCTGTTCAGGACCGCTTGCTTGGCTGGCACCTTGATTGACCAAGGCTTCTAATTCGGCAACGGGGGCAAAGATTTTCGGCGAACTGGCATGAAACGCTAAAAGTTTCTCTAATTTCTGTTGCAATATTTTTTTGGTATCATTAGAGTTTCAATTATACGGCTGTTTTGATTTAGTTGCCGAATGATAACATTATCCCCTAAATCGGCTCTGCTTAATTGTCGCACGAATCGCTGCTAAATGGCTGATTCGGACATCCAGCTATCAAATTTTTTCTTCTAAAATGTCTGAATCCAGCTCACCACGATCCACCGTTCCTTGATACTCATCTACAAATTTTTGGCAGGCTTCACTAACGGCTTCTGATAACAAGATACCGGCTTTAACGAGGGGAATGAGCACGGTACTAAAAAACTGTTTGCCGTTGGTATAAGCCGCGGAGTTAAGACGTTATTCATCTACAAATTGCTGCAAAGCTTGAATCATCTTTTCATAGGCTTGTTGAGCGGCTTGACTTTTGGCAGTAACACTACTGGCTTGACTTTGCGCGGCACTGACAAATAGATCACTACTCATTCGCCGATTCCTCCTGCTTAAAATGAACAGGAGTTCTAAGTTGTCGAGCCACATCACCATCACTTTCTAAAATTGCCATAATAATTCCTCCTTTTTTCAAGCTTATAAAAAGTGTATTAAGGGAGAAAACGCTTGCGCAGTACTGAAAAAATATTCAATCCTACGGTCAACAAAACTGTCGAGAGTATACAACGTCTATAGGAGACTCAAGAGCTATACCTGATAAGCCTTACATAATTCAGCGAAAGCCTGATTAATTTTGTTACGTTAGCGTTATAAAAGCAAGTAGCATTTGTGGTTAGCTCAGTACTACCCATACGGCTTTGGTGACGCTGTCACAATTTACTTATAGTAGTGATGGTGCCAGAATTGTATAGTTAGTATCCTCTTGATCACTTGGGTTATTTAGTTATCTACAGACAGGGATACATTTTTATTAATAAAAAATCATCCACTAATCTGCCATCCTTAAAAGAAAAAACCTTTACAAACATCCATTTGTAAAGGTCTAAACCAGCTATTAATACAACTCTAAATATTGTTCTCGTTCCCATTCTGATACAGTTTGACGGAAAGCTGCCCATTCCATTTTCTTAGCTTCGACAAAGTTAGCAAATATATGTTTCCCTAATGCATCCATCATCACTTGGTCTTGCCGCAATTCTTTGATTGCGTTATGCAAAGTGGATGGTAAATCATCAATTTGTGCTTTTTTACGTTCTTCCTCATTCATAATATAGATATTACGATCAACAGCTGGCGGCGGTGTAATTTCGTTACGAATGCCATCTAACCCTGCTTGCAACAAGACGGCCATTGTTAAGTATGGATTAGCTGAAGGGTCTACTGAGCGCAATTCTAAACGAGTAGAAAGTCCTCTAGATTCAGGTACGCGCACAAGCGGTGAACGGTTGCGCCCGCTCCAAGCTACGTAAACTGGTGCTTCATAACCGGGAACCAATCGTTTGTATGAATTGACGGTTGGATTACACACTGCGGTAAAAGCACGTGCATGCTTCAACAAGCCACCTAAGAAATAATAGGCAGTTTGGCTTAATCTCAAAGGTCCATTTTCATCGTAAAAAACATTGCCTTCAGCGTTAAATAAAGACATGTTGCAATGCATACCAGAACCATTAATGCCAAATAGCGGTTTTGGCATAAAGGTGGCGTGTAGCCCATGTTTGCGAGCAATGGTTTTCACAACTAATTTAAAGGTTTGAATGTTATCACAAGCATCAATCACATCAGCATATTTAAAATCAATTTCATGTTGGCCGGGAGCGACTTCATGATGAGAGGCTTCTACTTCAAAGCCTAGACTTTCCAATTCCAAAACAATATCTCGACGGCAGTTTTCACCTAAATCTGTCGGAGCAAAATCGAAATAACCGCCCTTATCATTTAAGTCAGTGGTAATTTCGCCATCTTCATCCAATTTAAATAAAAAGAATTCAGGTTCAGGGCCTAAATTAAATGAAGTAAAACCAAGCTCTTTCATATCAGCCAAGGCACGTTTTAAGTTTCCGCGAGGGTCGCCAGCAAAAGGAGTTCCATCTGGATTATAGATATCGCAAATTAAACGGGCTACCTTACCGTGATCACTTTCCCATGGGAAAATCATCCAAGTAGACAAATCCGGATACAAATACATGTCGCTTTCTTCAATGCGTACAAAGCCTTCAATAGAAGACCCATCAAACATCATCTTATTTTCCAACACCTTATCCATCTGACTGACAGGTACTTCCACATTCTTGATGGTTCCCATAATATCGGTGAACATCAATCTTAAAAAGCGAACGTTTTCTTCCTTGGCAATCCGTTTAATGTCTGCTATTGTCTTGGCTTGTTTGGTCATAGTTTTTATCCCATCTTTCCTCTTCATTTTTGTCTATAGCTTGGGGCCATTGGGTTGAAATGGATTTTGCTGAGCCAGGCCGCCTTGAGAAATAATTTCATCGTATAAAATTTTACGTACGTCTTCGTCCGTTAATGGTCGCTTCGCTGCAGTTTCCTGTTGTTCTTGCAGCTTCATCTCGTAAACTCGCTTAATTCCAGCCATATTCAGACCATCGGATAAGTAATCTTTAATCTCTAAAAGAACATCGATATCATTCAACGAATACATCCGTCGATTTCCTTCACTTCGCTCCGGATGAATCAAATCTTGCTCTTCATAGTAACGAATCTGGCGTGCTGTTAAATCAGTTAACTTCATCACTGTCCCAATGGGGAAAACAGACATGGATCGTCGCAATTCTTTTTCTCTCATAGCCACTCCCCTCTCTTAGATATGTATAGAATAGCAAGACTCGGTTTATCTGTCAAGGTTATATGTCATGTTTTCTAACATGTAAATCCAGTAAGTAACAACTCCTATTCGCCGGTAAAAAGGTTACAAAAAAAAACTCCAGATAATTTTGATAATCTGGAGTTTCTTCTTTAGTATCTGCTATTAGATAAAGAAAACTTAAATGTAAGGTTTTATGTCAAGCATTTTCACTATGGCTAACCCACCTTGAACCTTTTTTAGCAAAGCCTTTGACTAAATACGAGTTTGTTTTTGCTTGATACATATCAGAAAGCAACAACGTATGACGCTTTAATTCACTTAAGACAGCACCTTGATCAGCCGATACTTCAAATTGATAGGGGAATAAAAGCTCCATCATTTGTGAACGAATCGCTTGAATCAATCGCTTTTTGTCTGCGGGCAACTTAGCGCTAAGTAAAAGATTGGGAAATAACGTTGGTAGAAAAGTTCCTGGTGACAATTGGTCGCTTTTATTGTAAATAGTCAATAAAGGAATCTTATCCAAAGCTAATTCCTTTAACAACTGCAAGACGGTTTGTTCTTGCTGCAAACGATCAGATGCACTAACATCAACCACATGCAACAACAAATCCATCCCTCGACTTTCTTCTAACGTTGACTGGAAAGCTTCAATTAATTGAGTGGGTAAATCCTGGATAAAACCAACAGTATCAGTCAATGTGACAATCATCCCTTGAGGTAATTGCCATTTTTTCGTGAGCGGATCCAGCGTTGCAAACAACTGATCCTGAGAATAAGTATCAGAAGCCGTCAATTCATTCATAATCGTTGATTTTCCTGCATTGGTATAACCGATTAACCCAATTTGAAAAAGATCTGAATTTTGCCGTTTTTCTCTACTGCGAGCTCGATGAGCACTAACTGCTTTTAATTCTCGTTTAATAGCAAAAATCTTATCACGAATATGGCGTCGATCGGTTTCTAGCTTCGTTTCCCCAGGTCCTCTAGTCCCAATCCCGCCGCCCAAGCGGGATAAATGCTGCCCTTGTCCCGCTAAACGAGGCAACAAGTAATTTAATTGAGCCAATTCCACTTGAAGCTTTCCTTCTTTAGAACGAGCACGTAATGCAAAAATATCTAAAATTAATTGGACACGATCAATCACACGTACAGCAACAGCGTCACTCAATAACTGGCTTTGTCGTGGAGATAACTCATGGTTAAAAACTACTAGATCTGCTTCATAAGCGGTTACTAATAATTTTAATTCACTTAGTTTCCCCTTGCCGATCAGCGTTTGTCGATCAAATTTCGACCTTTTTTGCACCATAGAATAGACAACATCACCATTTGCAGTCTCCGTTAGACGAGTCAATTCTGCCATTGATCCTTTAAAATGCTGGTAGTTAGCTTCTGTTTCCACACCGACGATAATTACTCTTTCTCGTTGTTCATTCATGTTTTGCTCCTTCCCCAACTTTTAACCACTGATTGACTTGTTCTTCTAGTTCTATCTTAGCATACGCTTGTTGGACCAAGTCCCACCACTGAGGGGACATTCTGTTTTTAAACCAAGTTAATTGCCGTTTGGCATAACGTCTGGATTGCTGCTTTACCAGTGCAATAGCACTTGCCAACGATGTATTCCCTTCAAAATAGGGAAAAAATTCTTTGTAGCCAATTCCTTGAGCAGCTTGTACCTCAGGTGTTTTAAAAAGCCACTCCGCTTCTGTCAATAAACCTGCATCAATCATCAGATCCACCCGTTGATTAATCCGTTCATACAAAAGTGTTCGTTCTGTTTCCAAACCAATTAACATAAAATCATAGAGCTTTTGAGGAACCTTTTTTGTTTGCAAAATACTATAACCTGTCTGATCAAATACTTCCAAGGCCCGGATCACCCGCTTACGATTATTAAAGTGAATACTCAAAGCAGCGGCTGGATCTTTTTGACGTAATTGTTCCCATAGTGCCTGGTTGCCCTTTTCTTGTGCTATTTGTTCATAGAATTGTCGAATTGCTATGCCCTTTTGAAAATCTTCGCCGCACCCTAGATGAAAATCGTACAACAATGACTGAATGTATAAGCCAGTTCCTCCCACGACAATCGGCAGCTTACCTTGAGCCGTAATCGTTTCAATATATTTTCTACCTTCTTTTTGAAAATCTGCCGCTGAGTAATTTTCAGATATGTCACGGCAATCAATTAAATAATGTGGAATGTCCGCTTTTTCCTCTGGCGTCACTTTTGCCGTGCCAATATCCAAGTGGCGATAGACTTGCATGGAATCCCCACTGATAATTTCTCCATGAAATTTTTGGGCCAGTTCAATACTTAAAGCGGTTTTGCCTACTGCAGTTGGACCGACAATTACTAAAACTTTTTTCAAATTTGGACTCCTTTCTTTATAAACTGTTAACTAAAAGTTCTTGTTTTTTTAATATATTTTACCGAAATTCAACAATATATTAGGAGAGCAGTCTCAATATTTCCATTTATTTAATAAATTTCTGACTTTAAATTTATTCTTACGGAGAAATTAACTCTTGGCTTGCTCGGAGATAAAGTAAGTCCAGAAAATTAAAGAAGCTTGACTTTTGATTTAACTTATCAAAAAATCAAGCACACTTTTATTTCATAATTTAATCCACTTTAACGCCAAAGTGACCACCTGTGCGGCTAAGATTAGGACTATAGAAGGGATCATTATCAATGTATTTTTTCCAACGTTGTTCCATCAATTTTGTTTCCGAATCAAATCTCGCCAATTTCTCAGGATTATCTTCATATCCTCTTGTCTGGGATTCAAAGTGAAACAATTCTACTCCATGAAGCCACACATTGTCCTTTCCAAGTTCAAAAATTTTTAAACATAAATCAACGTCATTAAATGCAACTGTTAATGTTTCATCAAAACCATTTACTTGGTCAAAATCCGATTTTTTCACCATTAAGCAAGCCGCTGTGACAGCTAAATAATTAACATTTATTTCCAATTTACCGAAGTAACCAAAGTCACCGCGTGGAAAAGTATGGTGACCATGTCCAGCAGCCCCGCCTAAGCCCAAAATTACGCCAGCATGTTGGATGGTATGGTTAGGATAATAGAGCTTAGCACCCACACAACCAATACGTTTCAACTGAGCAAAAGAAAGCATTTGTTCTAGCCAATTGGGAGTAATTACCTCTGTGTCATTATTAAGAAATAATAAATATTTGCCTCTAGCTTCCTGTACTGCCAAATTATTAATATATGAATAATTAAAAGGAATGTCAATACTTTTCACGATAAATCGATCTTTTAATAATGATTGTTTTTCCTCATACAACTGTCTCATTTTTGGATCAGTGCTACCATTATCAGCTACAATAATCTCATAATTTTGATATGAACTTTTCTCAATAATTGAATCTAAACAACGTTTCATATCACTATAGCCATTTCTGGTCGGAATAATAATGCTTATTAGATCCTCTGAAACAAGTTCATATTCTACATCGTATAAACCATTTCCCGCTGCATGCTTAGCTTTTCCTTTGATGTTTCTTCGTTTAAGGGCATCTTCAAGAGCTCTCCTTCCTGCTTCGAAAGCATAACCTTTTGAAGATTGGTCAGCTGCAGTTGACGTCGGTAATACGCGCCAATGATATAAAATTTTAGGAATATGGGCAATTTTATTCTTCGTCGTTTTTTCAGTGAAGCGTAAGACTAAATCATAATCTTGTGATCCTTCATAGCCTACCCTAAAACCTCCAATTTCATTTATGATAGAGCGACGGTAAACGCCTAAATGAGAGATATAGTTCGTTCCCAATAATAAATCCGGTGACCAATCAGGCTTGAAAGCTGGATCAAAGCGATTATCTTTCAAATCTATTTTATCTTCATCACTATATATTAAATCTAATTCGGGCTTTTCATTTAATAATTTAACTATTTCATAGAAAGCGAATGGAGCAAGCTCATCATCGTTATCAAGTAAAGCGACATATTCCCCAGTCGCAATTTGTAAAGCCGTATTAGTAGCTTTACTTATATGCCCATTTTCTTCTCGATAAATAATCTTAATTCTTTTGTCCTTTTTAGAAATTTTTTTTAAAAATTCTTTTACATTTTTATCGGTCGAAGCATCATCAGCAATGCACAACTCCCAATTTTCATAGACTTGCGACTGTACGGATTGGATACATTTCAGTAACCATTTTTCTTCAACGTTATAAACCGGCATAAGAACAGAAATTTTAGGAGAATAGGAAAAGTTTCTACATTCCTCTTTTACTTTTGATAAATCCCATCCTTCATTTTTCTCGATCCACTTATGATAATCTTCTGCTTTTTGGTTGATAGTTGGTTGTAGCCTAATGCGATGCAGCGTACTCCGAATTCCATTGGTTTTTAAATAATTTAATCCTTTTTTCAATAAGTGTATCTTGCCTAAGAATACACTTTCCGTTCCTCCAACCGTTGGATATGTTTTACTCGTATCAATTGAAATTTTCTCTTGAGCAGAACCACTAGTAAAATTCAAATCAATGTATTCTTTTTTTTTATTTAAAGTTACTATGATTTGAAAGCCAGCTTCAAGATCTGTCTTAATCTTATAAATTTCATTTACATCTGCACGATAAATTTTTTTTATTTCTACAGTTTTCATAAATTTTGAGCGTACGTCAATTGCAGGAATGTTCTTATCGGACTCATTTATAGCCCAACCTGTAATCACAAAACTCTTTTTCTTATTGTCTACTTCGATCGAATCTATAACTACTTTTAATTGAGTATTCACCATAGTATCTCCTTAACTGATAAAATTAGGATTTTTGTAGATGTCTTTCAGCTGATCAGAAGAAAATTTGTCTACCAATCTTTTGGCATTCTTTTTTCCGCTTAAAGAAAAGAGATTAGAAGTTGCGATCATTTCTGAATAAGGAGAAAATAAAACTTTTTTTGAAGTAAGGTATACTTTCCTAGACAAGTCAATTCCTGTTAAATGAGACCCTAAATTCTCATCAAAACCTCCGACATCCTCGAAAACTGCTTTTCTTATAAGACAACAATCTTCTGTAACAGCAAAAAGTTCTCTTGGTAATACCGGTCTAAAATAATAGCCAATTGACTTATTGGATACGCCTCTTTGTTCGTATATGACTTCACATTTTTTTTCATCAATAGCTACTCCAACATTAAGAATTGTGTCAAAGGCATCGATGATTTTACCACCAACAATACCCACATCATTTTTTTGACCTAAATTAATTAATTCATCTAGCCAGCTTGAATTTTTTGGTATTACACCGCTATTGATAAAACAGATAAATTCCCCCTCTGTCGTAAATGCTTGTTGGTTAAGTGATAATGTATCGACAAATTTCAACCGCCGATCAATTGGTGCTAGCTTATTTTTCAAAGAGGATGGAATTAGAAACTCAACATTATCATAATAAGTTTTTTCTAAGAATTTCTTTAGATTTTTTTCTATGAGATCGTTATCTCCGGTAAAGATCACACTGACTTTCGGATTTACAGTGAACTTGTAATTAATTTTATATGCGCCAAAGTTTTTCGTCATTTGAACTTCTCCGGATAGCTTACGACGTTTTAAAGCTTCTTTAAGGGCTTTTCGACCAGCTATATAAGCATATTCCTTGCTTTGAGGATCAAAGGCAACCGAAGTCTCCACGGTTCGCCAATGATACAATACTTTAGGAATATGATAAATCTTAGTAGCCTTTTCAGTTGCTCTTAAAACAAAATCATAATCCTGACTTCCATTAAATTCGTCACGTAATCCTCCGACTTGCACAATAACTAGGTCTCTTTTAGCTACAACAAAATGAGTAATATAATTATGTCCCAATAATAACTCTTCATTCCAATTTGGTTTAAAGAATGGATCAAATCGTTTGCCTCGCACATCAATTTTATCTTCATCTGTATAAAGAAAGTCTATCTTTGGATCTTCATTCAATGCTTTCACAACTTCATACAAAGCATTGGGAGCCAATTCGTCATCATTATCCATAAATCCAATATATTCTCCAGTAGCGATGCCTAAAGCTGAATTTGTCGCTTCAGAAATATGACCATTTTTTTCTCTAAAAACTACTTTAATTCTTGAGTCTTCTTCCATATTTTTTTCTAAGAAGGGCTTAATGTAACTTTCCGTTGAAGCATCGTCTGCGATACATAATTCCCAATTGGAATAAAATTGTTTTTGAAGCGATTCAATACAAATTTTAAGCCACTTTTCTTCTATATTGTAGACTGGTACTACAATTGAAATTTTAGGCTGAAAAGACCATGAAGCAATTTCTGAAATAATTGACTCTTGATCAAACTGTTCGTTTTCTGCAATCCAGTTATCATACCAATTTTGCTGCTGTCTTCTTTCCTTGTAAGCTTTAATCGTATTGATAAGCCCTTTTTGTCGTAAACTTCCTAGCAAATAGCGAGAACGTTGCATAACGTTAGCTTCCGATAAGTTATATCTGTTTATTTTCATATAAACTTTTTCGTTATTGGTAGTGGAAATGATCATATGCAGGTATTTAGCAATTTGAAAATTTTCAATTTCAATGATAAAACCATATTTATTTCCTTTCGGGAGGTCGCAAACTTCAATGACATCTTGGCGATTTAAAGGAGTTACTTTAAAATAAGCACCTTCGTTACTTTGTAAGTCGTAACGTAGTGGCTCCTTCGTTTGATTGGAATAACCCCAACCTTTTACAATCGCTGTATTTAATTCTTCATCATTGTCTATAGATTCAATTTTAATAGTGATTAATTTTTCACGTTCTGTTTTGGGTGTACTTTTTTTAGTGAACCATTTACTAGAATCCAGTTGCTTGGTAACTTCGTTAAATCTTTGAAACATAATTTCTTGTTTTAAGTTATTTTCTTGTTCTGATTTCAGTAGAACATCTCTTAACTTTTTCACTTCTCTATTTTGCTTTTGTATATAAGCGAAAAGTAATTCTTGAATCTCTGAGTATACGCCATCATAAATAAAATCAAAAACTACGTTTAATTCATTTTTATTTATAAGGCTTCCATCAATACTTAAATAGCCGTTAGCATCTTGGAAGATAAAGATATTTTCACTATTCCACACGGCATTCGTTTCTATTTTTCTAATTTCTTTATTGGCACTTATTGCTTTAAAACGAACAATAGAAGGATTATTTGCTGGAAATATTTTTAAGGATTTTAAATCAGTCGGTATTGTTAATAATTGATCTTTTCCTTCACCAGTGTAATTGTTCATCAAAAGCATTGCTTTTTCAACTTTCGTTGGATGATTGTATTCAAGTCTTAACTGTTTTACAAAATTGGAATTTTCAGGTATATTTCGAACAGCATTACTTACCGGAGCTGTTTGTAATACATAAAAATATTGATAAACTTCTCCAAATAACCTGTTTTTAAAATCGTATTGACTACTGATTGGTAGGTCTTCATAAAAAGCCTGAATTTCATTTTGTCCAACTTGGGAATATGTGTAATCCTCAATGGCTATATTTAACCCTAAACGTCCAAAAAGTTTCTCAAAACCGCTTTGTGTATAAAAAGTATTGTGAGTCTTGTCCAATAACCCGTATTGATTCCAATCTAGTTTATTGTTAAATAAATCAATAAGAACTGAATTGTGGGCTATGTTTGGAAAAGTAATAAGAAGTTTGCCGTCTTTCGCTAAAAAAGGAATAACTTTTTCTAAGGTTAGTTCCGGATTAGATAAATGTTCTAATACATCCGCAAAAACAATATAATCATACTTTTTCCCATCAAAATATTCTGTCCAATCATATTTTTCAATATCACCTAAAAAGCCATCATGTGCATATTTCATCACATTTTCATAAAGTTCTTGATCAAATTCAACGATAGATACTGAACATTTTTTTTCACTAATTAAATATCGAGTCATACGACCATTACCAGGGCCAAATTCTAATACTGAACTATGGTCTTTTATTTGAGAGACAATCTTTCCCACACTTGTGTGTTCATCTAAAGACAATTCGAAATCATATTTCATTATACTGAATCCTTCCATTCATGATCTAATACAACGATGCCTTCTCCAACGTATTTCCCTGTAATAAACATGTTTATAAACTTTGTTTTGTAAACCAATGGAACTGTTGCATTTTCTTCAAAAATTGCTATATCAAAATAATATTCCCCACTCAATAAAGCCATTTTATTATAATGCAAATAAAATTCATTTTTCCCTTTTTGCCAAGGAATTGTGGATTCATCAAGTAACGTGTTTAACCCACAAACATATTGATTGCTTACTGTTCGTATGGCAACCCCTAAAACTGGTTTTTTTATAGAGTCATCTTTTACATCGTATTCTATTTTTACAATAACTGATTGATCTTGCTGTACCATTTCCAGTGGTTTCATGTCATCTCCTAAAAGATCAGCTTTTATTACATTAACAATATCAGGAGCACCATGCTCTTCAACTTTCGTTTTTTCACGATCAACTGACTTGATTGACTTCCGCTTTAAATAATTATCATACTCTTCGGTAACTTCCATAGTTTTTCCTTCTGAAACGACCTCGCCATTTCTTAACCAATAAACCCGGTCACAAAAACGACGAACAGCATTAATATCATGCGAAACAAAAAGAATTGTCTTTCCAGAATTTCTTAGTTCAGTAAACTTTTCCATACATTTCAATTGAAACTCCAAGTCTCCTACTGCTAAGGCCTCATCAACGATTAAGATATCAGGATCAACATTGATGGCTACTGCAAAAGCCAAACGTACAAACATCCCACTAGAGTATGTTTTAACCGGTTGATTAATGTGATCACCTATATCAGCAAATGCTATAATATCATCTACCATTTCATGAATCTCTTCCCGAGAAAAACCCAGAACCATCCCATTTAAAAATATATTATCATATCCACTATATTCTGGATTAAATCCCGAACCTAATTCTAATAGAGCAGCAATTTTCCCATCAATTTCGATGCTTCCTTCACTAGGTGTAAGTACCCCTGTAATAATTTTTAGTAAGGTTGATTTTCCAGAACCATTTTCGCCTACAAAACCAATCATTTCACCTTTTTCGACAAAAATATTCACATTTTTCAACGCATAAAAAATTTCATGGTAGCTTTTTTTAAAAGGATTCAGCGCCTCCTTTAAGCGATCATTTGGTTTTGCATACATATTGTATGTTTTCGTCAAATTTTTTATTTCAATAGCATAACCAGACATAATTTTATCTCCAATCTTTGTTTATAACACGTCAGAAAAATGAGGTCTTAAACGTTTAAATATAATTGATCCTACTAGTAATAAGATGATTGTAAAGCTCCAAAAGTAGACAGTTTGCAACCAATGATGCCAAAACCATCCTTGGCTTAAAAAAGCTTCACGATAACCATTTATTACATAATACAAAGGATTAAATTTCAAAATTTTGATAACCCAGTCAGGGAATGATTGAGGGCTCCATAATACCGGAACCGACCACATTAAGGCTTGCATAATAACCGCAATGAGTTGACTAATATCTGCAAAAAAGGGTTGAATTGAAGCTGTAATCCAAGTTAATCCAGTTAAAAAAGCACTTAAACAAATTAAATAATACAGAATTTGCAGCGTCTGTATGCTAGGAAAAATACCGTAAATAAAAGTTAAAATAAATGTAACAGCTAAAAAGAAAATATGAGTATAGAAATTTGATAACAATTTAGCAGTAGGCAATATTTTGATATTAAAAACTACTTTTTTTACCAAATAACTATATTCTCTAAAGACACCTGTTCCACTTGCTAATACATCAGAAAAGAAAAACCATGGAACAATTCCTGTCACTAAATAGACAATGAATGGAATTCCTTCAGTTGGAACAGCTTTTAATCCAAAACCAAATACAAACCAGTACGTAAATACCATAACCAGTGGGTTAACGAATGCCCAAATAATTCCGAACATCGAGCCTGCATAGCGTGATTTAAAATCATTATAAGAAAACTGTATTAACAATTTTCTATTCTTAAAAATTTCAGTAAAAAAAGAAAATAAGTCGTTTAACATTTTATCTATCCTTCCGATTCTAACCTTTTGTTTTTTCCATTGAAAATAAACAAAGTCGGTATTTTAAACCAATAACAACATTTTACTGAAAATGGCGACGAAAAGCAAGGAAGCTTTATATTCTCTATTTTCAGAAAGATATTTATGATTTAGGTCACTTTACTAAATATAATCTTAAAAAAAGTATAAATCTATACTTGATATCATTGCTAATAAAAAACGCGCCTCTCCTTTCTTGGAAACGCGCTTTCTATATTTCTAAAAAGAAATTTTTAAACTATTCTTCTAGTTTAAAACTTAAGTCAGCCCAACCACCGCTTAAACTGTTTCTAACTTGGAAAGCAGACCCTTGTTGAACCAAAAGTGTATCTTGGCCATTACCATTCCAATCACCAGCAAAGGCTTTGTCATTAGGATTACCATATGAAAATGAAAGATCATCAAAGCCTGGTGTTAAGTTATATTTAACGTAAGTTGTATTACCACGTCGGACAGCGATTGAATCTTTCCCTGCTTTTGTCCAATCACCAACTAAAATTTGGTCAGAAGAATTACCATAGCTTAGCCGAAGATTCTCATTTCCAGGAATTAAGTTGTTTTTAAAGAAAAATGTGTTACCACGTCGGACAGCTATCGAATCTTTACCACTACCATTCCAATCGCCAGCTACAGCATCATCCGTTGGATTGCCATATGCCAGTCTAACATCTTCATTTCCAGGAGTTAAGCTGTTTTTAAAGAAAAAAACATTCCCGCGACGGACAGCAATTGTGTCTTTGCCATCGCCATTCCAATCACCAACAAGAGCTTCATCCGTTGGATTACCAAAAGTTAAAACAATATCTGCATTACCGCCAGCTAAACTATTTTTGAAGTAAAAGGTATTCCCACGTTTAATCGCAACAGTATCTTTGCCATCACCATTCCAATCACCAAATAAAACAACATCTCCCGCTCGATAAGTCATATCTAAAAGAGGAGTATTTGGAGCTGTAAAGCGCTTCGTATAGTCAATAGAAACATCAAAAGGAATTGGGGCATTAACACCCGGAAAAGTCATTGTACTAGCCCATTGCCAAGCTGCATAATTTGTATGAAGCAAGTTATTTTTTGACGGTGTATATGGATATTGTGCAATCCATACTGAAGCCGGTCCACCTAATCGAGCCACATTTAAAATACCGGAATTAAAGACTGCTGCATAAGAATAATGAATAACATTTCCATAGCCAAGCGCACGAAGTTGAGCAGCAAAAGCCAATGAATTGTCTGTTGCAGCACTTGTTAGCGTGTCATCCTTTTCAATATCATTAACCATTATTGTCTCTGGCCCCAGGCCCAACTCTTTAGCATAACGAACAAACTCATTTGCTTCAGCTCTTGCTTCACTGGCATTGAAATAACGAGCAAAGTGATACGCACTTACTTTTAAACCTGCTGCCTTAGCATTATTAATTTGTGAACGGGCATATTCATTTCGGTAGGGATTAGGAGCCCCTTCTGTTAATTTTACAACAACACCTTTAACGCCATAAGACTTTAGTTTTTTGTACATATCAACAGTGATTTCGCCATTCCATGAAGATACATCGATAAAATCTGCACTCGGTAAGTTCTGATCTAAGATACTCATAGAGTAAGCAACAGCTGACCTCTTTGTTCTTTTGTGATCAGTATATGTTTTCCCGCCCATCGCGTGTTCTTCATCTTTTTCACCTTTAACAAAAGCTGGTTCTGAACTACTTGTCTGACCCTCGGAACTCTCTTTTGAGTCGCTTGACTCGGAAGTTTTGCTAGGTGCCGTGTCAGTGCTTGCTGTTTTACTTTCAGTAGTACTCGTTATATTTTCACTTTCAGTAGTTGATCCTGTATTTTGTTCTTGTGAAGTAGCAACTGTATTCTCAGCTGTACTACTGCTTGTACTGCTAGTTGTCATTTCTTCTGCAGACACCAACGGAACCGTAGAAACTGCTAGTACCGTTACCATCCCCCATAAACTAGATTTTAAAACTTTCGCCAAATTGACAACATCCTTTCTGCTAATAATATATACTTATTTTACCATTAAAAGCTAATAGCTGACCACTAAATTTCTTCTCTATTTTTAATTTTTTAAAATAACTCCTTAATTTCTTTTAATTCACCAGTAGCAATTACTAAAAGACTAAAAAGAACTAAAAAGCATATTCCATTAACAACTAACGAAAGAAAGTTATTACCGATTGATACAATCCCATTTATCACATATAGAGAAGCCAGCATAGTGACGCCGAAAACAAATGGCTTTATCAATTGTTTAAGTATTTCCATAAAATTACTATTCAAGACTTTTTTCATCAAGATCCAATAGGTTGTTATAAAATTCACTAGATAAAAAATAGCTACAAAAATTGCCACTGTTACAGTACTACCCCAAAAAATCCCTAAAGAGGTAAATAATACCATATTAAAAGTTGCAATCAAACCAGATATCAGTAATAATTTCGATTGGTTTCTGGCCATAAAAATACTAGCTGTGGCCGCAGTCAACGTTTGCGCCCAAGTGGTAGAAGCAAGAATCGCAAAAGGAAGGACTGCACTAAACCAATTTTTACCAAATAAAAAGATAATAATCGATTCAGCATTGATAACCATAAAAGCTGCTAACGGAAACGTCACTAAGGCCAATACATGAACAATTTTTAAAAAGGTGGTCTTAATCAACGCTACATCCTCTTCGTGCTTTGCTAAAATAGGTTGAAGTACAGGGCCCAAGATCCCGATAAATATAATGTTTGGTAACGTAATCAATTGATAGCTTTTTTGATAGTTTGCTAAAGGAGCTTCTCCTAAAAATTTCCCCACCAAAAGATTATCTGTATTTTTTGAAAAATAGTTAGTTAAGTTAAAACCTAATTGATGAATGGAAAACTTAGCAATTTCCTTTAAGGGAGCTAGCGCAAAACTGGTCGTATATTCTATTTTCACTATAAAAAAATTAATAATCAAGGTACCGACAGCAGGAACAGTTGTACTAATAATCAAAGTGTAGACACCTAGCCCCGAGAAAGCTGCAATCACACCGACAATCGCTCCAGCAAGATTACAAATCAATAATCTCGTGTTTAATGTTTTAAAGCGCAATTCTTTATTTAATAAGGCAGTTGGTACTACGTTCATACCTTCAGCTATAATAATAATAGACATTGCCCAAAACAACTGTGTGTAAATTTTATTATGGTAAAAATGTGCGATTGGTCCGCCTAGAAAACCAAATAATATAGCAAATGTGATTGCAAAAACTGCTGTATAGTTAAATAATACACCATAGTCTTTTCCTTTTAATTTTTTATCTTGGATAATAGCAGGTCCCATTCCCGCAGAAACCATATTCTGAAAGAATACTAAAAAGACTTGGACTGTGGCAATTATTCCAAAATCTTCAACTGGAATCAGTCGTGAGAGGATCATATTGATCACTAATTGTATCAAAGTATTGCTGTATTGCCCCATTGCAGTGAAGATTAACCCGGTTCTAAAAATTGTTTTCATTGCATTCCACCTTATTCTTACGCTCATTTTTCCTGATCAATGCCTACTATTTGACCACTTTACGAATGATTTTTTTTATTTTCGATTCATTTCCTTCTTGATTGATTGCATACACTTTGCTTATAGTAAATAAAAAGCTGCGATATAAAAACAGGTTGCTGTATAACCATTTTCTTAAAATAAACGATTTAGCAAAGATTTTATTTTGTTGATATAAGGCTTCAATTAACTCTTTATTCAAGGCATTTTTTCGATCATCCTGATAACTTTTCACGGCAATAACGTCGTTTAAGTTTAAGGAGCGATGATAAAAGTGCTGCATTTGATCCGGGTGCTTTTCTTCAAAGAATCTTTGTAAAATAGCATTCTTTTTAAAAACATCAAAATTTTTGCGACTGATTTTACTAGTCAAAGTAGAATTTTCTGCCGTTCTATAGTAGTAACTATTGCTTTTTACGACAGCCATTTGCTCGATTTGATCAATAATTTCATAAAATAGGATACCGTCTTCATAAATTGTTCCCTCATGAAAACGAACATCTTTAAATAAGTTGCGATCATATAATTTACACCAAGCGGACATTGCTGGAAATGGTGATTGATACAATTTATTTGCTAATTCAATAAAAGTACCTTTAACCACTTGGAATTCACGGTTGAAGGTCATACTTAATTGCTGTTGATCTTTGGAAAAACAGCTCATTGCAACTCGAGAGTTTGTTGCTTTTAGCGCTTGATATAGTTCTTCCACGTGGTAGGGCGTTATCCAATCATCACTATCCACAAACAACAAATAATTGCCGCTAGACTGACGGATACCGTGATTCCGAGCACTAGATTGCCCTTGGTTTTTTTGAGTATAAAAACGAATTCTAGCATCCTTTGCAGCATACGCTTCAGCAATTTCAACTGAACGATCAGAGGAGCCGTCATCAACTAAAATAAGCTCAATGGCAGTAAACGTTTGTTGCAAAACACTTTCGATGCATTCTGCTAAATAATTTCCAGCATTATAAACGGGAACAATTACACTTACCAAATCAGTCATATAAAACTCCTTTCAAATAATCAATAACGGGAGCAAATGTTGTTGAAAAAGTAAAGTTTGCTTCTCCATAATTAAAGATGGTTGCTGCCAACTGTGCTTTGGTTGATGTTTGTAATAGCTTTTCGTACCATTCAACGACTGCTTTAATGTCAACTGGAGTTTCATCGCTAGGTACACGATAATAAAACGGTAAGTTGCGTTCATCTAAATCAGTTTTTACCCCTGAAATGATCGGCAATCCCTTAGCCAAATACTCTTTACCCTTTAAGCTACTATTGTAAGAAACGCCAGATCGATGTCGCGCCAATGAATCCACTCCAATGTCGGCAGCGGTGTAATAAGGAGCCAATTCTGACAGTTGCTTGCGCCCTTGTAAAAATACTACATCTTCTAATTGATACTCTGTCACCATTTTTTTATAGTCTTTTAATACAGGACCATCACCTACTAAAGTAAAGGTGACCTTGATTGGTTGGTCAGGATTCTGGTAATAATTTCTTAATCCTTCAATAATCCGGTCATAGCCATGATAAAAACATAGCGTAGCGACCCCTAATAAATTGATGGACGCCTGCTTGTGACGATTAGAAAAATCCAGTGCTGCAAAGTCATAAGCATTGGAAATATTGATGCAGGGAATATCAAAAATCTTTTGGTCATCAGAATAGGTGACAATGCGATCAATATACCGTGATAATGCTTTGGTCCACCGTTTTTCCTTTAGCATAATATCCAATTTAACCAGCCCTTTAAACTCATCAAGATATGGATATGTAGGTACTTCCAGAATTAGCTTGATTTTAGGATTGACTGCTTTCGCTTTTTTGACTAAATTAATAACACTTTTATCTAAAACAGCACCTTTTCTTATGTAAGCAAAGTCATAATTTTGCCATGGGAGATCCTTAGTATAAAAATACTGCTCAGAAAAAAAAGGAACTAGATTTCGAGCTAAGTGAAATAAATTCCTTTGAGGATTAATCTGTTTTGCTACTTGATAGCCGTTTTTTTCAAATTCGGTAATTTGTTGATTAATTTTCTCGGAAATACCAAATGCGTGCGTTAAATCTTGGGATAAATAAATTCCTCTCATTGGTCAGTCCTCATCAATTTCATTCATTTTTTTCTTTAATAACGATAATTCTTGCGTTAAAGTTTTTAATTGTTTTTCTTTTTTGATTAGCGAAATCTGAGTTGAAAGTGAAAAAAATAATAAAAAGCCGGTTAAAACAAAAAGCGCTAACGACGTTAGAGTGGTAATCCCGAAAAATCGGGCTATTTTACTTCCTAGGGAAGGAAACAGTGCGCCAACGAGCATCATGATACCTAAAAAGAGCCACTTATTCATTTGACGAACTTCAGCTCGACCTTTGTGAATGAGATGGATCGTAAACATAAAAAAAATCAGTGCTAACAAAACAGCTAAAATTTGTAGTTGAAAAGGCATCACTCAAACTCCTTTCTATTAATTAAAGAAGCGATTAAAATCGACAATGAAACATTCACCATATAGCTAAAAGAATTGATAAAATTAATGCTAGACTTTCCATTTTCCCGTTCGAACATTTTTACGCCCACTTCTTTAATACGCAAGCGATTAGCGATTAAGTACATATAGCTTTCCGGTTCGGGATATTGGCTAGGATAGCGCTCAACAAATTGTTGAATAATCTTTCGATTTCCAGCCCGATAGCCACTGGTAACATCTTTAATATTGACACGAGTTAACAACCGAATGAGCGATGAAAGAATTTTGATGCCCATCTGACGAGCACCTGAAGATTTAAACTCTGAATCGCTATCATCAACAAAGCGCGAACCAACGGTAAAGTCAGCTTGATTGGCAAGAATCGGATCCACCAATTTAGGCAGTGAATCAATGTCATGCTGCCCATCTCCATCAAATTGAACAGCGATATCATAGTCTTCTTTCAAAGCATATTTATAACCTGTTTGAACAGCTCCGCCAATCCCCAAATTGCAAACTAATTCAACATGGTTGATTTTATTTTTCACTAAGACTTCTTCTTCATTATCGGTAGATCCATCGTTGACGACCAAATAGTCAAGTTGATACGGACAATTCTGACGATAGGCTTCTACTTTTTGGATAACATCGACAATTCCGGCTGCTTCATTATAGGCAGGAATAATCAGCAAAATTTTTTTATTTTCTCATCCTTAAAATAATTTTAGATATTATTGGATTTTTGATTAAATGTATAGAATTTCATGATAAGCTTTGAAAAAAATTTCCCCCAATAGCGTTCAAACAATTGCTGTTCTTCTCGTTCGCGTGTTTTATCTAAGGTATTATTCGTCGTTTCTGAATCAGCGTGAATTCGATGATACATTAGCGATTGAGCTATATATTTAATTTGACCTTCTCGTCGCATAATTCTTTCCCAAGCATCCCAATCAAGCGTCATCTTAAGTGTTTCGTCAAATTTAAAATCCTTTAAACGCTTCATATTATAGGAAACCGCCGGACAGCAAATAAAATTACCAAAAGCGTAAATTCTTCGTTGATACCATTTAAATGATAACAGCGACAATACATGTAAACCAAAAGATTTTATATAGAGATTTAAATTTCGCTTTCTCAAAGCTCCCTGACTGTCGATTTCCTGATAATCAGAAAAAACGATATTGTACTGATCATTCTTATCAAATGCTTCAAGTATTCTTTGACCATAATCAGGTAAATAAATATCATCTTGATGGACGATCGTTGCATATTTAGTCTCAACAAATGACAAAGCATTATTCCAATCTTTGCCGATCCCCCCACCTTCACAGGTAAACATAGGCAGTTCAAATGCTTGACACAAATCCTTAATAAACTGATTGGGCGTGCTGGTATACAGCTGTACTTGTGAAGCACCACTTTGGACAGACCTTTGTTGCAGGCATGAGACAATACACTTTTTCAAATAAGGTGATTCGCCATAAGCACAAATGATAAAGGTATGATTCTTTTCTTTCATAGTCTTCCTTCCTCTGTTTCAGCCAAAGTAAAAGGCATCATTTACAAAAGCATCGCATATCAATAGATAAAAAAATTTACTCCTTCTATTGTACTATCCTTATACAACAGATTCAAGCTTGCTTCATTTAAAGAAATAGCTATAAGACAAGCTTATTAAAAAAGTTTAAGAGTAATCGAGCTAACTCCAGATTAAAAAAGGCTAAAAATACTTTTTCTTTCGATTATAATAATTTTTGAAGTGACTCCCCATTTATGAAGGCAAAGACTATCATTATACCTAAGAACCCCCCTGTATATCCTTTGTATTTTTCGACTTCACGAAAATTCCCTATCAGGACAAATGTACAAGGTTAAGTTTCCCGCTAAAATTAAACTATTTTTATCATTCAACTAACCAATGATTTTCGTAAATTTATTAACCATTCTGCTTGTGAGTGCGGGTACCAATAAACCAAAAGAATTAAGTATAAGGTAATTAAAAAGTTTAATAATAAAATAAACACTGCGAATTTTGTTAAACTTTTTTCATTTGCTTCAATGCTCATTTTATTTTTAAAGCTAATAAAAAGTGGTGACAGATATATTAAAAACGGAGTGAAGTATCTACCTTGCGCTCCTACAGAAATTAAAGCATCCTTGCCTAAAACTAGTGGTGTCCAGGCAAAGTACATACCACCAATAACTACAACAACTTGAAGCGGCAACATTAGACCTGACAAAACTCCGAAAGTTTTCCCTAATTTGATCTCTTCTTTTTTCATTAATAATATGGTCAAAACTGCAATATCGATCATAATCAACCACATAGGAAGTTGAAAATCAAATACTCCCAAATAGCCAAACATTCCAGTCACAATAATAGTATTGAGTTGGGGGTTCACATTATTATCAAAAATAGTATTTAGCATAACTTGCGTAAATTGCGTAATACCACCTTTGTCTTTGAAGTATAGCATTGCCAAAAATAACGAAATAATAAATGAACTACTTAGAAGTATGTATCGATACTTTTTAACAAAGAATTGGCACCGCTCCCACATTCTACCAATTATTGCCCATCTGCCTTCGAAATTTATATTCAGTGGCAATAGCAAAACTAATAAAAATAAATTATTAAGCTTTGTCACACAAAGACCAAAGGTAATAACCAATAAAGCACTCAAATTCTTCTTAGTAAATTTTCTCTTCGAATATAAGTCACTTAAAACAGCTAAAAAGCCAAAAATAAGCACGTTATTCACTACATCATAAGACATTGAGGCTGCCTGTTGAACCATGATTGGCAAAAGCGCGAGAAACATCAATGCCAGTTTACCGAACTTGATTTTTTTTATTATAAAATATAAAGAAACAATATAAAACAAGGCATTCATAATACGACCGGCCATCACCATAACGCCCATTGAAGGATAAATTACTTGACCAATAGTCATACCAATTAACTGAGGTATGTGCATAATCCTTTTTAAAGGAAATTGTACTCTAAATTTTTCATTGCTAAAATCTAATTTTTCTGTAAATAACTTCCGATATTCTTGTCTATTCACCTTTACTTTTTTACTATCCCATTCCATCCAGTCAATACTTTTATCACTTTTCTCATGAAGTATAGCCCATGTGATTCTTGCATGACTAGCTTCATCTGGAACTCTATTTAAAGGCATTAAGAAAAGGCTAACCCCTATAAATAAAGGTGCTAGTAGCAAGAATATCTTTTCAGGCTTTTCAAATAAGTTTCCCATTTATTCAACCCACAATCTTATATTTTTATGGTCCCCTTTATTAATCTTTTCTAAAAATATCACGAGTGTATACTTTTTCTACAACGTCATTTAGATTTGCTTCCATCCGATTCGTCACGATAATGTCAGATAATTGCTTGAATGTAGCTAAGTCTTTAATAACTTTTGACCGATAAAAAGCTGGTTCATCCAGTGTTGGTTCATAAACGATAACTTCTATTCCTTTAGCTTTTAAGCGCTTCATAATTCCTTGAATTGAAGAATAGCGGAAGTTATCAGAATTAGCTTTCATTGTTAGACGATAAATCCCCACTGTTTTAGGCTTTCTAGCTAAAATTTGCTCTGCGATAAAATCCTTACGGGTGGTATTAGCATCAACGATTGCACTAATGATATTATTTGGAACTTTATCATAGTTAGCTCTTAATTGCTTGGTATCTTTTGGTAAGCAATAACCGCCATAGCCAAAAGAAGGATTATTATAGTGAGAGCCAATCCGCGGATCAAGGCCCACGCCTTCAATAATCTGTTTAGAATCCAAGCCGCGAGACTCAGCATAAGTATCCAACTCATTAAAATAAGCGACGCGTAAAGCTAAATACGTGTTGGAAAATAATTTAATCGCTTCTGCTTCTGTAGAATGAGTCAATAAAACCGGAGCCGTTTGTTCTGCCGTATTTTCTAAAAACATATCCGCAATTGCTTGTGCACGCTCTGAACATTCCCCAACAATAATTCTTGAAGGATATAAATTATCGTAAAGAGCTTTTCCTTCACGCAAAAATTCTGGTGAAAAAATGATATTTTCCGTTTGGTATTTTTTCCGCAAACTATCAACATATCCTACTGGCACCGTTGATTTAATAATAAACAAGGCCTCAGGTTTGATTGCCAACGCTTTTTCAATGACATCTTCAACCGTTGATGTATTGAAATAATTTTTTTCCTCATCGTAGTCTGTCGGCGTAGAGATAATTAAGTAATCGGCAAATAGTACGGCTGCTTTAAAATCCGTTGTAAACGTCACATTCAAATCTTGACGCTCTAAAAATGTTTTAATTTCCTGATCTTCTAAAGGAGAGATGCCTTTTGCTAACATCGTAATTTTTTCAGGTACAATATCATACGCCATTACCTGCTCATTTTGACTTAATAACATTGAATTCGCTAATCCAACATAGCCTAAGCCAAACACAGTGACTTTCTTCATAGTTTTCCCTCCATTCATTTACCTAGTCAAAGCTTGATGAAAGCAAAAACTAGTGGGCTTATCTTAACCGTTTTAATTGCAAAACTAGTCTTCGTTTAACACATCGCCAGACAGAAAATGAGTACTGGCCTCTATTGTTCAACTAGTATTGCTGGAAAAGATAGCCCGAGAAAACAAAATACTTTTGTTATTCATTCATAGTAGCAGTACAGTGTAACGAATGAAACTGCACTGTATAACGTTTAAATTTTACTTAGCATTGCGGCTAATGCTGTTTGCCACGTTGGAATCTCAAAGCCTAATGCTTCAGCTTTACTTAAGTCCATTACGGAATATTGCGGCCGTTTGGCTTTTTGAGGAAACAGTGTTGAATCAACTGGCAAAACTTCCACTTGACGATCTTTTAAAATTTCTTTAGCGAATTCATACCAGCTGCAACTATTTTCATTAGACAAATGATAAATGCCGAATGGTGCTTTTTTCTCAACTACGAAAGCCATAAACTCTGCTAAAGTTCTTGTCCACGTTGGTCGGCCATATTGGTCATCCACCACTGTCAACTGGTCTCTTGTTTCAGCAAGCTTTTGCATCGTAAAGACAAAATTGTGACCATACTGACCAAAAACCCAAGAAGTGCGAATGATATAGTAATCTTCTAAAATTGACTGAACTGCTTGTTCTCCTAATAATTTAGTACGACCATACTCATTTTGAGGATTTGGTTGATCATCAGGAGCATACATTCCGGCTTTTTTAGTACCGTCAAAAACGTAGTCAGTACTGATATAAACTAAGGTTGCTCCAACAGCTTTCGCTGCTTGTGCTACATTTTTGGTACCTTCAACGTTGATTTTCTCGTCCAATTCTTTACCTTCATCTTCAGCTTTGTCAACGGCAGTATACGCTGCACAATGATAAATAGCAGTCGGTTTTATTTCTTTAATTTTTGCCATCGTGCTAGCAGCATCGGTAATATCCATTTCACCGGCATCTGTAGAAATATATTCGATTTCTTTTTCATCAAGTAAATGACGTAACTCGGTTCCTAACTGTCCATTGCCACCTGTGATTAATATCATGTTGGTTTCTCCTTTTAAAAAGAAGTCGGCAAAGAAGCATTTTTCTTCTAGCAATTAAATAGAATGACCTGAAATTAGGATGGTTCAATCCTGCAGGTGAATTCCGGCTTGTCCAGAGTGATTACTTCTAAGCCGCCGCTTATTGATTTATAAAGCAATAGTGATTATTGTCCGTTTTTCGCATAGTTTTCTTCGACTGCTGCTTTTTCCGCTTGCCACCAGTCTTCGTTCTCCGTATACCATTTGATCGTATCAGCTAACCCTGTGCGGAAATTTGTGAACTCAGGCGTCCAGCCTAATTCTACCCGCAATTTTGTTGAATCGATTGCATAACGCAAGTCATGTCCAGCCCGATCGGTGACATGTTCATAAGCATCCTTAGGTTGTCCCATCAATTCTAAGATCATTTCAATAACTGCTTTGTTGTCTTCTTCGCCATCAGCGCCGATCAAATAAGTTTCACCAATCCGTCCTTTGGTTAATATCGTCCAAACAGCAGAAGAATGGTCATTGGTATGAATCCAGTCGCGGACATTTTTGCCGGCACCATACAATTTAGGTTTAATACCACTTAGTACATTGGTAATTTGCCGAGGGATGAACTTCTCAATATGTTGGTAAGGACCATAGTTATTAGAACAGTTAGAAATGGTCGCTTGCAATCCAAATGAGCGCACCCACGCTTTTACTAGTAAATCAGAGCCCGCTTTCGTTGAAGAATAAGGACTGGAAGGATTATAAGGTGTTTCAGCAGTAAACTTCTCCCCGATTCCTTCCCCGTGACCTGGCAAATCTTCTCTTAAAGGCAAGTCGCCGTATACTTCATCCGTTGATACATGGTGATAGCGTACGCTGTACTTACGACAAGCTTCAATGAGCGTGTACGTACCAATAATATTCGTTTGTACAAATGGAAACGGATCTTTTAAGGAATTGTCATTATGAGATTCAGCTGCATAGTGCACAACTGCATCGGTTGTTTGCACTAGGCGATCAACAAGCTGTGCATCAGCAATATCGCCAACGACTAATTCCACACGATCAGCAGGCAGACCTTCAAGATTTTTTTTATTGCCGGCATAGGTGAGTTTATCTAAAACCGTCACATGAATTTCCGGATGATGATTGACCACATAATGAACAAAGTTTGAGCCGATAAACCCTGCTCCACCTGTCACAATAATTCTTTTCATAGCTTCATTCGCTCCTACTATCTTAAATTTCACCATAAACAAATGGATTTTCCGCTTCAAATTCTTTTAAAGTCGGATGTTTTTTATCTTTTTCAGAAGTGATGGCTTTTTGAATATCAATTGGCCAATCAATCGCAAGTTCAGGATCGTCAAAGGCAATGCCACCATCTGCGGCAGCGTCATAATAATTGTCACATTTATACATGAAATTCACGTTAGACGTTAAGGTAACAAAGCCATGAGCGTACCCCCTTGGAACCAATAGTTGGCGATGATTATGTTCCGATAAGATATACCCTTCCCATTGGCCATAGGTTGGACTACCTTTTCGAATATCGACGATAACATCCAACACTGCACCGGTCACTACTCGAATAAGTTTTGTCTGTGCGGCTGTTCCTTTTTGAAAATGCAATCCCCGTAAAACACCTGCTTCTGTAGACAAGGAATGATTGTCTTGAACAAAATCATAGTTCATACCGAATTGGGCAAATTTTTCTTTTGAATAGCTCTCAGTAAAAAAGCCGCGATGGTCGCCAAAAACGTCCATCTCAATAATTTTCACATCTTGTAGCTTTGTATCTATCACTTTCATCCAAATTCGCTCCTTATTCTGCTGCTAAACGTAACAAATATTGGCCGTAGCCATTTTTCTTCAATGGTTGCGCTAATTCAACCAATGCTTCTTTGGTAATGTAGCCCATACGATAGGCAATTTCCTCCAAGCAAGCGACTTTTAAATTTTGACGTTTTTCAATTGTCTCAATAAATGTAGAAGCTTCTAGTAGTGATTCATGGGTACCTGTATCCAGCCACGCAAAGCCGCGCCCCATTACTTCTACAGATAATTTATTCTTTTCTAAATATACTTTATTTACATCAGTTATCTCCAACTCACCCCGAGCAGAAGGCTTGATGTTTTTAGCAATTTCGATCACATCGTTATCATAGAAGTACAAGCCTGTCACAGCATAATTTGATTTCGGTTCGATTGGCTTTTCTTCAATTGAAAGAGCCTGCATGTCTTGGTCAAATTCTACAACACCGAAGCGTTCTGGATCGTTTACATGGTAACCGAATACAGTAGCACCAGATTCTTTTGCAGCTGCTCGTTGTAACATTTTGGATAAACCGCCACCATAATAAATATTATCCCCTAAGATTAAGCAGACGTTATCATCACCAATAAACTCTTCGCCAATGATAAAGGCTTGGGCTAAACCATCCGGGCTTTCCTGAACAGCATATTCAATACTAATACCAAGATCGCTGCCATCACCAAATAAGCTTTCAAAGCGTGGTGTATCTTCTGGAGTAGAAATGATTAATATTTCATTGATTCCCGCTAACATTAAAGTGGACATTGGATAATAAATCATCGGTTTATCATAGATTGGCATCAATTGTTTTGAGGTGGCTTTGGTTAATGGATATAAACGCGTTCCACTACCACCGGCTAAAATAATTCCTTTCATGGTAAATCTCCTTCAAAATTTATTCATTTTTTAATCACTAGACATTATCTCATTAACCTAGCGAATTGTCATGTATTTTTGGGTTTTTTTACAAAACTGTAAAATTGTTACGCTTAGATTTCCGGCGCATTTTTCGTTTAATCAATAAAAATAATAGTGTCAAACGCCAATTTAATTGTTGCCATCGGGAGGCATTCGTTCGAATCTCACTAACATTTTGATCATGCCGCCGATACAAAGTCAAAGGCTGCCAAAGCAACTGGTTACCGCCGGCAAGTTCGCCTAGTAATCCGATCCACATATCATGCATAGGAACATTGGTAGGAATCGGTAAAACTAATGATTTCAATTGCTTTTTAAACGCCATACCGGCTCCAATGTAGCCGTTTTTCAATAAATTATGTCCCACGCCAGTTTTCGCCTTCCTATAACGAAAAAAGGACGGTTCCAGCACTTGCAACTGCTGATCGACAATCATTAGATCACTGACAATCACTTGCGTAGACGGTGATGAAGCAAAAGCGGCACAAGTTGTTGCTACTTTATTTGGCAACCAAACATCGTCTTGATCTGCCAGAAAAATAATTTCTCCTTGTGCTTGTTCAATGGCTTTTTCGAAATTAGCAATTACACCTCTGCCGGGGCCTTTCATTATGTGCATTTGCGGAAATTGAGCTGCGTATTTTTTTAAAATAGACAGTGTTTGGTCAACTGAACCATCGTCTGAAACAATGAGTTCATCATCTGAATTGAGTTGGCAAAGAATACTGTCCAATTGCGAAGCCAGGTAACGCTCTCCATTATAGGTAGCCATACAAACTGAAATCATTTACTTTCCTTTCATTAGCACCAAAAATTCTCGCAGCGTCCGTTTCCATATTTTGCGATTTTTCACTAGGAAAATTTGTTTCACGGTTCGTAACAGTAAGTGTTTGCGATGCTGAGAAAACATTTCGGTATCGTATTTTTTGTAAAAAAGGCTCTCCGATCGAATGATAGATTCATAACGGTTTAAGCTGATAAAGCGATAATCTAAGACAGACAGTTCCTGATAAATTACTGTATTGAACACTTCAATTTTTTTTTGAGCTTGATTTAACTGATAAAAAAACCAATGATCGAGAAAGTCCAAAGGAAACTCTTCTTGGAATGAACCTAACCACTCCATAGTAGCCAATGTCAATACCGTGCCGGAATTAATCGCCATCAAGTCACCGCAATAAACTCCAGGTGCTGGTTTTTTAGAAGCTGTATTAACATAGCCGGCACGATAAACTGGTGAGATTTGCTGACCTTGAGCCTTGACTAACGGAACGAATACCGCCACTTCATCTGTTAATTTTTTTTGCAGCAATCGTTGCAAATAATCAACGGGTAGCTGAGTATCTTGATCTAACAAAAGGAGTAAGTCCACTTGATGTATTTGACAATATTGAAGGGCTTGGTTATAAGCCTTGGCTAAACCAGAATTAGTCGCATCATGAAAATAATGAACATTCTGATAAGTAAACAACTGATCTTCGTGAGCTTTTGGACTGTTGTCGTAGACCAGTAAAGTGAAGTTGGTGTTTGTTATACTATTTTTTAAAAGATCATAGTTAGGTGTTTGACTTATGTTCAGTTGGTACAGTACAACAACAACCGCTAACGTATTGCTCATTTAAAAGAACCTCCAGCCCCATTTATTGAAAAATTTTCCCATTGACTGTAGGAAAATGAAAAACAACTTACGACTTTTATGCGCACCTTTTTCATACATATGAACTACAGTTTCAAAAGGAGTATAAACAATTCGGTAGCCGGTCTGTCCTAAACGCAAACACAGGTCATTATCTTCAAAGTACATAAAAAATCGTTCATCAAAGCCGCCAACATCCAGAAATTTTTCTCGATCAATTACCATAAAACAGCCAGATCCCATCTTTATATCTGTGGTTTCTGTGTCAGACAGCTGCCGACATTCATACTTTGCTAGCCGCCGATCAAATAGTTTTTTTACAAAAGCTAAAGGTATAAAACGCAACAAGTAATCAAAAACCGTCAGCCGTTCTCGAACCAAAAATTGTGTTGTTCCGTCTTCATTTAATACTTTGGGACTAACTAGGGCAATCGCTGAATCTGCTTTGATGCGCTCTAACAACTGATCCAAAGTAGCTTTTGTGACTAGAACGTCTGGATTGAAGATAATCCCATATTTATTCTGTATTTTTTGAAAAATATAATTGTGTCCGTGACCAAAGCCTTGATTGACAGAACCTTCATGGAGAGTAATAAACGGTACATAAGCTTTTAATTTATTGAAATAAGCCGCTTCTGAATGATTGTCATAAATATGTATATCGTAGCTAGAGTCACTGCCTAATTCTGTTTTCAATTGATCCAACACTTTAAATATATACCTGCTATTATAGGTTACAATGGAAATTGTCACTCGTTCATTCATTTTTAGAATTTCTCCTAACCACCAAGATTTCTGACAATACTAGGAAAAGTGGACATCTTAGGAAATAACAGTAAGCTTTCCTGCTAGAGCGCCTCTTTTTATGTAATAAAAGTCACCGACCATAACTGTACCAAAGTATAGCATAAAAAAGAGGCCGAGACAAAAGCCTTCCGTTAGCTTAAGGAAATTGCTACAGCATATACTTTTGTTCAGCCAATCAGTTGAGATAAAATTTTAATTAAGGAAGCTTTGAAAAACTTCCCTTGCTTTATTTTTTACGAGAGTGTTTACCTAAACGCTTTTTCAATTGTTCTTGTCGGTATTCACGGTTACCGAGAACTTTTAAAATGTACATCAACGGCTGGTGTCCAGGTCCTACTAAGCCAATTAACTCAATAAACAGTTCTAAGCCAATCAAGCACGCAATAATTAACAAGAGTGCAGCCACTCTACTGGAATAACTAAACAACAGAGAAACAAAAGAAAAAACCAACGCTAAACCATAAATCGTTAAAACAGCGCCTTTATGGGTAAAGCCCAGTGAGAGCAAACGATGGTGCAGATGCATCTTATCTGCTGAAGAAATCGGTCGTTTGTTAAGTAAGCGCCGAATGATGGCATAGACGGTGTCTGTAATCGGGACACCTAAAATGATCATTGGCGTAATTAATGTGATGAAGGTGGCATTTTTTAGGCCTTGCAAAGACATTACCGCAATCATAAACCCTAAAAATAGTGCCCCCGTATCTCCCAGAAAAATCTTGGCGGGGTAAAAATTATAAGGGAAAAAACCGGCAATACTGGCTACTAAAATGAAAATAATGATCGGAACATATACCGTTTTGGCATGAAGGAAAAAGTACCCAGTAATCCCAATTGTCGTCAAGCCGATAATTGAGACCCCAGAAGCTAAGCCGTCTAAGCCATCAATCAGATTCACTGCATTAGTAATCGCTAAAATCCATAATAACGTTAGCGGTAGACTAAACCACCGTAAATCAATCATTCCCAAAATGGGTAAGGTCACAAAATTGATACGGATGTTGGCCAAGTAAATAATCAACGAAGCCGCTAGAATACCGATAGTTTTTTTCATGGGCGTTAATTCCTTAATGTCATCAATTAAACCTGTGAGGATTACAACACCACCAGCTAAGACAATAGGCCAGATTATCCTGATTGGAATAATCGTCCGAAAAAGTACCATACTTGAAAAAGCAAACGCCAGAAAAATTGCTAAACCACCAGCGGTAGGCATATTTTTTGTATTGATGCGTCGTTCCCCTGGTGCATCATAGGCTCCGATACGAAACGATAATAATTTAATAACCGGTGTTAAAAGCAAGGCGATAATAAAGGTAGCAAACAACCGGATGATAATTCCATAGATAAACATTGACATATGATGGGGACCCACTTTCTTAATGTTCATGGTCTATTATACTAAAATCATACTCTTTTACAAGTTGAAACGTGTGTTCTGCTTTTTAAAATAAACGCTAAGTAATAGGTACTGAGCCTTTTTGAAATGAAGGATAATTATTGTTTTTTGTGCTGGATTTTCTCCTTTAGATAAGCCCAAAGACTTTTCCTCATTTGGCTCTTCTTGTTAGTAGAATATTCTGCAACAACCGCATTGATAATGGCACCTAAAATAATAATGGTAGCCGCAAAATTCAACCACAGCATTAAAATAATAAAGCTACCGATAATCTGGTAACTAGCTACTCGTGAACTGAAATACTTTACATACAACCCAAAGACTTGCGACAATAACATCCAACCCACTGTTGAAAATACCGTTCCCGGTACAACTGAGCGAAAAGATAATTTTGTGTTAGGTACTACCAGATAGATCAATCCCATAACCACCAATAAGACAACGGTTGTCAACGGCCATTTTAAAGCTTGAAAGGTGTCAATAAACGACGTTGAGAATAAAAAAATTGGCTGGAGCATCATTAAAATATACTGCCCTAAACCTAAAATAACTACAACGCCGACAATAGCCAGCATAAAAAGAATAATAACCAAGAGTGAAACTAAGCGTACAATAATAAAATTTTCCCTTTGCTTAACGCCAAATGCTTTATTCATTGCTGTTTGTAAAGCATTGATGCTTTGACTAGCACTCCACAAAGCTGCCAAGACAGATACTGATAGCAAACCACTGGAACGCTGTGTCAAAAGTGATTGAATGGCCGGCTCTAAATCGTGGTAAACCGTTTTAGGAATAGCTTCAGCAATATAAGGCAATACCGAATTAGGGTTGATTTGCAAATAAGGCAAAATATTACCGACTGCAATCAGCAAAGGAAACAGCGACAGTAATAAATAATAGGCAACAACGACTGAGCTGTTGCCTATTTCGGCTGTAATCATGTGAGACTGCGTAGTTTCGATAAACCGCATTAATTCTTCATTTTTCTTGAGTTTATTGAAAATTTTCATCTCGTATTCTCCTGCTTTACGATTTAATACGTCAGCTCTGCTCCTTGAGAAGTCAGAATCTGTGGACCGTCTTTAGTGATCGCCAGCGTATGTTCAAATTGACAACTTAAGCTGCCGTCTTGTGTATAAGCTGTCCAGCCATTAGGATCCATTTTCATACGCCATGTTCCTGTATTTACCATCGGTTCGATAGTAATCACCATACCTTCTTTTAAGCGTAAGCCTTTGCCGGCTTCTCCATAATGTGGAATGGAGGGACTTTCGTGAATCGTAGGGCCAATGCCATGTCCGACAAAGTCCCGTACCACCGCTAGGCCTTCTCCTTCAACATACGTTTGAATAGCATGACCAATATCTCCAATTCGATGACCGACTTGCGCTTGTTCGATACCTATATACAGCGCTTTTTTAGTTACTGCCATCAAGTGGTCTATTTCTGGCGTTGATTCCCCCACTACATAAGACCAGCAAGAATCAGACATCGCACCTTTTAAATCAATACACATGTCTACTTTAATTAAATCGCCGCTTTTCAGTACTTTTTTACGGGGAAATCCATGACAAATTTCATCATTAATACTGCAGCATGTTGCATATTTGTAACCTTCATAACCAATTTGAGCTGCAATGCCGCCGTGACTTTCAATAAAGTCTTTAACAAACACTTCAATATCCCAACTAGTAATGCCAGGTTGAATAAATGTTCTTAAATGACGATGGACATCTGCCAGCAATTCGCCGGAAGCAGCCATCATTTCGATTTCTCTTGGTGATTTTAATGTGATCATACGCTATCGTCTCCTAATTTGTATCGTTCAAATTATTTTAGCATATTTTTTGAAAAAAGGTGTTACATTAACTGGAATTTATAAAACCTTTTCTTATTCCTCATCAAGAAAGCTTTTTTCCAATTTACAGAGGCCTCGCCCTTCTGCTATAATTAAGCTTGGACAAAAAGGGGGAGAAAAACCATGGCTTTAGCAAAAATTGTGTACGCTAGCATGACCGGCAATACAGAAGAAATCGCTGATATTGTTGCAGAAGCGTTTGAAGATTTGGACTTAGAGGTTGAAATCGATGAATGTACCCAGGTAGATGCAGCTGATTTTGAAGCGGCTGATATTTGTGTTGTAGCTACATATACTTACGGAGACGGTGAATTGCCAGATGAGATCGTTGACTTTTATGAAGAATTACAAGAAGTAGATTTAACTGGAAAAATTTACGGTGTATGTGGTTCCGGCGACACCTTTTATGATGATTTTTGTCAATCAGTTGATGAATTTGATGCTGCTTTTGCCAAAACAGGCGCCAAAAAAGGGGCAGAAAATGTCAAAGTTGATTTGGCAGCAGAAGAAGAAGATATTCAAAATTTAGAAATTTTCGCAAAAAATTTAACAGCAGCCCTTGCTTAAAAAGAATGGCACAAGGGCTTATGACCTTGTGCCATTCTTTTTTGCGCCCGAAATAATAAGGGCTGATCTTTTTAGCAAGTTCGTTTAAATGTCCAATTCGATCGGATGATCCTTTTCAAGAATACCGTCAATACTATCTTGCATTAAACGTTCAATTTGTTGATCAGATGGATGAATAATTCCTGAAGACATTAAAGCAGCGATTCCGGTTGCTACCACCCAAGTGCCCAAATGTAAAGAATCAATCTGCTCGTCATTTAAGTTCGTGTATTGCTCATCTTCTTTTACAGCTTCAGAAAAATAATTATAAGAAAACTCCTGCATCTTTTGTCCGCCGCCGTATTCTTCTAAATATAAGGCCCGAAAAAGTTTGCTTTCACTAGCAGCAAAGTGAATGTAGTTTAATGCTAAATCTACAATCGTATTGCCAGTGTGTTTTACGGGAAAAATCTCTTTTGCTAAGTAATTATGAATTTTCTTAAATAGTGCTTCTCTTAAATCATCCATGTTTTTAAATTCTAAATAGATCGGCTGAGTCGAACATTTCATCTTATTTGCAATGTTGCGTGCGGTGAATTTGGAAAAACCTTCAGTGGCTACGACTTCGTATGCAGCATTTAAAATCTGCTCTTTAGTAATTGTTTTTTTTCTTGCCATCATTCTAATCCCCTTTGCCTATCATTTACAACGCTTCCAGATTATTTCTTATGGTTATTGTAACACGATTTATCGATTATGCAAAATTATACTTTTTATTTTGACAAATCTTATATAAGTACAATGAAACCAAGGTTCTAAGAGTAATAAATAACAAACTTGCAACTGATTTTTTCCTGATTGTTTGTTTGAGCTATGTCCCTTCCCATGTTATGATATAAAGAGTTATTTACTCAAAAAAAAAGGAGGAAATTCGATGTTTTCAGAAAATTTTAGTGAAAACTTAAAAAAATATGCCCGTTTAATTGTTGAAACCGGCGTAAATGTCCAAAAAGGCCAAACTATTGTTTTACAAATTAGTGTGGATCAAGCGCCCTTAGCCCGGCTAATTGCCCAAGAGGCTTATCAATTAGGTGCAGCTGAAGTGATTTTGCAGTGGACGGACGATATTATTCAAAGGGAATTTTTACAACATGCTGCTGACGAGCGTTTAAAATCAATTCCTCAATATAAAATTGACCAAACAGAAGATTGGTTGGCTAAAGGAGCCAGTCGGATCAGTGTTGTGTCAGCTAATCCAGATGCATTAGCTGGTGTTGATACCACACGTGTTGCTACCTTTCAAGCGGCTTCAGGCAAAGCGCTAATCAACCTTAGAAAAGCAACGCAAGCCAATAAAGTCAGTTGGACGGTCGTTGCTGCTGCTGGAAAAGAATGGGCGGCTAAAGTATTTCCAAATCTGGCTACGAGTGAAGCTCAGGTAGCTGCGTTATGGGATCAAATTTTCAAGACGACACGTGTTTATGAAGCAGATCCTGTCGCTGCTTGGCAAGCTCATGATCAAAATTTAAGAGCAAAAGCTGCAGAATTAAATCAACAACAATTTTCTGCTCTGCATTATACTGCGCCAGGAACGGATCTCATTATCGGTTTACCTAAAAATCATCTTTGGGAAGGGGCAGGCAGTTTCAATGTCCACGGTGAAATCTTTATGGCGAACATGCCAACCGAAGAGGTGTTTACTGCGCCTGATTGTCGTCAGGTGGACGGTTATATTTCCAGCACTAAGCCATTAAGTTACGGTGGCACTACGATTACGGGGATGAAGTTTACATTTAAACAAGGACAGGTAGTAGAATTTTCAGCCCAGCAAGGAGAAGAAGTCCTAAAACAATTGCTGGACACTGATGAAGGCGCTAGTCGTTTAGGGGAAGTCGCTTTAGTTCCAGATCCTTCTCCTATTTCTCAATCCGGATTAACCTTTTACAATACTTTATTTGACGAAAATGCTTCTAACCATTTAGCCTTTGGTTCTGCCTATGCGTTCAATCTTAAAGGCGGAACAGAAATGACGGAAGCAGAATTAATTGCTGGCGGCTTAAATCGCAGTCAAACCCACGTGGATTTCATGGTGGGCTCTGAACAAATGAATATTGACGGCATTAAAGAAGATGGTTCAATCGTACCTGTCTTCCGCAATGGTGATTGGGCTTAACCCTAAAATAGCATTAAGTCAAACGAAGCGTTCTTTAAGCTTTGTTTGACTTTTTTTTGTTGATACTTCTATACTAGTAACAAATAAAGACAGGAAAGGAGCACTTTCATGGACTACCCTGAAAAGTTAAAGCAGCTGGCTAACAAGCGTATGAATGGTTTTCAAGTTGAGGGTTTTGTTACTGGTCAAGGTTCTGAAAAAGCAAAATTGTTGTTGATTGGTGAAGCTCCCGGAAAAACGGAAATAGACACCCAGATTCCCTTTAGCGGTCGCGCCGGGGCAAACTTGGATCGTTGGCTAGCACTTTCTGGCTTGAAACGTTCCGAAATCTATATTACCAGTGCTGTTCGCAGTCGTCCTTATCATATAAAAATACGTTCAACTAAAATGACGTACCCGAATCGAACACCAAATAAACAAGAAATTTTCGCTCATGCACCATTATTAGATTATGAAATTAACGTTATTCAACCTCAAATTTTAGCTCCGATGGGCAACATTGGTTTACAACGATTGCTCGGAAGTCGCTATACAGTGTCGAAAGTTCATGGTCAGCTTTTACGACTGCAAATTTTTGAAGTCGCTGCCAATGGAGAAACATATCAGCTGAGTCAAGAAACTTACTCGATCTATCCTTTATTCCACCCAGCTTCTATCATGTACAATCCGGCGCTCGAACCAGTCATTGAAACGGACTGGCGCCATTTAAAAGAAATAATGGCTACTATTTAAAAAATTATGATTGTCTACAATAAGATAAAAAAACGACAATAAAAATTAATTTTCAAAAAAGAGATTGAGTTAAACAATAGTAAGGTGTAAGAAATTTGATGAAAAGCCGATCAAGCTGCTTTTTATCATGAAAAATTTGAAAAAAATTACCTAAGAGCTTAACGTCTGCTCCTGTTTATTCGCAAATAATGACTAGGACAAAGCTATCTTTGGTGTTGTCCTAGCCAGCTTTTAGCTGGATTGTATGGCGCAGTGAAGCCCTTATAGGCGTTCAAATTGACGACTTCAATTTTCTACAAGTTTTTGTAATATTGGAGAAGTTCACTCGCACGTTCTTACAGAAGCTTTTTTAAAACAATAGGCTGAATCCCTTAGATGGCTTTGCCCATAAGCAATAAAATAAACTGCTCTTCACCCTTGGGATACACATCTTTAATCACAAATTGCTCACCTTTTTTCATTAATTCTATTAACGGATAGTTTTCTTTATAAAATAAATCAGCTCCGGAAGCAGTCACATACTAAACTTAAAAAGTTAACTCGCTTTATTCGGGATTGATAGGTTATTGGCTGTCAAATAAACAAATAGTCGCCAGCTGCTAGTAACCAAGCCGACGACTAATTTTCTTTAACGTTCACGAGAGGAATTGAACCTCCGGCCTGTCGCTTAGGAGGCGACTGCTCTATCCGACTGAGCTACGTGAACCTTTTGTAATAAGCCTTGATTTGACTTAAAAATCGCTCTTTTATTGATTAAGTCCCCTCAATGCTCTTTTTATTGTAGAATGCTAAGCGCAGTGTGTCAATAGTGGAAAATAAAACACGGAGAAAGCTACGATGCTTCACCGTGTTTTATGTGCGAGCAGCTAATTTTGCTAGTGCTTATACCACTTGTTTATTTGTTTTTCTTTTTATGATTCATAATCATTTTTACTAAATAATATCCGCCAGTGACGATCGCAATCATTTGACCAAATTTGTTATTTCTTGCTATTTTTTCTTCTTTTGATTTTGCCATTTTGCTCCTCACCTTTCTTACTTAAGTTTACATATTTATTATATAAGCTTTTAAAAAAATCTGCCAATATTACGTTTCTAAACAAACCATTCGTAAACTTTAAGAGAAGATGCTAGACTAATTGAACAAACGATAATTTCAAAGGAGTGAAGAGGATGACTGCTGAAAAAAGCAAGGAAAAAGTAATTGCTCAACGACAAGATCAGACCAGAAAGAAAAAAGAACACATTATCAAAAAGGCCCTCAAAGAACATGAGAATAAAGATGTTCCTACAAAAGAAAAAGAACGTTAATTAAGACAGAACTCACAGAAGTTATGAACCCAATCACGTTCTATTGCTTGCCATCCACTAAAAAAATCTCAGGCCAAGGGCCAGTCCGATTAATGAAATGCACAATCTATAATAGCTAACTACACTAAGCTCAGCTTTTTCAGTGTTCACCATAGCTGTTTTTTTTATCTATGAGCGTTAGAGTAGTCATACAGACGATGCTGATGCCTGAGTTCATATTTTTGCCACATGCAAGCAACAAAAAACCACCTGCAAGGAATTGGCAGGTGGTTTTTGAGGATGCACCCACTGTCATACGACTGAAAGACCTTATTGTTTAGGATTAAGCTTTCGTAATTAGTTGTTGCACTTGCATTAGAAATAATCTTCCAGAATTGGTTGTCGCTGATTAATCCGTTTTGCCAAAGCAGCGATTGCTTCCTTGTTGCCAGATAGACGTCCGTAAAAGGCCAATTCTTCCCCAGAACGATAGCCCATCAACCACTGTGTCCACGTTTGAATTGATGCGTCTATATCTGCTAATTGCTCCGTTTCAGCCGTAATTTTTTTGAAAGAACTATTTCCTTGGCTAGAGATATCTAACTGCCAAAGCCCTTGATTCCATGGTCCGTATTCATCCGTGATACTTAGGTAGAAGCGTTCTGAGGTACCTGCTTGAAATGGATAGCTGCGCAAAAAAGTTGTCAGATTCACAATCCGAGCCATCATATAAGGTAAAATTTTTACTGTAGCACTAGGCGTTGGTAATAGATAATTGAGATCATGGCCGCCATAGCCGATAACCCAATGGAAAGTGGCTACCGCACCATTGTGGGAGCCAATAAAACCAGCTAGAGCTTGGAACGCCTGCTTAGATAAATAATTCCATTCCACAATTTCAAATCGACTTCCTTCAATACGATATTTCACGTAGCCTTCATCGACGCCTTCAGGTGTTTGGTAAATAGCCAAATGATCCTTAGGGTTACGATTTAACGCATAATCAAACCACCAGTCTTCACGTTTCAGTCCACCGTGACGAACTTTTTTCACTTGCCCATAAATGTTTTTCACTGCAGTTTTGCCTATTTCCCATCCAACTCGTCTGATAGTTCCGTCAACGCGTTTCACATGAGGCCACTCTGCCGCCTTGATAGTTATTTCCGCTTGTTCAAAAACTTGTTCATAGCCATATTTCCGATAAAACGGGTAGGAAAATGGGGCTAAATAAGACAAAGCAACCTCTTGTTTCGCCAGTTCTTGCAGCATTGTTTTCATAATAGTCGAAATACCACCAGACCCTCGAAATTCCGGATAAGAGGCCACATAGCCGATACCAGCCATTTTATAAGGCTGTCCAAAAATTTTCACCTGAAAAGGCGTCGCCATCACTTGACTGGTCAGCTCACCTCCCATAAAAAAACCGTAGTTGTTGGAATGCTGAGCAATTTCTTCAAAACGAGCCCTACGCTGTGGGGTTTGTTCTGAATGAAATGCGTAAGTGACTAAGTCATACATTGCTTCGATATCTGCTGCTGACATTTTTTTTACTTCATTATCCATCCGATTGCCTCCTACTTTTCGCTAGTTGCCTACGTGTCGGTTTAGTTATAACACATTTGGACAACAGACACTAGTTCCTTCCTAAAAAATCACTCTCACGATTGAAAACAGTAGTGCTAGGCTGTCTTTTTAAAGAAAAAGAGCAAAACACTTGGCTAACCAGTGTGTTCTGCTCTTGCATTTAAATTCATGTTCACTAACTGTTTTTGGCGCTTATTTTTCTTCCCCTGCTTCGGCTGCTGCTTCCTGTTTTAAGAATTGAACCGTTGCAACTTTAACAAATGGCATATAAATCAAAACAGAAAGAATTAAGTTCACTGCGGCTAACACACCACCGGCAATACTTTGAGTAGCTAAGAAACCACCGATAATTGGTGGAGTTACCCAAGGTGGCATAAAGGTCGCTCCAGGTACTATTCCAACCGCTGTAGCAATATAAGCAACTGTGACCAAGACCATTGGTGTAATCACAAATGGAATAAACATAATTGGATTCAAAACAATAGGTAAACCGAACATTACCGGTTCATTGATATTGAAAATTCCAGGAGCAGTACTCAAGTTGGTGATGACTTTGTAAGGTTTATTTTTACGTCCGACAATAAAGATCGCAATTAACAAACCAAGAGTTGCTCCGGTACCACCTAAGTTTACAAATGAATCAAAGAAAGGTTTGTTGACGATATAAGGCAATGCTTTTCCTGCTTCGACCGCTTTGATGTTGGCATCAATAGCCGGTACATTAATAGTTTGCATCAAAGGATCAATCATGTTTGCTCCATGTAACCCAAAGAACCATAAGAATGGCGTGATAAATGCTAACAATAAAGCAGATGGATAGCTGTTTGCTAAGCCCATAAATGGTTTTTGAACTGCTTCATAGAATGACAAAACAATGTTGTTAATACCAAAACCAAACAAAATAGAGGTAAATAAACTAAATAAACTGATGGTAATCATCGCTGGCAATAATGCTGCAAATGATTTGGATACAGCTGGCGGCACACCGTCAGGCATCTTGATAACTAATTTTTCATTACCGATTAAACGTTGGAAGATTTCACCAGAAATCAAAGCAACAATTAAAGCGATAAATAAACCAGTTGCCCCTAAGCCTTCTAAACCACCGACTGCAAAGAATGATGCAACGGCAACGATACCGGCAGCAACGCCGTCTTTTCCATACGATTTTACTAAGTTATGTGCCACTAAAAAAGTTACTAAAATTGAAAAAATTGCAAATGTTCCGTTCCAAATATTGCCACCAAAACTCTTCCAAATTGGCGCATCATTAACAATTTTAGGAAATAGTTTCGTCATAAACTCTTCATAACCAGGAATTGGCAAATTATTGATTAATGTCCCCAACGCTCCTAAAATCATTAACGGCATGGTTACGACAAAAGCATCCCTAATAGCAACTAAGTGTCTTTGAGCTGCAATAACCGAGGCTTTCGGCATAAAGTATTTTTCCATCCATTGAACAAATCCGTCCATTTTTTTTCCTCCTACACTATTACATTTTTTTAATAAACACTTTTCACCCTATTGATTAACCAAACACTGTCACTGATAATGACCTTACTCACTTTCAATGCGACGATATAATTCAATAATTTCTTTTGCTAAATCTGTAAAGGCAATTGCAGTCATCAAATGGTCCTGACTGTGAACCGTCAACAATGTGACTTCCATATGATCTCCCTGCGCTTCTTGCGTCAACATTCCTGTTTGGGAATGATGAGCTTGTACTAATGAAGCTTCCGCATCTGCAATTTTTTGCTCCGCCAGCTCAAAATCACCTTTTTTTGCGGCTGCGATCGCTTCCATGGCATCGCTTTTCGCATTGCCACCATACATGATTAAACCCATTACTGCTTCTAATTTCTGTTGTTTATCCATCAATTGCACCTCCTTATTTATCCATCAATGAAAGTGCTTGATCTAACACTTTTTCGCCATTCATCATACCGTAATCACTCATATTGATTACATCTAACGGAATTCCTTTCGGTTGTAGTTTTTGTTCGAACTGCCCTTTCATAAAGCGTACTTGTGGGCCTAACAATAAGACATTAACATCTTTATTTTCCAAGTTATTGTCAGCATCAGAGGCTGAAACGGCGAAAATATCTGTATCCAAACCACGTTCTTCTGCCACTTTTTGCATTTTAGTAACTAATAAACTCGTGCTCATTCCTGCGGAACAAACTAACATAATTGTTTTTTTAGACATGGTGCTTCACTCCTATTTCTTCCAATTTTTATTTACACCTTTATATAAAGCAAGAAGCGTGCCAAATAAAAAAATCATGAAACCCTTTTCTATCAATGTTTTCAGCTTAGAAAGCGTGTACACACTAAAACTAAAGCGATTACACACAATTCTAATGTGTACGCTTTCGGAAACGTTAGTTATTAAGCAAGGCTGTCTACAACAAAAAAGCTGTTAAATAAACGCTCATCCCTCAACGTATTTATTCCTAACGCTGAGGGGTGATTAGCTAATCAAGCTGCTTCCATCATTTTAAGCATTTTGTAAAATTGTTTCTTTGTTTTCCATATTGTTATCAGCATCAGAGGCTGAAACGGCGAAAATGTCGGCATCTCCCTCGTTCTTCCGCTGCTTTTTGCATTTTTGTAACTAATAAACTTTTACTTATCCCTGTCGAACAAACTAAGATAATTGTTTTCTTAGTCTTATTGATCATCTCCTTAAACATTATAGTTTCGTACACTTTCATAAAAGCAAAATCTATGCCAATTATTCAATAAGTAAAAAGCCTAATCAGTAAGACTTGCTAAGGAAAAGAGCGTGCACAAAAAAACGCTTACGCACTTTTGATTATGGGTAGCCACAAAGAAACCCTCAGTAAATGAGAGAGCATCACTCATTCATTAAGGGCTTATATGGACTTGCGTTGGATTTTATTTTCTAAAAACATCTGGGTAATGTGAGCCACTTCTGTTTCCGGAATTGTCAAACGGTAGGCCCGTTCGATCATTATTAGCTGGGTGCGCACCACATCCATTTCCAAACGATTAGTTTTGATGTATTCCGCTAAGTTTGGAAAACTGCGGCCTGCCTCCCCCTGTAGCAACGCATCAACTAAAAAGGCGAGATGAATCATAATCCCCGCATCCACGCCTGGTTCGACAATCATATGCAGGTCTGTTTGAATTTGATGAACGGTTTTTTGCAACATCAAGATTAATTTTTGTAACGAATCAACAGAAGTGATTACACCATTTAGTGATTTTACAATCGTATCAATGGCCACTTCATCACTGACAATCCGCTTTAAGACACTTAATTTTTCATCATCAAAAACATCATAGACTGAGAAAAAAGGAATATTTTGGTATTCCACGTCCACAGTACCGGCGATTGCTTTAATTTCATATTCTTCCAGCAAACTATCAATCCGCTTTTTAAAGGCTTTACGCTCAATAAACTGCATCTGAATGACTTCGACCTTGGTCTCATCAATGACCGGCAAGATCCGCTGATACAATTTCGCTGCGACTCCTTCACCGGTAAAGCAAGTCACCACAATTGCTTTTTTTCTTCCTTTATGATGAGCAGCGTTTGATTGAAACTGCTCTTTGGTAATACTTTCAAAGGACATTTGAATATTTTGATAAATATCTTCTAAGGTTCGACCAACACCAGCCATCCGAATTGCTTCAAGAACGATCATTGTACTTGTCATAGTTACTGCTTTTGTACGAATGCCGGTTTCTTCATAAAGCATATTGCCGAATGAATTTAAAGAACCCATATCCGTCAGCAACAAAATCCCGTTGGTCAAGACTTCACGATTCGCTACGACGTAGGTACGCAATTGTTCATACATTGTTTGAACTTCCATCGTCAATGGCATGTTCATCGCTATGCCCAGTTCAGTTCCCAATAATTCTTGCGCCGTTTTCAACATACTTGAAGCTGTGGAATCGCCGTGCATTAAAACAAAAATGCCTACGTGACTGGCCGCTACTTTTTCTTGACCGCTGCCGACATTGATCGAAAGAAACATGCTAATGAAACCGATCTCATCAAAGGGAATCTCTATGTTGTACTCTTCTTCAATAATTGAAGATAAGTCAATTGCTACTTGGAATTCCTTTTTCATTGATTTACGAACATTATTTAAATCCGGATGAATGATGACATGTCCATCTTTGACCCGTTCAATCGTACTTTGTAAGTGCAAGGCAAAAGCAAAACGCGCTGTTTCGTTATAAGGTCGTTCCAATTTTTCTTCGGCGTAATCATATAACCGATTGGTTAATGCCCACAGTTCTTCCGGCAATAATTCCTTGTGAACTGGATGTTGTGTTAATTCCTCCACATAATTTTGAAAATAAGCATTGGTATCTTGGGAAATCAGTTCTTCCAAATTAATATTTTCTAAGTCATCCGCCGATAGATTTGCAACTCTAGCTTCAATTTCATTATAAACATTCATATTCCGTGCGGGATCTTGTGACCAAACTACTTCTTGAGCGCCTGGTTCAAATGAAAGATAGCTGGAAGAGCGATCAATAAAGCGATCCCACCGTTCAGGAACTTCCTTGACTTTTAGTAAGCCCTTTTGAACCGGTAATGATAGATCACGTTTTTTGATTACTAATTTTTCTTCTTCATGAGTGCGGTAATATAAAAAAGATTTGGCACAAACTAATTTTAAATCACGTTTTACTTGGCCGATATTGCCTTCTGCTTCGTAGAGCATAAACGCCAGCATAGCTTCTCGTTCAATATCAATCCGTTGGTTTAAGCGATTGGCTTCTTGTTTAATGAAAAGAGAAATAATTTCATAGCGCTCATCTAAGGAACGAGCATTTAAAGAAGGCAAGGTAATCGACATAGGAATCCGCCGATTAAAGGTAGTCAGAAAGTTTTCAGAAGACTCCGTTGTCGCACCGATGATTTGTACGGCGGCTGCCTTTGTTTGACCACTTTCCCCTAAAGGACGGTAAATACCTTTATCAATAAAGGTAAACAACATTTCTTGTCCTTCTGGAGGCAAGCGATGAATTTCATCTAGAAACAAAATCCCGCCATCAGCTTCTGCTATCAGCCCGGGACTATCTTCATGGGCACCAGTATAAGCCCCTTTTTTTATGCCAAAAATATGGCCGAATAAAAGCTGCGGATTTTGAGCATAATCAGCACAATTAAAGGCAATAAAAGGCGCATCTTGTGGTAACGTTTGTGAATCAAGGGCAAATTGATACATACACTCAGCAAATAAAGATTTCCCCGTACCGGTTTTACCAAAAATAATCGTATGCAAACCTCGCGGTGGATATAAAATAGCCGCCTTGGCTTGTTGAATACTGACTTTTAATGAATCGTTGGCGCCTACTAAAGTTTCAAAGCTCACTTTACTAGAGTCATCGACATGAATGGCGGATTCCGTCAGATCACTGATAGCATAAATCACTGGGCGACCTTGGCTGCGGATGATTTTCTTTTCTTTAAATAATTCACTCAAATAACGGCTGGCATTGCTGCGGTCAATCGCTAATTTCTCTGCCACTTCACCAGCAGTCATTCCTTGCTCACTCAAAGATAATAAAGATAAGATTTCTTCTTTCCGAGATTTCATGGCGTCCTCCTCCATTTAATTTTGCATGTTTGTCGTTAGAGCAGATTATCTGTTATTTGCGGCGGGCTCCTTTATTCTTCCGCTTTTTCTCACGATTTTTTGTTGCAAGCGTATGTTTCTTCCGAGATTTTTTAGTCCTTTCTTCAGCTGAGCTAGGTGCTTGTTTACTTAGCGGCTGCGGTTTTACGGCCGTCCCTTTTCGCTTGAGATGTAAAGCGCCTTCGTATAAATAGATTTCCTGATAAGGCTGCTGCATTTGTTTCATCAATCGTTGATAATCCCTTTGAGTGGCGTCATTGACAAAAGTAATCACCGCACCCTCAGCCCCCATACGGCCAACCCGACCTGCACGATGCAAGTAACTCTCACTCGTTAATGGCACATCAACATTCACAACAAAAGGAATGTCCGCAAAGTCTAAGCCACGAGCAGCAACATCTGTCGTCAATAAAAGATGAACCTGCTTCTTTTTGAATTGTTCAATTGCCAGTTTACGTAGGTGCTTGCTTTGGTCAGAAGCTAAGCCGATGGCAGGGACTTGTTCAAATAAAAGCTTCTCTTCAATGGCTCCCAATTCTTGAACTTGGTTGAAAAAGATCATTCCTCTAAAAGATGGCGTATAAGCAAGACTTCTTAAATAGTCGGCTTTTTTTCTAGGCGCTAAACGTAAAAAATAGTGCGTGACACTGCCGGCAGAAAGATCTTTCGCTCGTGCATCAATAACTGTTAGTTCCTGTGCCAATTGTTTTGCTTCTTCAACAATCCGATCAGCTGTAGCTGAAAAAAAGACTAGCTGATGGTCAGCTATAGCATGATGTAAAATTTGTTGCGTGAGATTGCCTTCTATCGCTTGAAAAAGCTGATCTACTTCATCCATAACAATTGTTTGGATTTTTTGAATTTTGATTTTTCTACTTTTGATTAATTCCAATACTCGACCAGGCGTCCCAATTAATACTTCTGGATGCTTTTTTAAGCGTTCGATTTGCCTTGAAATATTAGCCCCGCCAATCAAGGCTTGAGTTTTTAGCGCTAGTAGCTGTCCCCAAGTTCTCGCTACTTCGGCAATTTGCATTGCCAATTCTTGAGATGGCGCTAAAATTAGTAGCTGACTACCTGCTTTAGGCTCCACGTTTAATAATAAAGGCAGCAAATAGGCCAGTGTTTTTCCAGAGCCAGTTGGAGAAATTCCTAGCACGTTTTGTTTTTCCTTCAGCGGTTCAAAACTTGCCAGTTGGATAAATGAAGGCTCGCTAAAACCAGAAGTCTGCCACTGGGTTTGCCAAACTTCCGGAAACTGTTGAATGATTGTCATGTTGTTCCTTTCTTATCGCTTACTTCTTTTTTTGATCGGCATCAAAAACGATGCCTGCACTTTGACGCAAATCAGTTAAAATTTGATTGACATCTCGGGCTAGTTCTACCCAAGCTTCATATTTTGCTCCCCATATTTCATCAGTTGGTTGGTTGATCACGGCAGCAAAATCGCTTGCTTCTTCAATCATTGGATTGTCTTTAGTAGTTAATGCTAAGACTGTTCGTTCATTGCGAGAACGATCATGATATTCAGCTGACGTAATCGCATTAACGCTGTCCAAGATCAACGTACCTTGATCAAAATAGATTTCTGAAGGCGCAAAAGAATCGCCAATCTTGCCAGTATTTAGCGTAACATCAAAAGCATCATAACGTAGCACAATGGTTCCTAAACCATCTACACCCGTCACAATTTTTTGCGCAAAATAATGACTTTCTCGGGGGCGACCAAACCAGGCTAATGCTGCATAAACTAGGTAAACACCTAAATCCATCACAGCGCCACCAGAAAAGTGAGGTGAAAATATATTCGGTTCTTGTCCTTCAAGGACTTGATCATACCGAGAAGAATATTTCATGTAAGTAAAATTAGCTCCTACTATCCGATTTTTTAATGGTAGCCACTCAGCGATTTTTTGAAAACTTTGTTCATGAATATTGCGAGCAGCTTCAAAAAAGAAGACTTGATGTTGATTCGCTAATTCAATAATTTCATTCATTTCTGCTGGAGTTGAAAAAGCCGGTTTTTCGACAATTACATTTTTCCGTGCCAAAATCGCTTGTTTTGCTTGAGCAAAATGGAGTGAATTCGGTGAAGCAATGTAGACAGTATCCATGTGTTGAATGCCAAAAAAAGTAGTTAAATCTGTGGCGTACTCTACATCACCATAAGTTTTACCAAACTTTTGAGCAGAGGCCAACGTTCGTGAGTAAACGGCTGTTAAATCGTACTCGCCTGTTTCAATGGCGGCTGCAACAAATTGATGACTGATCCAATTAGTACCGATGACCCCTAAGTGTATCATAAAATAACCTCCGATTTTTTATTATATCTTAATAATAGTAATCTCTCCAAAAAATGTCACGCAATTACTTCGATTCCTCACATGAACTATTAGGATCCACAAAAACTTGTTGCAACTGAAAAGGCACTCGCCGCTGAATCTCAATCGTGGCTGGCGTCACCAAACAATTATAAGCCAAAGCTACCACTCCGTAATCCAGCGCTTTGGCAACTGCACTGGCTAAAGCCGGCTGCATCGCTTGGTGAATCGTAGTCATAGTAACCTCTTCAAATTGCACCACAAATAATAAATAGCAGCGGTAACCAGCCACTGTCGCTTGAGTCAATTCCGTTACATGTTTTAAGCCTCTAAGGGTCGGTGCATCCGGAAAAGCTCCGATGCCTTGGTTTTCTAATGTCATTCCTTTAACTTCAACAAAGGCTCGTTGACCAGTGTCCGTTTCTAAATAGATATCAAATCTTGATTGGCCATAGCGACGTTCTCGTTTTAGCGAAACAAGGTTTCCTGTCAGGCCCGGTAAGGAAATAGTGCCATTTTGAAGCGCTTGTACAGCTAAAGTATTAGGGACTTGACTGTCAATGTTGATCCAGCGCTCGCCTTTTTTAACAGCGATGAGATCATAATCTGTTTTACGAGTCATAGAAGCCTGGTAAGTCAAAGCTACTAAGGCTTGGGGCAAAAAGACTTCTTGACCACGGCCAGTATTTTTCACATGTGCAATCACTGTTTCCCCGGTTTGCTCCAATTGACAATAAGCAAGAAAACGGTTGGGCCGTTGTATAAATCGAGCCAGCTGGACTTTGGGGTACTGCATCTTCTTCACCCTTTCTTGAAAACAATACCATATAATTGCCGGAAATGTATAGTGGAAGACGCCTTTATTTTTATAAAAAATAAGCTATTTTTTTATATTCTTCTTGCTAAAAACTTTGGTCAAGCTGCCTTAATTTTCTATTTTTTTATAAAGAGCAACTTGGAAGTCTTTTAACTAACTCGTTTCATGATATGCTATAATAAGCAAGAAGCACAGTTAGAGCAAGGAGGATTACCGTGAGAAAACATTGGAGATTTTTAGTCGGAGCATCAATTTTAGCAGGTTCTTTGCTGCTGAAGAAAAAGCAAGCGCCAATCAAGATTCCTTCTACCGAAGATTTACAAGAAATTTATATAGGTGAATGGTTTTTTGTCGATCCAGCTAAAGGAACGAAACATATTTTAGAAATACAACCTACTTTTGCTTTAGCCGTGGATGGGAAAAAAATCCAGGCGCAGTTAATTGAATTGACTACCCAGCGCTTTGTGGTTCAAGATGAATTCGGCTATCACCTGATTATTCATTGTCAAAACGGGAAGCCTGCCAACCTTTATGATGAAGCCGATGAGCACACTTATCCATTAATAGCAGCAACAGAAAAAGCAGACTAAATAAAATTGGTCTGCTTTTTTGAATGAAATCATCGAAACTTTTGGTGTTTAAAAACCAGCCCATGATTTCAACTTAATTTTTTACTGACTGTATTGGTGCTTGCACTTTAATACAAGGCGACGTTAGTTGTTTATAGCGATAGCGGATGACTAAACTGGCAAGAAAGCCCAGCCCTGTAAGCAGTGCGTTAAACCAAAAAATCGCAGCAATATTAATTTGGAACAGCTGTCCTGTAAGATAAGGAATCAGCATAACTGATACAGAAGTTGCTAAAGAATAGTAGCTAGTGACTTTTCCTTTCCCATAAGGAAACAGTTCTAACAATACACTAAGCCCCAACTGCCAAATTCCACCGGCTGCAAACATACCAATGCCAATGGAAACCACCATCATTACTTCAAAATACGGAAATACCAGCATCAATAGTAAAAGAAGCCAAGAAGCCAGTGTACACCAAATCATCAGCAAAGTTGGAACAACGCCTTTTTTAACCAACCAAGCAGTCAAAAAGACGGAGCCAAACGAACCAATACTATACGCACTGACCATCATTAAACTATCTGCTGAATTCATAAAACCCAATGACTGGACAAAAGACGGGCTCCAAAGAATAAAAATATTAAAAGTAGAAACACAAGTAAAACTAAACACCAAAAGCGCCAGCCCTTCTATTTTAAAAGCAGGAACATTTCTAATCATTGTTGATTGGCTGACTACAGTAACTTCTGATTCAATGATCAAAGGAGTAGCTTTCGGCGGAAAAGATTGACGTGTGATGTACACTAAATTCAATGCTAAGCCCAGTACACAAGCAATGAAAACATAGCCGTAATAGAGATTCTGCTGCAAGACATAGCGAGTAATCAGTGGCAGTAAAAATTGGCCAACTGAAATAAAAGCCTTATTCAACACACTTAAGGAACTATTATCTGCCTCTCGTGGATAAGCCTCTACTAATGCCGGATATGTTCCAGTATCCAGAAAAGCATTGCTAAACCCAGCAAAAATAGCGAAGAAACCACCTTGAATATAATTTTGACTAATGATTATCCCTATAAAGAAGATAAAATAGCAAATAACACCTAGCTGCACAGACTGTTTCCGTCCAAATCGATCAGATAAATTTCCTGAAAACAACAAAGACAAGATTCTGCCTAAACCGATACCACTGACCGTCAATGTCACTTGCTGAACCGACGCATGCCACTGCGTCATTAAACTGGCTAAGTTTTGCGAAATAATAATGGTCGCAATTCCTTGAAAAATGTAATTCGTGTACAAGGAGCCAATCAAAGGCAAATAGCTCTTTTGTTTTTGTTCCATTTGAATACTCCTACTGTGATTAAATAGATTTTGTTCAATACTTCACTATGTATATTCTAAGAAGAATCACTAAAATTTTCTAATGGTTTATATTGATGGAATCAATAAAAACTATTTATGGATATATCAGCTATTTAACAAATGGCTGTTCTTTTATTTTACCATAACTCACTAACAAATGAATAGTCGAACAATGATTGCTCTCTTAAAAACAAGACAAAATGATAAACAGCCAGTTTCAAGAGCTAAGGCTTTAAACGAACCTCCCTTCCCATAAGCTGAAACTAGCGATGGTAGAAGCCGGCTTGATCATGTAATAATTACAAAAAAAAACAACACCATAAAACAAATATCGCCCCGATAATTTGAGACATTCATCTTTATTTCTTGTCGGAGAGGCTTTCGTGTCATGTATAAGGGATAACAATTGCACTGCATTTTTAAGCAGTAAGCTTTTGCTCCGTGGCAGTTGATCCAGCCTAAAAACCGGCGTATTTAATCTATATCCTTTCCCATCGGCTCCTTTACCTACTATATAAAAACACCTGCTTCAATGAAAGCTTCAAACAAGTAGCGACAAGACATCGCCCCTAGGTCAATATATTCCAAAGAACGGGCACCTATATAAGAAGCTCGACCTTTTCTAGCAAAAAGCTCTTTTGTGTGCTCCGCAAACACGGCAAGCTGTTCTTTGGTTATGTGCCGATTTTTAAAGTAGCTAAAGCAGGTGCCCAGACATCCACCATCGTTTTCTCACCAGGCTGGCTATTGCTACGCCGTTCAATTCCTGCTAAACCTGCATCCAAAAGCGGGAGGGCTTTAGTAGTTAAAGCTGCTTCATTTGCCATTTTCAACATGGCAGTACTGTATAAAGGACCACAAGTATAACTAAGCAAGGCCAATGCTACAATTTTAAAAGCATCGATTAAGATGGTCGGCTTTTTAGCTTCCAAACACTCAATGACCACTGACATCCCATAAGACATATTCTCCCCATGATCTCCATCTCCAATTGGTGTGTCCAGCTGGCTTAGATATTCTTTTGACGTTTCGATTTTGGCTTGATAAATGATTAATGTTTGGATCAAATTTTCTTTTGTAAACATCGTCTTACTTCTTCTAGCCTCCATTTGACCGAACTATATCATGTAAAAAGCAATCATCGCCTTAAACACAGTACTCCTAGCAATAACTGGAGAAAACATGTTAATTTCTGACTGCTTTTGGTTTGTTTAGATACGAAAAAAAGCAAAAGTTTATCATCATAACCAACGAAAAAAGAGGACCTACTATCATTTACCTGAACCTGTTTTCTGCCAATTGCCCCTTGCTTGTTCAGCTTGTTTATTGTTTTCATGAAAGTGCTCTGCTTAATGATAAAGCATACTCCTCCAGTTATTTGCCTACTATCCTATCATTTTCGACTTTTTGAAACAAGCATGTAAGATTTTTATGTTTATTATGTTAGGCAAGATTTCTATCATTTCTGCTCCATTCTCAAAGAAAAAGTTTTGAAAGTTTCAGATATTATTAAATAGTCAAATAGCTAATTTTCTGCTAAACTTATTGTGACAGTTTTGGAAAGGATGGACAAAGATATGACACCAAATCGTGAAGACTACCTAAAGCTAATCTTTGAATTAGGCGGCGATGAAAATAAAATTAACAACAAACAAATCGTTTCCGGACTTAATGTGTCTGCAGCCTCCGTTAGTGAAATGATTTCCAAATTAGTAAAAGAAGATTTGGTGGAACACTCTCCTTATCAAGGTGTGCAGCTGACACCATTAGGACTAAAAAAAGCCAGTAATCTAATCCGTAAGCACCGAATTTGGGAAGTTTTCTTAGTGGAGCATTTGAACTATTCTTGGAATGAAGTCCACGACGAAGCTGAGGTTTTAGAACACGTCACTTCTTCTACATTAGTGAATCGACTCGCTGATTATTTGCAGCAACCTCAATTTTGCCCCCACGGCGGTGTGATTCCAGCTGCTAACCAGCCAGTTCACGAAGAAAAACGCCAAACGCTGACTGATTATCCTATTGGCACAAAAATACGAATAGCCAGAGTGTTGGATGAAAAAGAATTATTGGATTATTTAGTTTCAATTGATTTGAATATCAATGAAGAGTACGAGATCAAAGAAATTACAGCCTATGAAGGACCGATCGTCATCGGCAATCAACAAAAACAACTTTCGGTTAGTTATAAAGCAGCCAGTACTATTTTTGTTGATCAGATATAGAAAGCGAGGAAAATTATGGAGGAAAAAATTGCATTATTTACCATATTTGGCGGTACAGGAGATTTAGCAAAGCGCAAATTGTATCCTTCTTTGTTTCGATTGTACAAAAAAGGCTTACTTGCTGAACGTTTTGCTGTTATTGGTACCGCTCGCAGAGAATGGACAAATGACTATTATCGAGAAATTGTGATTGAGACTATTCAAGGACTACACCCAACTCAGGAAGAAGCAGCAGCGTTTGCCAGCCATTTTTATTATCAAGCTCACAATGTCAGTGATACTGAACACTACGACACGCTGAAACAACTTTCAGACACCTTAAATAATCGCTATCAATTGGAAGGAAACCATATTTATTATTTAGCGATGGCTCCACAATTTTTCAGTACAATTGTCAAACATTTGCAGTCTCAACAAATTATTACCGAAACTGGATTTGATCGCTTAATTATCGAAAAACCATTTGGTTCTGACTACGAGTCTGCTTATGAATTAAACGAAGCAATTCGCGCAGTTTTCCCAGAAAAGGATATTTTTAGAATTGATCACTATCTTGGCAAAGAAATGATTCAGAACATTTCTGCGATTCGTTTTGCCAACAATATTTTTGAGTCTCAATGGAATAACCGCTACATTGACAATGTTCAAATTACCTTTGCGGAAAGCTTAGGTGTTGAAGATCGCGGCGGCTATTATGAGCATAGCGGTGCGTTAAAAGATATGGTACAAAACCACATTTTGCAAGTTGTTGCTTTATTGGCGATGGAGCCGCCAGCTGCTTTTACTGAAAAAGAGATACGTATTGAAAAAGTCAAAGCTTTACATGCCATTCGGCTTTATTCCGAAGCAGAAGCATTGAAAAATTTTGTCCGAGGCCAGTATGACCAAGGTCAGTTAGAAGAAAAAGAATTTAAAGCTTACCGACAAGAAGCCAACGTTGCTTCTGATTCAACAACGGAAACCTTTGTAGCCGGAAAATTTTATATCGATAATTTCCGCTGGTCAGGTGTTCCCTTTTACGTTCGTACCGGTAAACGTCTGACTGAAAAAGGTACGCGGATCAATATTGTCTTTAAACAAGTACCGGTCAATGTCTTTAAAGCTGATTTTACAGATGAAGGTCAAAAAACTGATTTACCGCCTAACGTATTGACGATTTATATCCAGCCGACAGAAGGGTTCTCTCTCACTTTAAATGGCAAAGAGATCGGTCAAGGTTTCACGACTTCTCCGGTAAAACTTGATTATCGTCAAAGTACAGAAATGAAAGCGAACAGTCCTGAAGCTTATGAAAAATTACTTTTGGATTGCTTAAATGGCGATGGAACGAACTTTTCACATTGGGATGAAGTTGCGCAATCTTGGCACATCGTTGATATTATCCGTCATGCATGGGATCAGACTGACGTTGAATTTCCAAATTATCAAGCAGGTACGATGGGACCTAAAGCAGCATTTGACTTATTGGAAAAAGATGGCTGTACTTGGATCTGGCAGCCAGATCATTGGTACCGTGAACGTGGCAAACTAAATAATTAGCAAAAAATACCCCGTTGCTCTGCTATGAGCGACGGGGTATTTTGTGAATACTTCTAAATTTTTAAGGCTAGGCTTCAAATCCTTCAGCTACCGCTTCAGGATATTCTTCTTCCACAATATGCGCACAACGAGCACATAGATGTGGTAGTTTTTCATCTGAACCGACGTCAGTACGAACACTGCGGCAACGTTCGCACGTTTCTCCTGCGGCTTTTTCGATTAAAATTGCCATGTCATCAAACGTATGCGCTGATGCAGGTGCCGGTTGAGTTGCAACTTCAAAATCAGAGACGATTAGTAGTTGCGCAATATTTGAATCTACAGCTGTTAATAATTGACGCAGTTGCTCATTCGGGTACACTGTAACTTTTGCTTCCAGTGGCTTTCCGATTAATTTAGCATTGCGGGCTGCTTCCAGGGCTTTTAGAACGTTGTCTCTAAATTCCATAAAGGCGGTCCAAGTATCCAGCAGCTCTTCTTGATTTGCAAAGTTTTGGTAGCTAGGGAACTCAGCTAATTGCACATACTCTGCTGTTTCTTTTAAGTAGCTCCAGATTTCTTCAGCAGTGTGTGGAATAATCGGCGTTAACAACTTAGTCAAAGCAACCACTGCTTGATAGAAGACCGTTTGCATGCAGCGGCGTTGATAATCATTTTGTGCTTCAATGTAGACTACGTCTTTAGCGAAATCTAGATAAAAGGCAGATAAATCAACAGTTAAGAAATTCATTACAGTTCGATAGATATGCACGAAGTCATATTTTTCATAACCTTTTTCACGAATTTCAGCAATCACTTGATTTAAACGAACGGTCATATATTTGTCCACAGAGCGTAATTCTTCATAAGGAACACTGTCGGCTTTCGGATCAAAATCACTGGTATTGGCTAATAGGAAACGCATGGTATTTCGAATTTTACGATAGACTTCCGCTACTTGGTTTAAAATTTCCATTGAAACGCGCACATCGGCTTCAGCATCCACGCTACTAACCCATAAACGTAAAATATCGGCACCCATTTGTTTAACTACTTTGTCTGGTAAAATAGTATTTCCCAAAGATTTACTCATCTTCCGACCTTCACCATCCAGCACCATGCCTTGCGAAATAATCGACTTATATGGCGCCACGCCATTAATGGCAACACTAGTTGTGATGCTTGAGTTAAACCAGCCACGGTATTGATCAGAGCCTTCCAGATACATATCTGCCGGAAAGGTTAATTCAGGACGTTGACGCAAAACGGCTTCATGGGATGAACCTGAGTCAAACCAAACATCCATAATATCCGTTTCTTTTGTGAAAATACCGTTTGGTGAACCTGGGTGAGTAAAACCAGCCGGCAATAAATCTTTGGCTTCTCTTTCAAACCAAATAACAGATCCATGTTCCGCAAACAGCTTGGCAACGTGTTCAATCGTTTCCGGCGTGATGATGCCTTCTCCATTTTCCGCATAAAAAATAGGTAATGGTACGCCCCAAGCTCGCTGACGTGAGATAACCCAATCACCACGGTCGCGAATCATATTATAAAGACGGGTTTTCCCCCACGGAATTAGCCAATCAACTTTTTCAACCTCATCAAGAATATTTTGACGGAAAGCATCAATTGAGGCAAACCATTGCGGTGTTGCTCGGTAAATGACCGGCTTTTTAGTACGCCAATCATGAGGATAACTATGGGTGAAGAAATCAAGTTTTAGCAACGCACCTTTTTCTTTTAATAATTCAGTGATCATCGGATTTGCTTTTTCATAAAAAATTCCTTCAAAACCAGGTGCTTCCTCAGTGAAAACGCCCCGACCATCAACTGGCGAAAGAACAGCTAATCCATATTTTTTTCCGATATTATAGTCATCTTCCCCGTGTCCTGGTGCAGTATGAACTAAGCCGGTTCCTGCATCTAAAGTGACATGATCTCCTAGCATAACTAGTGATGTCCGATCATAGAAAGGATGTTGGGCAGTCATTCGATCTAATTTTTCACCAGAAATTTCTTGTAATACTTCAACAGTTTCCCAATCAAGTGCTACTTTCACTGTTTCTATCAAGTCTTTGGCTACAACATATTTATGACCAGCAACTGCTACCACTACATATTGATAGTCCGGATTAACTGAAATTCCAAGGTTCGCTGGTAAAGTCCACGGAGTCGTGGTCCAAATGATAAATGATGTATCATTATCTAATACACCTTTGCCATCAACAACTTTAAAAGCGACATAAATGGAAGGTGATTTAACTTCTTTATATTCAATTTCTGCTTCTGCTAGTGATGATTCACTTGAAGGTGACCAGTAAATTGGTTTTAAGCCTTTGTAGATATAGCCTTTTTCAGCCATTTTACCAAATACACGCACTTGTGCTGCTTCATAAGAGGGATCTAGTGTTACGTAAGGATGTTCCCAATCACCAGCAACGCCCAAGCGCTTAAAGTCTTTCCGTTGTTTTTCCACTTGAGAAAGCGCATATTCACGACATTTTTGCAAATATTCAGCAGGTGACATTTCTTTACGCTTTACGCCTTTATTAGCCAATACTTGCTCAATTGGTAAGCCATGAGTGTCCCAACCGGGAACATACGGCGCCCGAAAGCCAGACATTGATTTTGAACGAATGATGATGTCTTTGCTAATTTTATTTAACGAATGGCCTAGATGAATATTCCCGTTCGCGTATGGGGGACCATCGTGTAAAACGAAGGTTGGTTTGCCTTCATTTAGTTTTTGTCGTTTTTGATAAAGTTCTTGTTCTTCCCACTCTTTTTGCCATTGCGCTTCACGAGTTGGCAAATTGCCGCGCATTGGAAAAGCGGTTTTTCCAAGTTGCAGTGTTTCTTTCATTTTCATGGGGTTGCCTCTCTTTCTTCGGTCGAAATGTGTCGGTTTCGGTATAAAAAAAGTACTTCCATCCCCAGGGACGAAGTACTCGTGTTACCACCCAAATTCGAAACAATCCAATTGAATTGTTTCCTCTGAAATTGTTAACGGTAATTACCCGTCAAGCCTTACTAGTTTCAGACTTGAATTTAGATAGAGGATCTTTTCAACGCCAGGGTCTGTCAATCTCTCACTATCATTGACTCGCTAAAAGAATAGCTATTGACTTTTCTGTTCTATCTCAGTTTAATTATTTTTCGGTTGTTTCTGGTTCAAGAACTTCCAATGTTTCATCTACCGTAATATCAGAAGCTTCTTCACCTTGTTCTGAGTTTACACTAGAGTCATTTTCTTTGTCAAGGTTTCCTGCTAAAACTTCTTTAACGACCGTGTGGCTTTCGCCAACATAGTTAGAAAAAGGTGTTAATAATTCTTCCCATTCTTCACTTTTGACTTGTTCCAATTGTGTTTCCAGCATTAAGCTTAGACGTTGATGGAAAACACGAGTTTTTTTCTTCAAATCATCGGTTTCATTGGCAAGCTGACGGGCACGTTCGATTGCTTCTGTCAAAATTTGTGTTGCTTTTGATTCCGCATCTGCGATCATGCTGTTTGATTTTCTTTCAGCTTCCACAATGGTTTCACGAGCACTATTTTCAGCGGAAGTGACGATCATTTCAGATTCTTTGTTTGCACTGTTCTTTACTTTGTCCGCAGTATCTTGTGCAACGATGATTGATTGATTTAGCGCATCTTTCAATTCATTGAAATACTGTAATTTTTCTTCTGCATGTTTTAAGGATTTTTCCAGTTCACGATTTTTTTGAAGTGCGTCTTCATAATCTTTTGTTACTTGATCTAAGAAGTCATCAACTTCATCTTGGTTATAGCCTCTCATTTTCACTGAGAAGTCTTTGTTTTGAATATCTAATGGAGATAATGCCATATTTCTTCACCTCTTTGGATTATTTTCGTAAACCCCAAAATAAATAACTTCTTCTATCCTTTTTATAAGCCGCTCCTTAAAGAATAAGACTTACTTTACCTTCTATTATACACATCTTTTCAGGAATAAAAAGTAATCAACCATAAGACTTTAAAAAAAATTAGGGCTTATTTTCTGAGTACGCCTAAGACGACCCGATACTTTTCTTTTTTTGTTTTTCCTTCTAAATCTTGAATTTGAATACGACCAAAACCTCTTACCGAAACAATGTCCAATAGATCAATCGCAAAATCCGGCTGATCGTTTTCCGTCCAATTTACCTTAACTTTTCCTGATTCAATTAGCTGCTTAGAACGCTGACGCGAAATACCGTAAACCGTGGAGATCACACGATCAAGTCGTAAGGAGCTTAAGGTGGTGCGCTCTTGTGTCCACTCATCTTTAGGTAGTAAAATATCGGTATAACTGCGTTCTTCCAAACGGACATTGACTTTTCCAATTTTATCAACTTGGCTAACTACAAAATTAGCTACTTCTTTAGCAATAAACAGTTGCCACTGTTCTTCATCAGAAATAATATCACCAAAAGAATTCCGACGAACACCGACATTCATCAACGTTCCCAAAATTTTTCCATGAGATAAAGTCGTAAATTTTTTCGGATAAAGAATACTGTAGACACTTATTTCAAAATCTGCTTCAGTCGGTTCATAATACGCTGGATAAATTAAGCAACGCTTTCTTTCCGCTTGTTCATAACCACCATAAAAAGAAAAAGACAGCTCACTATTTTGACGAATCAAAGTCTCTACGATATAAGCTTGCCGTGGATCAAGAAAATCTGTCAAATAAGGAGCGTATTGACTTTCAACTTGTTCCAACCAGTCTCCCACAGTATCAATAAAAGGATGCTCATCTTTCCGAAAATGCTGGTACACATTTGCGTTCATAGATAAATCATCCTTTCTGTTGCTATTTAATAAAGTATCGATTGCAAAATAACTGCTAACCCACCGGCAGCTAGATTCAATACGATGATACCAATCATCACATTAAAACCTACCATACCAATCCGTAAATTCAAACGATCAAACAAACTAAGGTACGGTTCACATAATCGTGCAAGCAAGCGTCCCAGCGTTGAATCGTACGCTCCGGGAAACCAAGATAATAAGGCATACACTACTAATATCCCTGTATAGATTTGAACAATTTTATACATCAGCGTGATAAGCATTGGGATCATATCTTCCTCCTAGAGCTTAAAAATCAAATAATTGTTTGTCGACTAACGATTGCGCAGCTGCTCCATCGATTTCCATATTTGATGGTGTACATAAAAAGATTTCACTGCCCACCCGTTGAATATCACCGTCTAAAGCGTAGACCGTTCCCGTTAGAAAATCAACGATTCTACGAGCTTGCGCTTCTTCTACTAGGCTAAAATTCACCAAGACTGCTTCGTTTGAAAAGATGTGTTTCGCAATATTCATCGCTTCAGAATAAACCCGAGGTTCAATAACCGTAATTTTATGAGTTTGGGCTTGTGAGCGGCTGCTACTTTCATTTGTGGTACGTTTTGTCGTATTAGAGCTACGCATAGAGACGATCTTTTGTTCAGTAAATGCTGCTCCTTGTTGGGTTGCTCTTGTATCTTGTGATGCTTCAGTAGAACGATAGCGAGCAGAAGGCTTTTCAGTTAACGGCTCACTTTGAGTATACGTTTGTGTCTGTGCTTGAGCAGGAGCTGCAACTCTTGAATTCGTAGTTTGTGCTTGTGTCCGAACTGCTGGTCGTGCTGGTTCATTCACTGCTTGAGCTTCATACTCTTCGTAACTATCGTAGTCATCCTCTCCTGATAACCCAAAAAAACTTGATAGCGCACTTTTATTAAAAAATGACATAGATTCCCCTCCCTTACGTATTTCTAAACAACGCTGTTCCGATTCGAACAAAAGTAGCTCCTTCTGCCACAGCTATTTGAAAGTCATTGCTCATGCCCATACTTAATTCGCTGCACGGAGCAAACGGTAATTGAGCTTGACTAATAGCTGTTTGAAGCTGCTTAAGTTCTTTAAAAATTGCATGCAATTCAGGTTCAGTCGCATGCAGCGGTGCCATCGTCATTAGTCCGATTACTTGAATCTTGTCTAAGTCAGCTAATTGTTGGATAAAAGGCAATACGTCTTCTTTAGCCAAGCCGTGTTTGCTTTCTTCGCCACTGATATTCACTTCCACAAAGCAGAGTATCACTTTTTCTGCTCGCTTTTGAATTTCTTTTGCTAAGCTCAGACTGTCAAGCGCATGAAAATAATCAATCTCGTTAATTATTAATTTTACCTTCCTACGCTGAAGATTTCCAATCAAATGCCATTGAATTGATGAAAAATTTTTCAAGTCATGTTTTTTCGCTAATAGTTTATCTACGCGATTTTCAGCTAAGTGCTGCACACCACATTCCACCAACGCTTTGGCTTGGTCGCTGTCAACGGATTTCGTTACGGCAACTATAGTAACTTCATCTACTGCGCGTTGGGCACGCTCACAGGCCAGCTGAATTTCGTGTTTAATTCTAGTAAGATTATTTTCAGCTGACATATGACTCACGGCTCCTTATCTTTTTCTGCGGAAAAACGGTGGTGTATTTAATTCATCATCATTTTGCGGAGTTTCGTCACGATGGAATGTGTCAAAATCTTTTTTATCATTTGTATCAAAAGAAGAATCATCAACTTTTGGACGAACGTTTTGTTCACGACGGATATCCCAATCACCAAAAGCACTTGTATCTTCTTGCGCTTGTGGTCTAGATTGATCCATGTCTAAGACAGGCGCGTGTTGTTGAACGGGTTGAATTTGTGGTTGTACTTGTGCTTGTCTAACTTGACGGTGTGGTTTGCGTTCTTTTTTTGAAGCGTCAATACCAGTAGCAATGACTGTTACGCGAATTTCGTCGCCTAAATCTTCGTTGATTGACGTACCTAAAATGATGTTTACATCGCCTGAAGCCGCATTTGTCACAATATCAGAAGCGTCTTGAGCTTCAAATAAGGTCATATCCAAGCCACCGGTAATGTTCAATAATACTTGTTCCGCTCCATCAATAGAGGTTTCCAATAAAGGAGAAGAGATGGCTTTTTTCGTTGCTTCAATTACACGATCTTCACCGCTAGCTACCCCGATACCCATCAAAGCAGTACCTTGATTTTCCATCACTGTTTTCACGTCTGCGAAGTCTAAGTTGACGTAACCAGGTGCAGTGATTAAATCAGAGATTCCTTGTACACCTTGGCGTAAGACATTGTCTGCTTCTCTGAAGGCTTCCAACATCGGTGTTTTCTTATCTACAACCTCTAACAAGCGGTTATTAGAAATAATCAATAGCGTATCGACATTTTCTTTTAATAAAGCGATGCCTTCTGCCGCAAAGCGTCCGCGTTTTGGTCCTTCAAAGCTAAATGGACGAGTGACCACGCCTACTGTTAATGCGCCGATTTCTTTGGCGATTTTTGCCACAACAGGAGCCGCTCCAGTACCGGTACCGCCACCCATACCGGCAGTAATGAAGATCATGTCAGCGCCTTGGAGTGCTTCAGAAATTACTTGTTCACTTTCTTCAGCAGACTTTTGGCCAACTTCTGGCTGTGAACCGGCACCCAAGCCACGCGTATATTTTGGTCCTAATTGAATAACTGTTTCTGCTTTTGAATTTTTTAATGCTTGAACGTCTGTATTGGCAGCGATAAATTCAACGCCTTTAACGTTTTCTTCGATCATGCGATTCACCGCGTTGCCGCCGCCGCCGCCGACGCCGATAACTTTAATGACTGCACCGTTATTAACATTGTTATCTAATGAAAATTCCATAGTTTAAGTTCCTCCTGTTTATGTGTTTAATCAAAAATATTTGAGAAGAAATCTTTGATCTTTCCGGTTACTTTTTCGCCTGAGTGGCGTTCTTCAACTTCTTCATATTCTTCTTGAGGCTGATCGCTATACGTGTCGTATACTACTTCTTGTTGTGTTGCAACAGGTGCTGCCGCTTTTGTTTTTTCGCCAGGAATTGCTTGTTTAGTGATATGATAAATATCTCCTAGTTGAGCGGAATATTCCACGATACTGATCACATTGGTAAAAACTGGATTCCGCAAGCCCATGTGGTTAGGCACATATAATTTTACGTTGACGCCAAAAATTTCCTGTGCTAAATCAATGACGCCTGGAAGACTGGCACCGCCACCGGTTAAAACAACGCCGCCAGGTAATTCCAACGCATCGATTTCATCCAGTACTTCTTTTGATTTTTTGAAGATCTGTTCAGTTCTCGCTTCGATGATTTCTGAAAGATACCGTTCGTCCACTTTAACTGGTTCGGCTTTGCCGATAACATCCACTGGAAATTCCTCATTCACCGATGTCCGTTCTGGATAAGCATCACCATAATTGATTTTTAACGCTTCGGCGTTGTTGAATGAAGTATTTAAAACAATGGAGATATCTTTGGTAATAAACTCTCCGCCTTCTTGATTGACGTGAGTAAATTTCAATTGTTTGTCATGCATGACAGAAGTAGTGGTTTGCCCGCCACCCATGTCGATGACGATTGTTCCGAAATCTTTTTCGCCGTCAGACAAAATAGTTTCCGTTAAGGCTAGTGGTGAGATCACTAAATCGTTGACTACTAAGCCAGCTTTTTCCACGCATTTTCTAATGTTATGAATAATGGTTTTCGGACCGGTGAAGACCATGCCGAACATTTCCAAACGGACACCGATCATTCCGCGTGGATCTTTAATTCCTTCAAATCCGTCAACTGTAAAGTCTTGAGGTAAAATGGCAACAATTTGACGTTCAGGAGGAGTTGAACGAACCAAAGCCGCAGATGCAACATTGCAAACATCTTCGTCTGTAATTTCTTTTGACTCGCTATTGACAGCGATCATTCCCTGACAGCTTTCTACTTCTAATAAATTTGCTGGTAAGCCCACATTCACACTTCTAATTTGAATCCCGGCTTTTTCCTCAGCTTGTCTAACGGCTCGTTGAATTGCTTGAACTGTCTGATCAATATCAACGATGATTCCTCGGTTTAATCCGTCTGATTTTGCATTTCCTACGCCAATAATATTCATTTGGCCTTCAATAAATTCAGCTACTACAACTTTGATTGATGTTGTTCCAATATCCAGGCCTACATACATTCCTGTTTTTGCCATGAACGGGTTTCCTCCTCCTATTAATTCCAATATCTAAGCGGACAATGACGCCCGTTTAACTATCACTTTTTTATTATTGCTCACTTCTTCCAATTTTACCATATATATAGGCTTTTTAGAAAGCAGATTCTATTAATTTATTCGTTTATTTTTTAATTTTCTTGAATTGTTCCCTCTGTACTCGTCTGAGTGTCTTGGCTGCTTTGTTGTTCATAGGGATAAGAGAAAATACCAACTTCCATATCAATTACTCCTGGTTGTTTCATTTGTTGAGCCACTTGTGCGTAATATTTCAATTTTTCACTCAGCTGCGAGATATTAATGATGACTCGATTTTTGTCATTCATATATAAATTGATTAACTCTTTATTGGCTTTACTAGGAGCATACTTGATTTCTGAAATCCCTTGTTTTAACTCATTTGACAATTCGTTATACGATTTAATCAATGCCGCTACCACTTTTGGATCTTTAAAATTCTCAAAGATCGGTTTGCCATTTTCGGCTGCTTTAGTCACCTCAGGTAGAATTGTGCCATTTTCTAAAATTGGATGGTACTTACCGTTTTCAGCTGCACTTGCTACTACCTGATATTCGGTAAGCTTGATTTTAAAGGTATTGATACCATTCAAAGAAATGGAGGCTGTTTTTACCCTTGGTACTTTTTTCTTAATTGTTTTGCTTGCTTGATTACGATTAAAAAACTGTTCCCATAAGTCTTGGCCTTGCACCAGCTTGGATTGTTTGATTACCGTTTGGCTATCAATATGTTGATTGCCAGCAACAGTGATTCCACCTAACTTACTTAGCGGTGATACAAAGTAAAGCATCAATAGGACGGCCAGCAGCAAAATAGAGCTGATAAATGTCAGACGCCGGTAAAGCCGCTTATTTCTTACCTTTTTGATATTCGGCAAGCGATCAGCGAAGGTCTCGTAGGCAAGCATTTTTTGCGGCTGCGAGCTAGTTGAATTTTGATCGCTGGCTTCTGCTTCGTCTGGCACTGTTTCTATTGTCGGTTCTGTCTGTTCTTTGTTTTCAGAATCCGCTATTGCTTCCGTCTCATTCTTTGCCTGCCAAACTGGATCAACACCTTTCTCTTTTAAGTATTTCTGGTTTTCTTTTTGCCAAGGAGTCAAAGCGGTAGTTTCAGTTTCATCTTGTTCGGGAGATCGTGTTTTCTTTTTGTTCACTGTTTCTTTTTTCTTACTAATCGTCAACATCTCCCATCGCTAGACAAGTTCTTTAACTACATCGAACAAGCGCTCGCTGGCATTGGGAATGCCTGCGCGTTTTGATGAAGCAGCCATTTGTTGTCTTTTCTCTTGATCCGTTAAGATGGCATCAATTGCGGCAACTAGACGCGGACCGGTTAATTCCTGATCTGGAATCATCGTTACGGCACCGGTTTTTACCAAACTTCGAGCATTTTTCGTTTGGTGGTCGTTAGTCACATATGGGCTGGGAATTAAAATAGCTGGCAAGCCCAATGCTGTAAATTCCGCGATAGAAGTTGCACCAGCTCGTCCTACCATCAAATCAACATTTGCCATTACATCAACCATTTTCTTAATATACGGTTGAATGCTGATGTTTGTCAATTTCTTTTCGGAAAGCTTTAAAGTTTCTTGTAATTCTTGATAGTAGCGTTCGCCAGAGGCATACAACACCTGATAAGGTCGTTCGGCAAAAAGCGGAACTGCTTCTGTAAAAGCCTGATTAATTTTCAAAGCACCACGACTGCCACCGAATAAAACAACTGTCGGCTTTTCAGGCTCTAAATGAAATTCGGATAGTATCGCTGACTTGTGAGCCGTTACGACTTCTTGCCCTCGAGGATTGCCAGTCAGCACCACCTTTTCAGCCGGAAAATAAGCAGTAACATCATTAAAACACACAGCAATTTTATCAACGTAGCGACTTAAAAACTTATTGGTCATCCCGGGGATACTATTTTGTTCATGAATGATAGTCGGTATCTTCATTTTTGCTGCAGCATAAACGACGGCGCCGCAAACATAGCCGCCAGTTCCAATCACAATATCTGGTTGAAACTGTTGAATAATTTTCTTGGCTTTACGAATGCTGGTCAGAAAAAGATATACTGTTTTAAAATTTTGTAAGCTTAGTGAGCGTTTAAACCCTTGGATCTTGATGGTTTGAAATGGAAGTTGGTAGTCTTCAACAATATGACTTTCCAATCCTTTTTCTGTGCCTACATATAAAAACTCAGTTGTTGGGTCTTGTTTTTTGACGTACTCGACAAAGGCTAATGCCGGATAAATATGCCCACCGGTTCCGCCCCCAGTTATTAATATCTTCATTTGCTCTTCTCACTTTTCACTTTTTTTAACCGCTGTACGGTTTGGATAAAGGTTTCCCCCCGCACTTCAAAATTAGGGTATTGATCCCAACTTGCACAAGCAGGTGACAATAGAATCGTATCATTTTTTTCAGAAGATTGATAGGCTGCCAAAACAGCGGATGATACATCTTCGGTTACGACAATTTGTGTAATCCCTGCTTTTTCGGCTGCTTGACGCAATTTTTCTCTGGTTTCACCGAATAAGAAAATAGCTTTAAGTCCTTTTAAAGCCGGCACCAGTTCATCAAAACTGTTGCCACGGTCCAAGCCACCAGCCAATAAAAGCAAATGTTCATTGTCAAATCCACTTAAAGCCATCTCTGTAGCTAAAATATTGGTTGCTTTTGAGTCATTGTAAAATTTGCGTTGGTTCACTGTCCCAATATACTGGGTACGATGAGCAACACCTGAAAACGAACGCAACGTTTCACGAATAGTTTCATTAGCAACAGCTCTTTGTTTAGCTACACAAATCGCTGCCAGTGCATTTTCAATGTTATGATTGCCGGGTACGCCCAACTCAGCAGCATCCATAATGTAGTCTTGGTCGTAGTAAATTTTGCCCTCTAGTAAATAAGCACCTGCTACGACTTCTTTGGTGGAAAACGGTACGATTTTTGCTTTGGTGGTTTTCGCTAGTTCTTGAAGTTCTGTTTGGTTCCAGTTAAGTACCAAAACATCTGAAGCTTCCATGTTCTTTTGAATTTGCCACTTGGCCGCTACATATTCTGAACGAGTACCGTGATAATCAAGATGCGCTTCGTAAATATTTGTAATCACCGCGATTTGCGGGTGAAATTGTTGAATACCTACTAATTGAAAGCTGGATAATTCCATCACTAACTCATCTGCAGCAACTGCCTCTTGAGCCACGGTACTTGCTGGAAAACCAATGTTGCCAGCTAAACGAGCTTGGCCTTTTTGCCGATCTGCATTGAGCAATAAACCGATCATCGTCGTCGTCGTTGTTTTGCCATTAGTTCCTGTGATTCCAATGATGGGACATTCAGCAATTTGATAGGCTAATTCCACTTCTGTTAAAATCGGGATCTTTCTATTTACAGCTTCAGCTACCAGAGGATTGCTGTAAGGGATGCCGGGATTTTTAACGATAAATGAAAATTCTTCGTCCAATAGTTCAATGGGATGACTACCTGTAACAACACGAATACCCAAGGTTAATAAATCTTGGGCGTCAGGATTTTGATCAAATTGTTTGAAATCATTTACGGTAACGAGCGCACCTAGTGCATGCAAAAGTTTCGCAGCGCTGACACCGCTTTTAGCCAAGCCTAAAACCAATACTTTTTTATTTTGATATTCGCTAGTTTTTCTCATTATTTGCTTCTCCTTTATTCGTTAGAAAAGAATCCATAAGGTTGCTCCTGAGCAAAGTAAGGCTACTGTCCAGAAAACCAGATCAATTTTCCATTCGGACCAGCCGCACATTTCAAAGTGATGGTGAATCGGTGACATTTTAAAGATTCGTTTACCAAACAATTTGAAGGAAGCCACTTGTAAAATTACACTACCTGTTTCACAAACGTACACTAGACCGATTAAAAGCAAAGTCCATTCTTGTCTTAAAATAATGGAAATAGCTGCTAATAATCCACCTAAAGCCAAAGAGCCGACATCGCCCATAAAGATTTTGGCCGGCTTTTTATTATATGGGAAAAAGCCCACGAGTCCGCCGATTACACTTAAGCAAATAATCACTACATCAAGCTGCTGTTGATGCCAAGCGATTAAGGCATACGTTGCAAAAGAAATAAGCCCCAAACCGGAAACAAGTCCGTCAATACCATCTGTTAAGTTAACAGCATTGGAAAAGCCCACTAACCAAAAAAGAACGATCACACCGTAAAACAAGCCCAACGGTAATTGAACCAAACCGAATAAATCAAGTGTATCAGTAAATCCTTCACTACGATAAACGAGATAAAAGATCATGCCTCCTACGATTTGACCAATCAACTTTTGTCGTGAATTTAAACCGAGGTTGCGTTTTTTAAACACTTTAATGAAGTCATCCAAAAAACCGAGTAGGCCATAAAGAACGAGAATGAATAGAATAATTAGCAGAGATGGTGTTAGTTGTTTTAGCCAAGCCCCCATTACTATAGAAGTAATCAAGATTGCCAGAAGAAATACCAGACCGCCCATCGTAGGGGTACCAGTTTTGACATTGTGCCAAGTCGGGCCTTCTTCTCGTGTCACCTGTCCTTGCTTTTTCATCTGAAAATAGCCAATAAACATCGGCATCACAGTAACGGTAAGCGCAAAGCTCACTGCTATCGGAATAAAAATCTGTGTCCACTCCATACTATCTCTCCTAATTATTCGTAATTATTTTCTTATTGGGTTCCCGACAGCGTAACGCTAATTTTTTTGCCAGAAACTTCTGTTCCGGGGGCCACGCTTTGGGCTGTTACATACCCATCACCCTTAAATTCTACCTCAACATCCAACATTTTTGCCAATTTAGAGACATCACTTTTCGACCAATCACTCACATCTGGCATCAAGTGCTTGCCGTCGGTCAATAGCAATAGTTTTTGACTAGGCAACAAGGTGGCTCCTGGTTGCGTTGATTGTTTTTTCACATTTTTTCCATCACCGATAATTACGGGATCAACCCCGTTAACGCGAGCACTTGCAGCTGCTTTATCAGTCTCCATATTTCGATAATCAGCTACTGTAATTGTTTCTGCTTTTTTAGTTGTTTGTTCATTGCTGTTATTATCTTTCAATTCCAATGCTAGTTTCATTAACGGATTGGCAATGGCAGCCATTGCTTCTGAAGGCGAGCCGCTTTTGGCTTTTTTCAGAGTCACGTAAAGAACGTATTGTGGGTTATCAGCTGGTACCATTTCAACTACAGAAGAAAGTACTTCGCTGGCACCATCGATATACCCACCTTTTCCATCAGTGATTTGGGCGGTTCCTGTTTTTGCTGCTACGTGATATCCTGGAACTTTGTAAATATTATAAGCGATCCCGTAATTAGGGTCTTCAGTAGTATCGATCATGTAATTTCTGATAGTGCTAGCTGTTTGAGGCGAAATTGGCGTTCCCAGAACTTCCGGTTGGGTGACTTTTTCCTTGCCGGTATTGCTGTCCACCACTTTGCTAATAAAATGAGGCTGCAGCATTGTACCATTGTTTGCAATGGAAGAAAAAGCTCTCATCATTTGGAGGCCAGTTTCTGCCGTTGCTTGGCCAAAAGCTGACATCGCCTGATCGACATAGTTGTCAGTTGGTAATTTACCAGCCGATTCATTTTCTAAACCGGAATTGGTGCTAGTACCAAAGCCAAATTTCTTCATATAATTAACCCAGGCAGCACCGCCCATTTTTTGTTCCAGTCTAACCATACCTACGTTACTAGACCAGGAAATTGCTTGACGATACGTCAAGTATTCCTTACCAGCTAAATTAGAGAAGTCATGGTCATTAATGGTTCGATCGCCAATTTTGATACCGCCCACTCGAGAAAAGGTTTCATTTGCATTAAACTGACCTAACTCCATGGAAGCAGCTGTTGTAAAGAGTTTCATGGTAGATCCCGGCTCGAAAGCATCTTGAACCAGAATATTGCGCCAAAAGTCCAAGCCTTCTTTTGTTTCAGGATTGAAGCTTGGACGCTGCGACATCGCCACTATATCGCCTGTTTTGGCATCCATTAAGGTTGCTGTTACTTCTTCTGGTTGATATTTTTCTACAACCGGATCCATTAGTGCTTCCAACTTACTTTGTAGGCGACTATCTAACGTCGTGTAAATGTCCTGACCATTTTCAGCTTTCTTTTCTTCGGCTACAGTACCTGGCAATGGATTGCCATAAAGATCTTTTTGGAAGTATTTACGGCCATCCTTTCCGCTTAAAATATCATTATAAGCTTGTTCAAGACCCATTGCTCCTACTAATCCAGATTGCTCTTTTTTCGGATCAGCCAAAGTGGTGTAGCCAATAAAATGTGAAGCAAAAACTCCGTTAGGGTAGATTCTAGCCGGATGCTCATTAAAGTATACGCCAGCTATTTTCTTTTCTTTTAAGGCAGCTTCAATTTTTTGTTTGATTTCAAGAGTGATGTTTTTGCCAGCATTCCCGAATTCCACTTGATATTTGGTTGAGCCATCGTCATTAATTCCGTTGTTTAAATGTTCAAGTGCTGACTCTTTTGACATTTTCGTATTTTGGGAAAGAATATCGGCAATCGTATCAAAATCTTTTTTTTCTGCATACAATTTTTTCTTATCAATTCCTACGTAGGTGTTTGATAAAACCACATATACAGAGTATGAAGTAGCATCTTCAGCAATTACATTGCCATAACGATCGTAAATGGTACCTCTTTTCGCTTTGATGACACTGCTTCCTTCATATAAGTTAGCGGCTTTATCTGCTAAAGAAACACCAGCTACTTTGTCGGTCACCACAATATAAGTCAATCTAAAGGCAAATAAAAAGAACAATCCAATACTCGTAGCAAATAACATGATGCCTACTTTTTTACGATTGTTCATCGGATTTAAGTTTTTCTTCCTGATAAGTTGTTTAATTTTATTTTTTATGCTCATTATTTCACTTTCCTTATATTGCCATCAATATCTTTTAAGCCTTGTTTTTTTGCGACATCTTTGATTCTGTCGGCTTTAGAAAGCTCGCTTTTTTCTTGTTGCAGTTTTTGTATGTCTTTTTCTTGTCCTTGAATCGTGCCTTCCACATCTGTAATTTGGTTAGAAGTTTGGACGATTGCCGTGCGGACTTGAATGGTCGCTACTGCGATTCCGATAAAAGATATTAGTAAGAGTAGGCTAATCAGTTTTTCTAGTAAAGAGACATTTCTTAAATGTTTTTTTTGAGTTAGAGGCGGCACAGGCAATGAATCCCCTTGGATGATCTTTTCTTGCTCTGGTGCTATGACTGGTTCATCCATTACAGGTACTTCATAATGAAAGTCTTCCATCTTTTTCAACTCAGCCATTTTTCTGCTCCTCTCTTTAACTAATTTTTATTTTTTCTGCTACTCTTAATTTTGCACTACGGGAACGATTATTTTCTGCTAATTCCGCTTTAGTGGGAACAAGCGGCTTTCTGGTTATTACTTTTAATTCCGGTTGAAATTCTTCAGGTACCACTGGCAAGCCTGGCGGTAAGTCCTGAACCGTACTGAATTCTTTAAACATATTTTTCACGATGCGATCTTCTAGTGAATGGAAAGTGATCACGCTGATCCGGCCATGCAGATTTAACAATTGAATCGCTTGTTCTAATGAAGTTTCTACAGCTCCCAACTCATCATTGACTGCAATTCGAATCGCTTGAAAAATCCGCTTAGCAGGGTGGCCCCCCTTGCGTCTTGCCGGTGCTGGAATCACCGCTTTAATGATATCTACCAGCTCACCAGTCGTGGCAATCGGCTGTTTGGCACGCACACGCTCAATTTCTCGAGCCACTTGCTTGGAAAACTTTTCTTCACCATAACGGAAAAATATTTTAACTAAATCATGATAATCATAAGTATTCACCAGCTCATAGGCACTGAATGCAGCTTCTTGATCCATACGCATATCTAATGGAGCATCTTGATGATAACTAAATCCACGTTGGGCTTCATCCAACTGGGGAGATGAGACGCCTAAATCATAGAGAATGCCATCAACTTGATGGACATGCTGTTGCGCTAATTTTTCATTTAAATCACGAAAGTTGGCTTTAATAAACGTCACCATTTGTTTGTCGACGTATTTTTTCAAACGAACAGCCGCGTGATCCAAAGCTTTTTGGTCTTGGTCAAAAGCATACAGATGACCGGCTTGGCTTAGTTGTGAAAGCAAATATTCACTATGTCCGCCACCGCCTAAAGTACAATCCACATATACCCCATCTGGCCGTATGTTCAAGCCATCAACAGTTTCTTTTAAAAGAACAGTGTAATGGTGAAATTGTTCTGTCATGTTCTGCCTCATTCCTAAAATCCAAAATCAATCATTGTTTCAGCTAGTTCATCGAAATTTTCTTCTGCTTCTTCTGTAAACTCATTCCAGCGAGCTTCATTCCAGATTTCAATCCGGTTTGATACGCCGATAATTGCACACCCTTTTTCTAATTGGGCATGCGTTCTTAGATTAGTGGGTATATTGATACGACCTTGTTTGTCAATTTCACATTCTGTCGCTGCAGAATAAAAGAAACGAACGAATGTGCGGGCGTCTTTTTTTGCTAAGGGCATTTCTTGAAGCTTGGCTTCAATAGTCTCCCACTCGCTCAAAGGATAACCAAATAAACAGCCATCCATTCCTCGTGTTACTACAAATTTTTCACCTAGACCTTCGCGAAATTTTGCAGGCACAATGAGGCGGCCTTTGGCGTCAATATTATGTTGATATTCACCCATAAACATGGCCAATTCCCCACTTCTCCATTTGATAAAACAAGTCTACCACATTCCACCACTTTCTACCACCATAAAACTAAAAACTTTGATATTTTTCTGTTATTTAAATAAATTGTAATATTTCAAGTGGTGATGCGGCGTTCAGAGAAAGCGTTATAAACCTTTATAAATCAAAATTTTCTTGTAAAAAAACCACCCATTCTATCAAAAAATAAAAAATCCCCACAAATGGTGGGGAGAAGTGGAGGACTTCGGTACTGACCTCAATTTTCCCCTATTCGCTACGGAGTATCAGCCTAAAAAATGACCGATATTGAACAAAATCATCAAAATATATAGCAAAAGCGTTAGCAAGAACGTAAGTCGCCAAAACATTTTGAAGTATCTGCCATATAAAATTTCTCCGTAGTAATACGCTTGAAAAAAAGCGACGCCAATGCCTAATAACAATACTGAAATAATTACATAAGGTACAATTGATTGATTGTAACTATCTTTTGATAGTTCGTGTAAACCGATAAATAAAAAAGGGATCGCGATGTCAGGTGCCTTTATTTTAAATCGCTTCGTCAGCGAAAAAGTGGAAACTAAGTAATTACATGCAAACAGTACGATAATCGGGAATAAATACCAAAATACTCTAACAATTGATGGTGACACCATTCTTACAACAATTCCTTTCACTATACCTACCATAACTATACTTGATCAACGTTACACAGATGTTTCATTTCTTTTAAAAATTGATACCTAATTACAATAATATTGCATAACCAAGCATTTCTATCCCTTTTGTAATAATTTTTTCGTATAATAAAAGTAGCCTTAAGATTTTTGAACGGAGTGAAGAGCCTTTGATTAATTATTTAACAATGAAGAATCAACAGCTGGTGACAGTTAACCAGCCGAGTACTGACGTTAAGTGGATTCGTGTGGAACATCCCAGCGAAGAAGAAATCACCCAATTAATTACTACTTATAATTTGCCAAGAGACTACATTACTGGCGCCCTTGACGCCCAAGAAAATGCTCGCTTTGAAGGTCTTTATCAAAACCAACAGGAACAACCATTGTTAATGCTAATGCGCTACCCGAAAGCCAGTGTTAGTCCTAGCGGTTATATGCAGTTAGAAACCTGCCCATTTGCAATTATTCTCACAAATAATGGACAATTGCTGACAGTCTCTGATGATACGGCAGACTTTGCCAAACTTTTATTAACGCAAACATTTGTCTCCAGTACAATCTCTGTTGAACAAACATTATTTTTACAGCTTTTGTGGGAGATATCATTATCTTTCAATTTATACTTAAAAGAATTAACCAAACAAACAGCCAAGTTGGAAGGTGAGCTACAAGTATCTACTGAAAATAGCCAACTCTACCAAATGATGGATATTCAAAAAAGCTTAGTTTATTTTGAATCAGCGCTTTCAGCAAATGCGGAAGTATTAAAACGTTTATATCGCATCAAATTAGTAAATGATCCCAAAGAACATCTGCCTCATTTACACGATATTCTGGTTGAAACGAAACAAGGTTTAACTTCTACTCAGATTCAACTGAAATTAGTTGACAATATCAGTAGCACCTTTTCGGCGATTGTTTCTAACAACCTCAACAATGTAATGAAAATTTTAACTTCTTTAACTATTGTTTTAACAATTCCAGCCATTATTGGTGGCGTCTTTGGGATGAACGTGAAATTGCCTTTTGCTGAGCGGGCAGACGCTTTTTGGTGGATTTTCATCATTACAGTCGTTTTGTGCGTTTGGGCGATCCGCAGCTTAAAAAAGAAGAACTTACTTTAATTTTTAGTTGCTGTTTGCCGCAAAAAAAGGTAAACTGAACACAGTAATGACAAAAAGGACGTGGAATATATGAACGACAAACAACAAAGTAAATTTTCCAAAATCACCAAGATTGTTGTTTGGTTGATGTTGTTAGCGATTGTCGGCTCAACTTTACTAACTGCTATTCTTAGTCTCTAAGACTAATACCTGCAGTCATTTCAGCCCGCAATATACAACAAAATAAAAGGTAGGATAGTCGGCTTTGTAACCTTCTATCCCACCTTTTATTTTTTTTGTGCCATGTTTAATAATTCTTTGGCATGTTCGATTGTTAATTTGGTAATTTCACTGCCGGCCAGCATTCTGGCAATCTCAGCAATCCGCTCGTCAGGCGTAAGAACCTGAACCTTGGTTTCCGTCCGCTCACCTACAATCTCTTTGGCAATAAAATATTGTTCATCCGCTACAGCGGCTACTTGCGGCAAATGCGTGATACAAAGCACTTGTGAGCCTTGGGAGATCTGATAGATTTTATCTGCGATAGCTTGAGCCACACGACCACTGACACCGGTATCCACTTCATCAAATACGATGCTGGTAATACCCTGAGTTTTGGAAAAAATTGTTTTTAACGCTAGCATCACTCGGGATAATTCTCCACCTGAAGCGACTTTTACCAATGGTTTCAAAGGCTCTCCCGGGTTGGTCGTAATATAGAACTCTACGTCATCCAAGCCATTTTCCGTCAACTGTTCTGGCGTATGCTTTGTAAAGCGAACTTCAAATTCAGTACGTTCCATGTACAGCTCTTTTAGTTCACGTAAGATATTTTCTTGTAGCTGACCGGCGATTTGTTTTCTGATTTTACGCAATTGTAACCCTTGATGAATCACCGCTTTTTGCTTTTCCTGGAGCAACGCTTCCAATTCACCTGTGCGGCCTTCTAAAAAATCAGCATCAGCTAGCTCTTGCGTGATCTCTTGATAATAAGCTAGAATCGTTTCAATAGAATCGCCATATTTGCGTTTCATTTGTCGGATGAGTTCCAATCTTAATTCCACTTCATTCAGCCGATCTTCATTCAATTCAAGTCCATCTACTTGCCGAGATAAATCACCACTAGCTTCCTGTAATAAGTAATAGGCATTTTGAACTGTATCGGCTAATGCCTTATACTCAGGATCCAGCATTTCAACTGAAGCCAATTCATTCATTGCAAAACCGATTTTATCCAAACTGCTATTTTCTTCTTCGTTAATCGCTGCATAGCTGGCTGCCAGTGCATCGGCAATCTTTTGAAAATTGCTTAATTTATTCCGTTCTTCCATGAGCTGTTCTTCTTCTCCCGGAAGTAAATTGGCTGCTGCAATTTCGTCACTTTGAAAATGCAGCATATCCATTCGTTGTGCAAATTCTTTTTCATTTTTTTGTCGATTTCGCACTTTTTGCTCCAGCAAGCGATATTCTCCATACAAGGTTTGATACTGCTGTTTAATCGCCAACAGTTTTTGACCACCAAAATCATCCAACATATGAATATGGCGTTCGCTTTGCATCAGTTCTTGGTGTTCATTTTGGCCATGAATATCCACTAAATATTCACCCATTTTTCTTAGATTTGCTATAGTGACTATCCGACCATTAACACGACAAACGTTTTTTCCTGAAGCAGTGATATCTCGCTGAATAATCAATCCCTCGTCTTGTGATTCAATACCTAAGTCATCTAGCAATTGAGTCAACTCCGGATTTTCAGGTGGTGTAAATAATCCTTCTAGAGTACACTTAGCAGCTCCTTGACGTATGTAATCGCTTGAGCCGCGTCCGCCTGTTAAAAGACCCATTGCATCAATAATGATGGATTTCCCAGCTCCTGTTTCTCCCGTTAAGACGGTCATTCCCATCTGAAACTCCAGATGCAAGGCCGAGATTATGGCGAAGTTTTTTACTGAAAGTTCTTGTAACATCCTCATCTACCTCACAATCTATAAATACTCCAAAAACTCTTGGTACAATTCTTGCGCAGCTGCTTCTGTTTTCGCAATCATCAGTACGCTGTCGTCATCACTAATCGTTGCGAATAAACACTTCTGATGTTTTTTTTCAATTAAGTTTGCACAAGCGGCAGCATTTCCTGGAATCGTATGTAACACAACGTACTTTTCCATCTGATCCGTTGAAATAAAGGCATCTTTTAGCAATTTATCTAACTTGGCGCTAGTATCTGCTCGGCTGACTGCCGGCAAACTATAACGATAGCCGCCTTCAACAGAAGGTACTTTGATTAGCTTCATATCTTTAATATCACGGGAAATCGTCGCTTGAGTAACCGTGACTCCTTTTTCCTGTAAATAATGGACGAAATCATCTTGTTTTTGGATATTTTTTTCAGTAAGCAAGCGAGTGATTAACCGATGCCGCTCTTTTTTTCTCAATCTCATCTACTCCTTCACGACGTTTCTCTTGTTTTCATCATAGCTTATTTTATTGCATTTTGAAAGTAGGAATATCAAGCGTGTTAGCGTCAATGCCATACTACTGATCAATCGACTGATTTCCACAGCTTCCCCAACGAACTTGCTGACAGCACGCTCATCTATATGAAAGCAAAAATAAGCCAGAAACATGGCTTCATTTCTCTGACCAAGCCTGTTCATACAAGCGTTAGTTTAAGAAACAAACTGCTTCTGACTTACTGCTAGTTACTTATCTAATTGCTCATGAGCAAAAGCGACAACTGCCTCAATACTCGTTGAACTTTGGTAACTTCCCAATTCCGGGACGGAAATCAAATGAATTAAAAATTCAATGTTTCCTTCACCTCCAGTAATCGGAGAAAAATCTAAGGCTTTTACATCATAGCCATGTTGCGTTGCAAATGCAACAATCTCTTCAATTACCAGTTGATGAATCTTAGGATCACGGACAATCCCTTTTTTACCCACAAATTCTTTACCTGCTTCAAACTGAGGCTTAATCAACGCCACCACAGAACCCCCGGACCGTAAGATTTCATGTAAAGGCGGCAAAATCAATCGTAGTGAAATAAACGACACATCAATAGTGGCCATTTCCGGCAGCCCGCAGGTAAAATCTTCTGGTTTGCTATAACGAAAATTAGTGCGTTCCATCACGACTACCCGTTCATCCTGGCGAATTTTCCACGCTAGCTGATTATAGCCAACATCTAAAGCATAGCTTAAACGAGCGCCTTTTTGTAAAGCAACATCGGTAAACCCACCGGTAGAAGCACCAATATCTAAAATTATTTTATCTGTAACATCCAATTGGAATACTTTCAGTGCTTTTTCCAATTTCAACCCACCACGGGACACATAAGGCAGTTGATGACCTTTAATCTGTAACAGTGTTTCGATTGAAATTTTTTCTCCCGGCTTGTCCAAGCGTTCATTTTTGTCATTATATACTTGCCCGGCCATAACACCGCGCTTAGCTTTTTCTCTAGTTTCAAATAATCCTTGAGTAAACGCCAGCACATCCACCCGTTCTTTTTTCATAAAGGCCTTCTTTCTACGTCAATTGCAATTGCTGTAATAATTGTGCCAATTCTTCCGGCTGAAAGTTCGGCACTGTTGTTTTCAAAATCCTTAAAACCTCAGTACCTGATGAAAGCTGTTGAGCCAAAGCTTCCTTAGCGCCCGCTAAACCCAAAAGGCTCGGATACGTACTTTTATTCAGCGCTTGATCACGTCCGACTTTTTTGCCTAGAGCTTGTTCAGAACTGGTCACATCTAATAGATCATCTCTTATTTGAAAAGCTAGTCCATAATGTTTGGCAAATTGCGCCAACAATGAAATAACAACTTCCGGCTGTTGAGCTAATATGCCGCCTGCCACTAAGGCAAACTCAATCAGAGCTCCGGTTTTTCTTTCATGCACTGCTGCTAATTGAGCCAAATCCAATGCTTGACGTTCTCCTTGTATATCTCCGGCTTGGCCAGCAACCATTCCTTGGGTTCCAGCCGCTCGACTAAGCTGTTGTAGCAACAAAACCTTTTCAGATAAACCTATTTGACTTAATGATAATAATTGAAAGGCTCCCGTTAATAAGCCATCCCCTGCCAAAATAGCGTGAGCTTCGCCAAAAACCTTATGATTGGTCGGCTTGCCCCGACGCAAGTCATCATTATCCATTGCAGGTAAGTCATCATGAATCAAAGAATAAGTGTGGACCATTTCCAAAGCACCTGCAACTTGATACACAGCCTTATCCAGCTCTTTTTGAAAAGCCGCAACTGTTGTTAAAACCAACAAGGGCCGCAACCGCTTGCCGCCTGCATGAATCGAATATAGCATTGCCTCTTGCAACAACTCGTTGTTGGTATGCTCGCAAATAAAAGCTTCCATCTCTTGTTCAACCTGTACCAACTGCTGCTGAGCCAACGTCTGCATCATTCAGCCTCGCTCTCTTCAAACAAGATTTCACTGTTGCTTTCAGTCATCATTTTCGTTAACGTTTTTTCGGCTTTTTCCAAAGTATCTTGACATTGTTTGCTTAAAGCCATGCCTTCTTGAAAGGCTTCCAGTGCTTCTTCAAGAGGTACATCACCTCGTTCCAGCCGTTGGACAATTTCTTCTAAAGCATTTAATGATTGCTCAAAAGTTTTTTCTTCTGCTGCCATTCTCCACTACTCCTTCTTTTTCGACACTACTGATTGAACTGCGGCTTCAATCGTGCCATCTGCATAATGAATCGTAACTGTATCATCGGTTGACAATTCAGCTACTGATTTAATCACTCGTTCTTCTTTGGTGGTGTAACTATACCCACGTCCCATGATTTTTAAAGGGCTCAACAATTCTAATTGCTGAACTGTTGAAGCAAATTGAACTTGCTTGTCAGCCATTATTTGCTGAATGCGATCCAACAAGGTTTTATTCAGGTAATTTACTTGCTGTTGCAATTCTCGTAACTGTCCTTTAGGTGACTGCTGTTGCAATTCAAAGATAATAGCTTGCGCTTTCCGTTGACTTTGATGATAAATAGTTTCCATTGCTTTCATTAAACGTTGAATCGTTTGATCCAACTTGATGGACTGTCCTTCGTAAAGCCGATTAGGCTGCTTAAAAACATAGGATTCTTGCAAGCGCTGAAAACGCTGAGCCCTTTGCTGTAGCACATGGAGAAAACTTTGCTCCAAGCGGCTTTTGCGATCATTAATCTTCAATAACTCTTCATTGAGAACCGGCACCGCTAATTCAGCAGCAGCCGTTGGTGTAGCTGCCCGAACATCAGCAACAAGGTCAGCGATCGTCACATCTGTTTCGTGCCCAACAGAAGAAATTACCGGTGTTTTGGCAGCATAAATCGCTCGAGCTACCCGCTCTTCATTAAACGGCCATAAGTCCTCAATCGAACCGCCGCCACGTCCAATAATCATTGTATCAAAAGTACCCAAAGCTTCAACTCGTTGAATGTTTCTAACTAGATCATCTGCCGCCTGCTCTCCTTGAACTAAGGTCGGGAAAAGAACCAATTGCGTGATTGGAAAACGTCGTTTCACAGTTGTAATAATATCTCGGATGACAGCACCGCTGGGACTTGTTATTACAGCAATTCGTTTAGGATAACGAGGTAAAGATTTTTTTGGTCCATCAAATAAGCCTTCTTTGCTTAATTTTTCTCGCAGTTCTGCTAAAGCTTGATATAAAGCACCAATTCCATCAGGCTCCATATGCTCCACGTAAACTTGATAGGAGCCGCCACTTTCATATAAGGACACTCGTCCAACCACTAAAACTTTCATGCCCTCCTTAGGCTGAAATTTAAGCTTTTGAAAAGCGGATTTGAACATAATCGCCGAGATCTTGGCATGATCGTCTTTCAGACTGAAATACTGATGAGCATTTGCTCGCAAACGAAAATTAGAAATTTCGCCAGTCAAATAAACTCTTCCTAAATATGGATCTGCGTCAAATTTACGCTTTAAATACTTCGTCAACGCCGTCACCGTTAAATACTGTTGCGTCATTGATTCACCTTATTTCTGTTTTTTTGCTGCTGCCACTGTTTGTTCCATCAGCATCGTAATAGTCATAGGTCCAACACCTTTGGGAACTGGTGTGATGTAGCTGGCAAGGGGAGCCGCTTCGTCAAACTTCACATCACCCACCAATTTGCCCGAAGCATTGCGATTCATTCCTACATCAATCACTACAGCTCCAGGTTTGACAAATTCTTTCGTGACAAATTCAGCTTGGCCAATGGCAGCCACTAAAATATCTGCTTCTTTGGCAAGGGCCGCTAAATTTTGTGTTTTCGAATGAGCAACAGTTACTGTGGCATTATCCATCAGTAAAAGATGCGCCATCGGTTTGCCGACAATATTACTGCGACCAATGACCAGCGCATGTTTGCCTGCTACGTTAATTTGATAAGCAGCAAGCATTTTCATAATGCCATAGGGTGTGCAAGGAATCATCGTAGGCTTTCCAACAAATAACCGCCCTAGGTTTAGCGGATGAAAGCCATCGACATCTTTCAAGGGATCAATAGCCAATAGCACTTTTTCTTCATCTATATGTTTAGGCAGCGGTAACTGTACCAAAATCCCATGAAAACGAGCATCCTGATTGCACATTTCAATTGCCTGCAACAATTCTACTTCAGTTATGGACTCTGGAAAACGTCGTATTTCAGAAAAAATCCCAATTTTCTTAGCCGCTAATTCTTTATTTTTTACATATGTTTGACTCGCTTGATCTTCACCTACCAACAAAACTACCAATCCAGGTTGAAGCCCGGCTGCTTTTAGCTGAGCCACTTCTGTGCTGAGTTCAGCTTGCATCTTATCAGCCAACTGACGCCCGTTGATGATTTCGGCCATAACCGTTCACTCCTTTACTTAACTTTCGTCATTCATTTTATAGATTCTATTCTAGCATAATACACCTAATCAGAACATGACTAACCGATGAAAAATAAAAGAAAACGACTCAAAGTAGTGTTACTTTGAATCGATTTCTTTCATGACATTAGATAACACGCCGTTAACGAACTTACGTGAACGATCGTCGCTATATTTTTTGGTTAATTCAAGAGCTTCATTTAAAGCAACTGTATTAGGCACATCAGAGACATACACCATTTCAAAAAGTGCGATTCGCATAATGACTACGTCCACTTTGGCCAAACGCTTAAGCGTCCAGTTTTCTCCTAAGTGATCTTTGATAATTTCGTCTAATTCTGCTTTGCGGCCGCAAACCCCGCCTACTAGTAAATCAAGATAGCCAGGAACCAAATCTTGACCGTCTTCGCTAACAATCTCATAGTGATCCAAAGCCAGTGCATGATCGATTGCAGCTTGTTTGTCTAAATCAGCGTTAAAATCTAAAGGAAATAACGCTTGTAAAGCTTTTTCGCGGATCTCGTGACGAGTTAAATCTAACTTACTCATCTTCTTCTCCGTCTTCAGCAAATAATTCATCAAAATCAGGTTTTGGTAATTTCTCAGGAACGACAGCAACCACATGTACATTGACTTCCGCTAAGTCAATATCAGTCATAAATAAAACTTGTTGTTTAACCTTATCTTGCATCTCTAGAGCTACTTTTGGAACGGAAATGCCATAATTTAAGTAACAATAGATATCTACTTTAAGTCCATCCGCCTCTGTTTTTAAGTAAACACCTTTGCCGTGAGCTGCTCGCCCTAAAAGTTCATTAACATTGTTGGCAAATGTGCCACGCATGCCATAAACGCCTTCTACCTTTGATGCGGCAATGCCGATAATTACTTCAATCACTTCAGGTGCAATAACAATTTCACCTAAAGAATCTTTTGCATTAATTACTAGATTTTTTTCTTCTGACATTCTTTTGTCCTCCTCATCGATTCCAAACGAGTTCAAGCTAGTCAACAGCCAACGAAACACCCTTTGCCAGCCGTTCAAACAGTCCTTTCCAGCCTGCGCCTATTCAGTAGCTACTAAAACAAGCTGGTAAGTGGACAAAGCCACAGCGGTGTTTTTTAAAGTATGCTCTTCAATCGACACGACTCTTCCGTAAGGCTTCTCATTTGTCAAATGCGCTAATTTCATTGATGATATTGTGAAAGTTTGCGTTTCCTTCCATTCTTTGCGCACGGAAACATACTACCTTATCACCCTTGCATTGTCAAAGAACATTTTCTGCATTATGCTATCATTTGCTCGTTCCTAGTGTATCATTAAATAGCTAGTTTCGCTACCAGAAAAGCGAAGTTCCTTTTAAAAAATCAAAGATTCTTTTGCTTGTTTAACCGAAAAAACACTTCTGCAAAAGCGAAGTATTTCCCCGTTTTTTATTCAGTTGCAAAATATTTTAAGAGTTTGACTCAATGTTCATTCATACTCATTTTTAAAAAACTCAGTTGATTTTGGTTTGCTAAAATAACTATACGGTTCTGCATATCCCCAAAGTTTTCTGTTAACTTCATTACGTTTTTCTGGCTGCTACCAGATAATTTAGATGTTCCCATCGTTTCCAAAGGTTCAAATTTCTAGATATGCTTGCCCATTTTCGCTGACTAGAATTTAAAACAAACCCAGGACCTGCCATGTTGCTGACGCTGCATGACAAAATCATTGTTCAACCTTGTTAAGCCCGAATAGTCAAAGAGCTTCTGTATGCTATAAAATAATTATTTCTTTTGGTGCATGAGTGAGTACTTGATTGCCATCAGCTGTGATTAACAAGTCATCTTCAATCCGCACACCGCCAAGTCCTGGTATATAAATACCCGGTTCATCAGTAATTACATTGCCTGGTACGAATGGTTGCTCGGCACGGAAAGATACATTGGGGCCTTCATGAATTTCCAAACCAATCCCATGTCCCGTACTATGTCCAAACGCATCACCATAACCATAAGCAGCAATATGATCACGAGCAATCGCATCCAATTGAACCCCAGTTAAACCCGGTTTAGCTGCTTCTAAAACTTTCAACTGAGCTTCTAGAACAATTTGATAGATCTCTTTTAATTTCTCATCAATGGAACCGAGTGCAAAAGTTCTGGTCATATCAGAAACGTAGCCTTCATAGTAACAACCGAAATCTAAGGTAATTAAATCACCGGCTTCAATGACTTTTGAAGAGGCAACGCCATGAGGCATAGCCGAACGGAGGCCGCTAGCTACGATTATGTCAAAAGAAACGCCGGAAGCGCCTTTAGAGCGCATGAAAAAATCCAGTTGATTGGCCACTTCAATTTCTGTCATACCAGGTTTAATAATTTCAAGCACGTGCTTAAAACCGGCATCCGCAATTTCACAAGCTTTCTGAATTAAAGTAATCTCGCTAGCCTCTTTTACTTCCCGCAAACTTTCAATCAACCCTGAAACAGGTATCAACTCACAAGGAAGAAGTTCTTCCAATATACTGTAATCGGCAAAATTTACTTGTCGTTCCTCAAAGGCTACATTTTCTAATTGCGCTTGTTCTACAAGGTTCACTACTTCATCAAATATCGGGCCATTATTTTTTACAATTTCGAACCCTTGCGCTTGAGCAGCTGCTTGTTCCGTATAACGGAAATCTGTTACAAAATAGGCTTGTTCGAGCGTAATCAGCGCTAATCCCGTCGTTCCAGTGAAATCAGTCAAATAGCGTAAATTAAAAGGACTCGTCACTAAAAAGCCTGTTAAATCATTTTTTTTCATTAATTGTCGTAGCTTTTCTACTCTTGCTGTCATCTGCTTCACTCAGCTTTCTTTTTTTATTTTCTCATTTATTATAGCAAACTCATCGGAGAAAAACACGAGGTGCGTTAGATTCCTTTTAACCAATTTCTAAGGAAATCAACTAGTCCCTTGAGGGCGCCTTTTGATAAGTGTAAATCAACAAAAAAGAAGAGAAAACGACAGGTATCCAGTCTGTTTTCTCTTCTTTAGTTTATTAAACGCTTCACTTAAATTCTCCGCCTTCTGCTCTGCTTGACTTCCTAGTTACCAAGTGTGTCATTCATTTTTTTCACGCGGCCGCCAATTTTGTCCGCAAATTGCATGGCTACTTTCTTATCTGAAAATATAATTGCACTTTGTTTGTCACGTGTACGCCGTCCTTCCTTTGTAATATAGCCATGCAAGACTTTCACTGCGTACATAAGCATTCCCCCTTTCATTCTCTTCAGTATAACTGATAAAGTTTGCTATTTTATTAAGTTTTTTATTTTTTTAAGATTAATAATTAAAAAACATTTAATATTTAAATTACCAACACTATACACTAAGCCAAAAACAGCGTCAAGGATTCCCCTGCTGCTCAGCGCTTCTTTTCGCCTATAAAGTCTTCTTCCATTGTTGACTTACCTGATGAGTGAAATTGGTTTCCGCTTAATCCCAAAATATAAAGAACACAGACTAGTAACAAGATTGAAAAAGCTAGCAATAAGGTCTGCATGCCTTCTCCGTGGATCACCATCAATTGGCGTAAAATAGCCGTAATACAAATTAGTATAAGGTAGCGGATAGGAATATGGTGTCCTTCTTGAATATAGCGCAAAATCATCATAATAAACTCAAACAACATGAAAAATGAAATTACTTCCTGCATCACTTGCGAAAAGTTTGTAGGCGACATCGGTTTGAAAATATATGTACTGATATCAACCAAATGACGAACCATAAATATTACAATTAATAGACCCAATATCCCTAAAACACAATCTAAAATCCAGTGAACATATTTTTTTATTTTATCAAAATTTGCTTGCATAGTACCCTTCTTTCCTATATGTATATTATTTTTTTCATTTTTAATATACCATTATTTTCAATAATTAGACAAGTATTTTTTGAATTATTTTCTCTATTTTTTCGTCACTCTACTTTATAAGCTGACTAAAGAAGCGTTATTTTCACCGGCCATTTTTATTCATCAAAAAAAGCTCTATCTCTTGCTTTACAAGAGACAGAGCTTTAGTGATTCATAAATTATTGTGCTACTGGATAAACAGATACTTGTTTTTTGTCACGACCTTTACGTTCAAAACGTACTACGCCGTCAACTTTAGCGAATAAAGTATCGTCACCACCAATCCCCACGTTTACTCCTGGATAAATTTTTGTTCCGCGTTGACGGTATAAAATTGATCCACCAGTTACTGTTTGACCATCAGCACTTTTTGCGCCTAGGCGTTTAGATTCAGAGTCACGGCCGTTGGAAGTAGAACCGCCACCTTTTTTGTGGGCAAATAATTGTAAATTCATAGTTAGCAACATCGACTGCACCTCCTACTTTTCTGTAATTGTATTTATTTGAATAAATTCAAGATTTTCTTTTTCTATTGTCTGTAAACCTAATAATAGATTTTCTAATAGAATTTGGGCAATATTTTTTTGTTCCTGATTGATTGTCGAAAGCGTTCCGACATACAGGTAACCGCCTTCGTCTTCATTCATTTCGACAATTGGTTCAAAACCAGCTAAAGCATCAATCCCGTTGACTGTGCTGATAGCAAGTGCCGAAACAGCTGCACAAACAATATCGCTGCCATAAGGACCCGCTTCAGCGTGTCCACTTAATTCGAATGAAACGATTCGACCTGCCTCATTACGCTTAAACGTACCTGTAATCATTAATAGGCCTTCTTTCTTAGAACCTAAAAGACTAAGCGTTGATTGCTTCAATAACTACTTTTGTGTAAGGTTGACGGTGGCCTTGTTTACGGTGTGAATGTTTTTTGGGTTTGTATTGGAACGTTACGACTTTCTTTTGTTTGCCGTGTTTTTCCACTGTTCCTTCAACAGTCGCTCCTGCAACAGTTGGTGTTCCAACTTTTGTAGAATCGCCACCTACTAAAATTACTTCGTCAAAGACAACTTTTTCGCCAGCTTCTGCGTTTAATTTTTCGACGTAGATTACTTGGCCGACTTCAACTTTTACTTGTTTGCCACCAGTTTTAATAATTGCGTACATGCTATACAGCACCTCCTTCTTTTAAACTTAGACTCGCCATCCCAAGTGATGATTCTAGCTCATGCTTATTGACTTGTTCTGTGCGGTTGTAGCTGTGGAGTCCACAATTACAACAATATCACTTTAACAAAAAATAAGTACGTAGTCAATGAAAAAAAAGATTTTCATCCAACTTTCCGGCTGTTCTCTTTTAATAAAGAGGTCTGATTTTTTCGTAGGCTTCAATCGCTGCAAGCTTTTGCATGGTGCTTTCAATTTCATTCAGACCATTAAGCAATTTATACTGCCTAGTAGCGGCAATCTCAAAAGTAAAAGAGTCAGTAGCGGTGTTTACTTTTTGTTGCTGTAAAGCAATCGTAACAACAGCTGAAGGCGCTAAGGCTGTCAAATAAGTTTAAGCAGCTTGCCGTAAAACTAGCGGTAATAAGCCATTTTTAATAGCGTTCATAAAAAAAAATAACTAAAACCTTTAGTGATGACCACTTTAATGCCATAATTTAGTAGAGGCCATGCTGCATATTCTTTAGATGAACCCGACCCAAAATTATCTCCAGCAACCAAAATCGTTGCTTCACTATATTGCGGTTTAATTAAGACAAAGTCCGGTTTTTGTTGGCGATTCACTAAATAACATCAGTCATCAAAAAGAAATTCACCAAATCCAGTCTTTTCAATCCGGTTCGATTATGCTTTAGGGATTAATTGAACAGTATCAATAGTATCCAACATGAAAAAAACAGTTTTTCCTTTATATACTGTAAATGATTCTATTAATGATTTCCTCCTAGTTAAAGTACGAACATCGACAAATGTGCCATTGAGCGCTGCGAGAGCGGCCATGGCTGGACTGCATAAGTACATCCGAGCATTTTTTCCTTGACGGCCGATAAAATTGCGATTAAAAGTTGACGCACAGTGCATGCATTCCGGTACCTTATCAGGATTCATGCCTAAGCACATAGAGCAGCCAGGTTGACGTCCCTCAACTCCCGCTGTCATAAATATTTGGTCCAAACCTATTTTTTCAGCAGCCGCTCGACCTGGGTGTGACCCTAGAACAACAATCCGGTCACACCGACTTTGATCTGCTTTCCTTGGTTAATTTTCGCTGCCTCTTGTAAATCGGACAATCGGCCATTGGTACAGGGACCCATAAAAACATAACGAACCGGAATCTCCGCTGCTGTCTGTCCCGACTGTAAGTCCATATATTCATAAGCATAGCGCTGAGCTTCATTTTTTAATATCAGGAAAAGCTTCAGGGAAAGCTACAGCTACGCCCATTTCTGGATTGGTGCCCCAAGTGATAAAAGGAGCTAATTCAGTGACATCCACCATTAATTCATAAGCAAATTTAGCCATTTCATCGGTATAAAGCTACTGCCAACCGGCTAAGACAGCGGCAAAATCTACCGGAGCTTACTCACGGTTTTTAGCATAAGCATATATTTTTTCATCCGGTGCAATCATCCACATTTTCGCCCACCTTCAATGACCATATTACAAAGGGGCATGCGTTCTTCCATCGTAAGCTTTTTAATGGGCCATAGAACTCAACAGCATAGCCAACACCAAACGTAACGCCATAACGAGCAATTAACGCTAACATAATATCTTGGGCATATATTCCCGGCTGTAGTTCACCTGTAAGCTTAATTCCCATTTGCATTGTAAATTGCTTGGATGGTACCGCAACCAATGGTAGAAGCGGTATGCTTTGTTTTAATCTTCAATGACCGAGACAATGGCTCCTTGAAACTCATTGGAAACATATTGCAGCTGAATTGCAAACAATTGCTATTGCTATTGCTATTGCTCAAGTCGTACCTCGTCTACTATTAAAGCAAGCAAATCCTGGTCAGTAATCTTCTTTTCTTGCCTGCCAATACCTTAAGCTTCTGAAAAAGCTGTTGACTAGCGGCCGTTAAAAGCTGATAGCCCAACTCCTTTAACTTGGTCATAAAAGCGTGTCGGTCTGAAAGTTTTCCTAAAGGTAACGTATTAGTATCAACGCCAACTAGCTGAGGAGTAATAATTCATAAGTTTCAGGATTTTTTAATCTTCCATCTTGATGTATACCAAATACATGGGCATACGCATTTTCTCCAATAATTGCTTTGTTTTTGGAACAACAATGCCGACCAGATCGCTAGTATGTTTGGTTTCTGTCAACTGAATCGTACTTTTACATTGATAAAAATCACGGCAAATCTCCAAAGCGACGGCTACTTCTTCCAACGCTGTATTGCCAGCCCGTTCGCCAATACCATTTATGGTTCCTTCAACCCGTCTCGCACCTTTTTCAATTGCCGACAAGCTATTGGCGGTGGCCATACCCCAATCATCATGGCAATGAGAAGAAAAATAATTTCTTTACTACTTTGAAGATTGTTGATTAAATAGGCAAACAAAGCGCCGTAGGCCGTCAAATTAGTATAGCCCACCGTATCAGGGCTATTACTAATTTTAGCTCCAGCAGCAACAGCTGTTTGAATGGCTTCCAGTAAAAATATTTTTTTTGGTGCGAGTAGCGTCTTCCAGAGAAAAATGGACTTTTTCAAACAGCAAACTAATATACGTCACGTATTTTTTGATGGACGCTAATACTTTAGCTTTTGTCATTTTTAATTTGTAGTTCATATAAACCTCATCAGTTGCCTAAAACACATGTATTTGAGGAAATTCCGCCGTTTTTAGTGCTTCGTAAGCACGATCAATATCTTCATTCTGACAACGCGCCAAGCCAGTTACCGTCATTTTACTAGCTGCTTTCCCAATTGTTGCAACAGCTTCAAAGTCACCCGACGAAGCGATAGAAAATCCGGCCTCAATCACATCAGTGCCCCATTTTTCCAGCTGCAATGCAAGTTGAACTTTTTCTTTCGTGTTAAAGTTGACCCTAGGTGTTTGTTCTCCATCCCTTAAGGTAATATCAAAAAAATGAAATTTTTTTCATGGTGCTCCTCCTTTTTTAAAAGCTTTTTATTAAAGGGTATAAAAAAAGCATTCCATAAAGGCAATTCCTTCATGCAATGCGAATAGAACTCTTTTAGTTAACATCTAAAAAAGAGTCCTGCTTCATAATAAACACCTGTTTTTTTATTATTGTTAACAAGATACTTAAATTTCATGTAAAAGCCAATACATTTGTTTTAATTTTCTGAATATTAAATCTGATTAATCATTAGTATTCTAGCCCCTAGCTGTTATCGCAAAAATAACAAATATAGATTGACATTCAGTTGATGATTTCATATAATAGTTTTTGTTGCTAACGTATTGTCACAGTAGCTCAGCCGGATAGAGCATCCGCCTTCTAAGCGGACGGTCGGGGGTTCGAATCCCTCCTGTGACGTCAATAAATAAAATAGACGTAAACACGAATTTTATTTTACGTGTTTACGCCTATTTTTCGGCTAAAAATACATAGAAATACGCTTTTATTTTTTTGACACAATACCTTAAAATAAATTTTTGTTTGCTCACTTTTCTGTATTTAAAAAGGGAACAATAACATTTTTATATAGTTGATAAAATGCAAATAAGAAAAGGAAAAAGTCCTTAATATAAGGATTGCTTCCCTAGTTCTAGCTGATTATAGTAAAAAACAAGCTTAAACAACTTTATCAAAAAAATAACCACTCCTACATCATTCACAGAGTAAGCGTAACAGATATAGTACTCGCAAATAACATGAAGGGAGGTTGTCGGCGAATAAGGAATATCACAAAAGAATAACTTATTTTTTATTAACACTGTCAATATATTCACTAGCAGTGACGGCACACTATCTCCGCTTGTAATTTAGGTATGCTTATCAAACAAGCTGACAAAACTGTTAAAATAAATAACCAAGACTATCAATAGCTTGAAGAATTAGCATCTGAACAATATTTGATACAAATTAACCAGTAACAAATAGCGCCAACTGAACCTAACGATACCACCGCAATCGTAATGAAATAAAGCGATTATTAATTTTGCCCAACTGTATAGTTCTTAGTTTTCTCAGACAACGTTCCACGCTTTTTATGGTCAAGTCACTGCTTCGTTGATTTGGTTCGCTATTTCTTGATCTCGTTGAATTAATTCACCTATTTTTGCGGTAATATCTTTAGTTAAGTCACGAAATTTACTACTCATTTGATGCGTCAAGCTTAGCTTTTCTTGAAATTTCTGTGAAGGAATTGTCACCATTGTTTGTTCCGTACACCCCATCGCCTGCATAGCATCTAAAA
>JBPDWA010000005.1:0-301191 GCA_051295955.1 Enterococcus faecalis | reverse complement strand
AGTATTCATTGCCGCTCCTCTTTTTTTAAGCGATAAAGCCGTTTTTTCCTTCGTTTTCTGTTATAGAAATCAATGAGAGAACAGTAGAAAAGCCGTCAAGATAACCCGTCAACGTGAAAAAAGCCTTCTAGATGGCTCAATCGAACCACGCTCCTGTTTTATCTCCTTACAAGAAAACTTACGCTCTCTTTTTTGGAACTGTTACAAAGTTTACCACGGAATAGTTGAAACGTAATTGCAATCCGAAAAAAACATAAATTAACTTTCAGTATAATGACATTTGACGAACATTTATTAGGAGGAAATTAGCGATAGCTTTAAAAACATCCTACTACACATGATCGAGAAGTGAAATTCTTATATGATGTAGTTGGTTCTTTTAAGATTACATGGGCAGCTTTATTAAACAATGTTTTCCTACTGTTACATGCGCATTAAGTCACCACTCAAAAAAAGAACATATTCCCATGTGTTGTTTAAAAATATAGGAGAAAATCAAATAATACTATGTTAGTAAGCAGTTATTAGATTATTTTCAGATAAAAGAATAGATGAGAAGGCTATTGAGGGAGAACTCCTGATCTTCAGAAGAATCAAGCTAGAAAATAATGGCTAAATGATTAGCTCTATTCCCATTTGAAAGGGTTTAACTTCATTTCCCAAATTATTGTTTTACTTATTTTTCTTATTCTAAGCAAAAGCCTACGGATAAAAGTGTTAGCTTAAACATGACAAAAATTATAAGAACTACCAGGTAAGCATAGAAAATAGGAAAAACTACTCCCAAGAAGCCCCTGTTTAAAACATCAATAATCAAACGGTGTAGGTATGCGATGAATTGATTCACCAGTGGATACGTAACTAATCGACGAAGAGGAGGAAGGGTTTTGAAAAAAAGTTTAGTAATTTTATTATTGTTAGGAATGGCTTTAGTTCTATCATTAACAAATGTTCAAAAATGTGAAGCTTACAATCCCGGTGGGGTTAAAGTAAAACTATTACCTGATCCTGCACCAAGTATTCATGCAGATATTTCAAATATATATTCAAGTTCTAAACAAGTGATACCTATCTATTTACAGGGTACTTGTGATAATTCTGATACATCAGCCGGTGACTTCCCTTTTATTGGATTAACTGGACTTTCTTTTATATGCGATATTGTTTTTTCAAGCTCATCTGTCGAAGCAGATATAACGCCGGCATCATTGAAAGATGCAGTGGACAAAGCTTTTGCGTTAGATCCGTCCATATTTAATTTGACCCTAGATAATTACCCAGGACATGGTGCGACAATAAATAATACAAAAGGATTTAATGTAGTTAATGATCCAACAGGGAAACCAGTACTTCGTATAACTATGAGGGGAGACTCGGAATCCGGAGTGGCGAGTATGCTATGGGACTATGTATTTAAAAGTGGTCTTCCAAAAAACAAGGTTCCTAACCATATATCTTTGGGTGCGGAGAAACATGTGTTGCTATCTGCAGAAGGGTTACCTTTTGATGAAAGCCCTAATAAAGTCAATACGAAAGGTTTTATGTTTCCCTCACAAAATAATAAAATCACCGGAACGGCAACTTTTTATGATTGGGATCAATGTCAAACAGATTTTTGGAATCGACATAATCTGTATTTAATAAATGGTGCAAAACCTTCTAATACGATGAAAATAGATGTTCCTACCTGGTCAGTATATATTTCTCCATGGGATAGTAAAAATGAGTACAATCTGGATCCTGCCTCCTTTGACGAGGTCAAAGGAATTAACACACAGCTCCCGGGAGGATATTTAACTCCTACAATACAGTGGAATTTAAGAAAAGATGGCTTTCCAACAGCTGAAATGGTGGCTAAACGATTTGGCAGAGTTGTTAATATTTTCAATAAAACAATTGACACTCAGTCTAATGTTCAAGCTACGACAACAAAGACTTCACAGGGAGCAGATTTTGTTTTGAGTTCCAGTGATCAGAGGGTGCTGCAACGTTCAGTAACTCTTAAAACATTGTTTAAGGCACAGACACCTCAATTACTTACGGCTGTTACAGGGAATAAAAGTTACGGACGTCAACAGGCTATTGATTTAACATTTTCTTTTGTAGCACCAACAAGTCAAAATGTAACATTGTGGGAATCTGTCGACCAACAAGAATTTCATAAAGTTCAAACTTATGATTTAAGTAGTTCCAGTGATCCTGGAGCAAAAGAACAAGCTTCTCTACCTCCTATTAACCAGGTCGGGAAACATACGCTGCGTTTTAAATTGACAGATTCAAATGGACTTGAATCTAATTGGATCGATTCCTCAGTTATGATTGACCAACGTGAATTAACAACCCAAGACAGTGTAATTTATCAATATGATTCATGGGATAAGAAATCTAATATTAAAACTGTAACTGATCGAGATGGTCATTCTGTTAACCCTGATCAAGTAATGATTAATGGAAAAGTTGATACAAATAAAGTTGGTGTATATCCTTTAATCTTCAGCTACGATGGGATGGAAACTCAGAACGAAGTAAAAGTTTTAGAAACCAAAAGTAGCTTAGATGTTCAAGATATTAATTTAACTGTTGGCGATTCACTAAATGTTAGCAAAGGATTTCGTTCAGCAACGGACAATGCTGGGAACCCTTTAACTTTTGATAAAGTGTCAGTAAGTGGCGCAGACAAAATTAATACAAATAAAGTAGGAGATTATTCACTGACATACTCTCTAAAGCCAATTTCTCCAGTAGAAAAAACAGTATGTGTACATGTTAAAGCAGGACCGCTATCACTATCTAAATTACCTAATATTAATTTCCCGAATACAAAGATTGATGGTAAAGAGCACTGGCTACAGCCTGTAACAAAGGACTTAAAATTTATGGTTACAGATAAGCGAGGGTTACAAAGTCCCGGATGGCAATTATTAGTTAAGTACAATGAAAAAAATATGATATGGAAACAAAATCAACTCGATTTACACTTAACACCGCAGACTGAGGATCCGGGAGTTGATTTACCTGAGAGTGATATTACTATAAATGATTTTGAGCAACAACTAGGGGATGTCCCCACTAAGTTTAAGATGATAGAAAAAATAAATTCCACTATTTTCTTAAAACCAAGGTTAGAAGTTTCGAAGGGAGCTAATATCGGACGGGCGAGTGCTACTGTAGAGTGGTGTTTATTAGAGGCTCCAACCGAGTAACAAACAGCTCTCAAGCTTTATTAATGAATCTTAACGGTTTAACCAAACGATGGGTTCATGTCAGCAACGGGATGATGTAGGAAAAGTATGTTTATGTGATGGGAAATTTGCAATTCAAGCTGTTGAAACAAATTAACATCTAAAATATTATCGCACAAACATTAGATTAAGACTGGAAAACCAATTAATTGCTGAACTGCCAGATGAAAGTAAAAAAAAGGCCCCAAGTCAATCAAAAAATTGCGCTCAATTCTGAATGACAGGATCCCGAAAAAGTATTAATTGGCACATACCGAGTTCAGCTACTTTGAAATCTAGAAAGGATTCCTGCCGCATAAAGGAGTGAAAAAAATGAAACGAGAGTTCCTACACTGATTCTCTTACTAGTTGTTCTATCAATTGGCATTTCCTCTTCTGTCTTTGCAGAAGAACTATTGGCGAAAACAGAGGTAGGCATTCGCTTTACCGAAGCGGACAATGTTGCGAATGCAACTCAAGTGCTTCCTTTTGCAAATCCTAGGGGGCAACCGCCAGGGAAAACATGTTTACCGAAAATCAACGAAAACACAGACTCTGCCTTATTTTAAGAAGGAATCCTATTACTTATTTTGGTTGGAGTCTTTGTTATAAAAAAGAAAGAGGCGAAATAATCATGAATAAATTATTGTTAACAGGAACCCTACTGATAGGCACAAGCCTTGGCTTAGGAAGCTTTGCTCAAGCCGCAAAGGCGGACACAACAAAAACGACTTCTGATATTACCTTTACTGGTGGAGAATTGAAAATTGCTCAAGCTCCATCTGCGATTAGCTTTGGTTCCCATCAACTTAGTTCAGCGGATCAGACCTACAAAGAAGTGGATCAGAGTGGGAGATCTATTGATTCTTTACTGACAGTCGGGGATTATCGGGGACAGACTAATGCCGGCTGGACCTTAACAGCCAAATTAGATACGACAGACTTTGAGGGGATGGATCTTTCTATTCATCCTAAAGGAACCGCCGGAACTACAGATTACGCCACCTTTACCGACCAAACATTAAATGGAGAGGGGCAAACTATTGCTACTGTAACACCGGATAAAATGGTCAAAGAAAAGCCAGATACGCAGTTTAGCCTTGGATCAGAACTCCATATCCCAGCGAACACACCTCTGATGGCAAAGCAATATACAACGACGATTGACTGGAACTTGCAAAGTGCACCACAATAGCAAGTCAAAAGGAGGCTCTTTCCAAGATGCTTGGAAGAGCCTCTTTTTAGAAAGAAAGCAACCAATGAAAGTAAGACGGATCTTCCCCTGCTCGTTTTAGTTGTCTGCATAGCTAAGCTACTTTGTCTCCCAAAGCTTTTTGCAGACGTACCTTCTTCTGACAATGTTTTCTATAATTACACAGTCGTTCCACGCTTCGGAGTGACCCAAAAAAGGATTTCACCAGCTTTTATGATATTACCACTGAGGCAAATATCTTCCGTCTGGATTTCGTCAACCAATCAGTTACAGCGCAAGAAAGTTAAGCATTGTCCATACAGGAACGATGAATCATATTGTTATCGTCAATTTTACAAAAGCCCAATTTATGAAAGCTCTGTCAATGAACCTTGAAATTTCGAAATTAATTATAGTGATACAGATAAGCTTATGATTGCACGTTAAGAGAAAATAGCTAAATAGGCATTTGATTAGGAATTTTTCCAATCAGCCTCAAAAGCTAGTGGTGCTAATGTAGAAATCAAGGATACATAAAAAATGAATAATTATCTTTACAAATATATGCTGGCTTTCCTACTATTTTTAGTACGTCGAAATATTTTTTTGTGATTTATAGGTGTAAATCTTTTATCCATTAAAATAGCTTGTTTAGTAATTATGTAATTGAATGAAAAAAACCAGATAGAATAAAAATAAAAAAGGCTTTCGGTTTTTTGATAAAAAAGAATAGGTAAAGTCTGTTCTTCAGAAGTAAATAAGCTAATTAATACTTTTTTATGCATTAAAAATTTATTACCTAGTCAGCAAAGGTTCATTTTAAATGCAAGAAGGTTTTTCGCTTTTAATATTTAACCAGTACTTTAGGTATGGTACAATTAGCGTGAGCTATATTTTGATGAAGGATGAGGAATTGTATGATTAAAGAGCTATTTTTTATTAAGAAAACAGATGATCCATATATTCGTCATCTCTTTTCAATGGCATGTATACTAATTGTATTCGTGATTGGGTATCTTCAACGTGAATTGGCATTTGCCAGTTTTGGTGCATTTGGGATCGTTACCTTTAACTATTACAAACCATTTCCTCGTAAATATTTAACTAAGTACTTGTTTTTAATTGGTATTTTTATGGCTAGTAGCAACTTATTAGGTATGTGCGCCTCACATTTCCGCTGGACTGCGCCTATTGCTGTAGGTGTTGTTGCATTTTTAGGAAGATTCTTTTTTAGATTATACAAAATTGAAAAACCTGGCCCGTATTTTTCCGTGATGTTTGTTTCTATAGGTGTCAGTAGCAATTTGGATTTTGCAAAAATCCCTTTAATGACTCTATTCTTTATGGCAGGAGTCCTAGTAGCAATAATAATGGCTCTTATACTATCTTTATTTGATAAGCGTCACGTTATTAGTTATGGCCAACAAGTAGCTTTTAAAGAGAGGCTCATAGATGATCCTTCAGTTATCATTGATAGCTATTTTTATGGAGCAATTCTTTTTTTTGCTGCATACTTAAGTTTTAGTTTGAAGCTATATAATCCTTATTGGCTTGTTATCTCATGCGCTGCTATTCTACAAGGTAGTAATTTTAGAGATGTTTTTTCAAGACATATTCAACGTATCATCGGAACAATAATTGGCTTAATCATCGCTGCGTTAATGTTAGAAGTTCATTGGAATACTCTTGACCAGATGTTTGTGATTTCTATTTTATATATGATTGTAGATTTTTTTTCAAAGAAAAATTATACAGTGTTGCTGTTTTTTTCTACTCCTATGGCTTTAATGTTGTCTAATCTAGTCCATCATCAGTACGTCAGTACTTTAGTCCAATATAGATTCATAAGCATTTTATTAGGAAGTTTGTTAGGACTTATTTCTGCTTGGCTGATTACAAAGGTTATAAGGTTTTATGTTCATAATAAACATTTTATTGATCATTTGAAGAAAAATAAGCTGTAATAGTTCTGAGAGGTTTAAATATATAGCGTTAATCTGTCTCACAGCTTTTTTTGTTATATTTATATAAAAGAAGAAGGACTCTAGAGGTGATTAAGTAATGTGTAGAATTAGGAACAGTGCAAGGGCAATTTTAATCAAAGACAATAAGATAGTCATTACCAAAAATCTTGAAATGTACGGGCATGTTTCATATTTACCTGGAGGAGGTCAACATTTTCAAGAAGAATTAACAGAGTCTGTTAGAAGGGAATGTCTAGAGGAAACTGGATTAGAAGTTATTCCTAAACGGTGTGTCTTTATTAGAGAGTATATCGGGAGTAAGCAAAAATATAAAAAATATGATTCTGATATTCATCAACTAGAATTCTATTTTGTATGTTCTGTTGTCAATCATAGAGAACCTACCCAAATTGATGAAAGACAACTTACGTGGGAATGGGTACCGTTAGAATATCTGAACAGAGATGAAATTAATTTTTTTCCTAAAAGCCTTATACCATACATTCAAGAAAAATGTTTTCAAAATACATTATATTTAGGATCGGATGTTTAAAAATAATCAGCTTTAATTCATGCTATAGTTCTAGTAATTCAAATTTAGCAATAGGAGTTAAATTGATTATCTGATTTTGAGCCATTCAAATATAAGACAATACAGTCTATTCTTTTAAAATAATAGGCAAAATTTTATTATCTTTACTGTTAAACTAATTGACACAACTAATATCAATTTTAAAATTAGTGTTTAAAATAGGCAAGCCTTTTTTATCTTACCCTTCAGCACCGTGTTTGTTATTTCAGAAAAAAATCAGTCATTTAAAAAAGTAATATACAATTTTAACCTTCTATGTTAGTCAGTGTCTAAGTATTTCATATTGATGCTTTGTATTCAGAATAGTCAAAATCACGTATTTACCCTTAAAGTTCTGATCAAAATTGCTTTTATCGCAGTTTCTTTAGCCGGTTGAGTCTGTTTGAGCGTTGAATATTGGCGATACAGTTGTTTTTTTTGTCTATTTAGCAAGAGAGCGTTATTTTGTTTATTTAAGACAAAAAATAAATAGTTTTCCAGAATAATAAAATTGCGTTTTTCAAAAAGAAACGATTACACTAAATAGGACGATCGAAGTCAATTAACTAGTAAGAAGGTGGAAATGGATGAGAAAGCTCTTTTATGAAAAAATGTTTTTTGCGGTGGCGTTAACCTTTATTGGAGGGGCCATGGATACCTATACTTTTTTGCATTATAGAGCCTTTCCAGTTGCTCAAAGTGGCAATACGATTTTAGCCCTTGCCAATATCTACACCCAACATTATGATCAAGCTGAAAAAAAACTGATCGCAGTTTTATGTTTTTTCGGGGGTGTCATAGTGGCTCGCTTATTAAAACATCAATTAGCACAAATAAGAGGTTGGGAAGTCGGAATTTTATTTTTTGAAGCAGCTATTTTCTTTGGGATTGGCTTTCCGGTGCTGTATCACCATCCAAATGTTGTGATTTCAATCATCGCATTTACGGTCTCATTGCAGTGGGTGTTTTTTAATACAATTGAAGGCAAACCCTACGTAAATCTTTATGCTTCGGGGAATATTAAGGGGATCGGGATCAATCTAGTTGATTACCTTAAAAATCCGCAAGCAAAAACATTACGCCAATTAAAGTTTTTCACGAAATTAGTAGCTGCATTTATTAGTGGCGCTTTTTTGAGTCTGTTGTGTTATCAGCGCTTCTACGTATCAGCTTGTTTTTTAATCAGTTTGTTATTCTTTTGTTTAGCGGTAAAAGCGCTCTTTGATCATTTTAAAAAAGATATCGGCTAAAAAAGGCTAGACCAATGTTAAGTTGGCCTAGCTTTTTTAGCCGGAGTAGTTTTCTTTTTTTAAATAAGCTATTCCATAAATATGGTAAATCGATTTAAGAGGAACTATGCTAAAATAAGATTCACATCAGTAAATCGTAATAACTACGATTTACGTGAGCTTTAAGCATTAGGAGGACCAGCATCATGCAAGCACCTGCCATTTTCAGGCGTCAAACTACCGTAACATTGCTATTTACCATCGCAGTTTTTTCTGAATTTATCATGCAGAGTATGATTATGACCGCAATCCCAACTATTATGAAAGAGTTCCATTTAACCTTAGCCACGGTTCAATGGATGTCGACGGGCTCCACTTTATTCATTGGTATCTTGATTCCCCTAGGTAGCTTTTTAAGGCAGCATTTTACAGAGCGTTACCTTTTTTTGGGCTCACTGCTCTTTTTTTCACTCGGAAATATTTGCTGTTTTGTAGCGCCTAGTTTTACTTTTTTAGTTCTGGGACGGTGCTTAGAAGGTATTGGTATCGGGATTATTGAACCGTTATTTCAAACGATGGTCACTACGACCTATAGTTTAAAAAAACGAGGAACAGTCATGGGACTGGCTAGCATTCTACTTAGCCTTTCACCAATTATCGGGCCGTTTATCTCAAGTTTTGTCGTCCTTCACTTTAACTGGCGCAGCATCTTTTTGATCACACTGCCGATCAATGGCTTGCTATTGTTGTTTGCAGTTTTTCAAATGAAGCGACAGCGGGAAGTGAAACGCCCTCACCAAACGACTTATGATTTTACATCATTGTGGCTTTGTCTAGTTGGATTTGGCGGATTACTGGTAACATTAGGCGTGTCAACTAAAATTCATTTAAGGTACAGTGGCGAGTTAGGGTTATTGGTCATTAGCGGAGCATTGATCTTTTTATTTATCAGGCGCCAGCAAAAATTGGCACAGCCATTTTTAAATCTAAAGGTTCTTTCTTTTAAGCCATTTGCGAAAGCTTGCTGGATTACGACTTTTTCTTATCTAGCAGTCATGGGCACTGATTTGCTGCTCACCGCATACGTACAGCTGATTTTAGGGAAAAGTCCACTTGTCACCAGCTTGTTGCTTTTACCAGGTGCGCTGATCCGCTGCACGCTGACACCTTTAGTGGGGATCTTGACCGATAGAAAATGGGGAGAAAAAGTTATTCTAGTTGGTATGGTCTTGTTATCAGTGGGTACACTTAGTTTTGTTTTAGCTGATCTTCATACATCTTTAGTGTATTTGTTGGTAATGAATATTGTGCGGATTGTCGGAATTACCTGTGTCACGCTGCCTGTACTGACACTAGGGTTAAATGCGTTGCCTGAAGAGCTGGTTGCGCACGGTACTTCGTTGATCTATGCAGCTCGTCAAATTGGGACTGCTGTGGGGATCGCCGTATTGACCCTGTCATTTAAACAAAGTCGACAATTTTTTGGACAGAGTGATCAGTTAAAATTACTGGCTCAACTAAATGCCTATCATTTGGCTTTTTTAGGAGCGACGCTTTTTTGTGTCGTTGGCTTAGGAGTAGCGTACCGCTTTTATCAACATTCGGTAAAAATAAAGCTCTATTAAGTTAAAGAAAGAGGATGGCTATGTATTCAATCTTTAAGGTGTCTGAACGTTTTCATTTCACTAGTAACATCATCTGTTAATATGCAAGGATCGGGCTTATTTTATGTAAATACTCTTAAAACAGGAAGAGTTTGTTATTTTTTTAAATTACATTGTCGTGATAAGTCATGAAAAAGCAAAGGGTAGTGATTATTTATGACCCTTTGCTCTTTCTAATAATCCATTTAATATAGCTTGTTCTTCTACGTCTGAATTTTCAAACTGAAATGATAAAACAAAGGAAGTATCTTTATCGTTTTTCATAGCAGTTATGCTTCTGCTAGAGAATCAGAGCTGAAATAATTATTCTTACTTAGGTTTTCTAAAATTCGGCCAATTTGATTCATAGCTAATTCCATGTTGGGCTCCTTCCGATAAGTAAGTAAATTTAATGTCGAGACAGTTTAAAATAAACCTGAGCAACTTCAAACTTTTTAGCTTAGGAGCTTTAAATTATAATAGTGTTTCTTTTATATAAATAGACACCCACAGACACAGCTAACACAATTAATAAAATGATAGCAAGCAGAACAAGAAAAGTATTTGCACCACGCTTTTGCTCCCAGGAATATTGTTTTTTATTCCTTTTACCAAGAAGCGACAGTATAAGCATTCCGATAACAACGACAAAGGCTAATTCAATATAAAGTAACTTCACCATTTCGCCACTATTAGTAATCCACATGTATACCAACCCCTTTTTTGACAGTAGATTAGAAGAGCTAAAAAACCCGTACCAGGATTTTAAACGGGTTTAGGAAAGAAACTATTTACTGTATTGATATTGAAAAATTGTATGGAAAAAGACAATAATCAGTAAGAAGTCTGCGACAAAAGAAAAGACAAGTAGCAACTATTACTCCTTGCCTATTTTGTTCATTAGATTCGAAATAATTTTTTCAGGAAATACCAAATACCTTTTTTCTTTTTATAATGATTTCGATAATAATCTCTATCCTCAATACCCATAAAGTAAACACCCCTATAAACATTATAACTATAAAAAGATTTAAACGCTATATAAATATGTAAAAAAACACTTTATTAGCAATTTAAAGTTAATAAGGAGTTGTTACGAGTAGCTGATTGACAAAAATCACTGTTTTTAGATGTGCTACCTTAGAATGGGCAGAATAATACCGCTTTTTTTATGCCTATTCAGTTGCTTTCGAGCTTAATAAGTAGTGGATCTAAGAAATTCTTAAAAAAATTTCTGCGAAGTTGTTTATAAGATTGTCTATTTATATAGATTCTATTGCCGAAGTTTGGTCTTTAAAAATATTTTGAGATGTTAGGTAAGTGGAGAAATAGAAAATCTAGCGAAAGTTACAAAAACTATGAAAGAACGGTACAAACGATTAGGCATAATTTCTAATTGTTTGTACCGTAGTAACTAGATTGAAAATTGCTGGTAAATGGTAAAGATTTCGGCGCGTTTTTTGACCTCTAATTTTACAAAGATATTATGAATATGGGTTTTTACAGTGCCGATGGACAAAAATAGTTCATTGGCAATTTCTTGATTGCTTTTATGTTCCAGCAAAAGATGGAGCACTTCTTCTTCTCTTTGAGTCAGATGATAATTATGACAAAAAGTATCTAACGAATCAACGTAAGGCGCAGCAGTCGCCAATGCTTTTTTTGGTTGTGCGATACGTGGAAAATCATGTAGACAAAAGTAAATGATAAAGGCACAAAAAATAATAGATGAGATATCTTCTGAGACGTTGCGATTATTGATTTTTACAATAATGTCTGAATATTGATCGATATTGAAGATCACAAAAGTATCTTCTAATAGAATAAGTGTAGCAAATACTGTATAAAGCTGAGCTAGCCAGGCGAGATATTTTTTACGCAGCGGTTCCAGCTTTTTTTTATTAAGAGCATAAGCATAGCAGCCAAGGTAAAAGACAAAAAGTTGGTTAGGCAAATAATAAAGCCAAACTTTTAATGCTGAGTTTTCGGAAAATGGAATACCAATCATCCAAAACGCCAATAAAAACAGCAAAGCAATTTGATATTTTTTAATCGCCTCTTCACTGATTGTAGCAAGCAACCATAAACAAAAGAAATGGTCCAAGAGAAAGATGATGGTTTTAATAACAGGAGCCGTCATAAAAAGTTGATTATAATCATCAGCAAAAGAATTAATAAATTCAGTCATGTAAACAATTGTGTTATCTAAAATAGAAAGGACCATTAAAGCAGCTAGAATCAAGAAAACCCTGTGTTTATTCTTTAAATAGAGACTTGTAGTTAAAGACATCACAAAAGAATACAAAATAATAAGTAACACATTATAAAGAAAAACGAAAGCCATTTGGGAACCCCTTTCATTTCGCGATGATAGAATATTATCTTAATACATTGATTATATCATTTTTTTTTCCAAAACTGGGCAGAAATGACTGAAATCTCTACCTAAACTTTACTAAACCACTGGCACTAAAACGATTTACAACTAGAAATAAACTGCCTGTCAAAGTGTACATTCCACCCCGGGAAAACGTTTTCTTACTTTTGGTTGATAGTAAACTGTCTTAGCGCTTGTTAAGCTAAGCGTGAAATTAAAATTACTTTTTAGGAGGAAGCATGATGAAAAAAGATTACATCACAACTGAGAACTATACGAAAGAGGATCTTCAATATTTAGTGGACTTATCTTTAAAAATTAAAGCATGTATTAAAAACGGCTATTATCCACCTCTATTAAAAAATAAAACGCTAGGAATGATCTTTCAACAATCTTCTACTCGAACTCGCGTATCTTTTGAAACAGCTATGGCACAATTAGGTGGACACGGGGAATATTTAGCACCTGGTCAAATTCAATTGGGCGGTCATGAAACAATCGAAGACACTAGCCGTGTATTGTCTCGTTTAGTGGATATTGTGATGGCTCGTGTAGAACGTCATCATAGTGTAGAGGACTTAGCTCGCTGTGCCTCAATTCCTGTCATTAACGGGATGTCCGACTATAATCACCCAACTCAAGAACTCGGCGACTTATGTACCATGATTGAGCATTTACCTGAAGGCAAGAAATTAGAAGACTGTAAAGTAGTCTTTGTAGGTGATGCAACCCAAGTTTGTTTCTCACTTGGTTTAATCACTACAAAAATGGGAATGAATTTTGTTCATTTTGGACCAAAAGGCTATCAATTGAACGAAGACCATCAAGCGAAACTAGCGAAAAACTGCCAAACATCCGGCGGTAGCTTTTTAGTAACTGACGATGAAGAATCAGTAAAAGGAGCAGATTTCCTATACACTGACGTTTGGTACGGTTTATATGAAGCAGAATTATCAGAAGAAGAACGGATGAAAATTTTCTATCCAAAATATCAAGTGGATGCAGAAATGATGGCTTTTGCCGGAGAAAATTGTAAATTTATGCATTGTCTACCTGCTAGTCGTGGCGAAGAAGTAACGGATGAAGTAATGGACGGTCCAAATTCTATCTGTTTTGATGAAGCTGAAAACCGCTTAACGTCTATCCGTGGCTTGTTAGTTTATTTAATGAATGATTATCAAGCAAAACATCCGTACGATTTAACCAAGCAAGCAGCAGCTAAATCTGAATTGGATGAATTTTTAAAAACAGAAAGTAAGTAGTAAGGGGAGTGACGTTCGTCTCTTGGTGCCCGTATGATTCGGTGCTGAGGGACGAGACTCTGGTTTTCAAGGAGAGGAAGAACGACAATGGAAGGAAAGAAAAAGAAAAAGTTTAGCCTGATGAGTGCGATACTTTCTGTTATTTGTGTCGTGTTTGTGGCCGAAGCAGCAGCACCGGTGGCTGCGATCGGTAATTCACAATTTTTTTGGTGGATATTTTTATTAATCGCCTTTTTACTACCTTATGGACTGATTTCTTCAGAACTAGGAACAACGTATATTGGTGAAGGTGGTATTTATGATTGGGTGACCAAAGCTTATGGCCATCGTTGGGGAGCTCGGGTTTCTTGGTATTATTGGATCAATTATCCTTTGTGGCTGGCTTCTTTGGCAGTTATGACGCCTGATTTACTTACAACGATCACTGGTATTCATTTTTCCACACCAATGATGGTTGTTGTGGAGCTGCTTTTCACATGGATTATTGTGTGGATAAGTTTTTATCCTGTTAGTGACAGTATTTGGATTTTAAACGGTGCTGCTGTTATTAAGATGATTCTCGCTGTATTGATTGGTGGTTTGGGGCTTTATGTGGCGTTAACCAGAGGTGTAGCAAATGAATTTACCTTGAAATCAATGTTGCCAACTTTTGATTTGCGGAGCTTATCCTTTATATCTGTTATTATTTTCAACTTACTAGGGTTTGAAGTTATTTGTACATTTGCTGATGATATGGAAAATCCGAAAAAACAAATTCCACAATCTATTATTGCTGCTGGCTTAGTGATTGCTGCTATTTATATTTTTTCTGCTTTCGGTATCGGCGTAGCCATTCCGACGGATCAAATTAGTACCGGTAGTGGAATGATGGACAGTTTTAAATTATTGACGGGTTCAAGTGAAGGCTGGTTTATCATGTTGATGGCGTTGTTATTCTTACTAACATTGTTCGGCAATATGATTTCTTGGTCTTTAGGTGTGAATAATACTGCTTGTTATGCTGCTGAAAATGGCGATATGCCTAAGTTTTTTGAAAAACGTAGCAAGAAAAACGGAATGCCGACAGGTGCTGCCATCATGAATGGTATCGTAGCTTCAATCGTCATTGTCTTAGCGCCTATTTTGCCTAACCAAGATTTATTTTGGGCGTTCTTTTCTCTAAACTTAGTGATGTTCTTGTTATCCTATGTACCTGTTTTTCCCGCTTTTTATAAATTACGAAAAATCGATCCAGAGACGCCACGGCCTTTTAAGGTCAACGGCAGTCCCACCTTTTTAAAACTTTTAGTAGTGTTACCGATGATTATGATCATTATTTCACTGATCTTCACAGCCATTCCTTTGGATTTCAGTCCGGAATCATTGAATGAAAAGCTACCGATAACTATTGGTGCCATCGTATTTATTTTGTTTGGTGAACTGGTTATTATTGTCAAAAAAATTAAGAAGGGGTAGAGAGATTATGGCAAAAAGAATTGAAGGAACAACACCAAAACAAGACGGGTTTAGAATGCCTGCCGAATATGAACCACAAGAAAAAGTATGGATGATTTGGCCGGAACGTCCGGACAATTGGCGGGATGGCGGTAAACCAGTCCAAGCCGCTTTTACCGAGGTAGCCAAAGCAATCAGTAAATTTACACCTATGAACGTAGTAGTTTCCCAACAACAATTTCAAAATTGTCGACGTCAATTACCGTCTGAAATTACTGTTTATGAAATGTCAAATAATGATGCTTGGGTTCGTGACTGTGGACCAACATTTTTAATTAATGATCACGGTGAGCTACGGGCAGTGGATTGGACGTTCAATGCGTGGGGCGGATTAGTAGATGGTTTGTATTTCCCTTGGGATCAAGATGATTTAGTGGCTCAAAAAATTTGTGAAATAGAACATGTGGATTCATATCGGACTCCTGATTTTGTTTTGGAAGGCGGTTCAATCCATGTGGATGGTGAAGGCACTGTTTTAGTAACGGAAATGTGTCTGCTAAGTGCAGGACGTAATCCGCAATTGTCCAAAACGGAAATTGAACAAAAATTGTGTGACTATTTAAACTGTGAAAAAGTACTTTGGTTAGGGGATGGGATTGACCCAGATGAAACCAACGGACACGTAGATGATGTGGCTTGTTTTGTGGCACCGGGAGAAGTGGCGTGCATTTATACAGAAGATCAAAATAGTCCGTTTTATAAAGCGGCACAGGATGCTTATCATCGTTTGTCTAATATGACCGATGCGAAAGGACGTCAGTTAAAAGTCCATAAATTATGCTGTCCAGTAAAAAATGTTACGATTAGCGGCGATTTCAAAATCGATTTTGTCGAAGGAACTATGCCGCGAGAAGATGGTGATATTTGTATTGCATCTTATATGAACTTTTTGATCACCAACGGAGGTGTCATTGTTCCTCAATATGGAGATGAAAATGATGCTTTAGCCTTAAAACAAGTACAAGCGATGTTCCCGGATAAAGAAGTTGTCGGCGTTAACACGGTAGAAGTCGTTTATGGCGGTGGTAATATTCACTGTATTACGCAACAACAACCACAACGCTAGGAGGGTTTTTATGTCAAAATTAGTTATTGCTTTAGGTGGAAATGCTTTAGGAAATTCTGCGCAAGAGCAATTAAGTAAAGCGAGAATTGCAGCGCAATCAATCGTTGATTTAATTCAAGCGGGACATCAAGTTGTCGTCGCACACGGCAATGGTCCTCAAGTAGGGAAGATTCGCTTGGCTTTTGAACAACTGAGTGAAAAACCCGAAGATGTAATTCCTTTTCCGGAATGTACGGCTATGAGTCAAGGCTATATTGGCTATCACTTACAACAAGCAATTGATGAAGAGTTGGTGGCTCGTGGACTAACTGATTTGCCAGTGGTTTCGATGCTGACGCAAGTTGTTGTTGATCCTGAAGACCCTGCTTTTCAAAATCCCACGAAACCAATTGGCGGTTATTATGATGAAGCTGCTGCTAAACAATTGATGGCAGAAACCGGAAATCATTATATAGAAGATGCCGGACGAGGCTGGCGACGAGTTGTACCTTCGCCAAAACCATTGGATATTTATGAAAAAATAAGCTTAAAAACGTTGGTTGAAGCTGGTCAGATTGTGATTGCTTGTGGCGGTGGCGGTATTCCGGTCGTGTATCGTGGAGCTGCTTATCAAGGGGTTGATGCAGTAATTGACAAAGACTTTGCAGCTGCTAAAATGGCTGATTTGATTGATGCGGATATTTTCGTAGTATTAACAGCTGTAGAACATGTCTACGTTAACTTTGGCAAAGAAAACCAAACTGCTTTAGATGAGGTAACAATTCCGGAAATGGAACGCTACATTGAAGAAAAACAATTTGTTCCAGGTAGTATGTTGCCAAAAGTAGAAGCAGCCATTTCCTTTGCTGCTGGCAAAAAAGGCCGAGTAGCGATTATTGGCTTGCTAGAAGCAGCAGCTGCTGCTTTAGATGGTAAGAGTGGAACTAGGATCAAACAATAAAAGCACTTAAAGATTTTCTCCTTCGTAAACGTTCAAATCATTTTGACAAAGAATGATTTGAACGTTTATTTGTTTTACAAGAAATAACCGTTTATCAAGGCCTTGCTGTTTCAAAGTTTTTCAAAGGTTTAAAGTAAATGGTAAATGTACGCTCTTTTAGTAGTATAAAAAAGGTTTAACTCAATTCATCCTTATATAAAAAGAATGGATTGAGATGAACCGGATTAAATAGCTGTAATCCGTTTAATAAAGATATAGTCAATAAACAGTTGCTCTTTTTTTGTTTTGTCTAGCAGTTCCACCGCTTTTTTTCTGTGATCAATGAGAGAAAAATCAATTGTGTTGATACCGACGAACTTACCAATAGTCAAATTATTTTGCCCGATCAATAAGGGTGGCTTCTTTTGTTTTTGCAGAATGAAATGTGCGGCTGCTCACAACTGTCTTCAAAAGTGAAGCAGTTCGTTATTACATTGGCTAAACTCTTACCTGCAGTAAGTTATTGGTAAGTACGTATCGTTTTCATGGTTCCATGGCTGTTGGACCGGTAGCGTTCCGCCGTAATATTTGTTTTTGCCTAGCGTAAAATATCTGCTGCTTTCTAATGATTGGGAGTGACAACAGATTATATTGTGAATAATAACGATCTGTCCAAAGTGTACGAAGCCTTACAGATTATTGCTGAATTGAGCTAGGATCAAATGTAGCTGGAGGAATAGCGGCAACACAAAAACACACTAGATGTGACTAGGGAATAGATAGCAGCAAAGCTTATATTATGATGGGTTCCATTAAGTGTGAGTTAGCTAAAAAACTACTAGACGGGCGATGAAGAATACTTCACTTGATGCTCTCTAGAGAAAATTGAGGAGAAATAAGCTGTAAAACAGCCTTTTTGCCAATCATGGTTTTTAACAAATGAAAAGAAAATATGTAAAAGCGCTTGCATAGTGAAAAAAAGTAAGGTATATTATTGGTAATTGAATGGATAGTTACTGGTGAAGCAGGCTAGACCTTTTTTATACGTATCTTGGATACGTGTATTAAGGTGTAGCCTTTTTTTTACAAAAGGAGTTGAAGAAAAGTTTGAAAATCAAAAAAATCTTAAATAATAACGCTGTCTTAGTTGGTAAAGGCAGACAAGATTTTATTTGGATTGGCGCAGGACTTGGTTTTCAAAAAAAGCCCGGTCAATTGGCTGATGAAGCGAAGGTTGAAAAGATTTTTGTGTTCCAACAAAACAAAGCCACTGAACGTTTTTTGACGCTAATGGAGTCGATTCCTTTTCAGTATGTATCTTTAGCAGATGATATTATCTCTTTTGCCCGACAAGAATTGACGCATGAATTAAGTGAAACGCTTTACGTTTCGTTGACGGACCATTTGTATAACTTGATTAAGATACATAACCAAGGGATGATGATTCATAACCGTCTTTCTTGGGAAATAAAAAAGTATTATCCGCAGGAATTTGTTGTTGGTCAAAAAGCTTTACAGCTGATTCAGGAACGAACGGGGCTGCAGTTGCAAGAGGAAGAAGCTGGCAATATTGCCTTGCATCTGATTAATGCTCAAATAACTGATGAACTGGATCATCCTGAAAATGTTCAATTAATTGCTAAAAAGATTCGAGATATTATTGCACTTATTCGTATGTATAATAAAGTGGAAATTGATGAAAATTCTTTGGCCTTTGATCGATTTGTAACACATCTGCGTTTCTTTTTTCAGCGCTTGAAGAAGCCGCGGGAGGAGCCGAAGAAAAATCTGTTATTAAACCACGTAAAAAAGCAGTATAGCGCTGCCTATGAAACCATGAAGCTGGCGGAGCAATATTTAACGGTTGCTCTCAATGATGATGAACAGTTATATTTATCGCTACACATTCAAAAGTTAATAGAGAATGATTAAGGTTGTTACTGGTAAAGCAGGCAAGACTAATGAATGCTTCTTATTAAGCAAGCAGCGCTCATTTGTCTTGTCTTTTTTACATATATTTTTTTCCTGAACAAGGGCTATAAAAGAAAGGAATGAGATAATGGTTTACCAAAAATTGGTACAAGAGATTTTAAAAGGTGTAGGAGGGAAAGAAAATATTAATGGATTGACGCACTGTATTACACGATTACGTTTTAATTTGAAGGATGAAACAAAAGCAGATACAGAAGGCTTGAAAAAAACGCGCGGTGTTGTAACAGTCGTACAAAGCGGTGGTCAATATCAAGTAGTTATCGGCAACCACGTGCCGGACGTCTATCAAGAATTTACTCAGTATGCCGGCTTAAATAGCGAAACTGCACCAACAGAAGCTGAAAAAAAGAAAGGGCCGTTGGATACTTTTATTGACGTTATTTCTGGTATTTTTACGCCGGTTTTAGGATTGTTAGCAGCTACCGGAATGATTAAAGGTTTGAATGTCTTATTTGAACAAGCCGGCTGGATTACAAAAACTTCTGGAACTTATGCTATTTTACAGGCTGCTGGTGATTGTTTCTTTTACTTTTTCCCGATTTTTTTAGGGTATACGGCAGCGAAAAAATTCGGCTTAAAGCCTTTTGTTGGTATGGCGCTAGGAGCAGCACTGGTCTATCCGTCCTTGGCAAGTTTAACAGCAGATATGCAGCCCCTGTACACATTGTTTGCTGGAACAATCATTGAATCTCCGGTATATGTAACTTTCTTAGGCGTTCCGGTGATTTTGATGAGCTACAGTTCCAGTGTAATTCCTATTGTGGTCGCAACTTTTTTTGGAGCAAAATTAGAAAAGGGTGTTACCAAACTAATGCCCAGCGTCGTTAGAAGTTTTTTAGTACCATTTTTAACAGTGTTGATCATGGTACCACTTACGTTTATTGTGATTGGGCCAATTGCTACGTGGATTGGTGATATTTTAGGAGCTTTTGTTTTAGCTATTTATAATTTCAGTCCAATTGTAGCCGGTTTAGCCGTTGGTGCAATTTGGCAAGTCTTGGTAATGTTTGGTCTTCATTGGGGGATTATTCCAATTGCTATTAATAACATTGGCGTGTTGGGTTACGATCCGGTGATGGTTCTTGGTCAAGCTACACCTTTTGCAACAGCAGGTGCGGTATTAGCTGTCATTATTAAATCAAAAAATAATTCCGTTCGTGCAATTGGTATTCCAGCTTTTATTTCAAGTTTATTCGGGGTTTCTGAGCCTTCTTTGTACGGGATTACTTTGCCTCGTAAAAAACCATTTATCGCAACGTTGATCTCTGCTTCGGTCGGTGGCTTGATTTTGGGAATTTCTGGAACGAAATCATTTATTATGGGCGGTATGGGAGTTTTTAGTTTGCCTAATTATATTGATCCTCAAAACGGTGTTGGCAGCGGGCTGTACGGGTATGTGATCGCAATTTGTGTTGCCTTTCTCTTAGCGTTTATTTTAACTATGACCTTCTTCTATGACGCCAAGGAAGATCGCTTGGCTGCTGCTGAAGAAGTACCGGAAACGTCCGATTCAGCTCCCACAACAAGTGCTTCATTAGTTGAAGAAGTAGATATTGAAATGCCGCTTCAAGGAACGGTTTTTCCTTTAGAACAAATAGAAGATAATGCTTTTTCGACTGGCTTATTAGGCAAGGGAGTTGCCGTTTTGCCTTCGGAAGGAAAAGTTTATGCGCCGTTTGATGGTACGGTGGTCACAGTATTTCCGACACATCATGCATTTGGCTTACAATCAACTGAAGGGGTAGAATTGTTGATTCATATTGGGATGGACACCGTGAATTTGCAAGGACAGTTTTTTCAACCAAAGGTTAGGCAAAATGACGCAATAAAAAAAGGCGATCTTTTAGTAGAATTTGAGCTGGAAAAGATTCAAGCAGTTGGTTATTCATTAGTGACGCCCATTGTCGTTACAAATACCAAAGATTATTTAGAAGTAGTTGGTGATGTGACAGCAGGCATTATTAAAGTGATTAACTAGAAGATAAAAAGACAGCTGGCAGACAAAATGTTTGTTTCAAAAATGCGAGCTACCTACTGTTTATTTTATTCAAAAAGGAGGAATAGTATGCGGGCAATTATGTTAATGTTTGATACATTGTCACGAGAATTTTTATCTAATTATGGCAATGATTGGATGCAAACACCGAATTTTGATCGTTTACGAGAAAAAACTGTGACCTTCGATAATTTTTATGGAGGCAGTATGCCATGTATGCCTGCACGTAGAGAATTGCATACCGGTCGCTACAACTTTTTGCATCGGATATGGGGGCAGTTAGAACCATTTGACCATTCAATTTTTGATGTTTTACAAAAAAATGGTATCTATTGCCATTTAGTGACGGATCATTCTCATTACTTTGAAGACGGCGGCGCTACTTATCACAACCGTTATTCCACTTGGGAAGGATTCCGCGGGCAAGAAGGCGATCGTTGGGTACCGCGAATTCACGGAGCAGAACATGCACCGGTGCATCCGCTAAATAAAACCGGTCTTTCAGTGGAACAACACTTCGCAAACCGTACGCGGCAAACCAAAGAAGAAGAGCTGTCTAGCGTGCAGACGATCCAAGCAGGCTTGGAATTTTTGGAAGCGTATCAATCTGAGGACAACTGGTTTTTACAAATCGAATGCTTTGACCCTCATGAACCATTTTACGTACCGGAAAAATATCGGAAATTATACACCGAACAGCCGTCGTCTGCGCCTTATTTTTGGCCTAAGTATGGCCGAGTGACAGAAGATGTAGCTCCTGAAGACTTAGTTGAATTACAAAGAGAATACGCGGCTTTAATTACTATGTGTGATCATCACTTAGGTAGAGTGCTGGATTTCATTGAGCAAAATCAAATGTGGGAAGATACTCTGATTATCGTTAATACCGACCATGGGTTTTTATTGGGAGAACATGACTGGCTAGGTAAGAACGTGGCACCGATGTATGAAGAAGTTATTCATTTGCCATTTTTCATCAGTTACCCAGATGTTCAAAGGGGAACTCGTTGTCAAGCGCTTAGCCAAACGATTGATATTCCGGCCACACTTTTAGACTTTTTCGGAATTGATAATCATTTGGATATGGACGGCAATTCCTTGTTGCCGGCTTTACGACAGGAGCAAGAGACGCTGCACGATTGGATTATTTTCGGTACGAACGGCGGACATGTCAGTGTCTATGATGGTCGCTATGTTTATATGCGAGCTTCCGTCAATCCTGATAATGGCCCAATGACTATTCAAACTTTGAACTACAGCCAAATGCGCGGCTTTTTATCAAAAGACATGTTGGATACTATGGTCTTACAGCCAGGCAATCGTTTTACTAATCAATATCCTTACACGGAAATTGAGGTTTCCACGTATATTGATTCTTATTCAATTGGTCATTTGCTTTTCGATTTGCAAGAAGATCCATTACAAAAAAATCCTTTAGCTGATTTGGAAGTTGAACAAGCAATGATTGATAAACTCATACAGCTGATGCATAAAATTGAAGCTCCTCAAAGTGAATATCTTCGTTTAGGTCTTGATAATATACGATGACGTGTCGGTTATTTAAAGGCAAAGATTTATATTCTAAGTGGATCAACTATTCAGTAGGCAGAATTGAGGGATTGTTATGAAGCATATCTCAGTGTTAATAAAACCAGCTTCTTCATTGTGTAATTTGCGCTGTCAGTATTGCTTTTATGCAAATGTCAGCTCTTTAAGAGAGGTTCAATCTTACGGAAAAATGAAGCATGAAGTCGCCGAAAAAATGATTGAACAGATTTTTGTTGACCTAAACGATGGGGATCATGTAACGCTGGCTTTTCAGGGTGGCGAGCCAACGCTAGCTGGCTTAAGCTATTTTCGTCACTTTGTTGAACTGGTTCAAGCACAAAATAAACAAGTACATGTACACTATGTTATTCAAACGAATGGAATGATGATCAATGAGCGCTGGTGTCAATTTTTAAAAGAACATCAATTTTTAGTAGGACTGTCAATTGACGGTCATCCGCTTTATCATGATTTGAATCGCTTGGATGCTCGTGGGCGAGGTACCTTTCAACGAGTATTACAAACGAAAAAGTTATTCGATCAATATGGAATAGAATACAATGTCTTATGTGTGTTAACCCATTCGTTAGCAAAGGAAGCTAAAAGGGTCTTTCAGTTTATCAAAGAGCAAAAGATTCGCTACGTTCAATTCATTCCGTGCTTGGATGATTTGGATGCAAAAACACCCAACAGCCATGGGTTGACGCCTAGAGGTTTTGCTGATTTTTATCACCAAATTCTTCAATTTTGGCTAGCCGAATTGGCAACAGGAAATTATATCAGTATTAAGCTGTTTGATGACTTGATGAACTTATTGGTCCATCAACAAGTAACAGCTTGCGGGATTTTAGGAAATTGTCAAGTGCAGTACGTTATTGAAGCAGACGGCAGTGTTTATCCTTGTGATTTTTATGTATTGGACAACTATCGTTTAGGGTACATTCAGGAACAGTCTTTGCGAGAACTATTTGAACAGGATCTTTCTCATTTATTTGTGTGCGAGAAACCGCCGTTACCAGCTGAATGCCAGACTTGTCCTTTCATGAAGATGTGTCAAGGTGGTTGTAAGCGGATGCGTGATGCGGTTTATGTGGACTCAAACGGTTTTTGCGGCTATCAGCAGCTTTTAAAAGAATTCCTGCCAAATATCGAACGAATTATTCAGTATGTACAGAAAGGACAAAGGGTATGATTGGTATTTTGTATTTTGTAGTGATCGTAGTAGCTAATACAGTTGGTGCTATTTCAGGGATGGGCGGCGGTGTCCTCATTAAGCCTATTTTTGATGTTATCGGCGCTCATTCAGTGGCGGCTATTTCATTTTACTCAGCTACTGCAGTGTTTACGATGGCGATTGTCTCAACAGGTCGACAGCTATCTGGCGGCAAAAAATTCAATTGGAAAATTGTAGCTTGGGTTTCTGTCGGTGCTATTTTGGGCGGTATTTTGGGAAATGTCGCTTTCGACAAATGTTTGAAATGGTTTCAAAATGAGGAAATCGTTATGCTGATTCAAATTATTTTGACCATTTTAACGCTGCTCTTTGCTTTTCTTTACAGTAAATATAATTGGCGTAGTTTTCGATTATCTTCTTTGATCTGGTACTTTACTTGTGGCTTGCTATTGGGTTTTTTAGCCAGTTTGTTGGGCATTGGCGGGGGGCCGATCAACGTGTCATTGCTTATGTTATTGTTTGCTTTGCCAATTAAAGCAGCTACGATGTATTCCATTTGTACGATCTTTTTCTCTCAATTCGCTAAATTGGTGACAATTGCATTGGCAACGGGCTTTGCGCATTACGATTTATCTATGTTATTTTATATTATTCCGGCAGCTATCATTGGTGGTTTGTTAGGAACCCAATTTAGTACGGTGCTTTCAGAAAAAAAAGTAACCCTCGTCTTTCAATTGGTAATCTTAGCTGTTTTATTTATTAACATTTATAATGGTGTTCAAATTTTATGGTAAGCACTTATTAATGGGTCGTAGGGAATAAGTGAAACAAATATTGTGATCCTTGGCATTTTCAAGTTTTAAACTAAAGCATTGGCTACCGTCGGGCAAAGACCAGCTATGCTTAAACCGAGTTTTATAATAACTAGCAGCTACCGGCAGAATAGATAAAGAATAGTAGCAGATGGAGATAGTGAGGACTATTTTCTGTATCAGGTTACACTGCTAGCTGTTTGGATAATTTTTAGGGATTGGGCTTTGTTTGTATGACATTGGCCCAATCCCTAATTTGTTTAATATTCAGTTATTTTACCAGTTTGATACGTAGTGTACGTCTAACTTTTATCGAGTCTTTTTTTTACGGAAGTAGGAGATGACTACTACAGCAATTAGAAATAAACCGATAAAAATCAGTGGGAAAGAATTTTTCGTACCGGTATTTAATAGACGGCGAACGCCGGAGTAGGTGCTGTCTTGTCCGTTGGAGCCAAGTGCTGCTGGTTGATTACCAATGCTGATTGTTTTATTGGAATTAGCAGGTGCTTGGTTGGCTGCTTCTTTAGTTGGTTCAGCGGTCGGCTTATTAGTCGAACTTCCAGGCTTGCGTGGCGTTTCATTAGTTTCTTGCTCTTGGTTTTCTTTAGGAATGACGATGGTCTCTTTAAATATGGAGCTTTCATTGCCGGCGTCGTCGTATGTTTTAGCAAATAACGTTAATGATTGATTAATCGTTACGGGCTTTGTATAATCTTGCCATGTTTTGCCCTCATCTAAACTATAAGCTAAATGGGTATCCTCTGCATGTTCTGTGGCAAGTGGGCTAGCGTAATCGAGGATCATCTTAACGGAACGCTTATCTTGAGCTGGTTTGACCGTAATAGTTGGTTCAGCTGCTATGCAGGTACGAATATTGTTAATTTGGTAACTGGTAACTGGTGATTCGTTGCCGTATTGATCTATAAATTTAAAGGCAAGTGTTTGGTTTTTGGTGACAGTCAGCGTATCTTCAGCTGTCATCCACGTTTGGTTATCTATGGAATAATATAATTTAGTATTTGCTAGTTTCGCTAATTTCAATGTCACGGGTTGCTTGGTCAACTGCGTTGTAGAAGCAGTTACTTGGGGAGCTGCTAACTGAGCCACGTGATAATCAATTGAAAGTGCTAAGGTAGATTGATTATTAAAAGCATCGATTGCTTCCAATTGGATATGATTCATTCCATCTTGCAACTCCAGAGGATAGTCTACATTTACGGCTGACCGTCCGGCGAAGAAAGCCTCATCATACGTATTATAATTAATGTCGCTATAAACGGTATTATGATTGATTTTTAGTGAATAGCCGGATAAATTATCAGTTATTTGAGCTTTAATCGTATATGGATTTTGATTGGTATAAACTTTTAAGGTACCACGTTCATCACTGGCTGCTCCTAGGACAGATAAGGTTGGTAGAATAGTATCTATACAAAATGAGTAGCCATAATCTACGACAGGCTTTCCGTCATTTAGGCGCTCATCTTGAATATAAGCTGCTAAGGTATGAAAACCTGTAGCGATATTTTTCAGCTCATACCGGAAACTTAAATTATCAGGATTTACTGGAACGGTTTCTCCGTTTAGTTTAAAAACTTTAGCTGGGTAGTTAAGGTGACCAGTAATTGTTAATGTCTGTGTTTCTTTTTGATAAGCCGAACTATCGCTATTGATGAATGCTAGACCGTTGCCTAGCTGATCAAACGAGATAATTTCGTCATTATAGGCGGTGCTGCTAGTTGTGTAGATAGTCAGTATTTTCGTTGCTTCATTATCGTATTGATCGGTGGCTTGTATGCGAATCAGGTTTTCTCCAAATACGAGTGGAATATCTACGGAGAATGTCCCGTTTTCTATAGCATCCGTTAGATTGAAGGCTGCGTTGTTGGACAAATTTGTAACAGTTAGCCGAGTAGCATTGGTAGTACCTGAAAGCTGATAATGATCGCCTTGAACGTTTCGTTGTTCACTTTCAGCAGCATTCGCCTCGTTTATAGTAAGGGCTGGAGGTGTGATCGCTACTTGGATTGGAATGGAACGAATCACTTGTTGCCCTGATGCATCTTCGCTAAAAGTAACTTGAGTGCTTGGATTAGTGTCCTTTAGTAATGGTATAGAAGCAGTGAAAGCTCCATTGACATCGGTCGTAATTTCATGGTTATTTGCATAAAAAATTGCGTTATTTTTATACGTACCTTTAATGGTATAGCTGTTATTGCTGGCGTTGTAGCCGTTACTGTTAGTGGTGATGATTTGATTTTTTTCCAGATTAAATAACAGCAAGTGATCCTTATTTTCGGCAGTGGTGTATTGTTGTTGATAAGCGGTATTGCCACCTTGGTCAGCTACTACTACTTCAATTAAATTTTTGCCTGTTGCTAATTCGTCTTTAAATGAAGTTGTTTGATAACGTCCGTCGGCTACCTTAGTCAAACTACTGAAATATTTTTTTTCATTGATGGTAATAGCTGCCTTCAAGTTTACACCAGTATAATTATCTGAGGCATTAAGCGTTAGCGTGCCATCATCATTTACAGTAAACCCTGTAAAGTCTGGTGGTGTCGTGTCGACCTTAATTGGTAGATAGGTCACTTGATCAGCTCCTGTACTTCGAGGAGAGACGGTTATTTTGAAACGATACTGGCCATCAGGGACGATTCTCTCTTTACCGGTTTTTTGATCGTAAACGGTGCCGTCCCACTCAGCATCAGCAACTAGGTGATAAGTCCAACGTCCAATAGAAGTATTATAGTAATCTTTATGACCGTCGATATCTTTATATAGCTGTTTAATTACTTGATCTTTTTCATTAACAATTGCATAATCAGCGCTAGCATAATTTCTTAACAAGAACAAGAGTGGTTGTGCGTAATCTGCCACTTGATCATTATTTGGTGAGATGATTTGCATGTCCGGATGAACTTTTTGATCAGAGTCGATTGCTAAAACCGTTGAATTGTTAGAGATGAGAAGCCCTGAAAGAGTAGGCGCGATAGAATCCGGTTCATACATTGGTGCATCGACGATCCGCGCAGTGCTGTAAATACCGTAAAAGCCTAGGTAAGGAACGACTAAGTTAGGTGCGTCGCCTGTACTGTCAAATCCAACATAGCCTTCAACAAAATTTTGTTCTTGGAAGTTATCAGGTAAAGTAATAGTTAATTGAATGTTAACTGTAGTGCCCGGTTGAACCGTAATGCGGTTATGATCAGCACTTAGCGTGGCGCCGGAAATTTTTGTATCATAGAGCTCTTTACTGGTTGGATCGGTAACTTGAGTATAAACGCCACCAAAGTCGTTAAACTGATATGTCACAGCTTGCTGGCCGTGATTTGTCAATGCGACGGAAAATTGAGTAGTCCGGTCAATATCTTTCAGGGCAATTGATGCATCCCCTTCAGTAGGATCAGTTACACTGACAGTGTTTTCAATAGCCCGATCAACTTTTATTTGTCCGGAACCTTGACGTCTTGGAGATATTATCTCTTTAGTGTGTTCGATATCCATCATCGGAATGGCTGTATTCATCACAGAGTTTTTAGCGAATTGCGACAGTTGTTGGCCCTCTAATGGTAATTTTTTTTGCTTAATCGCTTGGTAAATGAGGGCTTGGGCACCAGCTACAAATGGTGCAGCCATTGATGTGCCGCTTTTATTTTGATAAGTATTTTCATTTGCGAGAGAATAAATATTACCGCCGGGCGCTGAAATTTCCGGTTTAAAGTCCAACTCTGGCGTTGGTCCCCAAGATGTAAAATCAGACATTTTACCGGCTGCACTATTTTTTATATGGCCGTTGCCAAAGGTGAAGCTTAATTGCTGGCCGTTGGCTTGGGTGGCTAGCTGTTGACCGTCTTGTTTGGATAGGCCAACTACAGGTAAGCTTTTATCATCGATACCCATGCTATTTAAAAGGCCATCTACATTGTTATAAATGAAAGCTGAAATGGCTCCTGCTGCTTTGGCGTTATGAACTTTTTCATTAAAAGTAAGTTCGCCTCGCTGAATTAAAGCAATTTTTCCTTGTACGTCTTTTCCTTGGTAATCTTCGAGTTTGCCGAGTCCTACGGCTACAACTTGGTGAGGAGTACCAGTTAATACTGTATAGTCTGATTCTGGAAAAATAAAAGCACTGGCAGCGCCATTAAGTTCCGGTTCACTTGTAAAAGTAAAGTCCGGACTGCTAAGGGTATCTACTGTTAAAATTGAGTTTTCAGAAGAGGCAACGGTCAAGGCTTCTTTGGTTACTCCTGGCCTTCCCAAGGTGCTTAATTCTCCGGTGCCAAGCTTATTTTGTGGATTGCTATGGGTATTATCGGTACCGCTAACACTACTATTTCCTGCTGAAATAACAGATAGAACGCCTAGCTTTGTAGCATGTTGAATGGCCAGCTCTTCAGGATCGTTTGGGTCGGTATTTGCACTGACATTACCAATACTCATGTTGATAACATCCGCACCTAAAATAACAGAATCCTCAATAGCAGCTATGGTGGCATCACTATAAGCGCCAGAATAGGCGGTATTGTCGGAAAAAATCTTCATTGCTAAAACCTGAGCTTCCGGAGCGACTCCTTGGACAGCACCGTTAGCTGCTGCAATACCGGCAACATGCTGACCGTGCATGGAGCCATTATCAATCACATTTTCGTTGTTGTCAGCGTAGTTGTGACCGAAAGGAACTTTCTCAGTGAAAAATTTCCCGTAGCCAAGTGTTTGCTGTGATTTGTTTACTGCGGTTTCGGTTAGTTTTTTCGTTTGGGTGTTGGATAAAACTAGGTCTTTATGCGTGTAGTCAATTCCGGTGTCAATAATGGAAATGACCATTCCTTCTCCTTTTAATTTGTACTTTTCCCAAACAGCCGGAACATTACCTAATTCATTGGCTGCTGCTTCCGTTGGCCGGTAAACTTTCGCTGCTGTCACGGATTTAACTTGCGGCAGCTTTCTGATTTTTTCCACGTCATTTATTTTGGCATCAATAGAAAAGCCGTTCACTAAATAACCGAAGCTTCGTTGAGCTTTAGTGCCTGTGAGTTCTTCAATTTGTTTTTTGACATCTTTTTGCTTAGCTGTTACGGTTTTGGCTGTTTGATTAATGGCGGCGATTGACTTAGCAGAGCCGTCAGGTTCAACAGTCGTAGGTTGCTCAGCACCAGCTGCTGGTCTAAGTTGGACCACGATACGAATTCGTTGTGATGGATCAACTTCAGTTGCGGCCGTTTCGGGATCCATTAATCCGCGTTCCTTCAATTGAGCACTGGCAGCTTCATAGAAGGCCTGAGTTTTTTGCTCCTCAGCTACTTTGATTTGTTCATGATAAAATTTTTCTAAAGCAGATGGATCTCCTTGTTGCTGTTGTTGGTTTTTTGTTACACCGTAAACAGGAAGTGCAGCAAAATTGATAATACCAGGACCCAACAGCAAAAAAATTCCTAATAGCTGAAAGACCAGCCTTTGATACCGTTGCTTGGTTTTTATTTTCACTTTTAATAACTCCTTTCAATAGACCCCAACATTTATCTGATGGATGATTAATAGCCGGAACCGATGTACCAAATAATGCCTAAGAATAGTTTTGTCATGAGATCACCTCCTCCTTAGATTTTTAATTCTCAATTATTTCAGCGATTCCTGTAATCGGATTAATTGAGCAGAAAACAGATTGATCAGGGCAAGTAAAAAGCTAAATTTGATTTGCTATTATGGCTGCCCTCTTTAATATGAGAATTACAGTTATACCATGTATAAAGTCATTGAATATACCTTGTTTTATAGTGATATGTGCTATTTACTTATAGAATAGTTAAAGATACGTTACCACAACTTTGGTACGAGCTAATATTTTGTAAACTATTAGAACATTTTGACATTTGTGAGAATTAGATTAAAATAGAAGAAAGGAGCGAATAGCATGAGATGGAATTATGGCAGTCTGTATAAAAATATTCGTAAAAATAAAGGATACACGCAACAACAAATAACCTCTCACACCATTTCACGGACCACGTTATCAAAGCTGGAAAATAACAAAATTCATATAGGTATTGCCAATTTTGAATTCTTATTGGAACAAATTGATATGTCGTTTGATGAATTTTTATATTTATTGGATCATCGGACTCAAAAAAAACGTGAAACGCTAATTGAAGCTTTCTTTTCTTTGGTGTCCAACGTGGATTCATCTAAAATTTTGGCTTTAAAAACCCGTTGTTTAGCCTATTTAAAACAACAAGATGATATCTCAATTAAAGAAATCATAACAATTCTTGATGCCTTAGTGGCACTGGCAAAAGAAGACACCACCAGTTTGCAGCAATCGAAAGTATTAGTGGGAAAAATTTGGCAGCGCTTAAATAAAATGGACACATGGTATTACTATGAAATTCGTCTATTGAATTGTATTTTATATTTTTTGCCAATAGAAACCGTTCAAGAACTGATCCCGCGGTTATTAACCACACTGAAAAGATATGAAGACTATCATCGATTTGATTATTTAAAACTGGTGGTTTTTGTTAATATCTCTACTTTGTTGTTACATCACCAGAAAAAAGTAGATTGTGAAAAGATCACGAAAAAAGTTTATCATTTGGCCAAACTGAAAAAACGATATGATTTTTTAGCGATTGCCCAGGTGCGCTTGGGGATTTGTCGAGGAGACTTACAGTTGATTGAAGAGGGACGGCGTTTGTTATTGTTAACAAAGGAGCAAATTTTGTGGGACCGCTTAGAAGAAGAGGTGGCCGTCTTTGGAGGGGGATAAAGCGTTTACAATTTTTTTTCTATGATAAGATAATGTTAAATTGAAAGAGTGGTTACTGTGTTTTTACAGGCTATATCTAAACTTACGTATGCGGTGGCAGACGTGAAATGGATATAGTTTTTTTTGTTGGAGCAAAAAAGTAGTCATGGTCAGAAAGGAAGTGTAAGGCTTTGCCGCTAAAAATGGTAAGATTAAAGAAGGTGAGAAAATGAAAGTAAAGAAAATTCTGAATAATAATGCAATTATTGTCCATAAAGAGCAGCAGGATTTCATATGGATTGGTACGGGGTTAGGTTTTAACAAAAAACCGGGCGATTCAGTAGAAGAAGACAAGGTGGAGAAGGTTTTTACTTTGCAAAGTAAGTCCTCACAACATTTTAGTCAATTGTTGGAAAATATTCCTGTAAAATATGCCACTTTAGCTGATGATATTATTAAACTGGCTAAGAATTGTTTGCCTTATCAGATCAGTGACGCTATCTATGTTTCATTGACTGATCATTTGTATAACGTGGTAAAAATGAAAACAGCAGGCGTGATTCTCAACAATCAATTATTTTGGGAAATTAAAAAGTTTTATCCTAAGGAATTTTCTATCGGGCTGCAAGCGATCGGTTTGATGAAGAAATGTACAAAAGTGACCATTGAAGAGTCAGAAGCATGTAATATTGCGCTGCATTTTATTAATGCGCAAATCAATTATTCTGACAATCAAAATGAAAATATAGTAGAGCTTACCAAGCAAATTAAAGACATTGTTGCTATTATTCGTATGCATAATAAAATAACCATTAATGAACAGAGTTTAACTTATGAACGATTTGTTACGCATTTGCGTTTCTTTTTTAAACGTTTGGAAAGTAAGGAACGCCTAAACGATGTCGGGAATCCTTTATTGGTACACGTCGTCGAAAAGTATCCTGCTGCTTATGAAACGACGCAAAAAGTAGCTCAATATTTGCAATCTGAGTTTTCTGATGATGAACAATTATATATTACGCTGCATATTCAAAAATTAATAGAGGATCAGCCTAGTTAAGGTGTTACTACAAAAAAAGTAGGCAAGACTTAACTAAACTTTCGATAAAGAAGCCGCTTTGAAAGGCGCTTTTTCGGAAGCTTAGTTAGGTCTTGTTTGTCTATTATAAAAAGAAAGGAAGAAAAATATGCAATACACAGAGCTAAACACAGCGATTTTAAAAGGCGTAGGTGGTAAAGAGAACATTCGAGGATTAACCCACTGCATTACGCGTTTACGCTTTAAATTAAAAGACGAAACGTTGGCTAATACGGAAGCGCTAAAAAAGGTTCCCGGGGTGGTAACGGTTATCCAAAGTGCCGGTCAATACCAAGTGGTAATCGGCAATCATGTATCAGAAGTATACAAAGAATTCATAGAGTCTGTAGATTTACCAAGTATGGAAGAAGCGGAAGGAACTGCATCGTCAAAAGGACTACTCAATGGCTTTATCGATGTGGTTTCCGGTATTTTTACGCCGGTTATCAGTGTGTTACTGGCTTCCGGGATGATCAAGGGGTCACTGGCTTTGCTAAGTGCGTTTCAGCTATTAGATAAAGCTTCGGGTACGTATTTAATTTTAAATGCTACCGGTGATGGATTTTTTTATTTCTTTCCTTTATTTTTAGGTTATAGTGCTGCGAAGAAGTTTGGCAGCAAGCCTTTTTTGGGTATGGCAATCGGTGCGGCCTTAGTTTATCCAACGATCGTAGCAGCGATGAAAGATGTTACACCGTTATATACGTTGTTTACCGGTACAGTTATTGAGTCGCCAGTCTACATCACTTTTTTCGGTTTGCCTGTTATTTTAATGAATTATACTTCCAGTGTCATTCCAATTATTGCCGCTACTTATTTGGCTTCAAAATTAGAAGTGCTTTTTACTAAATTAATCCCTCGCGCTGTACGCAGCTTTTTTGTATCATTTTTGACATTGATGATTACCGTGCCCTTAGTTTTTTTAATAATAGGTCCGCTCACTACCTGGCTTGGTTTATTTTTGGGGCAACTGTTCGCTAGTGCTTATAGTTTCAGCCCAATCATTGCCGGGTTTGTCATCGGTGGTTTTTGGCAAGTGTTCATTATGTTTGGGCTTCATTGGGGCTTTGTTCCGATTGCGCTAAATAATTTTGCCACACTCGGTTATGATGTGGTGATGATGGCTGGTTTGGCGACACCGTTAGCAATGGCTGGTGTAACGCTAGGTATCTTTATTAAAACGAAAAATAAAAAACTAAAAGAAATTGCATTTCCGGCTTTTCTTTCGGCGATTTTCGGAATCACAGAACCGGCATTATATGGCGTAACGCTTGCCAGAAAGAAAGTTTTTTATACGACTTCTGTTGCTGTGGCAATCGCAGGTGCTATTATGGGAATTTTTAAAACAAAAGTGTATATTAACGGTGGTACGGGGATTTTTGCTATTCCTCGCTTTATTAACCCTGAAGATGGTATTGATAATAGCTTTATCGGCTTTATGGTAGCTACTGTGGTAGCTTTTATATTTGGATTAGTCCTCACATTGATTTATGCGTACAATCCTCAAGAAGACGAACTCGAAACGGCGTCTGCTCTTGCGGAGGCAACAGTGACTGAACCAATGAATTCGACATTAGGTAAAAATCAATATCTCTATTTATCCGCTCCATTAGCTGGTGAGCGTTTGCCTTTAAATGAGGTAGAAGATGAAGCTTTTGCTTCCGGCGTGTTAGGGAAAGGGGTAGCAATTATCCCGAAACAAGGGCAAGTAGTCGCTCCGGCGGCTGGGGAAATCACGACGCTGTTTCCTAGTCATCACGCCGTCGGTTTGACGACAGAACAAGGAATAGAAGTACTTATTCACATTGGCATAGATACTGTTAACTTGAAGGGAAAGTATTTTATGGCACATGTGAAGCAAGGTGATCATGTCCAAGCAGGACAGCTACTGTTGACCTTTGATCTAGAGCAATTACTGGCTGCGGGCTATAATTTGGTAACACCTGTCATCGTAACGAATTCCAACCAATTTTTAGATATTGTGGAAACTGATGAAAAAATAGTAAAAACAACGGATCGTATTTTAACCGTAATAGCATAGGAGTGATAAATATGAAAAAAAATATCTTTTTATTTGTTGCAGATCAAATGAGGCAAGATTCGTTAGCACACATGGGGAATCCAGCTGCAATTACCCCTCATTTAGACAGTTTGGTTCAAGAGGGTGTTTCCTTTGAAAATGCCTACTGTCAAAACCCAGTGTGTGTTCCTTCGAGAAATAGTTTTCTAACGGGTTTTTATCCGCACGTCAATGGTCATCGAACAATGCACTACTTACAGCGTGAAGACGAGCCTAATATTTTAAAGGAAATGAAAAATAACGGATATGAGGTGATTTGGATTGGGCGCAATGATTTAGTTCCCGCAGATCGTCCCAAGACAGATTACTGTCATGAATACTATGACGGCGTTACGGATGCAAACACGCGTGATGTAAGCGGACAAGGTATGAATCATTCTGCTGAAATGAATCCAGCCAGCAAACAGCTATATGAAAAGATGCTTTCCGGGGATACCTATTATTCATTTTATATGGGAAAACTTCCAGACGGCAACGGCTATGGAAAGACAGATTGGAATTGTGTTGATAAGGCGTTAGAGTATCTCGATAGAAAAAGTAAAACAGCCCACGATAAACCATTTTTTGTCTACTGTACCATTTCATTTCCACATCCGCCGTATGCTTGTGAAGATCCTTGGTATTCAAGTATTGATCGTAAGAAACTGCCGCCACGCCGACCAAACATTCAAAATCTGTTGAATAAAGCCAGCATGCTTTACGGTATCAATGAAAAACAACAATTGAATGGCTGGTCGGAGGAGCGTTTCGCTGAATTACGTGCTACTTATTTAGCTATGGTGTCCAGATTCGACTATCAACTTGGTTTAATTAAAGAGAAACTCAAAGCTACCAAGTTCTATGATGATACGCATCTGATTGTCTTTAGTGATCATGGAGATTATACAGGCGATTATACTATTACTGAAAAAGTACAAAACTGCTTTGAAGACCCAATTACCAATGTTCCTTTGTTGATTAAACCTGCCAACAATATTCCAGTAAAACCAAGAATTTCAAAAGCGCAAGTGGAGTTGATTGATTTACCGGCTACGATAGCGGATTTAGCAAAAACCGAGCTCTCCTATACTCAATTCGGTCAATCCTTAGTGCATAATTTAACAGGTGATGAAGTGCATAAAGATGCTGTTTTTTGTGAAGGTGGACGTGTCCACGGCGAGAAACAAGCCATGGAGTTAGGACATGATCCTAAATCACCTTATTGGCCACGCTTATCAACGCAATACAGCGAAGGACCGGAGCATACCAAAGCAGTGATGTGTAAGATGGATAAATACAAATACGTCTTGCGATTATACGAGCAAGATGAATTGTATGATTTAGAAAAAGACCCTATGGAACTTCAAAACTTAGCAGTACAAGCAAATTATCAGACCTTAGTGCAGCAGATGAAAAATCGAGTTACTCAATTCTATATGGAAACCACTGATTTTGTTCCTAATAAACGTGATAAAAGGTAGCTGTCATGTTACCTTTGTTTCTTAAACGGGTATGGGGTAAAAGAAAAAACTTTTTCCCCACACACTAAAAATGAGTAAACGGCGGAAGCAGAAGGAGCTCTATTTGAAATAAGCTGAAATTCACAAAAACTTTGCAAGCAGTTTTCGTGAATTTCAGCTTATCTCTTAGTGCTTAATACTTTTGTGCCTATCTCGTTATTTTAATGAACAGTATAGGCGTAATGCTGGTTGCGATATTCTCTAGGTGTGATGCCATCTCTTTTTTTAAATACTTGAATAAAGTGGCTTTGGCTAGCAAAGGCTAGTTGGATACTGATTTCTTTGTAGCTTTTATCTGTAAACAATAGTAAATGTTTACTTTCAGAAATTTTGCGTTCTTCAATGTACTGGTGAATGGTTTGACCCATTTCTTTTTTGAACAATGTTGTTAAATGGGTCGGATGTCTACGAAAGTTTTCCGCTAATGCCGCTAATGTGATTCGCTCGTAAATGTGTCCGTCAATGTAATTAACTAATTGTTTTACTAGCAATGATTTACCTGAGGTAGGCTGTTCATGAATTAAATGCATAAAGCGATAAGTGGCTTCTTTTACATATCCATGCCACTCTTTTACGGAATGAATGCGACAAAGTCCCTGAATCAAGGCATCCGATAAACTAAACGCTTGATTAATAGGAACACCTTCATCAATACTAATTCGCGTTAAAATTGCGACAAACGCAGAGAATTTTAGCTTTAAGCCTTCAAGTTCGTTTTCAGAAAGCTTTACACGATACGTCTCTTGCATTTTTTTAAAGAGCCATTCAATTTTTTCTGGCTGATTGCGTTTAATGTATTCTGTGTAACGTAATTCGAACTGATAGGAATCAAAGGTTGTTTCTTCCATACGGCGGTCATATAAATTATGTTCTAACTGTTGATCCGTAGACACAATTTTATTCATAGCGGGTGTTTGATATTGCCAAAAAAGTGCTTTTTTCGGGATGGAACGATGAGTCAATATATTATAAACCAGTTGGGCATATTCTTCAAAGGCTTTTGTCGTTTCTTTCGTATAGTGAATATTGTAATAGTAATTATGATCGGCTACAGTAATTTTTTCTTGAGGAGTTCCGATTATGCCGCAAGGGCCGATTAGCATTGCATAATTGTGACCTTCCCATTGAAAAGTGATGGCGCTGTACATAAAAGTAAAATCATTAAAGAAAAAAAAAGCTTGTTCTTTAGCCGGTCGCAAAAATTTTTTGACAATGCTGGAAGTATCCCAAGTAATGGCAGGATAGAGGGGTTCATCTTTTTCATTAAATAAAGTCATTGGAATCAAATATTTTTTATAAAGAGCGTCCATGATATTCGTGATTACTAAATGTGCCACGCTAGGTGCCTTCTTCCTATATCATTTTTTTTATTGTAACGTAAAATTAGCGAAACAACCATTGAAATTTTTAAAAAAATTAATTTTTTTTGATATAGATCCTTTATTTTTTGTATAAACAATCAATTCTTCTCGATATACTTACCTAAGTAAAACGGTTACAAGGAGGAGGATCCTATGAATGAACAAGAATTGAAGCGTTTGGCTGCTTCTTTAACGTTAGCAGAAAAAGTTGCTCAGACAATACAGTTAAATGGTGATTTATTTACTGAAAACAATGTGATGAATACAGGGCCAACCAAGGAATTAGGTTTTCCGGAAGATTTTGATTTAAGGACAATCGGTTCTATCTATAATGTAAATGATCCGGTGAAACTAAAAAAAATCCAAGAGAAAATTATGGCAGAAAGTAGACACAAAATTCCACTGTTATTCATGTCCGATGTTATTTACGGATTTCGGACGATTTTTCCAATTCCGCTGGCCCAAGCCGGCTCCTATGATTTTTCGCTAATACAAAAAGCCGCAGCAGTCTCAGCCAAAGAAAGCTATTTAAGTGGCTTGCATGTTTTATTTTCACCGATGTTGGATTTAGTCAGAGATCCTAGGTGGGGACGTGTAATGGAGTCGCCGGGTGAAGACGTGTATACGGCTAAAGAATTTGCTAAGCATGTGGTGAATGGGTATCAAGGGGAAGTAGGAAAGGTGATTCCAGAGGAGCATGTAGGCGCTTGTATTAAACATTTTGCTGCTTATGGCGCTCCGGAAGCTGGCCGTGAGTATAATACAGTTGATATGTCGAATCAGCGTCTATTCAATGAATATTTACCACCGTACCAAGCGGCAATTGAAGCAAATTGTTTATTAGTCATGACGGCTTTTAATGTCTTAAATGGAACCCCTTCAACAGGCAATCGCTGGCTGAACCGTGACATTTTGCGGAAGCGCTTTAGTTTTGATGGTGTGTTAGTCTCTGATTATGCAGCGATCGAAGAGCTTCAGGCACATGGATATACTAAAAATCAAAAAGAGACGGCTCGTAAAGCTTTAGAAGCGGGTGTGGACTTTGATATGATGACTTCAGTATATGCCAACGCATTAGAACAGCTAGCAACAGAAGACCCCGCTATTTTAGTGCTACTTGATGAAGCTGTTTGGCGGATTTTAACGTTAAAAAATAAATTAGGTCTATTTGAAAATCCTTATCGAGGGCTTGAAACAGAGCAAACGGGTGAAGTATTGACAGACGCGGCCAAAGCAACTGCTACACAGTTAGTTGAAAAAAGCTGTGTGCTTTTAAAAAATGAACAACAAGCACTGCCGCTTAAAGCCAAGCAAAAAATTGCCGTGATTGGTCCTTATGGCAAAAGTCGCCTAACGTTAGGTTTTTGGGCCTCAGTCAGTGGTAGACCGCAAGACAGTACGACGTTAAAAGACGGACTTGAGCAAGTCTTTCCAACCGAGCAACTCTCATTTGCTACGGGTTATAATTTATTTGATTCCTATGACGGTTTTGGTCCGTTAAAAGGCGGTATTGAAATGTTAAACGGCCCGCTTGAAGATGAAGCAACACTTTATCAAGAAGCTTTGGAGGTGGCTGCAGAAGCAGATGTTATTTTATTAACTTTTGGTGAACAATTTATGGAAAGCGGTGAAGGCGCATCCAAAACTAATTTACGGCTGCCTGCCAAGCAAAAGCAATTAATTAAAGGGCTAGCTGCATTGAACAAACCGTTGGTCGGTGTTTTGTATACGGGGCGTCCACTAATTTTAACGGATATTGAACCGTATTTTGATAGCTTGTTATTGGCTTGGTATCCGGGTACAATGGGCGGTTACGGAGTTGCTAATTTATTAACCGGAAAAGCGATACCAAGTGCTCGCTTGTCAATGACTTTCCCTAGAAGTGAAGGACAAATCCCGCTGTATTATGCCCATAACTCAACCGGGCGTCCCGTGGTTAACAGTACCCACTCAACGCGCTTTTTGTCTAAGTATATTGACGAATCCAACGATCCGTTATTTTCGTTTGGACACGGTGGCAGCTACGGTACAGTAACAGCTACTTGGCAACACTGCAAAAATGAAGTTGGGATGTTAAACTTAGGGTATCAATTGACGAATCAGTCCGATCGAGCTTTAGAAACAGTTGTTCACTTTTATGTTCATGTGCCTACAGCAGCTATTGTTCAGCCTATTAAGCGATTGGTAGCAAGCCAGAGAATCAAGTTAGCAGCTGAAGAAGTTAAAGACGTTGTTTTTACGTTAGCAAAAGCAGAACTATCTTTTTACGATAACGACGGTCAGCAGCATAGCGCTACGGGGGAACTGACTTTTTATTTAAGTACCATAAATTCTGAAGCTACAATTACTATTAACATATAAGAAGGGGAAGAAGAAATGGATAAATTAGAGCAGATTTTAAGTAGTAAACTACTACCGATGTCAGAAAAATTACAAAAAAACAAGGTTTTGGCAGCATTAATGGAAGGGTTTATTCGGACAAGTCCGATTACTTTGGGGATTGCCTTTATCACGATTATTGGGAATTTTCCTTTTCCGGGTTGGATTGAATTTTTAAAAACGGCGGGAGTGTATCCCCATGTTGAAGCTCTGACAAATGGCGCAACTGGTGTATTTTCATTGTATGTTGTCTATAGCTTAGCTTTTTCCTATGCAAAACAGTTAGGGGTCAATGAACGCAATGCGTCAATTATCTCTCTAGCAAGTTTTGTGATGTTGATGCCACAACAAGTAATGACATCTGTCATGCAAGATGGCAAAATAGTTGAACAAGCTATTGGTGCTTTGAAACTGGATTACTTAGGCGGTCAAGGATTATTTATTGGTATGTTGGTTGCATTATTAATTACACGTCTCTATGCCTTTTTATCAAAGAAAAATATTATGGTAAAATTGCCTGAAAGTGTACCGCCAATGGTAACGCAGTCATTGTCGCCTGTATTTGTAGTAACGATTATTTTCGTTCTAGTCTTTATTATTCGTGTCCTTTTTGGGTTCACTACTTCTGGTTCGATTTTCCAATTCTTTATTGATGTGATTAATGCGCCATTAAATACGTTAGTAGCAAGTCCTTTATCCATCATCATTATCATGGAATTATTGGCTGTTCTTTGGTTCTTCGGGATTCACAATGCTGTTTTGCAAGGCCCTCTGGGTGTTATCAGTTTAACGATGGTTACGGGTAATATTGCCGCTTTCCAAGCCGGTAAAGCTTTACCATATTTGATTCCGTCTGTGATTTACATGGGCATGTACGCTTCTGGTTTTATGGGTTTTGTTACATTTTTTATGATTCGTTGTAAATCAGCGAAGATGAAGCAATTAGGAAAATTATCGCTTATTCCATCCCTTTTTAACATCACTGAACCAATCATGTTTGGGATGCCGATTATTTTAAATCCGATTTTTATCATTCCCCAAGTATTTACACAATTAATTGCTGCTTTTGTGACATGGGGCTTAGTTTCTACAGTATTACCAATTTCCTTAAATCCGACCATCTCATTGTTGCCTTGGACAGCACCTGTTTTTGTTAAAATGCCTTTAGCCGGCGGTTTGAACTACACTATTTTAATGGTAATCTGTATGGCAATTGGAATTTTAATGTGGTATCCATTTATAAAAATTGCTGATAAAAGAGAGTATGAGTTAGAAATGCAACTGCAAAGCACAAATAGCAATAAAGAACAAACACTTAAAGATGAAATTCAAGCTTAATTAGGAGAGATGCCCTATGTGGACAATCGGTATCGATATCGGTGGTACATTCATTAAATCGGCTTTAGTAAAAGACACGCTTGTCAAAGAAAAAAGAGCAGTAGCAACGCCGAAAGCAGATCAACAAGCATTGCTGCAATTACTGGTAGAGTTGATTCAAGACTACCAAAAACTTGAATCAATTCAAGCCGTAGGGATAGCCGTGCCCGGAACCGTCAAAGAAGCGTCAACAGTCTTTCATGGCGGTGCAGTAGCTTATTTGAATGGAGTAAACTTAAAGCAAAAGCTTCAAGAATATATTTCACTTGATATTTTTGTAGAAAATGACGCGAAGGCTGCTGTTTTAGGAGAAGCCAGTTTTGGGAATTTACAGTCAGTTTCAGATGGAGCCGCTGTGATTTTAGGAACCGGTGTTGGGGTTGGTCTTTGGCTGGAAGGTAAAGTTAGAAAAGGTCCGCATTTTCAAGCCGGAGAAGCAAGTTTTCTAATCCACGATCAACAATTTCGTGGGGCTGAATCTTTTGTTGGTGTGAACTTATCAGCAGTGCTGCTCGTTAAGAAACTGGCGACCATTTTAAAGTGTCCCGAAGAAGGTGCTCAGGTGTTTGAACAGATGCAAACGGATCGTAATGAAGCCGCCGAACAAGCATTAGCTAGTTATTGTCAGCAGGTTGCTTTGCTGTGTTTTAATCTACAATGTTTGCTTGATCTGGAAAAAATAGTACTTGGTGGCGGGATCAGTCAACAAGCGACAGTGATTGAACGAACCCGACAATCCTATGAAACACTCAGGTCGGTTTCGCCGATTACACGTCAAACGATTCCGCATATTACGATTGAAGCAGCAAAATACCAATCAGATGCGAATTTGATCGGTATAGCGAAAGGAGCAAAAAAAGATGAAATTTCCAACTAATTTTTTATGGGGTGCTTCTACTAGTGCCTATCAAGTCGAAGGAGCTTGGAATGAAGACGGTAAGGTGGCTTCTGTTCAGGACATGAAAGAAATTCCGGCTGGCACTAGTGATTTTAAGGTGGCTGTCGATCATTATCATCGTTTTGAAGAAGACGTAAAATTATTTAAAGAACTAGGATTGAAGGCTTACCGTTTTTCCATTTCATGGAGCCGTGTCATGTCAAATGGCCAAGTCAATCCGCAAGGCTTGGCGTTTTATAAAAAGCTAATTGATTTATTGAAACAAAATGACATTGAACCGATCGCCACTGTTTTTCACTTTGACTTACCTTATGAAATTCACCAACAAGGCGGCTGGGAAAACCGTGAAACCATTCAAAAATTTGCCGACTATTGTCAAGTATTATTTGACCATTTCGGTCAGGACGTAAAATATTGGCAAACCATTAACGAGCAAAATGTGATGGCTTTAGCCGGTTCTGTTATCGGTACTAGCAATAAATCAATGAAAGAGAAGTTTCAGGAAAATCATCATATGCTCGTTGCCCAAGCTCTGGTTACAAAACAATACCACGACGGTCATTATCCTGGGTTAATCGGGCCAGCTCCTAATATTGCTAGTGTGTATGCCGCTTCTGACAAGCCTGAAGATCAACTAGCTGCGTTAAATATGAGTGCCTTAAGAAACTGGCTCTTTTTAGATGCCGCAGTTTACGGCGTTTACAATCACAATGCTTGGCATATTTTATCAAAAATTGGTGCTTGTCCGGAAGTAACGGAAGCCGATCACCAGCTTATGCAAGCAGGTACGTGTGACTATATTGCGTTCAATTACTACAATACAATGACTGTTTCTGCATATTATACAAAAGAAAACAAATTGGATCAGCAATCAGGCTTTGGCATACCCGGCTTTTTCCAAGCGACCGATAATAAAAATTTACCACTAACTGAATTTGGTTGGCCGATTGATCCAGAAGGCTTTCGCTTTACCCTGAATGAAATTTATTCCCGGTATCGGTTACCCTTGTTAATTACCGAAAATGGAATTGGTGCTAAAGATGAACTGACAGCAGACGGTCAAATTCATGACGCATATCGAATTGACTACTTGGAACAACATATTGAACAGATGCATCATGCGTTGGAAGATGGCGTGGAAATTATCGGCTATTGTCCGTGGAGTGCCATCGATTTAATCAGTACCCATGAAGGGATCCAAAAACGCTACGGCTTTATTTATGTAGACCGTACGGATGAAGATTTGAAGAGTTTAGATCGCTATAAAAAAGATAGTTTTTACTGGTATCAACAATTAATTGCTAAAAATGAACTGGAGAAGGGAGAGTAGCTGATGGTTCTTATTAAGAAATTTCCACTGGATCAAAAAGCAAACACGAGTTTAACCGTTTATTTACATGAGGAAAATCCGGAATTTCATCGGATTGAGCAACGGCCATTTGTGTTGGTGATCCCTGGCGGGGGCTATAGCTTTTGTAGCGAAAGAGAAGCTGAACCGATTGCATTAAAATTTTTAGCTAATGGCTATCATGCTGGCGTTTTACGGTATCATGTAGGTGCTAACCGAGATTTTGATTTAGCTTTACAAGATGCCGAGCAAAGTATGGCTATTATTGCTGGTTTAACAGAAGGCGCCAAAGTTGATCAAGAAAAGATTGCGGTTATTGGCTTTTCTGCTGGCGGCCATTTGGCAGCAGCAATGTCGACGCTGTCTGATAAGAAACCAAGTTTATGTATGTTGGGCTATCCAGCTATTTTGGATTCTTTTGCTCAAGTGATGCACGTCAAAGCCCCTTCATTGGCAGAATGTGTAACGGAGAAAACACCGCCAACTTTTTTATTTTCTACTTTTGAAGATAATGTTGTACCAATTGAAAATTCGCTTTTATATTTGCGAGCATTGGAAGAACATGAAGTTCCTTTTGAAACGCATATTTTTCAAAAAGGCAAGCACGGTCTATCTTTAGGTAACAAATGGAACGGAAATAGTGATGATATGGTTGATCCGCGGTTTGCTCAATGGTTTGATTTGTGTATAGAGTGGATGGAAATCAACTGGCAAGCGCAAGCAACGACTTTGGAATCGGCGGTTAGTACCGATCCTTGGCAAGCATCGTTAAAAGAACTTTTTTCTGTAAAAACAAATCAAGAATTGTTATTAACTCACTTGCCTCAGCTTACTAATCGAAGCACCTATAAAATTATTCGTAATTTGTCTTTTGCCCAACTCTGTGAGCTAGCTCCGGATAGATATCCTAAAAAACAAGTTACACAGTGGCTAGAGGCGCTGGAATGGCCAGTCCTAAAAGCGTGAGTAAGGGATATTTTGTAGAGGAAGGAAGCATAGTGAAGTGCCGGAAAATTATGCAATTGTGAAGAAAGCAGAGCGTTTTTTCTTTCTTGAAAATGGCAAAGCGCAACTGATGTTAGGCGGAGAGGTGCATAATTCTTCCGCTTCCACAGTTGCCTCCATGGCTAAAAATGTTTGGCCTTACGTTGTGGATATTGGGTTAAATACATTGCTTATTCCGGTGTATTGGGAAGATATTGAAAAAGAACCGGGCGTGTTTACCTTTGATTTAATTGATGATCATTTGGAAAATGCTGCGAAGCATCAAATTAAAGTTATTTTCTTGTGGTTTGGTTTATGGAAAAACGGCTTATCAGCTTATGTGCCTAGTTGGGTAAAAACGAACAGATCGGAATATTTTCATGTAGTGGCTCAAAATTATGAACCGATGAATTGTATTTCTCCTTTTTGTGAACAAGCCGTTACGGCAGACTGTCAAGCGTTGGCTCAGTTCAGCCAATATCTCAGTCAGCATCCATTAAAGGATCAAGTCTGCATGTTGCAGCTCCAAAATGAGGTCGGTTGTCTGACCAAGCGGGATTATTCTGCTGCCGCTCAGCATGTCTATCAAGCTGAGCTGCCGTCAGCGGTTAAAAAGCTGTTTCCAGAAGCATCCGACTGGAGCGAACTGACCGATGAAGTATTTATGGCTTATGGGTTTAGCCAAGCATTAGAAAAAATGGCACAAACGGTCAAACAGTCACTAGCCTTACCGTTATTTACCAATGCTTGGGTTCAAAAAGAAGGCAAACAGCCAGGTGATTATCCTAGTGGTGGCCCAACAAAGCACGTACTGTCTATTTGGCAGGCGCTCGCTCCAAGCTTATCAGCGCTCGCGCCAGATGCATATGAAGAAAATTATCAGGAAATAATCAATGATTATCAGGTGCTGTCTCAGCCGCTTTTGATTCCTGAGACTAGAAAAGACTTGAAATACATTTCAAATAGCTTTTATGCTTTTGGCCGTGGTGCACTGCTTTATTCGCCATTTGGAATTGAAGATATCAAGAAATATGAGGTAGAAGTAATAGATGAAGATTATGAATTTTTAAAACAATTAGGGTTGGATAAAGCGGCTTTTAATCCAGCCGGTAGCCTGCCTTATTTGAAGCAATGTTACTCTATTATTGATTCTGTTACTCCGTTTTTAGTAGATGACACGATTCAGCCGATTCCTTTTAAAAAAGAAGGGACTGCCTCTTTTTGTCATGAAGATCAGGAATATCGCTTGACGGTGAAATATCTTAGCACGGAAGCAGTTGATCAATTAAATTCAGCCGGATTTTTCTTCAAATTGCAGGCTAGTTATTATTTTGTTGGTTGCAACATTGCTATTTTTCATGAAGCGGTTGATCCGCAGAGAAAGTCTGAGTTATTACAGTTGGAAGAAGGATACTTTGATAATGGGCAGTGGCAGGTGGAACGAGTGTTAAATGGGGATGAGCGGTATATGCCTTATATCGGCAACCGTCCGAAAATCATCAAGCTTGCTTTGTATTCTTATGAAAGATAACAGATCGGAGGTTAATGATGAAAGTATACATTACAGATGAAACGTACAAATCAGCGACGGGGTTATTTGCAGCCGAGCCGCCGCAATTGTCAGAACTTAAAGCTTACCGCAACAGCTATGGTGCTTTTCAAGTGTTGCTTCATGATGGTAAACGCAATCACTATGTTTTAGATACACAGTTTTCCATTCCTGACTCAATCGAAACACCGATTTATCGAATTGCCATTACTTCACAGTTGCCGGTGAAGGCACAGTTTTTGGATTATTACACTGGTGCTGCTGATTTGGATTATGCCGATAAGTTGTTGGAGGAAACGGCTTGCACGTATGCCGGCGATCGTTTGGCGGTACTTTATGCAGAAGTGCCGATTGCTGCTGATTGCCCAACCGGTAACTATCCTGTCCGCGTTCAAGTGTACCAAGCAAATCTTACAGTGGAAGAACAATTGCTTTATGAGACAGAAATTTCCGTAACGGTTAATGACTTTGCTTTTCAAAAAAATGTTGGCGCTGATTTTAATTTAGATATTTGGCAGCAGCCTTCAAATTTAGCGCGGACTTTTCAAGTGCCGCTTTGGAGCGAACAACATTTTCAACTGGTAGAAAAAATGGCTGCCAGTCTAGCGAAGCTAGGGCAAAAAGCTGTGACGGTAATCGCCGGTGAGATTCCTTGGAAAGGTTGGTTTAATTACATTGTCAAAGATTATCCAGCCAATCTTTATGAATATTCCATGATTCGGGTTTTTAAGAATGAACAACAACAAATCCGCTGTGACTTTTCTATTCTTGAAAAATATTTGCATTGCTTTTTTGAGGCTGGGATTGATCAAGAGCTCGATGTATTTGGTTTACTAGGCGTTTGGCAGCCACCATTCTTCCCGCTAAATAAAGCAGTGGAACATCCGGAAAAACTGGTTATTCGCTATCAAGAGGAAAGTAGTGGCAAGCTGGGATTTTTAACTGCAAAAGCTGATCTTGATGCGTACTTACGGCAAGTGGTTGGCTACTTTAAAGAAAAAGGTTTATGGGAAAAGGTCCGTATTTTAGCTGATGAGCCTAAAGCTCATGAAATCGAACAGTTCAAACATTCTGTGGCAGCCTTAAAAGCGGTTGAGCCGAGCTTGCAGATAAAAGTAGCCTTTGATAAGGAACCGATGTTGCAGGCCTTATTGCCGGAAATTGATTATCCGGTGACTTCTTATTATTGCACTTGTCAAAACATTGAACAATTAAATCAACAATTTCCCGGTAAAACCCAATACTATATTTGTAATTATCCCGATAAACCTAACACCTTTTTGCATAGTCCATTAGTAGAAAGCCGCATTCAAGGACTATTGGCTTACTATTTTAAAACAGATGGTCTTTTGCGATGGGCTTACACTTGTTGGCCGAAAAATGCTCGACAAGATATTCGTTATAATACAGCTTCTTTGCCAATTGGTGACTTGTGTTTAATTTATCCATCTGTTTCAGGCAATCTATTGCTTTCATTGCGGTACAAACAATTGTATCGTGGTATTGAAGACTTTGCCCTTTTAAAGCAAGCCCAGCAAATCGATCAGGAAGCAACGCAACAGTTACTGATTGAATTTCTAGGAGAAAGCGATCCATCACAGTGGATGCTCGACAGCCATAGAGCTCGTCGGGAATTATTCAACCAAGATTATCAAACTTATGAAGCTCTAAGAGAAGAATTGATTGCAATTATTACCAGTGTGGAATAATCAACAATTTAAATAATCGATAGTTGAAGGTCGGTTAGGATAGACAAGCAAGCTTTGATACATCATCATAACCTAAAACACAACAAAGCTTGTACTGCTAAAAAACATCGATTGCTTGGCTTTTAAAAGGTGAAAATAGTTGAATGAGTTAAATAAAAAAACAGAGAAAAGTAGCAATGGACTTTTCTTTGTTTTTTCGCTGGTTTGCTTTACTAATTAAATAGAGGGAACTGAATATTCCTTTACAAATTCACCTTTTTGTAGGCTTCTGGCGGAGCAGCCTTTGACTTCCTATTTTTCATAAACTTTTACGATGAAATTAGGGCCGTATTCGTACTTAATTACTCCGGCCCCTTTGGCAACAATGGTTGTATTATCTTTCGGAATTAATTGTGGATGAATTTAAGGATAGGTTCTTTGTAATCGAATCAACAAGCTGCCTAGCCTTTCAGTGCCTTGGTCATTATAATTATTTTTCCAATCTGATAGTTCATAAAAACCTCTACATTCCTTTCAATGCTTATAAAGGTCTACTTGTGCTTCTGCCTTGTTAATATCTAAGACTTGTTCTATAACGTAAGTTCTTTGGCAGGAGCAATGATTGATCGGGAAAGATATGTGTAAGGTACTGTATCAAATTTAGATGTTGTATCAGTATTTGAGAAATTGAGTTTAATTGAGCTGATAGCAGAACAGAACCAACTAAAAAATGTCCAGATGCAGTGGCTGAAATTTTAATTCTAAGCTCAAAGTAGTAGCGGAGCCAAGTGTATTTTCAGCTTATATGGTTGTAGCATCAGTGGCTAGTGTTTGCAGCTCGGATAAAACATTGGTTAATGTCTTAGTTCCTGCTGATATCCCTTGGCTTTTTTTATCAATATTTTTAATCGTAGTCCAATTTTTTTCAGGACAGCCACTAGTTAAGAAGTAAGTAGATCGCTCGTTGCAGAGAACTTTTTTCTAAAGCTAAAATTATCACCAAAACCATAAGTGTTGAAACCACGATATTTTGACCAACCATTTTCCTAAACATACTTCACCTCTCTTTGAACATCCAATACTTCTTTTGCATTTCCCATTAGTGATATGGCGAGATATAATATCATCTCTAGCAAAATTATTGCTGTAACAAGTTTTTTTCATATCCTAGACTCCTCTTCATTATTTAACGACAACGTCATGCTGCGACTTAACATACCGTAGCAAGGCATCCCAATTTTATCAATTGATATAATAATGTTTCTTTAAAAATAATATTTTACATAAAATAAAAAGAAACTGAGTTTTGTTCAAAAATAAATAAGTTAACAGCTTAAAAGGTATTTAGTTGCATTTGCAACTATTATTTACTATAATAAAGATTATCCTAAGGAAAAAGGAGCTTTTTCCATGAAAATTCTAAGAGAAATCGGCGTGATTAGTCGGGCTTTAGACTCAATTGCCAATATTGAATTTAAAGAATGTAATTTAGCAAAAGGTCAATACCTATATTTAGTGAGAATCGTTGAACAGCCGGGTATGATTCAAGAACAGTTAGCCGATTTGATTAAAGTGGATAAAACAACTGCTTCCAGAGCTATAAAAAAATTAGCCGCTAAAGGTTTGATTGAACAGCGAACGGATACAGCCAACAAAAAAATCAAAAAATTATATCCAACTACTATCGGCATAGCCGTTAACGAATTTATTCTTAAAGAACATCGTTATTCGGAAAAAATAGCGACGAAAGGATTAAGTGCTGAGGAAGTCGAAGTATTAGCATATCTACTTACTAAGGTTAGAAAAAACATTGATAAAGACTGGCATTTTATTAAAAAAGGGCAAACCAGAATTTATGAATAAAGGAGTGGAAATCGTGGAAAATACCCTTACCTTTGAGCATTGTACCCAAAACCAGCTAGCACTTTTACAGCAAATTAGTGTAGAAACTTATACGGATACTTTTGCCCAGTATAATTCTATTGAAAATATGCAGGCGTTTTTAGCTGATGCTTATGCTACGGAACAATTGCTAGCTGAATTGCAAAACCCCAATACAGCTTTTTTCTTTTTGAAACAAGGGCAAATGATTGTTGGTTATTTTAAAGTCAATACTGGTGCAGCCCAGTCAGAGCCAATCGGTGATGAAGCTTTTGAACTTGAACGAATTTATGTCAGAAATGGTTATAAAGGACAAGGTTTTGGTAAGCAAATGATTCAAAAAGCTGAAAGGATGGCTCGGGAATTGAAGAAAAAAACAATTTGGTTGGGCGTTTGGGAGCACAATTTGCCGGCATTGGTGTTTTATCAGCGCATGGAATTTGTTCCTTTTAGCTCACATACTTTTTACATGGGTGACGATGCTCAAAGGGATTTGTTGTTGTGGAAAAAATTAGTAGCTGAAAGGGAGGGCTAGCGATGGCAAACCTAATTGTTGATCCGGAATTTTGGGAAATTTTTCCTGCTGGACAAATCAATGTGTTGGTGGTAAAAGGAATCAAGAATCAAGCAAAAGCTGAAGAAGAACCATATTTTAAAGAGCTGTTAGCAAAAGCGGTTCATGAAGCTAAGAACTTTTTGACAGAAGAGACGTTTAGCCAAAATGATGTGATTGTACAATGGCGAAAAGCTTTTACTCAGTTTAAGACAAAAAAAGGAGCTCGTTCTTCGATTGAAGCATTATTAAAACGAGTTAGTCAGGAACGGATATTTCAACCGATTAATCCTTTAGTTGATCTCTATAATAGTGTTTCCTTAACGCATGGCGTACCTTGTGGTGGCGAAGATTTAGCCTCACTTGAAGGAGATTTACACTTAGGAAAGGCACAAGGTGGCGAAGCATTTCTACCACTTGGAACTGAAAAGTCTGCGCCTGCTTTACCTGAAGAAATTATTTATTATGATCAGGCTGGAGCTGTTTGTCGTTGCTTAAATTGGCGTGAAGCTCAACGTACGATGCTGACAGAAAAGACGAATTCAGCAGTGTTAGTGATAGAAGCAGTTTATCCTCAACAGATCGCTCGTAGTGAACAAGCAATTGAAGCTTTGAAGACGTTGGTGGAACAATACTTTCATGTGGAAAGCAGTTTGTGGAAGCTGACGAAAGCAGAATCGATAGCTGAATGGGATTAAAAGGGAATCTATAGAAAAACAGCACTGTGAGCTTGAAGCAATACTCATAGTGCTGTTTTAGAAGGTTTTCTTTGTTTTATTTTTGGCAGCTTGCCGAGCTTCTTCTTCAATATGATCAATGGCTTTATTAAAGGTTTGCTTTAATTCCAGTTGTTTATCCGCTAAATATTCGTAATAGCTTCTGCCTTCATGATTTATATCATCAGCTAGTGACATGAATTGCCAGTGCAAATCGGTTAAATCAAGTTGATCTGTGCGTGTTAGGTAGTGAACTTGCTCCAATAAATCATCTGTTTCTCTACGAAATACTTCCAGCTGATCAGTGGCGGCATGTAATTTTTGTTGAATGCTGTGTTTCTCTTCTTCATAGTGCTCTTTTAAATTGCCAATAATTTTTATTTTTTCATACATTATTTTAGCCTCTTTTCACAGGGGAGGACAGGTGCAGCCGAGCAATCTTTTTAAAGAAAGTTTGTGCTGAGGTTGCTGCAGCACCTTGCAAACCGCCTTGTAAATTTTGCGGCAGTATGTTTTGTGTTTTGTCGTACATAGCAATTTCGGCATCTTTTAATTGTTGCGTTGAAGTTGATTTAATTGCCGTGATTTTTGGTATTTTGGCGGTTAAAATTGTTTGAAGCGCGATACGTTCTCGTTTTTGTTGCGCTTCCTGAACGCGTAAGTCAAAGATTGAAACAGCATCATCTGGATACATTATTCTTCACTCCTTTGGTTATTTTTGAAATAATTTAGCTGCTTGTTGATCGGCGTCTTTGATTTTAGTAGCCGCTTCATTTAGTTTATCGCTGGCCTCATTGAGTTGTTGGCGATAAGCTCGCGTTTGGACTTTTATTGACGCCGCTTCCACTGCATCCCAAAGCGCCTCTTTTCTAAAATCAGCAATCATCGCCTCCACTTCTGACACCGGTAAAAAATGCTGAAGCGTCCAAGCTGCTGTTTCCACTTCTTGTGCTACTTGATCAATTTCAGCTTCTGCTTCATCGATAATATTGGCAACAATTGCTTGATATTCTTCGCCAAATGCTGCTGCTTGTGCTGCGACTTCGCGAACGAGGGCTTCTTGATACTGAATCTTTTGACTGCCAGACGTCGCCTGAATCTGCGTCTGTAAATAGTTAATCGTTTGTTTCCGTTGACTTTCAATCTTGGCTGTTTCAATAATGGTGACATACTCATTATAAATTGCTTTTGCTTGTGCATACGTTAGCTTGCCGTTGGCTTTGATTACTAAGCCAGCAGCACTGCTTCCTTGAGTCATCAGATAGCTTAAAACACCGAAGGCCGTAAGAACTCCAGGAATCAGCACACGCTCCAGTTCAGTTAAGGTTTGATCAATAAAAGCAGATAGTTTTTGTCCGGCTGCAAAAATTTCCGGATGATCTTTGAGTGTGGCGACTTTTAGTGTACCATCGGCATTCATTTGATATTGACCGAAGTCATGGCTAGAACCATTTTTGTCTTTCCTGTCAAAAGTGGTCGTGTAGCTTTTCGGTAATAAATAGTGGATATTGCCGATCTCATCCACCCCTTTTTGATTGCGATTCAACATGGAGACAAGGTCAAAGGGATTGACATAATAATCAATTTTTCCGGCTGCTTCTAGATGCTTAATATTCATTTGGGCTTCTTTAGACATTTTTTGAATACTCGCTCGAGTATCGGGGCCTTGGAAGAGCACGACGCGTTCAATAGCTTCAATATCACTGGCGGGTAAGTTGGCGATGGCTTGAATGGATACCATTGTACCGAGGGAATGACCGGTAATACTTATTTTAGCTTGGGGGGCTTGTTGTTTCATTTCTTTTATTTTGGTTTGAAGTGCTTTAGTGGCGAGTTGCGCTTGGGGAATGTAGGCGTCTTTTAAGGTAAATGAAGCGTTATTGCTCCACCAATCGTTTAAAGTATTAACCCCGGCGGCATCACTACCACGAGTGACAAAGTAGGCGTTTTTGGTTTTTTCATTTAATTTAGGTGTATCTGTAACAAAGTACGCATTAAACCCGGCTTTTTCATCCGTCAGCAATCCTTTATGATAAGTTGACGATGCAATTGGGGAAGCTAAAATCGGAAAAGATAGTGCTGTTTCATCCTTCACTACTTTGACTGTAGGATCAGGTTGGAGAAAGACTTTGCTAGCATCATTTCCATAAAAATCTTTAGCTTTATTAAAATTAAATTCAACTGATTTACCTTTTTGAAGCTTTTTTTGTTGTCTTTTTGTCAAAGCGTTTGCAAAGTTATACGGATTTCCATTTAAATTTTTACGACCATTATAAGAACTTTGTGATAAGTTTGCATAAATATTTCCATAATTTGTTAAGTCTGTCATCCTCTATCTCCTTTCATTAGTCTAATTTAGAAGCTGGATTTGCAATATGCTTAATTTGTGTTGGCATATTAATGTTATCCACTTCAATCCAAAGACCTCCACCGTCTATCCAGTTAGATTCAGAATCAAACCATTCAATAATTATTTCGATGTATTTCCCCGCTCCTTGAGGTGTACCGTTCCCAATTGTCCCTACTTTTACCGAATCCCAAGCGTATTCTACGGTTTCAATTTTACTATTTTGGGACTTAATATATGCCGTCATCTCTGCTTCATGTGCTTTCAAAAAGGCAACTTGGCGTTCGTGTTCCGTTGGTTGACTCATGAAATATTTCACTCCTATTCCAATTGACAAAACTATAATTATAAATATGAGGCTAAACATCAGATTTTTCTTGTTATTTGTCTTCATTATTTTCTACTCGCTTTTTTCTTTTATTTTAGTTTATCATAACCTAAAAGATGTACAATATGATATTTTAAATAATATATTTAGATAATAAATTAAATGTGAAAAACGAGCTTTTTCATCAATGAGTATTTTTTTAATAAGTATTTATGAGAACGGTGTATTAATAAGGTAGAAGCTAGATTTATTACCCTAGGGTTTCATAGTGTGTAGCTGTGATGAATGGGATTCTTTTTCAAGTTGGACTTGAAATGGTTGATCCTTTACTTACTATATTGGCAAGCAAGAATGGACATCTTTCTGTTGCTGTTATTTTTGAGGATTCTATTGCGCTTTTTCCTGATCTGTTAAATATTTTTAGCTTAGTTTGTTGAGAAATAAAAACACCGACTGTTTAGAAACTACAGTCGATGCGTTCATGTTTAACTTTTATTATGGTGTTGTGAGTTAGTCTAACTTGCCTAAAACTGGTAAAAAAAGCCGTTTAAACAGTGGGTAGCAGAGAAGATAGAAACCGAAATTTCCGCCAGCGTGCAGTAAATCAAAAAAAATGCCTTGTGAATAATAGCCCCAAAAAGAAGGAAGCTGGTAAAGCGTTGTCTCCATCAAAGAGATAACAAAACCGTATAAAATGCCACAAGCAAAAGCCAATAAAGCTTGCCAAAAGAGCTGATTTTTGATGAAAGGTAAATGACGACTGCTGTGGAAAAGAGTTAATATTGCTGTGTAGGCGACTAGCTGACTAATCGTCCAAGTTCCCATACCTAAATAAAGATTAGTAATCAAAACACCTAATAAAGCCACAATTAAAGCTTGACTTAATGGACAAAAAAAAGCAATCAGCAAAAAAATAGCAGTCATAGGCTGAACATTGGGCAACCAAGTGAAAAGCAAACGTCCCACTACGCTAGCAGCAGTTAATAGAGATAAATAAGTTATTTTTCTTGTAGAATATTTGTTAGTAGATGCAGGCATGAACAAACTCCTTGTTGGTGTCTAATAATTGCGATCTTTTTCATCGATAATCGGTCTCATTGTACCACAAATAAAAAGAAATTCAAGATTGAATTATACATTATGTAGTGAAATAATTAATTATTGACACAATATATTGTGTTTTATAAATGTTTTGAGGTGAAAAGATGGAAAAGAAATACTTACCAACCTATATTGCTAAACTCAATCAGGACATCGCTGATTTTCCAAATGTTTTTCCAATTACAGAAAAGATGCAGCAAACGTTTACTGGTATTTCACGCTTAATTATGCTGGATCGTTATGCATTTAAAGACCCGACGAATCGTACGTTGTCAGAGGGTGATGTAGTTATCTTAACGACCCAAGCAGACCCCCAATATCCTGCACGTGGAATCGGTATTGTTCAAGGAATTGACGGTTCACAAGTAACAATTTGTGTTGAAGCCGAATTTCGCAGCTCTTTAGCTGATGAGGCAGAACAAGCATCTGGTTGTGTCCAGCGGGATCTCCAAGAAATCGAAAAGCCGTTGGAGTTATATTTTGAGCAAATTGCTGCTCGAGTGGCCAACGGCATTGCACAAGTCGAAGCGCCGGCAAACCGTGAAGCAGCTTTTACAGACTTTTATCAACAATTAGCTGAACAAAATTTGATACCAGCCGGGCGCGTGTTATACGGAGCCGGTACGACTTCAAAAGTAACGTATTTTAATTGTTTTGTGATGCCTTTTATCCATGACTCCAGAGCCGGTATTGCCAAACATCGTCAAGAAGTGATGGAAATTATGAGTCGCGGTGGCGGTGTAGGCACGAATGGTTCAACCTTACGGCCAAAAACAGCAGTGGTTCATGGCGTAAACGGTAAATCTTCTGGTGCAGTTTCTTGGTTAAATGATCTGGCTAATTTAACAAATTTGGTGGAACAAGGAGGTAGTCGTCGTGGAGCGCAAATGATTATGCTAGCGGATTGGCATCCCGATATTTTTGAATTTATCATCTCAAAAATTCAAAACCCTGCGATTTTGCAAAAGCTGGCTAAAGCTGGAGCTAATGCAGTGATTCGTCAATTGGCGCAAGAAAAATTACGGTTTGTACCCTTGACTGCGGAAGAAAAAACTATTTTGGAAATAATTGTTCAATATCAACCGGATTTGGGCTTAATAGATGATGAATTTTTAAATACGGCCAAACAAAAATTAGCTGTCGGTGGTACTTATGAAGTGAAGGAACCTAATTTTTTAACGGGGGCAAATATTTCCGTTTGTTTGACTAAAGAATTTATGGAAGCAGTCGCCAACGATCAAGAATATGCATTGCGCTTTCCTGATATTGAACATTATGATGCTGAGCAAATGGCGGATTATGACCAAAATTGGGCGGAAATCGGTGACGTGCGAGATTGGGAAGCTAGCGGTCGCTCAGTAAGAACGTATCGAACTGTGAAAGCTCGGCAATTATGGGAATTAATCACATATTGTGCTACCTACTCAGCTGAACCGGGGATTTTCTTCATTGATAATGCAAACGAAATGACCAATGCAGTTGCTTATGGTCAAAAAGTAGTAGCGACAAATCCATGTGGCGAACAGCCATTAACATCGTATGCCGTTTGTAATTTAGCAGCAATCAACTTGGCAAATATGGTAGATAAAAAAGCGAAGACCGTCGATTTTAAAAAATTAGCAGAAGTTGTTAAAACCAGTGTACGATTCCAAGATAATGTGATTGATGCTACACCGTACTTTTTTGATAAAAATGAAAAACAAGCGAAAGGCGAACGCCGCGTCGGCCTGGGTGTTATGGGCTTGGCTGATTTACTTATTTATTGTGAAAAAGTCTATGGCTCAGAAGCCGGCAATCAGTTGATTGATCAGGTCTTTGGAACGATTGCTATCACTGCTTATGAAACATCAATTGAATTGGCAAAAGAAAAAGGCAGCTTCCCTTATTTGGTTGGCACAACAGAAGCAGAAACACAAGCATTAAGACAACGTTTTATTCAGTCCGGATATATGAAGAAAATGCCGGTAGAGCTTAAGCAAGCAATCCTAACTTATGGTATCCGTAATTCACATCTTCTAACGGTTGCACCGACTGGTTCTACCGGTACTATGACAGGCGTTGCTACTGGATTAGAGCCTTATTTTTCATTTTCTTACTATCGCAGTGGTCGTTTAGGTAAATTTATCGAAGTAAATGCTGATATTGTGGAAGAGTATTTAGCGAGTCACCCGCAAAGTTCCAAAGCCGAGCTACCGGAATTTTTTGTTTCTGCAATGGAATTATCCCCAGAAGCTCATGTAGCCGTGCAATGTACGATTCAGCGTTGGGTCGACAGTTCAATATCTAAAACGGTCAATGCATCAAAAGGAGCTAGTGTCCAACAAGTAGCTGCGATTTATGAAGCACTCTATGAAGGAGGTGCTAAAGGTGGGACAGTCTATGTGGACGGCAGTCGTGCTTCTCAAGTATTAACCTTGGACTCAGAGAAAACGGAGCAAGCAGAGCAAACAAGTGATGCTGCAATGCTGTCGGAAGCAACGGATAGGCCAGTTGTGGAAGTGAATAATGAGGATTTATTAGCACCGGGTGAAATTTGTCCTCTTTGTCATGAAGGTAGGATTAAAGAAATTGGTGGCTGTAGTACTTGTACCCATTGTAAAATACAGTTAAAATGTGGTTTATAGGAGGAGAGCGTGATGAAAAAAATTATGACATTGGCCATTGCCCTCTTGGCGGTGACGGCTTTAGCAGGTTGCCAACAAAAGACTACCGGAAAAACTGGAACATCAACCAGTATTTCCGAAGCAGCCAAGCAAACCGCTAAGATTACGATTAAAGAAGATGAAACGCCATTGACTAGCAAAACAATTACGTTTACAAAGGGCCAAACACTGTATGAAGCGATGAAAGAAAATTTTGCAATTAAAGATAAAGATGGCTTTATCACATCGATTGAGAATCACCAGCAAGACCAATCAAAAAATAAGTATTGGACTTATACCATTAATGGTGAAATGGCTATGAAAGGCGCCAAGGATATCAAACTAAAAGCTAAAGACGACATAGTCTTCACTTTAGGCGTTACGCAATAAAAGGACAAATTTTATATCACGAACAACTGTCTAACTGAAGAAATTAGCTGCCGTGACTGAATAGGATCAAGTGACTGGCTTTAAGAATGAGGCTCCTCGATCAAGCACGATCTTTTTACAAAGGTGCAACTAGTTTGGGTTTTGTATCCTGATAAACAGTAATGTCACTAATAAATACTATAATCGATAGATAAGCGGCAGGCAAAGTGAATGTTGCTGTCTCTGGTAAATGTAAAGTTAAAGGCACAGAAGCAGTTGGCTGATGAATCTTGTCTTTGTAGCGATTAATTTAAAGCAAAAGTGTGCTAGAAGCACAAGCAAAAGAGGAAACGTACTTTGTTTTTAAGTACGTTTCCTCTTTTTAAAAGCATTGCTTGATTTTATGCAAATTGTTTAAACGATCATCACAGGAGCGATTCAAAAGAGCAAAACAAGAACCGACTTAGTTTTGTGGTGCTGGTTGAGTATCGTCGTCATTGTTATTAATTGATTCTTTCGCTTTTTCAGTTGCTTTCTTTAATTTGTCTTGAACCGTTTCACTGTCTTTTTCATGTTGTTCTTTTGATTTAATGTCTGTTACATTGACATTTACTTCATGTACTTCTAAGTGTGTGGTATTTTTAACTTCTTCATAGATATGTTTTTTTATTTGCTCAGCTACTTCTGGAATATCTTTACCGTATTCAACGACGATATTTAAATCAACGTTGACATGGTGACCTTCAACTTCTGCTTGAATACCAGAGGTTGAGTCATCATTATTGGAAAATTTGCCAGCTACATTTGAAAAGAAGCCGCCGTCCATTGATAATAGACCATCCACTTTACCTAAGGCAGAGCTGATGATTTTTTGAATAACTTTGTCATCGTAGGTTACGTCTCCACCTACTTGTTCGCCGTTTGCTTCAGGTTTTTTTGGTGGATTAGGCATTCCTTGTTTAGGGTGATCAGCTTGTGGATGTTCTTTCGCCATTGCTTCGCTTGCATGAGGAACTACCGGATCTGGGTGAGCAGAAACTGGTGGTGTTTGTGCTGATGCCGTATTGCCGTTGGCAGTATTTGGCACTTTGGGATCCGGGTGAGCAGAAATCGGCGCTGTGTTTTTTAAATTTTTTTCGTTTTCATTGTTCATAGTCATTTTCCCCCTATTTTTGAATAACATTTTTACAAGTAAAACAATTAGAACTCATTATTGCGGTCATGCTTTTGCTCTTTTTCCTCCTTGATAACTAAAGTCTAATTGATTGGAGCTTTTTTTTAAAACAAAACGCTTTTTATTGGGGGAAATTCTTTGATTCTACTTGAAATTGTCTATTTGTAAAATGCCAAGTGCTGAGCCGATATGTTCTCCTTGCAACAGGCTTTTTTTCGCTGCTCTTTGCAGGCTGGTATGTTGAGGGTATGTGTCGATCTGTCGATCTAGGCGATGGAAAATCCATGCGATACCATCGTCTTTTTCCGGTTCAATCTGTAACAGCTGATAATCTTTTGCAAAGCGAACAATTTTCGCTGTAGGATTCAGCCACTGGGCAAGCTGGGGCGAAAGCAACCACGTATCCGTGTACATGGCTGTGTAGTGATAATCAGGAAAATATCTGGCAAAAAAAGCAATTGCTTCCCTATACGTTTGTTTTAACATTTTTGAATCCAACTGTGCATCAGAAGGGATATGAATCGAAAGAGCTGGTTTGCCGTCAAGCTCCGGCTGTTTATTGCTGTAAGGCGGCAATTGCATCTCAAACTCCAGTTCATCAATGCGATAAGCAGCACCACAAAGATATCGCCAGGTCCATCTTCCTCGATCAAACTGAGCTTCGGCGCCAACCGCCAACCGTTCTTTCGTAAAGCGAGTGAATGCCTTCATTGTTGCTAAATAAATGGTAGTAGGGATAGTCAAAGGCTGATAAATTTCTTTCCAGCTTAAAGTTGCGGCGTATAAATGAAACGCTAGTTCACTAAAGGAATCATCTTGATAGGTTTCAGATAAATAGTGAGCTGTTTGTTGGGCGGTTTTTTTGTCAATCAGCTGATGGCCATAATGTTTTAAGAGGCGGTCGGGCAGCTTGGTTAAAGCGAATGCAATTTTTTCCTTTATGGAAATCGGTAGTTGGATATTTTCAGTCAATCTTATTACTGGTTCCGTTGTGTTTGCTAATTCCATCTATCTCAAACTCCCTTTCTATTTAATACAGTTTTATTTTAGTAAACATTTTCATTTTAGTTTAAAAAAATTAAGCGCTGTTTTCTATCGAAAAAACTGTTTTTTTAGCAAAAAAGAAGAACTTGGAACAAAAGTCCTTAAGACTAAGTTCCAAGTTTTAGAATAATGAATGCCTGAGCAAACAGCAGAATAGGTTGAAGTAGCAAGGCTTTATTTGATTTTGTCTTGGGGATCCGTCTATTACGTGCTCGCTGATGGAACATAGCTCATTTCAATCCGACGTAACGGTATCTTGTTAATGAAAGGAGTAGTTCATTGAAGTATTTGGCTTTTGTTACTCTTTATTGTTGAGCCAACTTCTAACAGTAACAAGTAGTTTCGCAATTATTCTTTGACAAGATATTAATCGGATAAAGTGTCTTTGATTTTATTGATCAATCCGGTTACCGGTCGTGTTTCAGGGTTAATGTCCAGTGATTTTTGTACTAATTTATGCCGTTGCCCTAAGTGTTCATCCGTTTTGCGATCCCACAATGCTTTTTGGCGAGCCTTTACCACGACGCTCATTGGCTTAGGAATTACGTTGCGGTATTGATTGTTTTCACCAGTTACTATTTTAATTGCTTCTTCAATTACTTTTTCCGGTTTCAATTGCTCATAAGGAAAGGCCAACTGTTCATAATCAAATAAACGTTCAGATGGATTATCTTGCCAAAACTGCCACATTTCAAAGCCGCGATCATTGAAGCCTGTTAAATAAGGGCCGGGATTAATCGTAGCTACTTGAATGTGGAATTCTTGTAATTCCTTACTTAAGGCTTCCGCAAATGCTTCGATTGTATGTTTGGTGCCGCAATAAGCACCCACAAGCGGATCAGACATCAGTCCGAAGGCAGAAGACATGAAGACGATTTTCCCATGATTTTTTTTCACCATTTGTTTAGCGATCTTTTGCGTCAGTAATATAGGTCCGAATATATTCACCTCGAATTGATTCCGTAAGCGTTCTTCTGGAATATCTACTAAAGAACCGCCTTCTGAGATACCGGCATTGTTCAATAAAACATCTACATCCCAAGTCCATGCCCGTTGACGATCGGCTGGATCGGTGACATCTAGTTTTTCAATCTGCAGTTTCAATCCTTGGGTCTGTGCTTCTTTTCTTAAAACCGATACCTCAGACGTTGTCTCCACCCCGGCAATTACTAATTCGCCAGCTTTAGCTAAACCAAAAGCAATTCCTTTACCAAAACCAGAACTAGCACCGGTGATTAAATATGTTTGTCTTTTCAATGGATTTTCCTCCTGACGATGGTGGCTTATATAAGCTAAGAGCTTAATGAGTGTGAACGTACTAATGACTGTATGATGCACTTGTGAAGAGACCGCTTTACGGTGTTCAAGCGGTACGGTAACGTCCGGCTTTATCTTTATTCTTTATACAAAAGGGCTTTACTTTTAGGGAAAGTAGGAAATTGATTTAACGGCACTTCCCAATCCTGTTGGGGTACGGAAAAAGTAAAGTGATTGACCAATTGATCAGAAAAGACTCGTAAGCTGTGTAAAGTAATCCATTCACCGGCACAACGATGCATGCTCCGGAAATCACCGCCGCCTTGAGCAATCATTTCGTACTCTTCTTCATAAGAAAGCTCTTTGGTGCGTCCAACAAAACGATCAATAATAAAATTTTGCGGTTCATTATACAGCCGTGGATCGTGATCTGTACCGTAAAGATCTAAAACAACCCAGCTACCTTTAGGAATGGCGTAGCCGTCCACTTCAACGCCGCGTATGGCAATTGCTGGCAACATTGGGAAAAAAGGATAATACCGTCGCATTTCTTGGATGAAAGAATCTTGTAGCCGGGAAAAATCATTTTTCAGTTGTTGATACAAATCATCTCTGCTGAAAAGTGCATGCCCCATTAATGCTGCCCAGACCGTTAGAGCAACAGTCGGGCGAATAATATTCAGTAATTCAACGGCTGCTGTTTCCAGCGGCAGTAAATCGCCGTTAGGTGTTTGCGCTTGGGCAAAGGTATACAAGGCACGATCTGATAGTTCAGGTACGGGATTTTTTCTTGCAGCTTCAATTAAACGTTGTGCCCATTGTTCTGATTTTTTGCGGTTTTCGACACCTTGAAATTGACTGACAACTGAAGGTGAAGTAGCACTGATCATAGAGATTTGGTAATTGGCTAATTCATCGATTTCAGCTGCGCTGAACTGATTGAGATTAATGCCGGACCATTCGCAGATCGAGGTGAAAAAGACACCCTTTGCTAAATCGAATAGTTCAAAAGTGCCGTGCTGTGCAGCTAAAGCGGCAGATAAATTGCGCTCCAAAATATCATGATAGTCCGCCATACGTTGAGGAGACATTAAATACATAAAGTAACTTTTTCGCTGTTGATGTTCCTTGCCGTCCAGTGTTTGAACGCCGCCTTCACCAAACAGTGTTTTCAAGACGATTTTTGGCATAGCTCCTTCTCGTTTGAAATTTTTAGGGTCGTAAAAGGTTTTCGCTGCTTCTTTTCCGTAAATGGCAATCAATTCTTTATTAAAAAATTTTGCTTTGACTACCGGAGCTTGTACTTCTTCTCGTAAATTTCCTAACAGCGTATAGCCGGCTGCCAACATTTCTTTTATTTCGGTCAATTTTAATTTTGTTTCTGGTACTTCTTTCATGATTCGTTCGCTCCTTTTGGTTGAATTTTATTATTACTTTCATTGTAGCCGGAGCTTGCTGATTTTCCCAATGATAACCTTGGTGTTATCCTATTATTTAACAAGACCAAATTTTCACGTTATACTGGAAAAAGTAAGAACAAGAAAGGTTGTATGAAGATGGAAAAAACAGAAAAAATCAGTATTTTGCAAGACATCATTCGTATTAAGTCTGTCAATGACAATGAAGCAGAAGTAGCTAAATATTTGCAAGCGCTTTTGGCCGAGCATGATATTAAAGCTGATTTAGTGACTTACGCACCAGGTAGAAGCAGCTTAGTAGCTACTGTTCAAAAGGAGCAAGGGAAAGTGTTAGGCTTCACCGGACATTTAGATGTAGTAGCTGCAGGTGATGAAAGTGCTTGGCTGTATCCGCCGTTTGAAGGACATATTGAAGGCAATAAATTATACGGTCGCGGTGCCACTGATATGAAAAGCGGATTAGCTGCTATGGTCATCGCTATGATCGAGTTGAAAGAAAAGGGTTTGCCGTTTAAAGGACAGTTGAAATTATTAGCCACTGTAGGTGAAGAAGTCGGTGAACTAGGCGCCCAACAATTAACAAAAGAAGGCTATGCCGATGATTTGGATGGCTTAATTATTGGGGAACCTACCAATTACTATTTGATGTACACTCATATGGGCTCTATTAACTATACTGTTACGGCTACTGGAAAAGAAGCGCACAGCTCTATGCCGCAACAAGGAATCAATGCGATTAATCACCTTAATCATTTTATTACGGAAGCTAATCAAGCGATGGAAAAAGTTGCAGCTGATTACGAAGATCCAGAACTGGGTCGTACCATTCACAATGTAACTGTAATCGAAGGCGGTAACCAAGTAAACAGCATTCCGGCTTTTGCTAAACTGCAAGGGAATATTCGATCTTTACCAGAATTTGATAATGAAAAAGTGATCCAACTGCTGCAATCAATTGTAGCAAAGTTGAACCAACAAAAAGATTATCAATTGGCTCTAACTATTGATTACAATAAGTCTCCTGTAAAAGCCAAAAAAGATTCCACCTTAATTCAAAGTATTCAAAAACAATTTAGTCAACCCTTACCGTTAGTAGGTGCAGCGGGAACTACTGATGCAGCAGAATTCACGAAGGCCGCAAACTCATTTGACTTCGTTGTGTTTGGTCCTGGAATTCCTACTTTGCCGCATCAAGTAAATGAATACGTGGAAATTGATAACTACTTGGAAATGATTGATTATTATCAAGCAATTGCTCAAGACTATTTGGTATGAAATTTTTAATCGATTTCTAGAAGAAACTTGCAAAAGAAGGCGGCAGAATTGCATTTAGCTGCAAAATTTCTGTCTTTTCAGATTAGCGAAGTGTTGTTTGCTAGGGGGCGTTGTGCTAATCAGCCCAAATGCGCCGTCCTCCTAATTCCTGCTTCGTTAATTGTTATTCGCTACAATTACCCATCTGGCACATTACTTATAGAGTAAGCCATTGTCTAGCTGACTTTGGTCTTACTTTTTTTGTGGTGGAAATGGTTTAGAATTTGTTTTTTTAAAGAAAGAAAAAGATGCTAAAATTTGATTTTATTTAAAATTAAATGTGTTTTAATTTGACGATCTCTTGAATTTTTTTATATTAAAACGTACTTACTGCATAATTTATAGTATTTAATAAAATAGTGAGAGGTAGTATACTAAATTAGAAAAATAAAAAAAGATAAAAATAGTGGGATTGTAGATTGGAAAAAGAATGGATGAAGCAAGAAGCGAAAACAGGCACTATTGCAGTGAGTGATCCAGAGCTGTTGGCAAGTGCTAAAATGACAAAATTTGCTCAGCAGCAATTGGATAAAGGCCGTGATTATTGTTTCTTTTATTGCAATGCTTTGCGATTTGAAAAGGAAGGCTCAGAAGATTACTGTCTGATGATTTTTAGCATAAATGAACCACAAACGTTAGAATCAGCAGCAAAGCGTGACTTCGTTTTAAGTGAAGACGAACAGTTAGTCGTCAATAGATACTTGTAACTTAAGCATTATTTAAAACCTCCTGAGTTTAATACTCGCTAATAAATATTGGCATTTCTTCACCGGATACTATCAATCAGATACAGATAGGATTTCTTTTTTTTATTTTACCATGAAAGAACAAGTGACTACGAAATCTATCTTAAGCTTTTACTAAAAAATATTTTGAAAAATATCTTTGGTAGCAGTTAGCTGGTTTCATCCAATGTTTATGCTACAATGGGATAAAGCATAAAGGAGCGAAGTAGATGACTACATTAGGTAATATTATTTGGTTCATCTTTGGTGGATTTATTGGTGGTTTAGGCTGGCTGTTGGCAGGCTTACTTTGGTGTATTACGATTATTGGCATTCCTGTGGGATTACAATGTTTTAAATTTGCTAGTCTTAGTTTTTGGCCCTTCGGTAAAGAAGTCGAATACAGTACTAGCGGTATTTCGTTTGTTATTAATATTATATGGTTGATTGTCAGTGGCTTGCCTTTAGCAATAACTCATTGCGTTAGTGGTCTATTGTTATATATTACAATTATTGGAATACCATTTGGAAACCAGTCCTTCAAGTTAGCCAAACTAGCACTAATGCCTTTTGGAGCAAGAATTGTTCCAGCTAGTGATGACTATTGATAAGTGTATTAAAAATTATGATTATTAGGTAATGCAGATGGGATATTAGATATGAGCTAATTTACAAGCGTTGAATGAACCTATTTTTAAGGTTGTTCGGCGTTTTTTTCATATCCAAAAGTACAGCTAGTAACGAGAATGGTCCATAGAGTATATTATTTATAGCTGATTGTTAATATTATAATATCGGTTTGACAAGCAACCAATGCTTCGCTACAATCGAATAAATTATGTTATGAAATTTGGATAAAATACCTATGTTTGTTTAGATGAGTTAATAGAGAAAAGGAACGTGCATGATGAAGGAGACAAACTGAATAATTTTGCTTCTTTTAGTCAGCTTGCTAAGTATTATCAGAGGAAGCTGGTGGTTGGATCAACAAGCAAATAAAAAAAAACAAGATTTACTAGTTGTAGACAAGCAATCCGTTAAGGTACTTAAGCAAACCTTTGCTGATATTGCAGAAGTGAAAATTAATGAAGCAAGTCGAAATAACGCTACAGGTTCATATGGTATGTATGTAACAATGACAAATTATTGAAAATTATCAACAAACTCGTCGTAATTTGGAGGCTGATGAAGATCTTTTGAAAGTAGCCAAGCAAAATGATGAGGCGATGATTCAGGAGACGTTAAACATAATCGGTCAAATGGTTCAAAAATTTGACGCCGATAACGCCTTCTATCAATTGGCTTACCGGTCGGTCATGCAAGTGGAGTCTGATCATTATGCAGCTATTAACACAATGCTGAAAATCGTTAATCAGCAATACGAAGCTGCTGAACAATGTTACTATAGAGCTTTGCGTCAAGCAGACAAATATTCATAAAGGAGAAAAATACATGGAAGCATGGGTTAATGAATAGTTAAAAAATTTACAAAAAAACTTGGAAAAAATTTGTGTTCAAACGATCGGAAAAGTGAGCAGCCAAAAAGCGTATTTGGATCAACAGCAAGTTCAGCAACAAGAAAAAAGATTTAGCAATAGCCGAAGTAGCTTTCACCACTTCTTCTGCCAAATTAAAAACAGCTTTTACAGGCAATTATGGCCGTAAAATAAATGAAGTATTGAAAGAACAGCAACAAGACGTTAGAGGAATGTCAAGAATAGAAAAATAAGCATTAAATGGAGGGTATCCGAATTTCGGGAGAGTCTTAGTACAATTCTTGCATAAATAAAAGTTGTTAGTTGACAGGCGTTAAAGAATCCCTTATACTTTTTAATGTAACTACATAAGTTACATTAGGTTTGGAGTGATAGACATGGCCATGTCGACAAAATTAAGCGTTGCAATTCATATTTTAAGTTTGATTGAAATGGGACCGCCCGCTCAAGTCACCTCTGATTATATTGCTGCAAGCGTGAATACTAATCCGGTAGTTGTCAGAAGATTGATGAGTCAATTAAAAAAAACTGGCTTGATCCATTCAAAACGTGGTTCTAGTGAAAATTATTTATTGAAGTCACCGTCAGCCATTTCACTGTATGACATATATGCAGCAGTAGAGTTAGATCGGGATATTTTTAATGTGCATCAAGATCCTAACCCCAATTGTGCAGTGGGTGCGCATATTCAAGCTGTTTTAGAAGCGGATTTTGCTAAAGTACAGCAAGCGATGGAACAAGAATTACAACAGCTTTCATTAGCAGATGTTATTCACCAGCTAACAGCCAAGAGAGACTAACGAGTCTCTCCCATTTTTTACTAATAAATGTAACTGTTTTAGTTCTATTTAAAAAAGAAAGGATGAGTAGTATGAAAGTAGCAGTATTAGGAGCCAGTGGGAAAGAAGGATCTTTGATTGTCAAAGAAGCACAAAAACGAGGATTAGACGTAACGGCGATTGTTCGCAATGCCACTAAAATTACTGATGGTACGCCAGTCATTGAAAAAGATGTGTATGCTTTAACAACTGATGATATTAAAGAGTTCGACGTGTTAGTGAGTGCTTTAGGTTTTTGGCAGGATATGAGTGAATATCCTAAATCAACGCAACATTTAATTGACATTTTGGCTGGTCAAAAAACACGCTTATTGGTTGTTGGTGGCGCCGGTAGTTTATACGTGGATCCGGAACTTACTGTTCAGTTAAAAGATACACCGACGTTTCCAGAAGAATACAAAGCCATGGCCAGTGCAATGGGAGCGGGCTTAGATTTATTGAAAACGGCTAAGGGAGTTCATTGGACATTTATTAGTCCGGCTGCTGAATTTGATGCGCAAGGAGCAAAAACTGGTACGTATCAATTAGCTGGTGAGCAATTTACTACGAATGAGGCAGGAAAAAGTTATATCAGCTACGCTGATTATGCTTTAGCGATGGTAGACGAAATTGAAAGCAACGCACATCCTAACCAACGAATTAGCGTGTATCAATAATTTAGCCGTTTCGATCATTTAAGATTTTTATCTAATTAAGCACAAAATGAAGACCAGTCATTGGGCCAACCTTCATTTTGTGCTCTTTTTAGCTGATACAGGTGATCCAATCGCTGACGGACTGAACATGGGTATCGGCAGCTTGGAAAACGGAAGAAGTTACCCAGGGGAAGCTAGCGCTTTGGAATTGTTTTAGCATTTGTAAATCATTTAAGCCATCTCCGATCGTAAATATATGGTGAGGAGCAAGCTGTAACTGTTGGGCTAAATGCTTCAAAGCTCTTGCTTTATCGGTTTTAGCTGCTACAATATCCACGGTTTGGCTGTTTTGAAAAAACATCATTTGAGGATACAGCTGTTCGTAAGTGGACGTGAAATGCTGTGCGCTTTGAGGACTGGCTGTTTGAATGGATAGCTGAGTAATTGCCGCTTGCTCCACTGTAACTAACAATTCTTGCCAGTCAAAAGTTGGTATAAAGGTCTTAGTCAACGATTTCGCCGTTAAATAGTGAACAGAGCTGATTTTTATTTGTTGAAAAGGGAATTGTGCTTGTTTTATCTGTCCTAGTAATTCCCAAGCTAAGACTGAATCCAAGGTGGATAATATTTGTTGATTAACTGTGGCTCCGTTACAGCCGATGATGTGATCTGGTTTTAGCTGGTAATGTTTTAGCTTGGATTGGATGGAAAAAACATCTCGTCCTGTGGCAAAAACAAATAAGTTTCCTTGCTTTTGCCAGTTTCGAATACTTTTTTGATCAGTAGTGCTAATCTTTTGTTTTTGATATAAGGTTCCGTCAAAATCACATGCCAATAGTTTCATGTACTTTTATCGCTCCCAACTGTCGTTTCCAAAGAGATGAAATCGCTATCAAAAGCAGCTTTCATTTGGTAATTTATTAAGGTATAGTATCTTTATAAGGGGGATTCAATATGCTGCTTAAAGAAAGAATGAATGAACATTTTCAAGGATTAAATCCAAACGAACGCCAAGTGTTATTAAAAGTTTTAGACAATCAATCTGCTTACAATCATCTGACTATTGACGTTTTTGCCCAAAAATGCTTAGTCTCAAAATCGTTTGTAATCAGGTTATGCAAAAAATTAGGTTTTTCTGGTTATAGTGAATTTAAATTTCAACTAAAAGCAGAAGTTGCTGCATCCGATATCAAGCAAACAGCTACTGCGATTTTTGACTTAGCTCATCAAGACTTACTGGAAACACAGCGGCTTTTATCGCCGACTAGCGTGAATGAACTTTGCCGTTTGTTGGATCAAGCACCTCATATTTATACATACGGCACCGGCTATGGCCAAAAAACGATTCTGGAAGATTTTAAGCGCGGTCTGATTTCCAATCAACGAGCAGTAACCGCTTTGCCTACCAGCGTAGAATTACGTTTAAACAGTGCGATCATGAATGAAGATGATCTGTTGTTTATCGTATCCATGAGTGGTCGAGTTGATAGTATTATGAATGAATTGGTTTATTTAAAAGATAAAGGTGTAGTTGTTGTTTCTATTACTGAATTTACTTCCAACCCTTTAGCGAGCATTGCCTCCATCAATTTTTATTTAAAATCAACACCAGTCGTCAATCCGTTAGCACCTGGAAACCCGTATACATCCTATGCACCGCTGTGTATGCTTTTAGATTTGATCGCTAAAAATTATCTTACTTATCCAAAAACTTAACATTATTAATAAAGCGTAATTTAGCTATTAGCTTTTAATGAGTCAGTGCTGCTTTCAAGCTTTCTAGACTGCGGTTGACGATCAGTCGTTGTGGAAAGTCAATAGCATATAACATTTCAAGCGCCGCTGTAAAATTGCCGATCTCTGTAGCAAAGTGTGCATCTGAGCTGACAGTAACTGGTACTTCATATTTTTTGCATAACAATGCGATAGTCCGACAATTCTGCTTGGCGTCTTTCCGATAAGGAAAAGAGGAAGCATTAATTTCAATAATTTTTTCATATTCTTTAAATCGTTTGATGATTTTTTCATAGGAAAATGGATAATGGCCGTTGCCGCAATGCCCGATAATCGTTACCCAAGGATTGCGAGCAATTGCTTCCCAAATTCTGTCATGTTCTATAATAGTTGCTGGTTTAACGACTGTTTCATGGCAAGAAGCAATGACTAAGTCAAGCTTTTGAAAAATAGAAGTTGGTAAGTCTAAATTGCCCTCGTGATCAATTATATTCGCTTCAACTCCTTTTAAAACGTGAATACCATCCACGACGTCTGGCACAGCTTTACGTAAATTGCCAAAGTAAGAAGAATGAAAGGTAGTGCCGACGCCAAGACCTGGCGCATGATCAGTCACTGCTAACCCAGTTAACCCTTTCATTTTTGCGGCATGAACATTCTCTAATAAAGTACTATAAGCGTGAACCGAAGCGATAGTATGGGTGTGGGTATCGATTTTTGCTTCCAACATGGTATTTTCGTCCTTTCATTTTTTACAGTAATTTTTCAAATTCATCTCGTACTTGTGCGACGCTGATTCCAACAATTATTTGGCAACTGTTGTTTTTACGGACGAGACCTAACGCACCATTTTCCATAAAGAAGTCATTGTCCAAAATTTTGCTTGCATCGTGGACGATTGTTCGCAGGCGAGTAGCGCAGTTGGTGACACTTTCAATGTTGTCTTTCCCGCCTAAGCCCTCTAAAAAAGCCTGAGCTTTTAGCTGAAATTCAGTTTCGTTTTCAGCAGGAACCGTTACTATAGCACTACTTTTTTTCTTTTTATAGTCCTTTTTCGTATAAAGCTTCGTCGCTCCGGCGAGTTGGCGACCAGGAGTTTGGATATTAAATTTAGTAATTAAGAAATAAAAGACGCCAAAAAAGATCAACGTAAAAAGCAGGCCAACGCCAATTTGTTTCAGGTACTCGTCATGGTGATTATGCCACAGCGGGATCCAGTTTTTAGCCAACCAAGTGATTATCCCACTGGTAAAATCGCCGCGTATACCGATGAGATATATTGCGGTTGACAAGGTAGCACACAATACAGCATAGACACCATAAAGCATTGGTGAAATGAATAAAAAAGTAAATTCTAAAGGTTCGGTAATTCCACCGATCATCGCTGATAGTGCGGCTGGAATAACTAAAGCAGCCACTTTCTTTTTGTTTTCAGCTTTGGCAGTAAAGTATAAGGCTGCTGCAACACCAGGTGCGGCAAAGATTTTATTATGACCATAAAGTTTAAAAGCAGCTCCCGGGAATAATTCAGCTAAAGGTTTAGTCGAACGGCTAAATTCAACTAGATGATCGAGCCAATAAGTAGTGATCCCGCCGTCTACTACGACCGGCCCATAGCTAAATGGTTGTGTTAATAAGTGATGCAGTCCGGTTGGTAGCAATAGTCGCTCCAGTAAAGAATAACACCAAATACCGAAGGAACCACTATTGACAAAGAAAGACTGAGTGTAGCCCATGCCACGCTGAAACAACGGCCAAATGAAACAAAAACCAACTGCTATTACAATTGCTCCCATCATTCCTATAAAAACCACTAACGAAGAGCCGTTAAACATTCCTAACCAATCGGGAATTTTTTTATCAATGAGTTGATCGTGTAAATAAACCACAAATAAGGCAATCGCAATCGCTCCTACGATGCCGGTATCTAGTGTTTTAATTCCACCGATTAGCTTCATTCCAGATCCGGTAGCTGGTTCAAGACTATAATCAACACCAAAAAAATCACCGAAATAATTTAAAATTGCCCCCACAAAATAGTTAAATGACATATACACTACAAATGATTCCATACTGATTCTAGTTGGTGATTTTTTCGCCAACCCAATCGGCAAGGCAATCGCAAACAATAACTCCAAGTTGTTGAAAACTGTCCACATACCGGCACTGACAATATCCCACAGCTTATACCACAAGGTCGTTTCATCAGCAATGGGTCCCATGATAATCGGATTTTTGAAAATAATTGTGATTGCTAAAATAATTCCGGAAAAAGAGAGTAACATCACTGGTGTAAACATGGCACCGCCGAATTTTTGAATTTTTTCTTTCATTTTTGAACTCCTTTCAAATTGCTATTATCATTAAAAACATAAATTAACACTTAATCAATAGAACGCTTACATTTCGGTAGAATTCTCAAGTAAAAGAAAAAGTTTCAAAAAACTGAAAAAAATTTCAACAAGGAAATGAAGCATAATGAAAAAAACATCAAAAAAGAAAGTCTAGGAGAAAAGCGAGCCAGACAATACCCAAGTCCTAAGAGCTTGTAAAAATAATAAGAGGAGCCACAGGTGTAGAAAGCCATGAATTCACTTAGTACTTTTTAAAATAAAAAATCAAGCAGCTGTACAGTCCTGTTTCAGCTGCTTGATTAAATAACGAAAGTAATTACAAGATTGAGCCTTATTCTCGGTATTGAACTACTTGATTATGGAAAACATTTTTGGCAGGGGTCTAAATGTCTTCTATTAATTTCTTCTTGTGTAGTAGGGTAATAATCACCGTTACCACATTCACGAAGATGATATTTCGAACCGCTTCTTGTGGCTAATAGGGTTTCACCTGTTGTCGGTTCTGCTGCTGGCGCTGCTTGTCTAGCTGCTTCTGCTTGTTGAGCCGCTTCGGCTTGTGCACGTTTTTCCTCTTCCACTTGTTTTTTAGCTGCTTGCGCCTGTTGTTCGGCTTCTGCTTTTTTGGCTGCTTCGGCCACTTGCTGAGCTTTGTGAGTTTCCAGTTGTTCTTTCACACGACCAATTCGTTCTGCTAAAGATTTATTTGTGTCTGGTAGGCTATTAACTTTAGTAACCGCCTCATTATATAAAGTTTCATTCGTTGGCTCTTGTTCTGCTTTTACCACAGCAGCAGTTGCAGCGGCGGTTAGCTGCTCTTGTTGTTCTTTTTGCTCAATGGCCTGTTCGACGGTAGCTAAACGTTTTTTCCAATTTTTTTTGTTTAAGTTAGCTTGAGCCACTAGCGTTGCAGCTTGCTTATAATCTGTTTTGCTTTTAGTTTTTTCCGCTTGTACTAATGCTTCATAAATAGGAATATGCTTTTTGATCGTTTTTAATCGTTTCGTGTATTGGTTGTATTCTTTACTTAAAGAAGCGACCAATGTGGCTGCTTCATCATAGTTGACTTGTGTAGGTGTTTTTTCCGCTGTTTTTAATGCGTTATCTACTTTAGTTAACTGTTTTTTTGCTTTGGTATCTAAAGAAGCAATGAAAGCTTTGGTCGGCTTAACAGTGACTGTCTTGTAACGTTCTATTTTCTCTTTATTTACAGCAACAATCTTTAGTTTCTTCTGTTTTCCTTTTTTCAAAGTATACTTATATGAAAAATGATTGCCCTTTACAGGTACATCTTTGCCATCAATGGTGATCTTGCTGTTTTTATCCGTTTCTCCTTTAATGATGGCCACACCTTGAGTATTTGTATCAAAAGTGCTTGCCTCTAAATGTAATTGAGGGCTCGGAATCAGTGCCCCTCCAGCAAGCATAACAATAAACCCGCCAGCTAGCCAAACTCCATATTTTTTCTTAGGCTTTTTTCCAAAAAAAGCTTTAATTAACAATACACTACTAAAGACAACGCCTAATAATCCCAATAATAGTAAAAAAGATCCCATTTTTCTCCTCCTTTTTCTAAATCTATTATAATTATACATAATTTTAGAAATAAATATACGATTTTTTGAGTAATATATATTACTATGCTAGTCTATATTTTTTATTTTATAAAACGAAATTTGTGAGCGCTCCGATCTTTGGTAAAAAAATCTTATGGTAAAATGAAAAAGAAAATAAACAGCGTATCTTAGTTAGAGAAGAGGAATACTATGAAAGCGGAAATTATTGCAGTAGGAACAGAATTATTATTAGGTCAAGTGGTGAATACCAATGCAACATTTCTATCAGAAGAATTAGCAGCGTTAGGAATTGACGTTTATTATCATACGGTGGTAGGGGATAATCCCCAACGTTTAACCAATTTACTGCAGCAAGCACAGAAACGAAGCGACTTAGTGGTTTTGTGCGGCGGCTTAGGACCGACTGATGATGATATTACGACCAGTGTAGTAGCGACACATGTGCGACGACCTTTAGTTACGGACCCGGATGGCTTAGCGAAGTTGGAACAATATTTTTCAACTTCAGAATATACTATGACAGAAAATAATTTACAGCAGGCGCTGACGATTGAAGGGAGTCGTGTGCTACCTAATCCTACCGGGTTAGCGATTGGCACCTTAGTCGAAGACGCAGGTACGAGTTATCTATTATTGCCTGGGCCGCCTAATGAGATGATGCCTATGTTTCAACAGCATGCTCGCCCGTTACTGTTAGAGCTTTTTCCGCAAGCAGATCAACTCATCTCAGTCGTTTTACGTTTTTACGGTATTGGTGAATCACAGTTGGTAACCAAACTAAAAGAGCTGATTGACCAGCAGACAAATCCCACAATTGCACCTTATGCCAAAACCAATGAAGTGACACTGCGCTTAACCGTTAAAACAACAGATCAAGCAGAAGGAGAGAAGTTATTGGCAGAAACAGAAGCAAAAATATTGGAAAAAGTCGGTAATTACTTTTATGGTTATGGAGACGACAATAGTTTAGCGAAAGTAACTGTTGATTTGTTGAAAGCCCAGAATAAGACTGTAACTGCAGCTGAAAGCTTAACGGCTGGTTTATTTCAAAGCACATTAGGAGAAATTTCCGGTGTTTCAGCGGTTTTTAAAGGAGGTTTTGTCACTTATTCATTAGAGACGAAGCATCAATTTTTACAAATTCCAGCTGAATTGCTGGAAAAGCATGGAACGGTTAGCCAAGAGTGTGCCTTGGCGATGGCTGAACAGGCGAGAAAACTGGCAGGAACTGATTATGCGTTATCTTTTACCGGCGTTGCTGAAGAATCAATCGAAGGACAAAGCACCGGAACCGTTTGGATTGGTTTAGCCGAGACAGGCCAAACACCACGAGCATTCTGTTTTCACTTCAATCGCACGCGCAATTTTGTGCGAAGCAAAGCGGTTATGCAGGGGCTAGATCTATTGCGACGATCAATTCTTAATAAAAATTAAACATGCGAATGTTTGTTCGGTTTTCTCTTGCTTTTTCGGTGAAAACAAGCTATGATGTATATATTGAGAGCAAAGACTTTATGTTTTTATAATAAAAGGAGGATTACTCATTGGCAGATGATCGTAAAGTGGCTTTAGATGCCGCATTGAAAAAAATTGAGAAAAGCTTTGGTAAAGGTTCTATTATGAAATTAGGCGAAAAAGCCGATCAAAAAGTTTCAACGATTCCAAGTGGTTCTTTAGCGTTGGACGTTGCTTTAGGCGTAGGAGGTTATCCTCGCGGCAGAATTATTGAAGTCTACGGTCCAGAAAGTTCCGGGAAGACAACGGTTGCCCTCCATGCGATCGCAGAAGTACAACGCCAAGGCGGAACAGCAGCCTTTATTGATGCTGAGCATGCCTTAGATCCTCAATACGCTGAGAAATTAGGCGTAAATATTGATGAATTACTATTATCACAACCAGATACTGGTGAACAAGGACTTGAAATTGCTGATGCATTAGTATCCAGTGGTGCTATTGATATTGTCGTGATTGACTCAGTAGCAGCTTTAGTGCCGCGTGCTGAAATTGATGGTGAAATGGGTGCTAGCCACGTTGGTTTGCAAGCTCGTCTAATGTCACAAGCCTTGCGTAAGCTTTCAGGCTCTATTAATAAGACAAAAACAATTGCCATCTTCATTAACCAAATCCGTGAAAAAGTCGGTGTTATGTTCGGAAATCCTGAAACAACTCCTGGTGGGCGTGCGTTGAAGTTCTACGCAACGGTTCGTTTAGAAGTGCGTCGTGCGGAACAATTGAAGCAAGGAACAGACATTGTTGGTAACCGTACGAAGATCAAAGTAGTTAAAAACAAAGTAGCGCCGCCATTTAAAGTAGCAGAAGTTGATATCATGTACGGCCAAGGGATTTCTCAAGAAGGGGAATTGCTGGATATGGCTGTCGAAAAAGATATCATCGATAAAAGCGGTGCATGGTATGGCTACAAAGAAGAACGAATTGGCCAAGGCCGTGAAAACGTAAAAGTTTATATGACTGAACATCCAGAGATGATGGCAGAAGTTTCTCAACGTGTTCGTGAAGCGTATGGAATCGGTGACGGTTCGATTACAACTGATTCAAATGACATGGAAGGACAAGAGGAACTGCCTTTAGATGAGTAACTATGGCTCAACAGAAGAGGATGAGTTTCTATCAATAAAATGAAAGACTAACACGCTACGTGATGAAAGTAGCGTGTTTTTTTGTAGTATCTCTAACCATAAATTCTTCTAGCAGCAGTGACTGTTAGCAGCAATAAAAAGTTTGTCTCGGATTTAAATGAAAAAGCTCTGTCAGATGAACGTTGGTCATTTTAAGGGATAAGTAGCAACCACTAGTTCTATTATGAAAACCTTTCCTTAGGAACCACTTTTTTTAAGTTGACACCTTAGAAGACAAACATTAGAATAAGATTGTGTGCAAACACAAAATATGCAAGTAGGCATATTGATAATTGATTTTAGTTTATCAAAAAACTACAAAATAGGTATTGTAAAAAGATAGTACGGAGGTGGAAACATGGTTTTAAATATACTCCTCGCTATCGTCGGTTTGATTGTCGGTCTTGTTTTAGGCTTTATTGTGGCTAAAACACGTCATGAAAAAGCAATAGATGGTGCAAAATATTCAGCGGCTGGCATTCTTGCAAGTGCAAGAAAAGAAGCAGAGACGTTGAAAAAAGAAGCATTGCTAGAAGCTAAGGAAGAGAACCAGAAGTATCGTTCAGAAATTGAAAGTGAGTTGAAAGAAAGCAAACTAGAACTTAAATCTCAAGAAAATCGTTTACTTCAAAGAGAACAGACTTTGGATCGCAAAGATGATTCTCTTGAAAAACGTGAAAGCTCACTGGAAGAAAAAGAAGAGAAACTTGGTGCTAGACAGCAATTAATTGATGAGCGAGAAACAGAAGTAGAAAGCTTGATCGAAAAGCAACATCAAGAGTTAGAACGGATTGCTTCGCTGTCTAAAGAAGAAGCAAAAGATATTATCATGAAATCAACGGAAGAAGAGTTGAATCATGAACTAACACTAATGGTCAAAGAATCAGAACAGCGAGCTAAAGAAGAATCAGATCGCAAAGCGAAAAACTTGCTATCGTTGGCGATTCAACGTTGTGCTGCTGATTCCGTTTCTGAAACAACCGTTTCTGTGGTGACCTTGCCTAACGATGAAATGAAAGGTCGTATCATTGGCCGTGAAGGTCGTAATATTCGGACGTTAGAAACGCTGACAGGTATTGATTTAATTATCGATGACACGCCAGAAGCAGTCGTCTTATCGGGCTTTGATCCAATCAGAAGAGAAATTGCTCGGATGACTTTGGAAAAATTAATTCAAGACGGTCGGATTCACCCGGCTCGAATTGAAGAAATGGTCGAAAAATCTCGCAAAGAAATGGATGAACGCATTCGTGAATACGGTGAGCAAGCTGCTTTTGAAGTTGGTGCGCATACCTTACATCCAGATCTAATTAAGATTTTGGGACGTTTACGTTTCCGTACCAGTTACGGTCAAAATGTTTTAAATCACTCCATTGAAGTCGCTAAATTAGCCGGCGTATTGGCAGCAGAACTAGGCGAAGATATTCAATTAGCAAAACGTGCTGGCTTACTGCATGACATCGGGAAAGCCTTGGATCATGAAATTGAAGGTTCTCACGTGGAAATTGGTGCCGAGCTTGCAGCCAAGTATAAGGAAAATGCAACCGTCATTAATGCGATTGCTTCGCACCATGGCGATGTTGAAGCAACCTCTGTGATTTCCGTACTGGTAGCAGCAGCCGATGCTTTGTCAGCCGCTCGTCCAGGTGCTCGTAGCGAATCATTAGAAAATTACATTCGTCGTCTTGAGAATTTGGAAAACATCTCTAACGGCTTCGCTGGTGTAGATTCCAGTTTTGCAGTTCAAGCTGGGCGTGAAGTACGTGTGATGGTTAAACCGGAAGAAATTTCTGATTTAGATGCTGTTCGCTTAGTCCGAGACATACGTAAGAAGATTGAGGATGATTTGGACTATCCAGGCCATATCAAAGTGACGGTAATTCGAGAAACGCGTGCCGTTGATTACGCAAAATGAAAAATCAAACAAACGGTCAGAAACAAACTTGTTTCTGACTGTTTCTTCTTCTATGCCTATCTGAATTAAAGCTATCCTCAACATTCACTAATAGATTAACGAGTAGGCAATTAGTTTTTTATGGTGATTGTGCTGTGTCGTTTAGTAATGAAGCTGTCCACCATAAGCTTCCCTTTGAAAGAAGTTGGCAGTTGCGCTGGCTTTACCATGCTGGCTATAAATGATGGGCAGCTGGTGCGCATGAAACTATTTGTCTGAGCGGCTAATTTACATTAATGCTAGCTGTGGCTGATATAAAGGTTTTTTTCCATAATAAAAATAATCATATTATCCATCAGTGACCAGGCAAGCTTATTTCAAAAAAGTCTCCTTTTTTCATCAGTATTTGCTATAGTTAATTGTATAGGATGTTTTTATTAGCGGAAGTAATTGGATGAAAAGGTTGTGGGGCTTTTGATTTTACTGCGAAAAGAAGAGATATGGATAGCATTGATGGATATTTGCATTCAAATAGTAAGTTGTCAAACAAGGAAATTGACACTGCAATTCATATAACCAGGCAGCGAGTGATAAAAGAATTGCCCATTTGCACGAAATGGACGTCATTTAACGCTTTAATGTAACTATTTGCTATGGTACGGCTCAATTCATGCATATTTTATGGAAGCCAACTGTTATGCTTCATTTGAAGAATTTGTTAGCTCTTATCAAGAAGTTACACTACAGTTTATAAAGTTTTTTGAGTAAGCTGGGTGCTTGCTGCGGGGGATTTTAAGGAAACAGACATAGCGAATGTTTTCGAAAACGTTTCAAAATAGAGTTGTTATAGTCTGGAAACTAGGGATTCAAATAAGAGCGTTCCTTATTTTAAAAACTTGGTTATACAAACCAATCAATGATGAGAACTTACTGACCTATATGAAAAATCACTGAGGAGTCTGTAAAAGCTTATTGTTTTTATTATTAGTTTAAAAAAATTATCGTTGCTTGATAAATATAAATTTGCTATATTTTAAACACGAGCGGGAGAAGGAGGGAGATCTGTTGAAACTACAAAAAATACTGGTTATCGGTTGTTTAGTCGTTGTCGGATCACTTATTTCCGGCTGCCAGAAACCAGTTAAAACAGCAAATGCCAAGCAGGACAAACAAATTTTCACTTTTATTGAGCGGCAAGAATTGCCAACTGCTGATATATCTTTAGCGACCGATGAAGTGAGTTTTATCACACTTAACAATATTTACGAAGGAATCTACCGTTTAGATCAAAATAATGTTCTTCAGCCTGCCGGAGCAGTAGAGGCAGCTACAATTAGCGCAGATGGACGTGTTTACAAGGTCAAACTACGAAAAGAATCAAAGTGGTCAGATGGTGTCCCGGTAAAAGCCAAAGATTATGTCTATGGTTGGCAACGAACCGTTGACCCTAAAACATCATCTAATCAAGCGTATATGTTCCGACCTGTTAAACATGCACAGGCTATTATGAATGGTAAAATGGATAAATCGACTTTAGGCATTCGGGCATTGAACGATTTTGAACTGGAAATTACTTTGGAAAAAGCAACACCGTATTTTAACTACTTGTTGGCTTTGCCGGCATATTTTCCACAGCGACAAGATATCGTGGATAAATACAAAACCAATTACGCCAAAACTGATCAACGTGCTGTCTATAATGGTCCCTTCGTTTTAAGTGATTTTGATGGTCCGGGCATTGACACTAATTGGAATTTGAAGAAAAATCCGACGTATTGGGATCACAAGACTGTCAAACTGAAAAAAATTAAGATTGACGTAGTGAAAGATGCCAATACGGCCTTAAATCTTTTTGAAAAGGGTCAAGCAGATGACACTTATTTATCCGGTGATTTAGCACAAGAGTTAAAAAATGATCCGAATTTTATTATTCAACAATTCGCTTCGGTGTTTTATTTAGAATTAAATCAAAAATCACCCAATTCTCCATACAAAAATGAGAATTTACGTAAAGCCATTTCTTTTGCCATAGATCGTAAGACACTTGTTGACAAAATAGAAATGAATGGTTCGACAGTGGCGAAAGGCTTAGTAACAGCTGATTTAGCTTTTGATCCTGAGACACATCAAGATTTTGTTGAAGAAACCGACAACGGGTTGTTTTACGATCCTAAGCAAGCCCAAAATTATTGGCAACAAGCCCAAACAGAACTGGGGATTAAAACATTAAAGATCAATTTGTTAGTAGATGATACCGATAATTCAAAAAAAATGGCTGAATTCCTACAAGCCGAACTGGCGGATACGCTTAAGGGATTAGAAGTTGAAATTACACCTGTTCCATTTGCCGTGCGCCTAGATCGTTCAAATAAAGGCGATTTTCAAATAGCGGCTGCCGGCTGGTCAGCCGACTATGCGGATCCTAGCAGCATTTTATCTTTATTTACCAGTAACAACCCCTACAATCGAGGCGGCTTTAGCGACCAAGACTACGATACAGCCGTTAAAAATGCAGAGACGATTCACACCAATAATCCAAATGTTCGTTGGCATGATTTGTTGACTGCTGAAAGGATTTTTATCGATAAGATGGGCGCCATTCCTTTGTATCAACAAGGAGAAGCTCGTTTACGTTCAGAGAAAGTAAAAAACATTCTGTTCCATTCTACGGGCGCAAAGTATGACTTTAAGTGGACCTACATTGCATAGGAAAGGGGCAAGATCCAACAGCTTTGCCAGTTTCCGTTCGTGAAATGTGGCAAAATAAGGAAGAAGACGTATCTTGTACGCTTTTTCAAAAAGAATGAGGCAAAATGTTTTACTCCAAGAAGTAAAAGGGATTTTTGAAAATTACATTTAAATTTTTTTGAAATTACGGTTTATTATCGGAGGAGTTGCTTTCGGAACATCATTTATCATTAGCTTTGGAGCCAGAGCCATTAGTCAAACTGACTAACGGCCTTGGCTCTTTTTGTCTAGTCAGTAACCTTTCAGGGACTTTTGGCAGGATACCTTTCCTTTCTAATCAAAAACAACTATAATAAACGAGAGATGTTAAAAGAGAAGAGGAAAATTTTTGCGTATATTATTTATTGGAGATGTGGTTGGTTCTTTAGGAAGAGCGACTTTAACCACGTATCTACCGCAATTAAAGAAGAAATATCGGCCGCAAGTTACTATTGCCAATGGGGAAAATGCAGCTGCTGGTCGAGGAATTACCGGAAAGATTTATAAGAAGTTTCTTCAAGACGGCGTGGATGTTGTGACGTTAGGGAACCACACATGGGACAATAAAGATATCTTTGAGTTTATTGCTGATGCGAAAAAGATGATTCGTCCGGCTAACTATCCTAAACAAGCCCCGGGGCAAGGCCTAGTGTTTGTAAAGGTTAATCAACTAGAACTAGCAGTAATTAACTTGCAAGCTCGGACTTTTATGGTGGATTTGGATGATCCTTTTCAGAAGGCCGAAGAATTAATTCAAGAGGCTCAACAGCGGACGCCATTAATTTTCATTGATTTTCATGGAGAAACGACTAGCGAAAAACAGGCGATGGGCTGGTTTTTAGATGGTCGGGTGTCAGCGGTTATCGGCACGCATACTCATGTTCAAACCAATGATGCTCGCCTATTGCCTCAAGGAACAGCTTATTTAAGTGATGTCGGCATGACCGGACCTTACGATGGCATATTAGGAATGAAACGTGAACCGATCATTGAAAAATTTAGAACTGCTTTGCCAAAACGTTTTGAAGTGATCGAATCGGGACGCGCTATTTTATCTGCTTGTTTGATTGAAGTAGATGACCAAACTGGACGGGCAAAATCAATTGAAACCATCCAAATTAGCGAAGATCGTCCGTTTAATAACTGACAAACAGGTCTAGACAGAAGTGTTCAGCTCCCGGTTTCGGAGCGATGGCTTCTGTCTCGCTATTTATTTAAGGTAAAGGTAAGACATAAACACAGCTTTTCTCGGTTAGAGCAGAAAAATGTTGCTGTTGTCTCATAAATGTTTGTGATAAAATAATTACGATTATAAATTTCATGAAGAAATAGAATGAAGGTGGGAAGATGGATTCTTTGGCTATGGAACCCCAAGTTAGAAAAGAATTAGATCAGCTACTGGGATTAATCGCTGAAGATGACGTAATTCAGCGTTATAAAAAAATAGAGACCAAAGCACAGAATAACCAAAATTTGACCAATTTGGTGGAAGAAATCAAAGCCGCTCAAAAAGACGCTGTACAATTTGCCCATTACGGTAAGCCGGAAGCAGAGAAAGCCGCAATTAAATTGGCAGACGAAAAAACCAAGCTGTTTAATGAGCATCCGCTGGTTGTTGCTTATCGGGAGCAATTATTAGAAGCTAACGATCTAGTCCAGCATATCACTGAAATGATCCAATATCAGATCAACGAAGAATTAGAGAAAGAAGGGAACTAAATGCCACAAAAAACTAAAAATACACCGATGATGGAACAATATCTAACGATTAAGGCTCAGTATCCCGACGCTTTTTTATTCTATCGTTTAGGTGATTTCTATGAGATGTTTTATGAAGATGCCGAAAAAGCGGCGCAACTTTTAGAGTTAACACTCACTAGCCGCAACCGTAACGCCGATGATCCGATTCCTATGTGTGGCGTGCCTTATCATGCGGCGCAAGGGTATATTGATACTTTGATTGAGCAAGGCTACAAAGTGGCTATTTGTGAACAAGTAGAAGACCCCAAAACCACTAAAGGTATGGTCAAACGGGAGGTCGTTCAACTGGTAACACCGGGAACGACAATGACCGGCAAAGGAATGGATGCCAAAGACAATAATTATTTAACGGCAGTTGTTTATCGTGAGGAACAATATGGTTTTGCCTACGTAGATTTAAGTACGGGAGAATTAAAAAGCACCACATTAGCTGAAGCAGACGGCGTAGTTAACGAAAGTTCAGCTTTGCAAACTAAAGAAATGGTTTTAGGTTCAGAGCTTCCGGAAACGTTGCAAACCTCCCTAAGCACTCGCTTAAATATCGTTTTTTCCCACCAAGCAGAAGCGGAAGAAAATGCTGAATTCAGCTTCTTAACCAGTGAATTAACGAGCCCACTCGAAATTGAAGCAACCGGCAAACTGTTAACTTATTTAGCTGTAACTCAAAAGAGAAGCTTGTCTCATATTCAAAAAGCGGTAGAATATCAGCCTGATCACTTTTTAAAAATGGATCATTACTCCAAGTTTAATTTGGAACTAAGTCAATCCATTCGAACAGGTCACAAAAAAGGAACCTTGCTTTGGTTATTGGATGAAACCAAAACAGCGATGGGCGGTCGTCTTTTGAAACAATGGCTGGATCGTCCGCTCATTCAAGAAAAGCAAATTACTGAGCGACAAAATATGGTACAGTCCTTGCTGAACGCTTACTTTGAACGAATTGATTTGCAAAGTGCGCTGACTAACGTTTATGACTTAGAACGCTTAGCTGGACGTGTAGCTTTTGGTAATGTCAATGGTCGTGATTTAATTCAGTTAAAAACATCATTGGAACAAGTGCCGTTGATCCGTTCTTTGATCGTTGGTATCAATCAAGGAGAATGGAATGACTTATTACTTGATTTGAATCCCGTAGAGGACCTAGTGGCATTAATCAATCATGCAATTAACGAAGAAGCGCCTTTACAAATTACAGAAGGCAATGTCATTAAAGACGGTTACCATAAAAAATTAGACGAATACCGGGATGCAATGCGTCACGGCAAACAATGGCTAGCGGAACTAGAAGCCAAAGAACGCCAAGCAACCGGCATCAAAACTCTTAAAATTGGCTTTAACCGTGTATTTGGGTACTACATTGAAATCACCAAGGCCAATCTTGGAAATTTAGCTGAAGGCAAATATGAACGCAAACAAACCCTTGCCAATGCGGAACGTTTTATCACTCCCGAGTTGAAGAAAATGGAAACGTTGATATTAGAAGCAGAAGAAAAATCAGTTGAACTCGAATATCAACTGTTTTTAGAAGTACGAGAACAAGTAAAACAAGCGATTGATCGATTGCAACTTTTAGCAAAAACCATTAGTGCAGTTGACGTTTTACAATCGTTTGCCACCGTTAGCGAACGCTATCAGTACACGCGTCCTGAACTAAAAAGCCAGACAAAAGAACTAATGATTCTACAAGGACGACATCCAGTGGTAGAAAAAGTAATGGGCCATCAAGAATATATTCCTAACAGCGTACGGATGGAAGAACAAACAAATATTCTTTTGATTACAGGACCTAATATGTCCGGTAAAAGTACGTATATGCGGCAGTTAGCCTTGACGGTTATCATGGCACAAATGGGCTGTTTTGTTCCGGCAGAAAGTGCTAAATTGCCTATTTTTGATCAAATTTTTACTCGCATAGGCGCTTCTGACGATTTGATTGCTGGACAAAGTACATTTATGGTGGAAATGATGGAAGCCAACCAAGCACTACGTCATGCGACACCGAATAGCTTAATACTCTTTGATGAATTAGGTCGTGGGACAGCGACATATGATGGCATGGCGCTGGCACAAGCAATCATTGAATACATTCATAAAAACGTACAGGCTAAAACGTTGTTTTCAACACACTACCATGAATTGACCGTACTGGATGAAACCTTGCCAGGCTTAAAAAACATTCACGTTGGAGCAGTTGAAAAAGATGGCGAAGTTGTCTTCTTGCATAAAATGATGGATGGCCCAGCCGATAAAAGCTACGGCATTCATGTAGCAAAAATTGCCGGACTGCCAAGTGCTTTATTAGAGCGAGCCGCTACTATTTTATCTGCTTTGGAAGCAGAAGAAGCACCTATTCAAACACAACCTACGTCTGAGCATTCAGAAATACGTGAGGAAACCGAGCAATTATCGCTATTTAAAGAAGTCTCAACTGAAGAATTAAGTGTCATTGATACACTGAAAAAGATGAATTTATTAGAAATGACACCCATCGATGCATTAAACTTGTTGCATCAATTACAAAAACGTATTTAAACCATCACCTATACAGCTGATTAGGAGAGGAGGTCTTCAAATGGGAAAAATTCAAGAGCTATCAGAACAATTAGCGAATCAAATTGCGGCCGGTGAAGTTGTGGAGCGTCCAGCATCTGTCGTGAAGGAACTAGTGGAAAACGCCCTTGACGCCGGCAGTAACCAAATTGATATTTTTATTGAAGAAGCAGGCTTAAAAACCATTCAAATTATTGACGATGGGGAAGGTATTGCCGCTGATGATGTTTTAAATGCTTTTAAGCGCCACGCTACTAGCAAAATTCATACTCGGGACGACCTCTTTCGAATTCGTAGTTTAGGGTTTCGTGGCGAAGCCTTGCCTAGTATTGCCTCTGTTTCAGAAATGGTAGTAGAAACAGCGACGGACCAAGAAGAAGCCGGCAGTTATGTTTATTTGAAAGGTGGAAAAGTAGCAGAGCATCGCCCGGCGGCCTTACGTAAAGGAACGAAGATGACCGTCTCCAATTTGTTTTTTAATACACCTGCTCGTTTAAAATATGTAAAAACAATCCAAACGGAGCTGGCTAACATCGGCGATATTGTCAATCGATTGGCTTTAAGCCATCCCAGCGTTGCTTTTCGATTGGTTCATGACGGGCATAAAATGATGAGCACGACTGGTAACGGTGACTTAAAGCAAACAGTGGCCGGTATCTATGGAATCAGTACCGCCAAAAAAATGCTGAAAATTACAGGACAAGATTTGGATTTTACATTAAACGGCTACGTGTCTTTGCCGGAAGTAACCAGAGCCAGCCGTAACTATTTATCAACCATTATTAATGGCCGTTATATTAAAAATTTTGCATTAAATAAAGCAATCGTTGCTGGCTATGGATCAAAATTGATGGTGGGCAGATTTCCTATTGCAGTTTTAGAAATTGAAATGGACCCATTATTAGTAGACGTGAACGTTCATCCGACCAAACAAGAAGTACGTTTAAGTAAAGAGAAAGACTTGATGACGTTGATTGAAACTTCGATTCAAGCGGCATTGAGCCAACAACAGCTGATTCCTAACGCAGCAGATAATCTACGGTTTAAGAAAAAATTACCGCCCCAAACTAAAGCGGAGCAATTAACAATTTCGTTGACCGAAAACGACGACCAGCAACCGCTAGCTAAAAAAGCACCCGGTGGCTTAAATTATGATCCAGCCAGCGGTAGTTTCTTTGTAGAAGCAACACCTGAACAGGCGCAAAAGCAAGCAGACGGAACAGACCCTATGGATCATCCTTTTGCAGCGCCAGTGACTGATTACGTAGCTGAAGAAGCTACCCAGTATCAAGCGGATTCTTCAGTGATCGACGAAGAAGCTACCGCTGCAACTACGCTAAACGCTAAGCAAGATCTAGCTTCTGCTGCTGATTTAGTAGAAGCAGCAACTACCAGTGACTTGCACCCGGAATTTAATGCCCAATGTTCAGCGAGCTATCGTCAATTGGATCAGGCAGCGACCAAGCTTGCAGATGAACGCCCGCCTGAGCGGTTTCCTGAGTTAGAATATTTTGGGCAAATGCACGGCACCTATTTATTTGCACAAAGTCAAGCTGGTTTATATATTATTGATCAACATGCAGCACAGGAGCGGATTAAGTATGAGTATTACCGCGAAAAAATTGGTGACGTAACAGCTGATTTGCAAGAATTGCTGGTACCAATTGTTTTGGATTATCCCAATAGCGATGCTATCAAATTGAAAGAGCAGGGAGAATTATTGGCAGAAGTCGGTATTCATTTGGAAGAATTTGGACAAAATAGTTTTATCGTTCGAGCCCATCCCACTTGGTATCCCACTGGATCAGAAGAAAGCATCATTCGAGAAATGATTGATATGTTGCTAACTACCGGCTCAGTAAGCGTAAAAAAATTCCGGGAAGCAACAGCTATCATGATGAGCTGCAAACGATCAATTAAAGCTAATCACTATCTAAATGAACAACAAGCGCGTGTCTTATTGAAGGATTTAGCGACTTGTGAAAATCCATTTAACTGTCCGCATGGACGACCTGTATTAATCCACTTTACGAATTCTGATATGGAACGTATGTTTAAACGAATTCAAGACCCTCATTAACGATTAGGGTGAGAAAGGAAGGCGATAAAAATGTCTGTTATTTTGGCTTCACAATCGCCGCGCCGTCAAGAGTTGCTACAGCGAATATTTCCAACTTTTACTACGCTTGCGGCGAACATCGATGAAACTGTACCAGTAGGGATAACCCCTAAAGAATATGTGGCGAAGATGGCGCAGCAAAAAGCGCAGACTATTGCCGTGAAGCATCCGGAAGCGTTAGTCATTGGCTGTGACACCATTGTCGCACTTGGACAAGAGATATTGGGCAAACCTGCTAACGCCAAAGACGGCTATGACATGTTACGTAAACTGAGCGGCAAAACACATGATGTGCATACTGCTGTCACGCTGATTCAGGGAGAACGTCAGCTCAGCGAAGTCGTTTCTTCAAAAGTTACGTTCTATGATTTGTCTGATGCAGAAATAAAGACTTATTTAGCAACAAACGAATATGCAGACAAAGCTGGCGCTTACGGCATACAAGGCCAGGGAGCGTTATTAATTAAAGAAATTGCTGGCGATTACTATGCGATTATGGGCTTACCTATTGCGCGGCTGCGGCGCATGCTGACGCAAGGCGCAGGAGAAGAGCTTGGTTTTCTTTAAAAATTCTAACCACTATAAAAAAGGCGTGTTCATTTGTACAAACCAGTGAGCATGAAAGGTGTTACGAGCGCTGAAAGCAGACTAATTTAGGCATAGAAAGAGCCAAGGACAGTAGTGATTTACTGTTCTTGGCTTTTAATAAATCCTTTAAAGAAGCCCTTAGCTTTGGATGGCTGCTTATTCTAGCTGAAAGGAGCAGGAAAAGGTAGCCTCTTTATCTTTTTTTTGGTAGCTATTGCGTCTGTTAAAAAGCTCAATAAAAATAATGAGGCCTATTTAATTCAGTTAGCATTCGACTGGGTGGACTCAAGGGTCGTTTCACTATTTCATCTTTTTAAATAATTAAACTAAAATTTTTTATTTACGCTTAACATCGTCTTTTTCTTAACTTGTGACTACGCTTCAGCTGATGCTGACCAAAACTAGGTTAAGCGGATTTGAAACGCTGACACATAAACGCATGGCTCAAATCAATATTTTCTGTACGAATAGACGCGGGACTCTAAGAAAATCAACATTGTGCTTTCTTTTCCCTTTAGTTGAATACGGCAGAAGGGTTTTTTCAGTTGGAGCATGCTATGATAAGAATAGTAAATATCCTATAGACAAGGAGTGAGACAATTGGTGAAACCTGATCAAGAAGAATTAAAAGAACGATTAACCGATCTTCAATATGCAGTTACCCAAGAAAACGCAACGGAGCGGCCATTTTCTGGTGAATATGATGATTTCTATGAAGATGGTATTTATGTTGATGTTGTCAGTGGAGAGCCTTTATTCAGTTCGTTGGATAAGTATGACGCTGGCTGTGGTTGGCCTTCTTTTACAAAACCGATTGAAAAACGCGGCGTAAAAGAACGTGCAGATTTTAGCCACGGTATGCATCGTGTAGAAGTGAGGAGTAAAGAAGCGGATTCTCACTTAGGTCATGTCTTTACGGATGGACCTGTTGCCGAAGGCGGTTTGCGCTATTGTATTAATGCTGCAGCTTTGCGTTTTATTCCAGTGTCTGATTTAGAAGCTGCTGGTTACGGTGAATACCGTTCTTTATTTGAATAAAACAGCATCATTTTAAAGCTAAAATTTTTAGACGAAGGGTTGATAGAAAAAGGCAGTCAAAAACTCATTAGAGGATTGGGCTGCATTTTTTTGTGAAAATGTGACAAATTTCTCTGGAAGTCTGAAAACTACTTGATTTATTTAGTGAGGACTACTATTATTTTAGAAGGAAACTATTGTTCAGCTTTAACGTATTGTCTGAAAAAGAAAGTGGAGGTTCCCATGTCAAAACATTATTTCGATCCAAGATTGAAAATCTTTTCTTTAAATTCAAATCGACCGTTAGCGGAAAAAATTGCCGAAGCAGTTGGCGTTGAATTAGGAAAGTGTTCTGTCAATCAATTCAGTGATGGCGAAATTCAAGTCAACATTGAAGAAAGTATTCGTGGTTCCCACGTGTACGTGATTCAGTCTACCAGCTCTCCAGTGAATGATAACTTGATGGAATTGTTGATTATGATTGATGCATTAAAGCGTGCCAGTGCCAAAACGATCAACGTAGTCACTCCTTACTACGGTTATGCTCGTCAAGATCGTAAAGCACGTGCCCGTGAGCCAATTACCGCTAAGCTAGTGGCTAACATGATTGAAAAAGCCGGAGCAACAAGAATGTTAACACTTGATTTGCATGCGGTGCAAATCCAAGGATTTTTTGACATTCCAGTGGATCATTTGATGGGTGCCCCATTAATTGCTGATTATTTTATGGATCGTGGGATTCAAGGGGATGATGTCGTTGTTGTTTCACCGGATCATGGCGGTGTGACTCGGGCTCGTAAATTAGCAGAGTACTTAAAGGCGCCAATTGCGATTATTGACAAACGCCGCCCACGGGCGAATGTTGCTGAAGTGATGAATATCATTGGTCAAGTTGAAGGCAAAACCTGTGTATTAATAGACGATATGATTGATACAGCCGGTACAATTACGCTTGCGGCCAATGCCTTAAAGGAAGCTGGCGCCAAAGACGTTTATGCATCATGTACGCATCCAGTCCTATCAGGCCCTGCATTGCAACGAATTGAAGATTCTGCCATTAAACGTTTGGTAGTTACTGATTCCATTTATCTTTCTGAAGATAGAAAAATCGAAAAAATCGATGAAGTAAGTGTCGGTGAATTGATCGGCGATGCAATCAAACGGATTCATGAAAATAAACCAGTAAGTCCTTTATTTGAAACCAAACATAAATAATCAAAAGGACGCAAATAACAACAGCTGAAACAGAAGTGTACAGCTTTCAGAATTTAAGGAAGATTTCCGAAATTGGCATCAAGTATAGTGAGAAATCAGTCATTGTTGCTTGACCTTACCTAATATGTGGGGAATTGATAAGACTGCATGTTTCTATAAGCTTTGATCTTTCTATTTCGTCGTTTTGATAATTTTTAGAGAGTGAGATATAGTCCGTGACTTTATCTCACTCTCTTTTTTTAGCCATTATTATATAAATATTGTTGAAAATAACGATTAACGCAGCAAGCATCTTCGTGATTTTTTGATAAGATCAAAATGGTATCATCGCCTGCGATACAGCCGACAATGTGAATATTATGCACGCGAATTCGGTCAATTAAAACACCGATTGATTGGCCGTTACCTGGTAAAACCGTCAATAAATTAGTAAATTCGATTTGTGTGAGTGCGACACCGGTTTCAGAAATAATATCAATCAGACGCTCCTCATCGGTTTTGACTTTGTTGCCAAGCACCGAATTATTTAAGACACGATAATAATGGCGATCATCACCACTGTCTACTTTATCAATATTCAATTCTCGAATATCCCTCGAAACAGTTGCTTGAGTAGTTACAATCTCTTCTTTGGCTAGCAACTCCAACAATTCCTGTTGAGTATGAATTTCATTTTCTGTAACAAGTCGTTTGATAATCGTTTGGCGCTTTGTTCGATTCATTGTGATTCTCCCATCTGTTTTTGATAGTAAGGTTATGTGAAAAGCTAACAAAAAGTTGGTGATTCATTATGTGCTGACAGAAAACTTATTATGCTCAGGTAAGGATAAATAACTGATTTTATGATAGCTAAGCTGTTAACTAGCAAGCGTCCCCCTTAAGTTTACAATCTTTTATTTTTTTGTTCAACTCAGATGTTAAAAACGATAATTAATAACAATAAAGTTAATTTTTTGGGAAAAATTTTCTGAAAATCTAAGTAATTTTCTTAAATGGCTACTATTATAATTATTTCTAAAAATTTTTGAATAAATGTGAACAAATTATTAATTTTATACAATAAATTCACTGAAATACCCGTGTAAGCGCATTATGTTTGCTAAATATTATACATTACGCCGCATACTGTTGTATATTCGCTTTTTTATTTGCGGAAAATTTCGCGTTGTGTGATGATGGAATTTGTTACGCTATAGTCAGATAAAACAAAGGAGGTTATTTATATGAGTCACCCAATTAATGTTTTTTCTGAAATTGGTAAATTGAAAACGATTTTGCTTCATCGTCCAGGCAAGGAATTGGAAAATTTAATGCCGGACTATTTAGAAAGACTGCTGTTCGATGATATTCCATTTTTGGAACAAGCACGTCAAGAACATGATCAATTTGCTGATCTATTACGCTCTAAAGGTGTGGAAGTCCTTTATTTGGAGGATCTTGCTGCCGAAGCATTAAACAATGAGGAAGTACGGACTCAATTTGTTGATCAATACTTGGAAGAAGCGAATATGCGTAGCGTTTCAGCCAAACAAAAAGTTAGAGAATTGTTGTTATCTATTGATGACAATGAAGAACTGATTCAAAAAGCGATGGCTGGTATTCAAAAACAAGAATTGACGGACTATCCATTAGAATCGCTTACGGATATGGTGGAATCAAAATATCCTTTCTTAATTGATCCGATGCCAAATTTATATTTTACACGGGATAACTTTGCAACGATTGGACACGGCGTTTCATTAAATCATATGTATTCTGTGACTAGACAACGGGAAACGATTTTTGCTCAGTATATCTTTGATTATCATCCACGTTTTGCCGGTAAAGACGTGCCCCGGGTTTATGATCGCAATGAAGATACACGAATCGAAGGCGGGGACGAATTAGTCCTTTCAAAAGATGTTTTAGCCGTTGGTATTTCCCAACGGACAGATGCAGCTTCCATCGAAAAGCTAGCAAAAAATATTTTTGCTCAAGGCATGAGCTTCCAAAGAATCTTAGCCTTTGACATTGGTGAACATCGTAAATTTATGCATTTGGATACTGTTTTTACAATGATTGATCGTAATATCTTCACAATCCATCCGGAAATTGAAGGGAATTTAGTTGTTTATTCCATCACTAAAGGAGCCAACGGACAGCTGGATATTGCAAAAGAAAAAGATACATTGGAAAACATCTTGTGCAAGTATTTAGACCTTGACAGCGTTCGCTTGATTCGCTGTGGAGATGGTAATTTGACAGCTGCAGCTCGTGAACAATGGAATGATGGCTCCAACACATTGGCAATTGCACCTGGCGAAGTGGTTGTCTATGATCGCAACACGATTACCAATAAAGCGTTGGAAGAAGCTGGCGTGAAATTAAATTATATCCCTGGTAGTGAATTAGTACGTGGTCGTGGTGGTCCTCGCTGTATGAGTATGCCGCTTTATCGTGAAGATTTATAAAAAAATATAGGAGTGAAGAAAATGAATTCAATTTTTCAAGGACGTAGCTTATTAGCAGAAAAAGATTTTACCAGAAAAGAAATCGAATACTTGATTGACTTCAGTCTACATTTGAAAGACATGAAAAAACGTGGCATTCCTCATCATTATTTAGAAGGTAAAAACATTGCCTTACTATTTGAAAAAACCTCAACGAGAACTCGTTCAGCTTTTACTACTGCTGCAATTGATTTAGGCGCGCATCCGGAATATCTAGGCGCAAATGATATTCAATTAGGCAAAAAAGAATCCGTAGAAGATACAGCCATCGTTTTAGGCAGCATGTTTGACGGTATCGAATTCCGCGGGTTCAGTCAAGAAGCAGTGGAAGAACTAGCGAAATATTCCGGTGTCCCTGTTTGGAATGGTCTAACTGATCAATGGCATCCAACACAAATGATCGCTGACTTTATGACCATTAAAGAAAACTTCGGCCGTTTGGAAGGAATTACGTTAGTTTACGTAGGTGATGGCCGTAACAACATGGCCAACAGCTTGTTGGTAACCGGAGCAATCTTAGGTGTGAATATTCGTATCTGTGCACCAAAATCACTTTTCCCTGCTGAAGAAGTGGTGAATTATGCGAATGAGTTTGCCAAAGAGTCTGGTGCACAACTAAAAATTACTGACGATGTAGCTGAAGGTGTCAAAGGAGCTAACGTTGTTTATACGGATGTTTGGGTTTCAATGGGAGAAGAAGATAAGTTTGAAGAACGAGTAAACCTATTAAAACCTTACCAAGTAAACATGGAACTGCTACAAAAAACCGGTAATATGGACGGCGAACTAATTGTCTTGCACTGCTTGCCAGCTTTTCATGATACCAAAACAAAATATGGCGAAATGGTCTACGAAAAATTCGGCATTTCTGAAATGGAAATTACCGATGAAGTCTTCCGTAGTAAATATGGCCGTCAATTTGAAGAAGCAGAAAACCGGATGCATTCCATCAAAGCAATCATGGCTGCAACGTTAGGAAACCTATTTATTCCTCGAGTTTAATATAGATGTTCATTTCTTTCTAAACCAAAAAGAAATTAGTAGGAAGCACATGGAGCCTGAGACCAAGGGAAATAAAAGATTGTCTCAGGCTTATTCATCCAGTGCAGTTGTTTCACTTGGCTAATTGTCAAAGAGTAGCTTTCAATCACTATTAAGTATTTATTATGGGTAAGAAGTAGAGTAAATATTTGTAAAATTTTCCCTGCTCAATTAAAGTTACGCTGTACCTGTAATAAATTTCTTGAAGAAAGAGGGATTTTTTATGGAAAAGAAAATTGTTGTGGCCCTTGGAGGCAATGCGATCCTGTCAGAAGATGCCAGCGCTAAAGCGCAGCAAGCCGCATTAGTACAAACATCCAAGCACCTAGTAAATCTAGTCAAACAAGGTCATAAGCTGATCATTTCCCATGGGAATGGACCACAAGTAGGAAATTTATTGTTACAACAGCAAGCAGCTGATTCAGAAAAAAACCCAGCCATGCCGTTGGATACTTGCGTTGCTATGACTCAAGGTAGCATCGGTTATTGGTTAGCCAATGCTATGAGTAATGAATTACGTTTAGCAAATATAGATAAACAAGTTGTGACCGTTTTAACACAAGTTGTTGTAGATCCAAAAGATGAAGCTTTTCAAAATCCATCCAAACCAATTGGGCCTTTTTTAACAGAAGCACAAGCCAAACAAGCTGCTGCATCAGGGGCAGTCTATAAAGAAGATGCCGGACGCGGTTGGCGTAAAGTGGTCGCTAGTCCAAAACCGATCGATATTCATGAAGCCCAAACAATCAACACTCTCGTTCACAATGACGTGGTGACGATTTCATGCGGTGGTGGTGGTATTCCGGTTGTTGGTACGGAATTAAAAGGGGTCGAAGCAGTTATTGATAAAGATTTCGCCTCTGAAAAATTAGCTGATTTAGTAGCAGCTGATCTATTTGTCATCTTAACGGGTGTGGACAACGTTTACATTAATTACGGGAAAGAAAATCAACAAAAATTAACACAAGTAAGTATTGCTGAGTTGGAATCCTATAAACAGGCAGGACATTTTGCACCAGGCAGTATGTTGCCAAAAATCGAGGCAGCCATTCAATTTGTACAAAATAATCCAGACAAACAAGCAGTCATCACTTCCTTGGAAAATCTAGGTAGAATGAGTGGAGCAGAAATGGTTGGGACTGTGGTAACAAAATAACGTCGTTGTTAGGAGAATTCTGATGGAAATAAAAGAAATAGTCTCAAAGCATAATCAAGATTTTCGGTATCTAAGCGAAGCGGATCTAGAAGAAATTAGCCAAGCTAGTTTCATCCGCTCTTATAAAAAAGGCCAGGTTTTGTTTCATCCGGGCGATCATCGCACGCACCTTTATCTTTTGAAAACAGGTGTGATTAGAATAGAAAAAAGTGATAGCAGCGGCGACTTTTTTTATTTGCATTTTGTCAAAGCAGGATGTTTATTTCCCAGAATAGGGTTATTCCAAGATGGTGCTCACTCTGACTCCGCTATTGCACATACGGATATTGAAATTGTAGTCATTCCAGTCAAGGTTTTTGAAAAAAATATCCGTGAAAATCCACAACAGCTGATGAAGTGGATTCAAATTCAGTCGGATCTTTTGAAATTATTTATGACGCGTATGCAAAAAGGTATGACCAATAACGCTTGTCAACGAGTCATGACGACCTTAGCTATCTTATTTAATGATTTGGGTGCGCCGTTGAATGCCCGTGGTCAGGTCATCATTCCGTGTCCGATGAAAATCAATGATATCGCTAAGATGAGCGGTACGACCAGAGAAACAACCAGCAGCATCATAAAAAAATTGGTGAAGATGAACAAAATAAGTTATAACCACAAACAATTAACCTTTTTGGATACAGCTTTTTTCATTCAACGATTAGAGAACTAAACAGTTTAAAGGAGTAGCATCTTTATCTTGAGCCCTTATAGCTCTAAATACGGGTAGTATTTTGGTATCTGTGTCGGACTTTTATTGTTTGTTAGAAAAAGAAATAAGGGCCACTGTGCTACAAGTCCGTCTATTTTACTTATTTTGATAATTAGTGCTGTCAATTGGCACAGAACGGAGGCTTTTTTATGAAAAAAATTGGTCAGCTTCAGTTAATTGCTTTAATTGTCAGTTCGTGTATAGGAACTGGCATTTTCGGTATTACTAATGCAGTTGCTTCAGCAGCGGCGGTTGGACCGGCGTTGTTATCATGGGTATTTGTAGGGATTGGTTTTTTATTTTTAGTATTATCATTAAATAATTTATCGGAAAAACGTCCGGACCTTGAATCAGGAATTTTTAGCTATGCAGGAGCTGGTTTTGGTCCTCTAGGTGAATTCATTTCCGGTTGGGCTTATTGGCTTTCAGCTTGGTTAGGAAATATAGCCTTTGCAACAATGTTAATGAGCGCTATCGGTACTTTTTTCAAACCCTTTAGCGGTGGCCAAAATTTCCCTTCAATCATTGTGGCCATTATTTTTTGTTGGGTTTTGACTTTTATTGTTAGTAAAGGGGTCGAAAGTGCCTCCTTTGTTAATACGATTGGTACCGTTTTTAAAGTAATTCCATTAATTCTATTTGTCCTTATTATGATCATCTTTTTTAAAGCAAACATGTTTACAACTGATTTTTGGGGTCGAGTTGCCTCCAACGCAACTGGCGGAGCACCTCAATCCGTCATGGGACAAATGAAAGCCACTCTTTTAACCTTGATCTGGGTATTTATCGGTGTGGAAGGTGCCTCTGTGATGGGTCACCGTGCGAAAAGTCGTAGCGAAGCACAAAAAGCTACTATTTGGGGCTTCCTTTTACTATTAGCTATTTACGTGATGATTTCCATTATTCCTTATGGCACCCTGTCTAGAGACCAATTGGCTTCTGCGGATCAACCAGCACTTGCCAATAACTTGAAACTTGTAGTAGGGAATTGGGGCGCAACCGTTATCAATATTGGATTAATCATTTCCACTATTATTTCTTGGCTATCTTGGACTATGCTGCCAGCAGAAACAACGATGCTGTTAGCCAAAGACAAGGTCCTTCCAAAAACATTCGGCAAGCAAAACGCCAAAGGGGCACCCGTTGCTTCCTTGATTATTGTAGCCGTTTTACAAACCATCTTTCTTTTTTCACTATTGTTCACGTCAGAAGCTTATAGCTTCGCTTATTCACTTGCTTCAGCAGCAATTTTATTTTCTTACATCTTTGTCGGGCTTTATCAAATGCAATATAGCTGGGCCAAAAAAGAATGGAAGCAATTTGTCGTTGGTTTATTGGCTACTTTATTCCAATTGACTTGTATGGTGATTGCCGGCTGGCAACAAGTGATGGTCGTTTCCATTAGCTTTATTCCTGGTTTTATCATCTATTATCAAGCGATCCGCGGCACGAAAAAACGCCTCAATACTAAAGAAATAGGAGTCATGTCAATTATTTTGCTGTTGAGCGTTCTTTCCATTATCTTTATTGCTAATGGAACCATTCAGTTAGGATAAGTAGCCAAACTATTGTAGGAGATGCTATCCATGAAAAAAAAGTATTTTATGGCATTATTTGCCTTTTTAGCACTTTTTAGTTTTTCAGAAACAGTCAATGCCTGTACAACTGTCTTAGTAGGGAAAAAAGCCTCTAGCGACGGATCAACGATGGTTTCCAGAAATGAAGATATGGACACTGCCTGGGCAAAACACTTTGTCGTACGACAAGCAAATACGAATCCGACGACCTTTGTCTCTAAAAATAATCAGTTTTCCATTACTCTACCTCAGGAACAATTAAAATACACGGCTACGCCGGAATGGGATACTTCAAAAGGCTTGTTTGAAGAAGATGGCATTAACAGTAAAAATGTCGGTATGAGTGCGACTGAATCAGCTCAAACTAAAGATAAAATAACAAAGCTGGATCCTTTTGTTAAAGATGGAATCGCAGAAGATGCCATGGTAACCGTCGTTTTGCCCTACATCAATTCTCCTAAAGAAGGCGTTAAACGTCTTGGACAAATAGTAGAAGAAAAAGGTGCCGCTGAGGCCAATGGTGTAATCTTTTCCAATAAAAATGAGATCTGGTATATGGAAATTGTCTCTGGGCACAATTGGGTCGCTGTGAAAGTTCCTGATGATTGTTACGCAGTGGTTGCCAACACACTGACTATTGGTGATGTGGATTTAAACGACACGGAGCAATACATGGCTTCTAAGAATCTAAGCAAATTGATTAAAGAGAACCATTTAGCTAAAAATGATAAGAAATTTTCTGTTAGAAACATTTTTGCAGACACAACAAAAGACGCACAGTATAACACGCCTAGAATGTGGGACGCGCAACGAATGTTAACGCCGTCTAAAAAGAAAAAAATTACGGATCGCGAATTTAACATGTTTGAAAAACCGGATGCTCCTATTTCTCTAGCTAAAGTTGCTTACATTCAAACACTGCATTTTACTAATACAGAATACGATACGATGACAGGTTCAAAACCCGGGAAATATCGGCCCATCTCCGTCCCTAATACGATGGAATCGCATATTTTGCAGTTTAGGAATAATGTTCCTGAAGCAATTAGTGGAATTCATTGGTTAGCGTTGGGAATTCCAGATACAAGCAGCTACATTCCCTTTTACAGTGGTATTACAGACACGCCTGCTTCTTACAAACTTGGCAGTGACAAGCCAGATAATGATTCTGCTTATTGGACCTATCGTTTAACGAATGTATTAGCTAAAGCAAATTACAAAGAATTTAAAAATGATAAGATTTTGCCTTTAAGAAAAAAAGTTCGGAATCATTTGTATGATCAGCTCAAACAGACCGATCAAACCGCTGAAGAACTTCTGAAAAATGATCCTGCAAAATTAAGTGCTTATTTGAATGAACAAACAGCAGCATTTGCTCAATACTCTCTAAATGAATACAAAGCTATGAATAATGAGTTAATCGTGGCATTGACCAAAAAGACACCGGTAGAACACGATAAGAACCTCTAAGTATAAAAACTTACCCGCCTTTGGTCTGATGTGATTCAACAGGTTGTCATTTCTTCAGCCCATTGTAAGTTCAAATTATAATCTAGCTAGCGTGTCAAAGGTCCGGTACCTTAGTAGTGATTTATTGCCAACAGAGGTGGGAACAGAAGTGTTAAACGCTAAGAACTACAAGAGAAATCACGAAACTTGCTTTTAAAGATTTGGTGGATTTCAGCTTATTTCCGAAAGCGTTGCTTCTGCTTCTGCCGTTTATCCGTTTTTAGGGTGTGAGGGAAAAGTAGTTTTTACTTTTGTCTCATGCTCTATTTTTATGCCAGTTAGTCGCTAATTTCATAATGTTTTGTGAGCTTCTATGAGGGCTTAAGATTTTCTTTCCATGTACATTTTCTTTGTTTATGCTTTGATCTTGCGGCGTAACTAAATTTACATAAATCATTAGCAGCTAATCTAAAAAAGCCAGACAGCTTGAAGAAAACCACCTGAGAGGGTAATCGACAAGCTGTCTTATAGTTTGTAATACTTTGGTAAAATGACAAGTAGTCATTGTTACCTTGTCGGTTGAAGTGTTTATTGTTTTAGTAAAGCGTCAATCGATAGTTCAGTCATGTCTTTCACCTGCAGATCGGCGCCTGCTAAAACATCAGTAGAAATACCGACTGCATAGATGCCGGCCGCTTTTAATCCATTAATGCCTGATTGAGCATCTTCAAAACCAATCGCTTCTTCCGGGGCTACGTGAATACTTTCAGCCGCTTTAATAAAAATTTCGGGATGAGGCTTGCTATGAGTTAATGTAGCTGGATCAACAATATGAGCAAACAAATCCATCACACCTAACTTAGTCAGAATCATCGGTGCATTTTTTGATGCAGAAGCGACGGCACACGGAATCTTGCGCTGCTGTGCTTGCATGAGAAACTCATGGACACCAGGTAGCAAATCTGCGGCAGAAAGGTTTGCTAGCAATTCGATATAAAGATCATTTTTTTTCTGAGCTAAGGTGGCTTTTTCCGCTGCGGAAAAAGCATTTTCACGCTTACCGAATGCTAAAATCCGATCCAGTGAATCCATACGGCTAATGCCTTTTAATGTTTCGTTGAACTGTTCATCAATAGTGATGCCAAGTTCCGCTGCTAAGTTTTTCCAAGCGATATAATGAAACTTTGCTGTATCGGTAATTACGCCGTCTAAGTCAAAAACAAACCCTTTTTTCAATCTACATTCTCCTTTTCTGTTGGCTTAATTAAGGGCAATAGTTTTGGCAGTCTGAGCTGGAAGTGAATAAGTGTGACCAGCCACTCGAATGTCAGTTGTTTCGCTGCTAGTGATCGTTACATCTGTCTGCGTTAGTTTCAACCCATAATGAAGTCCACGATGTTGCAAGTTAAAGGTCATACTAGTCCAATGCTCTGGCAAGTTTGGCTGAATCGTTAGTATTTTTTCTTTAAGATCCACGCCAGCATACGTAGTTAAAGTTACATAAATTGTAGCCGCCATCACGCCGGTATGAATCCCTTCGGCAGTCGTACCGCCTTGAATATCCTGATAATCAGAATACAACGCTTCTTGGTATAATTTCCAAGACAGTTCATGAAAATTAACTGTTTCAGCAAGTTGTGCGTGAACAATTCTTGATAAAGTTGAGCCATGAGAAGTTCGATTTAAATAATAAAGTAAGTTCTTTTCAAGATAGTCTTTAGGTAAATCATAGCCTAAATCAGCAAGAATTTCATCGATTTTCCCTTTGTTTAAATTATAAAACAACATTAAGGTATCGGCTTGCTTGGCTACTTGGTAGTTATCAGGTGATTGACCGGCAGCTTTTAAGATGCGATCCATTCGATAAATATTGCCGTACTTCGCTTTAGCTGCTGCCCAATCGATTTCTTTTAGATTAAAATAGCCTTCGTATTGAGCGATAATTCCTTCGCTGTTCACTTCGATAGTTAAGGCTTTTTGCATTTTTTGCATCTCTGTTAATTGTGCTTGAGTGATTCCGGTTTTTGCTAAGAGCTCTTGTTTTTTTGCGGGTGTCAATAACGCAAGAATGTTGATCAACTCTTCAAATAACCAAACAACCATCAAATTCGTATAGGCATTATTTTTCAGGCCGCTATTTTCACTATTAGGGTACGCTTCATGGAATTCGTCCGGTCCCATTACTTTATCGATGAAATAGCGTTCATTTGTTTCATCATATGTTGCAGCACTGCGCCAAAAATTCGCAATTTCTAGCATCATTTCTGCGCCATATTGTTTCATAAAATCATTGTCCCCTGAATTGTGCCAGTACATCCAAATATTGTAAGCGATCGCCAATGATACATGCCGTTGCAAAATACTATGATCTTCGCCCCATTCGCCGTTTAAAGGATTTAAGTGAAGCTTTTGAGTCGCTTCGCTCCCGTCACGGCCTGATTGCCAAGGGAACATGGCTCCTTCATAGTGACTGGCCCGGGCGTTTTCTTTCGCTTTTTCTAAGCGATGATAGCGATACATCAACAGCTGTTTTGCAGTTTTTGGATAATGCATAATGTAAAATGGTAAGATAAAAATTTCATCCCAAAAAATATGGCCGCGATAGGCTTCACCGTGTAAGCCCCGTGCGGTAATGGAAACATCTAATTCTTGATTGTTGTCAGGTGAAGCAGAGACTAATAAATGATAAATATGTGTACGTAATAGTTTTTGCGACATCAAATCGCCGGTGATTTCAATATCACAAGCTTGCCACAAAGCCGCCCAAGCCGCTTTATTTTCCTGAGCAGAAGCTGCATAGGAAGTTGGCAATGAAGGTGGCGTCTGCCAGCTACGGTCATGCAGTGATGTCCGGACTTGCACCTGTTTTTCCAACGTATAACGCTGCCCTTTTTGTGCCGGAAAAGTGATGATTTGGTCGATATGGTCGGCAAATAATTGATTATCAATCATATACGGCTCAAAAAAATCGCCGACGATGCGAGCTGTTTGAGCTACTTTAATCTGTGATTGTTTGGTGATAACTTCAATGTGGGTTTGGTTTTCCTGTGCTTGCAACTGAGTGACTTGAAGATGATTAGCAGTCAAATTCCGATAACGCTCCACGTTAAAATTGTAAACAGAACCGTCAGTCATGGTTTTTACTTGTAGATTTCCGGAAAAATTCAACGGTTCAATAGTATATTTAAGACTATAATCATTCATGTGAGCCATGTTAACAATTTTGTAGCTGCACAGTTTAAATTGACGTTGTTGTTGATCTTCAATGATCATTTCTGAAATGAAGCTGCCCGTCTGTAAGTCCAAACTACGATGGAGGAACTGCAGTTGATCAGCTTCAATTGTGAGCCATTCGGCGTCGCCTGCCACTCGAATACTGATATATTGATTATTCGGCGCATTGACGAAATCTTCATTTTTAACTGCTTGGCCGGCTATGGTAGATTGTGCTTCGTTGTAAAGTCCGGCTAGATAAGTAGCTGGATAGTCGGCGGTAGATATTGTCATCTCCGGTAACGTTCCTCGTAATCCCATAAAACCGTTGCCAATTGTTAATAGCGATTCTACGGCGTATTCTTCCTTGCCGGGAGTGTAACCATAATAATCTAAGTGCCATGTGTTGTAATGGTATTTTGCTTGAAGAGCACTTGCCAGATCAGTAGCTTGTCGATATTCCTTTTGAGATAAAATGGGGATATTCAATTGTTCTGAGAAGGCTTTTATAACGCTTTGAACTCCGGTGTTTAAACGAGAAGTTTGTGGATTTTCCTGATAAAAAGTGTCAGAAATTTCTTGAAATACAGCGCCTTGAAGTTGAGGATACTGGCTGGAAATAGTTTTGGCCAGTTCAGTCGGTGTTGTTTTTAAAGAAAAATTTTCAAAAGGTAACGTTTGGCTTTGTGAGGTTGTTTGCTGAGAAAGTAGGCTGCAACGCAGGGACTTTGCTTCCAATGTTAAAGATAAAATAGTCATAAACAGTCTCCTTATATCATTCCTTAACTTGTATAGTCATGTTTTGTTTTCGCTTTCAGTATAGTATGAAACTAGAAGGATTACAAGTATTTTCCCAATTTTTCCTTTGGAGTCTGGTCAAAAAGAGCAAGAAAATTGAAAGTGGATACTTTCACAAAGCGAGTGCCTGCTATTGGTGATCGCTGTTATTTTGACTAGGTATATGCTATTCTTAAATCAGGATTTTTAGGATGAAGGAGGGAAGGCATGAATAAGTTTCATGATATTTTTTTGGAATTGGAGCAGCAAATTGTTGCCGGACAATTTCTGCCGGGGGATTTGTTGCCAAGTGAAAATCAATTGGTTGAAAAGTATTCAGTATCTAGAGAGACGATTCGTAAAGCACTGAACTTATTAATTAATGCCGGCTATATTCAAAAAAAACAAGGGAAAGGGTCCATTGTATTAAATTTTAAGAAATTTAATTTCCCAATTTCTGGCGTAACTAGTTATAAAGAACTACAAAAATCACAAAATATCAAAAGTGTCACGAAAGTGGTAGAACTGGAAGAAATTCCAGTCAGTAAAAAACTGGCTAGTTTGACAGGTTGGCAAGCAGGCGTACCTGTCTGGCGTTTAGTGCGCCAACGAGAGATTAGCGGCGAAGTAGACATTTTAGATATTGACTATCTCTTAAAAGCAATCATTCCTGAACTGCCGCAAGAACGAGCGGCGGATTCAATCTATGATTATTTTGAAAATGATTTACAACTGGCTATCAGTTATGCTCAAAAAGAAATTACAGTGGAGCCGGTGACGGAAGAAGATCTTCGGTTAATGGGAAAATCAGTAGGAGACCATGTGGTGGTCGTCCGCAGTGTAGTCAACTTAGAAGATACTCGTTGCTTTGAATATACAGAATCACGTCATCGTTTGGATAAGTTCAAATTTGTTGAGTTTGCCAGAAGACGGAAACTTTAACGAGAAACAAAGGTGAAAGTGGAAGTCTAAAGAAGGAGGAACGCTTTGTGAATTATCAAGTAAAATCGTTTGCTGAATTGACTACAAAGGAATTTTTTAACATTGCCAGAGAACGTATTGCAGTTTTTGTTGTGGAACAGCAATGTCCTTATCAAGAAATTGATGAAATTGATGAAGTAGCTTTGCATACTTGGCTAGAAGAAGATGGCGCCATCATTGGCTATACACGAATTTATACGGAAGGGACAACGGTTAGTTTTGGCCGAGTTCTCATTAAGAAAAGTCAACGAAGACGGCAGTTAGGGAAAAAACTAGTTGCTGCAACATTAGCGGAAATTGAAAAACGTTATCCTAAGCAGCCGATCGTGATTGGTGGGCAGGCTTACTTGAAAGAGTTTTATGAATCTTTTGGTTTTGTAATAACGTCTGCGCTATATTTAGAAGATGGTATTCCCCATTATGAAATGACAAAAAAATAGCAAAACGGCCTGTTGAGCCATAAAAAAGGAGCTTGGCCCAACGTAGTCTTCGTTGGGTAAGATGTCCTCTTAAAAATAGGCTTTTATGCACAATTTTTAGATGACCACCTTGCCGTGCTCCTTTTGGTTTATTACTATTACAAAGTTGGTTTTTTATTATTTTCTGCTCTTTTTTCAGCAGTTAATGCTGCTTGGTTTTGAGTAGAAAGCAAGTCGCGAATTTCTTTTAAATAATCTTCGCTCGTTGGTGCAGCTGGTTTGTCGTCTTCTTTGGTCTTTGGTTTTTTCACTTTATTCGCTGCTTTGACAATTAAAAATAAGACAAAAGCGGTAATTAAGAAAGTGATAATAGCACTGATGACACTTCCAATGTTAAAAGTAACGCCCTCTATTTTAAAAACTAGGCCGCCTAATGCTTCATTGGCACTTTTACTGCCGGTAGTTAATACGAAAACCAGACTGACCAATGGTGTGATCAATCCTTCAACCACTTGATTGACGATTGCTGTAAAAGCACTACCGATGACAACCCCAACGGCTAAATCTAAGACGCTGCCGCGCATAATAAACTCTTTAAATTCTTTAATCAATGTTTTCCCTCCTCACTGTAAATCTAGTATACCGAAAGATAAAAAAAATTTGAATAGATAAACTCATATGATTCAGCAACAGGCAAAAGCTATGCTATAATAAAAGTATTGTTGACTAGGTTAAAAAAATTTTTTTAACTAGGTCAAGGACAATGTCTTTTATCGGCTGCTTTTAGCAGGATAAAAGTGAAAAGGGAGCTGAAATGATGTCTGTTAAGATTGCTGAGGGCGTGAATTTGCACGTCGTAGCTACTGAAAAATATAAAACAATTCGTATATTAGTACGTTTTAATACGCAATTAAACCTTAAAACTATTACTAAAAGAACCTTATTAGCTAGTTTGCTTGAGACCAACAGCCTAAACTATCCTAATCAAGTGAAATTAAGCGAGCGTTTAGCAGAGTTATACGGCGCCAGCTTTGGCGTTGGTGTATCTAAAAAAGGGAATCAGCATTGGTTTAACCTTTCCATGCAAATTGTCAATGATAAGTATTTACAAGCAACTCATGTATTGCCGGAAGCTGTGGCTTTTCTGAAAGAAATTCTCTTTTATCCGAATATTCAAGGAGCAGGTTTTGAACTTGAAACATTTGCTAGGGAAAAAGAAAATTTAAAATCGTATTTGGAAAGTCTTTCAGAAGATAAACAGTCTTATGCTTCTTTGAGTTTGCAGGCACTTTACTTTAACCAATCGGCTGCGCAAGAAATACCGAGTTTTGGTACGCTGGAGCTTTTAGCTCCTGAAACGCCTGAAACGCTAGCTGCCTACTATCAGCAAATGCTGTCTGAAGACCAAGTTGATATCTTCGTATTAGGCGATGTGAAAGCAGAGGAAGTAGAACCGTTATTCCAAAATTTGCCTTTTGCTGATCGGACCGTTGCTTCTCCAGAAATTTTTTATCAGCAGCCGATTCGCAATGTTATTGAAGAACGAGCTGAACAAGAAGTGCTGGCGCAGTCTAAGTTGAACTTAGGTTATAATACAGATATTTATTATGGCGATGAAAATTATTTTGCCTTGCAAGTATTTAACGGCATTTTTGGTGGGTTTCCTCATTCGAAATTATTTATGAATGTGCGGGAAAAAGAACATTTGGCTTATTATGCTTCCAGCAGTATTGACACGTTCCGTGGCTTGATGACGGTCCAAACAGGGATTGATGGTCAAAATCGCAATAAAGTTTTACACTTAATTGCTGAAGAATTGGAACATGTACGTGCTGGCCAAGTAAGTGAATTGGAACTTGCTCAAACAAAAGCGATGTTGCAAAATCAATATTTGTTATCTTTGGATAATTCTGGAGCAATTTTAGAAAAGCAATATCTCAATACACTTTTGCCTCAGACAGCACTAACTCCGGCAGCATGGTTGGCAGCGATGGATGCTGTTACGATTGAAGATGTTCAACGGGTGGCTCAGCGCGTCCAATTACAGGCTGTTTTCTTTTTGGAAGGAGAGACCATCGATGAATAAAAAAGATTATCCGCAAATTAAAGAGACCCTCTACACGGAAACTTTGGCTAATGGGTTGACGGTTTATTTGTTGCCGAAAAAAGATTATCATAAAACGTATGGCTTGTTTACGACGAATTATGGGTCAATTGACAATCATTTTGTGCCCCTTGGCCAACAAAATTTTATCAAAGTGCCGGATGGCATCGCCCATTTTTTAGAACATAAAATGTTTGAAAAAGAAGATGGCGATGTTTTTCAAAAATTTGGCCAACAAGGAGCTTCAGCTAATGCTTTTACTAGCTTTACCAAAACTAGCTATTTGTTTTCAACAACAAGTCAAGTAGAGCGAAACTTAGCTACTTTGTTGGATTTTGTGCAGGCGCCTTATTTTACCAAAGAAACAGTCGAAAAAGAAAAAGGCATTATTGGGCAGGAAATTCAGATGTACTTGGACGATCCTAACTGGCGTTTGTTTTTCGGGATCTTGGGGAATCTTTATCCAAAACATCCATTGCATATTGATATTGCTGGTACAATAGCCAGCATTAGTGAGATTACAGCTGAGGATCTCTATACTTGTTACCATACTTTTTATCACCCTAGCAATATGACGTTATTTGTGGTGGGCAACATGGAGCCAAGTGCATTGATGGCCTTTATTCGTGAGAATCAAGCTAGCAAAATGTTTGCGCCAGCTCAATCCATCAAGCGCCAATTTCCAAAGGAAAGTGCAGCAGATATTATTCGCGAACAACGAATTGAAATGGCAGTGACGCGTCCGAAAATTTTGGTAGGCGTTAAAGGCTTGGATCAAGTGCCGGAAACAGGTATTGCCTTAATGAAATATCAGGCGACGGCCCAATTGCTGTTGCAACTGCTGTTTGGAAACACGTCACATAATTATTTAACGCTTTATAATCAAGGTTTGTTGGATGACAGCTTTAATTTTGATTTTAGCTTGGATCGCAGTTTCCATTTTGCCGATATTGGCGGTGACAGCGAAGAGCCAGAACGCTTGGCAGCGGAACTGGAAGCTATATTGCTAGGCGCTGTTGACAGCTCGGAATTAACGGAAGCTAATTTGTCGTTATTGAAGAAAAAAATGATCGGCAAGTATTTCCAAGCCCTTAATTCATTGGAGTATATTGCCAACCAATTTTCACAATCATTGTTTGGCGAAACAACGTTGTTTGATAAAATTCAAGTGATTGAAAGTATTCAATTAACGGATATCAAGGAGCTAGCTGCTGCATTCATTCGTGAAGAAGGGTTGAGTCGTTTTTACCTCTATCCCCAAAAATAAGCGGCACCTAAAAGCCGCAATACATTAAAAAAAACTAAAACTATCTAAAATCTTTTAAAAATATGGTTTTTCTACAGTTGTTTTGTGGTATTCTTACAAAAAGAACAAAAAAGGTCCCCTTTTTTATTAAGGACTAAAGAAAATCAAAGCCTTTTTGAAAATAGCTCGATGATGAAATTCATCTATTCCCTTTATTTCGGAATGATATTATTATTGCCGAGTTTAAACAGAATCAAAAGAACAGTTCAACTTGTGAAATGAGAATGAAGCGATAACCAATCTCATTTCCTAAAATATGAATGAAACGGCGAGACAGAAGTAGCACCAACGCTACGTTGATCACAACAGCTTCTAATGACTAATGTAGTAATGTTACAGAACCTATAAAGAAAGCTGAAGTTGCTGATAATCACAAAGCATAAAAGGATTCAATGATTGAGAAGATTTATTTGATGCTGGCAAATCGAAAAGTATCAGATAATAGGTAATATCCACTCATCTCTTATTGTGCTTTTTGACCATCCCAGGCAGTTTTGTTTGTTGCTGTGAAAACTTATTTTCAGAACAAACAGGTGCTAAGCAGTGATTTATCGGTTCGTGGAGCTGAAATTTTCTGTTCTAGCCTCTTTTAATAAATTAGATAGACTGGAGAAGATGGACGAGTGGCCAGCATAAATATAGGAGAAACTTTAAAAGAAGCAAGATTGCAGCAGAATATGTCTTTGGACGAACTGCAACAAAATACGAAAATACAAAAACGTTATTTAATAGCGATTGAAAACAATGACTTTGAATCAATGCCAGGAACTTTTTATGTGCGGGCTTTTATCCGACAATATGCTACGGCGGTCGGATTAAATGGCAATGAATTAGTGAATATCTATGATGGAAAAGAACCTGAGCCCCAAGAGGAAAAACCACAAGCTTATGAAGAGTTGGAAGGGTCAAGAACTCAATTACATGAAGAGGAACAACATTCTAGTTGGCTCGTGCGTAATTTACCGGCGATTGCTTTTTCATTAATCGGCTTAGCAATTGCAGTGGTTGTTTTATATATCATGTGGCAAGATCGCCAATCTGACCCAATTATTCAGCAACCAACAGCAGGTGTAACTTCGTCTTCGGAAAGCTCATCGTCTAGCAGCTCAACTGCTTCGTCCAGTAGCACTAGCACGTCTTCATCATCGACAAGTTCATCTAGTGAAGAGAAAAAAGCAACAATTGTGGTGAACAGTGATGCCAACAACTCAATGAACGCTACGGTGACAGATGCAAATTCACCTTTAAAAATTACTTTTACTGGCAAAAACGGTTCATGTTGGGTCGGCGTTATTGTAAATGGTGCTTACACGTACCAGTACACGCTACAATCCGGGGATACGCAAACAACTGAGTTGCCAGCGTCGGTAACAGGAGCAACATTAGTTTTAGGAGCCTCCAACAATGTAGATGTTCAATTAGATGGCCAGCCGTTAACCATTCAGCCAACACAAGTATTAATTAGAAAAGATGTTACGTTAGCGATTGCTTATAAGCAATAAGGATGAGCGGTAGAGGTTGAGACAGAAGTAGCTCTTTTGAAAATGAACTGAGTTGATCGAAAATAAAAATTTTCAAAGACTTGAGTTTGTTTTGTTGAATTGGATGCTTCTGTTTCAGTCTCTTTTTTTAGTGACAGTACTTGAGAGTTAGCGTAAAATAGAGGAATAGTAGGAAGGAGTTATTTGTGTTGAATTTACCAAACAAATTGACTGTACTCAGAATAGTGATGATTCCCATTTTTATTATTATCGTAACAGTGCCTTTACATTGGGGAACATTGTCCATAGCGGGAACACAACTGGCAGTAACCCAATTAGTAGGAGCCGTCTTGTTTGCAGCGGCCAGCATTACCGATTGGCTAGACGGCAAGATTGCTCGCTCCCGCAATTTAGTGACCAACTTTGGCAAATTTGCTGATCCTTTAGCAGATAAAATGTTGGTGATGACCGCTTTTATCGTTTTAGTGGAACAAGGCAAAGCGCCGGCTTGGGTGATTGCGATTATCGTCTGCCGCGAACTGGCGGTGACTGGTCTGCGCCTATTGTTAGTAGAACACGGAGAAGTGATGGCTGCTGCTTGGCCAGGCAAAGTAAAAACAGCTACCCAAATGATTGCAATTATTTTATTGTTTATCAATAATATTCCATTTTCAGCTATCTCTGTACCGATGGACCAATTCATGCTTTATATCTGTTTGATCTTTACCATTTATTCAGGTATAGACTACTTTATTAAAAATGCGAATGTCTTTAAGGGATCAATGTAACTCCTTTCAATGGCAACAGTGACGAGCGTTGGTTTTTTCTGATTGCCGGTGATTTCATGATGACTCGTGAAGAGTTCACATTATCCGTCTGAAAAACAGCTTGTGAGGAATAAAGCCTTTCAATTTAACGCACATTAGGAACAACAGTGTTCTTCACTGATTTCCTAGTGTGTTTTTATTTAGCCGAAAAAGGTGGATCAATGAAAGAGAATCGTTGCAGTTTTTCTTAAATAAAGAAAAGATATCAGTAATTAAAAAGTTTTTTTGCTATACTAGTAGTGAAATTCTCTCACTTTGTTTTTACAAATTTATTCTTTGAAAAAAAACTTAAAAAAATGCGTATATTTTTAAAGACAGGGTGTAAAATACTTGAGTAAACAACACATAACGTTGGGGTCTGGAATATCACTGTATAAGTGACCCCTCGACAAAATAACCAATAAGGAGCGTACCCAAGATGGCACAAGAATTTTCTTATGAAATTTTAGAAGAGATTGCAGTTTTGTCGGAAAATGCAAAAGGATGGCGTAAAGAATTGAATTTAGTCAGTTGGAACGGACGTCCGCCTAAATTTGATTTGCGCGACTGGGCGCCTAACCACGAAAAGATGGGCAAAGGCTTAACCTTAACGAACGAAGAATTTGAAGAATTAGCAAAAACCATAAAATCAATGTAAAAGGAGCACCCTGTCAATGAAAAGTATGACCGGTTTTGGTAAAGCCGCTAATCAAAATGACACCTATCAGATCGACATTGAAGTGAAAACAGTGAATCAGCGTTTTTTAGATATGCAACTGCGGATACCTAAAGAAGCCAATCCCTATGAGATGGCGATTCGACAGCTAATCAAAGCCAATTTGCAGCGTGGACGCATTGAAGCTTATGTGAATGTAAAACAAATCAGCAGTAGCACAAAAGAAGTTTGTGTTCACTGGGAATTGCTTGACCCATTGTTGAATGAAATTCAACAACACATGGCGCAAACAAAATTGTCTATAGCATTTAACACTGCACACACGCTTAATCATTTGCTGGAACGAGCTGATTTCATTGAAGTCATTGAAAAGCAGGAAGTCGATGAAACATTTGGGGAACTGCTATTACAGACATTTGAGGCAGCGCTGGCACAAGTTTTAGCCAGCCGTAGCAGTGAAGGCGAGAAGATTCAACAAGTTTTAACGGACTATACGGTAGAATTTGAGGCGGTTTTGAAACAATTAGCCAAGCTTAGTGAGTTATTTGAAGCAGAATACCGAGATCGCTTTGAAGCAAAACTGAAAGATTGGCTTGGCGCTCAAGTTGACGAAACCCGTTTATTAACTGAAATGGCGATCCTCTTAGAAAAAGGAGACATTCATGAGGAATTAGATCGTCTGGTGATGCACGGTCAAAAACTGCACTGTTTATTAACTGAAACGGCGCCAGTTGGCCGTGAACTGGACTTTTTGCTACAAGAAATGAATCGGGAAGTCAACACCATTGGTTCCAAATCTACTGCTATTGAGATAAAAAATAAAGTGGTACAATTAAAAACAATTTTAGAAAAGATTCGGGAACAAATCCAAAACGTGGAATAACGTAAATCATTTTTGATTTTACGGCCAACCCGCTATAATAAAATCAAAGAAATTGAGGTGAACGGAATGACTAAATACTATGATATAACTTTTCATGAATTAAGCGGAAAAACAGTGATTAAAAGAGAAGTACCGACGGAAAAGGAACCTTTTGCTGCTTGGGAAGATGCGTGTGTCAGTTATGATGAAGCCGTGTTGAATATTCGGATTAATGAAGATACCTTTGTAACTTTAAATCGCAAATTTGTAGTACGGACGGATGCGGAGGAAGTCGCTGGACCGGTGGACAAACAATTGAAACGCCGTGATGAAATTATGGGTGTTGTCAATACACTTTCTAATATGGGCTTTTAAAAAGACCCCAACGGGAATATATGGATGCAAGAGAACCCCACTTTCTAATGAGCATAGTGGGGTTTGATGGCATCTTACCTTGCTGGAAAACCATCAGCAATGGGATATTTTAACCTCGGAAACGGTACTGCTTGCAATCCGAATAAGATGGCAGCTAATATAGCTATTTACGGACTTATTAAGTAGCTTGGCAATGACAAAGGAATTGGCGCGTTCTTGACGACTGAATTAGTAAACTGCAAGAAAGCCTCATGTCATTGGTACCAGGCTGACTTGCTAATTTTTTTGAAACAGCGAGCGTTCTAACATTTCGTTAGTCATGATTTTCACTACCCTATCCATTACTGCTACCTAGGTTTTTATAATAAGAGTTTTTCAAAATTTTGTTCATTAAGTGCAAAACAAAGGACAGCGATTACGGTCTTTCGGAAACTTTTATTAAAATTACTTGAAAAGAAAAGCGCTTTCTTTGCTTCTATTTCAAAGAAAGCCTTGAAAATTGCAGAAAAAAGGTGCAAAATAGAAGCAATGCTGTAAAATCATATTTTTGAGAGGAAGTCGTTATGTCAGAGCGTGGGTTATTAATCGTATTATCAGGTCCTTCAGGAGTCGGAAAAGGGACAGTTAGAAAAGCGATCTTCGATAGTGAAGACAATGCTTTTCAGTATTCCGTTTCAATGACGACCCGCAAACGTCGCCAAGGCGAAGTAGAAGGTGTCGACTATTATTTCCGCACGAAAGAAGAATTTGAAGCGATGATTGAAGCTGGAGAAATGTTGGAATATGCCGAATACGTAGGCAACTATTACGGTACCCCATTGTCTTATGTAAACCAAACGCTTGATGAAGGGAAAGACGTCTTTTTAGAAATTGAAGTTCAAGGCGCGCAACAAGTTAAAGAGAAGGTTCCCGATGGAGTGTTTATCTTTTTAACGCCGCCGGATTTAGCTGAATTAAAATCACGGATTGTCGGCCGCGGTACCGATGACTTAGCCGTTATTGAAGAGCGCATGCGTATAGCAAAAGAAGAAATTGAAATGATGGCACTTTATGATTATGCGGTAGTAAACGACCAAGTACCTTTAGCGGTACAGCGAATTAAAGATATCATTGCCAGTGAGCACTTTCGTGTTGATCGGGTCATTGGAAAATATATAAAAATGTTAAAGGAGATGTAGCTTTATGATGTTAAAACCGTCAATTGATTCACTATTAAATGAAGTTCCTTCCAAGTATTCTTTAGTTATTTTAGCTAGTAAACGTGCACACGAATTAGATGGAGGAGCACAAGCAACTGTTGATACTTTTGAATCAGTGAAAAGCGTTGGTCGAGCGTTAGAAGAAATTGAAGCAGGGACTGTCATCAATGATCCGAATCCTGAAGAAAAACGTGAACGAATCAAACGAGAAAAAGAAGAAAAAAGTCGCGTTCGTGAACAAGAACAAAAAGAATTAGAACATCGTATTCAAGATGACAAAATGAAGTAAACAAAAAAAGAGCTGAGTTTAGTTTTTTTAAGGAATCAAACAGATGTGGAGTTTGAGCAGAAGCGTCCTTTACGACAGCTGCTTAAACTTTTTTTATTCTATTTCATTCACTAGCAGTACAGTCATAAAAGTAGCATTCAGCGAAAAATTATTTAATTTTGATGCTAGTATGGTAAGATAACAGTAAATTGTGCTGTGAAATAATGACATGCTTTTAATTTTTATGACGTTTGTCAGCTCTATTGCTGGAAGTCTTTACAGCTTTTAAGGCCGTAAGTGACTAACTACAGAACACTTTAGGCAATTAACTAAGTGAAAGAACGACTTCCTTGAATCAATTCAAAGAAAAAGGCCATCCAACGATTTACCCTTGTTTTTCTTCAAATGGTCCTTGGTTGAGTGATGTGTGACTAATCCGTCGTTTGAGGAACTAAGGCTGAAAAAGGAGTCTGACAAGTAAAAGTTCAGTGAATAGCGTTTGCTTTTCACTGATTATTTTCCGGAAAAGCAGGATTTTGGCTATCTTTTAAGGTTTTCTTTGATTTTTATTGGCTGGTCAAATCCACAAGACAAATTCCCGATTCTTTAGTACAATAGGCAAAGAGATTTTGCACTATAGCCGAAAGGAGGATGTTTCAGTATGAAAAAAATAGCCAAAGTTATCGTAGATGTACCCACTATGCAAACCGATCAACCGTTTACTTATTTAGTCCCGCAGATGTTAAATCAGCAGTTAGCAGTTGGTATGCGGGTGGAAGTGCCCTTTGGCAACGGCAATCGTCACGTTCAGGGCTTTGTCTTAGAAATTGATACGATAACAGATATAGAGATGGCAAATCAGAATTTTCAATGGAAAGAAATTGTTTCTGTTTTAGATTTAAAACCGGTATTGAACGACGAACTGCTCGCTCTGGCTGATTATATGAAGGGCGAAACGTATGCGTTTAAAATCACCTGTCTGCAAACTATGTTGCCCAGTGTGATGCGCACCGATTATCGCAAGTACATATATATTACGGATGAATTAGATGAAAGCAAGCGAGAAACTCTTTTTTACGGATTAGATGAAATCGCTTGGGAAGATGCGGTTGCCCGTGAAATCTTGCCGCAACTGATGGCTTTAAGGAAACAGCAAAAAGTCGATATCCGTTATGAAGTAGCAACACGCAATAAAGTGAAAACGATTCGAATGGTACAATCGTTAAAAGATTTTCAACAGCTGGAAGAAATTCGTCTGGATTTACGAAAAGGTTCCAAGAAAAAAGAACAGTTACTAAACTATTTACAACAAGTCGGGACTGAAAAAAAGACATCCGTCAAAGAAATGAAAGAATTGGGCTTTAGCACAGCTGTTTTAAATCAAGCAGCTGACAATCAATGGCTAAAATTCGTGGAAAAGGAAGCTTATCGGGATCCATTTGCTCATCAAACGTTCTTAAAAACAGCACCCTTAGCTTTAAACAAGGAACAAGCCATAGCCGTTGATAAAATCGTAAGTTCAATGAACACTAATCAAAGCCTGACCTACCTTTTAGAAGGTATTACCGGCAGCGGCAAAACGGAGATTTATTTGCAGGTTATCGCTCAAGCTCTTAATGAAGACAAAACAGCCATCATGTTAGTACCTGAGATTTCTTTAACACCGCAGATGGTTCAGCGCTTCAAAAGCCGTTTCGGGGAACAAGTCGCAGTCATGCACAGTGGTTTATCCCAAGGAGAAAAATATGACGAATGGCGTAAAATTGAACGGGGTGAAGCCCAAGTAGTAATCGGGGCACGTTCAGCTGTTTTTGCACCTATCAACAACCTTGGCGTTATCATCATTGATGAAGAACATGAAGCTAGCTACAAGCAAGAAGAAACGCCGCGCTATCATGCACGCGACTTAGCTATATGGCGTTCAAAATATCACCATTGCCCTGTTGTTTTAGGTAGCGCAACCCCTTCTTTGGAATCACGGGCACGGGCTCAAAAACAAGTATACGAGCGATTATTATTGACTCAAAGAGCAAATCAAGCTGCTGCATTACCAACTATTGCAGTGATTGACATGCGAGAAGAAATACAGAACAAAAATACTTCATCCTTCTCTTTAGTTTTACAGGAAAAATTAAGAGAACGGATCGCCAAACAAGAACAAAGCGTGCTTTTGTTAAATCGTCGTGGCTATTCCTCTTTTGTCATGTGCCGAGATTGCGGCTATGTATTGCCTTGTCCTAACTGTGACATTTCCTTGACGTTACATATGGACACAAAGAGTATGAAATGCCACTATTGCGGTCATGAAGAACGAATTCCTTATAAATGTCCTAATTGTGGCGGAGACAAGATTCGATATTACGGTACCGGCACGCAAAAAGTTGAAGCAGAGTTGCAACAACTGATTCCGGAAAGTCGTATTTTGCGGATGGACGTTGATACCACCAGAAGAAAAGGCGCTCATGAGAAAATATTAACGGCTTTTGGTAATGGAGAAGCGGATATCTTGCTTGGAACCCAGATGATTGCTAAGGGATTGGATTTCCCTAACGTTACATTAGTAGGGGTTTTAAATGCGGATACAGCGTTAAATCTTCCGGACTTTCGTTCCAGTGAGCGTACTTTCCAGCTGTTGACACAAGTCAGCGGTCGAGCTGGACGTGCAGAAAAACCCGGAGAAGTGATCATCCAATCTTTTAATCCAGAACATTATGCGATCCAATTAGCACAAGCACAAGATTATGAAGATTTCTATTTAAAAGAAATGGCGGTACGTCATCGTGGCGATTATCCACCGTTTTACTTCACGGTACAAATCACAGCCAGCCATCCAGAAGAAAATGAAGCAGCTAAACAAATGTTCCGGATTGCTGCTAAGTTACGACAAGGCTTATCAGCACAAGCGATTCTGCTAGGTCCGACACCAAATGCAATTCTGCGCGTCAACAATCGCTACTTTTATCAAGTGATCGTAAAATATAAAAAAGAACCGCACTTGCAGGCGCTCTTACAAGAAATCCTAATAGAAACCCAAAAAGCAACAGCTGGTGGATTGAAGTTATCGATTGATGCAGAGCCGATGAATTTTATATAAAGCAAGCACGTTAAAAGGAGGGTTTATGCGTTATCCAATTGTGATCTACCCAAATCAACTTTTGCAGCAAAAGGCTCAGCCTGTTACACTGATTACCGACGAAATTGTTCAATTATTGGATGATATGTATGAAACAATGTTGGCTCACGATGGAATCGGTTTGGCTGCACCCCAGATTGGCAAGAACTTGCAACTAGCTGTAATCGAAATTGACGAAGAAACAGGGTTATTTGAACTGATAAATCCTCAAATTATTGAACAAAAAGGCACTGCCATTGATGTAGAAGGATGTCTCAGTATTCCAGAAACTTATGGTACAGTGGAGCGGGCTGATGAAATAACAGTTCGCTATTTTGACCGTGATGGAGAAGAAATTGAAGTGACGGCGTACGGTTATCTGGCACGAGCTTTTCAACATGAAATGGATCATTTACAGGGCCAGCTTTTCATCGATAAAATCATTGAGCCGATTCAACCTGAAGATTTAGAGACATACATGGAGGAACACCTAAATGACTAAAATTGTATTTATGGGCACACCGGCTTTTTCCGTGCCAATCTTAGAGAGCTTACTTGCTGCTGATTATGAAATCCAAGCTGTTGTGACGCAACCAGACCGCCCTGTTGGCCGTAAAAAAACGATTACGCCGCCGCCGGTCAAAGCGGCTGCTTTAAAGCATGACTTACTGGTGTTGCAACCAGAAAAAATATCCGGCTCTCCTGAAATGGAAATGATTCTCGAATTAGCACCGGATGTCATTGTAACAGCCGCATTCGGTCAATTTTTACCAGAAAAACTCTTAACTGCGCCAGCTTATGGTGCTATTAATGTTCACGCTTCGCTCTTGCCGAAATACCGTGGCGGTGCACCTGTTCATTATGCAATCATCGAAGGCGAAGCAGAAACTGGAGTAACCATTATGCAAATGGTGAAACAAATGGATGCCGGAGCTATTTTAGCTCAAAAAGCCATTCCGATTACCGAACAAGATGACGTTGGTACAATGTTTGGTAAGTTGAGCTTACTGGGAAAAGATTTACTTTTAAAAACGTTACCTGATTACTTAGCCGGCAAACTTACACCGATTCCCCAAGACGAAGCCCAAGCAACCTTCTCACCGAATATTTCAAGAGAACAAGAACAAGTTGACTGGCATAAAACAGCTGCACAAATCGATTGTCAAGTTCGTGGTATGCGGCCATGGCCTACCGCTTTTACCACGTATCAAGGGGCTAGATGGAAGCTGTGGGCAGTAACTCCTTTGAATGAAATGACAGAACAGGAGCCTGGAACGATTATTTATCGCAGCAAAAAAACATTGAAAATTGCTTGTGGCGGCGGGACCGTTCTGCAAATTGAGCGGCTGCAACCAGCCGGTAAAGGCCAGTTAACAATTCAAGAGTTTTTAAATGGCGTCGGACAAAATGTTGCACAATTAGACAAGGTGGAATAAAATGGCAAATAAAGTGCCTAAAAAGTTAAAACAATCCGTTCGTTATGTCGCTTTGGAAACCATTGAGCGAGTAGACAAGAGCGGAGCTTATTCAAATTTATTATTAAATGAGATGATCAACAAATCCAATTTATGTGAAAAAGACAGTCGTCTGTTTACAGAATTGATTTATGGAACCATCAGCCGGAAATTATTATTGGAATATTATGTGGCAGCGTTTATTCAACATCCTAAAAAAGTTGACGCTTGGGTTAAAAGTTTATTGAGCTTATCTGTTTACCAATTGGTATTTTTAGATAAAATCCCCGACCACGCCATCATTAATGAAGCAGTAGAAATTGGTAAATACAAAGGCAATAGCGGTATTGGAAAATTTGTCAATGGGATTTTGCGTACCATTCAGCGACAAGGTGTTCCCGACTTAGCCGCGATTGAGGATCCGCTTGATCGTTTGGCAACAGAAATCAGTATGCCGCACTGGCTAACAGAAAAGTTAGTGGCACAATTAGGTTTAGAAGAAACACGTGCTTTAGGTCTTTCCTTATTTGAGAAAAGTCATGTTAGCGCTCGACTTGACCTACGTAAGATCACACGTGATGAAGTATTGTTGCAATTGCGGGAAGCTGGCTTGTCGGCAGAGCCCAGCCAAATTTCCCCCTATGGAATTGTTGCGGAAAAAGGTTTTTTAGCGGGGAGTTATTTATTTGAAACGGGCGCGTTAACGATTCAAGATGAAAGTTCAATGCTAGTAGCGCCTGCCTTACGAGTGGCGCCCCATCATCATGTATTGGACGCCTGTGGAGCACCGGGAGGGAAAACCACACATATTGCAACATTTTTGGAAGCAAAAAAAGGCGGCCGAGTAACTGCGCTTGACATTCATGACCACAAAATTAAATTGATTAATGAAAATGCGTGTCGACTTCACGTGGAAGACGTAGTTCAAACACAAAAGCTTGATGCTCGCAATGTTCAAGGAGTATTTCCCAAAGAAAGTTTTGATCGGATTCTAGTTGATGCGCCTTGTTCAGGATTAGGGTTAATGCGGCGCAAACCTGATATTAAATATCATAAAACAGCTGCTGATTTTCAACAATTGCCTAAAATACAATTGGAAATTTTAGAAAGTGTTGCCCCAACCTTAAAACAATGGGGTATAATGATCTATAGTACCTGTACGATTATACAAGAAGAAAATCAGGCAGTTGTCGCAGCATTTTTAAATAAACATCCAGAATTTAAAAAAATCGATATAAAAGCCAACGAGCGTATTCAATCAATTCTTCAGGATCAACTGTTGGTCTTATATCCGCAGCAATTTATGACGGATGGCTTTTTCATTTGTTGTATGCAAAAAGTTAGTTAAAGACGAGGTGGAACAACTTGGAAATCAAATTTCAAACAGATGTCGGTCGCAAGCGGAATACTAATCAGGATTATGCAGGACTTTTTGAAAACCAACTCTCCGTTCCGTTGGCTGTATTAGCAGACGGAATGGGTGGTCATCAAGCTGGGGATGTAGCCAGTCATATGGCCGTTCACGATTTAGGTCAGGATTGGGAGCAAACCACAGTGGCTGATTCGGAAAAAGCTGTACAGTGGCTGATCAAACTGATTCAACAGGAAAATGAACGAATCTTTGAACAAGGACAGTCGCAAGCAGAATACATGGGAATGGGGACTACGATTGTTAGTGCCGTCTTATTAAAAGATTCCTTCGTGTTGGCTAACATTGGCGATAGTCGGGCGTATTTAGTCCGCAATCAACAATTATTGCAATTGACAGAAGATCATTCACTAGTTAATGAATTGGTGAAGTCTGGTGAAATTACCCGTGAAATGGCTGCAAACCATCCTCGAAAAAATGTTTTGACCCGTTCTTTAGGAATGCCTGGCGTCGTTGACGTTGATGTTTCTAGCCATACGTGGATGGCGGGAGATTATTTATTATTATGTTCAGATGGTTTGACCAACATGGTTTCAGAAACGCAAATTTTAGAAATTCTTGAGTTGGATCAACCTTTAGACCAAAAAATCGATACGTTGATTCAACTGGCTAATGAAGCAGGCGGCTTGGATAACATCACTGTTTTGGTCGTACACTTTGATACGCAGGAGGAGGAGAACCAATGATCGAAATCGGCAAGAAATTAAACGGTCGATATCATATTATTGGCAATATTGGTAGCGGCGGCATGGCCAACGTTTTTTTAGCGCATGATTTAATTTTGGATAGAGACGTAGCAGTCAAAGTGTTGCGTTTTGACTTTCAAAATGATCAAGCCGCCATTCGTCGCTTTCAGCGAGAAGCCTTGGCTGCGACAGAACTCGTGCATCCTAATATCGTCAGTGTGTACGATGTCGGCGAAGAAGACGGTCTGCAATATTTAGTTATGGAATATGTTAAAGGAATGGATTTGAAACGCTATATCCAAACACATTTTCCGATCCCTTATTCCACCACTGTTGACATAATGGAACAAATTTTGTCTGCTGTCTCTTTGGCTCATGACCATCGTATCATTCATCGCGACTTGAAACCACAAAATATTTTAATCGATGAAAATGGCACAGTAAAAATCGCTGATTTTGGGATTGCGATTGCTTTATCGGAGACATCCATTACTCAGACGAATACAATGTTGGGCTCCGTTCATTATTTATCACCGGAACAAGCTCGTGGAAGCATGGCTACGAATCAATCAGATATTTATGCTGTAGGTATTATTTTATACGAAATGCTGACTAGCAGTGTTCCTTTTGATGGAGAATCAGCAGTAACGATCGCCTTAAAACATTTCCAAGAAGAGATTCCATCAGTAAAAAGTTTTGATCCTGGAATTCCACAGTCTTTGGAAAATATTGTGCGTCATGCAACAGCAAAAGATCCGGCTGATCGCTACAAAACAACTTCTGAAATGGCAGATGATCTTTATACAGCTCTTTCTCCTGAACGATTAAATGAACCTGTTTGGGAACCAAGCGGTCTGTTAGGTGCAACCAAAGTCTTAATGCCAGTTACCGAAGAAGAGCCGATGCCGAATGCTTTAAAAGAAATGGACTCTTCTCAACCGGAACCAGAACCGGAAGCAGCGACAGAAGACAACGAAAAAGAAAAAAAGAAAAAGAAAAACAAAAAAATTTGGATCATTGCTGGAATCATATTATTATTAGCATGTTTAATCGGCGGTGCTTTGTATTTTGCTGGACGCGGTAACAGTGAAGTGGATGTACCTGATGTCAGTGGGAAAACAGAAGCTCAGGCCAGACAGACATTGGAAAAAGCCGGCTTAGTGGTGGACAAAAAGACGAAAACAATTCCTAATGATTCCATCGCAGAAGGCAAAGTAGTTAAGACAAATCCGGAGGCTAGAACCTCAGTTAAAAAAGGTCGGGATATTACACTTTATATTAGCTCCGGTTCCAATAAAGTTAAGTTGGACGATTACACCGGACAAATGTATCAGGATGCTATTGATGAACTAACAAAACTAGGCTTCCCGGAAAAAAATATTACGATCAAGAAAGAAAATAGCTCTACCGTTAACAAAAATGAAATTATTCGTCAATCACCCAAAGCAGGTGAACAAGTGGATCCGAAAAAAGACACTGTCACTTTGATAGTCAGCAACGGGCCAGAAACAATCGTTTTGGATAGCTACACTGGTTATACGTATGACAATGCCGTTAATGCTTTAATTAGTCTTGGGCTTAAAAATACGCAAATTAAGCGAACTGATCAAGCGAGCGATACCGTTGCTGTCGGAACAGTAATTTCGCAAGATCCGGCACCGGGAGCAGCTTTCGATCCGGTGAATGAAACGATTACTCTTTATGTCAGCAAAGGTCCAGACAAGGTTACTTTAGGTGATTACACCAATATCTCTTACGACAATGCTGTTAGTCGTTTAATCGCTATCGGTATTGATGAAAGTCGAGTGAAACGTGTTGATGAAGAAAGCAGTACGGTTGCTGCTGGCGTTGTAATCAGTCAAAATCCAGGTGCTGGTGCCACGTTCGATCCGAAAAAAGATACGATTACACTGCGTGTCAGCAAGGGTAGCAATTCAGTATCTGTTCCTGATATTACTGGCTATTCACCAAAAGCGGCGCAAGATAGCTTAAGCAGCGTCGGTTTAAAAATTAATGAACAAGGCTTATCTGGTTCAGGGAACGGACAAGTAGTAGAGCGTGTTAGTCCAGGTGTTGGCAGCAAGGTCAATAAAGGGGATACGATTACGGTATACTACTCAAAACCAACTACGCCAAGCTCTTCTGAAAGTGATAATGACAACAGTAATTAATTGTCAGTTAACGAAAAACTAAAACAACGGCTTGGGGGAAATTAGTTAAGCAACACCCATCCTTAAAAATTAACCAAATAGCGAGACAGAAGGAATGCTAGTTCTGTATTGATCGCAGTAACTTTTACCTAATTGGAATAAGAGTTGCCGATCTTGCAGAGAAAGCGGAGTACTTCTGTCTCGTTTTTTAACTGAAAAATTTCGCTATATAGCGAATTTGGTTACTTGGAAACAGTGATTTTTCTTTTTTAACAAGTTTTCCAAGAAATAAATGACAGTTACTTACCTAGGCTGTATGATAAGATAGTAGGCAGCGATTTTATAAAAGTTTCATGAAGGTTTCTTGATTTATACAGCGCTATCCTGTATATTCGGTGTAGTTAGGAGTGGTGATTCTGAAAGGCCAAATCAGAAAAGCAGTCAGTGGATTTTATTATGTATATGCCCAAGGAGAAACGTTTCAAACGCGAGGCCGTGGTAATTTTCGCAAGCGTAATATTACGCCTTTAGTTGGTGATGAAGTTTTTTTTGAAAGTGAAAATGCAGCAGAAGGCTACGTGTTGGAGGTTTTACCTCGGCACAATGAATTAGTACGCCCACCGGTAGCGAACGTTGATCTAGGCGTGGTAGTTATGAGTATGGTGGAGCCTGACTTTTCTTTTAATTTACTGGATCGTTTTTTAGTTACGTTGGAGCATAAAAAGATTCAGCCAGTTATTTATTTAACGAAAGTTGATCTAGTTCCTCAAGCGCAACAGGCTCGAATTCTTGAGGTTAAAAAAATTTATGAAGCTATCGGGTATGCTGTTCTTTATGCAGATGCTGATAAACAAATAGGAGCTACTGCTGAATTGGAGACTTTCTTCGCAGATCGGCTAACGGTTTTTATGGGACAGTCCGGCGCCGGCAAATCTACGTTGCTAAACAAGATTTCTCCGGCTTTAAAGTTGGCAACTGCTGAAATCTCCGAGTCATTAGGTCGAGGCAAACATACCACTCGTCATGTTGAACTATTACCGTTATACGGAGGCCTAGTAGCAGACACTCCGGGCTTTAGCGCCATTGATTTTCTTGAAATGACTGCCGTTGAATTGTCGAAACAATTCCCGGAATTTGTAGCAGCATCCCCTCAATGCAAATTTAGAGAGTGTATGCACCACAAAGAACCAGATTGTGCAGTCAAACAACAAGTCGCAACTGGAGAGATCGCTGCAAGTCGCTATGATCATTACTTAAAGTTTTTAATGGAAATTGAAAATCGCCGTCCAATGTATAAAAAAAATAAAAAAACCAGATAAGGGAGTCGATCATATGAAACTGGCACCATCCATTTTAAGTGCAGATTTTGCTAACTTAGAAAGAGATATTCGTTTAGTAGAAGACTTGGGAGCAGACTACATCCATGTAGATGTAATGGACGGTCAATTCGTCCCAAATATTACCTTGGGTCCCAATGTAGTAGCGGCCATTCGTCCGATAACTAAACTGCCATTGGATGTGCATTTGATGATTGTTCATCCGGAAAACTATATAGAAGCTTTTGCTCAAGCTGGCGCAGATATTATCACTGTTCACCAAGAATCTACAGCTCATATTCATCGTGTCTTGCAAATGATTAAAAATGTTGGTGTCAAAGCTGGTGTAGTCATCAACCCGGGAACACCGTTATCAATGATTGAACATGTATTAGATTTAACGGATCAAGTATTGATTATGACTGTAAATCCTGGATTCGGCGGTCAAACATTCATTGATAGTACGTTGGAAAAAATTGCTCAGTTGAAACGATGGAAAGAAGCAAAAGACTATACTTATGATATTGAAGTGGATGGTGGAATTGTTCCTGAAACTGCGCAACGATGTAAAGCAGCTGGGGCAAATGTCTTTGTTGCTGGTTCATACATTTATGGTTCTGAAAACCCGCAAGAACGTATCGCAGCATTAAGAGAGGTCTTAGGATAACTGTGCAGACTTTATTAGTAGCCGGTGGCGGCTTAGGGGATTGGCCGGAAATTCAAAAAGAAGCTTATGATTTTTTTGTCGGTATTGATCACGGCAGCATTGATCTTTTAGAGCAGGGGTTACCATTGGATTTAGCAGTAGGAGATTTCGATTCTTTAACCGAGAAGGAATATCATAAAGTAAGCGCACAAGCCCAACAAGTTATAAAAGCCCCTGCAGAAAAAGATGATACGGATACGCAGTTAGCCTTACAAAAAGTGTGGGAATTGTTTCCGAAGACTACTGTTACACTAATTGGTGCGATTGGTGGGCGGCTGGATCATTTTTTAGCTAATTTATGGCTACCGTTAGAACCTAGATTCCAACCTTTTATACAACAGCTCGTCTTAAGGGATCGTCAAAATAGTGTTCGGTATTATTCACCTGGCCATTACGAACTAAAAAAAGAAGCTGAGATGCGGTATTTAGCTTACTGTTGTTTGACGCCTGTTACTGGCTTGACATTAAGACATAGCAAATACCAATTAACGAATCAAACCGTGCCTTATCCAACCTCTTATGCCAGCAATGAGTTTTTAAAGGAGACTGCCGAATTTGCCTTTGAGCATGGTATAATCGCTGTTGTACAAAGTAGAGATTAAAAGGATAAACAAAAAGCCGAGACCCAAAGGAACTTCTGCTTCATGGAAGCAGTAAGTTCTTTTTGATCTCGGTTGTTTTTATTATTTACGTTTTATTAAACACGCTCGATTTTACCAGATTTCAAAGCACGAGTTGACACCCAAACTTTTTTTGGTTTGCCGTTAACTAAAACGCGAACTTTTTGTAAGTTAGGTTTCACAGTACGTTTTGTAGCGTTCATAGCATGTGAACGGTTATTACCACTTGAAGTCTTGCGACCTGTAAAGTAACATACTTTTGCCATTTTAAGTTTCCTCCTTTGCCTTGATCTTGGAGCGATAGTTTTCTGCTCATACTAGCTTAATTTATCATAGAAAGGAACATTTTGCAAGCAGATTTTCTGTTTGCGCTGTGGCTAGCTGTTTTGACGAAGAGGGGCAATTATTTGGTATAAGTGGTTACTTATCAGGTTTATCTTTAAGAAGGTCATAAATTAATGAAACTAACTATGGAACGCTTTGAAAAAACGGTCCATCGTTTCTTTTGATCTAACGGTAAAAATCAGTATTTCCTTGATCGTTCCTTCCCCGTTCTCTAGTGTTCAAATGTAGTGTACTTACTTCTTGTCAATTGGTAGCTGATAATCTCAGTCTCCACTTAGTACCTACTGCTAAAGCGACAAAGTAGTTCATCTTAAGGAAAAGAATAAATCATTAGTAGAAAAATTATTATTTATTTTTACAGTTAACGGCTTATTTTTGTGAGTGTGCTCCTGCTTTTTATCCTTAGGCTCAATTGACATTTTGTTTTAAACCATGTAAATTATTAAAATGTTGACAAATATTAGTGAAACGCTTGATAATAATCTGTTTAACTTCCTTTTCATTGCCAGAAGCCTATGTTAAAATGTTAAGGAAGAAAATAGGGCAAATCTGCTCTTATAAGGAGGCTTTCATCAATGGCTGTAAAAATCAAAACTCCAGCAGGGACCATTGAGATTACCAATGATGTCATCGCTACAGTAGTTGGCGGAGCTGCTACAGATATTTATGGGATTGTCGGCATGGCAAGTAAAAACCAAATCAAAGACAACCTCAATGATATATTGCGCCGCGAAAATTATGCGCGGGGGGTCGTTGTTCGTCAAGAAGAAAATGGTGTTGCAGTAGACGTATATACAATTGTCAGCTACGGAACAAAAATTTCCGAAGTTTCTCGCAATGTCCAAGAAAAAGTAAAATATAATCTTGAAACACTTTTAGGCGTAACTGCCAATTCAGTCAATGTATTTGTTCAAGGTGTTCGCGTGTTACCGGACTAAGGTAGCCAACTGTTAGCATAATTTAGCGTCTGATTTTCTAAGATCAAGAGCTACGAACCAGTCAGCCAACAAAAATGAAAGCAGACTTTTTAGAGAAAGCAGCTTTGATTTTTTGCCTTGCTGCTGAAGCGTTCGTGCTGCTTTACTGTGCAACAGTGAATCTAAAGGAGGATTTTTTAGGTGAATGTAACAGAAATTAGTGCAGGTCAGTTCCAGGAAATGGTGCAGGCTGGTGCGAGTCGTTTGCATGTGAATGCAGAGTACGTCAACTCATTAAATGTTTTTCCGGTTCCTGACGGTGACACGGGAACAAATATGAATCTATCAATGACAAGCGGAGCTAAAGCAGTCGCTGATGCTCGTTCTGAAAAAGTTGGCGAACTAGCAGCTGTGTTGTCAAAGGGGTTACTGATGGGAGCTCGTGGTAATTCCGGCGTGATTTTATCACAGCTATTTCGTGGCTTTTCAAAGCAAATTCCTGATGTGACAACGTTAAGCGCTAAAGATTTAGCAGCTGCTTTTACCCATGGCGTTGAAACGGCTTATAAAGCGGTCATGAAGCCGGTTGAAGGAACTATATTGACTGTTTCCCGCGAAGCAGCCCGTTCTGGTGAAAGAAAAGCTAAAGAAACCGATGACTGTATTGCAGTGATGTCTGCTGTAGTGAAAGGTGCCAAACGTGCCTTAGCTAAAACACCGGATCTTTTACCCGTTTTAAAAGAAGTTGGTGTTGTAGATAGCGGTGGTCAAGGCCTGCTCTTTATTTATGAAGGTTTTTTAGAAGCACTAAGTGGCGAATTCTCAGCGACGGAAGTCTATGAACCTTCTCCGGCAGAAATGGATGAAATGGTGAACGCTGAGCATCATCGCGGCGTTAGCGGACACGTTGCAACAGAAGATATTAAATTTGGCTATTGTACCGAAATCATGGTTCAAATTGGCAAAGGACCAACTGTAGATAGTGAATTCGACTATAATACCTTTAGAAACTATTTGAATGAATTAGGTGATTCATTATTAGTCGTCAATGATGACGAAATTATCAAAGTGCACGTACACACAGAACATCCTGGTGAAGTCTTGAATTATGGCCAAAAGTTTGGTTCTTTGGTAAAAATAAAAGTAGACAACATGCGCTTACAGCATGAAACTTTAGTAGAACACGATGCGCAAGTAGCAGAGCAAGCGGCAACTGCTGAAAAACCTCGAGTGCCTTTTGCAGTGATCGCCATTGCCGCAGGTGCAGGCGTGCAAAAATTATTCCGTAGCTTAGGCGTAAGTTACGTCATCAGTGGGGGACAAACGATGAACCCCAGTACTGAGGATATCTTAAAAGCTATTAAAGAAGTAAACGCCGATCAAGTTATTCTTTTACCGAATAATAAAAACATTTTCATGGCAGCCGATCAAGCTGCAGATGTTGCAGATATCCCGGTAGCTGTCGTTCCATCTAAAACGATTTCCCAAGGAATGACTGCAATGCTGGCCTTTAACGATCAACAATCCCTGGAAGAAAATAAAGACAGTATGACTGAAATGTTAACAAGCGTAGTTAGCGGCCAAATGACTACGGCGGTTCGTGATACAACGATTGATGAAGTTGTCATCAAAAAAGATGATTATCTAGGCATGATCGATGGTAAAATTGTTGTTTCCGAAGCAGATCGTTTTAACGCTTCCTTAGATACCCTTAATCGAATGATTGATGAAGAAACGGAAATTGTCACCATCATCGTCGGTGAAGACGGTTCAATGGCTGAAGCTGAAAAATTAATTGCTGCTTTGCATACAACCAATGAAGAATTGGAAACAGAACTACATGAAGGCGGACAACCTGTTTATCCATATTTGTTTTCTGCAGAATAATAGTAACAGGATACGTTATAAGAATTGTGAAAGAGCCTCGCTGCTCCTTCAACCTGTTGTATTTAAAGTGTGGTGCAAAACGGCTAGTCGTTTTGTTCCACACTTCTTTCTATAAAAATGACTGAAATGAACAGAAAATACGTATAGTTAAGAAGGGAGGATTTTTTTTATGAAGCTGACGGATAGTGTTCAAGGACTTCCGGGAGTCGGAGCGAAACGAGCGGAAACATTGCAGGAGCTAGGAATTACGACGATTGAAGATCTACTTACGTATTATCCTTTTCGCTATGAGGACATTCAAGAAAAAGAATTGAATGACATACAAGATCAAGAAAAAGTAACATTGAAAGGATTCGTTGTCTCAGAAGCTGTTGTCAGTCGCTATGGCTATAAAAAAAGCCGCCTTACTTTCCGCATGATGCAAGAGCACGCCGTAATTAATGTCTCATTTTTTAATCAGCCTTTTCTTAAAGATAAAGTGGTTCTTTCAGAAGAAATTGCAGTTTATGGTAAGTGGGATGCCAAAAGAAAGTCTTTAAATGGGATGAAAATCTTGGCTTCAAAAGGTGAAGGTGAGGATTTTGCACCGATTTATCATGTGAATAAGAAAGTCCGACAAAGCACATTGGTCCAATTGATTCGCCAAGGATTTGAAACTTACGGCTCCTTGATTGAAGAAAACTTACCGCTGGGACTATTGGAAAAATACCGATTGTTGTCTCGCAAAGAAGCGATGTTTGCCATGCACTTTCCTGCAACTCCAGAAGAAAGTCATCAGGCAAAGCGGCGTGTGGTTTTTGAAGAATTTCTGCTTTTTCAGCTGAAGATGCAAGGCCTGAAAAAGCAAGAAAAAGCAGAAAAAAATGGTCTGGCAATTCAATATGATGTCGATCGTTTAAAAGAATTTACTCAAAAACTCCCATTTGAACTGACCAATGCTCAAAAAAAAGTAACCAATGAAATCTGTCGTGATTTGATGAGTCCGGATCATATGCAACGGTTGCTTCAAGGCGATGTGGGTAGCGGAAAAACAGTTGTAGCAGCAATCGCTCTTTACGCTACGATGACGGCTGGTTTTCAAGGTGCGTTGATGGTTCCTACCGAGATTTTGGCACAGCAGCACATGGAAAGCTTAAACCAACTTTTCGATCTTTTAGAAGTGAAAGTAGCATTGTTAACGAGTTCTACCAAAGCCAAAGAACGACGCCTAATTTTGGAACAATTAGCCAGTGGCGAATTAGATATCATTGTAGGAACACATGCGTTAATTCAGCAAGATGTTGTCTTTCACCAATTAGGCTTAGTTATTACAGACGAACAACATCGCTTTGGTGTCAACCAGCGTAAGATTCTAAGAGAAAAAGGGCTAAAACCCGACGTATTATTCATGACAGCTACGCCTATTCCGAGAACGCTAGCTATTACGGCTTTTGGTGAGATGGACATATCCATCATCGATGAAATGCCAGCCGGGCGGGTTCCGATTGAAACTCGTTGGATTCGGCCGCCGCAGTTAGATACGGTTTTGGAATGGATAACTAAAGAACTTGCAGTCGGTCACCAAGCGTATATTATTTGTCCCTTAATTGAAGAGTCAGAAGCTTTGGATGTTAAGAATGCGACAGAAATTTATGAACACATGTCGGCGTTTTTTGCTCCTACTTATCAAGTCGGCTTATTGCACGGCAAAATGAAGAATCAAGAAAAAGAAGCGATTATGCAAGAGTTTAAAGCCAATCAATTGCAAGTACTCGTTTCCACTACCGTTATCGAAGTTGGTGTCAATGTGCCGAATGCGACAGTTATGCTCATTATGGATGCTGATCGCTTTGGCTTGGCACAGCTGCACCAGCTGCGAGGGCGAGTCGGTCGTGGTGCCGATGCATCCTATTGTATTCTAGTCGCCAATCCCAAAAACGAAATGGGCGTTGAGCGTATGAAGATTATGACGGAGACAAATAATGGTTTTGTCTTAAGTGAACGAGACTTAGAACTACGGGGGCCCGGCGAAGTGTTCGGCGCTCGTCAATCAGGCATTCCGCAATTTGCTGTCGGTGATATTGTCACAGACTTTAATGTGTTGGAAGTCGCTCGACAAGAAGCCAGTCATATTTGGAAGATTCCTCAGTGGTGGAGCCTGCCAGAGTACCAAGGCTTAGCAGCAAATATACGACCCGATGAAAAAGAAGCTCAATTTTTCGATTGAGAATAAAAGCTTGAAAGTTGTGGTGTCCAAAAAAACGAGGTCAGCTTATTTTGAAAATATGCTATACTTAACCATGAAATGAAAAATCAGGAGGGAACCTCTTATGAAAATTGCAGTCGATGCAATGGGTGGCGACAATGCCCCAAAAGCGATCGTTGAAGGTGTTATGCTGGCAAAAAAAGATTTTCCGGACATCGAATTTCAATTGTTTGGAAAAGAAGACGAAATCAGAAAATACCTAACGGATGAAACCAATATTCGTATCATTCACACCGATGAAAAAATTGCCAGTGATGATGAACCGGTACGGGCGATTCGCAGAAAAAAAACAGCTTCTATGGTTTTAGCAGCTCAAGCAGTGAAAGATGGCACAGCTGATGCAATCTTTTCTGCTGGCAATACGGGTGCACTATTGGCCGCAGGTCTGTTTATCATTGGCCGGATTAAAAATGTGGAACGTCCAGGGTTGATGTCTACATTGCCAGTTATGGGGCAAGCAGACGCCGGCTTTGACATGTTGGATTTAGGTGCTAATGCAGATAATAAAGCAGAACATCTAGTACAATATGCTGTTTTAGGCTCTTTCTATGCAGAGAAAGTTAGAAAGGTCGAAAAACCGCGGGTTGGTTTGCTGAATAACGGTACAGAAGAAACTAAAGGCAGCGAGCTAACCAAAAAAGCTTTTGAACTTTTATCTGCTGAAACTTCGATTCATTTTATCGGGAACGTTGAAGCCAGAGACTTGTTAAACGGTGCTGCGGATGTTGTGGTAACAGATGGTTTTACCGGAAACGCAGTTTTAAAATCAATTGAAGGCACAGCGCTTAACTTGATGAGTTTATTGAAAAAAGCTATTTTAGCAGAAGGTGTCAAAGGTAAATTAGGTGCTTTGCTATTAAAAGATGCGTTACACGGTCTGAAAGATGAGATGGATTATTCCAAACATGGGGGAGCCGTTTTATTTGGCTTAAAAGCACCGGTAATTAAAACTCACGGAGCAACAGGCCCTGCTGCAGTTCGTTACACTATTTCTCAGATCCATGCTATGTTAGAAACCAACGTAGTATCCCAACTTGTAGCTTATTACGAAGGCAAAGACTAAAAGAAGTACAAGAGAATGCGGATCTTTTCATATAAAAATGAAAAAAGGATAGACAAAACCCTTTTTTCTGAGTACAATGTATCATAGTGTTTCCTTTGAAAGAAGAAAACGCTTTGCAAAAGCAGTGGAGGTGAATACAGTTGACTCGTGAAGATGTACTTCAAAAAGTAGCAGAAATTATCTCAAATCACTTCGATATCGCAGTAGACAAGGTGACAGATCAATTAAACATTAAAGATGATTTGAATGCTGACTCTATCAGCGTTATGGAATTTGTTTTAGAATTAGAAGAGGAATTTGGGACAGAAATTTCTGATGAAGATGCAGAGAAAATTGAAACAGTGGGCGCTGCTGTAGATTATATCGTTAATCATTCATAAAGATAAAAGTACAACTAAATCGTAAATAGAATAACTGAATATAAATGATTCAGTAGTATATTTGAAGTTTATAAACGCAGAAGAAAGACGACTAGATCTTTCCACTGCGTTTTTTTGCTTTTAAAAGAATCGTAAGGCTATCAAAGTTTGGTGTTTTTAGAAACGGATCCGAAAAAACCAAAAAAATATTATAAAATCGGCTTGCAATTTGTCAGACAATTATATACAATTATGAGAAATTAGTTAGTATATACTATGTAGAATATTAGATAATCATTTGGTAAAAATAATCAAAGATTTATTATATAATCGCATTTGGAAAATGTTGCGAAAAATGAGGGGTGCGAGATGGAAAAAGGGAACGAACCATTATTAGAAGTATCACATTTACAAACTGGCTTTCGAATTAAAGACGATTATTATAATGCAGTAGATGATGTCTCTTTTTCTTTAGAAAAAAACGAGATTCTGGCGATTGTCGGTGAATCTGGCTGCGGGAAAAGTACATTAGCTACGACCATTATGGGCCTTCATGATGAAAATAAAACAAAAGTGGCGGGCGAAATTCTATATAATGGCCTGAATCTAACCACCTTTAACGAAACTTTGTACAATAAAGTTCGAGGCAATGATATTGGTATGATTTTTCAAGATCCTTTGTCAGCGCTGAATCCATTAATGCGGATTGATGAACAGATCAAAGAGAGTTTGAGCTACCACACGAATATGAATGCGCAACAAAAGCAAGAGCGAGCTATACAACTATTGACTCAAGTTGGGATACCTAATCCGGAACGAGTTGCTAGGCAGTATCCGCATGAATTATCAGGTGGTATGCGCCAACGGGTAATTATCGCCATTGCGATTGCCTGCAAGCCACCGATTTTAATTGCTGATGAGCCGACAACTGCCCTAGATGTAACGATTCAAGCCCAAATATTGGATTTGTTGAAAGACTTGCAAGCAGAAACAGGCAGCGGCATTATACTTATCACACATGATTTAGGTGTGGTTGCTGAAATGGCTGATCGAGTTGCGGTTATGTATGCTGGTCAATTTGTTGAAGTAGCAACTGCCGCCGAGTTGTTTGAAAATCCTAAACATCCTTATACTCGCTCACTTTTGCAGTCGATTCCACAAGAGAATTCAGATAGCACGGCTCTTCATGTAATTGAAGGAGTTGTTCCTTCTTTGAGTAAACTGCCAAGACAAGGGTGCCGTTTTGCACCGCGTATTCCTTGGATTCCTATAGACGAACATGAAGAAAATCCAAGTTTACATGAAATAGCGCCAGAACATTATGTGCGCTGTACTTGTTATCAGCATTTTCACTTTAGAGATGGGAAAGAGGAAGCCTAATGACAAAAATTATACAAATTAAAGATTTAAAAGTTCATTATCCTATTCGTAGCGGCTTCTTCAATCGAGTGACCGACCATGTACTAGCAGTCGATGGCGTTGATTTCACGATTGAACAAGGAAAGACCTACGGGCTAGTTGGCGAATCCGGTTCAGGAAAGTCAACAACTGGTAAAGCAATTATCGGTTTGGAAAAGATTACTTCCGGGCAAATCATTTACCAAGGCAAAGACGTAACAAAAGCAAGCAGCCGCAAAGCGATCAAATACAATAAAGATGTACAAATGATTTTTCAAGACTCTATGTCTAGTTTAAATCCCAAAAAACGAGTGCTGGACATCATTGCAGAACCAATTCGCAACTTTGAACGTTTAAGCGATCAAGAAGAAAAGCAAAAGGTAAAGGGACTTTTAGATATCGTTGGGATGCCAGAAGATGCGCTTTATAAATATCCCCATGAATTTTCTGGCGGACAACGTCAACGTCTAGGCGTTGCGCGAGCCGTTGCCACTAATCCTAAGTTGATTATTGCCGATGAGCCTGTTTCAGCGCTGGATTTATCCGTTCAAGCACAAGTTTTGAACTTTATGAAAAACATTCAGCAAGAATATGGGTTAAGTTATCTGTTTATCTCACATGATTTAGGTGTTGTTAAACATATGTGTGATAATATCGCCGTTATGTACAAAGGTCGTTTCGTCGAAATTGGAACGCGCAATGATATTTACAACGATCCTAGACACATTTATACAAAACGCTTATTATCAGCAATTCCTAAAATTGATGTCGCAAACCGTGAAGGTCACAAAGCACATCGCAGAATAGTAGAACAAGAATATCGGGAACATTATCATAAATTTTATGATGAAACCGGGCGGGTTTACGATTTGCGTACCATTACCGAAACCCATCAAGTTGCCTTAAAAAAGGGGGATGCTGAATAATGTGGAAAACAATACTGCGTCGTGTACTTTTGATGATACCGCAAGTAATTATTTTAAGTGTACTTATTTTTCTTTTAGCGAAGATGATGCCGGGAGATCCTTTTGCCGGATTAATCAACCCGAACCAAGATCCAAAAGTAATCGAAACGTTAAGAGAAGCCGCCGGATTAAATGATCCGTGGTATGAACAGTATTTCCGTTGGATTGGCAATGCTTCGCAGGGGGATTTTGGTCAAAGCTTTATGTTTAAATTACCCGTTGCAACACTAATTGCCGGACGAGTGGGGAATACAATTGCGTTAGCTTTAGTTTCAGTTATTATCACTTATTTAATTGCCATTCCCTTTGGATTACTGGCTGGACGTTACCAAAATTCATGGTTTGACAAGATGGTGATCGTTTATAATTTCTTCAGTTTTGCTGTTCCATTGTTTATTTTTGCCTTAATTATGCTGTTTGCGTTCGGCTATCGTTTGGATTGGTTTCCAACTAGCGGCACGGTGACGGTTGGTTTAGACAAAGGCAGTCTTCCTTATTATTTTGATAAGTTTAAACATTTGATTTTACCGGGCCTCACGCAAGCGTTACTGGGAACAGCCGTAACTATTCAGTATTTACGGAGTGAAGTAATTGACGTGAAAAATATGGATTTTGTACGTACGGCACGTTCAAAGGGCGTACCGACCAATAAGATTTTTAATCGACATATTTTTAGAAATGCATCTTTACCAATTGCTTCCCAGCTGGGTTATGAAATTACCGCATTAATTGCCGGTTCAGTAGTAATTGAGAAAATTTTTGCGTTCCCGGGAGTTGGAAAGCTGTTTATAGACAGTATTATTCAGCGAGACTATTCTGTGATTACTGCCTTAGTGTTAATCCTTGGTTTAGCAACACTTATCGGAACCTTAATATCCGATATTGTTATGAGTATTGTAGACCCACGGATCAGAATTCAGTAAAGAAGATACACTAAGAAAGGGTGATGAGGGAATGACAGAAAAAACAAAAGATACTATAACTTTACAAGAAAGTATTCCTCCTATGGGTTTTCGTATGATTGCTCGTGAGTTTGTTAAAGAAAAAATGGCTATTTTTTCCCTTGTAGTGCTGGCGATTATTTTGTTAAGTGTATTTATCGGCTCGTTCTTTATTGATCAAAGTCAAGTAATGCACGTTAGTATTTTGGATAAATACGCGGAACCAGGCACCGTCACAGTGGATGGTAATCAATTTTTATTAGGCGCTGATGAAGGCGGTCGTGACATTTTTGGTCAATTGATTATTGGTGCACGTAATTCAATTTTAATCGGTTTTGCCATCACTATCATTACATCCGTCATTGGGGTAGGTTTGGGGATTATTTCTGGCTACTATGGCGGGCTCATCGATAATATTATTATGCGTATTGTTGACTTTATTATGATACTACCGATTATGCTAATTATCATTGTTTTTGTTTCCGTAATTCGTGAATACAATATCTGGGCCTTTATTTGGATTATGAGTGCCTTTTATTGGGTAGCAAAAGCTCGGTTATTTAGGAGTAAAACGCTATCCGAAGCTCGACGGGATTATGTGAACGCATCTAAAACAATGGGTAGTAGCGACTTTAAAATTATGTTTCGAGAAATCATGCCTAACTTAAGTTCTTTAATTATCACTAACTTGACGATCAATTTTGCCGCAAATATCGGGATTGAAACAACTTTAACATTCTTAGGCTTTGGCTTGCCGCAAAGTGTTCCTAGTTTGGGGACTTTGATCGGTTATGCTAGCAGCGGCGATGTTTTAGTGAATCGTCAATGGGTTTGGTTACCTGCATCAATACTTATTTTAGTGTTGATGTTAAGTATAAATTATGTTGGACAAGCGCTGAAACGTTCAGCAGATGCCCGGCAGCGATTAGGTTAACAACAAAAAATAAAGGAGGAAAAGAGATGAACAAAAAACGTATTTTGGGTATAGTTACGTTAGCCTCAGTACTAGTTATGGGATTGGCAGCCTGCGGCAACAGTAAAAAGAGCGGAAAAAATAAAGCGACGAAAACAGAAGATATTTCTAAAATGCCGCTTGTTGTAAAAAATGACAAAAAAGCAATTGATGGTGGGACTTTGGATGTGGCGGTTGTAATGGACACACAGTTCCAAGGCTTATTCCAACAAGAGTTTTATCAGGATAATTATGATGCGCAATTTATGTTGCCATCTGTTCAATCATTATTTAACAATGATAAAGACTTTAAAATTGTTGACGGCGGTCCAGCGGACATGAAGTTAAATGAAAATGATAATACCGCAACGATAACTTTACGTGATAATTTGAAATGGTCTGATGGAAAAGATGTTACCGCTGATGATGTCATTTTTTCTTACGATGTAATCGGTCATAAAGACTATACAGGAATTCGTTATGATGATAACTTTACTAACATTGTTGGTATGGAAGAATACCATGATGGCAAGGCAAGCACTATTTCAGGCATTGAGAAAGTGAATGATAAAAAAGTTAAAATTTCTTACAAAAAAGTTCATCCAGGCATGCTGCAAGCCGGTGGCGGTGTTTGGGGCTCTGCTTTACCGAAACATGCATTTGAAGGGATTGCCGTTAAAGACATGGAATCCAGTGATGCTGTTCGTAAAAACCCAGTGACCATAGGCCCTTACTACATGAGTCATATCGTTACAGGTGAATCAGTAGAATATTTACCTAATGAGTACTACTACGAAGGCAAACCCAAACTAGACAAGTTGGTGTTTAAATCAGTTCCTTCCGCAAGTATTGTAGAAGCTATGAAAGCAAAACAATATGATTTCGTCTTATCTATGCCAACTGATACTTATTCAACCTATAAAGATACAGAAGGCTATCAAATTTTAGGCCGTCAAGAGCTAGCGTACACATATATCGGCTTTAAAATGGGAACCTTCGATAAAGAAACCGGAACAGTAAAATACAATCCACAAGCAAAAATGGCAGATAAAAGCCTACGCCAAGCCATGGGCTATGCTGTTGATAATGATGCAGTAGGTCAAAAATTCTATAATGGCTTACGTTCTGGTGCAACTACGTTAATCCCGCCAGTATTCAAGAGCTTCCATAATAAAGATGCTAAAGGGTATACCATTGATTTAGACAAAGCGAAAAAATTATTAGATGACGCAGGGTATAAAGACGTAGACGGCGATGGTATTCGTGAAGATAAAGAAGGCAAACCATTGGAAATTAAATTTGCTTCAATGGCAGGTGGCGAAACAGCGCAACCATTAGCCGATTACTATGTACAACAATGGAAAGAAATCGGATTAAACGTTACGTATACAACCGGCCGATTGCTTGATTTCCAAGCCTTTTATGACAAATTGAAAAATGATGACCCAGAAGTAGATGTTTACCAAGGTGCATGGGGCACTGGTTCTGATCCGTCACCAAGCGGTTTGTACGGTGCGAAAGCAGCCTTTAACTACACGCGCTTTGAATCTGAAGAAAATACAAAATTATTAAATGCAATTGATTCAAAAGATTCATTTGATGAAGAAAAACGTAAAAAAGCCTTTTACGATTGGCAAGAATATGCGATTGACGAAGCCTTTGTTATCCCGACCCTTTACAGAAATCAAGTATTACCAGTCAACAATCGGGTAACTGACTTTAGCTGGGAAGTTGATACAAAAGACTATCCGTGGGCTACAGTAGGTGTAACGGCTGAATCACGTGAATAAAAAATAATTTCTAACAAACAAAAAGCACGAGAACATTTCTTGTGCTTTTTCGTTGCATAATTAGACGCTAGCAGAAAAAGGTGCTATGCTTAAAAGTGAATAAGTAAATTTAGGTAAGCAGCTCATTAAACTGTACTAGCAGAAAGGAAGTTGGCTATGGAACAAACATTCGTTATCATTAAACCTGATGGTGTACAAAGAAAATTGATCGGTGAAATTATCCAGCGTTTTGAAAGAAAACAACTGAAAATTGTTCAATTAAAAATAGCGACTATGTCACAAGCACAGGCTGAAGAACATTACGCTCATGTAAAGCAGTATGATTTTTTCCCTGATTTAATCCAATACATGACGGCTTCAGAAGTGGTATATATGGTTTTAAAGGGTCCCAACGCCGTTCAAATAGTTAGAACAATGATTGGTGCTACCAATCCGGTAGAAGCAACGCCCGGAACGATTCGTGGCGATTATGGTTTAGCTGGCTTTCAAAATATCATCCATGCTTCTGACTCGGTTGAAGCAGCTGATGTGGAAATAACGCGTTTTTTTAAATAGCGAGCCCGTCGAAGTGTATCGGTTATTTATTAAGGAGCATGAAGAGAAGTATTCAGCTTAAAAACTAATTTTTAAGAAAGACTCGTATTCCTATGGTGTAAGTACGAGGGATAGGAAGATGCAGAATTTCGATTGGGTGCCAGTAATGATGTCAGATAATGCCAAATGGATGAAAAACAGCGTGCTTACACTTCGTTATAGTTTTTAGGGAAAGTATCACTTTCTAACGCTTGTTTCTTGGTTTCGCTGGTTCAATTAAAAGAGGGTTGGGGCAAAGTCTATGAGACTTTTGTGACCGGCCTTTTTAGCTAAATAAATGAGTATGTGTAATCTATTCCTACCCGTGTTTGCTAAATGTATTTTTGAATGACTAAACAGATCGTCCTTAAAATAGCAGCAACCCGTAAGAGAAAATGAATCTTAAGCGTTTATCAAAATCCATGGGTTTTTCGCGGGAAATCGCTGCTAACCATTTAAAAAATACGAAAAAAAAAGTATAATGAAGTAAGGCGCAAATAAAACTAAAGGAATGTGGAGAATGGACAATCAGTTAACAAATGAATTAAAAGAACGTTACGGCATTGTTTTCCATGATGTCAATTTATTAGAACAAGCGTTTACTCATTCATCCTATGTGAATGAGCATCGGTATTTAAAATTATCAGATAATGAACGTCTGGAGTTTTTAGGGGATGCGGTGCTGGAGCTAATTGTTTCACAGTATCTTTATGAACAATTTCCAGAACTTCCCGAAGGTAAATTAACTAAAATGCGGGCGGCCATTGTCAGAGAAGATAGCTTGTCCAAGTTTGCGAAAGAATGTCATTTTGATCAATATATTTTATTAGGAAAGGGCGAAGAAGCTTCTGGGGGACGTAAACGTCCAGCCTTATTGTGTGACTTATTCGAAGCATTTCTAGGCGCGCTCTATTTAGACCAACGATTTGGCGCAGCCAAGCAGTTTATTGAAAAGGTTATTTTTCCTAAAATCGATGCCGGTGCTTTTTCACATGAGATGGATCATAAAACACATTTACAAGAAGTGCTACAACGTCAAGGTGACGTAACGATTGAATATCGCCTGGTGAAAGAAGAAGGACCCGCTCATGATCGTGTATTTTCAACAGAAGTTTACGTTGACGGCAAATTAATCGGCTTAGGCCAAGGAAAATCGAAGAAGTTAGCTGAACAGGATGCCGCAGAGCGAGCACTAAAAAATATTCCTCAGTAAGTTTGGAAGGAGCAGTATTATTCGTGTATTTAAAACGAATTGAAATCGCAGGGTTTAAATCTTTTGCCGACCGCACTGTGATTGATTTTGAAAATGGTGTTACGGCAGTCGTTGGACCAAACGGTAGTGGAAAAAGCAATATTACGGAAGCAATTCGTTGGGTACTAGGCGAACAATCTGCCAAAAGTTTGCGTGGCGGTAAGATGCCGGATATTATTTTTGCCGGCTCGGAAGGACGTAAACCATTAAACATAGCCGAAGTAACGGTTACTTTGGATAACAACGATCACTATTTAGCCTTGGATTTTAGTGAAATCAGCGTCACTCGACGGCTCAGAAGAACAGGTGAAAGTGATTTTTTCATTAACAAACAAGCTTGTCGTTTAAAAGACATTCAAGATTTGTTTATGGACTCTGGTCTTGGTAAAGAGTCGTTTTCCATCATTTCTCAAGGGAAGGTTGAAGCGATTTTTAACAGCAAGCCAGAAGATCGCCGTGGAATTTTTGAAGAAGCGGCCGGTGTATTGAAATATAAACAACGCAAGAAAAAAGCGGAGCAAAAGCTTTTTGAAACAGAAGATAATTTGAACCGTGTTCAAGACATTATTTATGAGCTGGAAGAACAGCTAACACCTTTGGCAGCGCAAAGTGAAGCTGCTAAGCAATTCTTAAAATTAAAAGCTGAACTAAAAGAAATTGATGTTCATCTAACCGTTTCTGAAATTAAAGCGTCTAAGAACATTTGGGAAGCCAAAACGCATGAACTTGAAGCGATTGCAACTCAATTGGCACAAGCTAGCAAACAAGTTCATCGACTAGAAGATCAACTGATACATTTGCGTAGTAAACGGAACAAATTGGACGAACAGATAGAAAGTCAACAACAACAATTACTACAAATCACAGAAGTGTTGAAACAAACAGAAGGACAAAAAAATGTTTTGATCGAACGATCCAAACATACGTCCCAAACAACAGCTGAATATGAAAGCTCATTAGCTGAAATTAGCGAAAAAATAGCATATTATCGTCAAGAGCTACAAGAGCTGCAAACAGCCTTGGATCAAAAAACGGCTCATAAACAAACATTAAAGCAAGAGTTTCAAGCCGCCTCTAAAGAAGTGGAGAAATACAACAAATCTTCGAAAGAGCTAATGGAAGAACTGCGCAGCCAATATGTGGAAGTCATGCAAGAACAGGCGAATACCACCAATGATTTGAAATATTTAGAACGGCAATATCAACAAGAAACTGCTAAAAACCAGCAATCGTTGGCCAAGCATGAAACCTTGGAAGCAGAAATGGCACAAGCTTTACAGGAAAAAGAGCAGCTGGAACAAACAAAAATAACAGCTGAACAATCATTACAACAGCAGTTAACGGAATATGCCCAGCTGAAAGAACAATTAGTAGCTCAGCAAAGCCAATTGGACTTACGTCAAAAAGAAATGTATCAAGCTATGAACCGACTCCAACAAGCGAAAGCCCGTCAAAAGAGTTTACAGGAAATCCAAGAAAACTATGCTGGCTTTTATCAAGGCGTCAAAGCGGTCCTGAAAAACAAGCGCCAATTAACCGGTATTGTGGGTGCCGTAGCTGAACTAATTGAAGTGCCACAAGAATATACGCTAGCAGTCGAAACGGCTTTAGGCGGTGCTGCTCAGCATATTGTAGTAGCCACGGAAAAAGATGGCCAAGCAGGCATTACGTTTTTGAAACAACAACATAGCGGTCGGGCCACCTTTTTGCCATTAACGACGATAAAGCCACGCTTTATCACTACTAGAGTTCAAGAGAATCTTCAAGGTGCTCCGGGGTTTATAGGTGTAGCCAGTGATTTAGTTGACTATTCTGAAAAAGTCAGCAATGTGATTCAAAATTTGTTAGGTGTAACCATCTTAGCTGCCGATTTAACCAGTGCCAACCAATTGGCAAAATTAGTGAATTATCAATATCGGGTAGTTTCACTAGAAGGCGATGTCATGAATCCTGGTGGTTCTATGACAGGTGGTGCGACTAAGCGCGGGAACCAAGGTAGCTTATTTTCGCAAACCCAAGAATTACAAACGATCACTGAACAGCTGGTTCGTTTGAAACAACAGTTGCAAACAGCAGAAAAAGCAGTCCAAAAATTGACCCATGAAGCTACGGCAACGAATCAAGGGCTAGAAGAATTGCGCTCAATTGGCGAAGTCAGCCGGTTAAAACAACAAGAGCTGCAAAATAAATTAACAAATTTGGAAGCGACCATTACGCGCTTAACTAAAGAAAAACGCCTCTTCGAATATGAATCAAAAGAATTACATCAATTTTTGACTGAATACCAAGCTAGAAAAACAGCGTTGACAGAAAAACAAACAGAATTAACAGCAGAAAAAGAGCGTTTAAATCAAGAATTAGAACAAATTGATCAAGAAGCCAGTCAAATGGAACTTTTCAAAGCGCAAGCGTTGGAGCGCTTAAACAAAATTCAGGCAGATCAAGCAGTAGCGGCTGAACAATTGGCTCACTTAACTAGCCAGCAGCAAGAAAAACAAACCCAATTGGATGAATATTTAGCTAGAGAAACTGCTTTGCAACAGCAGCTGCAACAATTAAGTAGCCATTCTTCTGATCATCAAGTGAGTGAAGAAAGCTTAGCTTTGCAGTTAGAACAATTAACTGTCAAAAAAGCCGAATTACAAACATCCCTTGAAAAAAATCGTCACCAACGGCAACAATTGCAAGAACAAGTTGATCAAATGGACGAACAATTGGCAGAAGAAAATAAGCGGCAACAGCAATTTTTAGCTAGTCAAACGCAAGTAGAAGTGCAAAAAAACCGGGAAGAAATCAAGCTGGATAATTTATTGCAATATTTGCAAGAAGAATACAGTATCACCTTTGAAGCAGCTAGTCAAGAATATGCAGCGGATATTGAAGCCGAACCGGCTAAAATAGAAGTCAAACGTCTGAAAAAAGAAATTGAATGCTTAGGTCCTGTTAATTTAAATGCAATTGAACAGTACGAACAAGTCGATGAACGCTACCAATTCTTAGTGACCCAGCGTGATGATTTGCTAAACGCTAAAGGTCAATTATTTGAAACGATGGATGAGATGGATCAGGAAGTGAAAGAACGATTTAGTGAAGTGTTTGAAGCGATTCGGCAGCAATTTAAAGTTGTCTTTCCTAATATGTTTGGTGGCGGTCGTGCTGAGTTGGTCTTAACCAATCCTGATGACTTACTTAATACCGGAATTGAGATAGAAGCACAGCCTCCGGGCAAAAAACTGCAAAATTTGACCTTACTTTCAGGAGGCGAACGGGCGTTGACGGCCATTGCGTTACTGTTTTCAATTATTCGTGTGCGACCGGTACCGTTTTGTGTGCTGGATGAGGTAGAAGCGGCCTTAGATGATGCTAATGTGGCGCGTTTTGGCCATTATTTAAGCGAGTTTGAAGATAACACTCAATTTATCGTCGTTACTCACCGCAAAGGAACGATGGAAGCGGCGGATGTGTTGTACGGTGTGACTATGCAAGAATCTGGCGTATCAAAAATTGTGTCTGTCCGCTTGGAAGATGTCAAAGAAGGCGGCGCAATTGCCACAGCTTAACGAATTAGAGCCAAGTAGGAGGAGCCTTTGTGATAAAATTAATTGCCATTGATTTGGACGGCACGTTATTGAATAGCCAAAAAGAAATTTCTGAACGAAATCGCCAAGCGTTATTAGCAGCTAAAAATGCTGGTATCAAAGTAGTTATTTGTACTGGTCGACCGTTGGCAGCTATCAATATCTACTTAGAGCAGTTGCAGTTACGTGATGCTGGAGATTACAGTATTACGTTTAACGGCGGATTGGTACAAAAAAACGATACCGGTGAAGTGATTGAAAAAGCATTGATGCCGTTGTCAGACGTTCATGACTTATATCGATTGGCTACGGAATTGAATATCCCTTTAGATATTCTTTCAGACGGTTTGGTACTACAACTGCCGACCTCAAAAGACTATTCGTCCCTTTATAATGTTTTAAACAAACTATTAACGTTTGAATCCTTTGAATTAGCCCAATTAGCCCAAGACCGAATCTATAATAAAGCGGTAATAGCAGTCGAAGAAAATTATTTGAATGAACGAATTAAACAAATTCCTAGCCGTTTTTATGACCGTTTTGAGATCATTAAAACCAGAAATAATTTGCTGGAGTTTATGCCTAAAGGAATTACCAAGGCCTACGGTATCTCGTTGCTGGCTAGAGATTTACACATTCAGCCAGAAGAAGTGATGGCCTTAGGAGATGAAGAAAATGATCTGCCAATGATCCAGTACGCTGGCTTAGGCGTTGCCATGGCCAATGCAATTCCCGCAGTTAAGCAAGTCGCTGATCAAGTAACAGCTACAAACGACCAGGATGGCGTGGCTCAAGCAATTGAAACATATGTATTGAAACCTTTGGAAGGAGGAAACTAGGTGGGCTTTTTCGATAAAATAAAAAAAGCATTTACGGCTGAAAATAAGGAAGAACAGCAGCCGGAAATTAAAGAAGTAGCGGAGACACCAACAACAGAAGAAACTGGAACTTCAGACGAGTCACCGTCAAATGCTCCTGATCAGACCTCAATAACTGCTGAAACGTTGGGAGTAGCTGCTGAAGAATCAACAACAGCCGAACCAGCTGAAACTGTAGGAGTAGCATCCGAACCGCACCTGAAAGAAAGTGAAGTAGGATCAGAATCGGCACCTGTACCAACGGAAATAGAAGATATAAAAACTCAGAAGAAATATGAAAAAGGTTTGACGAAAACCCGGAAAACTTTTTCTCAACGTTTAAATGAGTTATTTGCAAACTTTCGCAGTGTGGATGAAGACTTCTTCGAGGAATTAGAAGAAACGTTAATCGGAGCAGACGTCGGTTTTGAAACTTCCCTTAAAATTACGGATGCTTTACGTCAAGAAGTAAAATTGAGAAATGTCAAAAAAACGGCTGAAGTCCAAAATACGATTATCGAAAAGATGGTTGATTTATACGAAGCAGAAGGCATTAACGAAAATAACGAGCTAAACCTTCAACCAAACAGCTTAACAGTCATGTTGTTTGTTGGGGTTAACGGCGTAGGCAAAACCACCAGCATTGGTAAACTAGCTCATGAATATAAACAAGCTGGGAAAAAAGTAGTGTTAGCTGCTGCTGATACTTTCCGAGCGGGAGCTATTGATCAGCTGGTAGTTTGGGGTGAACGAGCAGGTGTCGAAGTTGTTCGTGGAAATGCTGGCGGAGATCCGGCAGCAGTGGTTTTCGATGCGGTAGAACAAGCGAAAAAAATTGCTGCGGATATTTTGTTAGTAGATACAGCTGGACGTCTGCAAAATAAAGTAAACTTAATGAATGAGCTGGAAAAAATCAAACGTGTCATTCAACGGGAAATTCCTACTGCTCCCCATGAAGTTCTTTTAGTCGTCGATGCCACTACCGGACAAAATGCTATGGCTCAAGCTAAACAATTTAAAGAAACCACCGACGTAACGGGTTTGGTTTTGACCAAACTAGACGGAACAGCTAAAGGCGGTATTGTTATCGCCATCCGTAATGAACTTCATCTGCCGGTAAAATTAGTCGGTTTAGGTGAAGGTATTAACGATTTAGAGCCCTTTGATGCCAATGACTTTGCGATGGGACTATTTAAAGGGTTATTGAAAGAAGAATAATTAAAGTAAGTGAAGGAAGATATGCTTCAGTGTTTTGATTATGATTGAACGATAAGGGAGTAGGAGATTGTCAGAATGACTTATCTTACTTCCTTTTTAATAAAGTTGAGAGCTATTTTAAGTTTCGCCGAATAGAAAAACTTTGTTTTTAAAGGAGAATCATAAGGAAAGGCGGTATAAGCGTGAAGATTGCAATTTTAGGCTATAGCGGTAGTGGGAAATCCACTTTAGCTAAAGAGCTTGCTGCCCAATATCAGTTGACTTTGCTGTACCCAGATCAAGTTCAATTCTTAGCCAATTGACAAGTACGGGATAAAACAGAAAGTAAGCAATTAGTTAAAGAACATCTGAACCAAGCCGTTTGGGTCATTGATGGCAATTCCAGTGATTTTCATCAAGAACAACGCTTAGTGATCAGATCATTTTGTTACTTTTCCCCCGTTGAGCTTGCTTAAAAAGAGTACTTCGACGTTATCTTACATACCGTCATACTATACGACCTGATATGGCTGAAAATTGTCCGGAAAAAGTAGATTGGGATTTTCTCTGGTGGATTCTTTACAGCGGGAGAATAAAAGAAAGACGTTTTGCTTATGAGAAAACAGCGGAGAACTATATTCGGGAAAAACCATTATCTTACGCAATCAAAAAGAATTAACTAATTTCTATCAATCATTGTCAAAAAATAAAGAAAACGTATAAGTAACAAGCTAAAATAATATATAACAGAATGTTGATAAAAAGACCTAAATATGCATATAAAGGTCAAGTAGTAAGGCAAAGAAAATGCACTACATATCAATATAAAACCTATTTTTAAGAATTGAGAAGATGTAAATGTTTTAAATGATATTAGTAAGAATAACTATTATCTATGAGTCGTGAAGAGAAGCTCTCATTGATAAAAAGCTTGGTTATTTTAAGGAAATATACTCAAAATTTCACAATTATGAACAGCTTGGAATAGCAAGCGCAATATACAGCCATGATGAGCTGCACTTGAATACTTTACCGGAAAAAGATTTGATATCGAGCGTTTTTTTGTGAAAATCTAGCAAAAGCTTTTTCTTTGAGATTTCTTTAAAAAAACTTTGGCACATCAACGACAAACAATGTGTCAAAGGTTTTTTATTAATAAATTGTAGGAACCATACCGCCATCCATGCGAATAGCAGCTCCGCTAAAGGCAGAAGCAGAAGGACTGCTAACGAATGCCACTAAACGCCCAATTTCAGCCGGATCAATTAAGTGTTGAATTTGTGATAGCGGTCGGTTATTGGTCATAAATAGTTTTTCTTTGTCAGCTAAAGACAAGCTTGGATCGGGATACATTTCTTCCAACATATGGCGAACACCTTCTGTCAAAGTAGATCCTGGCATAATTGTATTAACTGTGACGTGCGTTCCTTTTGTCAGTTTGGATAAACTTTTTGCCAAAGAAAGTTGCATGGTTTTGGTCATACTGTATTGCGGCATTTCCCCTGAAGGCATAATTGCTTCTTCGCTGGCTATGAAAATGATGCGGCCAAAATCGGCTGCCAGCATTTTTGGTAAATAGAACTTAACTAATGAATTTGCGGCTAGTACATTAGTTTTGAAAAATTTTATCCATGTTTCATCATCAATAGCTTCATATACCATAGGTTGGAAAATACCCATATTGTTAATCAAAATATCGACAAATGGAAATTGTGAAAAAAGCTTTTCCCGCTGTTTAACATCAACAATATCGCCAACAGCCATTTGAGGTGACGTAGCAGGGTAAGCAGCTTTTAATTGGCTCACAACTTGTTGAACTTCTTGCTCATTACGACCATTTACCAGCACATTAGCGCCTTCTTTCGCCAGTTCATTAGCGATAGCTTTACCAATGCCTTTAGTAGAACCTGTTACTAATGCTGTTTTTCCTTTAATACCCATGTCCATAGTAGTACCTCCTAACAAATTATTCAAAAAAGAATGTATCAGGATGCGGTCCGACACGAGTGCCATTATCTAGTTGATCGATCATTGCCATATCTTCTGGCAATAATTTAAAATCAAAAAGTTTCGCATTACTGATCATTCGTTCTTTTTTTACTGATTTTGGAATGACAATAATATCATTTTGAATATGCCATCTTAAAATAATTTGGGCCGCTGATTTTTGATATTTTTTAGCAAGCCCTAGAATGGTTTCATCTTGTAATAGTTGTCCCTGCATTAAAGGCGACCATGCTTCCGTTTCGATGCCATGTGCTTTGCCAAAAGCCCGAAGCTCTTTTTGCGCAAGTCGCGGATGCAGTTCTACTTGATTTAAAACCGGCGTGACTTTAGCGGTTGCAAGTAATGTTTCTAAATGATGTACATTAAAGTTGCTAACACCGATTGCTTTGATTTTTCCTTCAGCGTAAAGAGCTTCCAGCGCCTGCCAGGCTTCTAAATATTCATTATTCCCAGGCCAGTGAATCAAGTATAAATCTAAATAGTCTACTCCTAATTTTAACAAACTATCATTGAATGCAGAAATGGTTTGAACATAATTTAAGTGATGATTCCAGACCTTTGAAGTGATGAAAATTTCTTCGCGTATTTTACCGGTCGCTGCTAATCCTCGGCGAATTCCTTCGCCGACACCGGCTTCATTATCGTATATTTGAGCTGTATCAATACTTATATAACCTGCTTCAATTGCATTTTGGACAGAGAAGACCGTGTCCTCATTACTTACTTGAAATACACCAAGTCCAAAACCCGGCATTTTGAGGCCATTGTTCAAGTTAACAGTATCTGTTAATGAATGAATCATATTATTTCCTTCCCTTCGTTTTGTGACTGATATAATCTTAACACCTACTTTTCCTATAGGGAAGTACCTACTTAAAAGTACTATACATACAAAAAAGTAATTATTTGATTTATCAGCTTTTATTTGGTTAAATAAAAGAAGAGGAGGAGTTTATGAAAAAAATAATAAATAAAGAATATAATATTGGCGTTGAAGTAACAATGGACATTATCGGTGGCAAATGGAAACCGATTATTCTTTGCAATTTGCGGCATCAGGTCATGCGCACCAGTGAGTTGTTGCGGGCAATTCCTAAAATTTCTCAAAAAATGCTGACACAACAATTACGTGAATTGGAAGAAGATCAAATTATTGCTCGCAAGGTTTATAATCAAGTGCCGCCTAAGGTTGAATACAGCCTGAGTGAGTATGGTGAATCTTTGGGTACTATTTTAGATTTGCTGTGTACTTGGGGAGAAACCCATGCAGAACAGTTAGAAAAAGAAGGCATTTCAGTAAAATTGAACTGCGAAAAATAGCTATCAGTAAAAAAAGCGCGAGACAAGCGGTATTCTACCGATTAGCTCACGCTTCTTTAGTTTGTTTTTAATTACAAATTATTTGTTTCCACACCATAAGACTCGGCTACTTTTTTCAGACTAAAACCGCGTCCGTAAACCTCACTGGCATTTATGGAGATTAAAAATGCCTGTTCATCAATAGCCAAGATAGATTCTTTAATATGTGGAAAATCTTTTTCACGAACGACAGTCATCAAAAGCATACCTTTTGCGTTATGATAGCCGCCCTCAATCGGCACCAACGTAACACCTTTGTTCATTTCCTGCAATAAGGCTGCCTGAATAACTTGATATTTTGGTGAAATAATCATTACGTTCTTTGAACGAACTAAGCCCACTTGGATCATATCCACCACTCGACCGATAGTAAATAAACAAATCAACGAGAACAACACAATATCAGTATTAAAAGCTAACAAAGCAGATAATATCACCATTCCATCCACAAATAAAATTGCAACTCCTAACGAAACTTTTAAATACTTATTAACGATTTGCGAAATGATAGCTGTTCCGCCAGTCGAAGCATTCCCTCTAAAAACCAAGCCTAAGCCAGCGCCGGTAATAATTCCGCCAGCTAAAGCCGCCAGAAAAATATTGTGTGTTAATGCAGGAATTCCGGCAGTAATCTGTACAAAAAAAGGATAAACCAAGCTACCATAAATCGTCTTAAGGCCTGTTTCTTTCCCTAATAATAAAAAGCACAGAATCAATAAAGGAATATTAATTGCGTACAGGACTAACGCCGGGCTAAGACCAAAAACATAGTTAATTACAATGCTGATTCCGTTAGCTCCACCTGCCACTAATTTATTTGGCAATAAGACGGCATTGATAGAAACCGCTAAAATAAAAGCCCCAACCGTCACATATAAAGTATCCTTTAACCGTTGAAGCGTAAAAAAATTCGTCATAAAATCCCTCCGTAAAAAATAATAGCTGGCAAAAAACTAATGCATCTTTTGCTATACTAACATGAAACTTCTTTTGAAAAAATGGGGAAATAAGAATTTTTGTCAATCTCAACCAGTGGTCACACCCAAAAAATAAAAATTACCTAAATTGCTTTTTGTGCAGTAAATGACAATATTTACCGCTAGCTACTCTTTGTCATTATGCTAGTTCTTTAAGCCACAAAGTAGATTACTTCGAAGGTCACAGAGCTTTTGCACCTATACCAAATTCCGAGCTAATAATCGTTAACTTATCCAATGAAGGCTATCAGTTCGTTTGTTAAAATGACTAAGCGCATTTTTGGTTTAACAGCAATGCTCAGTTTGCCCCTCCCAACGCTAAAAACTAGCTATCCGTCTAATTAAAAGATATATTGCTTTTTGCTTGTTATGTCGAATAGTCAGCAAATCCAATGGTCGCAAAGCAGTTGTTGGTTGACTGAGCAATAGTATATCAATAGTTAGCTGATCAAAATATTGCTTTGATGGGTTTCTTTTTATCTTGGCCAAGGCCTTCCTTGATTGTAGGTTAAATAGTTGTTTAGAAGAATTCTATAGTAATAAAAATTTTTTCTTCATTAAATTAAGCGAAAAGATTCTATTTCTAAGTGCTTTTCTATATAATGAGGGAGAATGAGTAGTTTAAAGAAAGAAAGGCGACTTTATGAAGGTAAAAGAATTATTAAGGAAAAAGAGTGTGCGGCCCTACGTGCTAGCGGCTCGTTTTGGTATAGAAAAAGAGAATCAACGAAGTACTTTTGAGGGACGTTTAGCTCAAACTGATCATCCGGCTGTTTTTGGCAATCGTTCATTTCATCCATATATCCAAACTGATTTTAGTGAAACTCAATTAGAATTAATTACACCAGTAGCTGACAGTACGAGTGAAGTACTACGTTATTTAGCTGCGGTGCATGATGTAGCCAGACGTTCAATCGCTTCAGATGAAATGCTTTGGCCCCTTAGCATGCCGCCGATGCTTCCGGAAAAAGACGAAGAAATTAAGATTGCCAAACTGGATCAATATGATGCTGTTTTATATCGACGCTATTTAGCCAAGGAATACGGCAAGCGTAAACAAATGGTAAGCGGTATTCATTTTAATTTTGAGTTTTCCATGGAATTAGTTAAGCGTCTTTTTGCTGAGCAAACGGATATCAGTGACTTAAAGGAATTTAAAGATCAGCTGTATATGAAAGTTTCCCGTAATTTTTTGCGCTATCGTTGGCTGATTACTTATTTGTTTGGTGCTTCACCGGTCAGTGAAGATGGCTATTTCAAAAATGATTCGAATCGTCCGGAAGAACCGGTTAGAAGTATTCGCAATAGTTCGTACGGATATACTAATCATGATAATGTGAAAGTGTCTTATGCTTCCTTAGAACACTACTTGCATGATATTCACTGCATGGTTGAAAATGGCATATTATCAGAGGAAAAAGAATTTTATGCGCCAGTTCGGTTGCGAGGTAGTAAAAAAATTGCTGATTTAGCACAGCTGGGCATCCGTTATATTGAATTGCGCAATTTAGATTTAAATCCATTTGCACGTCTCGGGATTGAAGCAGAAACTGTGGAATTTCTCCATTATTTCATGTTGTACTTACTTTGGGCAGAAGAATTGGAGCAACCTGATGAATGGGTGACAACTGGTAATATTTTAAATGAACAAATCGCCCTCGGGCATCCTTATGATCCAATTAAATTGCTAGGCGAAGGCGATCGGATCTTCTCTGAAATGATCGATATGTTTGACGAGTTAGGGTTACGTAAGGCTAAAGAAATTGTCGGAACCTATTATCAACACTTGCGACAACCGGAAATGACGGTTGCCGGAAAAATGTGGACGATCATCAATGAAAACTCTAATCGTGAACTAGGCATTATCTTTGGTAAGGAATATCAAGCCATGGCTTTTGAACGTCCCTACCAGCTAGCCGGTTTTAGGGAGATGGAGCTATCCACGCAACTTTTCTTATACGATGCCATTCAAAAAGGAATCCAAGTGGAAATCCTGGATGAAAACGAACAATTTCTAAAACTTCAACATAACCAGCATATTGAATATGTAAAAAATGCTAATATGACTAGCAAAGACAGCTATATTGCGCCACTTATAATGGCAAATAAAACAGTGACAAAAAAAGTGCTGGCACAAGCTGGCTTTCGCGTGCCGAAAGGTGCGGAATTCACTTCATTTATCGATGCTCAGCAAGCACATTTACTTTATGCCGATAAAGCATTTGTCGTAAAACCTAAGACGACCAATTATGGCTTGGGAATTACTATTTTTAAAGCAGGAGCTTCTTTAGAAGATTTTACAGAAGCGATCAAAATTGCATTTAAAGAAGATGAAGCGATCTTAATTGAAGAATTTATGGCGGGCACTGAATATCGCTTCTTTGTTTTAGACGGACAAGTACATGCTATTATGTTACGTGTGCCGGCTAACGTAATTGGCGATGGCATCCATACAGTAGAAGAACTTGTAGCGGCCAAAAATCTTAATCCGTTGCGCGGTACGAATCATCGCGCACCTTTAGAACTAATTCATTTAGGTGAATTGGAACGACTAATGCTGAAAGAACAAGATTTGACGGTCTATTCGATTCCTGCTAAAGAACAAGTCGTCTACTTAAGAGAGAATTCCAATATCAGCACTGGTGGTGATTCCATTGATGTGACAAATAATATTGATGACAGTTATAAAGAAATCGCGATAGCAGCAGTAGCAGCATTGGGTGCAAAAATTTGTGGCATTGATTTAATTATTCCGGACAAAGAGATATCTGCTACAAAAGATAGCTTAACTTATGGCATTATTGAAGCAAACTTTAATCCAGCGATGCATATGCATATCTACCCTTATAAAGGAGAAGGTCGACGACTAACGATGGCTGTTTTGAAATTCCTTTACCCAGAAGTTTTTGTAAAAGAAGATGATAATTCTACAGGAACGGCTTAAACCAGCTGGTGATAACATAAATAAGCGCAAAAGAACCTTTCAGTAAAGGTTCCTTTGCGCTTTTGTGTATCTAATAGTTAAATTCTTTAATGGCTATGGTTTGTTTGGTTTCTTCGACTTTTAAGCCGGTGTGTTGTTCCCACCAAGCTTTCATTTCCAACTCATAAGTAGTGGGAAAAGTTTTGACGACTTCCACTAATGTTTTTTCTTGAAGTCGGGCGTAAGGGAAATTCAGCAACAAATTATACTTAAGTTCGGTGAGTAAACTGTAATATTGAAATAGCATGTAATATAATGTGTCTTCATCTTCTGTCAGTAGCGCATCGGGGGCTTTGCGCAGCATAAAACCAAAGCTGCGCATCATAAACGTAAAAGCGTCCATATGCTCGGATTCAATCAACTCAACTTCATGTAACAGTTCAATGTGGGCGTTTAGCGCAGCAGCCAGATCGCGCTTTAGTAATTGATTATCAATCATCTCTTTGCTCCTTGTTAGTGAAAAAGGCGCTGCCAAAAGTTCTTTTTAGGCTTTGGCACTTCTGACTGCGTTTTAGCAAGTTGCGGATATTTTTGATCGATATCGATGACGGGCTCATCGACTGCTTCTTTAGCCGCAACAATTAGGCCGAATGCATCAGGTGCATTTTCCACAAAATTATTAACAATCGTAAACTTTGTCGCTTGATCATTTAATAATTTAACATAAGTACCTTGCAGTTCTGAAGAAATGCTGCCGTTTAACAGCACGAAGGCATCAGGGTGTTTTGTTAATTCTGTTAGCAGATGCTGGTGATGCTGAGCATTTTTCATTTCGGCTACAGTCATGGTCAAGTAACAACGTTCGCGGAATGTTCCCATATATTTATGTTGTTCTTCCGGATTAATCAAAGGCGTACCGTACATCCCTTTATCTAAATGCTGTTGTAGGTCGTCTTTTGGCATAGTTGTTCACACTCGCTTCCTTTCACGATGTCTTTATGATTATTATACCATAAAACGATTACAAAAAAGGACGGCGAAAAGTAAATTTATAATTCTTGCATATCATTTGTGTCCTATTATTCATTCCAATAGAAAAAAACAATTAAAAAAAAGGGCTTGCATTTACGAACAGTTTCCCATAAACTGTAAACAAGAATGAAAATCATTCTCAATTAGAAATAATGGAGTGAGTGTATGAGAAAAATTGGTGTACTGATAATCTTGCTCCTGTTAAGTATGGCTTCAATTTTGATTGGGATTAAAGAGTTGTCTATCGTGCAATTATTTACGTTGAATGACAGCCAGCGTTTGGTATTATTGATGACTAGGGTTCCACGAACAATCAGCTTAATACTAGCTGGAGCAACTTTAAGTGTGTCTGGTTTAATTATGCAGCATCTGACTCAGAATAAATTTGTAGCTCCTAGCACAGCCGGTACGATGGACAGCGCTCGGCTGGGAATTTTAGTGGTGATGATTTTTTTCCCAAGTGCGCCCTTACTTTTCCGGTCATTTGTGGCTTTTTTGTTTGCACTGGGCGGCACCTTACTTTTTGTTTACCTAATTAATTTATTGCCTGCCAAAAATCAAGTAATGGTTCCCTTGATTGGGGTGATGTTTGGCAATATTGTTGGTTCGATCGCAACTTTTTTTGCTTACCAGTTTCAATTGGTACAAAATATGTCCTCTTGGTTGCAAGGCAATTTTGCAACAGTGATGAAAGGCAGCTATGAATTGCTTTATCTAACGGTTCCTTTGCTAGTAGTGGTATATCTATATACATATCATTTTACCATAGCCGGTATGGGGGCGGATTTGGCTGCAAATTTTGGTTTGCATTACCAACGAGTTCAATTGTTGGGCTTGATTATTGTCGCTTTAGCCAGTGGTGTTGTTTTAATTATGGTGGGTAATATTCCATTTTTAGGCGTAATTGTACCGAATTTAGTTTCTTGGCGTTACGGCGATCACATGAAGCAAACCATTATGATTACGGCAGTCAGTGGCAGCTTATTTTTACTTGTCTGTGATATTTTGGCGCGCGTACTTATTGCCCCTTATGAAATACCAGTTAGTGTGGTGGTAGGTACATTGGGCAGTTTGATTTTTATTGCTTTATTGATGAGGAGGAAACGTGGATGAGACGATCTTTTCGATCAATGAAGTGGCGCTTTTTCTGGTTACTACTTGCAGTTGTCGGTGTTTGCTGGCTATATCTGACGTATCACACTTATGGCAATTGGTCCTTTGCATTGGCATTGCGAGGCAAAAAGTTAGCTGCTTTTGTATTAGTCGGAATTGCGGCGGCTTTTTCAACGATCAGCTTTCAGACGATGACACAAAATCATTTTTTGACGCCCAATATTTTAGGCTTGGATTCACTGTACGTCTTTGTGCAAACCTTCCTCTTTTTTACAGCTGGCGGACAGCAAATGGCAGGTACTATGTCATTTCGTTTATTTCTATTAAATGTTGTGTTAATGGTGGGCATAAGCGTCGGTTTGGCTTATAGCCTTTTGCGGAAAAGCCGTAATGATTTATTTTTATTACTGATGGTTGGCATGATTTTAGGGACTTTTTTTCATAGTCTCAGTACTTTTTTGCAAGTAATTATGGACCCGAATGAATACGATTTGCTGCAAGGAAAGCTCTTTGCCAGCTTTGGCAATGTAAACAGTCAATATCTACTGTTGGCTGGCTGTGTGATTATTGGTGTAGCAGTTGTTTTGTGGCACAACAGCTATGCCTTGGATGTTTTGCATTTAGGTCAAGATCAAGCGCAAAGTTTAGGCATCTCACTTTCACAATTTCAGTTGTTCTTATTGTTAATGATCAGCCTTTTAGTCGGCTTATCAACAGCACTAGTTGGCCCTGTCACTTTCTTAGGATTTATTGTGGCTAATATCAGTTATCAAATGATGGATACTTTCCAGCATCGGCCGCTGTTTGCCGCTGGCAGCTTAATTGCTATTTTATTTTTGGTGTGCGGTCAATTTTTCATTGAGCATCTATTCCAGCTGACTACCACAGTGAGTGTTGTGATTGAATTTACTGGCGGTGTCTATTTTGTTGGGAAAATTATCAGAGAAAGGAAACAGCAACGATGATTGAAGTGAAAAACGTTTCAAAAAGATATGGTGAAAAGTATGTCGTTTCAGATATTCAATTACTGATTGCAGAACGAAAATTAACGGCTTTTATCGGACCGAATGGCGCCGGAAAAAGCACGCTGTTATCCATGATGAGTCGCTTGATTCCTAAAGATACCGGCGAAATTTATCTAGATCATAATGAAGTGAAAACTTGGAAACAAAATGCTCTATCACAAAAATTGTCCATCTTAAAACAAGCGAATGGCATTAATTTAAAATTAACCGTGCGGGAATTAGTGAACTTTGGTCGTTTTCCTTATTCGAAAGGACGTTTGAAACCAGCGGATCACGAAAAAGTAACGGAAGCTTTAACGCAACTTGGCTTGATCTCACTGGCTGATGAGCGAATCGATACACTGTCAGGTGGGCAACTACAACGTGTGTATATTGCCATGATTTTAGCTCAAGACACGGATTATATTTTATTAGATGAACCACTGAATAATTTGGATATGAATTATGCGGTTCAGATGATGCAGACTTTACGGCAGCTAGTAGATGAAATGGGCAAGACAGTGATTATTGTTTTACACGACTTGAACTTTGCTGCCAGCTACGCAGACGAAATTGTCGCTATGAAAAACGGGCGCTTATATGCCCGTGGATCAAACGAAGCAATGATTCAAACCGATTTATTAAACAAATTGTATGACATGCAGATCCGTATCTGTGAAATAGAAGGGAAACGTTTTTGCATGTATTATTAAGAAAAAGGTTGTAGAAAGACAGCCAATAAAAGTTGGGTTTAACAATTAAAAACCATTAAATTAAAAGGAGGCTATCATGAAGAAGAAATTTTTTGCAATTGCAACAGTTATGATGATTGGTTTATTCGGCTTAAGTGCTTGTGGAGACAACGGGAAGACGGCAAAGACCAATACGTCAAAAACCAGCGAGACGGCCACAGCCCAAAAAATAAAAGTGACCGATTCAAATGGTGAAGTTGAAGTACCTTTGAATCCGCAAAAAGTAGTTGTCTTTGATAACGGTTCATTAGATACGATGGATGCATTAGGAGTCGGAAAAAAAGTAGTCGGTGCCGCTACGAAGAATTTGCCTCAGTACTTGAAAAACTATCAAAAAGTTGAATCAGCAGGCGGGATTAAAGAACCGGATTTGGAAAAGATCAACCAGTTACAACCTGATTTAATTATCATTTCCGGTCGTCAAAGAGATTTCCAAGAAAAATTAGCTCAAATTGCACCCACTATCTATTTAGCTATAGATAATGCGGACACTTGGAATTCTACTAAACACAATATTCAAACATTAGGTCAAATTTTTGATCAAGAGCAAACAGCTAAGAAAAAAATTGCTGAATTAGAAAAGGAAATTACTGCAGTCAAAGAGCAGGCAAGTGCCAGTGGCCAAAAAGCCTTAGTGACTTTAGTAAATGAAGGACAACTCTCAGCCTACGGCACAAAGTCACGTTTTGGAATTGTCTACGATACGTTTGGTTTTGCGCCGGCTGACGATCAAATTAAAGCTTCTACTCATGGACAAAGCGTTTCTTATGAATATCTATTAGAAAAAAATCCTGATATTTTGTTCGTCGTCGACCGGACCCAAGCAATTGGTGGTGACACCACCAATAATAACGTTGCCGACAATGAGTTGGTTCAGCAAACAAAAGCTGGTAAAGACAATAAGGTCATTACCTTACAACCAGATGTCTGGTATTTAAGCGGCGGCGGCTTGGAATCCACGCATTTAATGATTGGAGACGTGAAAAAAGGATTAGAATAAAAAGCTTTTAAAACAACGATTTCTGGTGAGATCGTTGTTTTTATTAAATTATGATAATAAAAAGATAAGAAATCGAAAAATATGAATTTATTACTGTAGAAGCGATGGCTAAAGCCGCACAGACCATTATTGAAATAATCAAAATCAATGCTGCTTAAAACAAGCAAGAGGCGAAAAAAACCTCTTGCTTGTTGCTATCTTTTTCGGTAAAGTATTATGAAAAGGGGAAAGTTATGATGAGTAAGTATCAACTGCTTTTGGCAGAAAATCAAACACTTCAAACGGAACGCTTATGGTTGAGACCGGTAACTTTAGCTGATACTGCAGATATGTTCGCTTATGCTTCTGACGAGAAATGTGTAGAATATGTCTTTCCGCCACATGTAACGACAGCAGACACAAAAGTAGCAATCGCCAGTTATTTTATGGCGGAACCGTTAGGAAAGTACGGTCTTGAATTAAAAGCGACTGGTCAGATGCTCGGAACGATTGATTTAAGAGTGAAGATGGAAAAGAAGGTCGGTGAACTCGGGTACACCTTAAATCGAGAGTTTTGGGGTCAAGGATTTATGCCGGAAGCAGCTGAAGCTCTACTGCAACTTGGGTTTGCACAATTAGAATTACTTCGAGTATTTGCTGTTCATGATATTGACAATCAAGCTTCCGGCAGAGTGATGGAAAAAATCGGGATGACTATTGAAGGGACGATAAAAAACGCTCGTATTAGCAAAGGCAAAATCGTAACAGATGTTTTACGAGGCATTACCTACGAAACTTGGCAACAAAGGCATGTTTCTAAATAAAAATTACTTGGTATTCAATAGCTTAACTAAGAGGAGTAAGGGAAATGCAGATGTTTACTGAAAAAGAATTTGAAGTCTTCTCTATTGAAGGGTTAGATCAGCGAATGGCAGCTATTAGAGAGCGAATCCAGCCTATTTTTCATGAATTAGATGAATATTTTGCAGAACAACTTTTCCCGCATATTGGTGTGGAATTGTTTGTGCATATCGCTCAACATCGTCGTCGAACGGTTTACCCGCCAGAGAATACTTGGTCTGCCCTTAGTCAGAAGAAACGCGGTTATAAAATGGAGCCGCATTTTCAACTAGGTATTTGGCCGGACTACGTATTTATGTGGCTTTCTTGTATTGATAATCCGCTAGGTGAGAAAGAAATCGCACAACGATTTTTAGCGAATCCTCAGCTTTTTCAAGCTCTACCGGCTGATTTTTATCTTTCTACCGATCACACGAAAGCGCAGGCTATGCCTTTGTCGGAGAAAAAACTGTCGACTGCGCTCTTACGTTTTCACGATGTCAAAAAAGGTGAATTTCAAGTAGGCCGTATCATCCCCAGAGAAAGCTCTCTATGGCAAGACCCATCGGCCGCCCGCCAATATATGCTGGCTACCTATCAAGAGTTGTTACCGTTGTATCAAGTGGCATTAGCAAAAGGCTAGTTTTCTATGAATTGATATACTATGATCACTTTGGTATCCATTTAAAGCATAGACATAAGTTTTGATACTTATGACTATGCTTTTTTTATCATACAAAAGATAATTAATTTTATTATTTTTAAGATAAAAAATATTTTCTATTTAAACTTATAAAAATAATAATGATTATTTGGATTTGAAGTATTTAATATTTAAAAAATTTCCTGTTTTCATTGGTACCTTAAGCGTTTCTTAAATATTAAACAATATTTTGTGAAAAAATATTGCTTAACGTGATTTGTATAGGGTATTGTATTTATATAAAATGTATCATTTGTTTATTTTATCGATAAGAAATGGATGTTCCTTTTATTAGAGGGAATGAAGAGGTGAAATATGAAAAATGACTGGTTGGTATGTTTAAAAGTTATTTGTGAGTTGCAAGGAATACCGATGGACTCACAACAAGTATTTCATGAATTATGTATGAAAGAAAATGAAGAAATAACGAAGCTCCAATTATTAAAGATTGTTAAGTACTTAGGCTATAAAGCGAAATTTATTCCAGCCATACCGGCAAGCTATCTGCAATTGCCACTACCGGCTTTGCTGGTTGATGGAGACCATCGTTATTATGTTTTAGTACAAGCTACGAAAGAAAAAGCGTTGCTTTATTCACCGAGTGAACAGCGACCTGTTGAAAAAACATTGGAAACGCTACAAGAACTGCAAATAGAATCTGTTTTGTTATTGAAGCATAAAAAAGCCAAACAGCATAATCAAAAGTTTGGTCTGAAATGGTTTTTACCGACTTTTTTTAAGTATAGGTCTGTGTTGTTAGAAGTAATGTTAGCTATCTTTTTTATCCAGTTGCTTAATTTATTTAGTCCAATTTTCATACAAGTAGTGATTGATAAAGCTCTTTCACATAATAGTCTATCAACGTTAACAGTTTTGGGTAGCGGCCTGTTTATTGCATTTATTTTTGAGTTGCTTTTAGGAATCGCCAAAAATCATTTTTTTCCAATACCACAAATAAAATAGATTTATTGCTAAGTGTCCGTTTGTACGCTCATTTATTGCGTTTACCTTTGCGCTATTTTGAAAATAGAAGAGTTGGCGATACGGTGGCGCGAGTTAGAGAGTTGGAGACGATTCGTAACTTTCTAACTGGTACACCGTTAAATGCAGTGCTGGATTGTGTTTTCTTGCTGCTTTATCTGGTGATTCTTTTTTTCTATTCCCCTTCATTAACGTTAATTTTACTACTTACTATCCCGCTATTTGTCTTGCTCTCATTGGTTACTACACCGCTATTTAAAGGACGTTTGGATGAGCGTTTTGCTGCCGGAGCTGAGGCGCAGTCCTTTTTGGTGGAAAGCGTTTCTGGGATCAATACCATTAAAGCGCTGGCCTTGGAACCTAAAATGAAGGAACAGTGGGGAGACTTGGAGGCGAATTATACCAAGGCTAGCTTTAAAGGTGCGATTTTGGCCAGCGATGTGGGAGCTGTTGGACAGTTTATCCAAAAAGTGTCTGACTTGCTGATATTATGGTTTGGTGCCAACGCTGTTTTGAAAGGGAAATTAACAGTTGGCCAGCTGATTGCTTTTCGCTTGTTAGCAAGTAAGGTGAGTAGCCCACTGTTACGAATTGTTCAAATTTGGCGTGATGTTCAACAAACAAAGATTTCTATCGAACGAATTGGCGATATCTTTGATACTAGGCCAGAAGTCGCTAGTGAGAATAAAACAAGGATGCAACAGCTCCAAGGAAGAATTACTTTTCAAAACGTGACATTTCGTTATGATCTGACTCGTTCACCAGCGATTAAAAATATGAGCTTTGAGATTGACCCAGAACAAACGATTGGCATTGTCGGTCGCAGTGGTTCGGGGAAAAGTACATTAACTAAGCTGATTACGTGCCTGAATCGGGGGATATTTTGATTGATGGCAACAATATAGCTGTAACAGACACTGCCTGGCTTCGAAGTCAAATTGGCGTCGTACTGCAAGAAAACTTTTTATTCAATCGTACAATTAGAGAAAATATTGCCATCAATTTTCCCAGCGCTTCAATTGAAGCAGTAGTAGCTGCTGCCAAAGCTGCCGGCGCTCATGATTTTATTGCCTCTTTTCCTAAAGGTTACGACACAGAAGTTGGGGAACATGGCGTAGGCTTATCAGGTGGAAAGAAACAACGAATAGCTATTGCACGAGCATTAATTACAAACCCTAAAATTTTGATTTTTGATGAAGCAACTTCAGCTTTAGATGTAGAGTCAGAACAGATTATCCAGCGGAACCTAAAGAAAATTGCTGAAAATCGTACGGTTTTAATTATTGCTCATCGTTTAACGACGATTAAAGATGCAGATTACATCTTTGTTTTAGATGAGGGAGAGTTGAAAGAAGTAGGTAGTATCTCCGAGCTATTGTCGCAACCGCAAGGAATTTTCAAATCGTTGTACGATCAGCAAGAAGATATATTGACTAAAAGGAAGCTGTAAAAAGGAGTAGCTAACATGACAGAAAAAAAGGAAAAGCAAGGTCTCTTTCAATGCCAGGCTAGTAAACAGAAAAAAGAGCAAAAATTATACTATGAATTTCGACCGGACATTGTTGAGTTGATTGAAAAGCCGATCTCACCAATAGGCAGATGGATAGTCAAGTCGGTTTGTTTATTTTTATAGCTACTATTGCTATTTGCCTACTTTGCCAAAATTGATGTGGTCACAACGGCTTCGGGAATAGCTAAGCCCATCGGTGAAGTTTATCGAGTTCAAATGCCAAAAACCAGTACGATTATAGCGATGAATGTTAAAGAAGGAACTAAAGTTAAAGAAGGAACTACCCTTTTTGCTTTAGCTGATGAACAAATCATCGAAGTGGATAATCAAACGAACGAAAAATTATTAAAACAAGCACAATTAGAGAAAAAAGCTTTAGCTGCTCTTTTTGCTGGTCAGCCCTTAGCCCAACATTTAACGCCGGAAGTGATCTCTGACAACCCGGAAGTGAAGGCTTATTATACTTCTTTGCTTAGTACGATGGAGGCTACTGTCAGAGTATTGGAAAGTGAGCGCGCCCAGCAAGAAAGAACTACAGCGCTTTATGAACAACAAAAGCAATCCCTTCAAGCCGAGATTTCAAATGCTCAGGCACAAAGTACTTACTTAAAAGAACGAAAAAATCAAACTAGCGCACAAGCTGAGTTGGCGCAATTAGAACGACAGTTAAAAACAGCTCAAGAAGCGGAAGCGGAGTACCAGAAAAAATATGCAGAAAATGAAAATTACAAAAGTGTATGGGAAAGTAAAAAAAGTGAAAGAGAAAGTAAAGAAGCTCAGATTGAAGTTAAACAGGCTCAAATGGCAGAAACAGACATTGAGCTAAATAGTCAAATTAGCAGCTACCAGTCGACGATTGCCAAATTAACAGCCGATTTAGCAATTCAAGAAGAAAACAAAAACTTGGTACAAGCAAAAGTAGCAGAATTAGACCTACAAATTGCCAGTGTGCAAGCTGAAGAAAAAAATAAACTTTCCACACTGATTTTAGATAAAACTAAAGAAATTAAACAATATCAGGCATCTTTGGAGAAAGGTCAACAATTTGTTCAAGAACAAACGGTTGCTGCGCCAATTTCAGGTATAGTCGGTGAGATTTTGACGGATGAATTCGGTCAGACACTTCCCAAGCCCAACAAGTGCTAACGATTGTGCCCGAAAATACCCCTTTGTATTTTGAAATAGTTATTAAAAACCAAGACATTGGTTATGTCCAATTGGGTCAGACAGTCTCTTTAAAGGTCGCAGCTTTTCCTTTTCAAAAAATGGTGTTTTAGAAGGAAAAATCACTTATATCAGTCCAAATGCTGAAAAACAAGAAGATCAGCAAATGGTATATAAAGCCAAGGTCGAGTTAACGAAAAAACAGCCTAAGTTCAGAGCCCAACAACAGCAGATCTTAGTTGGGATGAATGCTACCGCAGATATTGAAATAGGACGCCGCCGAATCATTGATTTCTTCTTCGAGCCTATTACCAAATATTTAGATGAAAGTTTTAAACAAAGGTAATTTGCGGTCATTAGATCAATTTTGAAAAATCAAGAAAAAAGTAGCATTTTAGTTACTTGCTTTATTTGTGTAAATGAGAATAGCACAACAATTGTATAGTTCACTTCATTTGAAAAACCAGGTGGAAACTCAAATAAATAGAAATAAAAAAGGAGAGAACAGGTATGGCATTTGTTAATGAACTAATCAGTAAACCGGAAGATATTGAATTGTATAATTCACTTCATTTAAAAAACCCAATGAATAATCAACCGATAGTAGCAACAAAATGGTCTGATTGGACAATAGATCGAGAGCGAAATATAATTTTAGTACTTTTGGGAGGGCAAGGATTCGATGATTCTGAAATTCCAGCATTTGGTGTATTAGTTATTGGTGTGGAACAAATTCCTATAACTTATAGGCATGGTGGCACAGGTAATAGCTTGAAGGGAATTAAAAAATGGTATGACATAGAGCAAGTCAATACGCCTCAAAAAATTGATGAGCTTTATACAACAAATGAACTTAAAAATCTTATAGTAGAAGCATTTACGCAAGACGCATATGGTGTGGATAATGATAGACCAATTTTGGAAGTAAACGTCACTTTTGGAAACAGAACTAGAGGTGAGTAAATGCTAGAATAATTATTAGATTTTGTGAATGGTTGGAAACTAAATAAAGGAATTACATCGAAAATCTTGAATCTCGATCAGACAATTCAGTTTGCCAGGGAATTTTAAGAGCTATTGGGAAGCTTTTCTTTTACAGATCCGTTAGGTAGAAACATTATACCATATAGTGGTTGGGTAGATAATGTCCCGGTTTACTTGCTGGCAAAAGAAATTTCTGATAAAAATATAGGTTACTGTTATATTAGTGATATTGAAGTTGGGGATATTCTAAATAATAGACCTTTATGGAATGCAATGGTAAGACTAATTAATGATGATGAAGCTCTTGTTAAGCAACTCTACAGCGGAAAAACCACAAACGGTGTTCGTTCGCCATATGGTGTAGGAGATGTTTTAGCTTTTAACGATTTTATTTCTCAAAAAGTAATGGAAGCAAATGCTCATGGAAATGTATTTACGATTACGCAAGCTTCTACTCCGGATAGTGTATGGACATTAACAGAATTACCAGAATTGTTACGAAATAAGAATGTTACCCATATTCAAGGATTAAGTAAAGCAGAATTGCTTAATACTTATGAAACATCCCTAACTCATATTTCTCACGAAGCTGCACTGGATGAGGTTCGGAAAAAAATTCAAATCCAAGCAGAAAATGATTGGAAAAATATTCATTATACAACAGAAAAAGTATGGGATGCTGAAAAAGGGAAATATAACACTTATCTTAAAAGTATTGAAGTTGATGATCTTAATAATTTTAAAAAATATTCGATCTTTATTGAAAAAAGCGGACGTTCTGCGACAGATTTCGCTTTTGATGAATTTAGAAAAACGAATCTCTTGTTAGATGAAAAAGGCGCTATTACCATCAACTGGCTAGACGGCGCCATCGATGGCACCAAAGGTCTTTCAGGAAAAGACTATATGCGCATTCGTGATCAAATTGACCAAGCTTTAGAGAAAGCCGGTTACTGGTTAACTCACGGAAAAGTCGGCAAAGCCTTAGCAATTGCTGGTGTATTAGCTGACCTCCTTGATTTTGGTTTTATGACAAAAAATGCCATGACGGCTTTTGCTAACGGAGATAAAAATCAAGCCATAGAGTATGTAAAAGATTGGTCCTTTAGCTCAGCTGGCGGTTGGTTAATGGGTACGCTAGGCTTTAGTGCCGGCAGCTTCTTAAGTTCTGCGTTATTAGGCGGTCTTTTTGGCGGGCCTTTAGGCTTACTTTTGGGCCTATCCGGTGGCGTAATCGGTAGTATTTTAGGTGAAGGTTTTGGCGATTGGTTGGGCAGTATTTGGAATGACCTCTTTAATGAAGCCGCTTCCGCTGTCTATGATCCGCTAATTCTTGATTTAGATGGCGATGGCTATAATATTCTAAGCAAAGAAGCTGGAGCTTATTTTGACTTAGATGGCAATGGTTTTAGAGAAAAATTAAATTGGACCACCAAAGATGGCTTGCTGGCTTTAGATTTAAACGGGAACGGGATCATAGACAACGGTAGCGAACTATTTAGTGATTATATGCTGTTGACCAATGGGAACCGTGCTAAAAATGGCTTTGAAGCGTTAGCACAATACGATACGAATGGCGATGGAATCATTGATAGAAATGATGCGATTTTTGAACAATTGTTAATCTGGGTGGACCGTGATGGCGATGGTATTTCAGCAAAAGGTGAATTGAAAAAGCTTACATAACTAGGCATTGTATCGATTTCATTAAACGCTCAAAGTAAAAAAGTAGAAACGCAAACAGAAGCCCGCATTGATCAGTCAGCCACTTTTGAATATGAAGATGGTCGTACAGCGGAGATTGGCGAGCTTTGGGTTTCCGGAAATTATTATGATACCAAAGAAAATGAGGTAGTGAGCGGTTTTGAACAGATTCCTAATATCCAGAATATTGGAAATATTCATTCGTTACGGGTAGCCCTAGCTAAAGATCCTTCACTGCAAGTATTAATGGACAAAATTTTGGAAGTGAAAGGATATTCGGAACGTAAACAATTAGTAGAACAATTGGTTTTAAAAATAACAGCCGCGGAACAAATTGCTAGTGATAGCCGGGGCAACTATATTAACGCGCAACATCTAGCAGTAGTTGAAGCTTTAATGGGGAAAGCATTTCAAGGGAAAAATGGACGCAAACCTAATGCCGCCGCTGCTCCGCTATTAGAAAAAATGTATCAAGAATTTTTAACGATGTATTATGCGGAACTTGTTGGCCAAACCATTTTAAAACCGTATCTTTCGCTTATTATTAAAAATGAAACAGGATACCAACTAACCTTATTAAATGTTTTAGTAGAACAACAACTAAAACTTGGTAATATTGATAGTTCGATTCTTTCAGAACTTTCAAGTTATCTCCATTTTCAAGCTGCAAAATTAAAAACTGGTTACAGTCTGTTTTACCAGTTTAAGTCGCACTTTTCAAATAATATAGAATATTTGATTGCTATTGATAATGCTTTATCAAGCTCTAAAGATGACACCCTATATGGAGGAAGTGCGGATGATCACTTGATAGGAGGAGCCGGAGCAGATACTCTTTACGGAGATGGCGGGAATGATCTACTTGATGGAGGCACGGGAAATGATTATTTATCCGGCGGCGCCGGAGACGATGTGTATATCTTCGGTCGAGGCTACGGAGTAGACACAGTGAATGATTATGAAGGTTTAAGCACGATTAAGTTCTTAGCGGGAATCAGTGCGGAAGATTTAGAGGTAAAGAATACTAGCTATAATGATGTGACAATTAACATAAAAGGAAGTACAGACGCAGTTGTTCTAAAGAATTATAGATGGAGCGAATCTTATCGGCATGTTCAATTTGAATTCACCAACGGCACAGTCCTTTCCGTTCCGGATCTACTGGCTGACAATATCTCAAGTAGAAGTTTACGGCAATCGTTCTCATTAATACAAGATTATACGGCGCAAGCATCTGCTACAACTATTTCTGAAATCCTAATCACTAATCAAACGGAACAAATCGTTCAAGCAATGGCTACCTTTAATACAGAAACTAGTTTAGACCACACCTCTCAATCACTATTTATAAATGAAACTGAATCATATAGAAATAGTATGACCCAAAATTGGGTTTCTTAAAAAAAAGAAGAAGTATCCTTCACGGCATACTTCTTCTTTTATATATTTTCTTTAGGAGATCAGTGCAGACAATTGCTTATCAAACCGTTTTCGAATCAATATACCACAATACGCAGCAGCCACAGCTTTAATAATTCCCGGTAGAATAAAAGGAGTAAACCCACTGGTAAAAGCCGCTGCCCAGTTTAAGTCGCCGGAAAATTTTAACCAGACCGTCCCAAAAATCAGTGTAACGATAGCGCCTGCCAAGTTGGCAATATTTCCCCAAGTATAGTTAAAAGTAGTTTTTTCTAAAATATATCCTGTTAAAAGCCCATTAAGGACAAAGCCAACCAAATAGCCGCCAGTCGGTCCGAATAACACACCAAAACCGCCTTTCATACCGGCAAAGACGGGTAATCCAATAAGCCCTAACAATAAATAAACAAAAATTGCATAGGTTCCTGTTTTTCTTCCTAAAATAGTGACCGTTAGTCCAATCGCAAATGTTTGTCCGGTTAGTGGAATAATCCCGATGGGAATAGTTAATTGTGAAAGAACCGCAATGACTGCAGCAAATTCTGCGGCTAATATTAATGAACGTAAAGAGCTTTTCATAAAAAACCTCACTTTTTGTAATTTGTTAACCTTATTTTTAGAAAGGTTAACAATAGTTTAAAAGAGGATAACACGATTGTAAAGCTAAAAAGATGAATCTTTTGCCAAAGGACACCGAAAAAACAATTTTGCATGACTGTCAGCTGCTTTACTGAAGATTGCCAGTTGTCAAAGGTGAAAAAGAACAAGTAAATTTTAAAATTGTTCAGTAACGGTTGCTTTTGAAGCATTTTCGTAGAAGCGTTTTCTAAGAGGATTCATTGAGAGGAATTTTATGCATATAAAAAAACTTGCCCATAAAGAGCAAGTTTTTGTAAGAGAATAACTCTTATAGTTTTTGATTGTAGAATTCAACGACAAGTGCTTCGTCGATTTCTGGGTAAAGCTCGTCACGTTCTGGTAAACGAGATAAACTTCCTTCTAACTTTTCGTCATCGAAGCTTACAAATGCTGGACGACCAACAGTTGCTTCAACAGCTTCTTTGATTGTAGTAATATTTTTAGATTTTTCACGAACAGCCACTACTTGACCAACTTCAACGTGATATGATGGAATATCAACACGTTTGCCATCAACAGTGATGTGGCCATGGTTAACTAATTGGCGAGCTTGACGACGAGTAGTCGCTAAGCCTAAGCGATAAACAACATTATCCAAACGTTGTTCTAGTAAGATCATGAAGTTAACCCCATGTTTACCTTCTTTGATTTTGCTAGCTTTTACGAACAAATTAACGAATTGGCGTTCGTTCATGCCGTACATATGACGTAATTTTTGTTTTTCAGTTAATTGCATTCCGTATTCAGACAGTTTGCCACGGCTGTTTGGTCCGTGTTGTCCTGGTTTGTATGGGCGACGTGCTAGTTCTTTACCAGTGCCTGATAATGAAATGCCTAGACGACGAGAGATTTTCCATGATGGTCCTGTATAACGAGACATTAAAAATTCCTCCAATAAATAATTTTTGGAGTAAAATAATCTTTTGAAAAATTCATAGTCGTTCAGTCTATTCTTCAACCTTCACCTTTGCAGCCGCGGTTACACAGTTGAACCTGAAAGCTTGACAATCAAGGCAATAAACTGTTGACGAGTCTATTATTTTTCTGCTGCATTATTTTACACAAAGAATAGTATAACTTATTGGATAAGAAAACGTCAAGATTTTAAGAAGAATTTTAAAAAAAACTGGACAAAAAAGCGATCTGTCATTAAAATAGGAGAGTATGTTTTGAAAACATGAATGAAAAAAATAAGAAAAGGGGACCTGCTAATGAAACCTGTATCGCCATTATTCGAACAAATCGATAAATCCATTAGTAAAAAAATGAACTTATTTTCAAATAGTTTTGCCCGTTATGCTGTCCGTTCCATGTTAGCTTGTTTATTCTTAACATTAGGAACAGCAGTTGCTTTTGCCATTGCCATTAAAGGGGAAGGAATGGCTCATGGCCTTGGTAAAATGTTGTACGCCTTTATGTTCAGCTGGTCACTTGTAATGATTTTATATATGAACGCTGAGTTAGGTACTTCTAATATGTTATACATGACAGTAGGTGTTTATCGCAAAAAAATCAATTTTTCGTTAGCTGCCAAAATTTTATTTACTTGTATTTTATTTAACTTAATTGGCGGAATTCTGTTTGGTTATCTAGTTTCATTGACGGTACCATTCCAAGATTTGCCAAAAGACAGCTTCTTTTTTACGTCAATTGCCGGAAAGCTTGAAAAAAGTACCGTTCAAATTATTGTAGAAGGTATGTTTGCCAACATTGTAGTTAACATTGCCGTACTTGTAAGTATGCGGATGAAAGACGATGCCGGAAAAGTAGCAGCAATTATCTTTATCATCTTCATTTTTGCTTTCTTAGGCTTTGAACACGTAATCGCTAACTTCCCAGCTTTTAGTCTGGCTTATTTTGCTTCACATGGTGCGATTGCTTCTTTCACTGCTGGTAATGTGATTCATAACTTGGTCTGCGCCTTTATCGGTAACTTTATCGGTGGTGGCTTAGTCTTAGGGCTAGGATATGCTTGGTTGAATAATCAGGATACTACTTACTTAGATTAATATAAAATAGAAATAAAGGTGGCTGGGCCAAAACTATAATTTCGTTTTGGTTCAGCCGCTTTTTACGAACAAATGTCAGTTTTTGGAACAATTTTATAAAACCCCTCAATATGATAAGCAGCTCAAGTATCTTTTCTCCAATCTCTGAAATTTCAACAACTTTTGGGTTAATCTTTTCGTTCATTAACAGCCAGAACAGGTCTTTTCAGCGGAAGATGACCTTGAAAAAGAGTGTCAATTGTGTTAGAACTAAAAACGTAGTCTTTAAAATAAGTAACGACTTTTGATAAAAAAATCTTTAATGAAATACCCTTGCCTATTTGAACAAATAATTATGACTATCACTGCCAATAAACTGGTACGCAAGTAGAAAGTGAGCGGATAAACCTTCATGGAAAGAAAACTTTTTGCATTTGATATTGACGGCACTATTTTGGATTCCAATAAACGACCTTTAGACAGCACGCGAGAAGCGTTGGAAAAGCTGCGAGCACAAGGACACTTAGTCACCATTGCGACTGGGCGTAGTCGTTATATGGCACAAGAGGTCATCTATGAGTTGGCTTTTACAAATTACGTTTTATGTAATGGTGCGGCTGCCTTTGTCGATCATGAACAGTATTATCAAAACTTGCTGGATCAAGACGCTTTGGAACGTTTGGCTCAAGAAGTGGATCAGCGCAAGCTGGGTTTGGCCTGTGTTGGTTTAGACGAAATCAAAAAAAACAACCATCACCGCAGTGAAAAAATGGAGATTGCCATGAATTCGTTTCAGTTTCATTCTCCTGAATACGACGAATATTTTCATCAGGAAAATGATATCTATCAAGCTTTAGCGTTTTACGATGAAACAGATGAACGTTCTTTTGAAACCAATTATCCGCAATTTCGTTTTATTCGCTGGCATAGTCACAGCGTAGATATCGTTCCTCAAAATGGTTCGAAAGCCGCAACTTTACTGCATTTGGCGAACCGCTTAAATATTAAACGAGAAAATATTATAGCCTTTGGCGATGGCGAAAACGATCGTGAAATGCTGACAGAAGCAGGAGTCGGTGTCGCTATGGGCAATGCCAGCACTTCCTTGCAACAAGCCGCAACTATGGTCACAGACACCAATGACAACGACGGTATCTGGAAAGCACTTAAAACGATGAATGAGATTTAAAAGCTGTATATAAATAGTGCATTTTATAAATTTTCAATAGCAAGGCTCTCTCCTTCCTTTGACTAAAAAAGCAAGGAGAGGCTTTTTGTGTAGAAAAAAATGTGTTTATGGTTCATACGCTACTATAAAAAAATTTCATAATAACTAAATGAAAAAAGAGCCAAAATTAGTAGAAGTAACTAACCGTTGGCTCAGTTTTTTTATTCGATTACCAAAACGCCTTCTTTTAGAGCGAATGGGTTGTCTTTGTTAATGTGATCATAAAACATAATGCCGTTTAAATGATCGATTTCATGTTGAACCACAATCGCTTCATAATTCTTCAGGCGAATTTTTTGTTTTTCACCTGCAATGTCCGTATAAGAAAGCGTGATCTTGTTATGACGTACCACATAACCTGGTACTTCACGGTCAACAGACAGACAGCCTTCACCTTCACCTAGACAAGCATCTTGAACAGAATGGCTTAAGATTTTAGGATTATACATCACGGCGCTTAAAGACGGTTCTGGATTTTCCAAGTCAGCGGAAGGAACGTGAACGGCAATGATTCTTTTTGAAATGTTCAATTGTGGAGCAGCCAATCCTACACCACCGCGTAAATTTAATTCTTCAGCTTTCACTGGGTCTTGACTATTTTTTAAAAAGGTTAGCATTTCTTCGCCTAAAGCAATATCTTCTCCTGAAAGCGGGACAGCCACTTCTTCAGCAACTTTTCGAAGGGTCGGATGGCCTTCACGGATAATATCATCCATTGTAATCATGAGCTAAATCTTTCCTTTCAACAATAAAAATAAAACATTTATCGTAAAAAAAATTATTTGAATCAATTGGTTCCTCAAATTAGTGTATCATAAAACCTACAAAAATGGGGAGAAATTGTTTGCAAAAGACAAGAAATTCTAAGGTTGTCCTTGCATTTTCACTACATTTCCTGTAAAGTGTATCTGTATGGCAACATACTTTCTGCCACTTGGTTTGGCGAATCACCGACGCTTTACTCAGTGACTAGATGAAAATAGAAAGAGGTGGAATAAATGGCAATTTCTCAAGAAAGAAAAAATGAAATCATTAAAGAATATGCTCGCCACGAAGGTGATACTGGTTCTCCAGAAGTACAGATCGCTGTCTTAACTGAAGATATCAATCAACTAAATGAGCATGCTCGTGTTCACAAAAAAGATCACCATTCTTACCGGGGATTAATGAAAAAAATCGGTCATCGTCGTAACTTGTTAGCTTACTTACGTAAAACTGACATTCAACGTTACCGCGAATTGATCCAACGCTTAGGATTACGTCGTTAATCTTTAAGTAAAAAGCGAGGTTCAATTTAGAATCTCGCTTTTTGTTTAACAGTTAAGCAATGGGAGCCTAAAATCCTTTCATAATTTTGATATAAAAAATAAGTCAAAGCTAGCCTTATTGATGGGGAAAGCTTGAGCTTAACTAATAAAAATCACGTTCTTTGGAAAGTTTTGCGTTACCTACTAACCAAATGAAAGAGTCGTCACTGTCTGACAGTTTTTCATTTGTTTAGTAGCAGTCTGACTTTTCCAAAGAAGCATAAAGGAGAATGTTCATGACAGAGAAGCAAGTATTTACAACAACCTGGGGCGGCCGTCCCTTAGTAGTCGAAGTCGGTCAGTTAGCCAAACAAGCCAATGGAGCAGTTTTAGTCCGCTATGGCGAAACGGTCGTCTTAAGTGCTGCCGTAGCTTCCAAAGAAGCCAAAGATGTGGACTTCTTCCCGCTAACAGTTAACTATGAAGAAAAAATGTACGCAGTCGGTAAGATTCCTGGCGGATTTATCAAACGAGAAGGACGACCTAGTGAACGAGCAACGTTAACTGCTCGCTTAATTGACCGCCCGATTCGTCCGATGTTTTCAGAAGGCTTCCGTAATGAAGTGCAAATCACCAATATCGTAATGAGTGTCGAACAAAGCTGTACACCAGAAATGGCAGCTATGTTAGGTTCTTCATTAGCATTGGCCATCTCAGATATTCCTTTTGACGGCCCCATCGCTGGTGTTGAAGTCGGTCGTGTGAATGGTGAATACGTCTTAAATCCAACTGTTGAACAAGCTGAACAAACGGATATTGAACTATCTGTTGCTGGTACGAAAAAAGCGATTAATATGGTAGAAAGTGGCGCAAAAGAAGTTTCAGAAGAAGATATGTTGGGCGCTTTATTATTTGGCTTTGAAGCAATTAAAGAACTTGTTGCTTTCCAAGAAGAAATTGTAGCTGCAGTTGGCAAGCCAAAGATGGATGTACAATTGCTTCAAGTAGATGCAACGCTTAAAAAAGACATTTACGATGGCTATTACAATACTATGAAAACAGCTGTAATGACAGAGGAAAAACTTGCTCGTGAAGATAATATTGAAGCAGTGAAAGAAGAAGTTAAAGCTGTTTACGCTGAAAAATTTGCTGGTCATGAAGAGGAAGAACAAGTCTTAAAAGAAGTGAAACAAATTGCTGAAGACTTAGAAAAAGACGTTGTTCGTGAATTAATTACCATCGATAAAATTCGACCTGATGGACGTCAATTAGATGAAATTCGTCTACTGTCTTCCGAAGTCGGTGTTTTACCTCGCGTTCATGGTTCAGGTTTATTTACCCGGGGACAAACTCAAGCTTTATCCGTGTGTACTTTAGCACCGTTGGGAGAACACCAAGTCATTGACGGCTTAGGAGTTCAAGATAGTAAACGATTTATTCACCATTATAACTTCCCACAATTTTCAGTGGGTTCAACAGGTCGTGCCGGCTCTCCTGGTCGTCGCGAAATCGGACATGGTGCCTTAGGTGAAAGAGCGCTGGCTCAAGTGATTCCTTCGGAAGAAAACTTCCCTTATACAATTCGATTAGTAGCGGAAGTTTTAGAATCAAATGGTTCTTCTTCACAAGCAAGTATTTGTGCCGGTACCTTAGCTTTGATGGATGCAGGCGTACCAATCAAAGCGCCAGTGGCTGGGATTGCTATGGGACTAGTCAGCGATGGTGAAAACTATACTATCTTAACTGATATTCAAGGTTTAGAAGATCACTTAGGCGACATGGACTTTAAAGTTGCTGGTACCAAAGACGGTATCACTGCATTACAAATGGATATTAAAATTCAAGGGATTACTGAACAAATTTTAACTGAAGCATTAACACAAGCGAAAAAAGCACGGATGGAAATATTAGCCGAACTCACATCAACCTTAGCTGAGCCTCGACAAGAGTTAAGTAAATACGCACCGAAAATTGAAATGATCAAAATCGATCCAGCGAAAATCAAAGACGTAATTGGTAAAGGTGGCGATACCATTAATGGTATCATCGATGAAACTGGCGTAAAAATTGATATTGATCAAGACGGTAACGTAAGTATTGCCTCGGCTGATGCAGATATGATTAAAAAAGCCATCAACATCATCGAAGAACTTACCAAAGAAGTAGAAATCGGCCAAGTTTACTTAGCTAAAGTCGTTCGAATCGAAAAATTCGGAGCCTTTGTTAACTTAATCAAAGGGAAAGACGGCTTAATTCATATTTCTCAAATAGCCAATGAAAGAGTTAACAATGTTGAAGATGTATTGAAATTAGGCGATGAAGTGCTAGTAAAAGTAACTGAAATTGACAAACAAGGTCGCGTGAACGTTTCACGAAAAGCACTACTTAAGGATGAAAATAAACAAAAAAAGTAAAGCATCAAAGGCGAATTATTTGGCTTTGATTCAATCGGCTGCTCTTTCAGAAAAATACTCAGTTCTTTTGAACTAATATGCGCCGCACAATGAGTAACTTACATTGTGCGGCGCTTGCTCTAATCGGTGAAAAGATACGCACGCTTTTTACTGCTGGTTCTTTTTTATATGAAGTAAATGATTTAATAAAAAAAGCTAAAGACGGAAGCCAGCCCTTTTGTTTACTGAACTTTAGTGGTAAAATTGGTAGTATCAGTTTGAAGAAAATCTGGGGTGTCATTGTGAAAAAATTTAATCCAAACAAAAATATAATTATCACTTTAATTGTTGTTATCATCATTGTTTCTATCATAAGCATAACAGCCGCTCAACGTGCTGAAAAAGGCAAAGCTAACTTCGTGCAATCTGGTGTGAACGATGGAGTCAGCTTGATTGATCGCGTCATATCTTTTCCAGCCCGTGCAGTAGAAAATGGCTTAGCTTCTATGAGCAGTTTAATTAACACCTATAAAGAAAATGAACGCTTAAAAACAAAAATTGATGCGTATGACGAGCTATCTTTACAAAACAAGAACTATCAGAAAGAAATCGAAACATTAAAGAAAGAATTGAGTTTAAATGAAACACTGGGTGATTATGAAAAAGTAACCGCCACGGTAATTACACGTTCACCTGATACTTGGCAAGATATCTTAGTCATCGACAAAGGAAGTAATGACGGTATTGAAGCCGATATGGCTGTAATGGCACAAAAAGGCTTGGTAGGTCGTGTGATTGAAGTCAGCGCTACTTCATCAAAAGTAGAATTGCTAACATCTAAAAATGTAAACTCCAATCATTTCCCCGTGAAGATTACTTCTGGTAATCAAGACTCTTACGGCCTTTTAAAAAATTATGACAGTAAAGCCAATGCTTTGATTGTGTCACAATTGACTGGCGATGCCCAACTAAAAGAAGGCGACGTAGTACAAACATCCGGTTTAGGCGGCAACTCACCGAAAAATTTAGCCGTAGGTACGGTAATTAAAGTAAAACCCGACAAGTTTGGTTTAGATCGAGAAGTGTATGTGAAACCTTATGCGAATATGTACGGTGTTTCTGTAGTAACTGTCGTGAAGAGATTGGCAGGCGAAAGTTAGATGATCCGTAAAGAACAGATGAGATATGTGGCGCCGATCATTTTTTTCTTCTTGCTATTGATTGATGCGCACTTAACCAAAGCCTTCGAAACTTGGACGGACAATAGCTATTTTGCTAACGCCCACTTATTATTATTGGCGCTGTTATTCGCAGTTCCTAATTTTTCCAAACGTTATCTACTGATTACTTCATTAATTCTAGGCTTACTGGCTGACAGCTATTTTATCGGGATTATCGGGATTTATACAGTGGCACTGACGACAACGGTGATCTTGATGTTTATGTTCAGAGACGTTGTTCAGACGAATTTACTAACAGGATTTTTTGGGATAGTAATCTTTGTTTCTATTTATGAGTTTATCGCAATGATTTTGCAAGTGATTTTTCATTTGGCGAATGTCAATCCACTACTTTTTATCACAGAAGTCTTAGGGCCGACTTTACTGTTAAATATGGTACTTTTTGTTTTACTGGCTTATCCCTTTAAGAAGTTATTCACAAGCAAAAAATAAAAAAAGCAGCTCACATGGGATTATTTACCTATGAGCTGTTTTTTTGTGGGCATAAACGAACAAACTTGTCACTTTTAGACGAAAAACTGAAATATTACTGTAACATATATTTTATCTAAGTGACATACGCCTGTGTTACAATTGCTTTATCTAAGAAAAAAAGAATGAAATGATATTTTTGTTTAAATAAAATGTGAAAATAAAAAGAAATCTGTTATTCCCGGAGGACGTAAAGTGAAGAAAAGTGTAATCTCTGCCCTAATGGTCTGTTCAATAGGCCTTACCTCAGTAGCACTACCGATGGCAAGTGCTGCTCAAGACATAGACTCTAAGATCCAAGAACAAAACCAAAAAATCGATGACCTAAAGATAAAAGCTTCACAAGCAGAACAAGAATTAGCAGCAATTGAAGAGAAGTTAACGACTACTGCTAGTAAAGTTGAAGAATTGGCTGCCAAGAAGAAAACCCTATCTGAAGAAATTTCTGCACTTTACATGGAAATCTCTAATTTAAACGTTCGCATTCAAAAAAGAGAAGTCCAAATGCGAAAACAAGCGCGTGACGTACAAGTGAGCGGCGGCGGAGCTAGTTATTTAGATGTTATATTGAATGCTAAATCTATTTCAGAAGCTTTGACCCGAGTCCAAGGCCTGACAACTTTAGTGAAAGCCAACAATGAATTATTAGAACAACAAAATGAAGACAAAAAGACGGTTGAAACCAAGACGAAATCAGTTGAAGCACAAATTTCTGATTTAGAGACAGCTACGAAAGACCTAAATCAACAAACTGCTTCGCTAAATACCTTAAAATTACAGCAAGAAGTTGCAAAAAATAACTTGGAAGCACAACGTACGAACGAAGAAAAGAAAAAATCTGACTTCATTGCTCAAAAAGAAGCAGCTCAAAAGAAACTTGCTGAAGAACAAGCTCGTCAAAAGGAAGCAGCTCAAAAAGCTGATGAGCTTGCAAAAAAACAAGCACAAGAAGCAGCTGCGGCTGCAGCTGCTGATGCAAGCTCAGAAACTCCTATGAACAGTAACAATACTACGGGGAATACAGGTTCTAACAATGGTGGCAACCATTATGCACCGACACCAAATACCCCTGGTAATAACAACGGTAGCACGACTTCATCAAAACAAGCTGCCATTAAAGCCGCATTGGCAGATGTTGGTAATTCCTATGGCACTGGTTGGAATGAACCAGGCGAATGTCTAGTTTCTGTTCGTCGATGGTTAGCTGCAGGTGGTATTAACTTTGGTTATGGCGGCCCTCACAGTGGATATGTTGGTTCAGGAGCAACGGCAGTAAGTTGGAGTAACGTACAACCAGGCGATGTGGTCCAATACGAAAATGCTTATAGCCCAGATGCTTGGATTGGCGGCGTTCACACAGTTTTAGTTGTAGCAGTTAACGGCGGCTCAGTTCAAATTGTTGAAGCAAATAATCCTGGCGGCTCCGGCTATGTTTCTACAACATCCGGTTGGACTCCGGCACCACCAGCTGGCTTTAGAGCAGTTGTTTGGCATTTTCCAGGCTAATAATTATTAATACGAATAAAGAAATAATAAAAAAGACGAGTTACTCACTCGTCTTTTTTATTATTTCCTAATGAAAAGAAGGTAAAGACTTAGAAAAAAAGTAAATATCTACTTAAATCGTAAAAGAAAAATTGCCATTTCGGATTTTTTTTGTCATGATAGAGATAAAGTAAAAGTGAGGGATAGGGATGTGTAATGAAAGAAACTCAAGATACTAAAGAAGCAATCGCTGAAGCCTTAATTACGTTATGTGAAAAACGTACTTTTCACAAAATTAGCGTTCAAGATATCACGAAAAAAGTAGGACTCAATCGTCAAACCTTTTATTATCACTTTGCTAGCAAATATGACTTGCTCCGATGGGTTTATCAAAAAGATGCCTTAGTCTATTTAACGTCGGAGGTAAGTGTTAATAATTGGGAGGAGCAAACCCTCAAGATGTTAAAGGCGATCCAAAATAAAGGTGATTTTTATCATAACACTGTTTCCTCAGATTCAGATGTATTAATGAAGGCTTTTTTTGAGGTAACCAATCAACTATTTATTAAGTTTTTTGAACAATTGGACGTAGAAAAGCAATTGCTGGAAGAAGACAAGCACTTTTATGCTATGTTTTTTTCATATGGATGTAGTGGAGTTTTAATCAATTGGATTATAAAAGGTTATCAAGAAACGCCATTAGTGATTGCTGCTCAATTATTTCGTTTAGCAAAAGATACGGAATTATATTCCTATCGTCTCTACACTAAAGAACAGGATAACTAAGCGAGACAAGCTTATGTTATTTATTATTAAAGGAGAAATGTTGATGATTCAGGTATTATTTGTCTGTTTAGGTAATATTTGTCGCTCACCGATGGCAGAAGCAATTTTTAGGCACAAAGTAGCAGCAGCAGGCCTGAGTGAAACAATTGCCGTTGCTTCAGCTGCTACTAGTCATTGGGAAGTAGGCAGTATTCCCCATAAAGGTACAAGAAATATTTTAGCTCAGCAAGGCATTTCAGCAACTGGATTACGGGCTACGCAAATCACAGCGTCTGATTTTGACCATTATGATTACATCATTGCCTTGGATCAAAATAATCTTAGAGATTTAAAAGAAATGGCACCGAAAAATCAGTGGCAGAAAATTCATTTGTTTATGGAACCGGTCGCTGGTCAAAGTGAAAAAGAAGTTCCTGATCCTTATTACACTGGTGATTTTGATGAAACCTATGCCATGATAAACATGGGAACCAATGCCTGGTTGTCAAAATTGAAACAAGATTTAGCAAAAAAAAAATAAAAAAATAAGACTTTAGCAGGATGTCTCTTTTTCTTTGAAACGATACACTAAAAAGGAATAGATATTAGATAGGAGGAAAGAAAAGTGAAGGGTTCTTATGTGTCGTATGTCATTGAGTTTGCCTTATACTACATATTAATTATCTTTGGGCTGCCCATGGTCTATGCGGTAACGTATCATCATTCATTAACTGACGTTTTCACTCGTGAATGGCTGATGCTTTCACTCTATCTGTCTCCGTTAATTCTTTTGTTAGCTGGCTTGCGTCTTTTTATAGCATGCTGGAAGCAAACGGATGAACTATAACGAAAACCTTTTGGTAGCCGAGGCTCCGAGTTTAGCCAGTTAGAATAAAAAATGGAACCAAAGTCTGATTCCATAAGTTTCAGAATAACTTTAGCTCCATTTTTGCTTTTAGCGTACCCAATTTTCTAACGTTTTTTGTTTGATTTTGAAAGCATCTCGAATAGTAGTTGATGTTTTGCCGATGGGAGTAGTTGTTATCAATTCTCCCTGAACAGCAATTCTAGTGGTTGCTTGTAAATCACCACAAGTGATTAGTGTAATCAATTTTTTATTTGGAACATCGTCAATTAACTCGACGCGAGTAGGTTCTACTTTATTGACTGAGGTAACGCGATAGGTATACACTGTCGTTAAATCCGTTACGTAAATTAATTGATCAGGTTTCACCCGTTCAATCGGGGAAAAAAGTGACACGCCATCTTCTGTGCGGTGACTGGCTAAGGCGTAATTGCCTTTGCCCATTGCTTCATCAGCCTTCATTGTACCTGCACCGGTTAATAAGGCGACATTTGATAAGCCCTTAAAGATTGGTAAGTTAACAGAAACATCAGGGATGGCAATGACACCAATTACTGGTAAGTCTTTGTTTTTTAACTGAGCTTTTAAGACGCTTTCTGTACTTAGTGATTCAACAGCGTCAAAGTCGTAGCTTACTTTTCGTTGAGCGTTTTTTTTCACTTGCTCAGGTGTTAAGCGACTAGCAGAGTAGGCTTCACTATTTATTTGGACAATCCAACTACGGATTTGATTATTAAAAATTAACGCTAAACCTATTAAAAGAAGTAATAGTAAACCGATATTTATCAGCCAATTTTTCACCCGAGATTTTTTCTTAGTTTGTTTTCTGAGTGCCACACAAACGCCTCCTTATTCTGTCTACAGTTTAGCATACCTCTTTAGAAAAAACTAGCTGGGCTTTTTAGTAGACTCAAGTATTCAAAATGCTAATTTTACATATAATACAAATTTAATCATCTTTGGCGGTTGTTTTGTAATGGAATTTTAAACGAAAAGATACAAGCTTTTCTTAGAAAAATATTGTAAAATAATTTGTAGAGATAAATGTAAAGGGGGATGGGAAAATGGTCGATTTAATTTATGTACATATTGATGTGACAAGTAATGCCGTATTGTCTAAAGGAATTACCCATGCTGATTTTACGCGGTCAATTATCCACCATCCGTCCAACTTGCTTTTGTTGAACCCAGCTGCTGAAGAAGGGGAATATGATATGCATACTGGTTTGAAAATTATTCGAGGAGCAGCAAATGTTAATCAATATTTTGATGCTTTGCAAAGAAGTAGGATCAATGAAGAGATAAAATGGATTGATTTTTCTGATGTTACTATGTTGAAGGAATTAACGCCATTGGAAATTTCTGAGCTGCTTTATTTTGGACATATGAAAACAAGTCTGCATTCTCCGTTTTTTTATAAATTACAAAACGATTTTGTGTTTTTTGAATTTATTGATAATATGACACGTATTTATTATCGTTATATTGATGAATTTTATCGCATATTAGCAGGGAAAATTACACGTGTTGTTTTGGAACGAGTTAATGATCGGAAAAGCTTCTTTAAACGAGGCGCTTCTGTTGAGCAATTAGATGTTGAATTGCTCAAAGATATGAAAAGTATTTTACAAGAAGGCGTTGTCTTTTGTTTTAGCAAAATGGATGTTCGGGGCAAAGAGTATCGAATTCCGATTCATGTGGTAGAAGATTCTTTATGGAAGACCAAAAATATCGCTTATCAAAACGATCCAGTGATTGCTACGTTAATCTATAACTCAGCGAAGCGGACCTGGCGAGTGGAACAAGAAGATGACTTTGGAATTTTTACTTTATCCCACCATGGATAGTAAACGGCCTAATGCCCATAGTATCAAAATCTGGTAGCTGCCTTTTACATAGGTAGCTGCCAGATTTTTTTAGAAGTTGGTGGAAGTTCAACGCTTGTGATGTCAGTTATATGTAAAAAGTGGTTTATAACAGCTGCTTTTCTCAGTTATATTGACTAGGCTAGGAAAACTTCAAAAGAGCGGCATCGTCTGCTAAAGGTTAGATATCCCACTCTTTATATATCCGTTAATTAATGAAAGATCATATGAAAAAATGCAATTTTTCCTAAGAAAAAGTAGGGGGTTCATAAGGCTCATCAAGCTCATAATGCAAAATAATTGTTTGTGTATTGTGATTTTCTTGTCGCATTCCTGTATCTTTAAAGCCCAGCTGCTTATACAGCGCTAATTTTGCTGTTTGGTTATCGCAAATCATCAACAGTAAAGCGTCAATTGTGGGGAACTTTTCGTGGATATAAATTTTTAAGGCAGCAAAGACCTTGCGTGTGTAACCTTGACCTAAATGACGATAGTCAATGGAAAAATTACGAATCAATAAGCGGTCTTGCTGCTGGGTATAGGGATTTAACCGATCTAGCTGGTGTAGTACAAAAAAAGTAACCAGTCTTTTTTGATCGATCACTAAGATCGCATGACGGTTCGGATCTTTCTTGCATAACTCAATGGCTCTGAAAGGCTCGCATATTTGATGCAAAAACTCAGTAGAGATACAAAATTTTTCAACTAATGGGTAGTAAGACTGGTCGTATTCAACTAAATACATAGCTTCTCCTCCAAATTGATAAACGCTACTTTACAAACAACTAATGAACTAATACTTGGTTTATGCAAAAAAGTATAATACTTTTTATCAACCGTTTGCTTTTATTATAGCGCATTCCTAAAAAAAGTGGCTAAATTTCCCCTCATTAATTTAAAATTTAATAAATAATTCTTACAAGAATACTTTGTGGGAAATTTACAACGGCATTTTTTTATGCTAGAATACACTTGTTGTCTGAAGATGACTTAAAAATTAAATAGAACGCCATCACAAAGGGGAGCCTTATTGGCTGAGATTGAGCATGCTCTAAACCCTTCGAACCTGATTCGTTAATACGAGCGTAGGAATTGTGATGGAGTAGATAGATGACTACTCCTCCTTTGTTGACTGGTTTGTTCTAATAAGGAGGAGTTTTTGTGTCAAAAAAAATGGATTTACGCGTCTGGATGGAAGGAACGATCGTCGCTGCTATGGCGATGGCTTTATCATTTATTCCTGTTCAGCTATCAAACGCAGCATTAGATCTGTCTTTAGGCTTAGTGCCGTTGGTTTTATATTCCTATCGACGTGGCTTAGTGCCTGGGATAACAGCAGGCTTTATTTGGGGCTTGTTAAGTATCGTTTTAGGGAATGCCATGAAAAATTTTATTTCAGTGCCGCAAATAATTTTTGAATATCCCTTTGCTTTTGCCTTTGCCGGAATGGGCGGTCTTTTTTCCAACAAAATTCGACAAGCAGTAAGCACTGAATCAAACAAAGGCGCAATTTCTTACATTTTGCTAGGTAGTATCGTTGCGGTTTTTGCCCGTTGGTTCTGGCACTTTTGGGCTGGGGTTTTTGTCTGGGGAGCTTATGCACCTAAAGGAATGAGTCCTTACTGGTATTCATTTATTATGAATGGAGCTAGTGCTTTGATTAATGTCTTATATGTCGGAATTGTATTAAGTCTTTTGGTAAAAGTAGCACCACAACTTTTTGTTCCAAAAAGAGGATCCTTTTTTTCAGAAAAAAGCAGCTGAAATTTATTGTGGGATGAATCAATGGTGTGTTTAATTTAGATTCGTCTTTAGGAGTGTTAATAGAAAAGAAAGAGGCTAGGGCAGAAGTGTTAAACGCTAAGAATTAAGAGAGAAGTTACGAAACTTGCTTTTAAAGTTTTGGTAAGCTTCAGCTTATTTCCGCAAGTGTTACTTCTGTTCTTGCTATTATTCATTTTTAGTGTGTAAGGGAAAAGTAATGCTTACTTTTGTCTTACACTTTTTTTACTTAATAAAAAAGCAAGACCTCTCCTTTTTAAGAAGGCCTTGCTTTTTTAAGTCATTGTTGATGATTATAGCTATATTTATTTTATTTGACGATTTTCACTCTTGGAAAGAGCGCTGACTTTCATGACAGAGTCAACGAGGATCATTCGTAATTGTTGAGGATCTTCTTGTAATCGAACCATTAGCGAATCACCGATTTTTTTGGAGACAATCCAGCCGGAAACAGTTTCAAATTTTTGAGCAGTAGGGACTTTTTTTAATTGTAACACCACTAGTGATTTTTGAGCAGCTGCAACTTGTAATTGCTTAATAATTGCTTTGCGCTCTTTGACTTTGTTCTTTTTATCTTGAGAGTCTTCTAAAAAAGCCGAAAAGAAATTCTGGGAAGATTGGGAGATCAATTTTGTAATACTTTTCATCGTTGATTTATGATTATCCATTCTTCTGCCTCCTTTACGAAATGAGATTAGAACCGAACTCAAGTGGTTAGTTATCTTTATTGTAACCAATTTTCTTAAGAAGTTCAAGAAAATATGTTCGCTTTTTTTCTTTGAAATATTGAAATTCCTCTTTTTTTCTGGCGATTCCATAGTATAATAAATAGAAGTTCCTAGTGAACAATTCTTTTTGAAAAATCAAAGGTTCATAAAATAAAATTGGAAAAGGAAGGAACAATGATGAGAAAAATTATGAAGCAACAGCGAAAGCTGCTTTTCATCTTGCTGCTTTCTTTTGGTTTTGGCGGCGTATTGGCTAAGATCGCTCCACTGAAAAGTAGCGGGCTTTCTATAGCTTTCAAACAAGAACAACCAAAAGTAGCTGAGAAAAAAAATAAAGCAACCACAGAAACTACCAGTCAGTCCCAAGCGAAACCAGCCGTTGCTTTAAGCTATACAGAACAAGTGAATCAAGCAATTGACGCCGGGCAATTCACGGGACACTTGCCGATTCATTTGCAATTACAAACCGATAATAAATGGAAAGACGCTGCATACGGTGTCGGTAACTCTGACGGTAACACATTAGGAATAAATGGTTGTGCCTTAGCTTCCTTAGCCATGGTCGCTTCGTATTTAGATCAACGAAAAGTTTCACCGTTGGATGTCCTACATTGGGCCGGTAATAATTACTACTTGGAAGGTCAAGGAACTGCTTGGTCTATTTTTGCAGCATACAGTGAAGCCAAAGGTTATGTCTGCCAAGAATTAGGCGCAAATCTGACAACAGTCGAAGCAGAGTTAAAAGCTAACCATCCCGTAATTGTTTCAGTAAAACCCGGTTATTTCACAAAAACAGGCCATATTATGGTGATGAGCGGTACGGAAAATGGGAATTTTTGGATTAATGATCCTAACGATACCGCCGAAAAAAGTCATTCTAAACGAACTTACACTGCAGCAGAAATACTCAACGAAGCCGTCAATTTCTGGACAGTATACAAAGAAGCTTAGCAATCATAGAAATAGACTTAAGGTGAATAAATAGTAAAGGAGTAGGACAACGTCCTACTCCTTTACATTTTACGGAAGGAGCAGCCGTTTGTCTGTCGGTTCCCTTTATAATGCAGCCCATTGTTTCTCCGCTGGTAAATGAGTGTTTTTTTGGAGATGAGCTTCTTTTAAAAGTTGATATAGCTCGATCAATGCTTTTTCATGGACCGAAAAATCGTAAACAAATAGTTTACACGTCGCTGTTTCAGGTACTAAAAATAACGAAGTGGTAATGATGTAATCATAGTCTAAAGGCAGTGATTCTTCGTGAAAAACCACTTTTAAAAATGATTGTTGCTTCAAAAAGCGCAGCAGTGGCTGGGTCAATAGGTAATTGGCGTCCAGCAACAAGCCAACTTTTAACTGCTGCTGCGAGTTAAAGGCTTCATAATGAGGCAGCAATAAATGTGTCCACGTTAGCGCTAAGTCCGCTTTTGTAGTTCTTAACCAGTGAAATTCCTTGTTGTTGGCTAAATTTGCTAAAAATTGACGAATATGAAGCAATAAATCTTGAAACAGTACCAACTCTTCCTGAATTGTTGAGTGAACCATCGTAAATAAAGTAGGTACTCGTTGCTGAAAAATAAAATAGTTGGATGCAATACATAATAAGTTAACCCGTAAGACATCAAGCAGTTCAGTATCTGCTGAAGATACGAAGCGCTGCAAGTAAAATGCTTCAAAGTTATTGATTAATTGAAATAAAGAACAAGATCCCCTTTTTAAATCAGTCAGAGCTTTTTGGGTAAGCGGATCGGTAGTACTAGAGTAAAAGGGGCCATTGTAACATAATAATGCTATATATTGAAACTCTCTATTAAGTAAATTTTCAGGTAGTTTTATGGACAAGCATTTTTGTAAAAACTGAGCAGAAACTTCAGTGAAGCCAGCCAAGTCATCGTCAATATCAATATAGTTGCCAGATTGAATCCGCAATAAGGAAACACTGAGGATGGTTTGGATTCTTTTTTTGGCGACATATTGGTTTTGCTTGGGCATGAACTGTAGCAATTTATTCGTCAAATCTTCGAAGGCCGGGACATCTTTAAAAACCACTTCTAGTGATTGCCCTTGGCAGTTTAGCCAAAGAAAGTTATACAAGGCCATGCGGACAACTGATTCTTTCCCTTGGATTTCTAATTGATTGACATTCAACTTTAAATTATAATTTCGCAAGTAGTCTTGTAAAGGTTTAATCGTTCGATTGACAGAGGCTGCACTGATAAATTGTTTTTCGCAAAAATCCTGTAGCTTATCTTGGGGATAAAGCAACGTATGCAAAATCAGACGATAAGGCAAGCTATTTTTTAATAAAAATTGTTGATAGCTTGTGTAACTGATTAATTCTTCAGTGATATTTACTCGTCTGTCTGCATCTAATAGTTGGTAGCGACTCTGAGTCAGTTTGTCTAGATCGTTATGTATTTCATGAAGCAAAGATTTTACGCGTTGATAAGCGTATTCACATTCATTTTCAATGGTATTTACAGTATAAACGCCAGGAGCCAGCTCTACTAAAATCTGATAAATAGTTAACTTTCTATGGGCAATTTTTTCCAACAGCGTTTTTTTTAACAAAGATCTCCGTCCTTTCATGTTCAGTATCTAGTTGTAACAAAAGTTTGCAAGCAGTACTTAGACCAATAGCAAGCTAAACGAAAGTTTCACTAAGTATATAGAAACTCTTTGTACGAAAAATTTTCGTGGAAAATTTAAAATGATTATAATACTGAGTTGTATAAAAATCTACGTTATTTAACTCTTTTTTAATAAATTAAAAGATCAGCAGTAGAAACGACAAGAATTTTACGGAAAATTCTATACGAATAGAAACGTTCTTATTACTAATTTTAGGGAATAAATGAAAAGACACGGCGGGACAGAAGTAACGGATACTTCTGCCCTAGCCTGCTTCTTAGCTCCGTTTTTTTCGTTTTATATTTCAAAAAAAGGAGATTACTCTTTTTTATTTATTCTTTGTAAGCCCATTTGAAATCAAATTTTGCACCGGTTGGATGATAGACAACATCTTTTATCGCCGGGCTTCTCAAATGTGCTTCGGCTTTTTGGTAAAGAGGAATGACTCCCATATCTTCCAGCATAACTTTTTCAGCTTGTAAAAGGTCTTGCCAACGTTTTTCGGGATTATTTACGTCTGTTGTTTCGGAAGCTTCGATCAGTTGATCGTATTGAGGATTGGCATATTTTCCTCGATTATTGGTGCTATTGCTCTTTAGTAGCTCTAAGAAACTGATGGGATCTGAGTAGTCAGCATTCCAGCCCCGCGTTGAAATTTGGAAATCGCCTTTTTGGGTTCGATCTAAGCGCACCGCAAATGGCACGGAAGTCACAGTTACTTTTAGTCCTTTTAACGTATCCATTAATGAACCTTGCAGATACTCAGCCATTTTCTTGGCTCCTTCTGAATCATCAACTAATAAATCAACAGTTAGTGAGGATACGCCTAATTCTTTTAGCGCTTGTTGCCAATACTGTTGCGCTTTTTTTCGATCGAGCTGTAAATAAGTAACGCTGTTGGCTTCTTTGGTGAAGTCAACTGCTGTTTTTGGGTTTTTAGCGATTGCTTTTGGCACAAAGCCTTGAGCAGCTGTTGAGCCATTGGCTAAAATGTTTTTTACCAGAGCTTCACGATCAATTGTATAGGAGAATGCTTTTCTAAGGTTTGCATTTTTAAAAGGTGATTGTTCAGCTGCTTGATTCATTTCCAAATAAAAAGTGGAGGCTGCGTTTAATTGAACGATATTCGGATCGTTCTGCATTTGTTGCGCTAATTCTCCGGATAAATACGTATCATCTAGTGCGCCGGTTTCATATAAATTCAAAGCAGTTGGGGCTTCTTTTACGACAGCTACTGTAATTTTTTCTAATTTGACGGTCGCTTGATCCCAATAGTGCTTATTCTTTGTGTATGACCAATTGGTGTCTGTCCCTGGTCCGTCGAAATCAGTCAAGGTAAAAGGGCCGTTATAGACGGCTTTATCGCTTTTGGTTGCGTAGTCTTTACCAAAAGATTCAATGATGTCTTGGCGTTGTGGGAAAAAAGAAGGAAATGCCAACAGATAATCAAAATAAGGAGTTGCTTTTTCTAAATTGATTTCTAGTTCATAATCATTAATTGCTTTAATACCTAGTTCTGTTTTTGGTCGTTCACCGTTGGTAATTTTGGTAGCATTTTTAATCGGTGCAAACATATAAGCATATTCAGAAGCGGTTGTAGGATCTACTGTCCGCTGCCAGCTGTAGACATAGTCTTTTGCAGTTACCGGAATACCATCAGACCATTTGGCTTCTTTACGTAATTGAATTGTATACACAAGCCCGTCAGCAGAAACGGTAGCTTTGATTGCTGCTCCAGCTGGCTGTGGTGTGTTTTCTTTATTAAGGCGATAAAGACCTTCATACACATTATTTAAAGCCGTAAAGCTAACTTCATCGGTTGCTAATGAAGGATCAGCGCTCGGCATTTCTTGCGATTCCACCATGCGGTAAACTTGCTGGGAGGAATCTTTTTCTACTGTTGTTTGGTTGTCGCCGCAAGCAGATAAGCTGAAACTTGTAATAACAAGGAACGGTGCAACTAAAAGTTTCTTCATATTCTGTACTCCTTTTCTTTCTATACTCACAGTATAATGTAAACAAACCAATAAAAAATTAAAATAAAGTTAGAAATAATAAACTGGTTATGTTTTCTAACATTTTACTGGATTTGTCTAAATCAGAAAAGCTTGAAAGTTGCTAACTAAAAATTTTTTTATTATCAATAATGTTTGATTAGCTAATAAAGCAGCACTATATTTTTAATGTAATAAAAAGAAATTGTTCTTTTTATTTTTGTTCCTTGTTATTAATGGGCCGTTTTTCATCTGAATTGGTGTTATACGATGATGATTTGGTAATAAAAAGTCTAGGTCATTGAAAGAACGACTTTTGGTGCTCAGATGTCTTAAGTGAAAAGAGAAATCATGGGCAGCGATAAAAATGTAACGCCCACTACCATTCGTTTTTTAGTAAACGAAGTAGAAATAATACAGAAATTTTCCCTTTCTCGTTATAATAAGAGAAAATAAATAGAAAGTGGGGACTAACATGACTGCCAGTTTTTTATTAACACTTTCTGACATAGGTAATGAAGCGCCGGCCTATATAGAAACTTTGTTTGCTTTAAGTAATGGACATCTTGGTGTACGAGCTTGTGCGCCGATTCAAACCTTGGAAACACAAGGAAATCCAGGTACCTTTATCAACGGCTTTTATGATACTCATTCGATTACTTATGGGGAATGGGCGTACGGCTATGCCCAAAAACATCAAACCATCATAAAACTACCTTCTGCGCGTCAACTTGTATTAATTGTCAATGGTCATCGTTCAGATGAAAATGAGTGGGTGATTCAAAGAGATACGTTCCAACTGAATCTGTCGACTGGCATTTTGCAAGAACAATATACCGTCACCACTCATTTAAGTGAAACTTTTCTATTTGCTATTACTTCCTTTGTTTCTTTGACACAACAAGAAGTATATGCCAGTCATTATCAGATTGAACAAGCGAACTTTTCCGGAGAAATCATCCTTGAAAAGCACTTTTCCTTTGAGCTGGCTGAGTCAGCATTATCATCAACAGAACCACAAGATCCACGTGTTGCAGCCTCTAAAAGTCAATTGACCGTCGAAACTATCGGGACCAATACCGTATTGTTGACTACTCAAAATAGTCACCAACAGCTGTTATTGGGGCAAGTCAGTACTACTGATCAAGGAAGCGTGGCAGATACAGCCTTAATGTCTAAGCTTTGTTTTTCTGTTGAGCCTAACCAAGTATATACAGCTGAGAACTTTGTCCTTTATTCTGAGATTTTGTCAGCAGCTAATGTTCAGGAGTTGTTAGGTGACTTTGAAACCTTAATGGATCAGTTAGAATTTCAGCATTTAGTACAAGCACAAAAAGTTGCTTTAACGAAGTTTTGGCAAGTCAGTGATATTCAAATTAAGGGCGATTCTACGTTACAAAAAGGCTTGCGTTTTAACCTGTTTCAACTCTTTCAAAATACCGGACGGGATGGTCAGACGAATTTTGCGGCTAAAGGCTTAACTGGCCAAGGATACGAGGGGCACTACTTCTGGGATACAGAAATGTATATACTACCCTTTTTTATTTATACACAGCCGGAAATTGCAAAAGCGTTGCTGCAGTATCGCTGCCAAATTTTGCCTCAAGCTAGAGAACGAGCCGCTATTATGAGTCAAAAAGGAGCCTTATTCGCTTGGCGTACAATTAATGGAGAAGAATCCAGCGCATACTATCCAGCTGGTACGGCTCAAATACACATTAATGCTGATATTAGTTATGCTTTTCAATTATACGAAAATGTAACTGGTGATCATACTTTTATTCATGAGCAAGGTGCGCAAGTTATTTTTGAAACGGCTCGCTTCTGGTTATCTTATGGAACATGGGTCGTCAAAAATGGACGCCGGCAGTTCTGTCTTTATGGAGTGACCGGACCTGATGAGTATACAGCTTTGGTGAATAACAACTACTATACTAATAAAATGGCTCAAAACAACTTATTCTATGCCGTAGATTTGGCACAACGGTATCATGATCGAATTGATGCTAAAGAACAAGCAGCGTGGTTGAAAGCTGCTGAAAATATGTATTTACCTTATGATGAAGAACAACAACTGCTTAAACAAGATGATTCTTTTTTGGAAAAAGAACGCTGGCCTTTTGAAACAACACCTAAGGCCAATTATCCATTGCTGCTGCATTATCATCCAATGATCATTTATAAATATCAAGTAAGCAAACAAGCGGACGGGCTCTTAGCGGAGTTGCTATTCCCACAAGATTACTCAAAAGCACAAATATTGCGAGATTACCATTACTATGAAGCAGTGACCACCCATGATTCTTCGTTATCGCGGTCAATTTTTAGTATTTTAGCTAGTCGGGTAGATCTGCCAGAAAAAGGGTATCGTTACTTTATGGATACGGCGTTGATGGATCTTACCGATCTACAAGGAAACGTCAAAGACGGTATTCACGCTGCGAATATGGGTGGCAGCTGGCTAAGTATGATTTATGGGTTTGCTGGATTATCCCCAGTTGCTAATGGGTGGGTTCTTGAAAACCATTTGCCGCAAGAAATCGAATCAATTTACTTTTCTTTAAGAATACGTGATAATGTGATTCGCGTGCATCTAACGCAACATGAACTTACTGGTGAAATCGTGGAAACTGGTCAGGCACTTCAATTAAAACCACAAGCTAACCAGCTATGGATTGTATTTGAATCATAAAAATATACTCTGAATATATATTTATAATATTTTAGGGAGCAACTATTATTGTGTTGCTCCCTAAAAATTATGTTTCATAGTTTTATAATATTAGAGAATAGTTTTGAAGCTTATTTTTTCTATTTTTATTCAAGATGTGAAATAAATGTCATCTTCGATCATGATATTGGACTTCATATCTTTTATGAAGTGTATTCTATTTTCTTTCTTTCGAATGTTAAAGTTATAAGCCGTAAGAAAAATTTCTAATATTCTGTTGTCATCTCGAATACCAACGATCTTATTTTTAACATCGTAAGCTTGGATTTTAGTTATAAGTAGTTCTTGCTTGATTTTCTTAATGATAAATAATTTATAAATTTTTATCAAAAAACTTCATATTAGATGTAGTTATAATAAATAGATTGCCTGCAGCTAATCTTTTAGTACAGGGAATAAACTTTGATTCTTTAAGACAAAATAAATATACATCCATTATTACGTCTAGAACGGGAGTTAAAGGGTGCTTCTACTAACAAAAGATATACCTAATGAATCACAAGTAACGATTTAACTATTGCTGCTAAGCAGCATTTAAAAAAAATTTATTAATAAAATTTTCAAAATTTCTTTTAAGTGTATGATATTTAGTGGTAGAATAAAATTAGAAAACGATTAAAAAGTTGTGTAAAAGAAAGGAGTCGCCGTGCAAAAGAAATATTGGGTATCGGTTGTTTTGTTGGCGCTTTTACTGGGAGGTATTGGATTGTTTTTTTATACTAAGAATGAACAGCAACGTAAAGAACAAGAAGTGTTACAGATGGAACTGACGACTGCCAAGCAAATTAAAAATACATTTGCGGATGTAACTAAAATCGAGTTTGCAGAAAAATATGGGAAAAACAAGTTAACAGGTTATACAGAAACTATGGTGACAGTCTCAACGTGTTATGGAGTAGATGTAGAAATTGGAGTAAGTATGTCCAAAAGGGATAAAGTTAACCAGTCCTATGTAGGTTCTGGAGAAACTTCTTTAAAAAAAGGAATAACAGAGACCAAGGTACGTGTTATTTTCTTCAATAAAGATGAAGGAAGTGTTTAGTTAATGTCAACAGAAAAAGAATTAATATACTTAAATCAAGAAGTTTATAAAGTAGACCCTGACTATAAAGACAATGGAAACAAAATTAAATATACAGATAAAACTAATAGTCAGTTGGAAAAAAATGTAATTCAAGCTGGCAATCAAAATTTCAAAATCCTCTCCGTTAAAAATGGAGCTTACGGTTTTCAGGGCATGGCAGTGGCACCAATTATTGAGGGGATATTTAATCAATCACAAGCAATAATTTAATCATTGCTGTTTAGTTATGTTTTTACCCTGCTAATCATCATTTGGTTATCATTTTCTTAAAATGAAATTGTCTATTAAGAATCTTTTGAAAATTACTTTCAAACGTATTATATCTTATGATAAAATAAAAATTAGAAAAAAATTAAAAAGGCTGTGTAAAAGAAAGGAGTCGCCGTGCAAAAGAAATATTGGGTATCGGTTGTTTTGTTGGCGCTTTTACTGGGAGGTATTGGATTGTTTTTTTATACTAAGAATGAACAGCAACGTAAAGAACAAGAAGTGTTACAGATGGAACTAACGACTGCCAAGCAAATTAAAAATACATTTGCGGATGTAACTAAAATTGAGTTTGAGGAAAACTATTATGAAAATAGTCTTGCAGGATTTACGTCAGTAGATTTGACGATATCAACTAGTTATGGTGTAACCTCTAACATTGGAGTAAGTATGTCTTTAAATAATAAGTCTAAAACTCTTAGGTCATATGCTGGTGGCTCAGAATTTAAAAAGGGTATAACACAAAGTGAAATTAAAGTTATTTTATCTAATAAAAAAGTGAGGAGACTATAATGGTAACAGAAGAAGAACTAAAAGATTTAAATAAAGAAGTCTATAGAGTAGATCTAAATTATAAAGATGAAGAAAAAATTTTTTATACAAATAAACCTGATAAAGAGTTGAAAAAGAATGAGAAAAATATAGTTACAGCTGGCAATCAAAATTTCAAAATCCTCTCCGTTAAAAATGGAGCTTACGGTTTTCAGGGCATGGCAGTGGCACCAATTATTGAAGGAGTGCCGGATGTTTCACAGGTTACCGTAGTGGCGGCTGGAACATATCCTAAGGATATAGCGGATGTAAAAGCTGCTGCCAAAGGCATGTCGCCTAATGGTTCTCCACAAGCAGACATAGCTCTTACATATGTTGGTCAGCTAATTGATGACCATCCTGATTGGACCATTCAACAGTTATCAGGTTACTCTCAATCGGCCTACATGTTGAAAGTAGGTGCCCATTATCAGATTCCGACAACCGTATTTAGTGGTTGGTTCCAATACCGCTCCTTAACAAAAGCAGAAGCAGCTTTCATGAAAGAGAATCCCCATCTATTTTTAAATTACCGACAAATTAATGATGATGTAACCAAGTGGAATGACTTTAACTCAACTTGGGGCAATAGCAATGATTTTGGCACAACGATCTGGGTAGCAGGAAGCAGCCACCAGTTAGATAGCTGGTCATTTGATGCGCAAACAGGGCAAGTGAAAATTTCAAATTCTCCAGAAAACGCCGAAGGAATTATGGTACAAACGAGCCATTACATAATGCGAGAATATACAAAGCAGTTGTCCACGTTGGCTCAGTTAAAAACAAAATTAACTGCTAGCGGTGGAGGTCTTTCTAAAAATGAAAGAATTTATTTAGAAGATCAACAAGCATTATTGTTCGTGGAGGCGGGGCGTTGTGCCTATCAAAATGTGATGAGCAATGCAATAAAAGTCTACCAAAACATAGTCTCAACGATAGAAGAGCTTTGGCAAGAAACCTTAAGGGAAGCTTACGACCAAACAGCAGAATTGTCTGACTATGAAATAAATGATAGTTTACGAGCAATCGGTGCGACTGAGCAACAAATGGTCACTGAGCCAACGGCCTTGTTTCAACAAAAAATCATTCAAGCTAAAGGGATGGATAAAGCATTTGCAACTCTATCAAATGAAATCAAAGGTAAAATTACTGAACTACTTCAAAAAGATCAGCAATTGGCACAACAGCTAACACCTTAAAAGGAGCTGAAAATGAAAGAAGAACAACTAACGGCAGCCTACCAGCAGAAGCGTCGCAACCTAGAAGCAGACGAAGATGTGCTAAAAGATGCACAACGTAAAGGAGAGCAACTAATCGAAGCAACCTTGTCGGATATTTATCGAATCGTACAACAATCAGCTGTGAACAGCCAGCCATTTGATCAAGCCAAACAGGCAATTATGCAAGTTGAAACCGAATATTTTGAGCAACTGGCTCAAGTCAAAAAACAAGTTGATCAGCAACAAGCAGAACTTGAAGAAGACTATCGAAAAGCATTGCAAAAAAGCAATCAAAAATCAGAGTAAGGAATGACTGAATTGGAAGAATTTGCCAAAAAACTACTCAAACAATTACAAAAAAATTTAGAAAAAATCCGTGTCCAAGCAATTGGCGTTGCCAAGCTGCAGCAAACTTATCAGAAGCAACAGACAGCTCAGCAACAAGGGCAAGAAGCAATCGAAAGTGCCAAAAAAGTTTTAGAAAATACTTCTCAAACTCTAGAAACTACCATTCAAGGGCAGTTTGGTGCAAAAGTGACTGAAGTATTTGAAAAGCAACAACAAACATTAACTAAATTATCCTCTTAAGTGGATTTCATCAAGTGACGCTAGTACAGAGGATAAGTAAAAGTGTTGAACAAATGCTGTATTTTCATTAAAAAAGGAGCAGGCCCTGTCTCATGTAGACAAGTCCTACTCCTTTTTTCAACGAAAAATTATCCTTCAGCTGCAGCTATTTCATTGGCAAGGTCAGTATAATCAATTTCATTGTCCATAAACTCAGCATTTGAGGTTGGAAAGTGTTGGATAAACTGATCCATTGCAGCAAGCTCTAACGTTCCGGACTCTAGTTCAAAACCAAGAATGTGACCGCCAAATTGATGGTCGTCAGCCAAAAAGTGCAAGTGGAAACCGGCAGCAGCAGCACCTTGGAAAAGTTCCGGAGTATAAAAACCGACAATCGTACCTTCAACATCTTCACGGATGAATTCCGGTTGGTTTTTAGAAACATTTACCAAACGATCATAAGGGCGTTCTTGTTTAGGCATGATTCGTATGTGCATTTTTTTGAAGCATCCGCTTAGTTTGACTGCGCTGAAAATGTTTTTACTTTGCAAATGAGCTTCTATAAATTGTTTAACTGCTTGATGGTTGGCTCCATCATTTATTGGCAATGATTGTTCTGGCTTAAAAGTAGTAACGGCTGCATAAGGCACCATTTCTGCTCCGGTTAAATGAACTAAGCTCCCATCGGCCCGTCCTTGGTAGGGCTGGCCAGCTAAAATAATCATTTCACCGTCTAATCCATGAAGTGTACCGATGCCGAAATCGCCCCAAGTTAGGATTTCTTTTAAAGGTGCTGTTCCATCCATCAAACCGGCCATTAAAGCTCCTAACGTTCCATGTTGGTGCAAGCTTGTTTTTTCATTCATAAAAGTCACCTTCTTAATAGAATTGGTCTGGTAAAATTGTTTCGCCTAATTTTTGGTTACCAGAATAGTCAATTGGAATATCAATCACGACCGGTCCTTCAGTGGCGAAGCCTTTTTTAATAGCTGCTTCTAGCTCATCAACATTTGTTGCACGTAATCCTTTGGCACCGAACGCTTCGGCGTATTTCACAAAATCGACAGGGCCAAAATCAACACCGGAAGACCGCTCGTATTTCATTTCTTCTTGGAATTCTACCATATTATATTTACCGTCATTCCAGATTAAATGAACGATATTCAGTTTTTTACGGACGGCCGTTTCTAAATCTTGAGCAGAAAATAGAAAACCGCCATCGCCGGAAACTGAGATAATTTGCGTGTTAGGCCGAATTAAAGCTGCGGCAATCGCCCATGGCAAGGCTACCCCTAACGTTTGCATGCCGTTACTAAATAGCAGGTGGCGTGGTTCGTAACTTCTGAAGTGGCGTGCCATCCAAATATAGTGACTGCCGACGTCAACGGTGACAGTCATTTCATCTGTCGTCAATGCTTGTAGAGTATTGATAACTTCTAACGGATGGATTAGACCGTTTTCTTCATGAGATGTGGGAATGTCCCGTAATTCAATTTTTTCTTTTAACGTTTGTAAATAGGCTTTGGAATCTGCTGATAATGTATAGCCCTCCATATCATCAGTCAATAATGAAATTGTTGCGGCAATATCGCCAATTAGCTCTTTTTCCGGTTGGAGATAAGGGTCAATTTCCGCTAAAATGGTGTCTAAAACAATAATTGGTGCATCTTTTTCGGCATTCCAGTTGCGTGCTTCATATTCAATTGGATCATAGCCAATTGCGATGACTAAATCGCTACGTTTTAAAAGCATGTCACCTGGTTGGTTGCGGAATAAGCCGACACGACCGAAGAAGTGTTGTTTTTCCAGATTACGAGAAATAACACCAGCTGCTTGGAATGTTTCAACGACTGGCAAATTGATTTTGTCAAGTAGTCGCCGAATCGCTGCGGTTTCTTTACGACCAGAAGCGCGCATGCCTACTAAAAGCACGGGGAGCTTTGCTTCTTCGATTCGTTTTGCTAGTTGACGAATATCTGTCTCAGAAGCAGGGCCTAGTTTTGGCTCGCTTAGAGGATGAATGGCGTCATTTTTTACAGGAGCGTCTACCACATCCTGTGGAATACTAATGAAGCTGGCACCTTTTTTGCCGCTTTTAGTCAAACGGTAAGCATTGGTGATGATTTCTGAAATGGTTTCAGGGTCTTGAACTTCAGCGCTATATTTGGTAATTGGTTCAAATAACGCAGCATTGTTCATACTTTGGTGGGTAAGTTTTAGTAAATCGCTACGTTTTACTTGACCGCCTAACGCTAAAATAGGATCCCCTTCAGCAGTAGCGGTAACTAAGCCAGTGGCTAAGTTGCTGGCGCCGGGGCCGCTGGTAGCAATCACTAAGCCAGGTTCTCCTGTTAAACGGCCGACTGCTTGAGCCATAAACGCTGCATTTTGTTCGTGGCGGGTGACAATCAGTTCTGGACCGTCATCTTTCAAAGCGTTAAAAACGCCATCAATTTTTGCACCAGGAATCCCGAAAATGTAAGGGACGCGATGGTTTTTTAAACTTTCGATAATTATATCGTAGCCATGTTTTTCATATGTCATGTGTAACAACAACTCCTTCCTTTGATAGTATAAACTTGTTTTGACTTAGAACCAAGTGTTCTGTTTTCTTTAATATTCCTGATAAAATAAAAAGTAAACGAGCAAAAAAGACTCATTAGCCTTTCCTGCTCGCTTATAAAAGAGGCAAACTCTTGAATAACTGTTAGAGTTTGACTCTTTTGATATCAATGACAGTGCCTGTATGAGCGTCTGCTGTAAATTCATATTGAACGATGCCGTCATCTTCAATCCGAGAAATACCGCCAGTGTAAATTTTCGAATGAATGGCAAATTTTCGCAGTGGTTTTTGCTGGAATTCAATCCAAGAGCCTTCGATGGGGCCTTCTTTTAAAAAAGCGGCTTTAATAGTATCTAATACGTCATCTGCGGCGATGGTTCTTTTCCGTTGATAAAATAAGGTGGATGCAACGCCGCTTAAAAGACCGATTCCAACGCCGAGGGCCAGACCACCTTTAAAATAATCAAAATCATTTTCTGTATTCATATAATTGCCTCCTTTAGGCGTAAAGCTGCTCATTGATTTATTCGTCTTTGGTTTTATTTTACCATAGTCCTGTAGCTGTGGAGAAACAAAATACCGTTTTCCATGATTCTTTTAGTGCCTTCTCATATTCAGCAGTAAAAAAGGAAAACCAATGGGCAATTATTTTAAATTGAGTTATAATGGAAGACGAAATCATATGAAAGGAGTACCCATTCTTATTTTTTATAGATAAGACATTTTTGTTATACAGACAAATTTGTGCTCGCCAAAAAAGTCAACGGAAAAGCAAGCGATGGGACACACATCTATGGAAGAAAAAACATTTCAACGCATCAAAGAGCTCACAGAATTACAAGGAACCAGCGGATTTGAAGAAGATATTCGCGCGTATATGAAAAAAGAAATGACGCCTTTAGTTGATGAAGTACAATACGATGGCTTAGGCGGTATTTTCGGAATCAAACGTTCTTCTGTTGAAGCCGCACCAAGAGTGATGGTAGCTGCTCATATGGATGAAGTGGGTTTTATGCTAACACAAATTAACGATAACGGGCTATTTCAAGTAGTGCCTTTGGGCGGCTGGAATCCGTACGTTGTTTCTGCACAACGCTTTACTTTAAAAACACGTAAAGGTGATTATCCATGTATTTCTTCTTCAATTCCGCCTCATTTATTACGAGGAACGAGCGGACAAAAACAATTAGAAGTTACCGATGTATTATTCGATGCAGGCTTTTCGTCAAAAGAGGAAGCAGAAAGCTACGGTGTTCGTCCGGGAGATTCTATCGTACCTCAAGTCGAAACAATTAAAACAGCCAATGGAAAAAATATTATTAGCAAATCTTGGGATAACCGTTATGGTTGTACGTTAGTTTTAGAAGCTTTGGAAGCATTACAAACAGAAGCATTAGGACACACATTAATTGCAGGTGCCAACGTTCAAGAAGAAGTCGGCTTGCGTGGCGCTAAACCTTCTGTACACAAATTCAAACCGGACTTGTTCTTTGCCGTAGATTGTTCTGCTGCAGATGACATTCAAACGAAAAAAGGTACTTTTGGTCACCTAGGAGAAGGTACTTTATTGCGAATTTTTGATCCAGGCATGATCACCTTGCCGCGCTTGCGGGAATACTTGCTGGATACAGCAGAAACCCATAATATTCCTTATCAATATTTTGTCTCAAAAGGTGGAACCGACGCTGGTGCCGCTCATACGACAAACGATGGTGTGCCAAGTACGGTTATTGGTGTGTGCGGCCGTTATATTCATACTCACCAAACAATGTTTAGCATTGCTGATTTTGAAGCAGCTCGGGAAATGCTTTTACAAACATTAAAAGGGTTGGATCAATCAACAGTCAATACGATTATTTACGGAAAGTAGGCCAAAACTTATGATCATACCAGCATCTTTAGAAGAGTTAGCCACCTATGTTGAAAAGGGTAAGAATGTTTTTTTCTTCACAGCTGACTGGTGTGGAGATTGTCGGTTTATTAAACCGATGATGCCGGCAATTGAAGCTGAGTTTCCACAATTTCAATTTATTGAAGTGGATCGGGATCGTTTCATTGATGTAGCTGCCCAATGGAGTATTTTTGGAATTCCTAGTTTTGTTGTGATTGATAATGGTCAGGAACTGGGACGGCTGGTGAATAAAAACCGCAAGACGAAAGAAGAAGTATGTGAATTCTTAAGGACGCTTAGTTAGTTTTCAACTACAGGACGCTTCACTATTTTTGCTAAAAAATAATCATCAGGAAGGTGAATCTCATGGAAGAGCAAACGTATAAGAATATTCTAGTTGGGGTAGATGGTAGCGATCAAGCAACTTTAGCTTATGAACAGGCGATCGAAGTAGCTAAAAGGAATGGCGGGCGCGTGATTGTCGCTCACATTATTGAAAATCAAGTCTACACGTTGATGGGTTATTCAACGCTGAATAATAATTTAATTGATCAAGAAACAGAAAACGCCAAAGCAATATTAAATGATTGCAAAAAATATGCTGAAAGCGTAGCATTTCATGAAGTTGAAACGGTCATTTCATTTGGGTCACCAAAAGAACTGATGAGCCATGACTTGCCGCAAAAATATGAAATTGATTTAATCATGGTAGGGCAATCGGGCTTAAATGCAGTTGAACGAATGATGATGGGAAGTGTTAGTAGCTATATTATTCGCCAAGCACCTTGTGATGTGTTGATTGTTCATCCAAAAGAAAACCAAAAATAAATAAGGAAAGTGAATATTTCAGCTCAATTAGTAAAAAGCTAGCCTTGAATGGTTGGAAGGGCTAAAAGAACTGTTGATTTTAATCAAAAAGTTGCTTATGTGAGGGAAAAGTTGACGAACTTTTTCCTCACATTTTTTGTAAAACTAACAGGCGAGTGGCCTAAAGCCTGAAGTAAGAGCAGGCGGTTCCTAATTAAAAGGAAAAAAGGTATGCAGAGATCGTAATTTTTTGATAAGATAGGACAGGATACCAATAAGGAGGAACAATTCCATGATTTTTGCTTATAATAAAGAACATGTCGGTGATGTCTTGATGATTGTGGTTGCCGATGACCAAGGAAAAGAAAAAAAAGTTGAACGCAATGGTCAAATTGCCCGAGTCAGTTTAGTGGAAAATCCAGAACAAGTGGTTGCTTGGAATATCTTTCAAGCATCAGACCTAATTAGCTCGATTGAAGGCCAAGGTCAAATAACGTTAACAGAAGCTCAAATTGAACGACTCAATGAAGCCATTAGCCAAGCTGGGTTTACTGAAACTATCGAACACGACCAAGAACCAAAAATTGTTATCGGCTTTGTTAAAGCTTGTAAAAAACATCCTGACTCAGATCATTTATCAATTACGCAAACAGAAGTTGATAATGGCGAAATTTTACAAATTGTGTGTGGAGCCCCCAATATTAAAGCCGGTCAAAAAGTAGTAGTCGCAAAGCCTGGTGCTATGATGCCAGACGGTTTGCTGATTTGGCCTGGTCTTTTACGTGGCGTAGAAAGCTATGGCATGATCTGTTCAGCCAAAGAATTACGTTTGCCGAATGCACCGACGAAAAAAGGAATCTTAGAGCTACCATTTGATGCAGAAATCGGTGCAGCTTTTGCAGTAGGAAAAGAATAATTATCCAACTATTAGGCACGCAAATTGATTGAACAGTAAAGTGGCTGGAACAAAACCATTGGTTCGTTTTGTTCCAGCCACTTTTTTTGGATAAACAGCGACCAAGCATCAGACTTGGAAAATTTCGTAAAAGCTCCTCAGTATAAAAAGTAGAGGGTACGTCTTTTCCTTTAATTGCTCGAACTGCATCGGTTTTTGGCTCAACCTTTTTTAATTATTTTTAGTTATTGCTGATTTATCGATGGTTAAGTTTACGGTAACGGTTTTTTCCTTCGCACCACGATAGAAGGTCACTTCTATTTTGTCGCCGACTTTTTTCTTGTAAAGCGCACTTTGTAGATCAGTCATGGAATTAACTTCTTTGCCGTCAATTTTAGTAATGACGTCATATTTTTCCAATCCGGCTTTATCAGCTGGCGTAGCAGTTTCAACGGAACGAACGACAACACCTGATTTGACAGACGCAGGGAGTTTTAAGATTTGTTCTTGTTGTTGAGCTGAAATTGATGTTAAATCAGACATTGTAATACCAAGAGCCGGACGAGTAACTTTGCCGTCTTTCTCTAATTGATTAATAATGGATACTACATCATTACTTGGAATGGCAAAGCCCATTCCTTCAACACTTACTTGGCTGTTTGATTGTACAATTTTAACAGAGTTGATACCGATGACTTGACCTTCAATGTTGATTAAAGGACCGCCAGAATTTCCAGGATTAATCGCAGCGTCTGTTTGGATAGCATTGATATTAATTGTTTCACCGGAGTCATTTTTGTTGACGATGTTCCGATTTACAGAAGAGACGATTCCTTGGGTAACCGAATTTGCATAATCAGAGCCTAAAGGAGAGCCGATGGCAATGGCTGGTTCACCAACTGTCAGTTTGCTTGAATCACCAAAGGTTGCTACTTGGCTTATTTTATCGGAGGAAATTTTAATAACCGCTAAGTCAGTATAAGAATCAGTACCGACTAGTTCTCCTTTTACTTTCGTGCCGTCGGATAAAACAACTTCCAAACCTTGTGCTTGATCAACGACGTGGTTGTTTGTTACTACGTAAGCATCCTTGCCATCTTTTTTGTAAATAACGCCACTACCTTCGCTGGCTGGTTCCAATTCACCACTGTTGTTATCAGATTTACGAGCGTCGTTATTCTCACCAAAAAGATTACCGAAAGGATCAGCAGAATTTTTGTTTGATTTTTGGAGATTAATGACAGAGACCACTGAGTTTTGAACCTTTTTAACAGCTTTTGTAACATCACTGGAAACATCATAGCTTACATTGCTGACTTTGGTTTCGCCTTTGGCATTAGTATTTGTTGTATTGGCAGAAGAGCCAGATGGTGATGGGAGAAGATTTGTATTAATCGCCGCATATGTACCACCTACCATTAATACTCCGCCCAATAAACCACCGGCTAAGCCGACGCCAAATTTTTTCCATAGATTATTTTTGTTTGATTTAGGTGTAATATCTTTTTTTTCCATAAAAATGACAGCCTCCTGATTAAGATCATTATATTCATAAACTTAGTATAGCTTTTTAGCACAAGTTAAGTCTATAGAAAAGCTTTGAATTTTTTATGAACATCATGAGGAAAAATTAATGAAAAAACACGAAAAATAAAGTTATACACAAGAAGCTGTGAAAAACTGGCGGGAAAAGCTGTGTATTGTTTTGTTAAAAGTTATCCACAAAATGTGGATAATGTGGATAAAAAAACGGGGAATATGTGTTTGTATAAAAAAACCTGTTATATAAGGTGATTTTTCTATTACGTCTGTGGATAAGTCTGTGCATATGTGCATAAGTATGTGGAAATGCTGTGGAAAGCCCTATGGTTTCGTGATAAAATAAAGGAAATTTGAAAAAACAGAAAGTAGCGTGAACTTGTGCGAATCAAAATTATTAGTGTGGGAAAATTAAAAGAAAAGTACTTAGTTCAAGGGATTAACGAATATTTGAAACGTTTATCTAATTATGCAAAATTGGAAATGATTGAAGTGCCGGATGAAAAAGCACCGGAAAAGCTTAGTGAAGCTGAAATGGAACAAATCAAAGAAAAAGAAGGCCAACGGATTTTAGCAAAAATTAGTGAAAATGACTATGTCTTTATTTTAGCTATTAATGGGAAACAATTAAGCAGTGAAGCAATGGCTAAAGAAATTGAACAATTAGGCATTCATGGACAGAGTCAGCTGGTCTTTGTTATCGGCGGTTCCTTAGGCTTAAGCACTGCGGTGGAAAAACGCAGCCAACAACAATTATCCTTTGGTAAAATGACCTATCCCCACCAATTAATGCGCCTGATTTTAGTCGAACAAATCTATCGTAGCTTTCGGATTATACGAGGAGAACCGTATCATAAATGATGATATTTTTGGACCAAAGATTCTAGTATAGCACGCTCCTGTTTAGCTGGTATAGTTCTAATAGAGAATTGTCTTAGAAGAATGGCGTGTGTTATTTTCAATGTCGGGGCTGAGTGACTTAATTTTATTCTTGGTTTCTTTTGTTGAACCAGTTAACTGTGTAGGAAGCTTGCCTTAAATGAAGTGAATCCTGCTTCATTTAAGGCGGAGATTCGGAACCGTATATTTGACAGAGCCGTCTTTGGTTCTGATCAGTGTAATGATGGAAAGCAGTTGTAGGAATCAATGATGATGGAACTGGAACTATTTTGTGTTTGCAACAATAGGGCTGCAGAATTGGCTAAAAAATAATTTAAGAGTATATAAGCTTTGAGAACATGGCTTCGATACGTACCAAGCGAAGCGTTTAGCTGGAGGTTGCCGGGATGAAGGAGACTTAATTAAAAAAGATAACTTTATCAATGGCTTACAAAATTCTTTCATTCGTCTAAAAAGATCAGATAGCAGCAACTTCAGCATGCTCTTTTTAATAGTGAAAGCGTTTGCTGTAAATGAAAACTTTGGAGAAAAACCAATGAAAGAAGCAGAATATAATTACACTAAAATACTCCCTATTGATTTTATTTGTGGATATGGATTGAAATCTATTTAGATTTTGGGATTAAGTTGGCAAGTCTTTGTATTTGTACAAATGAATAGTTTATAAGGTATAGTATGATAATGGGTGGGAATATGAATGGTATGCTAAAAATGATCATACCGTTGACTATCGAATTCATGGTGGCATGGTAGATGGGTGAAAGATCAAGAAGTTCAAATGGTCGAATTGACCGAAGGCGTCTATGAAATCACTTGGACGGAACCAAAAGGTATCGACGTTGCGCTTGATTTTATGCCAAATGAAGTGAAGCTTCACGGCACAATTTTTTCCTAGAATGGGTTTAAAAACAACCAAAAATTACTGTTGTTTTCCAAAATGAACATCTGCCTGAAATAGAAGCGGCTCGGGATAAATATGAAACTTATCCTAAATTATTGGTTCCGCAATTCGTGAAAATTTCTTATATAGGTAAGGCCGGTCTTGATAATGAAGAAGCAATCAGTGAAGCGCCTTATGCAGGCATGTCAGATGAGATTCGGGATGGAAAATAATTTGGTGAACAATACAAATGTCTTAACCGATAAATAAGTAACAGAGAACAATAATTTCATCACAAAATGCGTATTCTTTTTTGAAGTAAAAGAGTAGGTTTTTTTTTTGACTTTCTATAATAGCAAACTGCTCAACACTGTTCCCCACACTCTTGCGTTTTAAAAGAAACAGTGTTGGATAAACTGGAAAACCCTTACAAAGTCAGGGCTTATATCCCTTGACATTTTTTGGCACAAGACTTGCTAATAATTAAGCGAAAGCTAAAGGAGGAGAAAAATGAACACGATTATTTTAGCCAGTCATGGAGAATTATCTCAAGGGATGAAACAAACAGCAGCGATGATTATTGGTTCTGAAGAGCACATCTATGCGTTATCTGCTTTTCGCGATGAAGATGAGCCAATCGCTGAACAAGTGAAACTCATTTTAAAAAAACAAGCATCAACTGAAAATGTTTATATTTTAACAGATATTCTAGGCGGTAGCGTCAATAATGATCTGATGGCACTAATTCAGCAATATCCAGGAATACATTTGTTAACAGGTATGAATTTACCTTTAGTGATAGGCATCGCTACTCAAAGTTGTCCTATCAGTCCTGATAGTTTAGCTGCAGTCGTAGAAGAAAGTCGGCAAGCACTAATTGATTGTCAACAATTATTTGGACAACATCAATTTGGAGGTGACGAATTATGATTAAGTTAGTACGTATCGATCATCGTTTATTACACGGGCAAGTAGTTTTTGCTTGGAGTAAATCATTAAACATTCAACGTATTTTGGTAATTAATAACGCAGCAGCAACGGATGAATTTAAAAAAATGTCGCTGAATCTCTCAAAGCCTAGCGGTATGAAACTAAACATTTTTACAGTTGAAGAAGCTTTGCAAAAAATGCCAAAAGTGGAACAGTTAAATGAAAATATCATGCTTATTTTCGGAAATACGAAAGAGGTTCGTCAATTTTGTGAAGCATATCCGAAGATTACCTCCATTAATTATGGCGGTATTATCAAAAAAGAAGGGTCGACTCAGTTTGGCAGTGCTGTCTTTTTTAATGAAGAAGAACTGGATGATGCCAAAGTCTTGAAAAATCAAGGGATCAGCCAATTTATCCAACAAGTACCAACCTCTAAAAAAGAGGATTTAAATAAAATGATCTAAAAGGAGCGTGATGTTGTTATGTTATTGCAATCAATTATTTTAGGATTGATTGGTGTCATTTGTATTGTTGACTCGCGATTGCTAGGCCGACTGAATTTTGAGCGACCGTTAATTGTTAGCACAATGGTTGGTCTTGCTTTGGGCGATTTAGAAAAAGGTTTGTTGGTTGGTGCTTCGTTGGAATTGATGTCGCTGGGTTTAGTGAATATTGGTGCCGCTGCTCCACCGGATATGAACATGGCTGCTATTATTGCAACAGCCTTTGCAATCTTTTCTAATTCAAAAGCAGAAACGGCGTTAACTATTGCAATTCCAATTTCAGTTTTAGGTCAAATGCTGGGTATTTTAATGCGAACCATTCTATCTAATTTAACACACTGGGCGGATCGATTAATCAGTGAAGGGAAGTTTAAACGAGCTAGAAGGATTCATATTATTTACGGTACAGGACTTTATGCACTTATGTACTTTATCCCGATTTTTTTAGCAATTTATTTTGGCACAGATTTGGTAAAACAAATCGTTGATGCCATTCCTGAATGGTTAACCAATGGTTTAACAGTAGCCAGTAAAATTCTTCCAGCTTACGGTTTTGCCTTGTTGTTGCAAACAATGCTGACGAAGAAAATGGTCCCTTTTTTACTACTGGGATTTTTGATCACTGCTTATTCCGGTTTAGGCATCACCGGCGTGGCAGCCTTTGCTTGTATCGTTGCATTTGTGATGTACATGATTGAATCTCGTTCGAATCATTCCGGTACAGACGGCGGCGATGCTGACCCATTAGAAGATTTATAAAGGAGGATACAGGAATGGGAAAAGAAAAAGATCCGAACAATTGGAAATACTGGCAATTCTTTTGGCGCTCGTGGGCGATTCAAGCTTCTTGGAATTATGAGCGTCAAATGAATATGGGTTTTATGTACGGTATTGCTCCAATCTTGGATAAGATATATCAAAAACCAGAAGATGAAGCGAAAAAAATCGAAGCGTACAATCGTCATATGCTGTATTACAATTGTACACCGCAAACAAGCGCATTTGTTTTAGGGTTGGCAGCTTCTATGGAAGAACAATATTATCAAGACCAGGAGAATTTTAACCCAGAAACAATCAGTGCGGTTAAAACCTCTCTAATGGGTCCTCTTTCTGGGGTGGGCGATTCATTTTTCCAAGGAACGATTCGCGTGTTGGCTTTTGGTTTGGGAATTAATCTGGCTCAAGAGGGAAGTATTTTAGGTCCGATTTTGGCAATCTTAATCTCCTTTATCCCATCGTTTTTGGTGACTTATTACGGCGGGAAAATTGGCTATACGATGGGTAACAAGTATCTGTCCAAGTTATATGCAGAAGGTCTGATGGACAAAGTGATGTACGTTTGTTCTATTGTGGGGTTGATGGTCATCGGAGCGATGATTGCTAGTATGATCGGAATCACTACACCGATTTCCTTTGGTAAAGCCTTTGTACTACAAGATGTTTTAAATAGTATTATGCCGCAACTTCTTCCGTTGGGACTGACGTTTTTAATGTATTGGCTTTTACAAAAGAAAGTCAAAACTGGCTGGATGCTGCTTGCTTGTATTGTTGGCGGTATTGTCTTTAGTTTACTGGGTATTTTAAGTTAGTGATTAACCATATCCCATGGTTGTCTATAAAAAAGAAAGCAGGAGGAATTCATTCATGAATCCAAAAGAGATTATTGCAGAAATTGTGTCAAAAAAAGAAGTTAAACAGGTAATTTTTGTCGGTTGCGGTGCTTCCAAGGCTGATCTTTATCCGGCAAAATACTTTTTAGATCAATCGGCGAAGCAATTGCGGGTTAGCCATTTTACAGCTAATGAATTTAACCACGCAACCCCTGTTTCAGTAGATGAGCAGACCGTTGTCATTTCTGCTTCTCTAGGCGGAACAACACCAGAAACGGTTGAAGCAAATGCCGTTGCTAAAGACAAAGGTGCTACGGTCATTAGTTTAACAAGAAGTGTTGATTCACCGTTAACTAAAGACGCTGACTATGTTATTTACCATCGTTTTGCAGAAAACTATGCTGCCAAACTGGAAAAAACGGGTTATGCTTTACAATTAGCAGTTGAATTATTAAATCAAGTAGAAGGCTATGAGCATTACGATAAGATGATGGCTGGCTTTGACAAAGTCTACGACTTGGCGGAAACAAGTGCAGAATCAGCTCGCAAAGATGCGAAGAAATTTGCCCAACGTTTTAAAGACGACAAAGTTATTTATGTGATGAGTAGTGGTGCAACACACGAAGTTGCTTACTCAACGTCTATTTGTTTAATGATGGAAATGCAATGGATCAACTCAGGCACCTTCCATTCTGGTGAATTCTTCCATGGGCCGTTTGAAATCGTGGATAAAGATGTACCATTTATTCTATTGATGAATGACGGTCGTACCAGAAAAATTGATGCACGGGCGTTAACCTTCCTAGAACGTTTTGATACAAAAACAGAAGTAGTGGATGCTTTAGATTATGGCTTATCAGCATACATTGATGCTGATGTGTTAGACTACTTCAATCCGTTTGTGATTACAGCTGTCTTCCGAGTTTATGCAGAAGAATTATCTTATGCTAGACAACATCCACTAACTAAACGTCGTTATATGTGGAAACTAACTTACTAATTTATTAAAGGGTCCAAGGCGGAAAAACTGGGGCAAACGGTCTCGGTTTTTTCGCCTTTGAACGAAAAAAGAGGTTGCCTTTTTGGAAGGGGCTTTTTAGAGTATAAGATAAGTAAAATAGGTGGGTGAGACAGATGAGTGAAAAAATTGAAGCTTATTTATATCAATTGACGATGAAGATTCATGATGAGCCAACAACGGCGTTTTCGGCACCTGAAATTGCACAACAACTGCAGTTGAGTCGCAGTACAGTGAGTAGTTCTTTAAACCGAGCCTTTCGCCAGAAACGAGTGGTGAAAATTAAAGCGTATCCGGTTTTGTTTTTGCACAAAGAAGCGCTGCAACAGCAAAAAATTTTAGTTGAACATGATGAATATGCTTCTTTGGAAGAGTTATTTGTTCCTGAAAAAACAAGTGCCTTAGAAAGTGTCATCGGTGCGTCAGGTAGCTTAAAAGAAGCGATTGACCAAATTAAAACCGCTGTTTTATATCCCAATCATGGCTTACCGCTTTTGCTGGCAGGAGCCAGTGGTTCTGGAAAGACATTTTTAGCAGAGAAGATTCATGAATATTCAATTGAACAGCGTGTCATTGATCCGGCCGCTCCTTTTATTGCATACAATTGTGCTCAATACTACAATAATCCTGAATTACTGTCTTCTGCTTTATTTGGCTATACAAAAGGCGCCTTTACTGGAGCTGATAAGGAACAATCCGGTTTAATTGAAAAAGCAGCTGGAGGAATTTTGTTTTTAGACGAAGTTCATCGCTTGTCAGAAGAAGGTCAAGAAAAGTTATTCACTTTTATGGATACTGGTTATTTTTCACCTATGGGGGATACGAGTATTCGTAAGCAAGTGGCCGTCCGTTTGATTTTTGCCACTACGGAAAATGTTTATTCTGCATTTTTGCCGACTTTTCTGCGTCGTCTGCCTGTAATTATCAACTTGCCTAAGTTTCAGCATCGACCACAGTTAGAACGACTCATGCTGATTGATACCTTTTTTATTGGTGAAAGCAATATTTTGTCCAAAGAGATTCATGTATCTTACCAGATGATTGACTTTTTATTGAATAGTGATTTAGAAGGCAATGTCGGTAAAATTAAAAATATTATCAAATACGCTTGCGGTAGCGCCTACGTTCGTTATCAAACAGCAAATACGATCCATGTTCACTTGCGGGATCTGCCATTAGAATACAACATTAAATATAAAGAGTTGATCAGTCGTCCTAAAAAGAAGATTGCTGACCGCCATTATCTACCTCATACTAATAGTCAGCCACAATTGGAAAATAAAGAAAGTCAAAGCTTAAGGAAATTTTTTAATGAATTGTTAGTAGCTTACAAAGAGCTGCAAAAAAACAATCAGCCGCAAGTGTTTATCGAGGCGATGGTGCAAAAAGTAACCAATCGTATGGATGAGTTTATTTTTCAAACATCTTATGAAAAAGAAGCTTCATTTTACTCTGTGCTTACTTATCATATTCGTCAAACACTGTCATTTATGCACGAAAGCTATGGCTTTGAGCAAGAAGGCAATCGCGTAGTTGCGTTGGCTAACTATCTCTATTTAAAAAATAACAACGAATTACTAAGCGGTAATGATGACTGGTTGGAAGCTAGAGACTCTTTACTGGAATTTCTCAACACTTCTTTAGGAACTTCTTATTGGTATGCTAAAAAATTATTAGGCCATTTATCGCAGCAGTTAGATCAAACTGTATTTGAAGAGGATCTTGTATTTATCGCATTGTATTTTAATAGTTTAAATATTGCAGAACTGTCCAGCGGTATCCGTAGCATTGTGCTGGCTCATGGCTATTCTACAGCCAGTAGCTTAGCGAATGTAGTCAACCGCATGTTAGGCAAAAATGTTTTCCAAGCCTATGATATGCCCATCAATATTACGCTCGAAAAAGTGGAAGAACAGATTACGCGCTATTTGAATGATTATCGACCGGAAAGCGGCTTAATTTTAATGGTTGATATGGGCTCGCTTAATCAGTTAGGCAAACGTCTGTTGTCTCAGATTAAAGGGCCGCTTTTGATTATCGATAATGTTAGTACGCCAATTTTATTAGAAATCGGTGAACAAATTCTCAAAGGCAAAAGTATTCATGACATTCATCAAATGACCGAAGTCAATCAACGAATAAAAAAGCAATTAATTCTGCCAAAGGTTAATAAAAAGAAAGCAATTTTGACTTGTTGTTATACTGGTATGGGCAGTGCCAAGCAAATTCAAGACATTCTAACTAAATGTTTAGGTGATATTGTCAAAGAATTAACAATTTTGCCGTATGATTATAAGAAATTAACGGCAAATAAATTGTATGAAACGCCTTTTCAATTGTACGATGTATTAATGATTGTAGGGACAGAAAATCCTAAAATTGAACAAATTCCTTATATTGGCCTGGAACAGCTGATCAACGGTGAAGCTGTCGCTGAATTTGTCCGGTTAATTAGTCGTCATTTTGTGATTAAAGATGAGAAATTCAAAGAAACGTTGCTATTTAATTTTTCTATTAATAAAATTGTCGAAAATTTAACAATTTTAGATGCAACAAAAGTTCTTTCTTTAGTTCAACAAGCAATGAAAGAAATTGAAAGTAGTTTGCAGCTATCTTTTTCAAACAATCAACTCTTTATCCTTTATTTACATACATGTTGTATGATTGAACGGATTTTACGCAAAGAAAGTGTAGATGAGCAGACAGACATTGAAGCTTACCTTCAACGGGAACAGCAAACACTAGAAGTGATTCATCAGGCGTTTAAACAAATTGAAAGAGAATATACAATCGTTATTCCGGATCTAGAATTGCGATTGTTAAATGATATTATTCAAGAATAGGAGAGACTAATGAAAAAAGCAGTAGTGTTTGATATGGATGGCGTATTAATTGACAGTGAAAAGTACTATTTTCAACGCCGAATGGATTTTTTTAAGGCTATAGGCGTAATACCGGGATCAACCGATTTATTGGATTACGTTGGGAAAACAGAAGCCAACACATGGCGTGTTTTAGTGCCAGATGATGAGCAACGCCGAAAACAGCTCCAAAAGGAGTATCACAGTTATCGGGCCGCCCACCCGCTTGATTTTCAGAAAGCTTTAAGGAAAGAGGTTCCAACTGTTTTACAAACGTTACAGGAACGAGCAATTAAAATAGGGCTAGCTTCTTCCTCCCCTCGTCAAGAAATCGAACGTATGCTTAAAGAATGCCATTTAACCCACTATTTTTCTTACGTTATAAGTGGTGAAGAGTTATCTGAAAGTAAGCCGCATCCGGAAATTTATCTTTTATCTATGAAGCACATGGCTTGTGACAGCTATGTAGCAGTAGAAGATTCTCCTTTAGGGATCGCTTCTGCCAAAGCAGCTGGCATGTATACTGTAGCATTGGCTCAAGAATTTCCAATTGATCAAAACCAAGCTGATTTACAAATTGAACAGCTGCAACAGCTTTTAACTTTACCAAATTTACAAGCGTGATTCCCTCTGACCAAAACAGCTGACGCTGTTGTTTTGGTCAGCTGTTTATTTTTTGCAATAAACACTAAAACTGAAGATCCTGTTCCCTTCGATTTTTACATTTTTTGAGACTTGATTATTTTATATTTACTTCTATGTTGGTTTATTATATGATTAACCACGTTGTTTTGATAATTAAGACGGGAAGCCATTAAAGTAGAATTGCTTCTTGATTTTGGGAGGATACAGAATGAGAGAAAAACTGTCAGCTTATTTTGAAATGGACAAATTAAAAACGACTGTGAGACGTGAAATATTGGCTGGTTTCACTACATTTATCTCAATGGCGTATATATTATTTGTCAATCCATCAGTGTTAGGTGCTTCTGGCATGGATGAAGGAGCAGTCTTTACCGCAACTGCCATAGCCAGTGCGATCGGTTGTATTTTAATGGGATTGTTGGCGCGTTATCCAATCGCTACGGCGCCGGCACTAGGAATCAATGCTTTCTTTGCTTATTCTGTTTGTGTCGGTATGGGGATTTCATGGGAAACAGCATTAGCCGGCGTTTTTGTTGCATCGTTGCTTTTTATTTTAATTACTGTTTTTAAGCTACGTGAACGAATTATCGATGCGATTCCGGCTGATTTGAAGTATGCAATTTCTGGTGGGATTGGTTTGTTTATCGCTTTTCTTGGTTTAAGTGAAGGCGGCATTATTGTTGCTGATAAATCGACGCTGGTGGCTTTAGGTTCGTTGAATGTGGGTACTACGTGGTTGACAATTTTTGGTTTGCTACTGACCGTTGTGTTGCTGGTTCGCCGAGTGCCCGGAGGTATTTTTATTGGAATGGCAGCAACAACGATTTTAGGTTTGTTTACGGGCTTAATTCCAATGCCGGAAAAGATCATTTCAGCTGCTCCTAGTTTAGCACCAACTTTTTTTGTCGCTGTCAAACATGTTGGCGATATTAATTCCCTACAGTTGTGGGTTGTCGTTTTGACATTCTTATTAGTCACTTTTTTTGATACGGCAGGAACCCTAGTTGGTTTAGCAAATCAAGCTGGTTTTATGAAGGATAATAAAATGCCGCGGGTTGGAAAAGCTTTAGCTGCCGATTCAACGGCGATGTTGGCCGGTTCTTTGTTAGGAACTTCTCCTGTTGGTGCTTATGTAGAATCTTCAGCAGGAATTGCTGTTGGAGGGCGTTCCGGGCTAACAGCAATTGTGACAGGGTTCTTCTTTATTTTTAGTTTGCTTTTTTCACCCTTGTTAACAGTTGTTACTTCACAAGTAACAGCGCCTGCTTTGATTGTAGTCGGTGTGTTGATGGCTCAGTCATTGAGTAAAATTAAGTGGCAGGAGATGGAAATTGCGATTCCTTCCTTTTTAATTTTGTTAGGAATGCCTTTAACCTACAGTATCTCAGATGGAATTGCTTTAGGCTTTATCTTTTATCCAGTGACGATGCTAGCAGCTAAACGTGGCAAAGAAGTATCACCTATTATGTATGGTTTGTTTTTTGTCTTTATTGGTTTTATGTGGATTTTGAATACTAAATAAAATAAGAAACGAATAGTAAAAAAGCATCAGCACAGTCTGCAAGTAAAACGGACAGAGCTCAATTATCAAAGCGTATATATAGACCTTAAGAATTGCTGTCATGAACTATGGAGCAAACCAGATGAATAACTCCAGATAAAAGCTTCAGCAAAAGACTTCTTACACCTTAATAAGTGTAAGGAGAAGTATTGGAACTGGCATAAAACAGCAAGGCTAGAATATGAGTGCTGCAAAATAAATTCTGTCAGTAGGCTTTCTTTGGTTACAGGTCAATTCTTGCGCTACGTAGTAAACTTAAAAGCATGATTAGGACTTAAAAAACACTCATGTAGGATAGATAATATAAAGTGAAGCTGTTTCACTAGATAGGCTTCTTGCCACAAAGAATTAAGTTCTTACAAATTTTTTTAACTGTTCAGTTGTTACTAATTCAATAAGTATGTAGGGAGTAGGACCTTGTCTTGATGACACTGTCCTACTCCCTTATTTTCAAATTTTTGAGGTACATTTTAGCAACTGCCAATTATTAATTTTAAGTACTAGTTAGATTACTCCAATTGTACTCAGGTAATGCCTGCTTAAATACCAGTCATTAACAAAATAGTAGCCAATTCCTTTTTACGATATTCAGCCGGTAAAAATACCCGAATTTCATCTTCGTTATAACCAATGTGAAGCCGACGTTCGTCCACGATTAACGGTCTTCTTAATAACGATGGGTTTTCTTGGATTAAGCTGATTAGCTCTTTAACAGTCAATTTTTCCAAATCTGTACTTAATCTTGCGAATACTTTTGAACGAGTAGAGATGATATCGGTTGTTCCATTTTCTGTTAATTGTAAGATACGTAATAAGTCTTCTTCTTTCATAGGCTCTTTCATAATATTATGTTCGACAAATTCAATATTATGATTGATTAACCATTTTTTCGCTTTACGGCAAGAAGTACAGCTAGGAGTTGTGTAAAGTTTTAGCATATGAATCCCCTCTTTCAGAATAAAATAATAAGGTTTTAATAATAAGTATATAAATATGCGAAGTAACTAAATTGACGAATTTTCTTGTCCTCTAAAGAAGTCAATGATTTCATAAACTTCTCTTTATGTAAATTTTTATCGTATTTTTAAAATATTAGATCACAAAGATAAAAAATTACAGGGAGAAATAGCTATCACATGATTTTCTAATTGTCCTAGACCATTATCTAACAGATATCAATACTTATCAAGTAAAAACCCTCGAAGCATATAGAAAGAGGGTTTGACACCTGTGTAAATAGGAAAAATTTCCATATGTTGGCAGAGAAGGATAAGAAATACATAGGACTTCTTGTGCTTTAAAATGAGAAAGCGACTAGACCTTTGATGGTCTTTGGGGATTTTCCTATTTATTGTCTAATCTTTCTTTTTAATAGGCTAGCACTAAGCTAGATCATAAGAGAGTGCCTACTAGTATATACTAGTGATTAGTTCTGCTATTTATTTTTAGAAAATTCTATTTATTTCGTCGTTTGAAGGTTATTTGATATTATTCATATTGTTCATATTGTTCCCAATTGATTTTACAATCGGTGTTGACTGGTGCAACTGAACTACTGCAATCAGTAGTGATTCAGTTGTTAGTTTCATTTCATTCAAACAAGTCAGAATTAGAGGAAGTAGTTAGAAGTATCTGTTAAGTTACTAGGATTGGAATTATCTGTCATTAATTTAAATAAATAGCTAGAATCAGAATTCATCGTGGGAAAGGTGGTTTCACTAGTGTTAGTTATAGATGTAGCCCTTAAACGACTAGACAAGCTGGAAGGAGGGGAAATATTGACAAAGTTACAACTTGCCTCTTGTAGAATGCGGGTGGTTGGAATATTGGGTGCTTTGTAAGCTAAACAAATGGGTATGTGGTTTTCGTTCGTTACGGAGCTTGGTCGGATTATTTCGTGTTGAAAGATATTTATAAATTGTTATGTTTATGAAAAAATGCCACTAAACATGGCAAAATTTTACTGTTTGTATTGGTAAAAGCTAACCTTCTATATTATATTATAAAAAAATTTATAGTAATTCTATTTTTTGATATAAAAATTTTAGAACAGTTGATTTGATGAAATGTAGAAAGGAATGTTTCTGAAATGAAAATAAGTATGATGGACTATTTTGGCTTATTTTGGGATTTTTAACGTATCATTTTTTCTTTTTAAGTTAGATTTTTATTATTGAAAATAATTTCAATATAAAAAATAATTTTTTAAAAATAAATAAACTGTTTTTAGTATGTTTTTTTATTTTGAATAGTTGGAAAAAAATAAACAATTTCAATTAGAAAAAATACTATGATTAAAACAGATGGTTGTATCTGAAGGGAGAAAAAAGTATGGAAAAAAGAAAAATAGCTTTGGCTATGCTTGGAGTTTTGATCCTCCAAAATGTTAGTGTGCCGATTAATGCTTTCGGGGAAGCGACTACCAATCATAGTGTAGTTTCAGACGGTATCATTGATCAAGCAATTTCAACAGAGGGATTACTGGGTAGCGCTGTACCTGTGTCTGAATCCGATCAAGTAGAAGTGGTTTCTTCAGTTCAAGAAACAGAGCAGCAAACACAGAAATCTGAAACTGGTTCAGATGAAGAAGCTCAAAAGGAAGTTCCAATGGCAATTGAACAAAAGCCGTCGGTAAACACAATGGCAGAAGTCATAACAGACGAACTATTGGAAACGATGTCGATAACAAGTGTTGAGGGACAGGAATATAGTCAAATACGAACTAATCGCCTTTTTAATGCTACGCCAGTAATCGTAGTATTTGATTTTAGTATGGAAGGAACGAATTATGCAGCAGGCTCCAGTTATACATTTCAGTTGCCAGAGCATCTTGGTTATTCAGATAGTACTGGAGCAGTGGAGGGAATCGGTGCCACTTGGACGGTAGATGCAGCTGCCAAAACAATGTCGATTTGCTTCAATCAACGCATTGTGGACACTCATTTTACAGTGAACATCAAGACCTATCTGATTACAGAAACAGACCCGGTTGTCACCATTGAAACCCCTGGTAAGACCCCAAAAAAGTATATATTTGATTTATTTGAAACAGTCGATTCTATCAGCTACAAAAAAGTTAATGACAGTTATGGGCTGCATGGAGAAGTTTTTTATAATTTGGATCGTTCATTAGCAGGCCAACAAACGTTAGAAGTAATAACCCAAGTATATCCGGGAGCTGTTTTTGACATTGAAAATACTATACCGACGATAGCAACCTATGATGTGACCGTCACTGGTAGTATTTTACCAGAAACCAAACAAATACTAACTCCAGAAAAGGATTATACAATTGTAGAAGATAGTTACGGTAGGCTAGCTGTCGCTTTTACAAACATGGATCAGCAAAAAGCTTATTCTATCCTAGTTAATCGTGATATGTATTTGGAAAAAGTCACGGACTATAATTATGCTTTTACCAAGAGCTACTCTACGACGTCGGTGGGGAAAATTAGCTTGAAACAAGATGATTATCTGGCTTTCACAGCAAAAGTAGGTACCTTAAAAAAAGAGATTGCTAAAGCCCCTGTTAATTTTCAATCACAGGCTAGTATGATAAGCAAGGGGAATTACCTTGTAACGATTTTTAATAATTTAACGAAAACAAAGGCAGGCCAACAAATAGTATTGGAAAGCAAGCATGGACAAGCGTTAGATCAGTATAAATTTTCAGTATTTGATCAAAAAAATCAAACGGTTTCAATTAATGATTATTTTAGAATAGAAGCTCAAGGTCGACGTCTAGTGTTAACGGCAACCAAAGATAGCATACTAAAAATAAATATGATGATTGAACAAATTGACTTTGATAATCAAGATTTTGCTTTAACTTTGGCTACTCCAGTTCTCAATAATGGTCAAGTATTCGATCTTATTTTAGATGAATATGTGGAAATGCTTAGTTTGATTAATAGTGAAAATGCAGAAGTTACTTGGGGAAATACTCATCAAAAAAGTGATGCACAAGATGGAACTGCTGTTATGGCTATGGGCAAGGCTGATTCGCCCGTTGAAAATTTGATTATTACTGTTAAGCATCCTGCTTATTTATCTTTGCGCATTCCACAAAATATTTATTCAACTTACTTTTTGGATCAACATTATACGATCAAGTCCACAGCAGATGGATCAGTAATTCAATTTTTAAAGCCAATTACTCATGAAATAGCAATTCCCATTGATTTTAATTATGTTCCTGATGGTTTAACAAAAAATGTGACCATTCCGATTGATACGATTCCAATTAAAATAGAAGCTAAGGATGCTGAAACGATTGACGGCACAGTGGTCACCAATCAAAAAAGAGGTGCCGAACGTACCCTGCAAAGTAGCAGCAATAAATTTTTAATCAATGCCAGAAGTGATTCCTACGATTCACTAAAAATAAAAATTCAAGCGCCAAAAACAACTGAGATTACTTATGATCTTTACGATGTTTCAAACGATCAGGTAGACAGTATTCATCCGCAATATTGGGATCGTAGTGAGGTACTCACTCGGCTGATTGACCCTGAGAGTGAACGGTATCCGGCAATTGTATTCAATCAAGATGATAATAGTTATATAATTGACTTTGGTCAAACCAATAAACGATATATCATGGTCTTTAAGAATGCCAATGGCTGGATTGATACCTTGACGACAATTGTTACTGGAACGACTGCTGAACCGTTGAATGACAATCAAAGTCTTTCAGCGATGATCACTTTGCCAACTGAAAACGGGAATATTTTAACTACATCTCATTCGGTGCATGATACTTACCAGAACATAACTGAAAATATAATCACTACCAAAAACATTAACGATAGTACTCGTCAAATAAAAAATCCGATTTTTACGATTAAAGCACAAGGATCTACCAACGCCGAAGTTGATCTCGATTCCATTTCAATTCCTGGTATTTCAGAAACTGAATATAGCGTTGAAAAAACTTCTCATGGTGCTCAAATTATATTTAGTGATTATACATTAACTACGAATATTACCATTCACTTTCGGTTAATTTCTAATAGTGCTGGAAATGTGTATACCAGAGTTCAGATTAATTCAGAAACGTTGGATCAAACGATAGCTAGCCGTAAAGTGGCAGTGACATCACCTTTAACGTTGCGGTTTTCTGATGGTGCGGCTACCGGTGTTGCCTATTTAGCAGATGCTATCTTTTATACCTGTAAAGCTAACGATTCATCGCAACCGATCCCGGGTGTTCAGATTGAATTAAAAGACCTTATTACCGGGGAAATTAAATCATTTACGTCAAGTGCTGCCGGCAATTTTTCATTTGTTTCCATCTTGACGGGTGACTATCAAATGAAAGTAATTGATGTGCCTGAGGGATTTATTATTGCTGATGACTATCGTTTAGGAAAAACGATTAGTATTGTCAGAGGCGAAAATACCTTTGAGATTCCCTTTGAAGAAATTGTTGATCAGACCAGTATTACTGTTAAGGATATTACGATTTATGACGGAGATCCATGGCAACCGAGTGATAATTTTTTGGCAGCTACAGATAAAGATGGACAGCCAGTTACTTTGAATGAAGTGACAGTTAGCGGTGCAGTTATTACCACGACTCCTGGGGTTTACCAGATTATTTACAGTATCAATGATGAGGAAGTTACGGCTACGGTTCAAGTGTTACCAGACCAAACATCGATTGCTGTTAAGGATAGTATTTTGTATGTGGGGGATTCATGGCAAGCCAGTGACAACCTGATAGATGCTACTGATCAAGCGGGTCAACCGCTTGTACTCCAAAAATTGAAGGTGACTGGAACCGTTGATACGACAAAAGCTGGTAGTTATGAAGTTTGCTATGAATATAGAAACCAAAAACAAATTGCTAAAATTACCGTCTTAGCCGACCAGACCACTATAAGTGCTAAAGATTCGACTATTTATGTAGGTACAACTTGGCAACCAATTGATAATTTTGTTTCATCAACTAATAAAGAAGGCACGCTGGTTCCGTTTACAGCCATTACCGTTGAAGGAACTGTTGATACAACTTGTGTCGGAGAATATAAAATCCGCTATCGTTATGAGCAACAAATAACTGAGGTCACTGTTCGTGTCGTAAAGGACCAAGCAACAGTAGTAGTTAAAGATATTGTGGTCTATTTAGGTGAAGAGTGGACTGCAAAAGATAACTTCCTGTCAGCAACTGATCATACAGGGACTAAGCTTGAGTTGACAGACTTAGTTGTCAGTGGAACTGTCGACCCGAAGACTGTGGGAACGTATGAAGTTTCTTATCAATATGGAGCAGTCACGGAAGTTGCCAAAGTAATCGTAAAAGAAGATCGTTCTTCCATTACAGTCATTGATTCGACTATTTACGTAGGCGACAATTGGGAACCACAAGATAATTTTGTTCATGCAACCGATGAAGATGGCAATGAAATAGCATTTGAAGAAGTTTCAGTAGAAGGAACGGTTAAAACCACGGAAAAAGGCAACTACGAAATACTTTATACGGCAAATACACAAACACCATCAATTACTGAAAAAACACCATATTCTTTAAAAGGAAAGCTACCGAAAAAATCACAAAAAAAAGTTGCTTTAGCTAGAGTAACAGTTGTTGAACGAGCGGGGGTTGCCAAGGAAAATGAACATGGGACAGCTAGCTCAGATGAGCTGTCGCTAGTTGAAACTAGCGAGATAGCTCAATTGAGCAAACTTCAATTAGATCAGACAGAAAAAAACGACATAGAAGCTTCAAGTAAATGGCAGATGAGGCAATTTCCGAAGACTGGCGAAGAAAAATCATCTTTATTGAATATTATAGGTGTTTTTATTTGTATAATTTTAGTTATTAGGTTATTCTTTATACAGAAGCTATTGAGGGAATGAAGAGAAGATAGGAATTAGACAGAAGTAGCAAGCAGCACAAGTAAATAGGAAATCATTGATTGGTTTTGCTATTGGTTTTTGCTGATGCTTTTTCTGTCTTTTCTAGAAGTATTTTGACTGCGTAGGCTATTTAATGAAAGGATCAGAATATTGAAGAAACTATTTATTCAACGCACTGTAGTAAGCGCCACGTTATTTTTCTCTTCTACTATTTTAGCTAGTTCTATCACTTCGTATGCAAAAGAAGTGACGACACCGGGAAAGTATAAGGTAACTTATAAAGTAAATGGACAAAAAGCAACAGCTACAATTGAAGTAAAAGCAGACCAAGCAGAAATAAAATTACGAGATGTAGAAATTCCGTTAAATGGAGAATGGACGCCGCAAGCAAATCTCGTCTCTATGAAAGGCAGTGATGGACAGCCATTAAGTTTAGATCAAGTAACTATAAGAAATAATGTAAATGTTCGAAGAATCGGACTATATTTTGTGAAATTCACCTATAAATCGCATGTTTCTGTAGCTAAAATATATGTCACGCATGTGAGACGGGCGCAAAGTTTTATTGCAAACAACAAAGGAAGACTAGGAGGGAGTGATCAGTTAAGCCAAGCAGATGTAAATGGAAAAATCATGTTGAACGATGACCTACTGGGAAGTGATGCTGTGATAAGGCCGTCAAGAATTGAACGTACCGGAGGAGCAGAGCCAGTGACAACGCTTTTTGGAGAGACACTTGGTTCTTTATCCGGTACACTTTTATATGGATCAAGGAGAGTATAAATGGAGTTTTTGTTATTGGATGAACGTGCAAAATTAAAACTGGCTATTATCAGAAGATTAGAGCAAAAATATTCATTTTCAGAACGTAAAGAGATTTTATGCGATCAATTGGCTGTTTCTCATTATTTGTTGGAACGAAATATGGTGGAATTAAATGATGACGCTGCTCGCTTTGGTTTAAATGGAGAAATGGAAATTATTGAACAAAACAATGAAGTGATTCTCTTTCAAAGTGAGCAAATTTCTTCCAGTATTATTGAAGAATATTATGTCAGGAATTCGTTGGAATTTTCTTTATTAAAAACCATATTTTTTCAAAAGTTTACTTCCATTAAGAAATATAGCGAAAAACAAGGAATGAGTCGGACGGTTGTGTATAAAATTATCGATCATATTAGGCAAGAATTGAAGCAGTATGGGATCAAGCTGACAAAAAACTGCCAATTAATCGGGAATGAAAAGACTATTCGACAATATTTTACAATGCTATTTTATCGGATTTACAAGGATACAGATACAATCTACAATCAAACGGATATTCTGTTAGTGAATAACTTGTTTGCCAGTCTTAAGCAATGTTATGAAAATGTTCATACCTTTCACTTCTTACGCCATTATCTATTCGTTTTTCTGGAGCGGACTAGAAAAGGACGCAACTATGCCCTGTCTAAAAAAACATTAGTACCAGCACTTGATAAGTCGAATGAACTCTATCAATTACTGTATCATTGGTGTTCCAACGTATTAAAAGGGCCCACGAAAGAAATTAACGTAGAGGTTCAAGGAATTTTAAATATCTTATCTGTTTATCGGACAGAATTATGTGATTATGAGAATAGTCAGTTAGAACATTATGCAGCTCAATTGAATGATTACTTTTTTCAACAAATGCAATTGACACTGAAAGAAGGTTCAATCCAACAAAAAATTCTTGCTATACTTTATCAACATAAATATGTCACACCTTTCATTGATATTTCTTTACGAGTAATGGACTTAGAATTTTTCTATGAACGGTACCCGGTTATTTTTGAAATTTGTCAACAGTTCGTCACCGATTTTAAAGAGGATTTTCCCTTCAGTAAGAAAACACTTTTTCTGAATTTATTGTTAACGCTCGCTCAAATGTACGATCAGATGATTGAGAAAAGAATGATCAATGTTTATGTTGATTTTACTCAAGGTGAGAATTATAACCAATTTATCAAAGCTCAAATTCAAACCTTTGATACGTTTAGCTTGAATTTTCAGTCAGTAATTCGGCCAGATACTGATTTAATTATTTCTGATACTCGGCCTAATACAGTCTTTTCGGCGAAGGTATTAATTTGGCTAGCACCGCCACGAGCCAGTGATTGGCAGCACTTCGGTGATGAGATTGTGCGGATTAACAAAATGATTCAAAGGAACAAGCATCGTAGCTAAGCGATTATAAAAGGGCGCCAAGGCTTGTGAAAAAAATATATTCATTGGCAATCAATGAATTAAAAGCTGTCAGTCTTAGTGATTTGGCAGCTTTTTTGGTATGTAACCATTACGTATGTTTTTGTATGAGCCTTCACAATTTAAACAAAAAAGGTCAAATTTCATTCATTATTAAGTTTGTTTAGCTCAAATCTGTAACTTTTTGTCACGAAAAAAAGCGAAGAATTTCGCATTTTATGTTCTTCTGGTGTTTTGTAATAGAAAATAAATGAATAGTGAAGGAGCAGAATACTTGTTTCATAAGGTTTATTAACAATAAAAATCAACTGAAAAGATGAAATAAACTTGTAACATTTATTTCTCTTAAATGAAACATCTATGTGTTAGAATGATCATGTTCATAAGGAAAGTTTAAAAAAATTAAGAATTTGATAAATAAAATTTGGAAAATTATTCGGAGGAATGAAAAGTGAAAAAAAGCGTACTCGCATCCTTATTACTATGTTCATTAGCACTTGCCACAGTAGCAACTCCAAGTACTGTATCAGCCACTGATGTTGATAAGAAAATTGAACAAAAAGATCAAGAAATTTCTGGGTTAAAAGCCAAACAAAATGATTTAGCAACACAAGTTTCTTCATTGGAATCAGAAGTTTCTTCTATTTATGATGAAAGCCTAGCCCTAAAACAACAACAAACAGATTTGAAAACAAAGACTGAAGAGTTAAAACAAGAAATTGCTACTTTGACAGAACGAATTGACAAACGCTCTGAAGCAATTAAAAAGCAAGCTCGTGATGTTCAAGTCAACGGCCAAAGTACTACCATTATGGATGCCGTTTTGAATGCTAAATCAGTTGGCGATGCAATTGCTCGAGTACAAGCCGTAACAACCATCGTTAGCGCAAACAACGATTTAGTGAAACAACAAAAAGAAGATAAACAAACAGTTGAAAGCAAAAAAATTGAAACAGAAAAAAAATTAGCAAAAATTGAAACAACAAAAGCTGAACTTGAAACGAAAAAACAAGAGCTTGTAGCGAAACAAGCAGATTTGAATGTGAAAAAAGCTTCACTTGCTTTAGAACAATCATCTGCTGAAGGGTCAAAAGCATCTTTGTTGAAACAAAAAGAAGCAGCTGAGAAAGAACAAGCACGCCTTGTTGAAGAACAAAAAGCTGCAGCAGAAAAACAAAAACAAGCGGAAGCTAAAGCATCAACAACTAACAGCTCTAGCGATACAGCTTCAAGTAGCACAGATAGTTCATCAACAGCTAACAGCACAGCTCCTTCAACGTCAGCTGACAATGGAAGCTCAAGCACTGGATCAACTAACGTGCCTGATAACAGTAATAACAATTCTAGCAATAATTCAAATAGTGGAAGTGGAAATAGTGATAGTCAAGCACCGACTCCAACGCCTACTCCAACACCAACTCCATCACCAACTGGGGATGCAACATTGGATGCTTTGAACGCTTTGCGCTCATCACTTGGTTTACGTCCAGTAAGTTGGGATGCAGGACTAGCAGCATCAGCTACTGCACGAGCAGCTCAAGTAGAAGCCGCTGGTGGTTCAATTCCAAGTGATCACTGGTCACGTGGCGATGAAGTAATCGCAATTATGTGGAGACCAGGTAATTCTGTAATTATGGCTTGGTACAATGAAACCGGCATGGTAACTGCTTCCGGCACTGGTCACCGTGATTGGGAAATTAACCCAAGCATTACTCGAGTTGGATTTGGCTATGTTGGTGATACGATTGTAGGTCACTCAGCTTAAGTCAATTTAAATGAAGATTACTCGAAATAGAGGACAGAAGCAACGTAAGTTGCTTCTATCCTCTATTTTTTATCCAAAATACAAAGTAACAAAAATAACAACAGCAGTAATAGCCGATACTTTGACCAAGCAGGCCAAAGATGACGGTATAATCAATCCTTGCCGTAAAGCTAGGTAATAGAGCAAGTCGTCCTTTGCTTTCCATGAGTGAGGGCGTACATAATCCAGCTGCGTAATATCTGCATTTTTTTGACAATAAATTTTTTGCCTCAAGGTAGTTCCGGTATCTAGAGGGAAAGCAGGTAAAAAGAAAAAGCCAAAGTGCAAGAAACTAGCTGCTGATGGGTTCTTACACTTTGGCTGTTTAAAGCTTATTTGGTTTTGCGGTTTTTAATCAAACATTTTTTTTGCAGCCCGAGCAAGGGTGGGCAAGTCTTTGTCGTAGCGAGGAGTTTTTACTAAGCGTGACATTGGAATGCCGGCAAAGTGGAAGGCTGCAATCTCCCCGGAACGAACGGCACTTTGTTCAGTGAAGATCATTTGGTAAGGCTGTTCAACAAATTCACCTGTAAAAGCAAGGTTAGTCGAGTGTTTTGGAATGACTTTAGGACGGTCGGCTTTGGCTCGATTATTAAATAAAGCAGAAGCATAAGGCATATAAGCAGGGATATTGTTGATGACACTTTCCATAATTTCAGTTTCTCGTTCACGAATGTTGACAGGACCTGGATCCACTTTGGCTAGCTGCCCAATTAACTCTTGCAACATTTCTTTACCATTCATTTTAATATATTGCTTATCAACAAATTCACCACGGCGACGAGGATATAAGAAATATCCCCAAATTACAGTTTCGTTTGGTTTTTGTGTGGTGAAATGTGGTTGATGGTGTACGACAATTGACATGTTAACATCTTTTTGACCCAACGGCGTAATTGGTTCCGTTGAAATAAATGAATTCAAAGCGTTACCTGGTTCTTGAGTAGTGATTCGCGTAATTTCATTTAATAAAAGATGATTTTTCGTTGTTAAGGTAAAACTTACCCATTCACTGGTATCACGGTCAGCAAAAAATTTATCTGGATTTCCGAGATTATAAAAGTGCTCTGTTGCTTTTTTCCACAAGCTGGAAGCAGCACCGTAATCCATATTTTCAGCAGCCGGTGTTTCAAAGTCACCTAGTGTAGTAGAATCGGTAATAGAACCGTTCGTAAAGATTACTGCCGTCTCGTCGTCAACATCAATTAGCTCTTCTTCGTGTGTTTCAACATTTGTCATTTTTAAGCCGGTTACTGTAATTTCGTCTTGCATCGGTGTTGCCTTAAACGTCCAATCAGTAACTAGACGATTTAAGATGATGCGGCACCCTTGATCTTTTAAGTACTGAATCAAAGGTAGCATAATACTTTCATATTGGTTGTAACGGGTTCGATTGACGCCTACCAAATGCTCAATTTGCGTAAATTCATAAATCATTTGGTGCATATACCGACGTAACTCTTGAGCGGAACTGCGAGTTCGAAAAGCAAAGGTCGTTTCCCACATAAACCAAAAATTAGTTTCAAAGAAATGGGGATCCTCTTTAAAATAGTCGGCAATAGTAATGTTGTCTAATTTCTCTTCCTCGGAGTCCGGCATGGCAATTAATTTGGTTAATAGCAGCCGATCTTTAGTGTTAAAGCCTAAATGGCCGGCATCAATAATTCCTTTACCGCCTTCCATCAACCGAGCTTTGTCAAAGGTGCGATGTTTTGCGTCAAAGTCTCGAGTATCTTCTGCAGCAGTCATATCTGGTTCGGTGACTGATGGGATTCGACTTAACAAATCCATTAGATCAACGTAAGTGCGGTAGTTTAACATACGTCCGCCACGAGCGATAAAGCCTTTTTTATTTTCTGTAGGGTGATTTTTGTTCCAATATTCATCGACAGTGTCTTTTCTAGGAGCGCCATCGTTTGAGCCGTGATCATCTAAGGAATAAAAAGTAATTTGATCACCGCGCCAATTTCCTTCTTGGATTAAATAGACTGCCGCCGCCATATTGGCGATGCCAGCTCCGATCATGATCGCTTTATTTTTTCTCATTGTACTTGCCTCCATCATCTGACTATTACGTTGTTTTTACTTTAATGTGATTCAAATTCATCGTACAAATATTGGTCATCTTCTAAAAGACCCGTTTTTTTCGCTAAATATAGTGCGCCTAAGGCTAATAATCCAAGGCAGACACTCGTTCTTACAATTGTTTTTTTCATGAGAAATTCGCTCCTTTAAAAGAATTTGTGTGACGCTAAGCTTATGGTTATCGCCAGTATAGTTCGAGCAGTATAGGAATGCAAAACTTAAGGTTTGTTATAAGTCTTTGATTTTGACAGTTTAATGAATATGTAAAAAGAGGCTGGCACAAAAGTCCAGCCCCATAAGCCAAGTTCGTTAATGAAATTCACTGTTTTCCACAATAGTAGCTCTGTACTCCTTCACTGGATATCAAACAAGCATAGAAAGCTTTCTCTTATCTCTTATTGTTCACCATGACATTTTTGGAAAGGGCAAAAGCAAGCGTTTATCTTTTGTTTCTTTCTTCTATTTTTAATCATCCGTTTGCTTTAAGTAATCTTCCTTAGTAAAAGTGGTTTCTTCATACTGTCCTTTATCTCCATAGAAACGATTATAACGTTGTTTAAGTTTACGGAAAAGATAGATGACGGTTACTTTTATTAGACAATATAGCGGAATACCAAAGATGACTCCCATTAAGCCCAGTAGTTCTCCCATCACTAAAATAACTAGTAAAATTGTAATTGGATGGATTTTTAAGCGATTCCCCATCACACGTGGAATCACAAAGTCACCATGAAATAGCTGAATTGCAAACCAAATAACGACAAATTTAATAACCATAAATGTTGAATCTTGAAATGCAATGATCAAACCGGGAATAAAAGCGATAAAAGGGCCAATATAAGGAATAATACATAAAATACCTGCCGCCAAGGAAAGAATTCCGGCAAACTGTAAACCAATCAAAAGAAAAGCCGGCCAGTACAAGACGCCAAGGACGATTGAGGCAATAACTTGTCCTTTAAGATAGTCACCAATTTGAGTATTGACGATTTGGCTGTATTCATCAAAATCATTGCGTGCGAGAGGCGGCACAATATTTTTTACAAAGTGATAAAACTTTTCTTTATCTTTTAACAAGAAAAAGGCGATGATTGGCCCGGTAAACAACGTCAAAAAAGTCGACGACACTACTGAAAAAACACTGCCGATTCCTTGAACGCCTTTTTGAAGATAATCCCCAGCAAATTCGCTCACTTTGCCCCAAACGTTTTCCAACGATTGTGTCGCACGATTTACTTCATCTGCAAAAGGCGTTTTAGCGACGGTCTGCTTCAGCGTTTCTAAAGAACCATTCCAAAAGGAGGGAAACTGTTTTATTAATTCTTCTGTCTGGCTTTGTAGGATAGGAACGAATTGTAATGAAGCAAAAACCAGCAAACTGATGATTAGAACATACAAACCGCCAATGACCCAAACTCGAGGGATTTTTCGTTCCAAACGTTTCACGATAGGATTTAGCAAATAAAAAATAATGATGCCAAATAGAACCGGTGGCAGTAAGGCGCCGAAAATAATCCAAAAAGGTTTAAAGAAAAACGAAATCGCATGAAATAGAAAAATCATGATAGCCAATAAGCACAGTACTACTAATGTAAAAAGTAAATTTTTTCCTCCTAAAAAACGAATCCATTGATTTTTTTCTTTCTCCATTCAATCTTCCTTTCTTTACGTGAACTAACTCTCCATTGATTATAGCTTAAATCTTCAATAAAAGACTAACTTTATCAACTGAGATATAATAAACAAAAATATTCAGAAAATTTAGAAAATTAATTGACTTTTGAAGACAAACCAGTTAATCTGTGTAACAACAGCAAAAATGAAATTTCGATGGAATTGTTGGGAAATAATAAAGAAGAGGGTGGATGTATGAACGATGAAATGACGCCGAAAGTATTTATTAATCGTGTTCTAGCGGGAACTGCCACAGGAATTTTAATCGGTTTAATTCCTAATGCGGTTTTAGCTGCCATTTTAAAACTATTTGGAAATAATACTGTTGCTCTCACGTTTACTCAAATTGGACTCATTTTTCAATTAGCGACGCCGTTAATTATCGGGACGCTAATTGCTAGCCATTTTCAATTGGAACCCTTGAAGATGTTAGTCGTAGGTGGTGCTGCCTTTGCAGGTTCTGGTGTCATTAAATACGATACTCAAGCTGCTGCTTTAGTGGGGGCGGGAACCGGTGATATCATTAATACGATGTTAACTGCTTCTTTGGCTATCCTTGTGATTACTTTGATTGGTGATACCTTTGGTTCAGTGAGTATTGTCTTAACGCCCATTGTAGCAGGAGTTGGTGTCGGTGCTGTCGGGTATTTCCTCTACCCTTATGTTGCTGCAGTCACAGCTGCTGTTGGTAATGGAATTAATGCCTTCACGACCCTGCAGCCTGTGTTGATGAGTGTCTTAATCAGCTGTTCTTTTGCCTTTTTGATTTTATCGCCAATCTCAACCGTTGCTATTGGTGTGGCGATTCAGTTAAATGGCTTGGCTGCTGGAGCTGCTGCGATGGGTGTTGCGGCGACGACTATTGTATTGATTGTCAATTCTTGGAAAATTAATAAATCTGGCGTAACGATGGCTATTGCTTTAGGTGCTATGAAAATGATGATGCCCAACTTGTTTAGAAAACCGGTGATTTTGGTCTCTTGCTTTTTCACCGCTTCATTAGCAGCGCTGTCGGTGGCTTTCTTTTCAATTTCAGGTACGCCGGCTTCCGCAGGATTTGGCTTGGTAGGATTAGTAGGGCCGCTTGCTGCTCTAGAGCAGGGGTTGAATCCTGGAATAATGCTGTTTAGTTGGTTTTTGGTCCCATTAGCAGGAGCCTTTTTTTCACAGTTTGTTTGTGAAAAAGTTTTAAAACTGTATAATCGCAGAGAAGTATTTGAGTTTTTAGGGGAGTAAACGTATCATTAAACACAGTAAAATCAATGGGCGTAGAAAAACGGAGAACAACGGTAAGCGTGTTTTAAACCTCGCGAGATCGTTCTCCGTTTTTGATGATAATTAGTACAACTGCTGGACTTTTGCTCTATGAACGTGTTGGTTCATTGGTTGTCTAACGGGCCTGATTGCTGCGAAAGTGAGCAATAATTTCAGAAATACCCATAAAAATCAATACACAGCCGAATACTTGGAATAAGACAATAAAGCTTTTAAAAGGATTAAATATTAACATAAAACCAGCAAGTAACACAATTACGCTATAGATAATCCAAATGAAACGCTTGCTGTTCAATGCTGTGATTAATTGGAAAAGACCATTGAGCGCAATAACGACGCCTAAAGAGAAAGGCAAAACAGAGACAATGACTGGCGCAAATAAAAGAAAAGCTGCTGCTAAAACAAGAAAAATAATACCGCTTGCCATCCCTAAGCCAAAGGAACCGGTGGCTTTTTTTATTTGGTAATCGTCATAGATATTAATCAATCCCATTAGAACTAAATATCCGGCGATTAAATAACCCACCAAATGGAAAAATGCGGTCGGTCGAAACAGAATGGCGCTTCCTAATACAATATAAACTGCTGCTCGTAGTAATGTGTGGCGTTTAAAATTTGTTACAAAAGTGCCAAACATAAATGATTCCTCCTTATCTTCTGTGCCTGTTCCTATTGTAACGGAAATTTGGTGAATGTGCGACTGAAAAAAACAAAGTAAACGCTCTTAAATAAATTCACTGCAGTCAAACTGGTTGCTCTAATCATTACCTATTTGCTAAGTAATTATGTCATAAGCTATCAAAGCTTTTATATATCATAATACCTATTAACTAAGGAACCATAGAAAGTAAGCTACAATGTTACTTTCCCAAAGATAAATAATTTTACCGGTTAGACCTGCCAGTTACAGTAATCTCGCGGGGGAATTCAATAGGTTGGCTAGTCAAAGCCTATTGAAAAAAATAAAAATTTTCATAGAAATAATAGCTATATGATTTTAAGTAATATAAACCTACGAGAATGATGAGTTTTCTTGTTACTATATATTAACAAAATATACATTATCTTATTTTACATAGATGGAAATCAGTAGAAGAAGAGGCGTTTCTGTAGCTTTTTCCAAGAAGTTTCGATAATAAAAATATCAACCACCAATCGTTGCTGCCCGTAGCTTCGGTGTATTGCAATGATACAAGTTGGAGGATTGCTAAAAGCTATACGGCTAAGTAAGGATATGGCCTGTGGATGTAACAAAGGCAACCGGGTTAAGTCAACGAATCACCAAATTATTCATTACCTTATCATATTTATTTTTTATAATAAAAATGCTACATTTGATAATTTTTTTAATATTTTAAAAAAATGGTTTGATATTTCCGTAAACGGATACAAAAAATTAGGAGTATACTGATCTTGTTAAACTTTGTTAAAATTTAACAAAAAAATCATGAATTGGGGGTTGAAATTGGAGTGGAAATAGGGATGAGTAATAGCTTTTGGTCTTTTTTATCTTCACAAGTTCCTTTGCTTGGAGCTACCATTTTTAATAACTAGTATTAATACATGAAAAAAATTTGTTAGTTATGGAAAAATAGGAGTATAAAGATTTGTTCAATTGAAAATTTTACAAAAAAACTATGTTGTGGAGGTTGAAATAGAATGAAAAAAATTTTTTCTATTAACACTGTCTTATTATTGGTAGTAAGCTTTTTAGGTTTTTTTATTATTAATTTAAATACAACAGTTTCTCAGGCTGAGACGACAGATTCCGTCAATTCAGCAATTAGTGTCGGTGGAATCGCTACGGATAAATATGCTCCTACCGGAGACCCTTCAATCTCCTATCCTCAAATTTCAATCCGTACGAACCGTACGCCGCAAAGAACTGATCTTGCTTCCATCGAAAATCAAGCAGACAAAATTGCTAATAAATTTCCAAAAGGTGATTCAGCAGATCGTAGTAAAGCAGTCATAAAATATTTAAATGATCAATTTGGCGGCGGCGGCTTCGGTCATACTTGGATTATAATTTTCCACAGCAGCAAAGAAAATGATTATACAAGTTATGCGTATCATGAAGGTTATGGCTTTGTAAAAGATGATAAAGTTGATGGCCAGTCTATCCCAAGTTTGAATGATCATTCTACAAGAGGCTTTAATCAATCAAAAACGATTCCTTTGCCTGCAGGTGTAACAGAAGAAAATCTAGAAAAGAATTATATCCCTAGTTTAAATCAAATAAGTGAACAAATGGGTGCTGTAATGGGAATCCCTTATAAAAAAGGTCATGGTGCCTATACACCTATTTCCAACTGTACTTGGTTTGCAGGACAATTATGGAATTATGTAACAAATGAAAATATGGTTTACTCACAAACCTTTGATGGGGCTGCTCATGCTGATGTATGGGGCATGCCATTTTTGACAACTATCACGGATGTTTCAGATCCAGGAATGTTTTCAGAAAGCATTAATAGCCAAAAAGTATGTGATACCAATGGAAATCCTTTAAATCCTGCTAGTCATTATCGGATTAAGGTCGATATCAGTGATGGTTCGCCCTTAGCTAATATTCCTTACTACTTTTATGAAAAGAGATATGGACTATCTCAATGGACCTACCTTACTCAAACACAGTCAAATGCCAATGCGTACAGCATCAATTGCAGTGAAGCTTCTGAAGGGGTAGGCTATAAAATTCATGATGATGCTACCAATGGATATTTAGTTCGCCAAAAAAGTAATTTGATTTATAGACATGGTGGGCTTTATACAAAAACAGAAGCCAACAGTGGTGATCTATTTTCTTTGAACAAAGTTAGTTCTGATGGAAAATATATTTACCAAGTAAATGTAAATACAGGTGGCATCACGGCTGATCCGGAAAATACGAGTGCAATAATTTCTAATGGAAAAGGACATACATTCAACATCGAATTTGAAAAAATAAACTAAGAGATATGAGGTGTACCTATGAAAAATTATTTGAAAAAAACATTTGTTGCGTTGTTGTTTTTCGTAGCAATTAATTGCGTTGACATTCACGTGAACGCTGCTCCAAATAACCCGCAAGATACCTACACTCAAGGAGTCAATGCAGGTGCTATTGATAAATACACAGTATCTTTTGCACAATGGGAAACACAAAATAGCCAATACTACCAAATATATCAACAAGGCCTTAATCATGGAATGTACCAAATGAGCTACGAACAATGGTTAAAAGAGAATAATTTTGGTCAAGGACCTATATCAAGTGGAAAAATTACCAAGAAAGAAAACAATAAAAACTTACGTGCCTTAAATGATATGACTGTAAAGCCAGGTGATATTATCGTAACAAATAGTGCCAGCTCTGGGGGCATTTTAGGTCATGCAGCTATTTGTGATCGACCTGGATATGTTTTAGATATGCCTGGTTCTCCTGCGGAACCTTTAAATGACAATAATAGAGAACTAACAGCTCAAGAATGGTTTAATCATTATCATCGTGCCGGTAAATTTATCAAAGTCTACCACGCTCAAAATCAAAAGGACGCACAGGAAGCAGCCCTAGTCGGTGATTATGCTTTAAGTCACTATTGGGATCCTAATCGTTCATTTACTAAAAGTATTCATATTCCTTATAGTATCTTTTATGGCCTATACAATACTTCTGCAATGTATTGCTCTAAGCTTGTATATGATGCATACTGGTTTACAACAGGTAATGATAGCTTAATCAAAGAATCAAAAGTTTTTGAAACGCCTTATGAACTTGCTGCAGATATTAAATTTCCGCTGACGGAAGTTGATTATACTGATTAGATAGGAAATAAAGAAAAATAAAAAGAGCGAAAGTATAGTGATGTGCTGGTCACTTTACTTTCGCTTTTTTGGTGTTTTCAGCTGGTCTTAGTTCAAACCGATTAGTGGTTGGTGTTTAAAAAGCTAGCTAAAATGGGTAGTTGTTACTAATTAAAGATAAAATTTTTCAGATTTAAGAAGAAAAAAGGCGGTTTTTTTCAAAAAAAGAAAGTGCTACCTTACTACATTAAAAATAGTTACTTTTAAATTTTATTCCGTTATAATAGAAAAAAGATTTTTTAATTTTTATACGGAGGAGAAGATATTATGGGTTTATGGCCTTTATTAGGTGTATTAATTGTAATCCTCGGATTTGCATTAAAGTTTGATGCTATCCTGATTGTGATGGTTGCTTTAGTAGTGACTGCGTTTGCCGGCGGTATGGGGTTAACTTCGATGTTGGAAGTGCTGGGAACCACGTTTGTTAATAATCGTGGGATGGCTATCTTTATTATTATTATGTTAGCAACAGGTACGCTGGAACGTAATGGACTTAAGGAATCAGCGGCAGCTTTAATCAAGCGCTTTAAGAAAGTATCAGCCGGAATCATTATTGATATTTATGGCGTATTTCGAATGATTTTTGCAGCATTTAATGTGAGTTTTGGCGGCGTAGCTGGCTTTGTCCGCCCGATTATTTTACCGATGGCTTTAGGAACCATTCAAGCAAAAAAAGTTCCGGGGAATCCTGAATATGAAGAAGAGCTAAAAGGCATGGCTTCTGCCATGGAAAATGTCTGCTGGTTTTTTGGACAAGTTCTGTTTGTGGGTGGTGCCGGTGCGTTGTTGGTTCAATCAACATTAAAAGACTTAGGCTATGAAGTTACATTAGGTAAATTAGCTTTGGTAGAGATTCCGGTTGCCTTGGCAGCATTACTATTTACAAGTATTTATTTTACGTTTAAAGAAAAACGTTTGCGGGAAAAATATTTTGGCAAGGAGTTGGACCAATGAGTTTTTATACAGATCCGTCAATTGATTTAGGCACAAAATTACTAGAAGTGTTAAATTGTATTATGGGCTTGATGTTGTTGTATACTAGCTATAGAAATTTGCGCGATAAATCAAATCCCCATCCCTACGGCACCAGTCTTTTTTGGGGTGTCTTAGGGGTACTTATTGGTTTTGGCCGTTTTATTCCACCAGTTGTTTGCGGCGTGCTAATTTTTGTAATGGCCGTTCCGGCAATTTTGAAAAAAGTGGCAACGGGTACTTCTCGTCTGCCATCAAAAGAGCGTATGACACAAATGTCAGAGAAACTAGGTTTGAAAATTTTTATCCCAGCTTTAAGTATCGGAGTATTTGCAATTTTATTTGCTGTTTTTACTAACTTGGGCGCTTTGGTCGGCGTTGGCGTCGGTGTGTTTGTAGCTATTTTTATCCTGATGTTTTTCTCAAAAGAAAATACACCGCAAGTATTTTTAGATGACGCTTCTGAATTGCTGGGAGCTGTTGGGCCGTTGAGCACGTTGCCGATGTTATTGGCTTGCTTGGGCGCAGTTTTTACTAGTGCCGGAGTTGGAACCATTATTTCAAAAGCGGTAGGCGCAGTGGTGCCAGAAGGTAATGTATTGGTGGGAATTATCATTTATGCGATCGGTATGGTATTATTTACGGCCATTATGGGCAATGCCTTTGCAGCGATTACGGTGATGACGGTAGGAATTGGTGCGCCGTTTGTTTTTGCTTTAGGCGCTGATCCGGCATTAATTGGTATGGTCGCTTTAACCTGTGGCTTTTGCGGAACGTTGTTAACGCCGATGGCAGCAAACTTTAACATTGTACCGGTGGCTATGCTAGAAATGAAGGATAAATACGGCGTGATTAAAAATCAACTGCCAGTGGCTATTTTTATGCTGATTTTTCAAATTGGCTATATGATCTTATTTAAATAAAAGGAAGTGACGAAGATGAAAGTATTAATAACAGGATTTGATCCATTTGGTGGCGAAAAAATCAATCCGGCCTTTGAAGCTGTAAAAAAATTGCCTGATACGATTGCTGGTGCTGACATTATCAAAGTGGAAGTACCAACTGTTTTTGGAGCAAGTGGCCAAAAAGTCGCAGATGCACTTGCTGTGTATCAACCTGATGTAGTAATTTGTGTAGGGCAAGCCGACGGACGTCCGACTGTGACTGTTGAAAAGGTGGCAATTAATTTAGCGGAAGCAAGAATTCCTGATAATAATGGTCAACAACCTAGCGGAGTTCCTTTGAAGGAGGACGGACAGACTGCTTATTTTACTAATTTACCGATTAAAGCCATGGTGAAAAATTGTCATGATCACCAATTGCCGGCTGCGATTTCATATACGGCTGGAACGTTCGTCTGCAACGATATTATGTATAATTTACTTTATCAAATCAATACGCAAAATTTAGCTGTTCGCGGCGGTTTTATTCATGTGCCGTTTTTACCAGAACAAACTATTGATAAACCGAATGTGGCTTCTATGTCGCTAGAAGCGATTACAAAAGCTCTTTATTATATGGTCGAAGCAGCGATCACCACAGACACCGATATTCAGTTAACCAGCGGCACCACTCATTAAGTAATATGAACGATTGTAAAAAGGCTGCTTTTTCTTCACTAGCAAATTTAGTAGGAGGGAAATTATGGGACAAGTTCGTTTAATTATCAATCCTAGCTCAGGCGGTGAGCAGGCTGAAAAATACGAAAAAATGGCAGCTGCAAAGCTGCAAGCAATATTTGAAACTGTTGAAATTGTGCACACGGAAAAAGCTGGGGACGCCAAAGCATTTGCACGAGAAGCTGCTGAACAACAGTTTGAAGCAGTTTTTGTAATGGGCGGTGACGGAACAGTGAATGAAGGGATTAGCGGGTTGGCTGAACAACCGTATCGACCGGCCTTTGGTTTTTTTCCTTTGGGAACCGTCAATGATTTAGCCAGAGCGCTAGGTATTCCCTTAGATGTGGAACAAACAATTACTGGATTTACCGGACAAAAAACTAAAAAAATTGATTTAGGTAAAGTTAACAACAGCTATTTTATGAATGTTGTAGCAGTTGGTCGGATTCCTGAAGCCATTAATGATGTAGATACCAAGGATAAAACTAAATTTGGCAAACTAGCGTATTTTTTATCAGGCATGAAGCAAATAGCTAAAAATGAAACATATTCTTTCTAGCTAGTTGTTGACGGACAAATGCGCCAAATTAAAAGCAGTACGTTATTGATTGGCTCGACTAATTCCATCGGTGGTTTTGAGCAACTTTTTCCTGCAGCTAAGGTGAATGATGGGGTCTTGCATCTACTCTATCTAAAAGATGAATCTTTTTTTGATACGCTTAAGTCCGTTCCTAGCTTATTGGGCGGAGTCACTCAATCCAATCAAAACGTTGAGTATCTAACGTTTCAGCAAGCTAAAATCAAATTACAAGCAGATGAGCAAGTGTCTTTACAGACTAATGTAGACGGTGATCCAGGACCGGAGCTGCCAGTTCAGCTCAGCGTTTTGCCTGAGCATTTAACTGTGTTTTATGGATAGGCGGACTCATTTGGTTCGTTGGTTTCTCAATAAGTTATTATTTGTCTGCAAAAATTTGGTTGACAAGTGAAACACTTCTTGCTAATATTAGAAAAAATCTTTTTATTAGCGAAGTAGGCAATAGATGTTTAGTTCAGAAAGTCGATGGGTGCTGCGAATCGATCAAGTCTATTGGGTGAATTACACTAATAAATTTTCGACAGTCAAATAGCTATAAGTGAAAAGCGCTCAGCTTTTAATTAAGGTGGTACCGCGGAGAGATTCGTCCTTAGTCATAAGGATGAGTCTCTTTTTTGCTATGTGGGAGGAGTAGAACATGATGAGTTGTGGAGGCGTTATACGATATTGAATTTTCTTTTTATTCAGATTATTTATGATAAGGGGAATTTAAATTGAAAGAAAAACAAAAAGAAAATAGAGTAACTATTCGTGAAGCGAGTTTCATGTTATTAGTAATTGTTGCAGCTATTGCTATTGGTGTCATTGGTTTGAAGTTATCGCCGAATATCGCTATTTTGGCAGCGATTGGTCTTGTTATGTTATACGCTGTCATAAAAAGATACCCCTTTGAGCGACTTCATGAAGGAATTATAAAGGGGATTAAACCAGGAATCATTCCCATTTTTATCTTTATTTTAGTCGGTGCTTTGATTGCTGTTTGGATTGAAGCGGGGATTATTCCTACTATTATGGTTTTTGGTTTTAAATTAATTAGCGTAAAATGGTTTGTACCCTCTGTATTTTTGGTATGTGCGGTCGTAGGAAGTGCAGTAGGTAGTGCATTTACCGTGATGTCGACGATCGGAATTGCTTTTTTTGGTATTGGTTCAACATTAGGACTAAATCAAGCTTTAGTTGTTGGAGCTATTGTTTCCGGATCAGTATTTGGGGACAAAATGTCTCCTCTTTCCGAGTCTACCAACTTAGCTTCTGCTGTGGTGGGAGCTGATTTATTTAAACACATTAAACATTTGATGTGGTCAACAGTGCCTGCGTTTATTGTTTCACTACTGTTATTTGTCCTGCTGGGACATAGCTCTAAAAATGCAAGTTTGTCACAAGTTTCTCATGTAATTGACGTGTTATCTGAGCATTTTACAATTTCTCTTTGGTCTTTGTTACCATTAGGATTAATGCTTGTATGTGCTTGGAAAAAGCTGCCGGCAATCGTCACTATTTTATTGAACATTGCCGTAGCTGTAGGAATGATCTTTGTTCAAAATCCTAAGGCTAGTTTCGTGCAGTTGGGAAATACAATTGAAGGTGGCTTTTTAGCGAAAACTGGCGATCAGCAAATTGATCAATTGTTGAGCCGTGGCGGTATTGAAAGTATGATGCCGACAGTGGCCTTAATTATTTTGACATTATCTTTAGGTGGTCTATTAATGGAGTTTGGCTTGATCACAGCTGTTATGAAGGTTGTAGCAACTAAAATGAGTACGATTCCTCGTTTAATTTTGACTACTTTATTGACTTGTATTGGCGTTAATATTTTTATCGGTGAACAATTCTTATCTGTAATTTTGCCGGGAAATGCTTTCAAAGGAGTTTACCGGCAAGCTGGTTTGGATCCAACGGTTTTAGGCCGTACCTTAGAAGATGGTGGGACAGTGATCAATTACTTGATTCCTTGGGGAATTGCCGGTAGTTTTGTAGCGGGTACCTTTGGCATTCCTACATTAACTTATTTACCTTTTGTTTTCTTTAGTTTGTTGAGCCCGGTATTCTCTATGATCAGTGGTTTGACTGGCTTGGGTGTCACGAAAATACCGGAGCTGGAAACAGAAGTTGGGACAAAAGAAATGACTGCATAAAATAAAAGCACAACAAACTTTTAATGAAAATAAATGGTTTCTAAGAAAAGTGGTTCGATAGTAGTCTGCTATCGAGCTGCTTTTTTGGTTTGTAAAATGAAACAGTTGCATTTTCTTTAACTTTCCTTTATAGTTGACTAATCAATAGTTGATGCGTCAACCATGAGAGGAGGACAGAATGTCAGTCCAAAAAATCAGCCAATTGTTTTATGCCATTAAGCTAATTGATCAGAAAATTACTAAATTATTCGAAACGAAGACAGGACTTAGTGTGACTAGGTATGAGTTGATGCTGTTTTTGAAAAAGCATCAGCCTTGTTTGCAAACGGAGATCCAAGAACAATTACAGATTGATCAAGGTGCTGTTACACGGCATTTAAAAATTTTAGAAGAGAAAGACTATGTTACTCGTCGGCGAAATCCGGCGAACAATCGAGAAATTTTTGTTCATCTAACAGAAAAAGCGAATAAAGCTTTAAAAGGCTGTGAATACAATCATAATACATTGACTCAAATTATTCAGCCGGACTTCACTCAGGAAGATTGTCAACAATTACAACAACTGTTAATAAAACTTGAAAAAAATATAGAGTAAAGAAAGAGGTTTCAGCAATGACTGTAAAACAAAGCAATGATTTTTCCGAAATCGTCTTTGGCAGAAAATCAATCCGAGTATACGACGAAAACTATCAAATTAGCCACGAAGAAATGCTAACTATGATTAAAGAAGCAACCTTAGCACCTTCTTCTGTCAACATGCAACCTTGGCGTTTTGTTGTGGTAGAGAGTCCAGAAGCCAAAGCAAAATTAAAACCACTTATTCGTTTTAATACACGCCAAAACGATACGGCTGCTGCGATGATTTTAATTTTCGGGGACTTAGCGTGCTATGAATACGGCCAAGAAATTTATCAACAAGCCTATGAAGAAGGCAAAATGCCAAAAGAAGTGATGGAACAACAACTAGCTGCAATCCTTCCTCATTATCAAAATTTAAGTAAAGCAGCAATGAATGATATCGTAAAAATTGATTCTAGCTTAGCAGCCATGCAGTTAATGCTGGTAGCTCGCGCACATGGCTATGATACAAACCCAATTGGCGGTTTTGAGGCAGATCAATTGGCAGAGGCCTTTGGTATGGACAAAGAGCGTTATGTTCCAGTGTTAATTTTATCAATCGGCAAAGCAGCGGAAACCGGTTATGAATCTGTACGCCTAGCACCGGAAAAAATCACCGAATTCAAATAAATGATTGTCGAAAGCTGCTAGAAAACTTAAAAAGTAGCCAAAAAGCGTGAAACCAGTAAAATGACTAGGGATTCACGCTTTTTTACTCGCTTTCAAGGAGGAAAGCACTACGCTGTTTTTATTTCTCATAAATAGAAGCTCTCACCACGAAAGTAGGTTTTCAATAACTGATGGAGGCCTTCTATTTGATGAGGATTTAGTTGGTGTTTAGGCAATAAGCGATAATCGAGCAAATTAAAAAAAAGAGCTAAATAATCTTGAGTTTCTACAACTTTTACTACATGCCGCCAAGCAAAGGTGGTATCGCTGGTTTCAGTTTTGATGCGTATACTATCAGGATCAATAGAAAACATTTGTTTTTCAAGTAGATATCGATTCAAGGGATGATCAGTCGATGCTTTCCTAGCTTTTTTTAAACTGAAGGAGTAGCGATATAATAATCGTATAAATAAAATCAAACAAGTGATGAAAAAAGAAATAAAAAATAAATTTTTTCTGGCAATTTGCCAAATTAAACGTGAACTTAAATGCTCGTTATATTGCAAAATAAACCTGTTTAAATAAAATGCTAGACTAACTAAAATCAAGAAAAGTACCAGTAGTAGAAAGACTTGTAAATATCGTTTTTTGCGATACGTAAAATGATCATATATTTTTTTAAAAGCTAGCCAATCTTTTTTTGTAGAAAGTATGCTAAATTCTATTTTCATTTTGCTCCTCCTTTTAGATAATTTAAATATATCAAAAAAAAATTCGTATGTATATACAGAGTCGGTTTAAAACGAATTTCAAAAAAAGGTGATATAATTATAAAAGGACCAAGGAACACCAAAAGTGAAATTATCCTCGCACTAGTTGAGCATTGGTTTCTTAGAAAATGAGCGTAGTGAAGTGGCAAAAAATGCTTTTTGCGAAACGAATGAAAGAAAAGAGGGAATGAGATGATAGCTTCAAAAACGATGCCAGCAATTGGCTTTTACGAAGGATTGCCGCTTGAAAAGGAAGCAAGTTTTATCAATCAGCAAATTCAAGTGCCAGAACCAGGGACTAGAGATTTGTTAGTAGCGGTTCGAGCGGTTTCAGTGAATCCGGTGGATACGAAACTGCGCCTAACTACCCCTAAGCAACAAGCGCTGCGTATTTTAGGTTTTGACGCTGTCGGTGAAGTGGTAGCTGTTGGCTCAGCTGTTCGTCAATTTGCTGTAGGCGATCGAGTTTTTTATGCTGGAACTTCCAAACGAGCCGGCAGTAATCAAGCATTGCAATTAGTAGATGAACGGATTGTCGCACTGGCGCCCCAAACGTTAAGTGATGAGAGTGCAGCCGCCTTACCTTTGACTGCTTTGACGGCCTATGAGCTGTTGTTTGAAAAATTTGGTTTAGTAGCAGCTGAAAATAGGAATTGCGGCCAAAAAATATTGGTGATTAATGGTGCTGGTGGTGTTGGTTCTATTCTGACTCAGCTAGCTCACTGGTCAGGTCTTGACGTTATTGCTACAGCAAGCCCTCAAAACTTTTCCTGGCTAATTCAAAACGGGGTTGATCATCCTATTGATTATCACCAATTACTTAAAAAAAGTTTGACCGAGCTTTCGCTGTCAACGGTTGATTATCTTGCGGCTTTATATGATATTACTCCCTATTTTCATCAGATCCAAGGATTAATTCGGCCCTTTGGTCATGTAGGCACCATTGTGGCCACTACACAGCCACTGGATCTAGCTGTGTGGAAAAATGCCTCCATCAGCTTTGATTGGGAGTATATGTTTGCCAAAACCGATTATCATTATCAAATTGAAACACAAGGCCAAGCATTAAAAAAAATTGCTCAGCTGGTTGACGAAGGAAAACTGACATCTACAGCCACAAAATTTTATCGCCAAGGTATTAATGCCGCTGTACTTAAACAAGCAACTGCAGAAGTGGAAGCAGGACACATGCGCGGCAAAGTCGTTATCAGTGGTCCATTTAATGGCTTGGATCATTAAAATAAAATTTTTTTGAAGGTAGTAAAATTATCTGCAATCAATGAAGGAGGAAGACACATGACCAAGTTAACAGAGTCCATTACATTTAAACGAGGCGTTACATTAAAAAATCGCGTGGTGATGGCACCAATGACTACTAAAATGAGTTTTTACAATGGTGTGGTTACTTCTGATGAAGCTGCTTATTATGCGTTGCGTTCTGGTGAGGTAGGGGCTGTGATTACAGCGGCAGCCAATGTTCAAGCAGACGGCAAAGGCTGGGAAGGAGAGTTAGGTGTTTATGATGACCATTTTATTCCAGGTTTAGCTAAGCTTGCTGCAGCGATTAAGCGAAATGGAACTAAAGTAATTTTGCAAATTTTTCATGCTGGTCGAATGACGGATTCCAAAGTTTTAGGAGGCAGACAGCCGGTATCAGCTAGTGCGATTCCAGCAGAACGTCCAGGAGCTCAGACGCCGAGAGCATTAAGCGCTGAAGAAATAACTGAGGTTATTGAAAGTTTCAAAAAAGCGACGGAACGAGCAATGCAAGCTGGTTTTGATGGTGTTGAAATTCATGGTGCGAATACGTATTTAGTGCAACAGTTCTTTTCACCTCATTCTAATCGCCGTGAGGACGAATGGGGACAAACTTTAGAAAATCGTTTTAAATTCATTAACGATTTAGTTGATGCTGTAGCCTCAGTTGTTGATCAAAGCCAACACCAAGATTTTATCGTTGGTTACCGCTTTTCTCCTGAAGAATATGAAACGCCGGGGATCCGTTTTGACGATACGCTATTTTTAGTAGAACGCTTGGCAGCAAAACCATTGGATTATTTGCATATTTCATTAAATGATTATCAAAAAGTTTCTGTCAGTGAAGCATACCAAGCAAAAAGCATGCTAGCTTACGTGGCGGAAACGATCGCTGGGCGGCTACCTTTAATCGGTGTTGGTGATATCCGAACGAAAGCTGACGCTGAACATGTATTGGCCTTCGCTGACATTGCTGCAGTTGGTCGTTCGCTTTTAATTGATCCTCATTGGAGTGCTAAAGTTCTTCACAATCAAGAAGCAATGCTACGTACCAAAATTTCTTCTTTTGATCGTGATGAATTAATCATCAGTGACGGTGTTTGGGAATTTTTAGAAAGTATGATGCCAGATCGTCTGGTAAAGTAAAGCCAGACTTGTCGAATTTCTTCCTAATGATAAGCGTTGTTGTTCGTTAGCTTTAGACGGTCTTTTATTGGGTTTAAATATTTCAGCGATAAAAATAAAAAACCACGCATGCTGTGCGTAGTTTTTTATTAGTTATTATGGTTTCATCAGTCTTAGATTTCTTGAAACCGAAAATTTTTCCCTAACGTTTGCTGAGTGGTTGTGTAGGATCTGAATTTATAAATTAACAGCCGCCATGTTTATTATCGATTATCAAGCTCGCAGATTGCCGAATTTTTGGAAAAATTTCTTCATCTTTAGCCCATTAAAAGAAATCAAGTCTTATAAACAGCACAAAGAGTTTCAATAGTTAAAAGCTGGTCGAACGTGCTATGCCCATTTAGCCGGAGTCATTGGTGTTTAATTTTTTAACTACTTGAATAGAAGTGAACTATATGATAGTGCATCAAGAGCAACTAACTAGTGCTGAAAGTGGCCGAACTTTTTCTCAAGAGTTAGGTCTTGACTTAACGGCAATTCAGCGTCAACCCGGCATCTTTGCTAAGCCTTATTTAGACTGGACTGAAAGAAGCTTCCACTTAGCTAGTAATCTCAGAAAATCTTTTTTTCAATTGTGTTTGGAGAAAAGCTATCTTACACGTAGCGTCAGTCATCGTAGCGTAACTGTTACTGAAGCAGGCTATAAGCAATAAAAAACGAGAATGACTTTATATACTAAAAGAGCTAGCAATATCGGTGCTGCACAAGCGACAGATTGTAAATTTAAATTAAAAAGAATTATTGATAAATAATCTTCTGCAATTGGATAAATATAACTAAGAGTGAGGCGATAATCATAAAGGATTATCGCCTTACTCTTAGTTTGTGTTCTTATTCTTAGAAATTCGTTTTGTAAAGATGGATTACGGTGAATTAAAGGGGTATCTGAAAAACATTTATCGATCCACGGTTTGCCGTAATTTTTTTTTTAACTGACAGGGGCAAAATACGTCCGCTTGGATATTTTAAAGTAATTGTAGATACTTTTTTAACTTGTCGATTACTTTTGAGCCAACATATAAATCGATATTGTTTTTGAAATAGATTGTGCCGTCAATTCGATTTACAGACTGAATCAATTGTGTATTAACAATAAAGGATTTCGTATTTGTAAAAAAAATTGGTGACTTACTCAGCTTCTCTTTCGCTTGCTTTAGGCGTTCGCTACATATATAAGTGTTATTGATTGTTTGAATGTAAATTTTATTTTGAACGTTATTAACAGAGGCAACATAGTAGATTTCATTTGTATTTAAAATCAGATTTTGTCGGCCAACTTTAAATAAAACTAAGTTTCCTTGATCAAATTTATAAAGAAATGTAGCTTGCATTTGCTGCAGTACATCAAAAAGTGTGTTTTTTACATGCTCTTGATTATCTGGCTGTTTAACGACGTAACCATTAGGAAATGTTTGGCGATTAATCGTATGGACACTGCTGCTGGCATCGCTTGTTAAGTAAATGATCGCTACTTCTTTGCCTGACTCTCGTATTTTTTGAGCCAGATCAATGCCGTTGAAGTAAGTATTTAAGTGAATATCAATTATAAAAATATCACCGTCCTTAACAGCGATGGAATCAGGTTTTTCGTAAAACTGCGTATAGTTTTGAATAATTTTTGGTTCAATTTGTTGGAATGCTTGATTTTTTGCGTATTCTTTTAGTGCACGAACAAGAAAACTTGCATAAAGAACTTCATCTTCTACCACGTAAATAGTCGTATTTGTCATCATGATTCTCATCTCCTCTTAGTAGGTGCCCTAGCACTTTACAAGATAAAAGAGAGATATACAAGTAAAAAAAAATTAAAATATTACGCCAAAAGTAATTTTCTTATTTGAAAGGAATGCTACAAAAATTAGAAAAAAGTAAAATAAAAAAAGAGACCGATGAGAAACGGCTCTTTTCAAGTAGATAGTTTCTTAATTCATTTACAATTAAGAAACTAAAATCGGAAAATTTTTCTTAAAACTCATAAATATTTTAACCATTTTATAATTTTTTGTCAATAATATCTTAATTTTCAAACAGATTTAGATATTTTTTTGTGGGAAAAAGGTAATTATGAAATTGAAATTACTGATTAGAGCTTATAAGCCGTCAAAAATTTTGTCACTACTAATTACATAAAGAAAGGAAAATACCCTATGACGAAAAAAGGAGAAAATATTTACAAACGCAAAGATGGACGTTGGGAGGGTCGTTATATAAAAGCAAGAAATAGCGCTGGAAAAATTATTTACGGTTCGGTTTATGGTAAAAAATATTCAGAAGTAAAAGAAAAACTAGTATACATAAAAGCCAAACATTTGGAAACAACGCGACAAATGAATCCTTATTATGGGAATTTTTCTAATTGGATTAAAATTTGGATGACTACCAAAACCAAAAATCAAGTAAAGGCAACAACCTACTCTAATTATTGCCGTTTAATTGAAAAGCATATTTTACCAATTTTAGGCGAGTTACCTCTATCAAAAACAAAAGTGAAAGACTTGCAGAACTTTATTTTTACTCTTCAAAAGAAACAGCTATCAGCTGGTTCAATCAAAAATATTTTTAATATCGTTAATAAGTGCATGAAAGATGCAAAAAAAGAGGGGTTTATTCTTGAAAATCCTTGTGAATTTGTCGATCTGCCCAAAATGACAAAAAAAGAAATTAAACCATTGACTATGAGACAACAGCGGCGATTAGAATTAGTGGCCTTTCAAAACAAAAAATGTTCACCAATCATTTTAGCTCTTTATTCGGGAATGCGAATTGGAGAGATTAGTGGGCTGAAGTGGTCAGATATTGACTTTGAAAATAATTTTATCTACGTAAGAAGAACAGTCTCAAGAATTAGCGATGAAAATACATTTAACTCAAAAACCAGATTGGTTGAAGGAACACCTAAATCAACTAATTCTAATCGACAGATTCCATTAGCAACAAACTTGAAAAGCTATTTGCTGGAGAAAAAGAAACAAGCAACTTGTGACTACGTGATTGAAAGTGAAAATGGGTTGACAGAACCAAGATCCATTACAAATCAGTTTAAAAAAGTAGTACGCATAGCTGAACTAAATGATATTAATTTCCATTTATTACGACATACTTTTGCCACTAGATGTATAGAAAACGGGATTGATATCGCCAGTCTGAGTAAAATTCTCGGCCATCAATCGGTGAAGATGACTTTAGATACGTACACCAATTCTTTAATGGAAACAAGAAGAACGGCGATGGATAAGATTGATCATTTATTCTATCAAAGTTCATAACGCGTCAAAATAATGGTCAACAAGGATTATAAAGACCGATAAATAAAGTTTTTTAAAGAGTGTTTCTTAATTGTAAATGAATTAAGAAAAAAATAAAAAGAAGTCTTAAAAGAGTAGCAAAATTGGAGGAAGACAATGAAAATAGGTTTAATTAACTGTAATCCATCGGAACTAGAACATTTTCAAAGTAACTGGCTGTCGAAAAATATTAATGAAATCATAGAGATTGAGAACGAACACGAGGCAAGTATACAGAACGTAGATGCGTTAATTTTATTTAAAAATGAACAACATGGAATCCGGGCGCTTTGTGAAATGCTACGTAAAATTAATGCTTTAGAAGCAGCTATTCCTGTTTGGGTAGTCGTTCCTAACCGAGTAGCCTCAGAGCGAATTATTTATATTAATTTTGGTGCTTGTGGCGTTTTTACAGAGGATTTCTCAGTAGAAGAAATCTATACCATTATCGAAAATAATTTAAGATTTAAAACTAAGGTTGAAAAAAAAGACAAGGGCGTACATTTAGATTCAGCGAATATGAAATTACAAATTGGCAAAAACGATATCTCATTAACGAAAACGGAATATTATTTACTGGACTACCTGCACAAAAACAAAAATAGAGTTTGCACATACAATGAACTTGCAGAAAAAGTGTTAAGTGAAGAAAATGGTAGTAAAGCTAAAAATTATAAGAAAATTCAAATTGCAAACATCGTCTTTCGAATTCGCCAAAAGATTACAACCAAATGTCCTGATTCTCCTGACAATGTGATCCAAACCATACGCTCAGTCGGCTATAAGCTTATTTAATTACTCTCTCTACTTTGTCCATAGACTTTTTACTTTGTTGCATAAATTTTTCAGAAAAAATTGTTCTTTAAAAAAATACACTAACCGTTCAAAAATAGCAAATAAAAAGCATTAACCTTAACAAGGATGAAAATTGAAATCTGACTGTCAGTCCTAGACAACTGAAGGAATTGCTGACAGTTGTCTAAAGAAAAGAAGAAGCAGATCGTGATTTTACTCACTAACTAACCCGTAAAACAAACGGATAAAAAAAACATCATCGGCTTAAATAGATTATTTTCTGCAAAATTGCAGAAATCAAAAAACTTTAATGGTTTTAATAGCTTCTTTTTGCAATTGTAGCTACGTTTGACTAAGTAAACGAAAAAATGATAGACTAAAAATGAAAACTAAGGAAGACCGGCAATTGAGCTGGTCTTCCTTAGTTTTAAGGTTGGCTGGACGAGAGAGCTTGTAAGGGATTGTCCCTAGCATGAAAGGCATCGAAATGGGGCTTTCTACTTGGCTAACTCTTTTTCAGACTTAATACTTTTTCGTCAATGAGACCTTGTTTTTCACTAACTTATTTTCTGAAAGAAAACTCTTGAGGTTAGGGATGAAAATATCTAATAATTTGGCTTTAAAGTTTGGTGTTAAACCGGATATGTGCGGCGTTAACAGGACATTTTCCATCTGCCAGAGAGGACTACTTGAGGGTAAAGGCTCTTCTTCAAACACATCTAAAGCAGCAAACGAAATATGGCCGCTATTTAAAGCTGTAATTAAGTCAGCAGTAACAACGGACGCACCTCGACCAACGTTAACAAAGACGGTACCAGCTTTCATTTGGTCAAATACGTTGCGATTGTACAAGTGATAAGTTTCGTCGGTCAATGGCAAAATGTTGACGACAATTGACATTTCTTTCATAATTTTTTCCATATTTTTTTGAGAATAGCATTCGATAAATCCTTCAGTTACATGACCGGTCGTATTGACGCCGTAGACGCAGATACCTAAGCCGCGGGCAAACTGAGCGAGTTGCTGGCCAATATGGCCGGTTCCTACGATTAACAGCTTGGTGCCTGATAATTGTTGATAATTGAAATCACTAGTCCGCCATTTTTTCTCGGCTTGATAGTAAATACTTGGACGAATGCCACGAAATTGCGTCAATAAAACACCTAATACGTGTTCAGCAATGGCGATGCTATGAATGCCGCTGGCGTTCGATAATAAAACCCCCTTTTTTTGTAAGGAATCGAAATCAAAAGAGTCAACACCGGCCGAAATTGTCTGAATCCATTTTAATTGACTAGTGTCAGAAGCAAGTAGTCGTTTTCCCAACTCCTGATTCCAGCCTAACATGATTTCGATGGCTGCTTCATCGAAGTTTACTTGTGTGGATGTTTCTGCTACAACTAAATGTTCTGGAGCCGCTGCTTGGATTGATTGAATCTGGGCTTCATTTAAAGGTTCTTCCAAATAAATAATTGGTTGCTTCATCAAAATCCCTCCTAATCTTGTTTATTGTAACAAAAAACATTGAAAAACAAAAAAAGATTGAACGCAACATAACGTCCAATCTTTCTGTTAACTACAGCTTTTCTTTAAGCCGTTGGTGGATAGCGTTCTTCTTTTTTTATGGCGATAAAGAAAAAGAACAAGCTTAATAGGATCATTAGATAGCCAGTGTCTAGCGCAGGAGTGAAGAAATGGAGAAGACTGCTGATAATCGCCGGAACCGTCCCGCAATAGGTAATAATTTTTAAACAATCGAGGAAGCGCAAGCGATAAAAGCGTGTTCTGGCGTATAAAGATGCTCCCAGGGTTGCAATTAATAAATCAACAATTAAATTGATAAATACAGGATACAAAGAAACTAAAAAAATCAGTCCTTTCGTCCACCAAGGGATCGCAGCCTTATTTAAGGCTTGCTTGATTGTTTTTGCGTTTATGCCGTCTAGCGTACCGTTCTTATAAGGGAGCAGTAGCTGATTTGTACCTAATGTTGATTCGGTCACACCAGAATTAGGTAGAGCAACAACCAACTCATTTTGTAAAAAGGCGACTCCCAGCATATCTCCGATCAGATCGTTGTGAATATCTCTCACATCACGCTTTCCATCCGGATCAAAAGTAAAGATAATCGAATTCGTCTGATAAATGAAACCAGCATTTTTAGCAGTCGTTGTTAGTTTGCCTTTTTCGATGGAGAAATCCGGCAGCTTTTGTGCAATTTTTTGTCCATCCATTTTAATGTCATGTAAGACAGCAAAAACTTGTCTGGCAATAGGTAAGGCTAGAATAGCACTTAAAAATATAGTGTAAAAAATAACCTTCCAAAGAGGCATTTTTTTGGCTTGATGTAAATCAGAAACTGAAAGAAAAGCTTTTTTAAATAATTGAAAAGTAGTCATTGTTTTCTCCTAACTAAATCGTTGTACGTAATAATTCTAGCGGAGTTGGTGTCTAAACACAAGCTTCGTTGTCATTTCAATTAATTTTTTGCAGGCAACTACTTTGAAGTAATGGCTCAACTCTAGTATAATAGAATTTGTATGAAATAAGTATCATTCAAAACTAGGAGGTTATTTTTACTATGACGTACACTTTACCTGAATTACCTTATGCTTATGATGCACTGGAACCTTATATTGACGTAGAAACCATGCACTTACACCATGACAAACACCACAACACATACGTGACGAATTTAAATGCTGCAATTGAAAAACATCCGGAATTCGGCGAAAAAACAGTTGAAGCTTTAATCTCTGACCTGGATGCCATTCCTGAAGATATTCGCACAGCAGTGCGCAACAATGGCGGCGGCCATGCCAACCATACATTTTTCTGGGAAATTATGGCGCCAAACGCTGGCGGACAACCGATCGGGGACATCAAAGTAGCTATTGACGAAGCATTCGGTAGCTTTGACGATATGAAAGCAGCCTTTAAAACAGCTGCCACTGGTCGCTTCGGCTCAGGCTGGGCTTGGTTAGTAATTAACAACGGCAAACTTGAAATTACTTCAACGGCTAATCAAGACTCTCCTTTGATGGAAGGAAAAACACCAGTTTTAGGTCTGGATGTGTGGGAACATGCTTACTATTTGAAATACAAAAACGTTCGTCCTGACTACATTGAAGCATTTTGGAATGTTGTAAACTGGGACAAAGTGAATGAATACTTTGCAGCAGCAAAATAATCAATCATCAACAATTAAACAGCTAAGTAAAAACGGGTCTAGAGACTAAGTGAAAACATGATGGATTTAGAGGTTTTTATTTAAGCAAAATTTAGTGGAAAACAGTAAAAAAACTGTTTTCCTTTTTTAGTTTATGGCATACTTATTTATGTAAACATTGAATCAGACCAAAAAATGAGGGGCGCTTAATTATGGAAATACAGATGCAAAAAGTACATGGTTCGGAAAATAATTTTTTCTTAATTGATGAAACACAGCTGCCAAGATTGCTGACTAAGAATGAAATTGATCAATTACGTAGCCGCTTGTGCGATCGGGAAAGGGGGCTTTTAACTGGTGCAGATGGCTTATTGTTGGTTGAACCAGTAAACAAAGGTACATCAAAAGCGAAGATGCGAGTCATTAACAGTGACGGCAGTGAAGCCAGTATGTGTGGCAACGGCTTAAGAACAGTTGCTCGTTATTTGTCTGAGCGGGATCATGAACCTTACTTTACCGTGGAAACGATGTTCGCTGATTTAAAAGTGCGCAAGGCCGCTGATTTAGCGCCTAAAATTGCCACTTATCAAGTTGAAATTTCACCGGTAAGTTTCGATGCAGCTTCAATTCCTATGACTACTGAACGTGAAACCATTATTGATGAAATCATTCCCGAATTGTCTGCCACCATTCATTTTACAATTGTGGCCGTGCCTAATCCGCATCTAATTGCTTTTGTTAATCATGAAACGTTAAACAGCCAGGAATTTGAACGGATTGCAACCTATGTTAATAGGAAGAACTCGTTGTTTCCTGATGGGATAAATGTGAGCTTCGTCGAAGTTTTGGGAACTAATGAACTATTTGTGCGGACGTTTGAACGAGGTGTTGGCTTTACTAGCGCTTGTGGGACGGCAATGTGTGCCAGCAGCTTGATGTATACTTTATTAAAAGACGGGAACTTTTATGAAAGTATTACGGTGAAAAATACCGGTGGAATGGTAAAAACGGTCGTTCATGAAGATAACGAAGTCAGCTACTGGATGGAACTGATTGGCAATGCCACTGTTACTCATAAAATACAAGGCTCCTTATCTTCCTTTCTAGAAGGTGCCTTTGAAGCAGTGACCGTTGAAACTACCGGTGAAGCAGCTGACTATCGTCAATTTGTCGCAGCTATTCATGTATAACGAAAAAAATCAGCCGAATTTGTTATTTTTAACAAAGATCAACTGCTTGTTATTCATTTGTAACATACTAAAAAATTTTTTTCTATCTTTTCTTGATAACATAAGTTTATACTTTTTTTAATAAAAAAGTAAGAAATATTTACATGAAACGGTTACTATTTTACAGTTGTGTTAAGTTCTTGTTCCAAATTATAAAATTTATTGCTACAAAAAGTGAATTGTGCGAAAATAAAACACGTGAATATTCTTGGATAAAATAGAGGAAGTGTCTTATGAACCGATGGAAAAAAGTAGTATTAGGCGTTTTGGGAATTATTTTATTTGTCGTAGCAGGAGTATGTGCTTATGGCATTAAAATTTATTCAGACGCAAATGCTACTGTGGATGGTGTCTTTGAATCAGTCAATAGAACCTTGACAAAAAGAAAGTCAGCCGTTAACATTGATGCACAAGAACCGTTTTCTGTGCTGTTGATGGGGATAGATACCGGTGATTTAGGACGTACCGAACAAGGTCGTTCTGATACAACGATGGTTGTTACAATCAACCCTAAAGAAAAGAAATCGACTATGATAAGTTTAGATCGAGATATTTTAACTTCTATCGTAGGCAATGACACTGATGATAAACTAAATCATGCATATGCCTTTGGTGGGGCTAAGATGGCCATTGATACAGTTGAGAATCTTTTAGATATACCAATTGATCATTATGTTTCCATCAATATGAAAGGTCTAAAAGATTTAATAGATGCTGTCGGTGGAATCGAAGTCGACAATCAGCTTGGAGAATTTACCTTAGATGGAATAACCGTGCCAGCCGGTAAAATTAAGCTGGATGGGAATACCGGATTAGCTTATGCCAGAATGCGTAAGGAAGATCCAGAAGGTGACGTTGGCCGCCAGCGTCGTCAACGAGAAGTTGTCGAAAAAATTGTGAAAAAAGTAGTTAGTTTAGACGGAATAACCAAGTATCGCAAAATTCTAGACGCCGTCAAAGAAAATGTCAAAACGGACTTAACTTGGGACGATATGATTGACATTCAATCGAAATATCTCTCTTCATTCCAAAAGATTGAGTCAGAACAATTACAAGGCTCTAATGCAAGTATCGCTGAGATTTACTACCAAATACTTGATCCGGAAAGCCTGTTTAAGGTTCAAACTAAATTACGCAAACAATTAGGATTGACAGAAAATTCTTCTGAGCGAGATAAAGATCTTGCGTTTTATAACAAGTATAGCTATTCTATTACCGATGGTACGGCAAAACAGTACGGTACTTCTAATTATAGTGACGCAGCTGCTAATAGCTACACAGATCCAAATGCTGCTTATACTGATCCTAATGGAACCGGAGAAGGACAATATACGGAACAAGCCGGCGCTTATTAGTGAATATTGCCAAAAGAACGTGAATAGCTTACAAATAATCTTGGTTCGTTACTGTTTTGCTAAACACTGAACGATCACAAAGAGAGCTAAAGCCCAATTTGTTTCTGCTCTAGTCGTGAACAGCTAAATGGATAAGGATAAGCAAGGCACCTTCTTGTTCTCGACTCTCGTAGTAGCATTTAAAGTAATATGTTCATTATGTTTTTTTAAAGCTGAGCAAGTGTTGCTCAGCTTTTTTTGTTTTTCTGTAGCTTTCTATTAAAGAATATGCTATAATTGGACTATACCAAAAAGAAGTCAAAGGAGCTAAGAGAAATGAAAGTTATTCGAGTAGCCAATGCAGAAGAAGGCGGCAAAAAAGCCTTTGAATTAATCAAAGAAGGAATGAATAATGGTGCCAAAGTTTTGGGATTAGCAACTGGCAGCACCCCAGAAACTTTATATAAAGAAATGACCACTAGCAATTTGGATTTTTCAGAATTAGTTTCCATCAACCTTGATGAATATGTAGGATTAGGCGACAACGATGCTCAAAGTTATCGCTATTTTATGAACCACCAACTCTTCGACAAAAAACCGTTTAAAGAAACGTTTGTGCCGAATGGTAAAGCAGATGATTTAGCTGCTGAATGCCAACGATATGAAGACATTGTTAACAGTCATCCAATCGATATTCAAATTTTGGGAATTGGGCAAAACGGCCATATTGGTTTTAACGAGCCAGGTACACCTTTGGATAGCATGACACATGTTGTACAGTTAACTGAATCTACAATCAATGCGAACAAACGTTACTTTAATAAGATAGAAGATGTCCCAACAGAAGCAGTTTCTATGGGAATCGGTTCAATCATGAAAGGAAAAAAAATGATTTTAATGGCTTATGGCGAAGCAAAAGCAGACGCTATCTATGGTATGATTAACGGACCAGTTTCTGTGGATTTACCAGCTAGTGCTTTACAAAATCATTCTGACGTAGTAGTCATCGTTGATGACGCAGCTGCCAGCAAATTATAATAACAAAGATGTGAACGTGGATGAAAGTCAAGGAACTCCAAAAGGCTAACTTTTTGAGGTGTAATCTGACTTTCATTTCACGCTTTTTTTGTTATAAATTAGAGAATTTATTAGTATGTAGAGTGATTGCTGCTCCATTAGTAGTATTTTGCAACCCTAGCTGAATGTTGTTTTTTTGTTTGGGAACCAATTTTATTTAAAATGAGTTAAAATGGAATTGTAATCGTGAAATTTGCTGTTATTTAGTACGAACAACGAGCAAATCGTAACTGAAGGAGGGAAATAGATGGAACATGTACGCTTAACTATCGTAGAAATCATCGTCCGACTATCTTTAGCCATGGTTATCGGTGGGGTGATTGGCTACGAGCGACAATATAAAAATCGACCAGCTGGCTTGCGCACTCATATTTTAGTTTGCATGGGCGCTACCATTATTGCGCTGATCCAAGACCAAATCGCCTTTGAAGCGTTGCGGGATGCTATTAATAACCCAGACTTAACGGGGGTAGTTCGTTCCGATCAAGCTCGTTTGATTGCCCAAGTGGTCAGCGGTATCGGCTTTTTAGGTGCAGGTACGATTATCGTGACGAAACAATCGGTGACTGGGCTAACAACGGCGGCGTCTTTATGGGCAGTAGCCGGCTTAGGTATTGCAACTGGGATGGGCTATTATGCCATTGCTATAACTAGTTTCGTCGGTGTATTCTTTGCATTAACTTTGGTGAAAAAGATTATCCGTGTCCCATCAACAAAGAAATTAGAAATTCGCTACATCCATAAAAAAGAAACGAAAGAATTTATCAATGACTACTTTGAAAAACGGAATATTGAAATTTATGACGTAAACTTCGATGTTACGTTAAATGAAGACATACGAATTTACAAAAATGTCTACACAATTGATTTGCCGCCTAAGTTAACCTATGCGGAAGTGATCGAAGAACTTTCTGCTCATAAAAATGTGACCAATATCCATTTAGTCAATCTTGCCTCATAAATGAATTAGAAAGCAATGCAAAAATAGCTGGAGCAAAACAATATTCGTTTTGCTCCAGCTACTACTTAGGAAAAACGGTGGCTAAACATCAGGCGCTGCGGTCATTTCACAAAATCTGCTCAAGTTATAAAGTAAAGTGCCAGTCTTTTCTTTCAATTGCTCGTACCTTAACGACTTTTGGCCCAACCTCTTGGTGTCTTTCCTGATTTTTAACACTATGTTAGATGTGGCTGTGGGACGCACGTCAGCCAGGCTGTTTACGACTGTCAAACTTGACTTAAGTATTGTGCCTATAATTCAGCTCTTTTAAAAAGCCAAAAAGCAAATAAACTGAAGGTAGCCGGACCTAGTAATAGCGTTGAAGCATTTAGATAATCACCCACTCTTAAAGGCTCATAAATTTGAAAGCCAATTGCGAAAAAGATACAACAACAAACACTTAGACTAAAACCTACATTGATACTATATGGCTCAATTAATAATTGCTCTGGCGGAACAACTTTCTTTTTTAAAAAGAAAGGAAAGCTGCTTGCGACAATTAAATAAGGAATGGCTCGAGCAACATTTGTCATATAAGTTAATTGATTGTATAAATTTGCTAAAAAAGGCTGATTCCACGCTAAGAAAAGAATAGTCAAGGTAACTAAACTAGCTTGAAGCCAAAGTGCTCTGACTGGCATCTGTTGGCGGTTCAATTGTAGCCAGCGAGTTGGCCAAATAGCAGTCGGTGTTCCCTTAAGTAGACTTTTTAAAGGACCGTATAAGATGGAAGATAATAAACTAAGGTAAGCTGCCAACATCGTAAACGCAGTATAACGAATGTAAATTTGCTCAATAAAGCCAGTTGTTTTAGGTGATAAATCCAACAAACTGCTAAGTTGACGGGCAGAGCTGCCCATCAGATGATACATTAAATTACCTAGATGTGTGTCTTTTAACTGGCGTAAACTATCAAGATTCATCGCACCACTCCATAAGAGGATGCCACTAAAATAAAGCAAAGCAATCATTCCTGTACTATAAATAACTGCTTTAGGAAATCGCTGCCTGCTGTCCTTCGTTCTATCAGCTAAACTCGCAACTGTATCCAAACCGCCGAACGCCGTGATGGAAAAGATAAAAAAAGGCAGCTGAGTGAAAAAGTGTTCTCCGCTTCCGGCAAAAAATGTCGGAGCTGCAAAACTATTTTTAAGGTTGGCCCAAAATTGATCCGGCTGTAAATGAATCACCAGTAAGTTATTAACTAGTGAAAGAAAAAACAACCCAGCCATTGCCCAGCTGCTGATTTTTAAAAACGATACAATCGTTTGAAACCCCCGACTAATTAGAAACGTCATTAATAAAACCGCGGCTATAGCAAAAATAGACAGCCAGAACTGAGTCGGTAACTGCAACCAACGGAGCTGACTGGATACGTCTTGACCACAGAATAAAATGGATATGGGAATCAATAACTTCATAAAAAGACTAACCATCCAAGTGAAATAACTACAGTACCACAAAAAGACAGTCACAAATGCAGCTTGAGGCGATAATGAATCTTTCAGCCAATCGTATATTGTGCCGGATTTATGCCCATACTGACGTGTGTATTGTGCCACAATTAAGGCATAAGGAATAAAATAACCGAAGGCGCTGATCAATAACCAAGGCAAGGATTTACTACCCATCATATAAAAGGCTGACGTCAAACTAGAGAAAGAAAAAACAGTTGTTGTAATAATCAAAATCAAAGAATTTAATGAGAGATTTTTTTTCAAGCTTCTATGCACCTCCAAGAATCTCTGCTATTATATTAGTGATAAATGTAACAAAGTACAAGTGCCGTAGAAAAATATAGGGAATTGGAGTAGTTTCAATGAATGAAATCCAACGCTGGTTACTGACGATGCAACATTTTTTAACTGGTGACTTTATCGGAATTGCCATGAACGTGGCGTCGGCTAATCAACCTAAAGAAATCAGATGGCTGTATGCCATTGGCAACTTAAGTGAGAGCTACCAAACGATTCGATTGCAGGTGAATCATGGAGTAGCAGGGATTGTCTGGAAAACGGCTCGTTTGCAAATCGACGAAAGAATTGACGGCTATCCACAAAAAATGATCGACTATCCGATTGCTCGGCTTGAAAAATTAATGTCTGTAGCAGCAGCGCCTGTCATCTCTCAGAAACAAGTCAGCGCAGTCTTACTGTTAGGTATGCGAACGCCGTATAAGTTTACGGAAAAAGAACTGCGACGTCTTTTGATAGCAGCTGCACAATTAGCCCCAAAAATTGAGGAGTATCAAAATGATTGAATTCCCGGAGGAATTATTTGCTGTTTTAGAAAGCCCCTTATGGTTGTTAGATCAACAACAATCAATAAAGAGCAAAAGTCAAGGTGCTTTAAGAATTGAACAAAGCTATCAGCTGGATATTCATCGAATTATTGCTGTCAGCCAAGGAGAAAGCTGTGCTCGGCATCCGGAGGCCTTTATTTGTTCGGATTGTGCTTTAAATCGACATGTTTCACCAGCCGGTTTTCCTTTTGTTCTTCGGCGCCATGATGGTGTTGAAGTAGAATTTTGGGGACAGTGGTACCAAAAAGATTCGCAGTCTTTGCTGCAAATAACTTTGCAACAACCGGTACTCGCCCCTGCCCAATCGATGTTTGGTTATTTAAATGATGCCAGAGAGGCTGAAAGAAAGAAAATTGCCCAAGATTTGCATGATGGTGTGGCACAAAGTATTTATAGCTTAATGTTGGAAACGCGTATGCTAAAGTGGTTAACCAAAGAGCAACAATCAGCTCAAGTAAAAACAATCGATCAACATTTTGCTGAAATTTTAAGAGATGTTAAAAATATAGCTGGTGAACTACGCCCAATGACTTTAGACGAATTTGGCTTAGTACCGGCCTTGGAACAATTTATTGAGCGAACATATCAAATGACCGGTTTCGAAATTGACATGACCGTTTCCAGACATCAGCAGCCGCTAAAAGAAAGCGTCCGTGTAGCAATCTACCGAATGATTCAAGAAGCTGTGATCAATGCCATGAAATATTCAGGTACTAACGTGGTAGAATTAAGGTTGGATTTTGGCGAAAGTTTGGAAGTAACTGTTCAAGATGAAGGAATAGGCTTTGACGATTCAGCGGACAAATTAGGATTTGGTCTTAGGAACATGAAGGAACGGGCAGCAGCCATTGCTGGCAAGTTTTATATTATCTCCAAACCAAATCAGGGAACGACTTTGTCAATTAGCGTTCCTCTAATAGAACACCAAAAAGGTTGTAAAGAAGGGAAAGAAAATGAATATCTTAGTCGCTGATGATCATGTTATGATCCGCAATGCCTTGGCTTTTTTGCTGAACACTCATCCGGAAATGCATGTTACAGCTGATGCGGCAGACGGCAATGAAGTATTTATAAAGGTTGAGAATCAACCTATTGATCTGGTACTGATGGATATTAGCATGCCGCCCGGAGAAAATGGCTTGCAAACCACGAAACGCTTAAAAGAGGCTTTTCCAGATATCAAAGTAGTACTCTTAACCATGTACGATGAGCGTTCCTATGTAAGAGGAGCTCTTGAAGCACAAGCAGATGGGTTCATTTTAAAAACTGCTGATGATGAGCAGCTATTTACTTGTTTACAAAAGGTCTATCAAGGCTATCGTTATTATGACGGGTATACTGAAGCTATGTTAAGTAAGATCTTCTTAGAAAAGGAAGATCCACTTTACGGCAGTTTATCCAAACGGGAGAAAGAAATTCTGCCTTTAATTGCTTTAGGTTATAATAACAAACAAGTCGCCGAAAAATTATGTATCTCTGTGAAAACTGTAGAAGTACACAAAGCAAATATCCGCAAAAAGCTAAAATTGGATAGCTACGCCAAATTATTACGCTATAGCTTGAAACACCATCTAATTGATTTTTAAAGGAGTGAGCGTTGTTGAAAGGAATTATTTTTGTCTTACATGGTCGTCGGACTGGTTCTGTTGGAGTGAACTTGCAGCTGATTGATTCTATTTGCCAAGCTATAAAATTACCTGCGAGCCTAGGCTTGTTAGAAGGAAACCAACACACCTTGGAACAAGCTGTGGAAGAATTACAGCAGCAAAATGTGAGCGCTATTATTTTTGTGCCGGTTTTGCTTTTTCCAGCAACGCATGTCCAAAAAGACTTGCCTCATCGTGTTAAAAACTGCTTGAAAGATCAGTTGCCTTATCAAATATTAGCGCCGTTAGGAACAACACAAGCGGTCGAAGACTTTTTGGTCATGCAAAGCCGACGAACTGCCAAGAAAACAATTTTGTTAATTGCTCATGGAACGCCCCATGATGAAGCTTCGTATCAACAGTTGGAACAAATTGCAAAAAAGGTGGCGCAAAGAACGGCTAAGACGATTATACCGACCCAGTATTTAGGCAGTCATCCTTATCAGCGTGCTTTAAAAAATCAGCCGGCTTGTGGGATTCAGCGTTTGTTTTTGACAGAAGGCGCAATCGCCAACAAAATCAAAGCTGAAATTGTCGCTATTCGTGGCAATCAGGATGATTTTTTAGCTACTTTGGAGAATTCTGCTGAATTAAAACAAGCTATTTTAGAAAGACTGGAGCAAAGTGATGTATCCGATTTCAATTGATGTCAAACGGTTAGCGGTTTTGGTAGTGGGCGGCGGTAAGATTGCGACTCGTAAAGTAAAAGATCTAGTTGCAGCTGGCGGCAGACCGACTATTATCGCACCAGAAATTACAGAACAGTTAGCCAAACTCATTTGGCAACGAGACCTTGAGTGGAAAAATAGACCTTATCAAACCGGCGATGTTAAAGCGTATCATCTAATTTTTATCTGTACAAATCAAGCGGTAGTCAATCAATCAGTGGCGGCTGAAATTGAGCCCTATCAATTAGTCAATGATACCATCAAGCCAGCACGCAGCAATTTCTTCAATATGGCATTGATCAAAGCACGAGATTATGGCCTTGCAGTGACTACGTTTGGCGCCAACCCGAGAAAAAGTGTGGAGCTTAAAAAAACGTTGCAACAGTGGCTTCAAAATAACAACCATTGAAGTTTTTTTCATCATTTTTAATATATAGGGCATTCCCCTATATCAATTTCTACCTAAATCTCTTATTGTGATGTAGTGAACAAAGTCTTGTGAATGAGGTGGAAGTATGAAAGAACGATTGGTTGTAATTGGCAATGGGATGGCTGGTATTCGGACAGTAGAAGAAATACTGAATCGGGACGACCAGCGTTATGAAATTACAATTATTGGGAAAGAGCCTTATCCCAATTATAATCGGATTATGTTATCCAATGTTTTACAGAATAAAATGACGGTTGATGAAATTATCACTAATCCTTTTGAATGGTACCAAGAAAATGGTCTTACCTTGCTCCATCAAGAAGAGGCTGTTGCTATCGAGCCTCAGGCAAAAGTTGTTCGGACGCGAACTGGGGTAACGGTGCCCTTTGATCGATTAATTATCGCTGCCGGCTCGCATCCTTTTATACTGCCGATTCCAGGAGCAGATAAAGCCGGTGTCCTTGCTTTTCGTACGATTGACGACACGGCAGCGCTGATTTCAGCCGCTGCTACAGCCAAAAAAGCTGTTGTTATCGGCGGCGGTCTTTTAGGATTGGAAGCTGCAAAAGGATTGCAAGAACAAGGAATGGATGTAACCGTTGTTCACTTAGCAGAATGGCTGATGGAAACACAATTGGATGAAAAAGCTGGCAAATTATTACAAGCTGATTTAAAAGCGCAAGGCTTAAACTTTTTGATTGGCTATAACACCCAAGAAATTTTAGGTACCTACCATGTCAGCGGTTTGCGCTTTACTAATGGTGAAACCTTAGCAACGGATTTAGTTGTAATGTCAATTGGTATTCGTCCGGCAGCAGAGCTGGCACAAGCGGCTGGTTTAAATGTCAATCGTGGAATTGTCGTCAATGATTTGATGGAAACAAGCTGTCCGGGAATTTATGCTGTAGGAGAGTGTGCGGAACATCAAGGCGTATGCTATGGGTTAGTCGCTCCTTTATTTGAACAAGGCAAAGTATTGGCTGATCTTTTAACCGATCAAGCAGAAATTAAACCTTATCAAGGAACGGCAACGTTTACTTCTTTAAAGGTTGCCGGCGCAGACTTATATTCAGCAGGAAATATTTCAGCTACTGAAGGGTTAGATAGTATTGAAGCCTTTGACAGCGCTGCAGGTAATTATAAAAAAATCTTTCTTAAAGATCAAAAAATTCAAGGGATTATTTTATACGGAGATACGGAGGATGGTCCACGTTATTACAACATGATGAAAAAAGGCCAGCCTATTAATGAGCTACAATCGATTGCTGTTTTACAAGCTGCAGGGCAAGAATCTGCCAGTAGCGATGTGTTGGAATGGTCTGATGATGAAACAGTGTGTGGCTGTAACGGTGTTGATAAAGGAAGTATTTTGCGAGCAATTCGTGAACAAGGCCTGAGCAGTGTAGCTGAAGTGGGGAAAGTCACAAAAGCCGGTACGTCTTGCGGTAAATGTAAAACCCAAATACAAATTCTTTTAGAACACGAGTTAGGAGATGCCGTAACAGCTGCAACGGGTATTTGTAGTTGTACTGATTTAAATCGTGATCAAGTAATGATCCAAATCTATGCTAAGCATTTAACTAGCACAATGGAAGTCTTTCAAGCCTTAAACTGGCGTCAGCCTGAAGGCTGTGCAAAATGTCGTCCGGCTGTCAACTTCTATTTAAACGTTGCATGGCCTAAAGAACATGAAGACGAAACAGCGTCGCGTATCGTAAATGAACGAATGCACGCCAATATTCAAAAAGACGGAACATTTTCCGTCATTCCACGGATGCGAGGTGGGCAAACCTCTCCGCAGCAATTATTGCAGTTAGCAAAAGTTGCAGAAAAATATCAAGTACCCTTGGTGAAAGTCACTGGCTCACAACGTATCGGTCTTTATGGTGTAAAAAAAGAAGATTTAACCAAGATTTGGGAAGAGTTGGATATGGTAGCAGCTCAGGCTTATGGGAAAGTTTTTCGTTCGGTAAAAACGTGTGTAGGCAATCAATTTTGTCGTTATGGTACTCAAAATACCATGGAATTAGGAATCAAGCTTGAAGAGCGTTTTGAATATATTGATACCCCGCACAAGTTTAAAGTAGGCATTTCCGGTTGTCCTCGCAGTTGTGTAGAATCTGCAGTTAAAGATTTTGGCGTTATCAGCGTGGAAAATGGCTTTCAAATTTTAATCGGCGGCAATGGAGGAACTGAACTGGCAGCTGCTCAGCTTTTAACAGTAGTTGCTACAGAAGAAGAAGTGATCGATCTTTGCGGAGCAATGATCCAGTATTATCGTGAAACGGGGATTTATGGAGAAAGAACAGCACCATGGCTTGAACGACTTGGTTTTGAGCATGTTCAAAAAATACTTTTAGACCCAGAAAAACGTCAAAGCCTGTGGGCGGCTCTCAATGAAGCAACCGCAGCTAAAGGTCGCAAAGATACTTGGAAACAAGTCATCCAAAATAAAAGCATGAAAGAAAAAATGTATACTATTGATCGTCCAGAAGTTGTAAAGGTGGGAGAATAAATGCGCATATTAGCAACTCAGAAAAACAAGCTTATGCCTCAAGTAGGTCGCTCGGTTCAAATTGACTCTAAAAAAATTGCCCTTTTCCAAACGTCAGACGGTGCTATTTATGCGCTTGAAGATTACTGTCCCTTAACTGACAGCCCAATTTTAGAAGGTGTGGTTTCAGGAACGTATCTCTACGAACCGATGCGGGATTATAAGATTTCCTTAGTAGATGGAAAAGTGCAGGAACCAGATACTGGACAATTAAAAACTTATTCAGTATTCCTTGACGGCGATGACGTTTACCTTGAGGTGTGACTATGATTACATTTGTAGGCGCCGGCCCCGGCGATCTTGAACTATTGACTTGTAAAGGCCAAAGGCGTTTGTCGTCAGCCGAAGTAGTCATTTATGATCGCTTAGTCAATCCGCTTTTGCTCTTTCATTGTCCACCAAACTGTAAATTCATTTACGTGGGTAAACAGCCTTATCAAGACAGTATTGGCCAGGCAGCAATTAATCAATTCTTGCTTAACGCTCACCAAAATGCTGACAAAGTGGTTCGTTTAAAAGGCGGTGATCCGGAAATTTTTGGTCGCTTAGCCGAAGAGATAGCAGTCGTTCAACAAGCCGTAATTCCTTTTGAAATCATTCCTGGAATTACTGCAGCTAGTGGAGCAGCGGCTTATAGTGGCTTTCCTTTAACCCGAAGAGGGCAAGCGGGATCCGTTTGTTTTATGACTGGCTATACGAAGCAGGGCTCTTTTGAACAGTTAACGCCGCTCAGTTTGCAGCAAACTATTTGTTTATACATGGGCATGGAGTCTTTTCGCCAAACTTTGCCGCAATTACTGGATGTTTTTCCGGAAACGACACCAATTGCGCTTGTGCAGTGGGGAACTTACGGACGTCAAAAAAAAGTTAGCGGTACGCTGGCTACCATTGCCGCTCGTTTAGCTAAACATAAGCTTCAAAATCCGGCAATCATTATTATTGGCGCTGTAGTAGCGCAACATACAACTTTTGATTGGTATGAACGTTTACCACTAAAAGGGCAACGCCTTTTGTTGATTGCTTCCAGACCGCCACAAATATCTGAATTAATTCATTATACGGAACAAGGTGCTGATCTTTGGTGGCACCAAGTTGGCCCAAAGCGAGATCGCCGCTTTGATGAAATCAGTGAGCGATATTTAGCTGAACATGCCTTTGAGCAAATCAAATTTATTGATGAAGCAGCTAAAGCAGCATATCAAGCAAAGTAAGTGAAAGCATTAAAACATAGGACTATTGATTGCTGCCTAATTCTTGAATAAAAAACCTTACTGCCTAGTGCTGGTTTGGAGTGATGAGCCAACGAGCGCTTGGCAGTACTTTAATGAAGACCGGGTGACTGTTTTTTAGTTATGATGTACTTTGATATCGAAAAAGCATTGGTGCAAGCAACGGAATCTTCTATTATAATAATAGAGGAATAAGATATAAAAAGAGGTTACTATGAAAACGTTAAAAGTTGGGACACGGAAAAGTCCGCTAGCAATGAAACAGACAAAAATAGTCATTGACTTGTTGAAAAAAGTCAATCCATATCAAACATTTGAAATTATTGGCTTATCTACCAAAGGTGATCGTAATCAGCAAGCTTGCCTTACACAAATTGGCGGTAAGGGAGTTTTCGTCAAAGAAGTTGAACATCAGTTGCAGCAAGGGAATATTGACTTTGCGGTTCATAGTCTCAAAGACATGCCGGCGCACCTGCCTGAGGAATTAGTTTTAGCAGCGACGCCTCAGCGTGCCAACCCGTTGGATTGTATCATCTGGCGGGAGCCGGCTATTCAAATGAAGACTCAGAAACTGGTAATCGGTACTAGTAGCTTGCGCCGAAAAAAGCAATTACAGCGCTTGTTCCCAGTATTAGAAGTTATGCCATTAAGAGGCAAGATTGAAACTCGTTTAGAGAAGATGGTCAGTCAGCGATTATCGGGTACAGTCTTAGCTTGTGCAGGCTTAGAGCGAATGGACTATTTTTCCCAACTACCAGCTTATCAAATACTTTCTCCCTTAGAGTGCGTACCGGCAGTGGGACAAGGTATTTTGGGTGTTGAATGTCGTCGTTCAGATGTGTTACTTTGTGAGTATTTAGCTGAAATCAACGAGCCGCAAACGGCTATTGCAGCCCAAGCTGAGCGGCTTTTTTTACAGAAAATGGACGGCGATTGTGAAAAACCGGTAGGAGCTTTTGCCGAAAAGGTTGACCATTTGTGGCATTTTTATGCTTTTCTAGCTTTCAATCCAACTGCTGAAGGACACGTTGTTCACCTTAAAGGAAGTGATGTTTTATCATTAGCCCAACAAGCGTATCAGTTACTGGGGTAAAAAAAATTTTGTTGACGCGCGCATTAGAGTTTAACCAAGAAGACCAAATTTATTTCCAGCACTTAGGCTATCAAACGCTAACTATTCCTTTAACTGCTATTCATTATCGTCAGTTTTCAGCAGTAACAAGATGTCAGTTGCAGGTGAGTGAATGGCTTTTTTTCACTAGTCAAACGCCAGTTGACCTAGTTTTACCATTACTAGCGACAACGTGTAAAATCGCTGTTATTGGTGAAAAAACTGCTGCTTGTGTACGTTCATACGGGATAGAACCAACATTTATCAGTCCGTTCCCTAACAAAAAAGCGATGATTGCTGCTTTTAAAAAGCAATATCCGCAACCAACTACCATCTTTTATCCTAAAAGCCAATTAGCTGATTGTTTTGTTGAAAACCAGTTGGAAGTAACCCATCAAGTAACAGCAGTTATTGCTTATGAAAATCGTTATCCTCCAGCTAGTTCAGCATTATTGGCAGAAGCTTTAAGTCAAAATCTGCTTACAGCAGCTTATTTTGCTAGCCCTTCAGCCTGGCACAGGTTTGCTAGAGTTTATCAATCGAACCCGCAGCCATTAACTTTTTTTGCTATTGGTGCAACAACGCAAGCTGCCATTCAAGCTGCAGGCTATTCGGCAACTATTATCCACTAACTACTGAATACAGTTAAATTTTGCGCAAAAAAAACACCTAGCCTTTTGTAAGCTGGGTGCTTTTTTACTAAAAAGTCAGAATTATAATTAATTGTTGTTTCCCTCTAAGCCGATTAAGTAATCCTCGTCTTTCATGGCTTCAACAGTTCCCAATAAGTAGCCATTTCCTACTTGTGAGAAGAAATCATGGTTACTTGTTCCTGTAGAAATTCCATTCATTACAATAGGGTTAACATCGTTGGCGGTATCCGCAAATAACGGATCCATTCCTAAATTCATCAATGCTTTGTTGGCGTTATACCGTAAAAAGGTTTTTACTTCTTCCGTCCAACCCATCCCATCGTATAACTCTTCGGTGTATCGTTCTTCATTTTCGTATAATTCGTACAGTAAATTGTACATCCACTCTTTCAAATCATTTTGCTCTTGTTCCGGCAACTCGTTGAATCCTATCTGGAACTTATAGCCAATATAAGTTCCGTGAACTGATTCATCACGAATGATTAGCTTGATGATTTCCGCTACGTTGGCTAATTTGTTATTGCCCAGATAATACAGCGGTGTATAAAAACCGGAATAGAATAAGAAGGTTTCTAAGAAAACACTGGCAATTTTCTTTTCTAAAGGACTGCCGTTTTTATAGATTTCATTAATTCGTTCTGCTTTATATTGCAAGTATTGATTATTGTTAGTCCACTCAAAAATATCATCAATTTCTTTTTTCGTATTTAATGTACTGAAAATGGATGAATAGCTTTTGGCATGGACAGATTCCATAAATTGAATGTTGTTGAGTACGGCTTCTTCATGAGGAGTTCGGACGTCGTTTCGCAACTGATCCATGCCGCTTTCGGATTGAACCGTATCTAAAAGTGTCAGACCACCAAATACATAGCCAACCGTTGTTTTTTCTAAATCAGATAGAGCACGCCAGTCATCTAAGTCATTGGATAGCGGAATCCGCGTGTCCAACCAAAATTGTTCCGTTAATTTTTCCCAAGTTGATTTATCAATTACATCTTCAATGGCGTTCCAGTTAATTGCTTCATAATACGTTGCCATGGTTTTTCCTCCTTGATAATGGACTAGTACAATTTACAAATGTATCATTAAATGACACAGCTTTCGCATTGATTGCTGCCGATTTCTTCTGCATCGTCAGTGAAGGTGCGAACATAGTAAATGGACTTGATGCCTTTATTAAAGGCGTAGTGACGTAAAATGTTAAGGTCGCGCGTAGTTTGTTTTGGCGTTTCTTTCCATTCGTAAAGACCTTCAGGAATTTCAGAGCGCATGAATAAGGTTAAGCTCATTCCCTGGTCTACGTGTTGTTGAGCAGTTGCATAGACGTCGATAACTTTGCGCATGTCCATATCATAAGCAGAAGTGTAATAAGGAATCGTATCATTTGCCAAATAAGGTGCTGGATAGTAAATTTTACCGATTTTCTTTTCTTGCCGCTCTTCAATCATGCGAGTAATGGGATGAATGCTGGCACTTGTGTCATTAATATATGAAATTGAGCCATTAGGAGCAACAGCTAACCGATTTTGATGATACAAGCCATTTTGTTTGACAGCTGCTTGCAGCGCTTGCCAATCTTCGGCTGTCGGAATAAAAATGTCCTTAAAGATCTCTTTGACTTTATCAAATTGTGGCGTAAAGTTTCCTTGAATGTACTTGTCAAAATAAGAGCCATTCGCATAGTCAGATTTTTCAAAGTTATGAAATACTTGTTGACGTTCGCGAGCGATTTGATTGCTTTCCATTAAAGTCCAATAATTTAACAACATGAAATAGATGTTGGTGAAATCTAATGATTCTGGTGACCCGTAGTCCATATGGTTTTTTGCAAAGAATGTATGCAAGCCCATTGCGCCCAAGCCGATGGTATGGCTTAGATGATTGCCATTTTGGATAGACGGCACTACGTCAATTTCTGAAGCATCGGTTACATACGTTAAAGCACGAGTCATCGCACGGACAGACTTACCAAAATCAGGACTTTCCATCAAGTTGACAATATTAGTTGAACCTAGATTACAGCTGATATCGGTTCCCAAAACTTCATATTCTTGTTTGCCGTTTAAAACAGAAGGTGTTTGAACTTGTAGAATTTCCGAACAGAGGTTGCTCATAATGATTTTACCGTCAATTGGATTGTTGTTGTTAGCTGTATCAATATTAATAATATAAGGATAACCAGATTCTTGTTGCAGTTTAGAAATTTCATTTTCTAAGTCACGCGCTTTAATTTTGCGTTTGCGAATTTTCGGATTAGCCACTAGATTATCATATTCTTTAGTGATGTCTACGTAAGAAAAAGGAACACCATATTCACGTTCAACGCTATAAGGGCTGAACAAATACATCTCTTCATTTTTACGAGTTAGTTCATAAAATTTATCCGGGACAATGACGCCTAAAGATAAAGTTTTTACACGAATTTTTTCATCGGCATTTTCCTTTTTAGCAGATAAAAACATTTCGATGTCTGGATGGAATACATTGAGATAAACTACTCCAGCTCCTTGGCGTTGACCTAATTGGTTGGAATAGCTGAAGCTGTCTTCAAATAATTTCATAACAGGAACTACGCCGCTAGCTGCACCTTCATAGCCTTTGATGGGTGCTCCGGCTTCCCGTAAATTAGACAAAGTAATGCCTACGCCACCACCGATTCTTGATAATTGCAACGCAGAGTTGATGGAACGGCCAATGCTGTTCATATCATCAGTCACTTGGATTAAAAAGCAAGAAACTAATTCACCACGCCGTTTGCGTCCAGCATTTAAAAAAGAAGGCGTAGCTGGTTGATAGCGTTGATGGATCATTTCATCAGCCAGAGCTAAAGCTAATTCTTCATCGCCATTGGCAAAATAAAGGGCATTAAAAGCAACTCGGTCTTCATAACGTTCTAAATATTGCGTTCCTTCATTATTTTTTAGAGCGTATTGTGAATAAAATTTGTATGCTGCCATAAATGATTGGAATTGGAAATCTTGTGTATCCAAGAAAGCATACAATCGCTCAATAAAATCCATGGAATAATTTTGAATAAATTCAGCTTCCAAATAATCATTTTCCAATAAATAGTGGATTTTTTCTTTAATAGAAGAAAAAGTCAGCGTATTTGGTTCCACATTTTCTTTGAAAAAGGCTGCTAAAGCTTCCTTATCTTTATTTAAAGGGATTTGACCGTTGACAGGGCGGTTAATCTCATTATTTAATTTGAAATAGCTTACGTCTTTAATTTCTTTTAAACTCAAGTTCACTCACTACTTTCTTAAAGGATTTTACGTCTTCATCAGTTCCGCTAAACTCAAAAGCAAAGAGCAAAGGAACTTGATAAACACTGGCAATATCACGAGCGGTATAAACAAACAAATCAGCAAAATTCCGATTGCCGCTACCAACAACGCCAGTCAGAAAATATTTGTTGGTTTTATAATCAAGAAAATCGTTCACTACCTCCATTACTGCTTTATCATAGGTAGGAACGACCAAAACAAAGGCTTCTTTTATCTCAAAAAAAGGATTCGCAGGCTCAATTTCATAAGCTGGCAAATCCACTTTTTTTATGAATCGTCTTGTTTGACCGGTTACAGAAAAAAATACAAGCTTCATACTTAGCTGGCCAATTGTTTTAATTGGTCAGGGCGGAAACCAACTACTGTGGCAGCTTCAGATGTGATTACAGGCACACTTTGGAAGCCTTGTTCTTTTAACCAATCGATTGCTGCAGGTTCTACATCAATGTTAATTTCTTCAAAGTCAATATTATTTTCACTTAAAAAGCGTTTAGCCATTTTACATTGGATACAGTTATTTTTAGAAAAAACTTTTACATTCATTTTTCTTTCCTCCTCAATTTACTTTACATTTTCTAGTATAAATCTCTCTGGAAAAAAGTCAACACTTAGGCACTATATATTGTGGTCTGTTTTTTTGAAGATACTACTTTTTGTGTTTTTGAAAGGAATGTGAAAGCAGATAATAGCTTGTTTTTAAGGGGGTAAAAGGCTTTGGTCAGTGTTTGACAAACAAAAATTTTTTATGCAAAACAAGTTTTGAAGCCACAAGATAAAGTGTTTCATGTTATGTCATAAGCACAAGTCAAGTGAAAAATCAACTGTTTCGCTCCATATAATTAAAAAATAAATTGACTTTTTTTATATGAGAGCGTATCCTTTTAATTGAGAACGATTATCAATATCAACAGCTATGGAAATTTTTCACATGGGGGAAAGAATATGTTGACCTTGGCACAGGCACAGACCAATAAAGTTTATATAATAGAGGCAATTTTAGCAGAAGCAACGACGAAGAAACATTTGAATAACCTTGGGTTAGTCATCGGTGGTAAGATTGTCTTACTGCAGTGTTCCGGTGAAAATGGGATCGTATTATTGCATAATAGTAGGATCGCCTTAAATGTAGCTGTTTTAAATCAAATTTCAATTATTGAAAATAAAGCAAGTGAAGTGACTTGGTTGCCGTTGGATCAGCTAAAAGTTGGAGAAACAGCGAAGATTGTTGGCATCCACGGACAAGGTGCGGTAAAACGTCGCTTGATGGATATGGGCTTAACCAAAGGCGTTAAAATTATGGTTCGTAAAGTGGCTCCTTTGGCCGACCCGATTGAGCTCCATGTTCGTGGGTATGAATTAACTTTAAGAAAAAATGAAGCCGCCTTAATTTTGGTAGAAAAAGGAGCGAAGTAAATGAGGGAATGGCAAATTGCTTTAGCCGGCAATCCTAATAGTGGAAAAACAACCACTTTTAACATGTTGACCGGTTCTAATCAATATGTTGGTAACTGGCCGGGTGTTACTGTCGAACGCAAAGAAGGCAAATTGAAGACTGACAAAACAGTGATGATTCAAGATTTGCCGGGTATTTATTCATTATCACCTTATACGCCAGAAGAAATTATTGCCAGAGAGTATCTCCTGAATGAGCAGCCTCATGCTATATTGAACATCGTGGATGCTACAAATTTAGAGCGCAATCTCTATTTGACAACCCAATTAATGGAAACGGGCGTTCCTGTTGTTGTAGCACTGAATATGATGGATATTTTAGAAAAAAACGGAAAGACACTGAATAGCGAAAAATTAAGCTATGGCTTAGGCGCCGAAGTGGTGGAAATTAGTGCCTTAAAAAATCGAGGCTTGGCTCACGCTATAAAAAGAGCAAAGAAAAACTGTGAAGATATTTCAACAGAAGTCACCTATCCAAGTTACGATAATCGTTTAGAAGCAGCTTTAAGTCAGATTAGCGAAGTGATCTTCAATCTAGTTGCTGAAAAGCGGCTACGTTGGTATAGCATAAAATTATTTGAACGAGATCAACAAACACAAGCAGAGCTAAAACTTACGGCTGCCCAACAAGCAGAAGTTGAAGAAATTATCCAAATTACTGAAAAGATTTTTGGTGACGATAGTGAAGCAATCATGATTAATGAACGCTATGAGTTCATTACACGCTTAACTGCACTTTGTTCAATTGAAAAAAATGAATTTACGTTTAGCCACAGCGATAAAATTGATCGCATCGTAACCAATCGTTGGTTGGCCTTGCCGATTTTCGCACTGATTATGTGGTTTGTTTATTATTTGTCGATCCAAACAATCGGAACTATGGGAACTGATTGGTTAAACGATGAATTATTTGGACGAATTGTACCAGATTTTGTTAGTAATTTACTTGTTCAATGGCAGGTTGCTGACTGGATGCAACAGCTGATTTTGGACGGGATTATTGCCGGTGTTGGTGCGGTAATTGGTTTCTTACCTCAATTGGCAGTACTTTTCTTGTGCTTGGGCTTTTTGGAAGATTGTGGTTACATGGCACGTATTGCTTTTGTGATGGATCGTCTATTCCGCAAATTCGGTCTTTCCGGAAAATCTTTTATTCCCATGTTAATTGCTACGGGCTGTGGCGTGCCGGGAGTTATGGCGAGCAGAACGATTGAAAATGAATCCGATCGGCGCATGACGGTAATGGTAACAACGTTTATGCCTTGCTCCGCTAAATTGCCGATTATCGCTTTAATTGCCGGGGCATTTTTCCCAAACAGAAGCTGGGTATCTCCATCAGCTTATTTTATCGGGATTGCGGCAATTGTTTTATCGGGAATCGCTTTGAAGAAAACACGTATCTTTTCTGGAGACCCGGCTCCTTTTATTATGGAATTACCAGCGTATCACTTACCTCATTTAAAAGGCGTGGTTCGTCATGCGTATGATCGCAGTAAAGCATTCGTCAAAAAAGCCGGAACGATTATCTTTGTTTCCAGTATTATTATTTGGTTTACATCAAATTATTCATTTACTTTCCAAGCCGTTTCAGAAGATCATAGTATGTTAGCTTGGGCTGGTAGAGCAATTGCACCTTTATTTGCACCGATTGGCTGGGGGCATTGGCGGGCGACGGTGGCCACCATCACCGGTTTAGTAGCCAAAGAAAATGTTATTGGTACTTTTGGGATTTTATTCGGTCACTTGAACGAAGTATCCGAAAATGGAACTGAAGTCTGGGGTGTACTCCAAGGTGCCTTTACCCCGGTAGCAGCGTATTCTTTCTTGGTTTTTAATTTGTTATGTGCGCCTTGTTTTGCAGCAGTCGGAGCCATCAGTCGTGAAATGGGTGATTTGAAATGGACGTTGGGAGCCATTGGGTACCAATGTGGGTTGGCTTATTTAGTTAGTTTCGTGATCTACCAATTGGGACACGTACTTTTTGAACGAGGACCAATAACGGCGTTAAGCGGGATGGCGATTGCAGTGATCATTGGAATGATGTATCTTTTATTCAGAAAACCACTGAAAAAAGTAGATCCACTACTTACAATTACACCATTAGAAAGAGGGTAAGCAAATGGCAACATTTCTTTTAGCAGTGATCATTTTTGGTAGTGCAGCTTACGTAGTCTATTCACGTGTGAAAAAAGGTAAAAGCTGTGAAGACTGTCATACGACTTGTCCAGTCAAAAAAGAACAATCTGAGCAGTAAAAGTAGTCATAATCAAAACGATCAGCTGAGCTCACGAAATGTTTGCTACAAACTTAGGTGAGTTCAGCTGATTTATGTAAAACTTTCAAAGGTTGTCAGGTGAGTCAGTGGCAGTGATGAAAGATATGCGAAGGCTGTTTTTTATATTACTGTTGCGCCAGTGCTTTTATGTGGACAATGATGGTATGGGGATTTTGTTGTGGCTTTTTTTAAATTTTGTTTTTCTGATATTTCCCCTTGAATAAACAATAGGGCAGTGCTACAATATCTAAGTACGAAAAATAGTTTGGATCGTTAGCTCAGTTGGTAGAGCAGCTGACTCTTAATCAGCGGGTCGCGGGTTCGAGCCCCTCACGGTCCATTGGGTGCCAAACCCACGAGAACGAAGGATTATCGGCGCTATTGTAGCGTTTCGAAGATACTCCTTGCGTTCTCTTTTTTTATCTATTGTTAAAACTAGCTATCACGTTTGTACCTTTAATAACTATCAAAGCATGAAACTAAGTCCAATGATATAAAATAATTAAAAAAAATATTTTTTGATACAGAACATATTCGGCCGGCTTTCGTCGTCCAATAGGCATGGATGAGTTCTTTCTATTGATTAATATTAATCAGGAGACCTTGTCGGCTTTTCTTGACTTATCAGTCAAAGACAACGAACTTTTTGCTTTTTTTGGCGGTATAAAGGCTCCTTGTGTTGTGTGCTTAGCTTTAGATAAGTTTTTCCTCGCAATTGTTGCAAAATAATCTTGGCATTTCCTGCTATTTCAGAGAAGCAGCTTCAATATTTTTACCATATTAACTTGGTTTATTGCTTAATTCGGTGGTTGTGTTAGACCAGTATTCAAAATCATAACAGATGTATCAGTAAATTTAAAAATGCGCCCTTTATAAAAATGAGTGGTACCATATTTTTCATAAAAATATGCAATCACATTCCGCAGTGTTTGGGTATCAACCCCTAAAAACTCTGCACAAGCAAAATGAGTGGTCAGTCCTGCTTCGGAACATCTGATTAAATCCTCTAAAGAGACTAAGCGTTCAAAAGCATAATTACGCGCCTTTTTTTCTTGTTTTCGGTTTTCAGTAATATTTTGATTTAATATAGTTCCAGCTGATGTTTTATAATGTCCATATTCTTCCGCTAAGATGCATTTTTTTGCGCGTTTGTCTAAGGTTTTTTCAATGTAGATTTTGCCATTGCGGTATAAGCCATAGCAGCCAGTTTTATTATATAAGTCAACTTCGTAAATAGGCACATCTTCATTTACGGTCGTCAAAAATGTTTCGTAATCATCCAGCTCATTCAACATCATCTTCACCTACTTAGAGCTTTTTTCCTGAGATCGAATTTTTTCTTCATATTTGGCATCTATTTCATCTAAATAATCATGAATTTTGTTAATTTCTTCTTCAGTAAATATTTTTTGGGAATCAGCAGCATGAGCAGCTAAAGTTATTTCAGCACGAGTTGGCAATTTCAACAGGGTGTTATTTTGTTGCGCTAATTGTTCTCTAGCAAAAGCATAGACTTTTCCTTGCCTTCTTTTATTTAATTGTTGGTAAATATCTACTAACTGGGCCTCCTCTTGAATTATTGTATCATCCAAGCCTAATAGATAACTTTCATTAATGTCCAAAGCAGCAGCAATTAATAAAATTTTGTCATGCTTAGCTTCATACTTGCCTTTTAGCCAATCACTGATGGAGGACTTACCGATACCTGTCTTTTTCGCTAGTTCAATCGGCTTCATTTTACGATAAGCTAAGGCTTGTTTCAGTCTTTCTGAAAAAATGTTCATAAAACCGAACTCCTTTCTCAACTTAGTATATCATAACTAGCCATAATTACAATTAAATTGATAAGAATTATTAGTGTAATTAAAATATATGGAAAAATAGCCTTTTTTATTTACAGAAAAGTTCGAGCCGTGTTACGCTAATTTACGCAAACATATGTTCGTTTTTTCGGACTGTATAAAGGAGGAGAGTACAAAGAGAGCCAATTAAGTAAAAAGGCAGAATTATTTTTTATTAACGAAGTTCGGTTTTCCGAACTAGAGTGAGCTGATTTTTATAAAAAAGCAGCTGATTAAAAACAGCCATACTTCAGTGATTAAATAATGAACGGAAAGGAGTGAGGTCAACGTGATTCAAGCAGTCGGCATCAAAACTAACAAAGTCTATGCTCAAGGTCAGAATAAGCGTACAGTCAATCGTCGTTTGATAGAAAACTATCCAGGCATTTTGAAAGGGAATAATCTTTGTTTGGTTTATCCGGAACCTTTGATTTTTAAATGTGGGAACTGTCATTAGCCAATCTAATGGTGCCTTACAAATAAGCAACAACTCTTGGTGATTAATAAAAAAGGGAAAGAAGGGAGTTCACATGGATCCAGAAGTAAGAGTTCATATTCGTTATTTATTGTGGCATTATAAAAAAATTCAAAAGAATTTTGAGGAATTATACAATGTTTTAGTTGAAAAGGAAAAAAATAACTCAACGGATCTAATTAACTATAAGGGAATGTCTTGGTCAGCCAACCAAATTGTTTTTCATAAAAACTTTTTGCAAGTTGTAACAGAAACGTTAGCAGTTTCTTCACCCGATACACAAGCTATTTTTCAAGCGAAATATCAAGAAGGCTTTCCGGGAAAAGGCAATGATATCGTGGCCTATGAAACTTATTTGAGTGAATCAACGGTTAAGCGCAGAGACAATGAATTTCTAAAAAAAGTCGGCAATCGCCTAGGTTGGCTCGTTTGACCTCATTTATTTAAGAAAATCCGTAAACTATAAATAGACATATGTCACACTAACCATGGACGCATGGGTATAGTAAGGTAGTTTGGAAATATGGAAATAGGAAAAGGAGTATACAATGACAATTACAAAAGAAGAAGCAGTAAAATGGGCTAATAGTAAAATCGGGCAAAAAGTTGATTATGACAAAGCTTATGGAGCACAATGTATGGATTTAATTGTTCAATTTGGGGTTGAAAAGTTTGGTCATCCTTTTACAGGAAACGCTATCGATCTAGCTTCGCAAAGTTTACCGGCAGGCTTCCAACGTATTAAGAATACACCGGATTTCTTGCCATTACCTGGAGATATTTTTATTTGGGATCAAGGGCAATATGGTCACACCGGAATTATTACCAGCGCTACGATGACCAGTTATACTTCAGTTGAGCAAAATGGGGAGGCGCCATTTGACGGTAGTGGTCCGGCAAAAGCATATACTAGAAGTTATGCTAATTTTTGGGGGGTAATTCGCCCGCCTTACACTCCATCGACTCCCGCTAAACCAAAATTGCCGCCAAAAAACACTGCTCGAGCGATTGCGAAAGGGATTAACTATGAAACCCATATAAGTAAAGTTGGTTGGATGAATAATGTGAAAGACGGCGAGCTTTCCGGCTCTACAGGATATAAGCTGCCAGTGGAAGCAATAAAAATTATTTTTAAAAACAATAGTATTAAAGGTTCTGTTGAATATCGGGCTCACGTAGCCGGAACCGGCTGGATGAATTGGGTGAAAAGTGGAGCGATTGCTGGAACTACAGGGAAATCAAAAGTGTTAGAAGCTTTTCAAGCCAAATTAACTGGTGAAGCAGCTAATTATTATCATCTGGAATATCAGGCACATGTAGCTGGCAAAGGTTGGTTGAGTTGGGTGAAAAACGGGCAAACAGCTGGAACCACAGGAGAAAAACGCAATTTAGAAGCAATGAAGATGAAGCTGGTTCGTAAACAAATCGTTCAGGGAACAAGTAAACCAGCCACTAAAGGCTTGGCCTACCGTTTACATTTATCAAAAGAAGGTTGGTTAGGCTACGTAACAAACAACCAAATGGCTGGAACTACCGGTTTGGGAATTGGAGCTGAATGCTTGGAAGTTTTGGTAGACGGTAATAAATCAAATGTACAAATTGATGCCCATGTAGCCGAAAAAGGCTGGCTGACTAACAGCGGTGGTACCCTAGGGGAAAAGCGTTCTTTACAAGCCGTGAAGCTTAAATTGAAGAATGGACTTGAAAAGAAATACGACATTCATTATCAAGTTCATGTAGCCGAAAAAGGTTGGCTGGCTTGGGTGAAAAACGGAGCCACGGCTGGCACTACGGGCCAAAAGTTAGCCATTCAAGCTATTCGAATTAAGCTAACTGCTAAATAAAAAAAGTGAGTGCTCTTGCTTAACTAATAAGTATCTCTCGCTTTTTGATTTTTTGTAAATGGTAAATTATTGGTAATTGTTCCGTTAAATAAATTTTTATTTAGCACCATTAAATAAAAATTTATTATCTAAATGGAGCAGATACAGTCATCAATTAAAAAATGTTCGTACCGGATTTCCGGGAGGTGTTTACTTTTTCAGCTAAAAACTGTCAAGCGTCAACTAAGGTAATCTTGTAGTTTTCTAAAATGGCTATCTTCAATTTAGTTATCCAAAATTTCAGAAAAAATATTAGGAGGCGTTCTATGAGCGAGATTGTTTTAGTTTCCTTGATTAGTTTAGGTGGCACTTTAATTGGGACATTTGGTGGTATTGTTACAGCTCACCGTTTAACGATTTATCGGATTGAACAGTTGGAAAAGAAAGTGGAAAAACATAATAATTTTGTTGAAAGAGTCTATGTTTTAGAAGAAAAACAAAAAGTAACCAATCATCGCTTAGATGATTTGGAAGACAAAGAATGGCGTCTTAGTTAAGGAGGATACAATGATTATTTGGCAAGTTCGGTTAAAAAATAAACAATTTTGGCTAGCCTTGATACCGGCTGTCTTGTTATTATTTCAAGCACTAATGTCACCCTTTGACATATAATTACACTTGGATACGTTGAATCAGCAGCTTTTAAATACTGTGAATGGTATTTTTGGCTTGTTGGTGATTTTAGGGATCGTTAATGATCCGACAACACACAGTTTGAGTGACAGCCAGCAAGCGCTTACGTATCAAAAGCCGAAAAAGGAGAGGTAACAGTTCCGCAAAAGTTTAGGTAAGGGACAACCTTTACTAGCTAAAAAAGTTACTCGTTCCAAACAAAAAACTTGTACGTAGATCGCAGGAATTATCCAGCCTTTTATCTCTATCATCTGTAGCTAGCCTTCTAAAAAGCAAACTCAGATGTTTTGTTATCAGTATAAGGCCCTGAGATTATATGGTTGAGAGCAAGCATGACTTGATGTTGGCGATGAGGGCTTATATCGGTTGTCAAAACAATTAAAACATTCATTCTTTTTAGTCAATTCAGCTGGAGATGATTTACAAATTAATTAGCCTAATAGGTTTGCCCGTGGATCAACAACTGGCGTAAATCATAAGCATACCACTTTTTATGGAAAAAGAGTGACCAAAAGTCAAGGGCTTTGGTAATTTCATAGAATTTGCTCAATAGAAAAAACATTGGGCGTTTTTTACGCCAATTACTCGCACTTTAATGACTTTTGGCTCAACTTTTTTTATAGACGACTGAATTTGCAGGCAGTTATTTTGTAAATGAGAGCTATTCAGCTTGAGGAATTAATTTTATGAGCAATTGATTCAACTGCTCTCCTTGATCACCAAGTATACCGATGAATTCTTCCTCAAGGGCTTCAACAAGTGATAGCGCTTGGGCTAAGACCTGCTGGCCCTTTTCAGTGAGACGGACGTATTTTGCTCGTGAATCTTGACTTGAAGTGCTACGTAGAATCAATTGTTGTTTTTCTGAATTTTTAAGGATCGTTGAAAACATCATTACGTCAATTTCTGTTTGTTTTGCGATCATCACTTGCTTGATTTCTTGCTGTTGCTGACTAAAATAACCGAGTGCAGCTAAAACAATAAATTGTGGGTGAGTCAATGACGGTGTTTTTAGTTACTCTTGTATTTTTCGATGCCAATGGTTATAAACTTTAATAAAGGATAAACCAACAGAAGCAGAGGCGTTCTCTTTGAATTTGGATGGGAAATGTGTCATTTGGCGGCCTCGATTAAAGCAAAGACAGAAGCCGGAGCGTCAGCGAAAACCTGAGTGATAAAAGGGATATCTTCAGTGGTTTCTAAGCGGTTTTCTGAATGGAATTCCACTGTGTGTTGAGCGACAGTTTTCTTATCGGTTTTTTTAGCTGATGATGAAAAAAGCGTGAACCTACGCCAGGGATAGTTGATTTATCAGTAAATCCTTGATTCGGTTCGACCAAAGTTAAAATAAATTCCATCAGCGGTTGATCGGTTAAAAGTCATTTGATCAAAAGTACCAGTTGTAAAGGTACCTTTTAGGGAAATATCTTTCAAATCATCTTCCTAGGTTAACCATTGTTTGAGATCTGCCTAGTAAGGGTAAATTTGTTCAAATAGTAATTCTGTTTCAGCTTCAAAAGTAAATTTTATTTGTTTCTTCTTTTTGTAAGTATACTTATGATATAAATGCTTATTAATTGCTTGTCAAGCTTTTTTGAGAAACCGTTCCCTGTCAAACAAGATCATCTAAATATTAGTTATTAAAAAGTATCATCTATAAACGGCAATCCGCTCTGTATAAGATAAACTAAAGTCAGAAAGTGTTGATTGATGGGTGTTTACTAGTAGTCTGGGAACTAGACCTCGTTCTTTTAGGCAGCACACTTTATTTTTAAAAAATCTCAGGGGACAATTGTGTCTGAAGGTAATTCGTAGTAGGTTAGGTAATGGAATTTTAGATTTTCTTTCTAATAAAAATGAGGTATAATGAAGCTCGAATATTTATAGTTTGAAATCGCAGAATAAAGGAAGAAAATGATTGAAAAAGAAAATAATTAGATTTTTCATAGGGCTAGTAAGTTTGGTACTTATTCTAATAATAGGAATTTTTATCGCTTTTCAAGTATCGCCGCGGCCGGGTGTTTTCATTATCAGCCAAGCCTTTAACGGCACAGTGAAGATTACCGATCCAGAGAAGTACCAACAAAGCCAAAAGCAAGTAACAGTCATCAAAGACCGTCAGTATACATCAGAACATCAAAAAAATACCTTTGATGTTTATTATCCTAAACAGATGAATCAGCCAGTACCGACGATTATTTGGGTGCATGGAGGAGGCTTTGTTGGTGGTGATAAAGAAGGAACCAAAGAATTTGCGACAAATATCGCCGCTGATGCTGGTGTAGCGGTTGTTTCGATGAATTATGAATTAGCACCTGACTTACATTATCCTGGACAATTGACACAAGTTGATGAACTTACGCATTACCTCAAACAACATCAAGCTGAATATGGCATGTTGGATATGAAAAATGTCATATTTGGCGGTGATTCAGCTGGTGCTCAGATTGCTTTACAATATACTTTAATTCAAACCAATGCTACTTACGCTAAGCAGATAAAAATGAAACAGAGTTTTGCGCCAAATGACATTTGTGGGACGATTTCCTATTGCGGTCCCGTTGATTTAAAACAAACGCTGAAACAAAAATCAGATAACAATTTCTTGAAATTCTTTGTCCGAACAGTCGGCTGGGCCTTCGTAGGCAAGAAAGAGTGGCAACATTCACCGGAAGTGGCAGAGGCCTCTCTGGTGGATCATTTGACGAAGCAATTTCCCCCTACTTATATAACCGATGGGAATGCTTTTTCTTTCCAAGAACAAGGAATAGCTTTAGATCAAAAACTAAAAAGCTTAGGTGTAACTAGTCAGTCTCTATTTTATAATGATACGAAAAAAGAGATTGATCATGAGTACCAATTTGATTATGGATTGAAAGAAGCGCAGAATTGTTATCAGCAGACAGTGGCTTTTGTTAAACAATTTAAAGCAGCTTAGAACAAACAGTTTAAGCCAAAATCCTTGGCGGTCGAGCCTTGGGCTGTAGCCAAATACGACCAACATTCTATTATTGAATGTTGGTCGTGTTTTTTATTATTCGTAGACTTCCTTATTAGTCTTGCCTTATTTTCTTACCGAGAATTGTTAAGTCGCAGGCTTCTTGATCATCCAAATAAGCTACACCTGGTAGTTTGCCCCACGCTTCAAAACCGGCTTTTTCAAATAGAGTTAAGCTAGGTAAGTTGTGGGAAAACACAAAAGCTAACAAAGTAGTCATTGATCGTAATTGAGCTTGCTGGATTACTTGTTGTAAAGCTGCTGATCCAATTTTTTGCCCTTGATAGGCCGGATCGATATAAATACTTACTTCAACCGTCTGTTGATAGGCCGGACGTCCATAAAAGCTACTCAAACTGGCCCAACCGACTACTTCGTTGCCCCGCTGAATTAACCACAACGGGTGCTTATAGTCTTGATGCTGAGCAAACCAAGTCAGACGTGACTCTACCGTAATCGGCGTAAGATCGGCAGTAGCTAAGCGTGTGGTGATTGCTTGGTTATAAACAGCCACAATATAGGCTAAATCGTCTTTTTGTGCCGGGGTTAACTGGATATTCATCTGTTTCCTCCAAAAAGCTGTTTCGTATTTTTAAAATAAAAACAGTTCATCTACAGTCTTTATTTAAAGTGCAAAACAGCAGTAAAAATTTTTTTTTGGTAAGTAAAAGTTAAGTCGGCGTTTAGTTTTTTAGAGATTTTTGTTAAGTAAGCTAAGCCGCGACCGCTATGTTGCTGTTTGGTTGAATAACCTAGCGTCATAATTTTTTCCAGCGGCACCTTTTCACTACAGGAGTTACTGATAGTAAAAGTAGTACTTTTTTCTACAAATTCAATGTAGATATGAATGAAACTGTTGGGAATGTTTTCGCAAGCTTCTAACGCATTATCAGCAAGAATTGCAATCATCCTTACCAGGATAACGGGATTGACGGGAATCAACTGAACCTTACCTTTGACGGTTAGCATTACTTTTACTTGCTGTTTTTTACATTTGGTAATAAAAGCAAAGAGATAATTTTGCAGATCAATATTTTTTAATTTATACACATCGGCGTAATAGTCAAAATCAAGCTCTTGTCGTGAATAATCTAAGATTTTGCGTAAATACTCTTTACTTTCCTGATAGCGTTCTTGTTCTAAGTATTCAGCTAAAACGATTAACATATTTTTGTAATCGTGCTTGAAATCTTTTAATTGAGTACTGGCTTCTTGTTCAGAAGCTAGGTATTGATTCTTCATTTGTAAAGCAGCTACTTCATTTTGTTTTTCACTAGTGATCCAAATTAAGAAAAAAGAGACAGCGAGTAAAAGAACAATCACAAACAACGAAAAGATAAAAGTTTCTGTGTAGTCTGGATAACTGCGATTTTGACGAAGGATCGATAAGACAGTTACCAATAATAAAGCTGCCAACGAAATCTTTTTATAAGCAAAAGTAAAAGAATAGAGCCGATAAATAAAATTAAGTTTGATCAGTAAGTATTTTACTGCGTAAGCTAAAATAATCAACACGATTTGCTGAAGAATATGAAAAGTTAACATCCAAAAAAAAGTGTTGAAAATATCCATTCCCAAAAAAATACGTGGTAGGTCAAAGGTTAAAAACCAGCTGAGCACAATCAAAATATATTTTAAAATAATGAGCAAAGTACCCGGTAACCACGAACGAAATGTTTGAATATAGAAAAAATATTTAAGGCCGATGCTGACAAAAAAGAAGCCGCTGGTCAATGGTAGAGGTGCTTGACAGATCAATAGCAGTGAAGTGACTACTAATGAAGCGGAAAAAATTAGGCAGGCTTGTTTATCCAGTACTTGTTTAACATCGAGAATCCATGTCATGAAAATACAGCTAAGACAATGCATCAACAAAACAAACTGAACGCTCATGGTCACTTCCATGGTTGCGTAACTCATCATTACTGGTGCTTCCTTTCAAGTTCTTTGATTAAGCGATCTAAAATTTTAGTGCCTAAAAATAGTATAGCACCGTTTTTAAACCGAATGAATTTTTCTACACGACTGTAGTGACTAATTGCTTCTAAGTTAAAAATATAGGATTTAAAAGTAACAAAATTTTTATTGCTATAAAAAAGCTGGCGCATATCTTTCCAAGAGGCAGAGGCAATCAGTTGTTCTTCTTCCATTTCAACAAAAATCCGATTTCTTTCTTTTTTTATGGTGGCTAAATAGCAAATGGAAGTACAAGGAATTAATTTTTTTTCAGGGCCTACGGATAAAATAATTTTTTGCCGATCCTCACTAAGCTCATGTAGAGAAAGAGCGACATGCTTGGCTAATTGTAGTATGCTAGTTTCCATTTCTTTAACTTCTGGAGATTTAACAATATAAGCAACAGGTGCAATACCTGCATTAATTACGGAGATTGCTTGATCGGGGTAAGCCGTCAGCAAACTAATAATCGCCTCAGGATGACAGCTTCTAATTTTTTTAGCAACATCAATTCCATTAAAATAACTATTCAGGTCATAATCAATAACAAAAACATCAGTTGGATAAAAGGTGGTCAGCGGTATTTCTTCATAAAATTTTTTTAAATTTAACAAAGGAATTATTTGGACCTCCATCGCATGACTTTCTTCAAAGATGCGTTTGATGAAAGATTGATTTTTTTTCTGTTGTAAAGGACTATCTTCAATCATGAATAGTCGGATTGTCAAACTCATCAAGTATTCTCCTCTTTTTTCAACCAAAATCAGCTGAATCTCTTTCTAATTATACAATTATTTTATTAAAGTGTAAAAATTTTTAAGAAATTCAATGTATAGAAATGCACCAAAGGAACGTAAATGCGTTTGAAAGTAAAGAATATAAAAAAAGATCGTAGTATTATTAATAAACAGTAAGTATTAATAATTTAAAATTAAAAAATAAAAAGAGTTTTTCGGATCGCTTTTATATAATCATATTTTTTATTCGCTTTAATTTTGGGGTTTTCATGATGATTTTTTTATTTTTTTGAATAGAATGAAAAAACAAAGTGTGAAAACGAAAAAATTTTTTTCTTAAATTAGATTAAAATGAATATTTTCTGTTTTAAAGGGAAAGGGGTACGAGAGAAACAATGAAAAAGCAAAGCTTACTTTTTCCATTGGTAGCTAGTTTGGCTTTTGGTTCCGTTTTTTTTCGTAATGTGAACGCAAACGAAGTGACAGCTTCTACTAAAAACTTATCGCCATTTTCTTCCAACCAAGCTCTCACTCAAGACTACAGTATTGAAAAGCTGGAGCCACAAATCCAACCAACAACTACTAGTGTAGAATCAACTACGCCAAACTCTGTGAATAAAACCGGCGGAACGACGGCAACCGACACTTCGTCCACGGCTGATTCATCGACTAAAGAACTAGCAAAAAAAGCTAAAACCTTGACTGCTACAGCCGATGGCTTTGTAGGGGCATCTACGAATGCAGAACTTGAAGCGGCACTAGCTGCTAAAGAACCTAAGATACGTATACTGGCAGCTTTGACCTTTGACAGAGACTATACCATCAATCACAATGTTGTGATCGATTTTCAAAACTTAGCGCATAATGCGCAAACACACCGAATTTTTTTTAGTGAACAGCCTTCATTGATTGAGTTCCAAAACTTTAAAATAACGGGAGCCGATCCAGCCGGTTTATTTGGAGCGAATCAAGACGAAAATGCAATTATCGTCGGTTTTGCTACCGATTGGCTAAATATACGTTATCATTTTACTGGCACGTTGCGCTTAACAGGCGGATTTAATATTTATGGAGGTTCAAAATTAAGTACCTTCTACATACCTCAAGGAAAGGTTATTTTAGATGGTGTAGCAGGCAATATTGATATAGATCCCGTTACAGAAGGACTATACGCTGCTCCAGGAAAATGTTATTTTGCTCGTGTCTATCGTTTGGAAATTATTAATGGTACGCAATTGACTGCGCCCTACTTAGGGAAATTTTACGGACGTTTAGATGCCAGCAGTGAACAAGTCACCAGTTCAGTTAACTCTGGAATCTTTGTTTCAGGCGGTTCTAAAATAATGATATCTTATAATCGGGCCGACTCAGTTAGTGATGAAGGAGAAATTATTGACACGTTAGCGACCAACGTCTTCCTTCAAGTTGAAGGAACGGGCACGGAATTTAATATTAATACACAAATTGACATTACAAATGACAATAACCGCGGCATTGTACAAATGAGGGGGAGCGGTTCGCAAGTGAACGTGGCCGCTGGCGGTAAAATTCAAATTGACACTAAAACTACTTCTGCCTTTCGTTTGCAAGGAACTAACAGTCAGATCAATGTCATCTCAGGTGGATCAATTACAGTAAACATGGAGCATGATAAAGATACACCCGGGAATAACGGGATGCGTTTTGTCGGCTCCGGATTAGCACTTTCCGTCGATGGTCCTGGCTCTTCAGTAAAAATCGAAAAGAACAGTGGCAAATCACCGGCAATTCGTTTTGAAAATGGAAATCAAACGATAAAAGTAACGAATGGTGGTGCACTTTCGGTTCATAATGTAGGGGACGGTAATGAATACAGCAACCATGTATCTCAAGGAAATCAAGCAATCTTATTTGACGATACAACTGGCTGGTTTGATTCACCTGGGCCTGCCACATTTTCTGTTGAAGGGGAGAAATCTAGTATCGATATTCGTGCTGATAGTGGGGCTACATTAGATACAACCGGCGAGTTAGACTTATCTTTCAACGCTACGGAAAAAACTTACCTGGTTATGATCGGAAAGACCGGCAAAGACAACAGCGGAATTATCAGTGGTAATAAGTTACAAGTGTATCTACATAACCCGACTTACTTTGATTTTCAAAATCGACGTATTGGTAGCACTAATAGTGGTATTGGAGGTTGGGTTTTTCAAGGTAACAGCAACTCTACGCTGGAAATTATAAATTCTGAAATTGCGCTTTGGCATAAAAATGAAGCCAGCTTCAATAACTTCGATCAAGATCCAAATTATTTTTCTGATGTCACTGATTTGCAAATTGTTGGAACGGATCTTGACACGGTTAGTTCTACTTCAAGTCCTGGATTACTTGCTGAATTAACTGCAACTGGTGCGGGTATGAAAAGCTATAATCGAATTAGTGCCAACAACCAACTCCCTGTAATTGATGATTTGCGTGTGCCAACCAATGCCGATAAGAAAATTTATGGTCATGTCTCTGTTCCAGAAGGCGTAGATGCTCAGTTGCGAGATGCTTGGGCGGATGAGGTAGAAGTCACACTTGAAATCACTTATGCTGATGCAACGAAAGCTCCGGTTCAGTTAACGACTCAAACGGTTGGACAAACTGACAACGATGATGGTTTAAATCCTTGGGGTGAAGGTCGCCAAGGTGGTTTGTTTGAGCTGGCTGTTCCAGATGGGCAGTATTTGAAGACCGGTGATACCATTCAAGTGATTTCCGCCAAAAAAATCAAAGGAGCCCATTCCTTAACTGAACTAAATACATCCAAAACGACGGTAGATATCGTTCCGCCAGAGCCTGCCGTGTTAAACATTGAACAGGTTAATACCAAAACAACGACGCTCTCAGGAACAGGCGAGGCTGGTGCCAGCGTAATGTTGATGAAAAATCGGACGCCATTTTGTAATACTACAGTTGACGCTAACGGACAATTCACGCTAACCATTCCGGAAAATTCATTAGCCATCAACGATAAGTTGGAAGTGTTTTTAAATGATAATGCCGGCGAGGCCGGTGCCAAAGGTGTCATCAACAAGCCAATAACTAACGACGGATCAGGTAATTATAATCCACCCGGTGAGGCTTTGCAGTTCCACGATGCGACTTTTTTACCAGCGACCGTGAAAATTGTTGAAGGAACTCTATCGTTTGAAGTGCCGACCACCATTGATTTTGGTACGTTGAAAGTATCTGGGCTTCGAGCAGAAGCTGTCGGTCAAACTATTGGTCGTTTGCTCATTTTCGATCAGCGTCATACAAAGCAAGCCTGGAGCTTGAAAATAAAGGAAAGTCAACCTCTCGCAGTTCGGCATTCCGATGGATCAGTCCAAACAATACCTGGAACATTGTATTTTGCAGCTGAAGCCAATAATTATCAATTGCTGAGTTCAGAAGCGCAAACTGTGGCCACCGGTAAAGCTACTGGCGAAGATCCGGTTGATTTGACTGGATTATTGACAGGATCAACGGGTTTTAAAGTTGTATTAAGTGGTAACCAGCAAATTCCTGGACAATATTCTGCGGAATTTACCTGGATTTTAGAAGATGCACCGCAAAAGTAGGAGGAAGTGAACCGTAAGTATGAAAAGAAAAAACAAGGTTTGTATATGCGGCTGTTTTTCAGCAACATTTTTGATTTTCAATGCTACTGCTAACTATGCGGACGAAACTGACTATAAGCAAACCACTGGCAGCGTTCAAGTAAAGGCTCCAAATAGTCCCGATGAACTTCCAAAGCCAGACCAGCCGGTTTATCCCTTAGAACCAGAACAATCGATTGTCTCTGATCAACTTACTCCGTCATTGGAGCAGCCAACAACTACTGAGCCGTTTACGACCATAACGGATTCTGATCCAGCAACTGAGATCAGTGGAGAGTCGACGAATGTTGGGGCTGCGGGGGTAAATGATCCGACTACTATCGAAAGTATTAAAGAATCAGTAGCTAACGGGACTAAAAATTGGTTGGGATTTAACTATGTAACCAAAACGATCACTTTCAAAGTTCGTCAATCAAATTCTAAGCGAATGACAATTTATGCCGATCCTATACGTGTGATGACTTTTAATCAACATAAACAAGAAGAATGGCCTCACTACTTACAACTTTCTGATGAACGAGGCCGCTACAGTGGTTGGACTTTAAGCGTAAAACAAGAAATGCAATTTATCAGTACCAATCAAAAAACGAAACAGCGAACATTAAACGGTGCTCAATTAACACTAGGAACTAAAAACGCACCGGCCCAATTGTTGGGAACTGGAACAAATACCCAATATAAACCGGGCAAAATCAGTCAAAGCACCACATTAATCCCTGAAGTCGCTGCTGATTTAGTCGTTGCGCAACAAGACCAAGGCTTAGGAACTTGGATCTATCGCTTCGGTGACGAAAAAACATTGAGGCAAGGCATTTCCTTAACGGTTCCTACCAAACAATATACAACCGGTAGTTACAAAACAGCCTTAACTTGGTCCATTTTAGATGCACCGGTCGCTTGAAAGATCGTTCTATCTCAGTATTTTCGTCGATTACTAGTGGTCATTTAACTAGAAGATTTACCTGCAGCAAGCGTTAGGAGGAGTATTGTGAAAAAATTTTTGTTAGCGGCAATTTTAATTATAGGAATTGGCGTTGCCGGAAAATACCATGAAGTTGAGGCCTCGGAGTTCAATTTTTCTGTTCATTTTGAATTGCCGGAAAATCAACAGGATAAAAATAAAACATATTTAGACTTATTGATGCAACCGAATCAAAAACAAGAGATTCCTTACACGTTGCGTAACGATACAGATCAAGAAGTAATAGTGGATATGTCAATTCATTCAGCAACCACCAATTCAAATGGTGTGATTGAATATGGCGAATCGCTTAGCGAAAAGGATCCCTCTTTAAAATATGATCTAAAAGACTTAGCAACAATTGAGGATCAAGTCAAGGTACCACCAAAAAGCTCAGTAGAAAGAAAGCTAGTGCTTCAAGCACCTGCTGAACAAGTAACCGGCGTAATTGCCGGAGGCGTGACCTTCCAAGAACATGTGGACGAAACAGCGCAAGAGCAACAAAAAACAGTAGGCGTTATCAATAAATTTTCACAAGTAAAAGCTGTTTTGATTCAAACAAATCAAGAAAAAGTAATGCCGGATTTAAACTTAACCAAAGCAGCTGCCAAACAAAGTAATGTTCGTAATGTCATTGCTGTAAACTTACAAAACAGCCAGGCTGCCTATATGTTTGGGTTGACAGCTGATGTGAAAATTTACAAAGGTCAAGAAAAGGATCCCTTTTTAACATTGAACAAAGAGGAAATCAATATGGCTCCTAATACTAATTTTGATTTATTAGTTCCTTTAAAGGGGCGTACGTTAGCATCGGGAATCTATCGCGTAGAAGTAAATGGCCAATGGCAAGAACAACAATGGCATTTAAAAACGACCTTCAAAATCTCACAAAAAGAAGCCACGACTTTAAACGACACCGATATTGACCGGGCATCTGAAGCCACACCAAATTATTGGATGTGGGGAGCAATCTGTATGGCGATTCTCATTCTTATTATTTTAGGAATGTTTATCTATAAAAAATTATGTAACAAAGGAGAAAAAAAATGAAAAAAATCAAACTATTCATGTCGATATTAACTTTAACAAGCGCATTAGTTTTAGCTGGGACAGCTGTATATGCTGAGGAAAGTGGTGAAGCGAATACAAGTACAGCAACGACTAATGGAACATTAACTGTTGTAAAACCAGATGCCGATGATCCAGCTGTAATTGAGCCGGTTACACCTGTTGACCCTAATGATCCTGATAATCCGTTTACGCCTGATGATAATGGTGGTTCTACCGGAACAGCTGGCTTAATCACGATTGACTATGCGCCTAACCTTGATTTTGGTACGTTAACCTTAGGGGTTGCTCAAAAGAAGTATGCAGCTTTACAAAGTGGTACAAATTCGACTGGTAGCTCTGCTAGTGTCCAAAACTTTGTCCAAGTTTCAGATAAAAGTGGGAACTACGCTGGTTGGGAATTGTCTGTTAAACGAAGTGAATTTAAAAATCCGACAGATACTACTAAGACATTGGCTGGTGTTAAATTAACCTTCAAGAATGCTGTAATCAGAACGGGAACAGAAACAGGTAGTGGCGTGCCGTCTACTGTTAACGGGACAGGAGCTACTGGCATTGAATTACCTGTAAATACGAAAACTACGCTCGTAAAAGCTAATGCCAACGAAGGATTAGGAACGTGGGTATATGCTTTAGGTGCAACACCACAAGAAGGAGCTGAGGCAGTTGAATTGGATATTCCAGTTTCTAACTATACTGCTGGTAGCTATGCTTCTACCTTAGAATGGAGCATCACTGACGCACCATCTGCTTAAATTTTATAAGAGAATCAATGGAACAAAAGTCTAGCGCTTATCATATAAGAGCAGCTTTTGTTCCTTTTTTGTTGCACGCTCTTAAATCCATCCACAGGATGTCTTAATTGCACTAGCAGGGAACAAAGACTTTAGCGGTGAAAATAGCCGCAGATGCTGTCGTGAGTGTTTTTGGCTGTTCTGATCAAAAGTCTAGGTATATTCATTCTTTTGTGCTGAAAAAAATGGTATACTACAGTTCAGAGACTAAAAGGAGGAAATTTATTGGTTACTAGTATCTTAACAGCAATTTATTTAGTCAATGCTTTAATTGCACTTGTGACTATTTTAGTGAAGCCTCGAGATGTAGCCGCCATTTGGGCTTGGCTGCTGGTCTTATTTGCACTACCCGTGGTTGGCTTTTTTTTATATTTATTTTTTGGTCGAGGCTTAACCGACAAAAAGAAATTTTACTTACAGCAAAGTGATTTAAAAGAACTGGAAAACTTCGGTGATTTTCAAGAAGAAAGCTTAGAACTCTACAATCAAGTAATGGATACACCAGAGCAGCAGCAATTTGTTGACTTTTTCTCTGGGTTAAACCGTATGCCGCTAACTCGTAAAAATCAAGTGAAAATTTTTACTGATGGAACAGCTAAGTTTGATGCCTTAATGAAAGATATTCAAGCAGCCAAATTTTCCATTCATATTGAATATTATGCCTTTGTTACTGATACGATCGGCACGCAAATTTTAAAATTGTTAGAAGAAAAAGCTGCAGCTGGCGTTGAAGTTCGTTTGCTTTATGATGCTTTTGGCTCTAAAAAGACCAAGCATAAAGACTTTACCCAATTGTGTAAAAATGGTGGGCACGTCCAAACCTTTATCACGTCACAAAAAGCACTTTTAAAATTCCGTTTAAATTACCATGATCACCGGAAAATCGTCGTAATTGATGGCAAAATCAGCTATATTGGCGGCTTTAATGTCGCAGATCAATACGCCGGTACTACGAAGAAATTTGGCTACTGGCGAGACACTCATTTACGAATTCAAGGAGCGGCAGCGTCACTACTGCAAATGCGCTTTCTTATGGACTGGAATGTTTCTTCACCTGTCGGGGAAAAAGTAGCCTATCACTTGGATTATTTCTTCAAAATAAAAGATGTCAGTCCTCAAGGGAATACTAATATTCAAATTATTGCTAGTGGACCGAATAGTGATCATGAACAAATCAAGCTGGCTTTTATTAAGCTAATCACTTCTGCTAAGAAACGTTTATGGATTCAATCACCTTATCTCGTACCTGACGACAGCGTAGTCGCAGCGCTAAAAATTGCTGCTGCTTCGGGAGTAGACATTAAAATTATGATCCCTGACAAACCGGATCATCCATTTATTTACCGAGCTACCCAATATTACGCACGCCAATTAATCAAAGAAAATATTGAAATTTTAGTTTATCAAAATGGATTTCTCCACGCAAAAACAATGATTATGGATGATGAAATTTGTACAGTTGGTTCTGCCAATCAAGACATTCGCAGCTACAAATTGAATTTTGAAGCCAATGCGATTCTCTATGATCCTCAAGTCATTCAACAATTAGAAGCAATCTTTATTGAAGATCGTAAGCAATGCCAACTAATGACACCAGAAGTAGTAAGAAAAATGTCTAAATGGTTGTTGTTCAAACAGCAAATTTCTCGCCTGTTTTCACCTATTTTATAAATTTCACAGCACAAATTTAAGATTGTTGCGTGAAATATTTAAATTTTTTATTGTTATTTTTTAGCAGGTGAACAATTATTTTTCTTTAAAAAAACTTCTCTTCTATGTTTTTTAATAGCTTATATAAAAATATGACTAAAAAAATAGTAAATTTATTGTTGACAATAAAAGTGAAAAGTACTATGCTACGTATAAGTTAATAAACAAAGTGATGAAAGAAAAGCAATAAGGAGATAACCTCTGTGGAAGAGAGCTAGTGGTGGTGAGAACTAGTACACGTTATTGAATGAATTACATTCTGGAGCAATTGCCTCAAGGGCACGAGTAGCGGCGTTATTCGCTTAGAGGTATATAGAATTTTCTAGGTATAAATTAAGGGTGGTACCACGAACAATTTCGTCCCTAAGTCTTTAAGACTTAGGGACTTTTTCTTTTCTCAAAATTACCGATAAACAGGAAAGTCGACAGGAACTACAGTGAATCAGTTTGTTGCTAATATCGGCACAAATTATTTATAACAACAAAACTTGGAGGGTGAGAATATGAACATTATCGATGAGCTAACATGGCGCGATGCGATCAATCAACAAACAAACGAAGAAGGTTTACGTGAACTAACAGAAAATATGAGTATTTCGCTATATTGTGGCGTTGATCCAACTGGCGACAGCATGCACATCGGACATTTGATTCCATTTATGATGATGAAAAGATTTCAATTAGCAGGTCATCACCCTTATATCTTGATCGGCGGCGGTACTGGAACAATCGGCGACCCTAGCGGACGTACGACTGAACGAGTTTTGCAAACGATGGAAGCCGTTCAACACAACGTGGATAGTCTTTCTGCACAAATGAAAAAATTATTCGGGAAAGATGCCAATGTTACCATGGTCAATAACTACGATTGGCTGTCCAATTTAACATTGCTAGATTTTTTAAGAGACTTCGGTAAAAACTTTAATGTCAATACGATGCTAGCAAAAGATATCGTAGCTAGCCGTTTGGAAAGCGGTATTTCCTTTACTGAATTTACGTACCAAATACTACAATCCATTGACTTCTTACAATTATACAGACAACACAACGTTCAATTACAAATCGGTGGGGCCGACCAATGGGGAAATATTACAGCCGGTTTGGATTTAATTCGAAAAAAAGAAGGCCCAGAAGCTAAAGCGTTTGGTTTAACAATTCCTTTGATGCTAAAAGCAGATGGAACTAAATTTGGAAAAACAGCCGGTGGTGCAATCTGGTTGGATCCGAAGAAAACCTCTCCATTTGAATTCTACCAATTCTGGTTGAATCAAGATGACCGTGACGTAGTGAAATACTTGAAATTCTTTACTTTCTTAACGAAAGAAGAAATTGATGAATTGGCTGAAAAAGTAGTGAAAGAACCCGGCAAGCGCGAAGCGCAACGACGTCTGGCTGAGGAAGTTACACGCTTTGTTCACAGTGAAGTAGCGTTAAAAGAAGCGCAAAAAATATCAGAAGCTCTTTTCTCCGGCAATATCAAAGAATTGTCGTTAGAGGAAATCGAGCAAGGGTTTGAACATGTGCCGACTGTTGAAGTCAGCAGTGAGCCAAAAAATATCATTGAATGGCTAGTAGAAACCCAAATTGAACCTTCTAAAAGACAAGCTCGCGAAGATGTGAGCAACGGAGCTATAAGTATTAACGGTGATCGCGTCACCGATTTAGATTTTGCAATCAATCCGTCACAACATTTCGATGGAAAATTCGTTGTTGTACGCAAAGGGAAGAAACAGTACTTTTTGGCAAAAGTCGTGAATTAAAAGTTCCTAATAATTTCAATTAAAGAACAGTGGTTATTATTGGAACGAAATGAAAACTCAAATTTCCTTACAATGTGACGTGTAATCCGATAATACGACCAGAAGAGCTGTTTTGCAATCAGAGAAACTGAAGCAAATTTTCTTTTAGTTGCTTCAGTTTCTGTTTTGTGTAAAGGAGGTTTAAATTGTGAAGCCAGTGAAACCGCGTGTTTCTTTTGTTGAAAGTTTATTGATTCTCATTGCACTTTTAGCAATTTTGGGGTATTTGATTATTGGCCAAAAACTTTCACCGCACATTCCGATTCTGTTTGTTTTCATGCTTTTACTGCTGTATGGAAAATGGAAAGGATTCACTTGGGATGATATTCATAATGGGATTATATCAGGGATTAGTCCAGGAATTATTCCTATCATTATCTTCTTGCTGATTGGTGTCTTAGTGGCAACGTGGATTTTGGCAGGAACGATTCCTACTATTATGGTCTATGGCTTTAAAATCATTTCCGTTAAATTCTTTTTGCCAACCGTTTTCGTTGTTTGTAGTATTGTCGGTGTGACGGTGGGAAGTTCCTTTACCACGATATCAACTATGGGTATCGCCTTTTTAGGAATTGGTCATATTTTAGGTTTTGATAATGCGATGACGGCTGGTGCCGTTATTTCCGGGGCTTTTTTAGGTAACAATATTTCTCCTCTTTCCGACACAACCAACTTGGCTGCTGGAATTGGGAATGTAAACTTATTTGATCATATTCTAAATATGATGTGGACCGTTATTCCCGCTTTTCTTCTATCCATTGTTGGCTATATCTTTTTAGGTCATCAATCAGGAAGTGCAGATTTGAAAACAGTTGATGCAATGGTCCATACTTTGCAGCACAGCTTTTGGATTTCACCAATAACGTTGTTGCCTGTAGCGATTCTTTTTCTATTCGCCTGGAAAAAAATTCCTGCGGTTCCAACTTTACTGGTCGGTTCCACAGTAGCTGTCATTTTAGCGCTCATTCATAATCACACTTTGAATTTGCAAAAGATCGCCAGCATTTTAATGAGTGGTTATGTTGCAGTTACTGGTGATAAAAGTATGGATGTGCTTTTATCGCGTGGGGGTATTGAAAGTATGCTTAGTTCGGCTGCTTTGATTATTCTAGCGTTGGGACTAGGCGGATTACTGATCAAATATGAGATTGTTGCTACTTTAATTGATAAAATTAAAGGTTCTGTTAATAAGCCAGCTAAGTTAATTAGTTTGACTGCTTTAAGTTCCATCGGTGTTAATTTGCTTGTGGGAGAACAATATCTTTCTATTATTTTACCCGGCGAAACATTTAAATCTTCTTTCGATCGTTTATCGATTGATAAGAAATATTTAACGCGCACATTAGCTGATGCCGGTGCGGCCTTTAATTCACTGATTCCTTGGGGAGTCAGCGGTACGTTTATTATGGGAACTTTAAAAGTTAGTGCATTAGCTTATTTGCCTTATGCGTTCTTTCCACTGCTTTGTCCGCTGATTACTGTTATTTTAAGCCTTCGTTTGAATCGGAAATATCATGAACAATCTGCCTAGTCAAGCTCATTTTATGCTAAGTCATTGGCACGTTTAATTCACTATTCAAGTGGATAAATCTCTCCATCCATGAAAGTAAAAAAAATGAATTAGTTCAAGACAACAGGCGACTGTTGCTTCTGTCTTTGAGTTTATATAAATAAGTAAGCACTGAAGTGAATATTTTGAAAGTTTCTTTCGAAATATTCACTTCTATTTTTTTAGCAATAAAAGACTAATTATTTTAAAGTCCGTTTTATTATTACACAAGAGGTTATTTATGAGGAAAAAAGTTCCTTTTCTTTTTATGGTCTTATTATTAGCAACAAGTTTATATATGGTAGCTACTAGTGAGAAAGTAGTAGCAGACAAAAAAATGGCTACTAAGGTGCGGTCTGGTTGGTCCGGTGTGAATCGAGTTGACTTTGGTGAGTTTGACTCAGGAGTTCTTTCACTGAAACAAAATGAAACCTATCAAATCCATGGTGTTGCTTATTTTTCCGGAGATGATCATGTGATTGACCAAGTCAAAGTTTTCTTTAAAAATGTTGATCCGGGCTTACGAATTGATTGTAACGACAACTTAGTAATTAAAGGCAAACAAGGGTACTTTAGTTTTTCAGTGACATTGTTATCCGATGATGATCGGGCACATTCTTTTAAAATCATGGTCGCTGATCGTAGGGAAAATTTAAGACAATTATCGCCTAATAGTAGTACTCAAACAATTTTTTTAAAAACCACTACTAGCGAAAGTTCACATTCAACTTCTACTGATGACTCTTCAAATATTACCGAAATCTCTAGTTCCGATTCGTCTGAGGATCCCACTCATTCTTCGGATTTAGTACAAAGCTCAGAGTCCAGTGAGAATTTGTCGATAACTGAAATTACCAATGAAAACAGTACCTCACCGGAAAGTGATCGGACGGACAGTTCCGGTATAAAGGTCAACTCCAATATTAGCAGTGAAAGCACAACTGTAACTTCTACCGATTTCAAAGGTACTTGGGGAAGTTCAACGGTAACCAGTAACTCTTCAAAGCAAGTAGATACCACGAACGCTGATCCGGTGGCTACTATATTTCAGGACAGTCAAAAGGCCGCTCCTTGGGTGGAGCACTCCGGCATAGCGATTGTCAGCCTAAGCGGCGCTTATTACAAACGGGTGCGACTTATCAAAAAATTTGACTCATTTTTGGTGTGATGCTGCTGATAGTTGATGGAGTATTGCTTTAAAAAAACGTAAAATACGATAATCGGATTTTTTTTATTGGTAGTATCAATTGAAGGAGTTAGTAGTGATTTGCTTGGACTAACATTAGGTAAGCCAAACAGATGCAGTTTTTTCTTCAGTAGGTTACAATTAAAGTGATAGTAAAGGAGGAAACTATATGAAAAAGAAAGCAATTGTTTTAGGGTTGAGTCTACTGACTATTATTTTATCTGCTTGTGGTGGTCAGACTAAAAATAGTGACAGTAGTGAAAATACTTCTCAAAAAGCGAGTGTATCTGCTGAATCCACACGTCAAAGTACTACATCTGAAACAAGTATTTCAACCAAGGAGACAACTACGGCTGAAACTACCAATAGCTCGCAAAAGGCCGCTTCAGCGTCAGCTGGGAACAGTGAGAAATCAGCACCTGATGCACAAGCTACCACTGTTTTGCAAACACTGGAAGATGCTTTTCCCAATCAAGGATTGCCACAAGCTATTTTAACAAGTAAAACAGCACCTTATTTGACGGCAGCAACAACGCCGACTCAAGATCAAGCAAATTTTCGTATTTTATACTATGCAGAACAGGCTGCTATTGCTGTTAATGATCTTCAAGTAAATCAGCTGACGCCAATCGCCGCTTTTGAAAAGAAAACGTACAACTCGCCAGCCCAAGCTCAAGCAGCCGTACAACAAAATAACGATGATGGCGGCCAAGCGGTGGATTTAGGACATGGGATCATCGGCCATCAACAAGGAGCAGCTGGTTCCAGTTATCTTACTTGGCAAGAAGGAAATTGGCGCTTGTTAGTACAGGCATCGAACGTTCAAGGAGAAAATCCACAGCCGTTGGCTAAGCAAATTGTCGATTTATTGGAAAAAGAAATGTTACCTGCACCTAAAGATGCCGGACGAATTACTTTGTCAGCCAGCAGTGGAACTGATTATCAACAAAATGCTGTTGTTTGGCAAGAAAATAACGTAGTCTATACCATTCATCACTTTGACCCAGTCCAAGCTATTAAAATGGCTACATCTATCGAAAAAAGTAAGAGCTAGGGCTCTTACTTTAGATAGCAAACAATGGTTTTTTCAAAAGACTAATTTTGATCCGTTTTTACTGAAAAAATCACGGGTTTGTTACCAAGCATTTTCAAATTCTACAAAATTATAAGAAACGTGATTGACGAAACGATTAAATATCTTGTACAATGAAGACGGATAGAAGTGAATAAAAAAAGGCACTTCATAATTTGGTTGCAGCCAAACTATGAAGCCCTGATCAGTCAGTTGGAGCTGACCAATCAAGTTGCCCTCGTCAATGCAAAGCACTGACACAATTCATTGTACTCAATTTTAGGAAAAATATCTACCCTAAAAAGGAATGACAATGTATTTACGTGTAGATTTAGTGTATATTTATTGAGCGATTGAAACGGTATTGGTACTCCAATACCGTTTTTTTCTTTTATTTTCACTTCTATCTTTTTAGAAATATATGGGTTCTTCCAGATATTTCTGCGACGTGTTTGCTACAAGCGTGAGGATTGGAATTCTTTTATTTGGGGAAATGAGAATTCAACGAAACAATGTGCATAAAATCAACGCCGCTTTTAGCAACACGTTCGGTTCATGAGTTATTGAGTGATCCGACTTTTGTCTGGTTGGGCATGGGCCAAGCGACTGGCAGCAGCTGCAGCGATTGCTCCGACAATATCATCCAAAAAAGTATGCACATCTTTGCCGTTATGAGCGTTTAATTTTTTTAAAATACCTGGCTTTACTTTGTCAATGTAGCCATAATTAGTGAAACCAATAGAACCGTACACGTTAACGATTGAAAGGGCTAAAATTTCATCAATACCATACAAGCCTTCATCTTCAGTCAATATTTCTTGCAGCGGCTGGAAAAGTTTTTGTTCTTCAGCTAAAATATCCAGTTGAATGCCTGTTAAAATTGCATTGTGAACTTCTCGTTTTGATAAAACACTTTCTACACTTTCGATACAGCTATCAAATTTTAGATCGTCAATATATGATTTTTGTAAAAACATCACTAACTCTGCCAAATCTTTTACTTCAACGCCGCGCTCTTGCAATAATTGGCGGGCTTTCATTTCTAATGTATCTCCTTGAATAACCATTTTATTCCTCCTTCCATATTGCAGTTGTAACTGTTATTATCGTAGCTTACCAAGTGTTAAACGACAAATATTTCGATAAAGTGTATCTTTTGTTTTCCTACCTGTACTAGCTATGAGGCAATAATGTTGTATGTCTTTATCTAAAAAGGATTACCATTTTCATACAAACTTGTACTGTGCATCGGCTGTCTGCGTTTGTCAGGATGAATATAATGCAAGGCATTGTTAACAGCTGTTGGTGCTTCACCAAAACCGGTAGCAATTAATTTTACTTTCCCCTCATAGGTGCAAATATCGCCTGCTGCGTATACACCCGGAATATTAGTTGCCATATCAGAAGCAACATTGATGGCGCTGCGAGTCATGTCTAAGCCCCATTCTTTTAGATGACTTAAAGAAGAAGTGAAGCCGTAGTTGACAATTAGCGAATCAACAGCTAATTCTTCAATATGATCGCTTTTAGTTGCTTTAAGTTGAATACCTTTAAATTTTTCATTATCAACTAACAAATCATTGATAATGTAAGGTGTATAAATGGAAACCGTTGATTGTTTTAGTTTGTCTACGCTATGTTCATGCCCACGGAAATCAGGACGACGATGAATAATTGCAACTTCCTTAGCAATAGGCTCCAACATCAAGGCCCAATCAATAGCAGAATCGCCACCACCGGCAATCGCAACTTTTTGGCCGGCAAAAGTTGCCATATCAGTGACGTAATAGTGAACATGTTTTCCTTCAAAAGCAGTAGCAGCTTTCAACGCTAAGCGTCGCGGTTGAAAAGAACCATTTCCCATAGCAAAAATTACTGCTCGTGAATAATGTTTCCCCTTGGTGGTTTCTAAAAGTAATAATCCTGAAGCTTCTTGTTTGATGTTGAGTACTTCTTCTTCTAAGCAAATCGTATGTTGAAAGGGGACGATTTGCTGGGTGAGATTGTCTACTAAATCTTGAGCTTTAATCGCTGGAAAACCAGGTACATCGTAAATATATTTTTCCGGATAAAGGGTAGCTAATTGTCCGCCTAATTCAGGTAAGCTATCGATCACTTTCGTTTTGGCTTTACGAATGCCAGCATAAAAAGCAGCGAACAAGCCCACTGGACCACCACCAATAATAGTTATATCATAAATATTTTGTGTATCAGACATCTAATTCCTCCTATATGAAAGCCTACTGAGCTTTCATTAATCAAAAAAAGCTATTTGTTGTCCACAAAATAGCATGACTGCTTTAAAAAATCAAGTTTGTGAAACGCTGCATTAGTCCTTTTTAAACAGGATAAAAAAGATCATGGTAATTTCCACTGTTTTCCGATATGATATTACTGTTAAATAATACGATGGGAGGAAATAAAATGTCAGAATTTCCACAATTAGATTTAGAAAACGCAAAAGGCCCAAAAGCGGCTATTAAAACCAATAGAGGTACGATGACGGTCCAATTGTTTCCAGAACAAGCACCTAAAACAGTGAACAACTTTGTGGAGCTTGCAAAAAAAGGCTATTACAACGGCGTTATCTTTCACCGGGTAATCCCTGATTTTATGATTCAAGGGGGCGATCCTACCGGTACCGGAATGGGCGGCGAAAGCATTTATGGTGCAGCTTTTGAAGATGAATTCTCAAATGAACTGTTTAACTTGCGTGGAGCTTTATCAATGGCTAATGCGGGACCCAATACAAACGGAAGTCAATTTTTCATCGTAAATAATCAAAATGTGCCGGCTTCTATGATGGGGCAGCTGGAAGGTGCTGGTTACCCTAAAGAAATAATTGCTGCTTATGAAAAAGGCGGTACACCTTGGCTTGATCACCGCCACACGGTGTTTGGCCAAGTAATTGACGGCATGGACGTAGTTGATGAAATTGGTGGAGTGAAAAGAGACGCACAAGATCGTCCGGAATTTGACGTTGTCATGGAGAAGGTGGACATTATCGGAGAATAAAAAGTAGCTAAATAGCGGAAGAACATAACTAGCTAGCGGCTTTTCCCGGTAGTTATTTAAAAGTAAGAGTGGAAGACAAACGTATAAAAAGCTTTTTTTCCCACTCTGAACTGAATAAACAGCGGCTAAAAGTCAGGAACTACAATCAGCTTATAAAAGGTGAGTCCTACAAAAAGCGTAGGATTCGTCTTTTATTCAAATTACTCGTGTTTTAACGACTTTTGGCTTAAGCTCTTTTTTAAGCTTGGAAGGCTTTTTTTATTCGTATTAATCCTTCCTCCAAGGTAGCTTTTGAACAAGCAAAATTTAACCGCATATGTTGTGTGCCAGCAGGACCGAAACTAATGCCCGAATTCAAAACAACCTTTCCTTTATGAATTAAAGTATCTTGTAGTTGCTGGTCGGTCATTTGATAATTGCTAAAGTCCAACCACATTAAATAAGTTCCTTCGGGCTGCATAACTTTAACTTGTGGCATTTCATTTGCGAAAAATTCGGTCGTCAATTGAATGTTTGCTTCCATATAGGTAAGTAATTCTTGCAACCATTGCACACCGGTTTGATAAGCTACAGTAGTTCCGACATAACCAAAAGTATTAATCTCAGTTTGCTGGTTTTGTTTTTGGACAGTGACAAAAGCTTGACGTAGAGCCTGATTAGGAATAAAGACCATTGAATTTTTAATGCCGGCTAAGTTAAAAGTCTTGGTAGCAGCCGTTAAAGTAACTGTAAACCCTTTAAACAATTCGTTTGCAGCCGTGAAAGAACAAAAAACATGTGGCGAAAAAACTAAGTCTTGATGAATTTCATCACTGATTACAATAACGTGGTGTTTTTGACAAAGGTTTCCTAAAGTTTGGATTTCTATTTTGGTCCAAACATGCCCCCAGGATTATGAGGATTACAAAAAAGTAGCAACTTAACATTTTCAGCAATTATTTGTTCTTCCATTTTAGTAAAGTCAATTTCAAAATGACCATTGCGTTGTATAAGGGCATGGCGTACTAAGTTACGCTTGTTTTGTTTTATTACATTGGCAAAAGGAGGATAGACAGGATCACAAATCAACACAGATTCTGAAGGCGACGTATATGCCTGAATTGCAGTAGCTAAGCTAGGCACAACCCCGCTACTAAAAAGGATAGCTTCTTTTTCGACGAGTAAACGATGATGTGTTTTTTGCTAATTTTGGATAGCTTCATACAAATTATTTGGTACTTTTGTATAGCCCAATACACCTTGTTTTAACACCTCAGACAAAGCATCTAAAATTGGTTGATGAGCTTTAAAATCCATGTCGGCAACCCATAAAGGCAATAACTCTTTTTCATCGTATGTATCTTCAATAGTGTCCCATTTGATACAATTTGTGTGGCGACGGTCAATAACATCATCGAATTTTGACATAAAACAACCCCATTTCTTTAATTTATCATTTCTGCTAGTATAGTAGACTTTAAAAAAAAGAAAAAGCTTATTGCATGAAAAAAGAGCAGTAATGCAGAAATCAAAAAAAAGTGCTATTATTTTAGATGAGTAGAAAGAATGAAAACGGTAAATGAAAGAGGAATACAAATGAAATATAAAATCGGTATGATTTTTAACGGAACAATTACAGGCTTGCAGCCTTATGGAGCCTTTGTTTCCTTGGATGAGCACACTCAAGGACTGATTCATGTATCGGAAGTCCAAGCAGGTTTTACTAAAAATATACACAGCTTATTGACTGTCGGACAAAAAGTGACAGTGCAAGTCATTGATGTGGATGAGTATTCTCAAAAAATCAGTCTATCTTTACGTACCTTGGAGAATAAAGCTCCATCAACCAATCATCGCAGAAAAAGATATTTTACTAATAAAAACAAAAAAATTGGTTTTACAAGTTTAGAAAAACAGTTACCTATTTGGATAGATGAAGCCATAGAAAAATTACTTGCGAAATAATTCTGTTTTTTTTCAGAAAATATGGTACAATTTTCCAGAACAATGAATTTTTAATACTAATTGAGGTGGATGTTTTGTCTAACAAAAGAGTCGCTGGAACTATTATGCTTAACCTAGAAAACGGCAGTAAAAAATTTTTAATGCGCCCTTTAGGTGAAAACATAGAATTCGCGACAGCAAAAGTGTCTGATAGTATGACTGGTTTGGCTAGTATGTTGCAATTGTTTAAGGAAGAAATCCAACTTGATGTAACAAACATAAACTTAGTAGAATTAACTAATGCTCACATCAATAAAGAAAATCTTCCACTGTTCGTCTTTGAAATGGAAGAAAAGTATATGCCAAAGCATTTTACAAATAGCGACTATACTTGGGCAGAACCTTCTAAACTGAAAGCATTGTGGTCCTCTTATGAAATAGAAGGCGTACCAATGTTCTAAGAATGATCAACATAAGAATAGAAATAACGGCGAGATCAATAGAATCTCGCTTTTTTAGTACTAAAAAACTATTAAGAACTGATAATTTATAACCGAATGATGTAACAAAAAATCAAATTTACAATCGTTATTAAACGCTTACCTTATCTTTTTTTTAAGCTAGTAGTCTACAATAAAAGAGAATGCCGAAGAAACCAAAAACCGTTAAGTAAAAATGAGAAAAACCTCCAAAATAAATTTTAAAAAAGTGTTGACCTGACACGGAAATCTTGATATATTATTACATGTCGCAAGGCGGCCAAGCCCGCTGTGCACATCACTGAAATCAAGAATTGAATAACACTTCTTTGATTTCAAAACCTCGAAAAAGGTTATGAAAAGCAACGAAAAAAGTTGTTGACAAATAACAAACGAGGTGGTAAGATATAGAAGTTGTCGCAGCCGCATGCGACAGTCGCCAGTAACTGCATCCATCTGAACAATCTTTTGAAAAGTTCTTGACAATTCTTTAGAA
>JBPDWA010000004.1:0-330116 GCA_051295955.1 Enterococcus faecalis | reverse complement strand
TTAGCTAATTATTTATTTTAGAGGTGACGTATGACAAAAGAGACACAAAGAAAATTAGAAGAAGCTGATCAAGCTTATCGAGCCAATCGCTTAAAGTTAGAGAACTATTTAGAAGAGATAAGCACTGGTAATAGAAAATTCCAAGAGTATTTAGAAAATGTATCTGAACAAATGACTATGACTCTTCGTCACTATGAAGAAGGGCATCAGGTGGATAGAAGCCAAATTTATTTTTTTTTAGAGAGAGAAAGTGAGACGTCTATTCAACGCTCAAGGAGTATTCAACGTCAATTAGAAGACCGGTTGGAAGAAAATCAAGCTTTATACGGTAAAAAAGTACGCCAATATAAAGAAGAAGCACTACTGGCTAAAAAGGAGGCGAAAAAGCATGTTTGATGATGTCCTGAGTGGCGTTGGTGATACAATTGATGATGCCAAAGAAGCCCTAGCGGAACAACGTAAAAGTGTAGAAAAATGGCTCATCCAGTCATTGGTTGCCCATCCAAGTCATTCCACATCTGAAACAAGAAAAACGTTAACCAAAGAGAGGAAAAAACAAGGAAAAGAAACATTAAAACAAGTAAGTAGCTCATATAAAAGTAGTTTTTCTTCCTCTGCAAAGGGACAATGGGTCGATTCTGCCAAAGAAGCAGTTCAAAAAGTGACAGATACTTTCGAGACCTTGTGATAGTGTAAAAGCTATATTTGTAACTTATTTGTCAATATCAACGTTTTTTTGTTGATTGCTTTTCTTTTTACTTATAAAAGATAGAAGTATTTCCAGAGATAACGTGGAAATCTCCTGAAATATTGGTATTGATAGGATTTGGAATTTTGCTTGTTGGGGTAGAAGCGACCATGAATGTTATAAGCAGTATTATAATTGATATGGTCTAGCCTTTCTCTGAGGGCGGATGGATCATCACCATTATTTATTGGTAAAGCCACCAGAGAGTGTTTAAAGTCTTAGATTCTGATCTGTTTAAGTGTCGAGCTTCGTTCTATGACCTCATTGTACTTTCTAGTGACTATGTAGCGAGTCATGAGACTAGGGACAAATTGAAAGACCTGTAGTTTCTCTGTATCTGGTACAAAAGGTGAGAGAAGCTCTTTTTGTTTCTTCTATTGATGCACTTCATTAGCTAATTTGTGATTCAATGTAATTTGTCGGTTTCCTGCAACTGTCTTAGGGGAATTAATGACCATACGCCCTGTTAAATGAATCAGCGTCTTACTTACTTCCAAATAGTCACCTCTTAAATCAATATCTTCCCATATCAGTCCTAAGAGTTCTCCCATGCGCATACCAGTCAGATAAGCTACTTTGAAAAAGGGTTGAAAAGAGTACTCCTCTGGCGTAAAAAGCGTCATGAACTCTTGAAATTCTGCTGGTGTCCAGTAGTCCATCTTTTTCTTCTTGACTGGTAACTTTTTCAGTTGCTTGCATGAATTTTCTTTCAGTACCCCATGTTTCACTGCAACATCAAGTAGTTTCTTCATCTGAATCATGAGTTTATTGACCGTGTTATTAGACAAGCCCTTGTCTGAAAGGGAAGAGCGGAAGCGGTCTAACTCTCTGTGGGTTAGCTTTTTTATTTTGGCTTTCTTAAAGTCCCCCTTGATGTGCTTATTGTAGTTGTACTCTTGGGTTGCCATGTAGCTTTCTTTGCGGTGTTTTTGCTTGTCTTCTTCTGTCATCAGCTCATACAACATTGCCATTGTCGTAACACTTGAGTCAAAAGAGTTATCGCCTAACTGGGTAACTCTTAGGTGATTTTCTAGCTCAATGGCTTCTTTGCAAGTAGGGATATTTCGTTTGATGATACGATTAGGCTCGCCTGTGATAGGGTCTTTGCCGTTTGTAATATCAATTATCCAAGTACCTTTATCTTTGTCTTTTCTAACTGTCATCTTATTCTTCCACCTCTAGTGGTTCTACTGTCAATGTAATACCTAAGATGTCCTCAATGGCTTGTACAGGGACACGCACTAGGCGTGAGTTGGTGTAGTAATCAAAGCCTTGGCTTTCTTAATCAGCTCCTCTGCGGTACAGTTTCCGTAGCCTAGTTTGATTAAGTCGTGTTTAGTGATTGTTGGACTTGTCATCGTGTATTCGCTCCTTTTGTTGTGTGGTTAGATGAAATCATCTGAAATAATTATTTTCAGGAAGTAAGAGAATGTAAATCATTTTCCATGGAATTATTCTTCATTGTTTGGCTTTTTCTTCTATATACTAATTATAAGGGATAAGAAATTTCTTTGAAAGACCTACGAATAAGGGTTTGTAGCGATTACAAATGAAGTTATCGAGCTAATTACATAGTTAGAATAGCTATCTGGATAGCTTAAAAGTGAAGTAGTACCCCTAAAAGTGAGGAGTAGGTCGGACAATTTTTCTGACAAAAATAAACTGGTTTTGAAACTATTTTCATTTTGTGATATACGAATTAATAACATAGGTAGATGAGTTGATTATTCTAGTCCAAGATGGAGACTCTAAATCTGTGTAGTCTACCAATTCAGCAAACTCAGTAATATTATTTTCACTGGTGAATTGTCTTGCTTCCTTTAGTAAGGCATCTTTTTCTGTCTTACTAGGCTTAAGATAAAGCTCAATATCAAAGCCATTAAAAGCTTGAATCTCGTCTTTGCTGTATTGATACTTATGCGGTGAATCCAAATGCAAGAAGTATCGAACCTTTCCTATTAAGGATTCACAATATTGTGGATTAGGTGCATTAAGTTTCCCTGTCAAACTTAATAATTGTCTATACGTCTTTAGTGATGGGTATTTAATGACACAATGATAATGAGGTTTTTTGGCTCCACCATATTCCTCTACAACTTTATCGTGCAAAGGACTATGTGCCCAAGGGGCTCCAGCATCTGTTACAATATCTCTCCAATTCTTGGGTGCTGAATCTGGATAGACAATAAATAGACAATTTCTGTGTCTAGGTGTTGTTTGTTCCGTCATTATGTTTTATTCCTTTCTTTGTTTAAAATGGAAGTTTGTCAATGTTGTATAGGTCAAAGTCCTCAAATTCTTCACAGTCATCTTTGTCATCACGGTCTTTAGTCGTTTTCTCTGGAAAAAGAGGGTCAGGCTGAAAGTATGAGTCAAAGATTCCTGGTGCAGCAGCAATCCCATAGTTATATTTGAAAAGAATTTGGTACAGTTCTTTAACATCATCGGGAGAGAGAAGCACACCTAAATAGATAAAATCTTTCATAAGATTATCTTCTTGAAACCAGTTATTATCTATAAGGTCAAAGTTATCATCAAGTTCACAAAGGAAATGTTCAGCGTTCAGCCCAGTACTGGGGTCTTGGTTTTGGGTACCCTACAGGCAAAGGCTGAGAGAGCCACCGCCAATGGAGAAATGTCCCTTGACGTCCTTAGAGCGCTTCTTAGTGTCCGCAAGAAAGGGAGAATGTCCTTTCCTCTTTCTTCAAAGGAAAATCCGCCTTGCGTCCTTTTAGGGCTTTAAAGTCCCCCTAGTGGAAGAAATGCCAACAAAATGGCTGAAATGAATCTACCAAGCCTCATACTACGACACCCAGTAATATACTGATCACTGTTCAAAATAGCTGGAAGTCAAATGTACCAAGGAATTTGCTCTTTGTTTCATGAGGAAATCGGTTGTACCAATGGCTAGAGTACTTTGTTTTGTTTATTTCTCTGTCCTAGTGACTTTTTTCGCTAAAAGTGTGGGACAGTTTGTTGTTTGTCAGGTAGCTACCCTACAGACATTATTTACTGATAGTTACTCCTAGGCAACCCAGTTTATCTTACAAATTAAAAATCTGCAGAAAAATATTTTTGTCTAACTAGCGTTATTTAAGAGGTAGCTTTTTACAGAGTGTCTACCCCTACTTAATAACGAGTTAGGTAAAATATAGTTGCTTACCTTAATAACGAGCTAGAAAAACGGAGCCGTTTTACTCAATTTCATCTAGCTATAGGGATTTTAGGTCTTGCCTTATTTGCCAATTGGACTTTTCGGAGTGTTAATTTTTTTGTCAACTCCTTTCGTTATACTGGTTAGATACCCTATGTCTCTGCTGTTAAAATCTAGAGATAAAATTTCATGTTGCCTATAGATTTACTGGAGGGTTGGGCTTTAGGTGCTAAAAAGTATCAAGTTACTTATCTAATGCTTTTCTTCTTGTGCTACTGATGGCTTAGGACGGCTAGAATAGTTATCTGTATGCAGGTTTGATAGTCAGAAGGATAATAGAAAAGATGTAGAGTATTTGAGGAAAAATTGCAGGAAGAGATTCCGTAACTCTCTAAAAATCAGTCCATCTTAGTGTTACTTTCAGCTTATTTTGACTAAACCAGCTTAGCTGATGGGTGAGAGTCTGAATTTAGGTAGCTTAGCTATCAGTGGGTGGGAAAATGGTATTTTCATAGAAGAAGCTTATCTGCATTTGATGGCTGAAAGAAGGGTGGGGATAGGCAAGAAGAATACTTGCACAGAAAAATGTCATGCCAATTCGTATCTGTAGTCAATGGCAAAATTCATCTTGAGGGTGCCTGCTTGCCCCACTGGTAGTGGCTGTGGCAAGCAGTGCAAATATCCATAGGCACATAATTAATTTTCCCATTGCCTAGCAGAGAAGCTGAATTAGAGAAAAAAGTTATGTGGGTGGGGGTGAAAAATCATGTTGCTAGAGATGAAAAAATGCTGGGCGTCAGAAGTAATTTTCATCTTCATCTCAAGGAAGGAAAAAAAATAGGGTGGTAGATATAGCAAGAAAGCTATCCAATTTGGCAAGAAATCCTACTAAGAAACCAATGTACTCCAAGTGTGTATCTGAAGATAAAAGTCAGGGGTCAAGTTCCGAGAACTGATAGAAAAGGAGTTGGGTTCTTCTCTAACAGAGAAAGTGGAGTGACCAGAAGAAAAGAAGTCCTTCTTTTGATTATACAGGTGAGAATCAGTGTCATGATAAGAACTAGTCATTTCATTTCTTTCAGAAGTTGGATTGAGAAAGAAGAATGAAGAAATTATCCTTCTTGCCATGGTATTTGCGAGTTACTTATGAACATATTAAAGAGTAAAACTTGGCAATTATATAGTATGAGGTTTTGCATGGATTAAATTGCTAGACATCCTAGATTTTTGACTATCATCTGTTTATTGTGAAAATCGGTTTGAGTCATTCATACATATTTGAGAAGAACCATCAATTAGAAGTTGGGTATCATAAATCTTGTATTTATGTTATTATTAATCAAATAAGATATGAGGTAAGAAAAGTATGAAGGACTATTTTAGAGCTTTACTGTCTAGTGCGAAATTGAATACTAACGAAAGTAAAAAAGTATTGTATGTAATTGATGCTAATTATTTACTGTATTCTGTACAAACTTCTATTAGGGAGCAATACTATATTGAAGCATTAGAAAAAAATATTGACAATTTGTATATTCCTTTCAATGTATATATTGAGTTTTTATCCAATTTTCAAAGTTTTATAGAAAGAACGAAAAAATTTTTGGCTAGTACTTCTACTGTTTTAGATGGTGTAAAAAATATTGAGAATGTTGTACTTGATAAGGAATGGATCCAACATTTTTTACTTAGTAAATTAGAGGAATTTAGTGCTGAAAATTCATTGAAGAAGAACGCATATAATTCTCTTACTCAACATAGCTCTTATAAATTGGATGTTTCCCCACAAATTGAAGGATATATAGATGAAATACTAAATAATATTTCCGAACCTATAAAGCTTTTAAATAGCGGATTAAGTGAGGCAGCTAAGAAACTTAAAGTTGATTCAGAAGAATTTAATGTGAATAAGTATAATAGCAAGATGGAAGCGCATCTTAAAAAGCTAAATTATATATTTAATTATAAGGGTGTATTGGGTAAGGAATATATTCAGGAAGATATAGATACATTAGAAGAAAAAATAGATTTACGATATGAAAACGACATACCACCAGGTTATAAGGATAAAGTAAAAGAGAATCAGCCAAGCGCTTATAGATACTTTGGTTCATTAAAAATAAATAAAGCTCATGGTGATGCCATGTTGTGGTTAGATATGATAGATTACATGCAAAAAACGGATAAACAGTTTGAAAAAGTGGTATTGGTTTCTGATGATACTAAAGAGGACTGGATGGAAGGTGGAAAAGAAGGAGTATTTAGAAAAGAGCTTGTTATCGAATTCATGCAAGAAACAGGAGCATTTATAGAACGAATATCAACAGATGAATTTATTAGTATGTTTACTGATATTTCAGAAAGGGATAAAGCAAGTTTAAAAAATGAAATAGAAGAGAAGAATACACTTTTTTCAGAATCTGAAAGAAGTCTAGAGGAAAAAGTGTATAAAGATTATAGTAAAGATGATACTATAGTTGTGCCAGCTAGAGGCCAAGGGTTTAACGATGTATTTCTGGGAGAAAACGCTTGGTACTCAATCAGAATTTTTGAAGGACGTAAAAAATATCTGAAATACGTCGCAGCTTATAGAACTTATCCGTATTCTAAAATTACTCATGTGGCAGAAATAGAAGAAATTGTCACTTCTCCTGAAGACTCCTCTAAAAAGAAAATAATCTTTAAAGAGCCTGCTAAAGAGTTGGAAAATCCCATACCATTAGGAAAGAATGCTAACGTTATGCAATCGTCAAGATATACCAATTATTGTAGACTTTTTGAGAGTGATAATTTAGATGAACTATTTAACACAGAAGAGTAAGAAGAATAGTATTCAAAATAGAGAGTTTAGACATTTTGTATGTCTAAACTCATTTATTTTGAATAAATGGCTCAACTTATCTTCCTGAGATGTTTGTAGTACAAAAAATATCACATAATAGATTTATAAAATTTAAATGGTTAATATTCTATGTTGACTGTACAGAGTAGATATCATCTGCCCATAGTAAAACTCAGTTTAATTCATTCATCTATGTTGGGAATAAATCATCTAATCAAACTGAGTAAAGAAGATACGAGAGGGGCAATCATCTAACTAAAATCTAGCTAGAAAATGCTGGACAAGGATAGAAATAGATGGTATACTTAATATATAGTAGTATACAGGTAAATAGAATCTCTAAATAATCTCCTAGATGGCTAACCCATAACTTGTTTAAATCAGTTATAAGTGGGTATAGTCTTATTTATTTTTGTCAGATTGACTTATGGTAATAAGAGCGGTAAAATTCAAAATCCAGTGCCCGTGAGGGCGTGCCGGTTCGACCCCGGCCGCCGGTATACTAAAGACTGTTAAGTCGTTGATTTAACAGTCTTTTTTCGTTATAGTGGTGCGAATAAAAAAATGTTTATATATTTCTTTGATAAGAAAGTAGTTATTTAATTAAACAAAGGGATTTAAATAGTTATTGTACATGGTTACTACTATCTTACTAGAAAATATAAAATAATTTAGTTAAAAGTAATTAACAAGTGAAGATTTAAATGTAGCAATATAAATTTAAATAAACAATCAAGGCGTTCAAAATTTGAGCATTTTTTTTATACTCAAAAATAGAGAGGAGTAAAAAATTAAGTAGACCAAGGATAAAATAGTAAATTACCAGCTATTTTAGTAGTACTGTTTTAAATAGTACTTCGTTTCAGATATATAATAACAAACAAATTTCCAATACTCTTACAGCACCTACTTATGTTAACTACAGGGGAGAGGGGAAGTTTCTATGCTGTTTGCGAATCAAGTGGCCGATAAATCATTAGAATATTGCTATGACCTAAAAATAAGAATGGGGGTAGAAGATGAGAATTTGATTCGAGCACTAGCAAAGAAAAAGAAGTAAAAAATTTGAAGACTGCCGAGAAAAAATGATTAAGAAAACTAATCAAGCCACCACGTTGCTCTGTTTTGGCAATGTTGGCTATTTTTTTGCTCCAATGACAAGTGAAGCGGCGACAGTTAATTCTATGAAGGAGCTGACTATTTCTCCAGATGGTATATTAAGGCTGAAAATGGTTTACATTGGACGGATGAAGGGATTTATTTGATTAAAGCTGATAATGAACTAGTTTTTTGTATTGAACACAATGTGATAATCAATGGAGGTTCAGCAGTCTCACCTTTTGATATGACCTCTGTGGAAAAAGTATGTCTGTCCTTAATTACTTATTGAGGATCTCGTGGTAAAATTAATACGAAAACGTTTTGGTATTCATACTAAGTATTTTAACGTAGAATAAAAGATATACTAACAATGGAGCGAAGAAGATGTTAAAAGAAGAAAGACTTAATGCAATTGTTGCTTTGGTGGATCAAAGAGGGGCTGTTAAAGTTAGTGAAATAATGGAGCGCTTAGCGGTTTCAGATATGACTGTCCGTAGAGATTTAACGGAGCTGGAAGAAGCTGGGCGCTTAAAAAGAGTCCATGGGGGGGCTAGTAGTTTAACCATTTATCGTCATGGTGAATTATCTCACGATGATAAACAGATTATTAATAGTGTTGAAAAAAAAGAGATTGTACAAAAAGCACTGAAGCTAATCAACGAAGAGGATACAATTTTTCTTGGTCCAGGTACTACTATTGAACTTTTAGCCGAGGGAATGGAATTTAAAAATTTAAGAGTAGTTACTAATTGTTTGCCTGTATTTGAAACTTTAAGTAAAAAACGCAACGAAATTACGGTTTATCTAATTGGTGGTGAAATGCGAACACTCACTAAAGCTTTTTTTGGTGAAATTGCTAATAAAGCACTGGCGGAAATGCATTTTCACAAAGCTTTCTTTAGCTGTAATGCATTGAAAGATAACAAAATTATGACTGCCACCATTGAAGAGGGACAAACCCAAGCTATTGCGTTGAATAATTCAATTGAACGGTATTTATTAATGGATACTTCGAAGGTTGAAAAGCAAGATTTTTATTCTTTTTATCAGCTTCACGAAGTGACAGCAATTGTCACTAATCAGGATGAATTTGATACGTACAAAACACTCGAAAAAGAAGTCAAAGTTATCAGATAAGGAAGTTGTGAAGGACTTCTGTTTTTATAGTGAAAAAAAGATGCTGGCAAATCGCCAACATCTTTTTTGAATATCTCGATTGCATTAATTAGCTTTTTCAGCATACAAGCGATTACGTTTTTTCATTTGTTTTGCATACCAGAAGAAAAGTAACAGATAAATGACTAAGGCAATAGCAGCATATAAAATAAATTCAATTCGTCCTTGTGAGGCATTACCGACTAAGTACCCTAAGAATTTTTCAATTGGTCCTTCCATGGTTGTATGTGAGATTAAAGCATGTTTGCTTAAACCGGCCGGAAAGGCACCCACCTTTTTGGCTGTTTCCGTTACAAAGGGTGCGATTAAGGTTCCAGACCAAAGAAATAATGGTAGTTCGATTGCTCCAATGACAATCATACGAATTAATTTGCCCCGGGTCACTACTAATAAAGCTGGAGTGACACCCATTGCAATAATTCCACCAAGTGGTAAAAGCTTGTTACCAGGCAAAACAATGGCTTCCAGTAACATAATAGGTGCTAATACATTGGCTGCAGCCCAAATTTCGGCACGTCCAGCTAAAAATGGCCAATCCAGTCCGATATTTAACGTTCGACCTTTCAATTTATTGGAAGCAAAGTCAGTAATTCCTTGCGATAAAGGCTCAACGGCGGCAATAAACCATGCGCCGATTAATGAGAACAGTTCAAGACAGACGGCGGCAGTGAACGCTAATGAAAAGATTTGTGTTGGGGTTTGCCCGGCTAAAAGTCCCACAAAAATTCCTAAGTAAATCCCGATGGCAAATTTAGAACCCCAAAAGCCGATCTTACTATTTAATTTGGCAGCGTCAAAATCATATTTATCCAGCCACGGAAAAATTTTATCGAAAATTTTATCAAAAACCATAATAATCGGATTCATCATATAATTCATGTGAGTTGTGGTCATGGGATTATTATCTGGTGCATTGAGCAAATCATTAAAGGTTGGTTTCATTAAATCGGAATTCATAATTTTTAAAACACCAATCAAAATAACTAACAATGTGGCAATAATTAGATTGGCACCGCAAAAAATAGCAAATAAACCGACGATGGATAAATGCCAAATATCGAAAATATCGACGTCTAAGGTATTGGTTTTGTTTAGAATAAGCATAATAACGTTAACAATCACCATGATTAATAAAAAATACAAAGTGTAAGGAGACCCCCAAGTAATAGTCGCTAAAGGAGCCCAGCCGACATCGGTAATATTTAAAGAAATCCCTGTGCGTTCCACAAAAGCGGTCATAGCATCTGAAAAAGCGGTCGTTAAAATTCCAATAATTGCACCAATTCCCGTTAAAGCAATACCTAGTTTTAAGCCGCCTTCTAATGCGCGCGTTGGTTTTACTTTAAAACACAAAGCGATGACTGTTAGAACAATCGTCATTAAAGGTGCCGCTCCTAAGTCTATTAACGGTTTGAAAATCGTATTGGCTATATCGATAATTGCATTCATTTGCTTTCTCCTTTTTAAGCAGTCAAAAGAGCTGTTTTTGATTGCTTATTTTTTTTGTAAAGAGTGGATTGCTGCTTCCATTTGTTGATAAACTGGTTCAGCCATTGCTGGAATTCGATATAAAATGGCGCCGGCATCAACTACGGGAATTTCAATAGGAAAGCCTAAATCCGTATTGGCAATTTGAGCAAAAATATCATATTTGGCTAACATCTCTTGATTGATATCTTTAATCATAACCGCATCGCAAGAAACCTGATACCCGCGTTTCGCTAATTCCGTTTCCAATGCAGCCTTGATTTGATGACTGGAATTCACACCAGCTCCGCAAGCAGCTAAAATTTTAATCATGTGACATCTCTCCTTTAAAGTTTTTTTCTAAGAAATAATAAATTTCTTGCGTATTTTCATATTGAAAAAATTCCAATAATGACGCACGATCCGTTCCATTAATAAAATCCATAATTTCTGCTAAAAGACCCGTTTGTTCAAAACCGTTTTGATTCAAAATCAGGAAAAGGAAAGAAACCGGTAATTCTTCATCGAGATTGATCATATTATGGAAGAGCAAAGGGGCTTGTAATTTAATAGGCACGATACGGGTGGCTTTAACAAATTCACTTTCTGTGTGAGGAATAGCGATATTCGGTAAAGAGGCATCAATTGGTGCTAGACTTAAACCAGTCGGATATTTGTTCTCTCGTGCCAACAAATTGTTTAAAAAATCAGGAGTCACTAAATCTTTTTTTAACAAGTCTAAATAAACGTCTTCAAAAACCTGCTGTTGTGTATTTTTGTTTGAAAAGTAAATTGTTTCAGGTGAAAATATGCTGGTACGTACTGTCATATAATTCCTCTTTTCATTTTTAAAGTTGTTTTTACAGTTAAAATATAAACCGCTTACAGATCAATGTCAATAACTTTTTGATGAAAAACAAACATAAATGGAAAAATAATTGTTGATATTTGTTTGTTTGTGTTTTATTATGTCCTTGTGAAGCGATATAATGATGGAAAAAAAACGGAAATCATTATAAGGAATCCACTAAATAAATAAGGAGGAGTAGTCTCATGCGTGTGGTACTTGGCTCAGATGCACAAGGAATGGAATTAAAGGAAAAAATGAAAGCAATGTTAATCCAACAAGGGTGGCAAGTAATTGATAAAAGTGAAACCGCTTCAATTGATTTTGTTGAGTCTACTTTAGCGGTAGCTCAAGAAATCCTAAACAATCGTGAAAGCTTAGGCGTTGTATTTGATGGATATGGGGCTGGTAGTTTTATGACAGCTACTAAAGTTAAAGGTATGGTGGCAGCCGCTGTTTCAGATGAACGTTCCGCTTATATGACAAGAGAACATAACGATGCTCGCCTCATTACGATTGGTGCCAAGATAGTTGGAGAAGAATTGGCTAAAAATATTATCAAAGAATTTTTAGCAACAGATTATGAAGGCGGTCGTCATCAAATACGAGTAGATATGTTAAATAAGATGGCTTAAAAAAGCTGAAGAAAGGGAAGGTTACTATGAAAATCGCCATTGGGTGTGATCATATTGTTACGGATATTAAAATAGCAGTTTCTGATTTTTTGAAAGCAAAAGGTTATGAAGTTTTAGATGTGGGGACGTATGATTTTACGCGAACTCATTATCCGATTTTTGGTAAAAAAGTTGGCGAAGCTGTGATGAATAATGAAGCAGATTTAGGTGTTTGTATTTGTGGAACAGGCGTTGGTATTAATAATGCGGTTAATAAAGTTCCTGGAATTCGCTCTGCTTTAGTTCGTGACATGACTACTGCTTTATATGCAAAAGAAGAGCTAAACGCCAACGTCATTGGTTTTGGCGGAAAAATTACAGGGGAATTTTTGATTTGTGATATCGTCGAAGCGTTTATTAAAGCAGAATACCAGCCTACGGCAGAAAATCAAACGTTAATTGCTAAAATTAACCAGGTGGAAAAGAATCACCCCGAACAAGCCGATGTGCACTTTTTCGATGAGTTTTTGAATAAATGGGCTCGTGGAGAATATCATGACTAGCTGGGAGGTGAAAGTATGATTGTTACTATTACCTTAAACCCATCCATAGATATTGCTTATTCGTTGGATGATTTTCAGCTAGATAAAGTGAACCGTGTACAAAGCGTTAAAAAAACAGCTGGTGGCAAAGGACTAAATGTTACGAGAATTTTGCACCAATTGGATGAAGAGGTGGTAGCTAGCGGTTTTGTTGGTGGTGTTTTAGGGGATGAGATTAAGGAGCAGTTAGCTCGTGAAGGCATTCATTACGACTTCGCTGAAATTCAGGGAAAAACACGGAATTGTATTGCGGTTTTACACCAAGGAAAACAAACCGAAATTCTAGAACAAGGGCCAACAATTTCAGAAGATGAAGGGGTCGCTTTTCTTAATCACTTTGAAAAATTAATAAATACAGCAGACATTGTTAGCATTTCAGGTAGTTTGCCAGCTGGCTTATCGGTTGATTATTATGGCAAGTTGTTAGCTCTTTGTCACCAAAAGCACAAGCCGGTAGTTTTAGATTGTTCAGGGTCGGCTTTAAAGCAAGCTTTATTGCAAACAGCCAAACCTTTTGCGATCAAACCAAATGCTGCCGAATTAGAAGAATTATTGGCACATCCGGTTACAACAGATACGAATTCTTTAAAACAAGCTCTGCAGCATCCATTATTTCAAGGGATTGAATGGGTTATGGTTTCATTAGGTGGACAAGGAATGTTTGCTAAGCATCGAAGTGGCTTTTATCAAGTGAAAATTCCCAAGATTTCTGTGGTGAATCCAGTGGGGTCTGGTGATGCTACTATTGCTGGTTTTATTCATTCCTTGGCAGAAGGATCAGATCCAGAAACAATAGTAAAGACAGCCAATGCGCTAGGTATGTTGAATGCTCAAGAAGCTGCCACGGGCGCTGTGAATATGGAAAACTTTGTTTCTTTATATAATCAAATCCAAGTGCTGTCAATTGGAACCGAAAGTGAGGTGTAAGCAAAATGATTGGCTGTTTGTTAACAGGGCACGGGCAGTTTGCTCCGGGACTTTTTGATGCCTTGGAAATGATTGCTGGACCACAAACGTATTTTGAAGTAGTGCCTTTTTTGGAAGAAGATTTAGGAATTTTTGAAGGAAAAATTGCCACAGCATTAAAAAACTTACTAACAAAGACGGATGGAGTACTAATCTTAACGGATTTATTAGGCGGTACCCCATTTAAAACGACAATGTTTTTAAGTAACGCTAATGAAAAAGTAGAAGTCTTGGCTGGGACAAATTTACCCATGCTAATTGAGATCAGTCATTGGCGCCTTCAGGCAAACGATGTTCAAGTAATGATGAAAACGGCTGTTTCGATTGGACAAGAAACGATTGTAGCAGGAGAGCTTCATCTAAAAGAAACGGAAACTTTTTCAGAGGAAGAAGGAATCTAAACATGCTGAAAGCGATGCTTATCTATGGCTTGTTGCTTATCCTTTTGTTAGCTGCCTTGGTTTATGTCCGTTATTTTTTCATTCAGCCATTTTATGAGCAAAAAGCATATTTTCGACAATTGCATCAACATTTAGCTCTTGGACAACAAATCCGCTGTCTTGATCAACAGCAAGGCACTATTATTGAATTAACGAGTGAAATAGCAACGATTCGGCTTCTATCAGGGGATCATATTACAGTTCCCCGTTGTAGTATTTTAGAAATTGTTGATAATGAAATCGAATACAAAAGGATAGGCCTTTAAAAGAAGGAGGAAAATATATGCCCAATATTTTATTAACGAGAATTGACAACCGTTTAATTCACGGACAAGTGGCGACACAATGGAATGGCTCTTTAGGATCTAATTTAATCTTAGTTGCCAATGATAAGGTAGCAAAAGATAAAGTCAGACAAGGTCTAATGGATATGGCGGCCCCAAATGGTGTGGCTACCAGATATTTTACTTTACAAAAAACAATTGACATTATTCATAAGGCTTCTGAAAAACAAAAGATTTTTATTATTGTTGAAAGTCCGGAGGATGCATTGACGTTAGTGGTCGGAGGCGTGCCGATTAAAAAAGTCAATATTGGCAATATGCATATGTCACCGGGAAAAAGACAAGTCGCCACTACAGTTGCGGTTGACGATCAGGATGTTGAAGCATTTAAGCAGTTAAAAGAACGGGGAGTTATTTTGGAAATCCAGCGAGTACCAACCACGGCTAAAGAAGATTCAGAAAAACTGTTTGGCTAAGAGAGGAGGAGAATAAATGGATTACAGTTTTCTACAAATTTTTGGAGTTTTTATCGTCACCTTTATTGTGGCCATTGATCAGTTTAGCTTTCTAGAGTCACTGTATCAACCCATCGTCACGGGTATGGTGATTGGGTTAATCTTAGGCGATTTGAAAACAGGTCTCATTGTTGGTGGAACGTATCAATTAATGACCATTGGCAATATGCCAGTTGGTGGTGCCCAACCGCCTAATGCTGTTATTGGTGGGATTATGGCTGCTGTTTTGGCGATTACGCTAAAATTAGAACCGACTGTGGCCGTTGCTACGGCAATTCCTTTTTCATTATTAGGGCAATATGGTGTTACGTTAATTTTCTCATTGATGTCACCGGTGATGTCAGTGGCTGACAAGTATGCTCATGAGGCGAATACAAAAGGGATTGATCGGATTAATTATTTAGCTATGACGGCTGTAGGACTTGTTTTTGGCATAATTGTAGTTTTGTTCTTTATCGGCGGCCAAGCATTTGGCCAAACCGTTGTTAATACGATTCCAGTCTGGTTGATGAGTGGCTTAAGTGCCGCTGGCGGTATGATGCGTTATGTCGGTTTTGCTATCTTGTTAAAAGTGATGGCATCAAAGGAACTGTGGGGCTTTTATTTCTTTGGGTTTGCGATGGCTACTATTGTTATGTCAGCGCCAAGCCTCAAGGGGCCAGCATTAATTATTTTAGCTTTTATCGGCTTTGCTCTAGCTTTCTGGGATTACCAAGTGCAAACAAAATTTAAACAAACCGCCGCAGCAACCAATTTTGGAGGTGATGAAGATGGCATATAACATTCCTGATACTTATCAAAATCAGGCTCCAGCGCCTCAATTAGATAAGAAGACGTTAAATAAAATGGTTTGGCGTTCGTTGTTTTTACAAGCTTCCTTTAACTATGAACGGATGCAAGCGGGTGGGTGGCTTTATGCAATTTTACCTGGTTTAAAGAAAATTCATAAAGAAAACAAAGATGACTTAGCAGCTTCCATGAGTCATAACTTGGAATTTTTTAACACGCATCCGTTTTTAGTCACATTTGTCATGGGGATTGTATTATCACTGGAACAAAATAAAGCGGATATCCCAACCATTCGAGCAGTTCGAGTAGCAGCGATGGGACCCTTGGGCGGAATTGGTGATGCTCTCTTTTGGTTCACTTTAGTTCCTATTACGGCAGGGATTACAGCAAATATGGCGATCGACGGAAATGTAGCGGCTCCATTTATTTTCTTAGTGGTGTTTAACTTGGCTCAGTTTGCCTTGCGCTTTCTTTTGATGAGCTGGTCTTACAAGTTAGGGACTGATGCAATCGGTGTTTTAACTGAAAACGCAAAAGAGTTTACTCGTGCTGCTAGTATTCTAGGTATTTTTGTGGTTGGTTCTCTTACTTGTGTGTATGGCGCCACTAAACTAAGCATTGAAATTCCTAATGGCACCACGAATGAAGTTATTCAGGTAACCAACGTCGTTCCTGCTTCACAAAAACACAAATATGATGAATATGTCTACAAGAAAGACAACCAGGGACATTTAACCAAAGAATTTCAAGAAAATGCTTCTGTAAAAAAATTAACGACGGGAGAGTATCAAATTACTTTCAATCAAAACCAGCGTAAAGCAGTCAAGATCAATATACAAGAAATTTTAGATGGGATCTTACCGCAAATTATTCCTCTCGCATTAACGATGATGCTGTATTTCTTTTTAGCCAAAAGAGGTTGGACGCCTTTAAAATGTATTGGCTTGATTTTAGTGATTGGTTTATTGGGCTCAGGGCTTGGCTTTTGGCCATCCATTTGGCCGCCATCATAAGGAAAACGGAGGGATCGACATGTTTCCACTAACAGACCAACAATTAAAAGAACGAGGGGCGCAAATAACCACTGCAGAGATTTGTCAACAGCCAGAGCTTTGGCAGGAATTATTTTCTTCCTATATGAAAAAAAAATGTGATATTCAGGCGTTTTTAGACCATCTAAAAAAACAAACTTCTGACAAAATACGAGTGATTTTTACTGGCGCCGGGACTTCTCAATATATTGGTGACGTTTTGGCACCTTATTTAAGAAGAAAAGGGGAGAATCAACGATTTACTTTTGAAAGCATTGGTACAACGGATATAGTAGCTGCACCTTTAGCTTATTTAAATCCAGATGAGGTAACTCTTTTAGTTTCTTTTGCCCGAAGTGGTAACTCACCGGAAAGCGTGGCGACGGTTCAACTAGCCAATCAACTGGTGAAGCACATATACCATTTGACTATTACTTGTGCGGCAGATGGTCAGTTGGCTCAAATAGCTGAAACAGCCGCTGATAACTTTTTGTTTTTAATGCCAGTGCAATCCAACGATCAAGGCTTTGCAATGACCAGTAGCTTTACGTGTATGGCTTTAGCAGGTTTACTAGTTTTTGATTTGGCAGATGTTAAAACTAAAGAACAATATATTTCAGCCATATGTCGTATGGGAGCAGAAGTCATTGAAAAAGCTGCGGATTTGGTGAAGCAACTAGCGACAGCGTATCAACGGATTGTTTATCTTGGTTCTGGCAGTTTAGCCGGTTTGGCCAGAGAGGCTCAGCTGAAAGTATTAGAATTAACTGCAGGAAAAATTGCGACTGCTTTTGACTCTTCTATGGGTTTTCGTCATGGACCTAAGTCTTTTGTGGATGAAACGACGCTTGTGGTTGTTTTTACTAGTAATGATGTTTATACGAGGCAGTATGATTTAGATATTTTAAATGAAATTGATAGCGATCAGATTGCGGCGACAGTCATGAGTGTTGGACAAGAAGAGCCGGCAAACAACTTTACAGGAGTGCATTTTACATTTAGTGAAGGAGTTCTTTTGCCGGAATCGTACCTAGCTTTACCAGATGTGATGGTTGCTCAAGTCATTGCTTTACACAGTTCGTTGCAAGTAGGAAATACACCAGATACGCCATCGCCAAGTGGGACGGTAAACCGGGTGGTGAAAGGTGTTAGCATCCATACTTTTCAAAATAATGGACAACGATAAAAGGAGAGAAACTTATGTTAACGATTCATAAAGAAAAAACAGCTCCACTAGAAGCTTTACAAAGCCAAGCAGGATTTATCGCAGCTTTAGCTATCGATCAACGGGGAGCATTGAAGAAAATGATTGGGCAATACCAAGCAACTGAAGCAACTACGAAACAAATTGAAACGTTTAAAGAAATTGTTTCTTCTGAGTTAACTCCTTATACATCAGCTATTTTATTAGATCCTGAATATGGGTTACCGGCTGCAAAAGTGCGAAATCAACAAGCAGGCTTATTGTTAGCTTACGAAAAAACGGGATATGATGCCACAATGCCAGGGCGCTTACCGGATGCGTTATCTGATTGGTCAGTGAAACGTTTAAAGGAACAAGGGGCAGATGCTTGTAAATTTTTACTGTATTACGATGTAGATGAATCGGCAGAAATTAATGAGCAAAAGCATGCTTTTGTTGAACGAATCGGATCTGAATGCGCGGCGGAAGCATTGCCTTTCTTTTTAGAATTAGTTTCCTATGATGCAACCATATCTGATGTAAAATCAGCTGAGTATGCCAAGGTAAAACCAAGAAAAGTGAACGAAATGATGAAAGAATTTTCAAAACCACGTTACGGTGTGACCGTGTTAAAAGTTGAGGTTCCGGTGAATATGAATTATGTAGCAGGCTTTGCAGAAGGCACAGCAGTGTATACGAAAGCTGAAGCGGCAGAGTATTTTAAAGAACAAGCACTTGCCACCGAATTACCGTATATTTTCTTAAGTGGCGGTGTTTCAGCTGGTCTGTTTCAAGAAACTTTACGCTTTGCTAAAGATGCAGGCGCTACTTTTAACGGCGTGCTTTGTGGCAGAGCAACTTGGGCAGATGGGGTTGCTATTTTTGTAAAGGAAGGGGAAGCCTCAGCTCGAGAGTGGATGAAAACTCAAGGAAGAAAAAATATTGAAGAATTAAATGCAGTGTTAGCCAAAACAGCAACATCCGTTAATAAATAGCCATGGTTTGGTCAGTGAGGTATGCAAGAAATTGTATTGTAGAGCTAGTGAAAGGATGATTATAATTGATACACGTATTGAGTAAGGATACAGTGAGGAAAGCTTAGTAGCAGGTTACGGATTTTTGATAGCGGTTGAGGTTGTACCAAGATGAGTAAAGGGCTTAAAATGATGATTTACAGTAAAAAAAGAACGACTAAATGAACATGCTAGTCGTTGAAAAAAACTGTTAACTCTACCAAATAGAATTTTAAGCCAGTCAAAAGTTATAATCCAATGAAAAAACATCACTCAAAAATAGGTGATGTTTTTTTATTTTATGCTGAATCAGTTAGCTAAGGAGACTCATTCACCCTTGTTGTCCTTCAATTTTGACTTAGCTAACAAAGTCGTAAATAACTATTAGTTAATTGGGAGAGCTTAGATTTTTGTAAATATTCAGGGTCAGTGGATAATTATAAATGAAATAGTGCTTGAGCCGTAGCAAAACTAGTCAGAAGGCTGTTGCGTTGCTTAAAGTGAAATAAAAAATTAAGAGAAAGCTAGCCATTTGGCATTAGCTCCGACAGTCAATTAAAGAACCAGCCCTTAAGCAGAGCTGAAGAAAGTCAAAAAATCGAAAGGGAAAATAACGGTACCCGGTTGCCTGCCTTCAGCCGACTTGGCGGAATGGGCTGTATTAAGATATTTGCTGGAAAGACTAGTGTTGGTAGGCAGCAGGAATCTAAGCTATCTTTTTGCTTTTTTAGTAAGAAATATTTAACTAGGATTTGTTTTGAAATAGAGTAAATTCGTTTACTGATGGAATCCACCAAATGGTAGCCAGCCTGAAAAAATTTGAATTGACTGAATTCAAACTGGTGTCATCGTTGATAGCACTAGCTCAAAAGACCTTCCATAATAAAAGAAGAACGAGCGTTTTCCTTCTGTGTAAGAACAAAGATTAGAGCGTGTCTATAAGTAAAATGAAAATTTTAAAAGAAATAATTATTTTTTTTATTGCCACTAGCAAAATGTTGAAATTATTATTTATTTATAGAATCTTAGGTGTTTAAATTTTTAACCGATTGATTGAAGCTATTATCAGCAGTTACTATGAATACCTGGCAAAGAAGCCAAATCTTTTAGCTGATTTTTATCATATTTGAATAAAATTACTTATATTTAAATAGTAGGAGTTGGTGTGGTAGGCTAGAATTATCGAAGAGATAGGCGGTGGTAGAATGCGTAATAAGAACAGAAGCATTAGTAGCGTTATAGCCGTTTTACTTTTCTGTTTAGGGATAGGGAGGACATGTGGATGGTTCAAGAAAAAAAAGGCAGTAGATTTTCAGAAAGAAATGATGGCCATTGTAAAAGCGAAGCAGCCCGAACGGTTTTTGAAGCGGGATTAAAAAAACTTAGATCCTAAAGCCCTGACGGAGGAGGGTGTTATCAAAACTTACGAAATCGATTACGATAGCATTTACCATAATCCGATGGGAGAGATTATGATTAAGCTGTATTTGAATGGAGATAAAGCACTGTATATTAATGATTCTTTGAACAAGTATGGGGATTCAAAAATCGAAGGAGGAGGAAGTGCTCTTTCTCCTAAGCTTAGTAAACTTTTAAAAGAGCAGGTAATCAATGAGTAATTATTACAATGACAAAGAATGAAAGGAAATTTCGGAATTAGAATATAGTAATTTAGAAGTTAGACAAGAAATAAAAACTAAAAATAAGGACAAAACTATCGGTTATGTTTCTTAAGTCATCAATAAAGCTTCTGGTGAACAGTCTTTTGTCATTACTGACCAGTATGTCCCACCAACTGCTGCTTAAAAAGAAAGAGCGGCAGTGAAAGAAGTAACTGTCCTTTATCGTGGGTCTACTGGCGTGGATAAGGTATTGGAACAACCGACTGATGTCATAATGGATTGGGTGGCCAACGATTTGGAGCTGGAACGACAAATTTTGTTAAATCAACCAGGTAAGCCCACCACTCAGTTAAAGACCGCAGCAATAACGCTTAAAAGCAGCCTTAGGGACTTACCCTCGCGTAGAAGTCTATCTGTACGGGCATTCCCTAGGTTCTATGAATGCTCAATATGCGATTGCAGACCTGTCAGAGTCAGATAGTGACCGTATTTGCGGTGGTTATTTTTTCAAGGACCGAATATTTATGGCCTTTTATCGTCGAGTCAACAAGCAACCGTGGCACGCTTAAACGCTTCTGATCGGCTTAATAATTTTGTAGATGACAAAGATTTAATTGCTATTGGCTATGGCGAAGATCAAGCAACGGTTGGACGTTTACTACCAGTGCTTTCTCAAAAAACGTCGACTGGTAGCTTCTTTCAACAACTGAGGAACAGCATATGTGGGGTGGTTATCAATTTGATGCCTTTGGCAATGTTTTACCGGATTCAAAAGGCAAACGTCTTTAATAACGTATCAAACGCAGCAGCAGCTTTCTGGGTTAGCTTCGTTAAAGGAACGATTTATAATTCAAGGGGGCGGTAGCCTTTCTGCGGCACAAGTAATATTTTTGGATGCCAGTCAAGCCAAAGCAATTACTCTGGGCTATCAGGAGACGTTGGCTGCGGAGAGTGCAGCGTTAATCAGCTGCTTGACTAAAGCAATAGCACAAGCAGAAGTGTTATGGAAAACAGCTCAAGGAGATGCACAGTTTTGGGGGAGAACATTTAACTGAAATTAAAGAACTGAGCGTGTTAGCCGAAGCAGATGTGACCCAACAATCATCGTCAATGAACCGGTGACTACATATGAAGAATCGCTAGCAAAACTAAAGAGCGTAACAGCGGAATTTGAGGAGGCACTTAGTAAAATCCAAGCAGCCATTGATAAGCAAGTGGCAACTGATCAAGAATTGGGTAATTATGTCTTCTAGAAGAGAAAAATGAACAAAAGAACAAGCGACAAGTTAAATCAAGCAGAATCAGATTCTTTGAAAAATTGGCAGCAGCTGGAGGCCTATTTAGGAGAATTGAGTGACGAACAACGAAATTTTTATAAGTACTTGGAGCGCATTCCGGAAAAGTTACGGCAGGTTGCAGGTCACTATGACGAGGAGTCGAACCAGCAGTCCTATGTCTATTATCTTTTGGATCAGCTATCAGATGAAATGACTCAAACTATCAACAAAGTAAAAAGGCAAATAGAAGATCGTCGGGATGAAAATCAAATCCTTTATAACCAGCAAATCAGACAATATGAAACAAATCAAAGAGGCGGTGAAATAGATGTTAAATAATTTATTGGAAGATCTTAATGAGACAATAGCCGATGTAAAAGCTGAATTGGCCAAGTTGCAGAAAAGTCTTGAAAAACAGTTGATCCGATCTTTAGTTGCCCATCCTTGTTATGCGGTATCTCAAACCCGTCAACTAGTAGTTAAAGAAATGAAACAGCAGTCGGCTGATGCCTTAAAAAAAGCAAGCACTCTTTACCAGCAACAGCTTGAAATAGCGGCTAAAAGCCAATGGGCAGAACAAGCTCAAAAAGTAGTTCAATCTGTAGCAGCTCAATTAAATCAGCTCTAATTACTGTCTAAAGCAAGCTCTTTCTAAAAATTGCCACATAACTAGGTTTATCCTAAGCATTTCACAACAAGCCGATTAAGGTCTGTTCGCTCTTTTTTTGATGGTATGATTTTTATAGAGCCCTTGGTTTTATTTACTTTTATAGGCGATTCAGTCAACTATTAAATGGATAAGATGTATCATAAAAGAAGTGTAATGCCAAATGGTTTACGCTTTTTTCAAATGCTAAAAAAAGTGGTACAATAAGTAATCATGCTTAGAATAGGAAGGGAATCATTATTCATGACATATGCACTTGAGATCAAAGATTTAAAAAAAGTCTATGCTTCAGGCGTTGAAGCATTGCGAGGGATTAATTTAACCGTTGAAGAAGGTGATTTTTATGCGTTGTTAGGTCCTAATGGCGCTGGAAAGTCCACCACGATTGGTATCATCACTTCCTTGGTTAATAAAACGTCAGGGAAGGTAAAAACATTTGGCTATGATCTTGATAAAGACCTAGTTAAAGCCAAACAGCAAATCGGTCTTGTTCCGCAGGAATTCAATTTTAATCCTTTTGAGACGGTACAACAAATTGTGGTAAATCAAGCCGGCTACTATGGTGTTTCTCGCAAAGAAGCCCTCAGCCGCAGTGAAAAATATTTGAAACAATTAAATTTATGGGAAAAACGAGACGAACGTGCGCGGATGCTTTCTGGGGGAATGAAGCGTCGCCTAATGATTGCCCGTGCGCTTATGCACGAGCCCCGTTTACTAATTTTAGATGAACCAACCGCAGGCGTTGACATTGAATTGCGAAGAGAGATGTGGACCTTTTTAAAAGAATTAAATGAAGCAGGAACCACTATTATTTTGACCACTCATTATTTGGAGGAAGCAGAAATGCTTTGCCGCAATATTGGAATCATTCAAGCCGGCACCTTAATTGAAAATACCAGCATGAAGGCATTGCTTTCCAAGTTACAATTTGAAACGTTTATTTTTGATTTAGCACCGATTGCCGAAAAACCAGTGTTGACTGGTTATCAAAGTCTAATGGAGGATGATTTGACACTGGCGGTAGAAGTTGAGCGTAATCAAGGGGTCAACGGTATTTTTGAACAGTTGTCCGCTCAAGGAATTCAGGTTCTTTCTATGAGGAACAAGTCGAACCGGCTGGAAGAATTATTCTTAAAGATTACCGAAGAAAACAATTAGTGGAGGCTGAAAATGTTTAATCTTTATTTTACTGCATTAAAAAGTTTATCAATTAAAGAAACCAATCGCTACCTGCGGATTTGGGTGCAAACCTTAGTACCACCGGTTATTACAACTTCTTTATATTTTGTTATTTTCGGCAAAATGATCGGTGGTCGTATCGGTCAAATGGGCGGTTTTTCTTATATGGAGTTTATCGTTCCCGGTTTGATTATGATGTCGGCGATTACAAGTTCATATTCCAACGTATCTTCCTCTTTTTTCTCACAGAAATTTCAAAAGAATATTGAAGAACTTTTGGTTGCACCTGTACCAACTCATGTGATTATCTGGGGATTTGTAATCGGTGGTGTCGGTCGGAGCATCCTAGTGGGAGCACTGGTTACGATGATCTCATTATTTTTTGTTCCTTTGCATGTCTATTCTTGGTTGATGGTGATTATCACTTTATTAATGACAGCCATTTTGTTTTCACTGGCTGGTTTAATCAACGGTATCTTCGCTCAGTCTTATGACGATGTTTCCATCGTACCTACTTTTGTGCTACAACCGTTGACGTATTTGGGCGGAGTATTTTATTCTATTTCTATGTTGCCGCCAATTTGGCAAGCCGTTTCTAAAATTAATCCAATCGTTTATATGATTTCGGGTTTTCGCTATGGCTTTTTGGGAACGGAAGATGTTTCGGTAACTGTCTCACTTTCTATATTGATTTTATTTATTTTAGTCCTGTATGCAATTTGCTGGTACTTGATCAATAAAGGGCGAGGCTTGAGAAGCTAAAAAAAACTGTTAAATCTTTCAGTTAAAAAAACGTACAGCCTCAAATGGTTGTACGCTTTTTATTTTCTTGGAGCGCTTTATCTGTTTTGCTATGTTTTTTATAGTAACATATTTGTTAGACTGAAAACTATCAATTTAATTTCATATATAGAAGCGGGTAAGGATTACCTTGTTCGTCGTAATCGGTTCTTTTATAAACTTCGAATCCCATGTACTCATAAAAGCCCTTGGCAAGAGGATTTTGCTCGTTAACTGCCAAGTCATTAACGGAATACTTTTCTATGCCATATTTAAGTAACTTTTTCCCGTATCCTTTTCCTCGTTCTTCATGAGAAATGAATAGCATTTCTAAGTGCTGACCCACAATTCCTGTAAACCCTACCGGGATTTTATGTTCATTTTCTATAACAATTAAATAGGGTATATCTTTTAGGGCTTGCGGTACATATTTTTTAATCTCTTCGATTTCCTTTTCAGACAGAAAAAGATGGGTTGCTTTTACGGAACTTTCCCATATAGGTAGTAGTTGCTCTATCAATGATTCTGTTCTGTTTTTTGCTTCTATAATTTTCATCTATTTATTCTCCTGATCTCCAACTCAAAAAGATATTTTCCGATGTCTAAAGTATAGCATAGCTTAATTTGCTATAAAAGAAAATCATATAAAAATTAATAAGCTTACCCACGAGAAAACCAGCAATCTTTAACATTTCAGATTTTTGTTTCGCTACTATACTTTAAACCTCTACTATTAACTTCAGTAGCTCGTTAGTTCGTATTCTTCCGTGTGATAGTTAATATTTCTTAAATTCATCAATAAGAGAGACCTAACCTTTAGTGAAGCTGTGCTTTGGTTCAAATTATTTTTATCATAGAAGCTTTTTTTTGTTGAGATTTTTGAAAATACCAACGAGTCGATAGCTGGCTGGCCAAGCTATCTTGGTCTTGTACAAAACCTCAGAAAACAAGGTTAAAGCCAGAACCTTTACTATCGAAAAGGAATATTTACTGAAATTGTTTCTTGTATGGTCTGCGAAATTACGCTACTTTTGGACATGCTTAGTCAAGAAAGAGCCGATTTTACTGAGTGTTATTTTTCTTTCAATTTAATTCCTATTATTATTGCATAAACAGTTTAATTAAAGTAAAATGATAAAGATGAAAATAAAATGAACAAATGGTTAGATTGATTAGGGGGGAATTATCGACTAATTGAGAGCTTTTTAAGCTAGGAGAAAATATTTAGCCAAGAATGCTAAGTAAGGGGAGCTTATGACTAAATAGATCGTGAGAAGCTGGCTTATAAGCAGCAATTTGTTCTGAACAATTTAATTGAAGGGATGCTTTTAATGAAAAAATTATTCTTCTTGGTTCTTTTTTGTCTGTGTTGGCTGCCAAGTATGCAAGCCCAGGCGACTGGGATCAACAATTTGACGGTTATTCCACGAGGAAATCCAGGAACGCGCACATCAATTGAGCAACGTAGTAATCATCATTCATCTCTTGAAGCAACGGGGTTGTTTTTACCGAAAGGCGAGGAACTAATTATTAATGTAACAGAAGTACCTGAAAATGCTGAAGTAAAAGTTGGTCAGTGGGGTGAATATGACAATGTAGCGAATATTACCAATGGGAAATTGAATTTTGCTGGTGGAACCTTGAAACTTGTTCAAGGAGAAAATCGGATGACGAATACTCAAACCGGTGGGATGGTGTATATCAATAATCTTTCTGATTCCCAAACGCTGCATGTTTCTTTAAGTGGCGGCAAAAAAGTGCCTTTTTATATTCAAGGAACAAGTGATGCCGCTTTATTTAGAGCAGACCTTGAAAATGCAGTTGATGTGCCTTTTATGGAATTGGTGAATGAGCATGTTATTGCGACGATTCGAATTGATCGTGCCAAAGATATTTTCCTAAAAGAAAACCAAGTTGAAAATTTTCTCACTTACGCAAAAGAAACAGTGGAATTGGAAAATCAAGTGGCGGATCTAGATTTTGATGGTCTTTATTCTAAGCATAAAGCCAAACAGCGACTACATATCGCTAACCCTACGACTGGAGCAGGCGCGCTATACTGTACCAATTATTATCTAGGAATTCACAGTAAATCTACCAGTGATCGAACTGTTTTTAATAGTAAACCGGGACAAACCTCTTGGGGGCTTTTTCATGAAATCGGCCATTCCTACCAAAATCCCTATTATACGTGGGACAATATGGTGGAAGTGACTGTTAATATTTATTCAAATTACGTACAATCTCATATGGCTGGTCTGCATAGTCCTTTTGATGCGGTCGAAAGCAAAAATGCTATTAATGCGTATCGGCGGCCAGTGAAGCGCTATTTTGATAATAAAGCGAAAGATCCTACTTGGTCGATTGAAAAAGAAATCAGTGCCAATCCCAGTAATTACCATTTTGGTGTGTTAGGCATGTATATTGGGTTAGAACGAGCTTTTGGGACAGATTTTTATCCAGTACTTAATCGAATGTATCGTACGTTACCAACAGACCAATTACCTAAATCCAATACTGATAAACAACAGATGTTTGTTTTGTTAACCTCTAAATTAGTAAAGCAGGATCTAACACCGTATTTTGATTTTTGGGGAATTCCAATTACGGAACAAACTCGTAACAAGTTGGATCAGTTGAATTTTCCCGTTTTAGAAAAAGAAATATGGAAAGACTTGCTGGCCAGTGAAGCTGAAGAGCAAGCTGGAACATACCGGATTAGCGACCAAGTACAGCCAGTAAAAAGTTATCCACGAGCCACACAAAAAAATCAGATACAAGAACTAAAAGTACAAGAATTAAATCGTTTGAATGTTAGAGACTACTTTACAGATTACCATTCTGAGCCAGTTCCTTCTGATGTGACGGACGTTGTCATAGAAAATGACTCCTTTTGGAATTTATCTACACAAACAATAACTGCTTTTATCTATAACCAGTTAGGCGTGGGTGAAAAAATTGATTTTCGCATGAAAGTAGTTCCCCAAGACACTTATGTAATGTCTGGGCAACGAGGCTTTTACATGATTTTAGATTATGATCGTGTGACTAAGCAATTGGTAGCAAAAGGCCGCAATGTGAAAATATTAGAGAATTTGCCCAATAATACGTATCCTATCATCACCATCTATGATAAAAATGCGGTGAAAAAGAAAGAAGTATCTGGATTAGGTAGTACGTATGGAACAACGATTGCTCATCAATTGGACAAAGAACAACTTGCAGTTGGCGATATAGTAGAAATTTATCATAAAGAAGCTTCTAAGCGTTCAATGCGCTATCTTAACGGAAGCAAAATTTCCACGACACAAGACACTTATTACTATGAGATTACTGAAAATGGCTGGATACCAACTGATCTTAAGCCGAGCTTAAGTCTAGAAGATCAAACCTATCAAATTGGACAAGTGCCACTGGTTCAAGATTTTCTCAAAGCTAGTCATAATTTTTTTGGCAATGATCTATTGAACTTTACTTGGGGAACAAAACAGCCAAAAACAATGAGTCAAGGGATTTCTTTATCTAATTATCTTCAACAGCAAATCTCAGTGAAAGCTGTTGCTTCCAATAATTTATCAAATGAAACGACTGCTACCTTAAATTATCAATTAAACAATGCCATTAACATCACTCGTCATGGTGGTTTTGGAACGTTTCTGATCTATGATCCTATTAATCAAAAATTAAATGCCCAAGGAGCTGATCCTTATACGCTTAATGGTGGCAACACCGACACGAGAACGCCGTTGGTTTCTATTGAAGTGCTGGATCCACTAGCAATGAACAAATATCCAGTGATTCAAGCTTTCAATAATACCAAAGCCAGCGACCTGACCAACTGCGTAAACCAAGCGAATTTACAATTGGCAGTTGGCGATGTAATAAAAATTACCCACGCCCGTCAAAATCAGGCTGGGTTAGGGCTGGATGAAGACACTAAAAAATATGTAACCAAAGCGATGACTGCTTTTATCGATCATCAAAAAATTGACCAATTTAGCGGAAAAAGTCAATATTATCTTGTGACAGCAACAGGCTTAGAACTTTATCAAGATCCCCAAGAGTTAGTGGGTAGAGTGACTATTCAGTATGTAAACGAAAATGGTCAACCTTTGCAAGCTGATCTACAATTAACTGGCGAATTAGGTGTACCCTATACGTTGTCAGTGCCGACTTTTGATAAATATGATTTAAAAGAAGCTCCGGCTGAACTAACAGGGAACTTTTCCTTTACACCTCACAGCTATACCTTCGTTTATGAACGTCGAACGGGCGGACAAGTGCAAGTTAGTTACGTTGATGAACAAGGCCAGCAACTAGCAGAATCAGAAATATTAAGCGGGAAATTGGATAACACATACCAAGCAGCGCCTCAAGATATTGTCGGCTATCAGTTGAAAACACGCCCTGACAATCAAACCGGCATTTTCACAGATGAAGCTCAATCAGTGGTCTTCGTTTATGAGCCGGTAACGGGAGGCGCTGTGACGATTAAATATCAGGACGAAGCAGGCAATGAGCTAGCTGCTGATCGAATGATTTCAGGTATGTTCAGTGAGGCTTTTGATATCCATCCATCAGCTATTGATGGGTGGGTAGTAAAAAATCAGCCGCCCAATGCCGTTGGAGTTTTTACACTAGAGCCTCAGCTAATCGTTTTTATCTATGAAAAAGCGCAAGGTGCTGCAGTCTTTGTTCAATATTTAAATTCACAACGAGAATTATTAGTACCGGCAGAACAGTTAAGCGGAAAAATTGGCGCTACTTATCAAACAAAACCAAAAACAATAGCTGGCTGGCGCTTAATTGAATCACCGATAAATGCCAATGGAGCGTTTACCAGTGAAATCCAATATGTAAATTATCTGTACGAACAAAAAGTTCAGGGAAGTATTCAGATTCATTATCAAGATCTAAATGGTCGCGCCTTGCTGCCGACAGAAACGCAATCTGGTGAGCTGGGAACGACCTACCAAGTTTCACCGAAAACGATTAAAGATTATGCGTTGAAAGCAACAGTAGGGGATGGTAACGGCACTTATACAGCTACTTCTAAAACTATTGTATTTCGTTATGAATCCTCACTTGTTCATTCCCTTGTTGTAAAATATATTGATGCAGCTACTCAAAATGTATTAGCCAGTGTGACCTTGTCCGGAAAAAGCGGTGCTACTTATACCGCACCTATAAAAGAAATCGTTGGTTATACACTTGATACAGCGGCTATGAAACAGGAACTATCTTCTTTAACAGGGATTTTTGACGGAAAGCAACCTGCGGAAATTCACATCCCGTATCAAAAAAATGTTCCACTAACCAATGAGTCGGCCGTAACTGCTAAAGTGGCCTCGTTTTCAGTAAAGAATACTGTAGCAAATAGTGAGTTACAAACCCAGCTCACTAAATCAAGTCAGGAAACTCATTTGAAAAGCTCAGAAACAGCTATTGAACAAGCAGAAGCTGCACCCTTAACAGATAGCAGACCTTCTGTTTCACAGAAAACAAAAGCTCAAACGGAAGAATCGAAGACACAAGCGAAAGCAGACAAGGAAAAAACAACTCTAGCAAAGTTGACAAAAAGCAAACAAACTAAGGTCTCACAAACAGGAGCATCCTACAATTGGAGCTGGATCTTGATTGGTGCCTTACTTATTTTAGTTTTTTCTGGCTTCGGCCTTTACAAATCCCGACTAAAATAAGCCAGCATGATAACGAATCGAAAAAACCACTCTAAAAGTTTGGATATGTCTAACTTTTAGGGTGGTTTTAGCTTTTAATGTGTATTAATAGGCACTTTCAAAAGCAAAATGCGCCGTAGTAACTTCTTCCAAATAAGCAGATAAAATGCTTTACTTTCTCTAGCTTTGAAGGAAGTGGGATCAGTTAACGTATGATTCTGAACAAAAGAAATAAAGGGGAGCTGTTCAAAGTCGAAGTGCCTCTTTGTGATTTGTTTCTGAGGAAAAGGGAATTTAGGTGTTGTTTTCTACTCAAAGGATAAAACCTACATTAAATAAACCGCTTGGTTACTCTAAAGAGGAGCCAAGCGGTTAGTGAGAATGTTTAATTAGCTTCAGTTGTTTTTTTAGTTGTTGGCAATTTATTATCTAAATCAGTACGTACCACTAAGACGTCGCAGGGAGCATTGCGAATTACTGATTCGGAGACTGAACCGATAAACAAGCGTTCGACGGCGTTAAGTCCGGTTGCACCAATGATGATTAAATCAATCTGGTGTTCCTTCGGTAAATCCTTTGAAATGATAATCTTAGGTGAGCCGTACTCAATTACGGTTGATACTTTATCATGTCCGTTGGCTTGGGCGTCTTTTTTGTATGACTCTAATGTTTGTTTAGCCATCTCAGTCGCTTGTTCGGCTAATACGCCGTCAAAAGATGATACGGATTGAAAGGCTCGAGTATCAATTACGTGGGCTAATAATAAGGTGGCATCATTTCGTTTCGCAACGTTTACCGCTTTTTTAAAAGCTAATTCAGCTTCGGCTGATCCATCCACTGCAACCATGATCCTTTGATATTGTTGTAACATAACTACCACTCCTCCTTGAATAGGCAGAAGACGTCAATTTATCCAACATCATTCTATTATTATTTTAAACCAAATAAGCAAAAAAGGGAAATAAAAAAAAAGACCCAGTAGAAACTACTGCATCTTTTTTGCCAAAGAAATACTGAATACACAGGATAGAATCAATAATAAAAAAAGATAAATAATTGAATAAAAAGGCCGATTAAAAATACTTACTAATAAACCGACAATTGTCAATAAAGCATACATTTTGCCGAATTGCTGAAAAAAAATAGGGGCTTCATTTTTCTCTTCTTCTTTTAAAAGAAGAAGGAATATTTCATATTTTTTTAACAAATAATAGCTTACAAAGGCAACTACAACCACAGATAAAAACAAACCAATTTGAATCATGTTTTCCTCCATTAATGAAAAAACAACTTGCCGAAGCAAATTGTTTAAAATTCTTTCAAAAGGTAAAATCCGTCGATGCCGGTAATCGTCCTATAGTATTGAACCCGCAAGTTAAGCAGGTGGGTTCCACGATCTAAGCTTTGAACTACCAAATGAAAAGGCGTGTTACTAGCTTCGATACTGGTCGGATCCCAAGATATCAATAAAAATGTTCGGTCAACACACAAAAAGGACAACGCGCACATCACAGATTTACCATCTTTATAATAGCATATTCTGTTGCTGTCAGCAATGAGATTGCACTTAACTTTGAATTATTTTTCCTTTGAATTCGGCGCTTGGTCTTGCCATTGGCGAATCCGATCGTATTGCTGATGCAGCGCCTGCTCGTATTTGCCAGTATCAATTGGTTTGTAATAACTAGCGTTTTTTATTTTATTTGGCAAGTATTGTTGATGAACCCAAGCGTTTTCGAAATTATGGGGATACTGGTAGCCAATTCCGCGCTTTAGTTCCTTGGCTCCGCTGTAATGAGCATCTCGTAAATGATCAGGGACAGCGCCGGCTTTGCCTTGGCGAATATCGGCCAAGGCTGCATCAATCGCTGTAATCGCTGAGTTTGATTTGGGTGAAAGACATAAATCAATCACTACGCTGGCTAAAGGAATCCGTGCTTCTGGAAAGCCCAGTTTTTCTGCTGCTTGAACGGCTGTCACAGTCCGTGCAGCTGCAGCTGGATTGCCCAGGCCGATATCTTCATAAGCAATTACCATTAACCGACGACAAATAATCGGTAGGTCGCCAGCTTCCACTAAGCGACCCAAATAATGTAAAGCCGCATCCACGTCACTTCCGCGGATTGATTTTTGAAAAGCTGAAATGACATCGTAATGAGCATCGCCATTTTTGTCGTGGGATAATGCTTTCCGCTGGACGCATTCTTCAATAACGGATACAGTCAGAAGAATTTTTCCTGCATCATTTTTAGGAGTTGATTTTACAGCGAGCTCTAAGGCATTTAAAGCACTGCGCAAATCTCCATTGGTTGCCCGAGCTAGATGTTGTAGAGCTGTTTCGTCCAAGCTGACTGGAAATTTTCCTAATCCTCGTTCTGTATCTGCCAACGCTTGTAAAATTGCTGTTTGTATATCGGTTTCTGCCAAAGGTGTTACTTCGAAAATTTGCGTCCGACTACGGATGGCCGGACTAATCGTAATATATGGATTCTCAGTGGTAGCACCGATCATGACTATGCGACCACTCTCTAAATGAGGCAATAAAAAATCTTGTTTAGTTTTATCCAAACGATGGATTTCATCTAATAGTAAGATCACGGTGCCGCTCATTTTCGCTTCTTCAGCAACAATCTGCAAATCTTTTTTGGAATCGGTCGCTGCATTTAACATGCGAAAGGCGTAGTTAGTGGAACCGGCAATCGCACTGGCAATACTGGTTTTCCCAGTTCCGGGAGGTCCATATAAAATCATGGAAGAAAGCATTCGTGCTTCCACCATCCGTCTGATAATTTTGTTAGGACCGACCAACTGTATTTGGCCAACCACTTCATCAAGAGTACGAGGACGCATGCGATAAGCTAAAGGCTGTTGCATTAAATTTCCTCCTTTTTTCTTCTTGATGACATTATACCATAAAGAACGTATATTCGCTTTTATGGATATTATTTTTGTTTAGATGGATAAAGGAAGATTTTTCGTGTATCATAGAAAGTGGTGAAAAAATGAAAGCAACAATTGATTTTTTTAATACAAAAACAACAGAAGAGATTGCTCAATATTTGTTGGGCATGTATTTGGAGCACAAGACAGCTTCAGGTAATTTAGGCGGTTATATCGTCGATGCAGAAGCTTATTTAGGACCAGCTGATGAAGCTGCTCATAGCTTTGGTTTAAAGATGACACCTCGTTTACAGGCTATGTACGAAAAGCCAGGCACCATTTATTTGTATACGATGCATACGCATTTAATTTTAAATATGGTTACAAAAGAAAAAGGGATTCCCCAAGGAGTAATGATTCGTGCCATTGAACCTGTAACTGGTCTTGCTCAAATGGAAGCCAATCGCAACGGTCGCTCCGGTGCTGAACTAACCAATGGCCCCGGAAAACTAGTAGCTGCTTTAGGCATTACCAAGAACTTGTATGGCCAATCAATCTTTGATAGCTCCTTGCGCTTAGTTCCTGAAAAAAGGAAATATCCTAAAAAAATTCTTGCCTTGCCACGGATCGGCATTCCCAATAAAGGGATCTGGACGGAAATGCCTTTACGCTATGTGGTTTCAGGCAACCCCTATCTAACGAAACAAAGAAGCGCAGCGATTGATCATGCTGACTTCGGCTGGAAGGACGGAACAAATGAAAAAAATAACGATGTTGACCTACTTGGATCATCAATTAACGAAACATTTAGCGGATTATGACGTCGCTCTTGACTGGAATCCTAGCAATCATACTATTGAAGTTATCGTGCGCCTGTTCGCTGAAAATAAAGAGCAAACCGCTATCGATGATGTTGACGGTACATTATCTACTGAAGCAGTGATTGAATTTGAAGACGGCATTTTATTTTATCATCCGCAAAAATCACAAGTAACTGCTGCAGATTTTTTGGCACTAATTCCTTATGAAGGTAAAAAAGGAGTTTCCAAAGCTTGTTTGGATAGTTTTGTGTTTTATTTGCGACAAGTTTTAGAAGAAGGACAAGCAGACCTGTTAGATTTTCTGGAAGATGAACAAGCGGAAGTCTTTGAATTAAGCTGGTCAGCCGCAGAATTTGAACAATTAGTAGCTCAAGCCCCCCTAACTGACCAAACGGCTTATTTGCCATATCCCAGTTATTGAGTAAGTAAATAGAGGTGAGAAGATGAAATGGACGGAAATCAAAGTAGAAACGGCTAGCGAAGCAATTGAAGCCATTTCAAACATCATGATGGAAGCTGGAGCTAGCGGTGTCGCGATTGAAGATGCTTTAGACGTTGAAAACTTTCAAAGTGATCTCTACGGTGAAATCTTAGATAAGAAACAATTTACCCATATTAAAGAAGGTGCTCTCGTGATGGCTTATTTTCCCGAGACGACTTTTTTACCGGAAATACTTCCTTTTATTGAAGAAAGCATCGCACGTTTGCCTGAATTTGGTTTAGCCATCGGTAAAAATCAGCTAACTGTAAGCGAAGTGGCGGAAAGCGACTGGGCGACTGCTTGGAAAAAATATTATCATCCAGTGCGGGTTACGCGCTTTTTAACCATAGTGCCTAGCTGGGAAACGTATCAGGCTCTTGATCCCTTAGAAAAGATTATCACCCTTGATCCTGGTATGGCTTTTGGTACAGGAACGCACCCAACTACACGTTTAACGCTGCAAGCATTAGAAACAGTGCTGCGGGGCGGGGAAACAGTCTTGGATGTGGGAACAGGCTCTGGTGTGTTGAGCATTGCCAGTTGTTATTTAGGTGCGAAAGCAGTCTACGCCTACGATTTAGATCAAGTGGCCGTTACTGCTGCAAAAGAAAATATGGACTTAAATCCGGTAGCCAAAGGCGTTCACGTTGCTGCCAACGATCTGTTAAAGGGAATTGAGCAACCGGCAGATGTGATTGTAGCAAATATTTTGGCAGATATCATTGTCTTGATGTTGGAAGATGCTTGGCGCTTGCTTAAAGCAGCTGGCTCGTTCATTATTTCTGGAATCATTCAAGAGAAAAAAGAGATGATTTTAGAAAAAGTGGCCACCATTGGCTTTCATGTGGATCAAGTTTTCCAGCAAGGCGATTGGTATGCAATCATTTTGAAGAAACCAGAGGAAGAGTAAGATGCAACGCTATTTTTTAAATGAGCCGTATCATAATCAAGCAACCTATGTAGTAGGTGGTGATCACTATCATCATATTGTTCGTGTTATGCGGATGGAACCGGGACAAAAAAGCTACCTAGTCTTTCATGATAGTATCGTAATTGTTGCCGAAATTACCCACATTACAGAAACTGAAGTTTGGTTTAAAGAATTGGAAAAAGAAGTAGCGGAAAAAGAACTTCCCTTAGTCATAACTATTGCTTGTGGTTTGCCAAAAGGCGACAAATTAGATTGGATCGTACAAAAAGGCACGGAGTTAGGTGCTTTTGCATTTATCGGTTTTCCAGCTCAGACTTCAGTGGTAAAATGGGATCACAAAAAACGTGAAGCGAAAAAGAAACGGTTAAGTAAGATTGCCACAGAAGCGGCAGAACAATCACAGCGGCAGCAAACGCCAACTGTGCAACTTTTCGCACAATCAGAAGAACTGCTTGCCTCTTTTTCTAATTATGATCAAGTGCTGGTTGCTTATGAAGAAGCAGCTAAAAAAGGTGAACATAGTAAGCTGGCTCAAGTGTTAGCTGCTAGTCAACAAGGCGCTCGTCTTTTGCTGGTTTTTGGACCAGAAGGCGGTTTTTCAAAAAGTGAAATAGATCAATTTCAAGCGGCCGGTGCGCTGCTTTGCGGGCTAGGACCGCGGATTTTGAGAGCAGAAACGGCTCCTTTGTACGCGTTAAGTGCTGTCAGTTATCAAACAGAGTTGCTGGGTTAAAAGAACTGGAGGGCGGATGCTCTTGTTTTTTTCAGATAAACAGCAATGGCAATTGAAATCTAGAGAAAATTTAGTATAATAGAGTTGTTGAGAGTGCTACTGTTTCAAGTGGTACTTTTCTTTTTTATCCATGTGTATAGTTCTTTGAAACGAAAGAAAACGATTTCGCAAAAGATAGAGACGCTTGCTTTTTTTGATAAGAAGCCATTCAAAGTCGAGAGTTTTCTTCAACTGGACATTTTAGAAGGAATTCATTTGAAAATAAATGCAAAAGTTTGTTGATTCTTTGCCAATATTTAAAATTGCCTTCAGCAAAGGAGTGATGATCATGTCAAAAGAAGAACTACTGACAGGGCCGGGCGTTATAAGACTCGTAGCCAGTTACATGGGGCCAGAACATGTCGCATTTGTTCAAAAAGCTTTGGATTATGCTGAAAAAGCTCATGAAGGACAAGTCCGCCAATCAGGAGAGCCCTATATTATTCATCCGATTCAAGTAGCAGGTATTCTAGCGGAATTACATATGGATCCTCATACTGTAGCCACAGGTTTTTTACATGACGTTGTGGAAGATACGGAGGCAACCTTAGACGACTTAACCGCAGAATTCGGTGCTGATGTAGCAATGCTAGTTGATGGGGTCACTAAATTAGGTAAAATCAAATACAAATCTCATGAAGAACAATTAGCGGAAAACCATCGCAAAATGTTGTTGGCGATGGCGCAAGATTTACGCGTGATTATGGTGAAATTAGCTGACCGTCTTCACAATATGCGCACTTTAAAACATTTACGAGAAGATAAACAGCGACGCATTGCCCAAGAAACATTGGAAATTTACGCACCTTTGGCTCATCGCTTGGGGATTAGTCGGATCAAATGGGAACTGGAAGATACTGCGTTACGATATATCAACCCTAATCAATATTACAGAATTGTTAATTTAATGCAAAGTAAGCGGGAAGAACGGGAAGCTTACGTTGCTCAAGCAGTAGAAGACATCCGATTGGCCACTGAAGATTTAGAAATCTATGCTGAGATTTATGGACGTCCGAAGCACATTTATTCGATCTATCGAAAAATGAAAGACCAAAAAAAGCAATTTAATGAAATTTACGATTTATTAGCGATCCGCGTAATTGTTGACTCAATCAAAGACTGTTATGCCGTTTTAGGAGCAATCCATACCAAATGGACACCGATGCCGGGCCGATTTAAAGATTATATTGCTATGCCAAAAGCGAATATGTACCAATCAATTCATACCACGGTTATCGGTCCCAAGGGCAATCCCGTTGAGGTCCAAATTCGTACCCACGAAATGCATCAAATTGCAGAATTTGGGGTTGCAGCTCATTGGGCTTACAAAGAAGGGAAGACGGAAAAAGTGGAACCGGACAACATGACCAAACAATTGGGTTGGTTCCATGAGTTGTTGGAGCTTCAAGATGAAAGCTACAATGCATCGGAATTTATGGAAGGCGTCAAAGGCGATATTTTCAGTGATAAAGTGTATGTTTTTACACCGACTGGAGAAGTAACTGAGCTGCCAAAAGGCTCTGGACCTTTAGATTTCGCTTACAGTATCCACACGGAAATTGGCAATAAAACCGCCGGCGCAAAAGTGAATGGAAAAATGGTCCAGTTAGACTATACTTTAAAAAATGGGGATATAATCGAAGTTCTAACCTCTCCTAATTCATTTGGTCCAAGCCGTGATTGGCTGAAGATGGTGAAAACCAGTAAAGCAAAAAATAAAATTAAACGCTTCTTCAAGGCTCAAGATCGAGAAGTAAATGTTATTAAAGGTCATGATGCAGTAACCAAACATTTAACGGAACATGGCTTTGTACCTAAAGAGATTATCACTAAAGCAAAGATGGCCGAAGCACTGGATAAGTTCAAATTCCAGACAGAAGATGACTTATACGCTGCCATTGGTTATGGTGAATTAAGTGCTCAAGTCGTTTGCAACCGTCTGACTGAAAAAGAACGCAAAGAAAAAGAGTTAGAAAAACAACGCCAAGAAGTAGAAGAATTATTAACGAATCCACCAAAAAAAGAAAATGATAAAATGAAAGTACGCCATGAAGGCGGAATTGTTATTCAAGGCGTAGATAATCTATTGATCAGGCTTAGTCGTTGCTGTAATCCTGTTCCAGGAGACGAAATTGTTGGTTACATTACAAAAGGTCGGGGCGTATCCATTCACCGAGCTGATTGTCCCAACGTTCAACATCAAGAAGAGCTGGCTCAACGACTGATTGAAGTCGAGTGGGAAGACACTGATAATAATAAAAAAGAATACGATGCTGATTTGGAAATTTATGGGTATAATCGCAATGGCTTATTAAATGATATTTTACAAGTCGTCAGTCCGATGACCAAAAATTTGGTTAGTGTAGAGGCAAAACCAACGAAAGAAAAAATGGCTTTGGTTCACATCACACTAAAAATTCAAAATTTAGCTCACTTAAAAACCATTGTAGATAAAATCAAAAATGTTCCGGAAGTATACAATGTTCGTCGTACCAATGGTTAAAGGAGTGGACAAAGTATGAAAGTAGTAATTCAGCGGGTCAGCCAAGCAGAAGTGCGCATTGCAGATCAAGTTGTCGGTGCCATTCAACGTGGGTTTCTAATTTTGGTGGGTATTCATGAAACGGATACACCAGAAGATGTCGCTTACTTAGTTGGTAAAATTAGTAAACTGCGGGTATTTGAAGATGATAATGGCAAAATGAACCAGAGCATTCAAGCAGTAGATGGCAGTATCCTGAGCATTTCTCAATTTACTTTATATGCGAATACCAAAAAAGGAAATCGGCCGAGCTTTATCGAAGCGGCTCGACCGGAAACTGCTATTCCCCTTTATCAATTGTTCAATGAGGAATTTGAAAAAGCTGGAATACCGATAGCAACAGGGAAATTTGGGGCAGATATGCAAGTCTCGCTAGTTAATGATGGTCCAGTCACGATCATTATTGATAGTAAAGAAAAGTAGCAGCTCTAAAAAAGTGAACACTTTGCAGTGTCTAAAGGGTTTCTTTTGATTTTCCCTTGACTTTCAGGAAATCTTTTAGTAGTTTATAGATAATATTAAAAATCTTTGAAAGAACGAGTAGGTTTCCGTTGATCGGTGAAGAGAGAGTTGCCTTGGCTGAAAACAACTCCGTCATGGGAAGTGAAAGACATTCTGGAGATGAACAGAAGCAAAGCTGTTCCGTTACGAGCGTTAATCGTTAGAGGAAAGAAGAGAATTCTTTCGAAAATAGGTGGTACCGCGTTACACGAAGAATGACGCCCTTGTATAGCAATATACAAGGGCTTTTTGCTGCGAACCACTGCGATTACTACGTAGTAGGAAAGCAGATGATGGGTAGTACTTGATGAAGGAAAGAGAGTGAAGTTCGCTACAATTAGCCAAAGCATCAAGTTCTTACTTTGGAGAGGTGTTTCCTATAAGCGCCACTTCGTTTCAATCCTTGGAACAAAGCAACATATCACTACCTGTTTTATTGCTAGGGAAGTTTTCTACAATATACATTTATGGATTTTAAATATAAGTAAAGGGGTAAAAATAGATGAAGTATCAAAGACCAAAAGGAACCAGTGATTTATTGCCGGGAACTAGTGAAAAATGGCAGTTTATTGAAGAAACAGCGCGATTGGTTTTTCGCGATTATCAATACCAAGAAATCAGAACACCTATTTTTGAACATTATGAAGTTATTTCTCGCAGTGTGGGCAATACTACGGATATTGTTTCTAAAGAGATGTATGATTTTTACGACAAAGGTAAGCGACATGTTACTTTACGCCCGGAAGGCACCGCACCGATTGTTCGTGCATTTGTAGAAAATAAATTATTTGGTCCAGAACATGCTAAACCATACAAAACTTACTATATGGGACCTATGTTCCGTTATGAGCGTCCACAAGCTGGTCGTTTACGCCAGTTCCACCAAATTGGTGTTGAAGCGTTTGGTAGTGAAAATCCAGCACTTGACGTAGAAATTATGGCTATGGCTCTCGACTTTTTTAAACAATTAGGTATTCAGCAAATTAAATTAGTCATTAATTCATTAGGTGATAAAGCAACGCGTGCAGTTTATCGCCAAGCACTGATTGATTATTTGGAACCTCATTTGGAAGAACTAAGTGAAGATTCAAAGCGCCGACTATATGAGAATCCTTTACGTGTCTTAGATAGCAAAGATAAAAAAGATCAGGCAATCGTTGCAGAGGCGCCTTCAATCTTAGAATATTTAAATGAACCATCAAAAGCACATTTTGAAGCAGTGACTGATATGTTAGATACGCTAGAAATCCCTTATGAGATTGACAGCAATATGGTTCGCGGCTTGGATTATTATACGCATACAATTTTTGAAATTATGAGTGAAGCACCCAAAATGGGGGCTCAATCAACCATTTGTGCGGGTGGTCGTTATAACGGATTAGTCGAAGAATTAGGCGGTCCAGACACACCAGGTTTTGGCTTTGGTATGGGCATCGAACGTGTTTTATTGACAATGGAAGCTGAAGAAGTGGTGATTCCGGCATTATCTGAGTTGGATGCATATGTTGTCGTAATTGGTGAAAAAACTAATATTGCTGCACTTCAACTTGTTCAAAGTATCCGTAATTTTGGTTTTTCAGCGGAACGTGATTATATGAATCGCAAACCGAAAGCCCAATTTAAAACAGCCGATAAATTACAAGCAAAATTGGTATTAACGATTGGCGAAAATGAATTGAATGAAGGAATTGTTAACGTTAAATCAATGGCAACACGCGAAGAAAAAGCCTTTCCAATATGTGATATTTATGAGCGCTTCGACGAAGTGTATGATGAAATGATGAGTAAAAGTTTAGACTAACACGAAAGATTTTTTTAAGACAAAGGAGCGAGTAGAGATGGCAAAACGAACAGTATACTGTGGCGATGTATCCGCCGCATTAATCGGTAAAGAAGTAACATTGAAAGGATGGGTTCAAAAAAGACGCGACCTAGGTGGTGTAATCTTTATCGACTTGCGAGACCGTCAAGGAATTATCCAAGTTGTTTTTAATCCAGAACGTTCCAAACAAGCTTGGGAAATCGCAGATAAATGTCGTAGTGAATACGTGATTGAGATTCAAGGGGATGTGGTTTATCGTGATCAAGAAGCCATCAATCCGAAAATGAAAACAGGCGAATTTGAAGTGCTGGCGTCCGATATTACTATTTTAAATGCTGCGAAAACACCACCATTCACCATTGAAGACGACAATAATGTTAACGATGAGACACGTTTGAAATATCGTTACTTAGATTTGCGCCGCCCATCTATGACACAAAATCTTAAACTGCGCCATCAAGTTACAAAGGCCATTCGGCACTATTTGGATGACCATGAATTTATTGATATTGAAACACCTTATTTAGGCAAATCTACTCCAGAAGGTGCCCGCGATTATCTAGTGCCTTCTCGGGTACATGCCGGTCATTTTTATGCATTGCCACAATCTCCGCAAATATTTAAACAATTGCTGATGGGCGCTGGTTTTGATCGTTATTATCAAATTGTGCGCTGCTTCCGTGATGAAGACTTAAGAGGCGATCGCCAACCGGAATTTACCCAAGTGGATATTGAAACAAGTTTCTTAACACCGGAAGAAATTCAAACTTATACTGAAAACATGTTGGCAAAGGTTATGAAAGAAACTAAAGGAATAGAGATTACCACTCCTTTTCCGCGAATGAGTTATGATGAAGCAATGGCTCGTTACGGAAGTGATAAACCAGATACTCGTTTCGATATGGAATTAATTGATGTGGCCTCAGTTGTGAAAGACTGCGACTTTAAAGTTTTCCAAAATGCTTTAGCAAATGGCGGCCACGTGAAGGCGCTCAATGCCAAAGGGGCTGGTGCGAAGTATTCCAGAAAAGACATGGATCAATTAGGTCAATATGTTAGTCAATTTGGAGCAAAGGGCTTAGCTTGGCTAAAAGTAGAAGCAGACGGCTTAAAAGGGCCAATTGCTAAATTCTTAACTGATGTTACAGATGAACTCATCGCTGTTACCCAAGCAGAAGTTGGTGATATTTTAATGTTTGGTGCTGACAGGCCTGAAATTGTAGCGGCAGCATTAGGAGCTGTTCGGACACGGTTAGGTAAAGAATTGGGCTTGATTGATGAATCGAAATTTAACTTCTTGTGGGTAGTTGACTGGCCGCTTTTTGAATATGATGAAGAAGCCGGTCGCTATGTGTCTGCGCATCATCCATTCACTCAGCCAAAAGCCGCTGATATTGATTTGCTTTCAACCAATCCGGAAAAAGTCTATGCACAAGCCTATGATATCGTCTTAAATGGATATGAATTAGGCGGTGGCTCCTTGCGGATTCATACGCGAGAACTGCAAGAAAAAATGTTTGAAACATTAGGCTTTACCAAAGAAGCGGCAACAGAACAATTTGGGTTTTTATTGGATGCATTGGATTACGGCTTCCCTCCACATGGCGGCATTGCTCTGGGCTTGGATCGTCTTATAATGTTGTTAGCCGGAGAAGAAAATATTCGTGAAGTCATCGCCTTTCCTAAAAACGGTAAAGCAATGGATCCGATGAACAATGCGCCAAGTAAGGTTTCGCCATTACAATTGTTTGAATTAAACATTGATGTAACAGCTATTGAAGAATAAGCTGAAAAAGTTGATCATGATTGTAGATGTAACATTAAAAGCAGCAGTCTAAGGAAATGAAGGACTGTTGTTTTTTATTCGTAGTTATAAAAAATTGGCTGGCCTAAAAATCTGCCAATTGGCTGTTTTCTTTTTAAGTGAAGGTTAGTAAGATGAAAAAGAAGGAGCGAAAGATATGACGAAAAAAATTTTGACAATTGGCGGTTCCGATCCCTTTTCCGGCGGCGGCATTCAAACCGATTTGAAAACATTTGAAAATTTTCGCTTATTTGGTCTGTCAGCCTTAACGTGTATTGCTACAGCCCAGGGAAATCAATTTCAAGTCCATAATCTCAGCGCTAAACTTTTAGAAAGTCAGCTGGCTTCTTTACCTAAAGCTAGTTTGGCTGGTGTAAAAATTGGCTTAATTCATAACATCCAAAGTATTTCTGTTATTCGTTCTTTTTTAATAAAGCAACCTGATTTACCGATAGTATTGGATCCAGTATTTGTTTTTAAAGAATCAGCTTCTCGTTATGAAAAAGAATATATTGCCGCTCTTTCTAACGAGCTGTTTCCTTTAGCCACAGTTATTACGCCAAACTTAAAAGAGGCTGAACTTTTAACTAAGCGCCAGCTAACGACCATTGATGATGTGCAAGCCGGTGCTGAGCAGTTGTATGAAATGGGTGCAAGTTCTGTGGTAATCAAAGGTGGGAATCGCTTGGCAGGTGATAAAGCAGTCGATAACTTCTATGACGGAAAGCGCCATCGGCTGTACTCTAAGCCAAAACAACAAGTAAAAACCATTAATGGCGCCGGTTGTGGCTTTTCTTCGGCGATTGCTGCTGGTTTGGTTTTAGGAGAGGAGTTAACCTCAGCAATTACGAATGCCAAACAATATATTTCCGAATCAATCACTTCCGGTGTTACGATTGACTCAGAATTTGGCAGTGTCTGGTATGGTGGCAAGATGATGGAAATAGAAGAGGGGGAACCGAAATGACTAGAAGAATCAGTATCTATGCAGTGATTACTGCGTTAACAGTAGGGGTATCACTTGTGTTTATTATCCCAGTTCCCGGAACCAATGGCTTTGTTACATTGGCCGATGCGGGCATTTACACGGCAAGTCTACTATTTGGACCAGTAGGTGGCTTAACCGTGGGGGCTTTAAGCGGAGGTATGATTGATTTGTTATCGGGCTATCCTCAATGGATTATCTTTTCTTTGTTCATTCATGGTTTCCAAGGGTGGTTGGCGGGCCATTTTGCAGCTAGCAAAAAAAGCTGGCAATATTTTGGCTTGGCTTTAGGCTGCGTAGCAATGGTAGTCGGCTATGCTTTAGCAACTGGTTTTCTTTACGGTTTCGGGGCAGGGCTAGCTTCACTACCTACCAACACGGCACAATCAGTTTTCGGAGCAGTGGTTGCGGTGCCGTTAGCTAAAGCTATTCAACACGCTTTGCCTAAACGTGATCTCAAGAAAGAAGGAATTTAAGATGGAAGTAACGGAACAAAAAATTAAAGAACAGGTAACCACAATTGCTGAAGAAGTGATTGCTAACGGCAATGTTCATAAAGGAGATATATTTGTGCTGGGATGTACAACTAGTGAAGTAGTTGGCGGTACAATCGGCAAAAACTCTAGCGTAGAAGTGGGACAGTGGATCGTTTCCGCTTTAAAAGAAACATTAGATAGCCATGGGATTTTTTTGGCCGTTCAAGGTTGTGAACATATCAACCGAGCCCTAGCGATGGAACGGAGCGTGGCACAAGCAAAAGGCTTTGAGATTGTTTCTGTTGTTCCTCAATTGCATGCTGGTGGCTCCTGTTCAGTCGCTGCCTTTCAATTATTCGAGGATCCAGTTGAAGTAGAGCATATTACCGCTCAGGCTGGGTTCGATATCGGTGATACGTCAATCGGCATGCATGTCAAACATGTCCAAGTACCGTTGCGACCAAGTATTAAAGCAATCGGAGCTGCTCATGTTACAGCGCTTTACGCTCGTCCTAAATACATTGGTGGACCAAGAGCTCATTATGCATAACTTCCCCAAGATAGCTGCTGAGTTAAAATTTTTTAAGTTGCTATCTATGATAATAGCAGGAACTGAAGCTAGGAATATTTCCGCTTCAGTTTTTTTATGTTTAAAAGAGCGTTATAGCGATTGAAATTTGTGGAAATAAATGTAAAAAATCCCTAAGAAACCGTAGAATTTGTGAGATAGCTCTTTTAATCTTGTGTCAAACCCCGTATAATATGAAAGAAAATGAAAACAGCAAAGCGAGGCCATTGCCCAATGAAAAAATTTTATACCAATTTTCCTGTCCATGACTATACGACCAAGCTATCGGCTTCGGTGGTTTATGCCATCTTAGCTTCGATCGCTATGAATTTTTTCTATCAGCCGGGAAACATCTACTCCAGTGGCATTACCGGGCTCGCACAAATTTTAACCACTTTATCTAAGCAATTAATCGGTTTCACCGTGCCGGTTTCCATTACATTATATGTTTTAAATATTCCCTTATTTTTCCTTGCTTGGAAAAAAATCGGCAAAAAGTTTACAATTTTCACTTTCATTACAGTAACACTAACTTCTTTAGTGATGCACCTGATTCCATTAACTAGATTGACATCAGATCCGATTATCTGTGCGATTTTTGGGGGAGCTGTGAATGGCTCCGGCATTGGTTTTGCCTTGAAAAACGGGTTGTCATCTGGAGGCTTGGACATTTTTAGTATTACCATCCGCAGAAAAACCGGCCGTTCAATCGGTTCAATTTCCATTGTTTTTAATGCAATTATCGTTTTTGTCGCTGGCTTTTTGTTTGGCTGGCAGTATATGTTTTACAGCGCTTTGTCCATTTTTGTTAGTGGAAAAGTAACAGACGTTGTTTATACAAAACAAAAGAAAATGCAAGTGATTATCGTCACCAAAAATCCTCGAAAAGTCGTTGACGAAATTCAAAAAAAAATGCGGCGAGGAATTACCATTATTCATGAAGCAGAAGGAGCCTACCGTCACGATAAGCAAACCGTGCTATTGACCGTGGTGACTCGTTTTGAACTTCCTAGTTTAGAAGCTGCCATGCGAGAAACAGATCCTGCAGCCTTTGTCAGCATTGCCGATAACGTACAAATCCTAGGTCGTTTCTATGAAGAAGATCTGTAAGTGAATAAAGAGCAGAAGGTGTCGAATGACGCCTTTTTTCTTTGAAAGCTGTTATTGGATGGTAGGCAGAGTTGGTAAAAAGGAAACTTTCATGAGTGATAACGCTTTTTGTCTGGCACTTCATCTCAGCTTATACAATGCTTGGAAAAAAATAATCATTTTTATTGAAAAGAGAACTGAAAACTGATACACTGTGTATGTAAGATTGATAAGTACTTCAAATGCTGTTGTGAATAGATGGTAAGTTAAGAACTGTCAGTTTTATTTTTTTAATGTTCATAGGTCGTTTTCAGTCTTACTTGGACATATGGCGACCCGCAAAGGAGCGCATCATGATAAATGACTTAAAAATGATTGAAGCTGTTGCTCCAGATATGCTCGACATAGTACAAGAAAGATACAAAATTCTTCGTAATATTTATTGGATGCAGCCGATTGGACGGAGAAGTTTATCAGACAGTATGGGAATGACGGAACGAGTTTTAAGAACTGAAACCGATCTGTTAAAACAATATCAACTGATTAAAACTTCAAAAAGTGGTATGACTTTAACGGATAAAGGGCTGGAAGTTTATCAAGGCTTAGAGTTGATGATGAATCAATTATTAGGTATGCACCAAGTCGAAACCGATATGGCAAAATACTTCGACATTCAACGTTGCATTGTAATTGCTGGTAACAGCGATAATCAAAAAAAAGTTCTATTTGACTTCGGTGAAAGTGTCACTAACGCCTTGAATTTACTATTACCTAATGGCGATAACATTATTGCTGTGATGGGTGGCACTACAATGGCTACCGTTGCTGAACACATGGAGCCTCTTGAAACTAAAAAGCGTCACAATCTGTTTGTGCCAGCACGAGGGGGCATTGGTGAAGCTGTAACAGTTCAAGCGAACTCAGTAAGTGCAGTGATGGCTGACAAAACTGGCGGACACTACCGCGCCTTATATGTACCTGAGCAGTTAAGCTTAGAAACGTACAATTCGTTATTACAAGAGCCTTCCATCCAAGAAGTATTGACACTGATTAGTCAAGCAAATTGTGTTGTTCACGGCATTGGCCGTGCATTACATATGGCAGCTAGACGAAAGATGTCAGGTGAAGAATTAGTAATGCTGAAACAAAAAAATGCGGTAGCAGAATCATTTGGTTACTTTTTTGATGAAGAAGGCCAAGTAGTTTATAAAATTCCAAGAATTGGTCTACAGCTAAAAGACCTGCAGGAAATTCCTTTTGTTATCGCAGTGGCAGGTGGCAAAACTAAAGCTAAAGCCATCCGAGCTTACATGAAAAACGCACCTCAACAGACATGGCTCATCACTGATGAAGCTGCAGCAAACGAGATTTTAAAAGGGGCAACCCTTTAAAATAAAAATTTTTGATTTTCATAAGGAGGAAATCTTTAATGACAGTTAAAGTAGGTATTAATGGATTTGGACGTATCGGACGCTTAGCTTTCCGTCGTATCCAAGATGTAGAAGGAATCGAAGTAGTTGCAATCAACGACTTAACAGATGCTAAAATGTTAGCACATTTGTTAAAATACGATACAACTCAAGGACGTTTCAACGGAACTGTTGAAGTTCACGAAGGCTCATTCAACGTAAACGGCAAACAAGTAAAAGTTCTTGCTAACCGCAACCCTGAGGAATTACCATGGGGCGAATTAGGCGTAGATATCGTTTTAGAATGTACAGGTTTCTTCACTTCTAAACCAGCTGCTGAAAAACATTTAGCTGCAGGTGCAAAACGTGTTGTTATCTCAGCTCCTGGCGGTAACGATGTTCCAACAATCGTTTACAACACTAACCATGAAACACTTACTGGTAAAGAGACAGTTATTTCTGGTGCTTCATGTACTACTAACTGCTTAGCTCCTATGGCAAAAACATTAAATGATAAATTTGGCGTTGTTGAAGGTCTAATGACAACAATCCACGCTTATACTGGGGACCAAATGACCCTTGACGGACCTCATCCTAAAGGCGACTTCCGTCGTGCACGCGCTGCCGCTGCAAATATCGTACCTAACTCAACTGGGGCTGCTAAAGCAATCGGCTTAGTAATTCCAGAATTAAACGGCAAATTAGATGGAGCTGCTCAACGTGTTCCTGTACCAACTGGTTCATTAACTGAATTAGTGACCGTACTTAACAAAGAAGTAACTGTTGATGAAGTAAATGCAGCAATGAAAGAAGCTTCAAACGAATCTTATGGATACAATACAGACGACATCGTTTCATCTGATATTGTTGGTATGACTTATGGTTCATTATTTGATGCTACGCAAACAAAAGTCATGACAGTTGGCGACAAACAATTAGTGAAAACTGTTGCTTGGTATGACAACGAAATGTCTTATACAGCTCAATTAGTTCGTACGTTAGAATACTTCGCTAAGTTATAAGATATATAATTTCAGTGAATTTGAACAGTTGTGAAATAGAAAGCGGGGAAGCAACGCGCTTCTCCGCTTTTTGTCACTTCTACTTGTGTAGGGCCTTCTAGTAGAATGATAAGCGGCCGAGAAATAGGACTATTTTTCCTTTAAATATAAAGAAAAATAAAACTAAAGTATCGAGAAGCGGTCACTTCTACTTTGTAGACGGATACAAAGGGAAATTCAATTTAAGTGATACACTGATGAAAGAGCGCCTGCGTTTCTTTTTATGAACAAACCTGAAAGTGGTAAAATAGACAGCGACAGAGAAATTCTTAATGAAAGTTTTCTGCCGCAGTCAACTATGTAGGAGGGAAATTTACGAATGGCGAAAAAGACAATTAAAGATGTAGCGTTAAAAGATAAAAAAGTACTTGTTCGTGTTGACTTCAATGTTCCTTTGAAAGACGGCGTAATCACAAATGACAATCGGATTGTTGCAGCATTGCCAACGATCAAATATGTTATTGAAAATGGCGGAAAAGCAATTCTTTTCTCACACTTAGGCCGTGTGAAAACAGAAGAAGACAAAGCTGGTAAATCATTAAAACCAGTGGCAGAACGCTTGGGAGAACTACTAGGTAAATCCGTAACCTTTGTTCCTGAAACTCGTGGAACTGAATTAGAAGCAGCTGTTAACAATATGCAAGACGGCGATGTGTTAGTTTTTGAAAACACTCGTTTTGAAGATGTCGATGGTAAAAAAGAAAGCGGCAATGACCCAGAATTAGGTAAATATTGGGCGTCTCTTGGCGATGTATTCGTCAATGACGCTTTTGGTACGGCTCATCGTGCACATGCTTCAAACGTAGGTATTGCTTCAACAGGAATTCCAACTGTGGCTGGTTTCTTGATGGAAAAAGAAATTCAATTCATCGGCGAAGCAGTTGAAAGTCCAAAACGTCCCTTCGTTGCTATTTTAGGAGGAGCAAAAGTTTCTGATAAAATTGGCGTAATTGAAAACTTAATCGCAAAAGCGGATAAAATTTTAATCGGCGGCGGTATGACTTATACTTTCTACAAAGCTAAAGGTTTTGAAATTGGTAATTCATTAGTTGAAGAGGATAAAGTTGCTTTAGCGAAAGATTTAATTGAAAAAGCTGGTGACAAATTGATTTTACCAATTGACTCCGTTTGTGCTAAAGAATTTAGCAATGACGCAGAAACGATGATTTCAGATGGCCAAGATGTACCAGCAGGTTACATGGGCTTGGATATCGGACCTAAATCTATAGATATGTTTACCAAAGAATTAGCCGGTGCTAAAACAGTTGTTTGGAATGGACCAATGGGCGTATTTGAAATGAGTAATTTTGCCAAAGGAACAATCGGTGTTTGTGAAGCAATCGCAAACCTTGAAGATGCGACAACGATCATTGGCGGCGGTGACTCTGCTGCAGCTGCCATTCAACTTGGCTTCGCTGATAAGTTTACGCACATCTCAACTGGTGGCGGTGCAAGCTTAGAATTACTTGAAGGCAAAACACTACCTGGCTTAGCTGCAATTAACGATAAATAAACCGTTTTTTGAAGCACTTCATCTTCGTTGTTTGAATTGAGACGAATATCTTTTAATAGTCGAAGGATAGAAAAAATCGAAAAAGAAAAGGATGTGCTTTTTCATGCGCAAACCAATTATCGCTGGTAACTGGAAAATGAACAAAACCTTAGGCGAAGCACAAAGCTTTGCAGAAGCAGTAAAAAATGCTGTTCCATCTAATGACGTTGTTGACACTGTTATTGGTTCTCCAGCATTGTTCTTAGCTCCTTTAGCTTGGAACTTAAAAGATTCCGAGGTGAAATTAGCTGCTCAAAACTGCTACTGGGAGAACACTGGTGCATTCACTGGTGAAAACTCACCAGCTGCAATTGCAGACTTAGGTGTGAACTATGTGATTATCGGTCACTCTGAACGTCGCGAATATTTCCACGAAACAGATGAAGATATCAATAAAAAAGCTAAAGCAATCTTTGCAAACGGTATGACACCAATCTTTTGTTGTGGTGAAACGTTAGCAACCTATGAAGCTGGTAAAACAGCCGAATGGATCGAAGGGCAAATCACTAACGGCTTAGTTGGTTTATCAAACGAACAAGTAGCATCAATGGTTATTGCTTATGAACCAATCTGGGCAATCGGCACAGGAAAATCTGCTGACGCAACGATCGCAGATGAAATTTGTGGCGTTGTTCGTCAAACAGTTGAAAAATTATATGGAAAAGAAGTTGCAGACAGTGTACGTATCCAATACGGCGGTTCTGTAAAACCAGAAAACATCGCAGAATACATGGCCAAAGAAAATGTTGATGGTGCTTTAGTCGGTGGTGCCAGCTTAGAAGCAGATTCATTCTTAGCTTTATTAAGTGCAGTAAAATAAGAAATCACACTTTCTCAAAGCTAAAATGCAAAAAATGTTTGCATAGTTTGCGAGATTTCACTACAATCATACATGAGGGAATCCCCTTAGTATAAATACAAACTCAAAGGAGAGACAAAACATGTCAATTATTACTGATGTTTACGCTCGCGAGATTTTAGACTCACGTGGTAACCCAACAATCGAAGTAGAGGTATACACTGAAAGCGGAGCTTTTGGCCGTGGAATGGTTCCTTCAGGTGCTTCAACTGGTGAATACGAGGCAGTTGAATTACGTGATGGCGACAAAGCTCGTTATGGCGGCAAAGGCGTAACTAAAGCTGTCGACAACGTAAACAACATTATTGCTGAAGCAATCATTGGTTACGATGTCCGTGATCAAATGGCTATCGACAAAGCTATGATTGCTTTAGACGGAACTCCTAACAAAGGCAAACTAGGTGCTAACGCAATTCTTGGTGTATCAATCGCCGTTGCACGCGCAGCTGCTGATTATCTAGAAATACCTTTATATCACTATCTAGGCGGATTCAACACGAAAGTATTACCAACTCCAATGATGAACATCATCAACGGTGGATCACATGCAGATAACTCAATCGACTTCCAAGAATTCATGATCATGCCTGTTGGTGCTCCAACCTTCAAAGAAGCTTTACGCATGGGTGCTGAAGTTTTCCACGCATTAGCTTCAATCTTAAAAGCTCGTGGTTTAGCAACTTCAGTAGGTGACGAAGGTGGCTTTGCTCCTAACTTAGGTTCAAATGAAGAAGGTTTTGAAGTAATCATCGAAGCCATCGAAAAAGCTGGCTACGTTCCAGGAAAAGACGTTGTGCTTGCAATGGATGCTGCTTCTTCAGAATTCTACGATAAAGAAAAAGGCGTGTATGTTTTAGCTGATTCTGGTGAAGGCGAAAAAACTACAGACGAAATGATTGCATTCTACCAAGAATTATGTGCAAAATACCCAATCATCTCAATCGAAGATGGTTTAGATGAAAACGACTGGGACGGCTTCAAAAAATTAACCGTAGCTTTAGGCGACAAAGTTCAATTAGTTGGAGACGACTTGTTCGTAACAAACACGCAAAAATTAGCTGAAGGTATCGAGAAAGGAATTGCTAACTCAATCCTAATCAAAGTTAACCAAATCGGTACATTAACTGAAACCTTCGAAGCAATCGAAATGGCAAAAGAAGCTGGCTATACTGCTGTAGTTTCTCACCGTTCTGGTGAAACAGAAGATTCAACCATTTCTGATATCGCAGTTGCAACAAACGCTGGCCAAATCAAAACGGGCTCTCTATCACGTACTGACCGTATTGCGAAATACAATCAATTACTACGGATTGAAGACCAACTGGGTGAAGTTGCAGAATACAAGGGCTTGAAATCTTTCTACAACTTGAAAAACAAATAACCCATCGTTAATAAATAGCTCAAAGGGACAGCTTATGAATAATAAGTTCTCCTGATATTCGGACGCAACCACCTTGCTTAAGCAAGGTGGTTTTTTTATTGAATAAATTCTAGATAATGAGTGTGAAGCTCAGTTATAAAGAAATTTATTCATTGTATAAAAATATTATTGAAAAATAAATAACTTTAGTGTAACATTCATTTGTGAGTACCAGAAAATACAGGAGGTTTGTCAATGGTGAGGGGAAGGAAATTATTTTTAAGTCACAGTTCAAAAGACAAGGAATACGTTGATATATTTGTTGAGTTATTAATTAATTACGGGTTTCGAGAACAAGATGTTTTTTATAGTTCAAATAATGCTACAGGTATTAATTTCGGTGAAAAAATATTTGATCGGATCAAAGAAGAGTTTGATCAACAACCAGTAGTGATTTATTTTCTCTCAAAAAATTACTACGATAGCGTAGCTTGTTTAAATGAAATGGGCGCTTCATGGGTTTTAGCTCAAAAGCAGTATCCAGTGGCTTTGCCGGGCTTTCATGTTGATGAAATGAAAGGAGCTGTAAGTTCAGATCGCCTTTCTTTAATTTTGGATGAAACGACCAATGTTTGTGCGATCAATAATTTGTTAGAATCATTATCAAGTGATACAGGAGTAAAGGTAGCTGAAAAGTTTAAACTAAATATTGCGGGCCATACACAGCCTTTTTTAGAGCAATTAAAAAATTTAATCAATTATGAAAATTATCTGTATCCAGATGAAGCAGGCTATTTTGAGGCGACCTTAGGGGAACTTAGAAGGTTAAGTCCAAAGGTTGAACAAACATTTTATTGTTTTAAACTACCTAAAGTGGTTAATCCGGTATCTTTAGGCGTAGAAAAGTTAGATGAAAACGAAAGTCATTGGTTATTTTTTAAACGTTCTTTAGTGAAGTCTAAATTATACCCATATGATAAGGTTCGCTTTAAGCTGCAGCAAAAGACGCCATTTGAAAATAAGGAATTTAAGGACGTTGGCAAATGTAAAAATATCTATGTATGTTGGATCGAAAAAGTAGAGTGAGGAAAAGGTAAATTCAAAATGAAGGTGACTTTATATAAAATATTATTTGATAAACGTGAGGAATTTTTAGCACAATTAAAAAAAGAATATAAAAATGAAAGAACAATTCAAAAAGGGTATAAAGAAAAATCATTAACTGTAACATTGTATATTGACGACCAAGAAAAAAGTGGGCCACCTAATTGGCAGTGGGTAGTTGATGAGCTTGAAAGTGACATAAATTTAACCATGCGAAGTGCACCGAAAGGGATTGTGATAATTGACGTTGATGATGAACAATACGCTCTTTCTTTTAGTTACGCTTATCATTGCGTGAGTAAATATGCAGATAAAGATTTTGCTTTTTCTTTTGCTCGTAAAATAGACTTTAAAGAGATAAAACGTACTGCTAAAGTAGCACCTCATAGTTCAAAAAACAAAATGGTTGATGCATTTAAAGACAACCGACAATTTATTTTTGATAGTGGCGAAGCCTATTTAAAAATAAACTTAGTAGAAAAACTTCCTAAAGGTTTCGGGATTTACAAACCGAACATTGAAATTGGTGATGCGTTGACAGTTGATTTAGTGAAGAATTGTTTAGAAAGTATTTTCGATTTGATTTTCCATGTTAAGCAGGTTATTGATTCAGATAAAGCTGAACAAAAAATTCCGATACTGAAAAAAATTGGTAAAGAAGACCCAATAAAGCTTGAACGTCTTGATAATAACTTATTACAAAAAATAAACGATAGCGAAATGAAAATTTATCTTTCCGATTTTGATATTGTTGGAAATGTCGAAGAATTTAAAGATTATAGCAATGATTATTCATTACATTACAAGCGAAAAAAAGAGATAATAAAAAATTTGGAGATTGAAACGATCCGTAATTTTATTGAGAAGCATGAAATTAAGGGGATAGAAGTTTTTAACATAAAAATTGGTAAATTTATTGATAACAAAATAATTAAGTATACATTGAAAGAAATTCTTGATTATACAGATGAAGATGAGCATTGTACTCTTTTCGGTGGGGATTGGTATTCTTATAATTTGGATTACTTAGATTATTTGAAAGAATCTTTAGCAGAAATCCCGGTGGTTTATTATCCTGAGTATGATTTTTCTCTAAAAAAACATGAAAACTATTGTTCTTTAAAATATGAACAAGAAAAGCAGAACAAAAGATATCAAGGGAAAACAGAAGAACAAATAAAAAAATCTATAAAAAACAGATATTACAAAGAATTTTTTTACAATACTTGGTTAGCGGAGACTAATTCCCATTTTAAAAATTATGATACAAAATTAGCAAAACTGCCTGATAAAACTGTGATCGAAGTCGCAGATATTCATTGTCAAGCAAGCCATACCCTATTTGCTGTGAAAATCGGAAACACCTCTTCAAAATTGAGTTATGCCATTACACAATCGATCGCATCTTTGGAAGCTATCAAAATAAAATCCATAAAATTTGAGAAAGACCTTGACAGAATAGGTTTATGGATCGTGTTAGATATGAAAAATAAACTACCGGAAGTGGAATCCGGCAAGCCCGATATAAATGCATTGGAAATGTTTGTATTTAAAAATTATTTAGATAGTTGGAAAAAATTTGTCTTACATCAATCTAAGCAACCAATTCTTCACATAAATTATATTACAGATTGAATAGCAGGCGTAGAAAATAGATAGGAGTAAAGAAATGAATTGGAATAATCTGGTTGGAACGTGCCGAATATACACAGACAAAACTAACTATTATAAGAATGAATGGACAAAACTTCAAAAAGAATTAAAGGCTACGTTAAGAGAAGCTTTTAATAGAGATTATCGCCGTGTGGTTAAAAGTGATGCTTTTAGAAGGCTGCAAGATAAAACTCAAGTGTTTCCCTTGGAACGAAATGATTTTGTACGGACTCGTTTGACGCATAGTTTGGAAGTAGCAATGCATACACGTGATCTGTTAGAGGAAGTTATATTCCTTTTAAAAAAAATTAATATTGAAGTAGCAGAATTAACCGAGAGTTTTCGCTTGTTAGAGACCGCTGCCTTAATCCATGATATTGGTAATCCACCTTTTGGTCATTTTGGTGAAGAAGCAATTCGCATATGGTTTGCTAAAAATGGGCCGTTATTTGCCTGCTGGGACGCTTTTAGTGAACAGCAAAGAAACGATTTTTTGAAGTTTGAGGGGAATGCTCAAACGATTCGTTTACTCACTAAGTTGCATAATTATAATGGTGCTTCTACCAAAGGAATGGGGTTAACGGCTTCAACACTTGATACAGTTATTAAATATATCGTACCTTCAGATCAATTAAATAAACAGAATCTCTTAACTAAAAAAGTTGGTTACTTTTACTCTGAAACAACGGTCTTCGAACGAATCAAATATGCAACAGGAACTAAAAATAGTCGGCATCCTTTGGTTTTTTTATTAGAGGCAGCTGATGATATCGCTTATACCTTTTCTGATATTGAAGATGCTTATAATTATGAGTTATATAGCTACCAAGAATTAAAAGAATTTATTGATGAAAAAACAAACACAAAAAAATTTTTGAACTTGGATGAAAAAACATCAGAATCAGCAGTGTTACAAGAGTTTTTACGCAAAACCCAAGGAAAAGTTTATAAAAGTGCAGCTACTAGTTTTGTTCAACATTATAAAGAGCTCGTAGCGGGTAAATTCACAGAAGAAATTATCAACGAAGCATGTGACGAAGTCCGTTGCTTCCAAGCGTTGAAGCATTTTTCGCATCAGTACGTTTTTCAATCAAAAATGATTCTCGATCAAGAAGTACTAGGTTTTAACATTATTAATCGTTTATTAGACGAATTAGTTCCGGTTGCCTTAAAGCACCAAAAAATCAAGATGAATAAATATGAAGAACGTATTTTTAATAATATTCCGGAAAGTGCGAAACAGCTCTATGAGCGAGAAACGCAGGATTCTAATGAGGTAGATAAAGATTATTATCGTTTAAAGCTAGCGGTTGATTTTGTTTGTAGTATGACAGATGGCTATGCAAAGAAAGTCTATGATACATTATTTTCCTAAAAATTTTGTCAAAAAGTTTTATAGAACTTACAGCTGCGAGTAAAAGTTATTTAATTATACGGTCATCATCATTTTGTCATAAAAGCTAGTCACTAAAGACATCAAAGTCTGTGAAGGATCGTTGAGAGATTGAGAAAAATTAATTGTCATTCATAATTCAGATCTTTAATAAAGGGCTTGGTTTATCAGGTAAGGCTGATAAACCAAGTCTTTTTGTCTTTCTTTTTCATTTCAAAATTAGATATGAAGGAAACAAATAACTGACGATTATTCCTATACTAAAAAAGCAACGATTCATTAGTGCTATTTTGGTGTGTTTATTAGGTATTCTTGGGAATTCCAAGTTCTTTTAGAAGCTACTTGTTTCCTAGTTTTCTGATAAATAAAAGGGGCCGATGAATAAGAAATCAGATTTTTGTCCTTTCGTAACTTAAGAATGACCCATTGATTAAAAAGAAAAATCTCTAAAAATTTGAATATTGACGTTTGACCAATGTAAGTTATGATAAGTGGGAGGTGATTTTATGTTAAAAACTCAGTTAGTGAATTATTTACGCAATCAAACGTCTTTTTTTGAGCCATCATTGGTAAGCGAAATTTTTACAGCCAGCCATATCGCACACACTTTTTCAATTAAGCGGAATACAGCGAGTCATTATTTAAACCAACTGAACGAAGCAGGAATCTTAGTTAAGGTAAATACTCGACCGGTTTATTTTTTTCATAAAGAAGTGTTTCAACAGCAAAACTATTCGTTAAAATCAACAAAGTATCAGAGTTTACAAGCAATTATTGAGGAACGACCGATATTTGGCAAAAAAGCGGATTTTTTTCAACATGTAATTGGTTATCGAGGTAGTTTAGCGCAAACAATTGAGCAATTAAAAATGGCTGCATTTTATCCCAATGGAAGTTTACCTGTATTATTAACTGGAGAAAGCGGTACCGGAAAAAGTTTTTTTGCCTCTTTGTATTATCAATTTTGCGTACAAAATGACTTGTTGGAGGAGTCTGCCCCCTTTGTGACTGTAAATTGTGCCCAGTATGCCAATAATCCGGAGCTTTTGACAAGTCAGTTGTTTGGCCATGTTAAAGGTGCGTTTACCGGGGCTGATATTGATAAAAAAGGAGCTTTTGAAAGTGCTCAAGGCGGCGTTCTATTTTTAGATGAAGTCCATCGTTTGAGTCCTGAAGGTCAGGAAAAATTATTTACTTTTTTAGATCAAGGCGTCATCTATCATATGGGGGAATCCAACCAACCGATTCCAGTAACTTGTCGGTTATGTTTTGCGACCACTGAAGAAGTAGCCAGCACTTTTTTAACTACTTTTTTAAGAAGAGTACCGATTCAAATTAAAATTCCCGCCCTTTCCGAACGAACACAAGCAGAAAGAAAGCAGTTAATCATTCGAGCCTTTTATGAAGAACAGCAAGCGATAAAAAAAACCTTAACAATCTCTCCTCAAGTGATTCAGCTATTGGAACAGCACCACTATCCGGGAAATGTGGGCGAACTAAAAAATATTATAAAAATTATAGCTGCTAGAAGTTTTGCCTCTAATCTCGAAAAAAATAGCATTCCGATTACGATTCATTCAATGCCTAAAGAGTTATTAAACCCATCATTGGCACTAACGGTTAATGAAAATGAAGCGGTGCTTCGTATTGAAGATCAAACTACAATGGAATCACTGGTGGAAGAAGGAGAGCTGGAACAAAAAAAAATTATTCAAAGCTATGAACGAATCCTCTTTCATTATGCTACACATCATCAGAAACTTTCGGAAGCCAGTGGAGCAATTTCAAAGGAAATTGAAGGATTATTCGACTATTTATTGTTTGAAACGAACCGTGAGAAAAGCCATGACATGCTTTTATTTATCACGCAAAATATGCGACAATTATTGGAAACCATCGAAGCTTCTCACCAAATTCATTTTAACGGTAGCTTAGTGTACACCTTAAGTACGTATTTATTTCAACGGCGATTTATTGAATGGATTCCTGAATCAGAACATTTAAATATTATTGAAAAGCTATTATCTGAGGTTCAATCAAGCTTAACAACTAGCTTTGTTTATTCAGAACAATTATTAACTTTGGCTAAGCGTGCACTTGATATTGATTTAGCGCCGATAGATCGAATTATTTTAACAACATATCTCCATTACTCAGGAGCGGTTAAAGAAAGTCATTATCCTAAAGCGGTGATCGTTGCCCACGGTTATGCAACAGCTAGCAGTATTGCCAATGTTGTGAATCGATTCTTAAATCAACCAATCTTTCAATCTTTTGATATGCCTTTAGATGTTACCCCCAAAAAAATTTCAGAACATTTAATTCATTATATGGAACGGCATAATACAGCGAATGGCTTAGTCATTCTTTTTGATATGGGATCGCTAAAAGAAATTTATCAGTATTTTCCAGAAAATGAAAAAGGGCCCTTTTTACTAATGAATAATGCACGACAAGTTTAGCTCTTGCAATAGGAGAAGCGATTGAAAAAGGGGTGCCATTTGAAGAGCTCCCGCAAATTGCCCTTAAGTCGCACCAAAATGAATGGGAAATTATTTTACCACAAAATAAAGCGGAGCGAGTAATTTTAACCACTTGTACTACAGGAATTGGCACGGCCGTAAAGATTCGGGACTTACTAGAAAAAAGTTTGCCTACAAGGATGCAATTAAAAATTATTCCTTGTGACTATCGTCAGCTACTGACAGCTGAATCGTTGAAAGCAAGATTTCCCGATTATGAGGTAGTTGGAATTATAGGTACTAACAATCCTTCTGACGCTGACGTTCCATACATTTCATTGGAAGAACTGATTGCAGGGCAAGGGATCAACCGACTGTTAGAATGGACGAAAGAGGAATTGACAGAGGAAATGCTCAGCTATGTTAACCATCAGCTTATTCGCAATTTTTCCTTAGATCGTGTGATCCAATCAGTAACTATTTTAGATACAGAAAAGATTATTCGACAAGTGGAAGTCTTTTTGATTGAATTGGAACAGCGTTGGCAACAGGCACTACCAAATGACCGCAAATTAGCGATTTATGTTCACGTAAGTTGTTTGATTGAACGTTTAATTCGTAATGAAGCGATCGAAACATATAGTGGCGCTGACAAGTTAAAACAGTGTCAAAAAAAAAGGTTGCAGGAAATAAAAAAAGCCTTTAGTGTCATTGAAAAAGTATATAGTGTCAATATTCCTGAATCTGAACTTTTTTATGTTTACGATGTTTTGTTTAAAAAAACCGAATTTAACAACGCAGAGAGTGATTTTTAAAAGATAAAAACGGGAGTGCCACTTTTTTGGCACTCTTTTTGCTATATAAATAAGTAAGTGAGGTGAATGAAGTGGAGCGAAAAATTATTTTAGCGACACATGGAAATTTTGCGGCGGGAATTCAAACGTCATTAGCTTTGATATGCGGGGAAACAAAAAATGTGGAATGTGTTTGTGCGTATACAGAGCAATCATTTGACTTGGCAAAAACAGTTGCACAAGTTTTAACAGACAATAAACAAAAGGAATTAATCGTGATAACAGATATTTTTGGAGGAAGTGTTAATAATGAATTTTTTAACTATGTAGGCACGCAGCCCATGTATTTGATTTCTGGTTTGAATTTAGCACTGTTGATTGAATTATATACGCAGTTAGAAGTGGCTGATTCATTGGAAGCCTTAGTGGAAAGGGCTGTGGCCAGTGGACGTGAGAGTTTGTGTTACTGTAATCCGTTAGCTGCTAAAGAAACATTAGAAGAAGAATTTTAGGAGGGGATACCTATGATTAAATTAGTACGTGTGGACCATCGCTTGTTACATGGACAAGTTGCTTTTTCTTGGACACAAGCGCTGGGGGCAGATTGTATTTTGATCGCCAATGACGATGTGCCGCAAAATGATATTCGTAAAACTACGATTAAACTAGCGAAACCTGCGGGGGTGAAGTTAGTTATTAAAAACATTAATGATTCAATTGACGCCTTAAAAAGCGGCGTCACAGATAAATACAAATTATTTATTGTTGTAGAAAGCATAGCAGATGCCTATCAGATGGCTAAGGCAGTTCCAGAAATAAAAGCAATTAACTTAGGCGGCATGAAAGTCCGTGAAAACACTAGAAATATTTCTAAAGCCATTAATATTACACAGGAAGAAGAAGGTATGGTGAAAGAGTTAGTAGATGCCGGGCGAGAAGTCGAGATTCGACAAGTGCCAAATGACAAAAAAGTGGCAGCTCTAGATGCTTTTTAGAAAGGAAGAATATAAATGATAGGACAAGCAGTTCTCTTAGGCGTGATCGCCTTTATTGCTCAGTCGGAATATGCATTAGGAACGTCGCTACTTTCCCGTCCAATTGTAACCGGTTTATTTGTAGGTATTGTTCTTGGTGACATTAAAACCGGCGTTGTGATGGGGGCAACTTTGGAACTAGCGTTTATCGGTTCTTTTTCTGTAGGAGCTTCGATTCCGCCTGATGTTGTAACTGGTGGCATACTCGGGACGGCTTTTGCGATTACCGCTGGTGCCGGCACTGAAACAGCATTAGTGTTAGGATTGCCAATTGCTACTTTAACTTTGATCTTAAAAAACGTTTATTTGGGATTATTGATTCCTATGATGAGTCAAAAAGCAGACCGTTATGCGCAAGACGGTCATTATAAAGGCGTTGAACGCATGCACTTATTAGCAGGTTTTGGCTTATCATTGATGTTGGCGCTGATTGTGACGATTTCTTTTGCTGTAGGCAGTAATACGATCAAAGAATTGTTAGATATGATTCCTGAATTTGTGCGTCACGGTTTGACAGTTGCTACTGGGATTATTCCGGCTCTGGGCTTTGCAATGCTAGCTCGCTTGCTAATAAATAAACAGGTGGCACCGTATTTCTTCTTAGGATTTGTCTTAATGGCTTATTTTAAACTGCCGGTCACAGGGATTGCTTTTTTAGGTGCAATTACGGCAGTGATTGTTGTGAATATGATGAATTATGCCAAAGGAAAATCAGATACTATCCAAACAACCAGTGGGGAGGAATTAGACGATGACGAAGATTTCTAAGCCGGCGACGGAACAATTAATTACCAAAAAAGAACTGAACCGAGTGTTTTGGCGATCATTTCAAATGGAATTTTCTTGGAATTATGAACGGCAGATGAATATGGCGTACGTGTATGCCATAATTCCAATTTTAAAGAAACTGTATCCGAAAAAAGCGGAAATGGCGAATGCTTTACAACGACATCTCGCATTTTTTAATACAACGCCCCATATTGTTACATTTATTTTAGGGATCAATGCAGCGATGGAAGAGGAAAACGTTTTAGATGAACAGTTCGAAGTCAGTACGATTGACAGCATTAAAACTTCTTTAATGGGACCTTTAGCTGGCTTAGGTGATTCCTTTTTCTGGGGAACTTTGCGCTTAATTGCCACAGGGGTTGGGACTTCTTTAGCTTTGCAGGGAAATGCATTGGGTCCAATTTTGTTTCTGCTGATTTTTAATATTCCTCATGTGATTTTGCGTTATTTATTTACTCACTGGGGCTACCGCTTAGGCACTGGACTCTTGAAAAAGATTCAAGCAAATGGCATGATGGCAAGCTTAACCTTAGGTGCCTCAATTATTGGCTTAATGGTAGTTGGTGCGATGACCGCCTCCATGATTGATCTAACAATTCCCATCACAATTAGCGGGAGTGGCAAAAATGCAGTCACCGTGCAAGGTATTTTTGATGATATTATGCCAAAATTATTACCGTTAGCTTCATTTGGACTTGTCTTTTATTTATTGAAAAAAGAAGTTAAGCCACTGATGATTTTAGCTGGCATGGCTGTGGTCGGAATTCTTGGCTCACTGATTGGTTTATTTTAGGAGGTTAAAAATGAAAACCATGTTGGATTACATCAATGAAGAACAAGCAACCCTAACCAAAATTTTAGATCAATTCCAACTGACGGATCTTGATGTTTCAAAGGTTCAACATTGCTTGATTTTAGCGACAGGATCTTCGTATAATGCCTGTCAGGCGGCTAAATTTTATTTAGAAACCACAGCGCCGATTTACGTTGATATTCAAGAGCCCTTTAATTTCTGTCATTATGGAAAAGTTGATGAGACGCTTGACTTAGTTTTGGCAGTCTCCCAAAGCGGTAAAAGTGCTTCAACAGTTGAAGCAATTGCTAAAATTAAACAACAAACCACTGTCAAAACTGTTGCTGTTACTAGTAATCTTGATAGCCCGATTACGAAAGTTGTAGATGAAGTTTTGAATTTACAAATGGGCATTGAAACAGTAGGATTTGTCACTAAAGGCTACAGTGCCACAGTCTTAAACTTAATGCTCTTAGGCTTGAAATTCGCTTATCAAAATAATGCTATATCAGAACTCGAAGTGACACACGAACTAGCAACACTTAGACAAGCAGTCACAGCTATTGATGCAACCATCGAAAAAACAGCCGCTTTCTGGTTAAGCTATCAAAAAGAATTGTCAGCTGGCACTCGTTTTATTGCAATTGGGTATGGACCAAATGTTGGTACCGCCAAAGAATTTGAAACGAAATTTACTGAAACCGTTCGTTTTCCTTCACAAGGGTTTGAAGTAGAAGCATACATGCACGGACCATATTTAGAGGCCAATCAGGCACATACGCTCTTTTTTATCGAAAACCAAGGCTCGCTGCAAGTGCGAAGTCAAGCGTTAAAAAAGTATATGTCTAAATATGTAGGTGCTTGTTTTACCATAACCACTAAATTCGATGAAAGTAGGCGAGTGCTGAGTTTAGCCACAGAGCTTCCTGAAAAGGTTAGTCCATTATTGTTAGTCATTCCCTTCCAATATTTAGCCTATCAAGTAGCTAAAGCCAAAGGTATCGATTTATCTCAAAGAATTTTTGACGATTTTGATCAGGTTTTAAAAAGCAAACTATAAAACAAAGGAGCTAACAACCATGTTAAAATTTAACGAAGAACAACAAATCAAAGATATTCAAGGTGTATTAGCACTGCGTTCACAAGTCGAAATGATTATCGATTCGATTTGGGCTAAAGGCTTTGACAATATTTATTATTTAGGGATAGGCGGCACATATGCTTCTGCCATGCAAGCGGTAACCTACCTTCAAGGGAAAAGTAATTTACCTGTTTATGTTCAACACGCTGCTGAATATTATACTACAGGGAATCGTCGGTTAACTGAAAAATCATTAGTTATTTTGTCCTCAGTCACAGGAACTACCCAAGAAGTAGTCCGAGCTGTGAAAGCCATAAAAGAAGTCGGAGCAACATTAGTTGGCTTTATTGATACAAAAGATAGCCGTCTAGCAAATTTATGTGATTATACCGTAACTTATCCAGCGCCAGGCACAGAACAAATAAAGTTCTTTATGGTAGCGGATCGTTTAATGAATCAAAATGGCGAGTTTGCAGAATACGAAGATTATTATCATGAGTTAGAAGAATACTTACCGGTTGGTTTAGTAGAAGCAGAAAAAAGTGCAGATGCTTTTGGTTTAGCGTTTGCGGAAAAACATCGTCATGATGAGCTGCACTATTTTATTGGCGCTGGCAATCAATGGGGAGCCGTATATTCTTATGCGATGTGCTATTGGGAAGAGCAAAGCTGGTTACGTTCGAAATCAATTCACGCCGCAGAATTTTTACATGGCACCTTGGAAATTGTTGATGAAACAACACCAGTAACATTATTTGTAGGAGAAGACGAACAACGTCCGCTTGCAAAACGAGTCGCTAATTTATTGCCAAAAATTTGTGCCAATTATACAATTATAGATTCAAAAGATTATGCTGTACCAGGAATTAGTGAAAAATATCGTGGACGAGTACTTTCATTTTTATTGATGCATGCAGTAACACAGCGGATTGATGCTCATGTTGAAAAGTTAAACTGCCATCCTCTTGAGATTCGTCGCTACTATCGTCAATTTAATTATTAAAAAAATTCTGCAATGAGCGTTCTGCAATGAGCGGTCTCGTGTGTTACACTAAAAAAGGAAACTTTTTTAAAAGCGAGGCTACTTTATGAATCAACCTAAGATTTATACCATGACGTTTGCTAGTATTTATCCCATGTACATCCAAAAGGCGGAACGAAAAAATCGGACCTAAGTTGAAGTAGATGAAATTATTTTTTGGCTCACAGGTTATGATCAAGCCGGATTGCAAAAGCAAATCGAAAATCAAGTAACGCTGGCAACTTTTTTTGAAGAAGCACTAAAAATAAATGAACATGCTGTTTTAATCAAAGGTGTTATTTGTGGCTATCGTGTTGAGGAAATTAAAGAACCTCTGATGCAAAAAATTCGCTATTTAGATAAACTAGTAGATGAATTAGCGAAAGGAAAAACGCTGGAAAAAATTTTTCGAAAATAATAGCATAGCCCGCGGTGCGAACCCCTAGTGCCCATATATTCTCTAGGAGATTCGCACCAATTTTTACCTATAAGAGCCAAAAAAAAATTGAAATTTCTCATCAAAATACCATAATTAGACTTATTTATGGTATACTAAACCGTGAAAAGAGCAAAAACAACCCTCTTTTCACAGTCTCACTCTATTTAGAGTGAGTGGATTGAAATCCCTCCTGTTACAGTGACCTCACAAGTTGCTGTTGTCTCACTCTATTTAGAGTGAGTGGATTGAAATCCTAACTGGTAAGCATGCCGATATTGTTATAACTGGTCTCACTCTATTTAGAGTGAGTGGATTGAAATAAATAAATTTACCAACTTGCCTTAACCTGTTAATTTGTCTCACTCTATTTAGAGTGAGTGGATTGAAATGAATTGCAGCTCCTGATTTAGATTTAGAGTGGGGTCTCACTCTATTTAGAGTGAGTGGATTGAAATATTACAGGTGAAGATGGCAATGATGTTTTCGCTGTCTCACTCTATTTAGAGTGAGTGGATTGAAATCTGCAGAGCCTGTTTGAGCTAATTGTGCTAATCCCGTCTCACTCTATTTAGAGTGAGTGGATTGAAATAACTGAATGGTCAACAAAAGAGGTTACAGCTAAGTCTCACTCTATTTAGAGTGAGTGGATTGAAATAATAGGAGCGTTAGCTGCGATTTTTGCTGTACTCGTCTCACTCTATTTAGAGTGAGTGGATTGAAATGAATTTTGGATACGTATAATATTGTCTTCCACGTCGTCTCACTCTATTTAGAGTGAGTGGATTGAAATAAGATTTAGTCCCAGTAAAAATGCACGAGGGCACGTTGTCTCACTCTATTTAGAGTGAGTGGATTGAAATACTGTTATTTTGGATATTTAATAACGCAACAACCATGTCTCACTCTATTTAGAGTGAGTGGATTGAAATTTGGTCGTCATAAAAAATCCCTGTGTGTCCAGCGTCTCACTCTATTTAGAGTGAGTGGATTGAAATTTTTTTACCGAAAGAAGACTATCGAATTAATGTTGTCTCACTCTATTTAGAGTGAGTGGATTGAAATTAACACAAAAGAGCCTATCAAAATGATAAACTCTTGTCTCACTCTATTTAGAGTGAGTGGATTGAAATCTGAAACATTGAATTTATCAAAGAGTGAATTATTGTCTCACTCTATTTAGAGTGAGTGGATTGAAATGGGAACAATCACCTGATAAGTGGTATTGCATACACGTCTCACTCTATTTAGAGTGAGTGGATTGAAATTAATTGAAGCACGTACAAATTAATGGGGCTTGTGGTCTCACTCTATTTAGAGTGAGTGGATTGAAATATACAATCCCAACTAGGGGGACAATTTTAACGAGGGTCTCACTCTATTTAGAGTGAGTGGATTGAAATTCCTTGTCTGCTCCTAATAATGTTAGCAAATCCATTGTCTCACTCTATTTAGAGTGAGTGGATTGAAATTTCTATGTCAATTAAAGAGAAGAATTCTCGAAAAGGTCTCACTTTATTTAGAGTGAGTGGATTGAAATTTGACCAAATAAAGAAACAAAATATTGAGCATCTTGGTCTCACTCTATTTAGAGTCAGTGGATTGAAATTTGGTATTGCAGTTTTGTTCGTTCTCTTTCCGCACGGTCTCACTCTATTTAGAGTGAGTTATTTGGATTAGAAAACCTGTCAGTTTATTGTTCGAGCAAAAGGTTGGGTTGGTGTGTGGTAATCTATAAAATGTTGAATGAATTTTATTAAGCTAGTTTAACCTTTTGTTAAACAACTCTTAAGACTACGATTGTTATCAATTTTAGTTTTAAGGGTTGTTATTTTTATTTCAAAGTAATTGCATTATGTACGGATATCTAAAGTAAAAGAGTAATTATCTTTTTTTAAATTCATAAAAATTATTTATTAATTATAAATAATTTTAATATTAAAATTTGGATGAAAAACACCGATTTATTTTTTAAAATTATTTTCTGAATAACCTTTATAATTTCGAATCGAAATGGTATGATTATTTTAAATTCAAAAATAAATGGAGGATTAATTTATGGGAAAAACACAAGGGGAAGGGTTAACAAAAAATAAAGTCTTAAAGGCAATCGCAGAAAATACGGAAAAGAAAGAAGCGCTGATCGTTGCTCAAGTTGGTATGATCAATGATCATGGAACTACTATTGGCACGTTACGGGAAACACTTTGGCTAGAAATGTTTGAACAAATTATTCCCAAGAAGTTCCTTATTGAGCATTCTGTATTTATAATTGATTCAAAAGGGAAAATCTCTCGTGAAGTAGATTTAGCAATTATGGATGAAATGTATACGCCGTACATTTTTCGTTTCGGCAAAATGAAATTCGTTCCAATCGAAGCAGTTGCTGTAGTTGTTGAGTGTAAAAGCTCTAAACTAGATCTCGATCAACTTAAGGAGTGGAGTAATGCAATAAAAAATTTGCAAACATGCCCTCTTAGTATTGCTAGACTGGCATTCAATATTTCTTATCATGCACCAGCGACGCAGCCTGCAACGCGGCCCATTCGAATTTTATGCTGCTTAAATAACGCTGACAAAACAGAGTTGAAACAAGACTTTGATTGTATTATTTCAGTAGTAAGAAATAAATTGAAAATTAGTTTTAATAAAGATGATTTATATACTTGGTTTAAAGTGCTAAATGCTTATAAGCAAGAGGATCAATTAAATGAAGATATGATAAAAGACTTACAAGGAAAAAAACTTTCTGAGTATGAAATTGAAGGGAATCCTTTACTCTCTTTAAACTTCCAACTTAATCAATTACTAATGCTGATAAATAATCCGATGCCGTTTCCGCACTTGGATTATGCAAATTTGTTTAAAAAGTTTATTAATGAAAAAGAAAAAAAGGATGCAGAGAAATGAAACAATATCTTGTGGGAATTACGATTGATAAAATTCAATCCTATTTGTTCTATCAGTTAATGAATAAAGCACAGGAAAGCCAAAGTAATCAGGGAACACTACAATCGGTGATTCAAGCATCCACGTTTATTTCTCAAAATTTTAGTGCTGAGTTACGCAAAATTTTTTCTGGAGAAGCAAACGATGAACTTGTTGCTTGTTCAGGAAAATATATTTTCATCAGTCGTTTATCTAAATCTGAAATCACAAAGAACTTGAAAAATCTAGTAAAAAAATATTATGTTGAGACAAATGGACAATTAATGATCAAATATTTTTACTCAGAATATCCAGATTTAGACGTTAACACGAATTCTTCTGATGAGTCATACCAATTAATACAAAGGGCTAATCAACTGTTAAAATCAAGTAAGTGTCTTAATCAAATGATTGAAGAAAATCAAGCACTTTTATTTAACTGTAACGAAGCTAAGACTGAAGCTGATGAAACAAGTGGTAACGAAACTGAATCAAAAGACGCTTGCCCATATTTTGCTAAAAATATTAATGCTTTGGCTGGAGAAAGCTATAAGAATGCAACACAAGCAGATGATTCATTTAATGAAAATCATTTTCGAATCGCTGTCATTAAAGCTGATTTAGATGGTATGGGTGCGATTTTTAAATCGATCGGAAGTTATCAGGTGTATCGTGAAATTAGCAATCTGCTCTCAGAATTTGTATCGATAGCAACTTTTCATAAGTATATTGGGAAACAGAGGGCTGAACTTAAAAAGAATAGTGAAAACAATAAGACGAACTGGGATGAAGAGCATTTGCCGTTTGAAGTCTATCCATTATATATTGCTGGCGATGACATTTTCTTTGCAGTACGAGTGGAACATTTATTATCCGGAATAAATGTGTGTAAGCAGCTATTGACAGATTTAAATAGACGATTGGAACAAATAAAAAATTGTGATACGAAATTATCTCTTAGTCTTGGCATTGATTTTACCTTTAATCGGGAACCGATTCGCTATTACTATACTAGGGTAAATCAACAATTAATGATGGCCAAAAGTGAAGCTGTTTATTTAGAAAAAGACGGGAATGGCAAGCCATTCAAGAAGAATGTAGGCGAAGTAGCTACCTTAAAAATTGCCTTTAATGATACGGTCTTTCTTGACTTTGCTTGCTGTGAAACAAAAGAAAAAAAAGCAGAACTTCAAAAAATAAACATTCATTTCCCTAGCTGGTTCGGCTTAACTCAAGAGGCTTATCGGATAAATGATGCCCGCCAAATCATCAATAAATCGCAGCCAAGCACTTTGCTGGGGACACGTTTCTTTTATACTTTGTTACAAAAATTAACTGACGAGAAGCTAAAAGAACATCCGATTCAATATAGTAATGCCATTTTATATCATCTGTTGCCTCAAACTTGGAGGACAGGTGATCGGGAGTTACAAGCAGCTGAATTTACTGTCCTCTCGCTTTTGATTGAGCAACTTTCTGAGCCGGTGACAAAAAAGGTAGCCAAGCCTTTAAGTTTTGAACCAGAATATATCAATAAATTAGTCGGGTATGTAAGAGGGATAATATTATTGACGGATCCACGCTTCAATTTGCTTCTTACCAGAAGCTTTCAAGAGAATAATCGACAGAATTTTCCAAAAAAAGGAGCAACAATTTTAACTAATCGCTCTTTAACTTACTTATTTAAAAACTCTTTAACCAGTAAGGGAAATGTTTCTTTACGAAATATCTTTGTTCAAAAAGAGTATTATGAATTAGATAAAACTAAAAGTATAAATTCTGAAAATAATAAAAAAACAAAGGAAAGTAAGCGAATAAATGTAGCCGTTTATCGTACTTTGAATATCGGCAGCGCAATGTTTCATCGAATCAAACAATTTGAAGAAAAAAAGGCAGCCGTAAGAATTTCTCAAGCTGAAGCGAAACAAGCTATTCTGAAAATGCTTTCCTTTACCAATAACCAGACCGAAAATACTGATGAAGCTGGAGCATCTGTACAAAAAGAAAATCAAGCACCACCTAATTTATCTTTCGATCCAGCAAAGTTAGAAGCTGAAATGACCAAAGGCAATTGGAATACTGATTATATTGATTCACTGCTGATTTTTTATCAATTAAAACAATTAGTTATTGAATTTAAAACAAAAATAAAAAACAAATAAAAAGGTGATAAAATGCATAAAATCTCTTTAACGATTACAACCAAGTCTAATCTTTTGATTGGCGGAGCTCCAGCAAGCTTTGAAATTGGCGGTATCGATCAATATACGGTAATGGATTATGCTGGTAATCCGTATATTCCTGGTTCTTCTTTAAAAGGAGTACTGCGCAATATCGTTCGTAACTTAAAAGACACAGAACCAACTTCTCGGCTAGCTGCTATCTATCAAATATATTGTGAACAGCTGTATCTTCAAGCTTGTGAAAAGCAGTTGAAACATGTAGAAGACGAGCGTAAACAAAGACTATTAGAAAAAGTTGAGCAATTAACAAAAACCGCTGCTTCAGCCACTTATTTATTCGGAATAGAAGGTTTTAATCAAACTCCCAAAGTGTTAATTTCTGATTTTATATTAGCTGATGGACAAGTTAAGCAGCTTTTTTCAATCGATTCGAAAAACAAAGTAGAGTCAAAAACATTGACTGCGACACCACGAACGTATAAAACAGTAGCGCCAAATGTTGTTTTTAAAGGAGAGATTCTCTTTCAAAATGCACATGTGCTTGAAAACTCCGCTGCTTTTTTTGAAACGAGCAAAGCTATCCTTGAAGAATGTTGCTCATTGATAAATGACGGGTATTATCGATTGGGAAACTCTGGTAGTCGTGGATATGGAATAGTGAATATTTCAATGGGAGATAATGCCAATGACCAACATTAAACATTATTGCGTAACTCTAGAAAATAAGGGCAGAATGACACAACTTCCAGATTCGCAACAAATTTTTGGAGCGCTAGTCTATTTGATCAGTCATTTAGCTGACGATGAAACAGCGAGCAAATTTGTAAATAACGTAAGAAATTATGAAAACTCTTTTACTCTATCCAGTTTATTACCTAAAGGGTATTATCCAACGCCGATCAGTTACTTACAAACTAAGATTTCCGGAGACAAAAAAAAGTATAAAAAATTAAAAAAACGGCAGTTCTTACCTTTGGAGAATATCAAACAACTTTGCTTAGGATCTGGTTGTACTAATTATTTATATCCATATATTTCACTTCGAGAAGATCAGCAAATTCATGTGGCCATGGATAGTTTACGTTTTGACTTACCAGGCTTAAATCCTACTGTGTACTCCACGCCAGAAGTGACAGTGGTTAAAGTAGAAGAGGATGGTTCGCAGAAAAAAGTAACCCAATTTAGTTTCTATTTTACAATTGCAAATGAAAAGTCACTGATTGATTGTTTAGAAAAGGCCAAAGCCGAAAATTATTCACTTGTGTTAGGGCCCCGTAGCTCTCAAGGCTTAAATTGGTATAGTATTCAAGGATTGAAAGAAGAACGACAAATAGCCGAATCATCTAATGACTGCACATTTTTAAACTTAGGTCGTTTACTGCCTCAACATATCAATTTTGAATGTTCCTTTTTGAAATTATTTACTTCTGAACGACGCCCATTTCAAAGTTTTGGGGAACGCAACCGAAAAACCAAAGCTCAATTTATTAGCTTTATCGATGTAGGTAGCATCATTCATTTGGGCGACGTAACAATGAGTTACAAAGCAGGGAAATCAGTTGCTTCACCATTTGATCCAGCAATAAGTATTTTATTTGGACAAAGTTTCTTATATCCCTTGACAATCGGAGGACATTAACATGCAAGAATTGCAAAAATATTCTTATCAAATAAGAACTTTATCGAAATTAATCCTGTCTCCAAGGCAGCAGCAAGCTTTTTATAGGGGCATTGACTTTAATCAGGGGGACATTGCTGATGAAACTGCTTTAGAGCGTGGGGGTGGGGTAAATATTATTTATCCGTTTTATCAAAAAGGAGAGTATCATAGCTATCAAAAAGATTGTCAAGCATATATTCCTGGTTCTTCTCTTAAAGGAGCCTTGCAAGCTGATCAAACCAGAACTAAACAGCAAACATTGATGGTCAATGATATTTCAGTCAATCCTAAGAATCTGGGTTTGTATCATTTAAATAAAGTTAAAAATACCAGCCAGGTTAATAATAAAATTTTAAAGTTAGGTACATTTTTTCCCAACCAAGCTATTCAAATGTGTAAAAATGGTGTTTCTGAAGAAGGAGAACTATTTAGCGAAAAATCACCAAATCAATACTTTCGTACAGCACATAAAAAAACCATAAAAAAAATTTCGCAATGGCAAAAAGAGGTAGAAAGCTTGCTGGATGGTTCGATAGGTTTGGTTGATTCAAAGACCAAAAGAATGCTGCGTAATTCAGTCAAAAAGCTTACTGATTTGGAGAAAAAGCGTTCTTCTTCCACTGCTTGTTTGATTTTTTTAGGTGGTTATAAGGGAATGCTTTTGTCTATGGAACTACCGAGGAAAGCCCATCCAGAAGAGTTTCAAAGCGGTATTTATCTTGATATTGAAACCTCTTTACCTTATGGGTTAGTTGAAATTTCGGAAGTGAAAGTTCATGAGTGAGAGATTGCCGGCCTTTAGTTTTACTTATTTACCATTAATTATTCGATTAAGATGTGAAAAAGCTGGGAGATTGCCTGATTTTTTGGGGTCAACACTCAGGGGAGCATTAGGCTGGTTGCTGCTAGAGTCAAAATCTGATGTTTATACGTATCTGTTTGATAATCAACGTATCAGCTCCACCAAGGCTCATCTTGTTAAGCCTTATTTCGTTGAGCCTCCCAGACCAAAAGCGTATTATCGACAAGGTGAAGAGTTAGCATTTTCATTAGTTTTTTTAGGGAATGCCGATATAGCTGCTGCAGAAGTTATGCGTATTTTGACAAAACAGTCCTTTTTAAAGATTGGAGCTGCTCGTCTTATATTCAAATTAGTAACCATCACTCATGGAACAAATTATAAAACTATTTGGGATGTGCAAAGCCCAACGTTGACTTATACCAATCTAAGGTCAGTTTCGCTTCCTTATGAAAGGCAGTCAGGGCATTGGGCCTCTATTCAATTGCAGACTCCTTTACGAATTCGTAGAAAAGGCCAGTTAGTCACCGATCTAGATTTTCCAACAATAATTCGTAATATTACAACTAGGCTGGTGGAATTGACTGAAGGGTACGGCGGGACGGTAAATAGAGAGAACATCGAGCAGCTTTGTGAAACATCAAAACAAGTTTCTCTAATTTCATCATCCGTTTGTTATCATAAAATGGTACGTTATTCTAATAAGATAAATGAAAAGATGGATTTTTCAGGAATGCTCGGTTCATTAACTTTTGAAGGAGAATTGGCTGCTTACACACCATGGTTAAATGCAGCTCGTCTTATACATTTAGGTAGAAATACAACTTTTGGCTGTGGTAAACTTGACGTAGTTATTATTTAATCGGAAACATTATTTGGTGCGAACCCCTAGTGCCCATATATTCTCTAGGAGATTCGCACCAATTTTACCTATAAAAGCCAAAAAAAATTGAAATTTCTCATCAAAATCCCATAATTAGACTTATTTATGGTATACTAAACCGCGAAAAGAGCAAAAACAACCCTCTTTTCACAGTCTCACTCTATTTAGAGTGAGTGGATTGAAATCTGTCTACAATCAATTTATCGATCAAGCGTTAGGTCTCACTCTATTTAGAGTGAGTGGATTGAAATATATAAAGATGCAGCAAAGCTACGTAAAGAAGCGGTCTCACTCTATTTAGAGTGAGTGGATTGAAATGATGGTTGTATATTCATTTCGAAAAAGATGAGGCTGTCTCACTCTATTTAGAGTGAGTGGATTGAAATAGGTTATTAGCATTTACTGGAATACGCGTAGGTGAGGGTCTCACTCTATTTAGAGTGAGTGGATTGAAATACAATCAGTGCTAAAGTACTATATGGAAAGTATAATGTCTCACTCTATTTAGAGTGAGTGGATTGAAATATGTTGAAAATGATGGACGGCAGCTTAATGAGTTACGGTCTCACTCTATTTAGAGTGAGTGGATTGAAATTTTCGGAAGGTGATACTTTGGTTGTCACTAAGTTGGTCTCACTCTATTTAGAGTGAGTGGATTGAAATGTTTATAATCCTACGAATTGTGATGCAATCGTCATGTCTCACTCTATTTAGAGTGAGTGGATTGAAATACGTTGATGATTTAAAAGAAACTGGCATCATTTTAGTCTCACTCTATTTAGAGTGAGTGGATTGAAATAGATTCAGCCACCTTAAAAGGTTCTTTCTCGCTTTGTTTCACTCTATTTAGAGTGAGTAAATTGAGAGGGGAGTATTGATAAGGATAGGATTTAAGTAACGACGAATAAAACTGTTATTTATGTAAATTATGTTTATAGGGAAAGCAAACTAATTGATTACACGGGCAAATAAAAAAGTAGTTTAGCATTTTTGTTCGCTAAACTACTTTTTAAATTAATAACTGACCCAAAGGATCTTGCATGGAATGTTTCACTCCTTAGTTCAATTGTTTGAATTGCGCAATTGCTTGCTCGATTGTGTTTCCAGTGGCTGTGTTCTTTTCATTGCGGGAATCAACCACGATAAAAAGATTTTTGTAAGTGTCAAATTGAATTCTGTAGTGTACATCTTTTGTTTTGTAAGTCATAAGCTAATCTCCTTTCTTGAAAATGTTGTGAAAGGCGACGATAACTGATAACGAAATTCCATTGTTATTTTAGCACTAGGATACAAAGCAAGCAAGTTTTTTGATTGTAATACATATAATTTTTCTTTTTTTTTAAGAAAAATTTTACAAAAGTCGTATCTTAACTAGCAGCTGCTTTGCAATATTTTTTCAGGAGCTTACAATAAATACAGTTAAGAATGAAGTGGTTAGGGAGAAGTCTGTGAAAGCAAAGCTTAAAAAGTTTAAACAAGGTAAGTTTTATTATAGAGTCTATGGCATTATGACAGGAATAGCGATTTTATTGAGTAACTTGTATTTACAATGGTGTCAAAATTACCTCTCAATTGATCTGGTGTGGAAGTTTGCTTTTTCATGGCATACGGAAAAATTTTTCTTAGGCTGTTTTGTGTTAAGCATTGTTTTTCTTTTTTTATGGAGCTTGTCAGGTTCATGGAGGAATGGCTTCATAAGTTATAGTTTGGGACTTGCCATTTTGGGTTATGCGAATTATCAGAAGTTGTTTTATCGAGAAGAGCCTATTTATCCAGATGATTTGAAGATGGTCACTGAATTTGGCTTATTGAGAGAAATGATTGGCTGGTTACCTTTGCTAGTGATTTCAGCTATCCTTATAGTAGTTATTTATTTTTTTTGCAAAGCTATTTATCGCAGCTTATTTTTTTCTTGGAAATATCAAGGAGTTCGATTGGTGGGACTTGCAACTTCATTAGTCTTGGGAGTTTATATCAGTGGTTTTAATAATGGGAATAACTTATTAAGACAAGCTTATGATCGAACAGCCTTATGGATTCCTTATAGTCAAAAAATGAATTATTACAATACTGGATTTATTGGCGGCTTTCTCTACAATTTAAAAGTAGCAGCAATGACTAAGCCGTCTGGTTATTCTAAAGCTGCAATTACTGCGATTACCAAAAAATATCAGGATTTAGCTCAGCAATATGAAGTGTCTCAAGAGCAAGAGTCGCCTAATATCATTTTTGTGATGAGCGAAAGTTTTTCTGATCCTTCTAAGCTAAAAGGTTTGTCAATAACTGGTGATCCTTTAAAAGAATATAATGATATTGCAGGTCAAACATTCAGTGGTCAGATGTTGTCTCAAAGCTATGGGGGCGGTACTGCCAACATTGAATTTGAAGCCTTAACTAGCTTTTCATGGAATTGTTAAATAGCCAACTAACAAGCCCTTATACGATGTTAATTCCTAAAATGTCATCTTTTCCATCACTAATTTCTTTATTAAAAAAGCAAAACTATGCCACTACGGCTGTGCACCCTTATAATACTTCAATGTATAAGCGTAAAGATGTCTATCGCATTCTTGGATTTGATCAATTTATTAGTGAGGAGGCAATGCAGACAATCAGCAAATTAGAAAATAATCCTTATATTTCAGATGCAGCAGCTTATCAAGAAGTAATACGGATTTTAAATGAAGCTGCTCGACCGCAATTTGTCCATTTAGTGACAATGCAAACCCATATGCCATATGAAAACAAGTATAGGATAAGCACCTACAAAGCAACTGGCACCAGCGATGATCTGGCTCTAACCAATTATTTACAAGATATAGCCTATAGTAGCCAAGCATTAAACCAATTCGTACAGACATTGAATAATCTGTCACGACGCACATTAGTCGTTTTTTGGGGCGATCATTTGCCGAGCATCTATGATGAAGGAATTAAAGAAAGTAATCCTAAAGGAGCCTTGCACCAAACTGAATTTTTAATGTATGACACAAATAATCAATTGTCAGAACAACATCAGCACTCAGCAGTCATTAGTCCTTTTTTCTTTGCGCCTTTATTATTTCAACAAAGTGCTTTGCAATCTTCGGGCTTTTATACGCTATTGCAACAAGTTCAAGCTGAATTACCGGCTTTTGAAAAAGGCTTTTATTATTTGGACAACCAATGGCATTCAACTCTAAAGATGAATGCTCGTCAAGAGGAGCTCTATCACGAATATCAATTAATTCAATATGATATTGTTGCTGGAAAGCAATATAGCTTGGCTGAATCCTTTTTTGATTGAAGAAAAAACAAGAAATAACTAAATATTCTTGTTTTAATGAGAATGCTTAGATTAAATATTGTTAAAAATAACTTTTTAAAGTAGAACCGTTCAGCTAAGTACTCTTTTTCTTCGGTAGCGAGGAGTCTGAGAGAAGGATATCAGGATATAATGTCTAATGCAAAGCTGCTTTTTTTCTCTAGTTAAAGTGAGGAGAGTGAAATTATTAGATTATTCTAATAACTATTATATCGCTCTTTACATCTCACTCTATTTGAGTGAGTGAATTGAAATAAAAATGGTATGACCCTGTGGAGTTTGTTTATTGTCTCACTCTACTTAGAGTAAGTAGAGTGAAATGAAACAGAGTCTTGATTTGAGATTTGGTTTAAAGTTCACACATCTTACTCTATATAGAGAGGATCGCCTGTTGATTGTGATTGGTATTCTACAAAAAAATAAAAAAAGAGAGTGAACGTTTTTCCAGCAAGGCATCAGCAATAATTGGTGTGAAAGTGTAAGTCAATAACCTGCTTGTTAGCTGGTTTGTTCAAAGAAGCTGTCATATCAATGTGGCTTTTTATTAAGTCAGTTCACTGTGTGTTTGTTTTATTTGACTAATCAAGAAGTTTCATTTGAAAAACACTAAAAGAACAGTTATACTTATATCAGCAATTATTTATTCGATGGAATGACGATCATCGAAAATAATGTTTCATGAGGGAGTAACTGACGGCAGTATGCTGTGGCAACATCACCAACTCCGAAAGAAATTTCTGGTGTTGTCTTAAACAGTGAGACTTATGTATGTTCTATTTATTTGGCATACACAGGTCTATTTTTTTTTCATTTGGCCAGATGAAAGCTAAAATGGATCTGAGAAATGCTGCAGAGTACAGAGGAGGAAAAAAATGTCAGAAGAAAAGAAAAAACAATTATCTGAAGCGTTTTATTTGCAGGCGGAAGCAACAGTGCTTCAGAAAATGGAGACAACACCAGAAGGGTTAAGTACCCAGGAAGCCCAAAAGCGTATCGAAATTTATGGAGAAAATGCACTGGATGAAGGCAAGAAAAAATCCATTTTCGTTAAATTTTTTGAACAGTTTAAAGATTTTATGATTATTGTCTTGCTGGTTGCAGCAGTGATCTCTGCTGTCTTTTCTCACGACGTGGTGGATTCAGTCATCATCTTATTGGTAGTTGTGTTAAATGCAATTTTTGGGGTAATTCAAGAGGCAAAAGCAGAACAGGCCATTGAAGCGTTGAAAGAAATGTCATCTCCAAACGCCAATGTACGAAGAGCAGGTCATGTTATCACCGTTAAAAGTGATGAATTAGTGCCTGGTGATATTGTTTTACTAGAAGCTGGAGACGTTGTTCCTGCTGATTTGCGTTTGTTGGAAGCTGCTAGCTTAAAGATTGAAGAAGCAGCTCTAACTGGAGAATCTGTGCCGGTGGAAAAAGAAGTGACAGTGTTAGAGGGTTCTGATATCGGTATCGGTGATCGAATCAATATGGCTTATTCAAACAGTAATGTTACTTACGGACGAGGTCTCGGGGTTGTAGTTGGCACTGGTATGAATACGGAAGTTGGTAAGATTGCCGGGATGCTAGCCAACGAACAAGAAACGGAAACACCATTAAAACAAAACTTAAATCAATTAGGGAAAACATTGACGATTGCAATTTTAGCGATTGCAGCGATTATGTTTGTTGTGGGTATGTTCAATGGTCGGACTTGGATTGATATGTTGCTAACTTCTATTTCATTAGCGGTAGCAGCAATTCCGGAGGGTTTACCTGCCATCGTTACGATTATTTTGGCTTTAGGAACGCAAAAAATGGCTAAGAAAAATGCCATTGTTCGTAAATTACCAGCTGTAGAAACATTGGGAAGTACGGATATTATTTGTTCCGATAAAACAGGAACACTGACTTTAAACCAAATGACAGTTGAAGCCTTGTATACAGATGGTCAAGTGGTCAAAGCAACAGATGAGATTGATACTGATAACATGGCTTTAAAAATCATGAATTTTGCCAATGATACCAAAATTGCTCAAGATGGTGCATTGATTGGCGACCCAACCGAAACAGCATTGGTTCAGTTTGGCTTAGATCACGGGTTTAACGTGACAGAAAAAATTGCTGCTGAAGCACGGGTAGCTGAAATTCCTTTTGATTCTGACCGTAAATTAATGACTACTGTTCATAAGTTAACGAATGGCGGTTATTTTGTCGCTGTCAAAGGTGCGCCGGATGAATTGTTGAAACGCTGTATTGAACGTTTGGATAGTGGACAAACTAGTCCTTTAGACGATCAAGGGCGGCAAGCGATTTTATCCACAAATACTGATTTGGCGAAACAGGCGTTGCGAGTGTTAGGAATGGCGTATAAATACGTAGCAGAAATTCCTGCTGACATGAGTTCTGCAGCAGTTGAACGTGATTTAATCTTTGCTGGTCTGGTAGGGATGATTGACCCAGAGCGCAAGGAAGCTGCTAAAGCAGTCCATGTTGCCAAAGAAGCTGGTATTCGTCCAATTATGATTACCGGCGATCATCGCGATACGGCTGAAGCGATTGCGATTCGTCTAGGTATTATTAAAGCTGGCGAGGATCAAGCCGTGATTACTGGTGCAGAATTAAATGAATTATCGGATGAAGCATTCGCACGGGAAGTTAGCAAGTTTTCTGTTTATGCTCGAGTTTCTCCTGAACATAAGGTTCGGATTGTCAAAGCTTGGCAGCAAGAAAGCAAAGTAGTAGCTATGACTGGTGATGGAGTTAATGATGCACCAGCATTAAAAGCAGCTGATATTGGAATTGGTATGGGGATTACCGGTACGGAAGTTTCAAAAGGAGCTTCGGATATGGTCTTAGCAGATGATAATTTTTCAACGATTATCGTTGCTGTGGAAGAAGGACGGAAAGTCTTTTCAAATATTCAAAAAACAATTCAATATTTACTTTCAGCCAACCTAGGGGAAGTCTTAACCTTATTTATTGCGACAATGTTAAACTGGGATACCTTGTTACCGGTTCATCTGCTTTGGATCAACTTGGTTACAGATACTTTCCCAGCAATTGCTTTAGGAGTAGAGCCGGCTGAACGTGATGTGATGAGCCACGCTCCCCGCGGGAAAAAATCGAATTTCTTCTCTGGCGGTGTGTTTAGCAGTGTGGTCTATCAAGGGATTGTACAAGGAGCGCTAACATTGATTGTTTATAAAATGTCTATCCTGTTCCCAGCACATACTGCAGCTAATATGCCAAATCTTTCAACACAAGCCTTGAATGACTTACAACATGGCGATGCTTTAACTATGGCTTTTGCTACTCTTGGTTTGATCCAGTTATTCCATGCCTTTAATGTAAAATCGATTTATCAATCCATCTTTAAAGTTGGTTTGTTTAGAAATAAATCCTTTAACTGGGCGATCCTTGTTTCCTTTATTTTGCTAGCGATCACCATTGTGATTCCAGGCTTTAATGATTTATTTAGTGTCTCACACTTGGATGGGTATCAATGGGCAATTGTTGGAATTACCTCCTTTTCTATCATTCCCATTGTAGAAGTTGTTAAACTTTTGCAACGAAAACTAGGAAAACAAGGTCTTTAATACAAAGACTTTTCTATCATTAAAATAGTTAGCTAAATAGCAGGGTTGAAGAAGAGTAGCCCTGCTATAGCGTGGAAACATAACTAGTATTGCTGTTTCTAAAACTTTATGAATTTGGCCATTGCATAAATTTTAGAGCTTGGAACAGTTGTCATCCAGACAAAGTTCCAAGCTCTTTTTTTATAATACTTAGCCAAAGCCAATTGTAAAATTTAACAGTTTATCGGAATAAGTGGGCGCATCTAAATCAGTTTTAATGGTTTCATTTAACAACGTTAAATCATCGGTGATAATACCGTCAGCGCCATAAAAGAAATGGCGGGTTATACTTTCTTCATCATTAAGTGTCCAAGCAAAAACTTTTTTTCCGTCTTGATGCGCGGCATTGATAAAGTTGCGGTTTAAGGTGCTGTATTCCATCGTGAAGAAATCCACCGGTGCTTTAGGCGGTCCGACGATATTAAAAGGAATGATATACCCTACATAAAACGCTGGTTGTTTTTGTTTTAATTCAGTAGCCGTTTGGTATGTCAAGGTGTGTAAAATATGCCCTTCATGCAAGATCGCTTCTTGATATCGTTTTACAAAACGATCCACTAAATCAGGACTGTCTTGTGGCGTGGTTTTGATTTCAATCAGCAATTTTTGGTTTAAGGATTTTGCTTTAGCTAAGTAGGCATCGAAAGAAGGAATCTTGGCTGTTTTGCCGTTTTCCCGAATTGTTAACTGAGTTAATGCCTTCAAGGTCATTTGGTTGGGGCGTTTATTGACACCAGCTAATTTTTTTAAATTAAAATCATGCATCACAACAAATTGTTGATCTTTTGTTTCTTGAATATCCATCTCCACATAGGTGGGTTTTTCTTTAGCAGTAGCTGTTAGTGCTTCCAGAGAGTTTTGCACCTGATTGCCATTATTTACACCCCGGTGGGAAATAGTAACCGGAGCTTTAAGGGGCACGTTACTTAAATAGTTGGCATTATAAGCTGCTACTCCAATACCGAACAGGCCAGTAAAAATACTAAAAGCCCAAACCTTGACTGGTGTCCAATGGGTGGCTTGCTGAGGCTTTTGCTGAAACCATTGGGGAATTTCAGGCAACATGCCTTTATCGTTCATCTGATTAATGATGATATAAAAAATTCCGATGGTTGATAAAACTAAGTTCAACAGCAAGAAAAACTGCAGCAAAGTCAAGGCGATTACTGCACTCAAATATGCAAACTGTGGCAAATACGTTTCAACTATTACTTGTCCGGTATAAACCAATAAGTAACCTGTCAAGGAAATGAGTAAGGTAGCACCACCAATAAACAGGAACTGTCCTAAAATTTTAAGAAATCGTTTTTTAGTCAACTGCCAACTTCTCCGCAGCGATTCTCGAAAATTATTATCTCGCAAAATTAATTCCGGAAAAGCAAAAATTAAACGAACGGCTAAATAAAGAATCAACAATTCAGCAATTACAAAACTAGTGACAATTGCCACTCGATTAGCAAAAATAAAATCTAGAATAAACGCTGGAATTTTGACCTTTGCTAGAAGATCCGAATGAAAAGGCAACCCGCTTAAAGGTAAAACCAAGAAAAAATAACATAAGAAAAACAAAAAAGTCACGAAACGAACTTTTTTTAATTGCAGCAATGTCCCTCTAATCAATGCTGGTAGTGTGATTGGTTGTTTTTTAGTGATGAAATAAACACTCAACAGCAAAAAAGTAAATTCAAAAAAGCTTGCCAACACAATTAAGAGTAAGACACAGCTTAAAGCAAGTAATACAAAGGGATGATTTTGTAATATCGTACCCAGATTATCAAAAGACAAGTACTTAATCCCGCCTAAATTTAAAATCACCCGAGTCAGGCTTGATAATAAAGGCATAAAAATAAACAGCATGAAGCCATGCATTAATAAGACATCTCGAAAGTAGGCAGAAGTCCCTTTTAAAAAGCCCCACGTACTTATCAAACTATTTTTCAGATATCGCATTCTTCAACAACTCCTAATAATCACAAAAATCAAAATAAAAAAGAGCATGGCAGCCAAACAAACGTAGTTTTGTTCCACACTCTAAATGTTAGCCGAGTTTCATCAGACACTTAAAACCCTAATAAACTTGTTAAAAATGATCCGCCGTAAATTAATGCTAAACTGTATAAGAAAATTGAAGCCGGTTTAGCTAAGAGAATAATCAAGGTGAATTTTTTTACAGTCATATTCGTTAAACCCGCCATTAGACACAAGGCGTCATCGGGTGCGATAGGAAAAAAGATCGCCAATGTAAATAATCGCTCAAAACGTTTTTCATTATCTAACCAACCGATGTATTTATTGTAGGTTTTGTCATTCACCAAGCTTAAAATAAACGGTTTGCCGTAACTTCTTCCTAGCAAAAAAATAATGACTGAACCAATGGCAATGCCGACATAGTTGTAAACGAAGCCCATCGTTGGACCAAAAATCAGCACACCGGCGGCACAACTGATTCCGCCTGGAATAATAGGAATGACCACTTGAAGAATTTGGATTAAGACAAAAATGATCGGGCCAACAATCATGGAGTCACCGACCAAGTTGCGCAACGCATCAATATCTTTAAAAACACCTAAGTGTATGAAATAAAGAGTAGCCACAATACTGGCGATAACGCCAATAATTGAAATACAGTGAATAATTTTTCTGGACAGGGCAATGCTCATTTGAATCAACTCCTTAAGTGTTTGCATTTTTTATAAGTATACGAAAATCCCAGAGATTTCGCCATGGTTCCAGCTTAATTTCAACGAACAAAGTTGTAAGCTATATCTGTTACTTTCAGTATAAGCGTATGATTGCCAAAAAGCTATCCTTCTTTCGTCTGAAAAAAACGTATCTATTTACATTTTTCTATTTAAACGCTACAATAAAAGCGACGTTTTTTGGTATGCCTAAAATAAATCTATATTTACTTTAAATATTTAAAAAAGAGGAGTGAATCTATGAATGAAAACGATCATCGAGTGGAGAAAATGGTTCATTATGCTAACGGACCGAGTTTAGAAGAGATCAACAATACAGTAGAAGTGCCAAAAAATGCTAGTTTCGGTCGTACCTTGTTGGCTTACAGCGGACCGGGAGCTTTGGTGGCGGTCGGTTACATGGATCCCGGTAACTGGATTACTTCTATTGCCGGTGGTGCTGAATATAAGTATGTCTTGTTAAGTGTGATTCTTCTATCTAGTTTAATTGCGATGCTGCTGCAAAGTATGGCAGCTAAATTGGGGATTGTCACAGGACATGACTTAGCTCAAGCAACACGAGCCCATACTAGTAGAGGTGTCGGCTTTGTTTTATGGATCATTACTGAGTTGGCCATTATGGCGACGGATATTGCAGAAGTTATCGGTGGAGCGGTGGCGTTACAACTGCTGTTTGGCTTTCCTTTATTAGTGGGTGTTTTGATTACTACGTTTGATGTACTATTACTGTTGCTGTTAACTAAGTTAGGTTTTCGCAAAATCGAAGCAATCGTCGCTTGCTTAATTGCTGTGATTTTTTTTGTATTTGCCTATGAAGTGGCGTTAGCAGATCCGAATTTTGGTGAAATTTTGCGAGGGCTTATTCCTGATCCTGCAATTGCTACAGATAAATCGATGCTTTTTCTAGCTTTAGGAATTGTGGGAGCTACTGTTATGCCTCATAATTTGTATTTGCACTCATCCATAGCTCAAGTTCGCAAATTTGACCGCAATAATGACGAAGAAAAAGCTAAAGCCATCCGCTTTACTACATGGGATTCTAATATTCAGTTAACAGTCGCTTTTGTTATTAATTGTTTACTATTGATATTAGGTGGCGCTTTATTTTATGGAACTAACAGTGATCTGGGGAAATTTGTGGATTTGTACGATGCATTAAAAAATCCTGAGATTGTTGGGAATATTGCTAGTCCCGTTTTGAGTATTTTATTTGCGGTGGCTCTGCTAGCCTCTGGACAGAATTCAACAATAACCGGTACGCTATCTGGACAAATTGTTATGGAAGGTTTTATTCATTTGCGCATTGCACCTTGGTTGCGACGAGTCATCACACGTTTATTAGCCATTGTACCAGTGATTGTCTGTGTTATTGTTTACGGCGGCAGCGAATCTGCTGTTGAAAATTTATTGCTATATACACAGGTCTTCTTGAGTATTGCTTTACCAATTTCAATTATTCCATTAACGCTGTACACGAGTGATCAAAAAATTATGGGACGCTTCGCCAATTCTATGTGGGTGAAAGTACTTGCTTGGATGATTGCTGTTGTGTTGATTTTGCTCAATTTATTTTTGATTTATGGAACTTTCACAGGAGCTGGTAATTAATGACTTATCGATATACTGACTGACAATTAATAAAAGTAGAAGCTGGTTGGAGCGATCCTTTGCTTGGTAGTTTTCGCTAGCTTTTACTTTTTTATTGGGAAAAAAAGAAGATAGAATTTAGCCGGTAGAAATGGTAAAATGAAAAAGATTATATTACGGAAAAGAGGATATCTAGTGACTGATTATTTAAATGTTGGCAAAATTGTCAATACGCAAGGGATTAAAGGCGAAGTCCGTGTTATTTCTCAAACTGATTTCCCAGAACTTCGTTATAAAAACGGGGCAAAATTAACGTTATTTCAAGCACAAAAGGCACCCCTTGACCTAATTGTGAAATCCCACCGTAAACACAAAAACTTCGATATTATCAGCTTTGAAAATCATCCAACGATTAATGATGTAGAAGGCTACCGCGATGGCCTGCTAAAAGTGGCCAAAGACGAATTGGCTGAATTGTCAGCTGATGAATTTTATTACCATGAAATTATTGGAGCAACGGTTTATGATGAAACTGGAGCAGAAATAGGAAAAGTCAAAGAAATTCTTTCCCCAGGAGCCAATGATGTTTGGGTTGTCCAACGTCAAAAGAAAAAAGATTTGCTTTTGCCATATATTGAAGGGGTGGTCACAAAAGTTGATGTAAAAAACCAACGAATTGACGTGGAAATTCCAGAAGGATTGATGGATGATGAGAATTGATGTATTAACTCTTTTTCCTAGAATGTTTGAAGGACCCATGGGAGAATCAATTATTGGTAAGGCACGAGAAAAGAAGCTGTTAGAATTGAATATTTCAAATTTTCGTGATTTCTCAGATAATAAACATCAAACTGTCGATGACTACCCTTATGGTGGTGGTGCCGGAATGCTTTTAAAAGTGCAGCCTATTTATGATAACCTGAAAGCAATCGAAACACAGACGAATAATCAGCCAAAACGTGTGATTTTGCTAGATCCTGCGGGCACCCCCTTTAACCAAAAAATGGCTGAAGAATTTGCTCAAGAAGACCATTTAGTTTTTATTTGTGGGCATTATGAAGGGTACGATGAACGTATCCGTACATTAGTGACGGATGAAGTTTCCTTAGGGGATTATGTTTTAACTGGTGGCGAATTAGGAGCAATGGTCATGATTGATGCGACGGTACGTTTGTTGCCAGAGGTCTTAGGCAATACCCTTTCGGCACAAAGTGATTCTCATTCAACGGGCCTTTTGGAACATCCTCAATATACACGACCGGCACTATTTAATGATTTGCCTGTTCCTGAAGTACTAACGAACGGCAATCATAAGCTGATTGCTCAATGGCAGTTGAAAGAATCGCTGCGTCGCACGTACTTACGCCGACCTGATATGTTGGCAAAGCTAGAGCTGACTCCGGAAATGGAACAGTACCTTGCTGAGATAAAAATGGAAGAAGCCCAAAACTAATCGGGATTTCAAGAAAAAGCTCTTTACACCCTGATTAAGCTATGTTAAACTGTTTTGGTGAGTGCAAAGCATTCAACTATTACGATATTCCGCTGTGGAACGAACCATAAGAATATTTGGAATAAGGAGACGGATAAGATGAATCCATTAATTCAAGAGTTAACGAAAGAACAATTACGTACGGATATTCCTGCGTTTCGTCCTGGAGACACCGTTCGCGTTCATGCGAAGGTTGTCGAAGGAACACGCGAACGTATCCAGTTATTTGAAGGCGTAGTAATCAAACGCCGCGGCGCTGGCATCAGCGAAACCTATACAGTACGTAAAGTATCAAATGGTGTTGGTGTAGAACGTACCTATCCATTACACACACCACGTGTTGCTAAAATTGAAGTAGTTCGCTACGGTAAAGTACGTCGTGCAAAACTTTACTACTTACGTGCATTACACGGAAAAGCAGCTCGTATCAAAGAAATCAGAAGATAAGAAAGTTATCTTAAACCGTAAAACCTTTGTAATTCAAAGGTTTTTTTATTTATTTGTGTTATTTTAACTAAAGTGTGATATAAAAATAGATAATCAATCTAACATAAAGGGGCACAAAAGGGGCAAGAGTAACAGAAAATCATAACTTTTCTATAGTGAGTTTTACTTTTTCCTTAACTCCTTTTGTAACATGGAGATAAATTTTTTCAGTAAGATTGCTATTTTCATGGCCTACTCGATCTTGAATAGCATAAAGTGGTACATCTAATTCAGCTAACTTTGAAATATGTGTGTGCCTAAAAATATGTGAACTTAAATTTTTAGCAATACCAAAATCCTTCGAATGAGTTCTTAAATACGTATTAATTGCAGTTATCTGAAAAGGTGTACCTTTTGAAGTTTGAAATAAGAATTTACCTTTAGGGTTCATTTCTAGTAACTTACGATAAATCTGTATTGCTTTACTAGGTAAATCAACTTCTCTCATACCCGCAGCTGTCTTAGTAGAATTAGACTTCTTCATTTGATTAACTGAACGTTCCCTGTACATCATTGTACCATTTATAATAACGTAAGAGCATGATTTGTTGATTATTATATCTGCTTTGCTTAGTGCAATCGCTTCTCCGGGACGCATTCCTGTCAGATATAACCATTGAAAAAGTAATCCATATCTGATATTATGCCTCATAGAAAAATTAACAAGACGGGCATACTCATCATCTTCTAAAAATTTATCTTTTATTTTAAATGATTTTTCCTCTCTTTTGTAGTCTATCTTGACATCATTTATCGGATTGTTTAAGATATATCCTTTTTTTAAAGCATAAGAAAATATTAAATTTAATTTAGCTTTTATTACACTAACATACTTATTTGAAAGATAATCTTTGTAAATCATTTCTTCAAAAATATTATTTAAATACACTGCACTTATTGCAGAAACAATAACATCACCACTAATCTTATTTTTTACAGTATTTAAAATGTTTTTAGTAGGATAAAAAGTAGATTCTTTAACTTGCTGTTTATAAATTGGTTGCCATTCTTCTATAAGTTGATAAAAAGTTATATTAGGTTTTCTTACGGTTTTTGTATTTAACTTATTATCAATCTTTTTACTAAGTTCATACAAAGCATTTTTTTGTGTTTCTCTAGATTTATTTTTGTATGTTATGCTAACTTTTTTTCTTTTACGAGTGCAAGGATCTATATATCGTTCATTGAATTTATATGTTTTCTTTCCTTTTTTATCTATTATTTCTTCTACCCACATAGCGAAACTCCTTTTAAAAATATATTACAATAAGATAAAAGAAAAGCCCGAGGTGGGCTAATTTTTCAATAGAGAAACTTTCTTATTTAATTCCGAAAACATGATAGGAGATATATTTACATCATATTGTTCTTTTACCTCTTCATATATTGATTCAATTTCAGATAAGTGATTTACGTTATGATTTACATCATCTAATATAGCAAAAAAATCAGCATCTTTAGAGCCCTTAAGCATGCTAGCATCCATACTTAATATCTTTGAGTAGTTTAAATCGTTAGGTGAATTTATAATTCGGATTAATTTATCTTTCTTTTTCTTGGTAGGAATAGAGAAATCAAAAATAAAGGTAATTCCACGACGGCCTAAAGCCGGGGCGTTTGTAGAAAATAAAATATTATTTTTTTCTAATTCTTTTGAGATTATTTCAAAAGTAACAGTTGATTCGTAATTGGGACGAAGTAAGAACATGTCATTAATTTTTAAAATAGCTTGTAACAAACGATGTTTAGAGACTGCAAATTTATCAAAATCTGTATGAATAAATAATTCTTGTTCTTTAATATTATATTCAACACCATATTCAGTTACAATTTCAGCTAAAATACTATTTCTTTTATATGTTCTATTGTTTATGCCGTATCCTTTACTGCTAAGATTTGCTAGAGTATATCCGTCGTCAGATATTGTGATTTTATTATTTTTGAGCAAATCAACATATAAAATAATCTCATCAAAATCATTATCTAAAAAAGGGGTATCAATTCGTATAGTTGACGAATCAAGTTGGTCATAATTCATATTATCAATCAACCAATTAGAATATTGTTTTTTTAATTCACATAGTTTGCTCAAAATAATCACCACCTATCTTAATTCACAATTCTTTTATGTTAGTATACATTGAAAACTTATAAAAAGCATCTATCATATTTTCCACATTTGGGAAATCGTGGATATCTAAAGAGTAAGCGTAAGAGTCTCTCTTAGGAAAATTTTTATTATAGATATGAATATGGTCTCCAGTTATTTTACTTCCATCTGGGTTGTTATGCCCAGATCCGATGTCTAAGCGAATCAATTGGTGATGATGATTAGAGAATCTTAAGTTAATACTAAATCTATGAGGATCTCTTTTTCCACGATAAATACAAAGCGTATATTCAACGCTATCAATAATTCCTATGACAGATTCGGAAATAGATATTTTGCCGAACATTGTCGATATTTTTTCATTAATTTCAGATAATGCAAATAGTCTAGTAGGTTTTTTTAGGGAATGTATTAATTCTTGGACTTCTGTATTATCTAAACTATTAATATCCATTGAATGACCACCTTTAGTTATTTTATACAATTACTTTTCCCAAAACTTTGAAACCATCAGGATTTGTCACATGAATATCCGGGTATTTTTTGTTTAAAGAAACTAAACGGACACAATCATTTTCAATACATAATTTTTTAAAATACACCTGACTTTCATAAAGGACAATCGCTAACATGCCATCTCGAATATCCCCCCCATCAGAGAAAGATTGAACGAAAATATATTGTCTATGTTTGAAAGCAGGTTCCATGGAATCTCCATTAATTCTTAGCGCATAATCAAATGGTGTCGTAGGTAATTTAATTTCCGGTAAATAAACAGTATCGGCTATTTCAACTCCAAAAATGAATTCCCCTGTACCTGCGGAAACAGCTCCAAAATATTTGACAGGTTTGAATTTCTCATCTGCCCTTGTTTTTGGTATGTGGATGATATTATTTGTTGTTTGTTTAATCTCATCATGTATAGTTGATGAGGTTTTTTTCTTTGCTTTTTCCTGTTCTTTTAGTTCATCTTCGGCGCATTTTAAGACTTTCTTTTGTCCAGATTCGTTTAGCTTTGCCGATGTGTCGGTTATTTTGGTTAGGGTGGTGGCTGGTTGTTTTTCCTCTACTAAATCGGCTTTAGATATTGAAAAATAATTTGATAGCATCTCAATTTTATCAATTCTAGGGTAAGTTTTAGCTTTTAACCAATCTGTTAGAGTAGTGTAACTTATAGATAAGTCGGCTGATAGTTTTTTTCTATCTATACCTTGTCTGTCCATGTAGTATTGAATATTTTTTGCCATCACTTCCTTATTACCTAAATTACTCATAGTGAACCTCTCCTTTACAGTAACTCTATATGTAATACAATACGGTTAAAACGTAAAAAAGTCAATAATAATATGGTAAAACTATTTCTGAGGTGTAATATGTTAGAAAATAAAATAAAAAAATGAAGTTTTTACTTGACATTACGGTTAAACCGTAATATTATGGTGCTGTACCAAGGAGGTGATGGAGCATGAGAGTAACCTTAAAAGGGCTTCGTGCAATGAGAAATTGGACACAAAAAGAAGCAGCAGAAGCTATAGGGGTTTCAGTAGAAACTTGGGCAAATTATGAAAAAGGGAAAACTTATCCAGATGTACCAATTATTAAAACAATTGAGAAGGCTTTTGATGTCACATATAACGACATCATTTTTTCACCACTGGATTACGGTTTAACCGTAAGATCAAAACAACCAACCTAGGAGGTAAATCAAATGGAGCTGAGCGAATTACTTGAAAAAAACAAAGAAATGGTAAGCATATTACCAATTTCATTCATTGATAATGAGAACAATGAAAAGAAAGCGCAGGTATGTATAGAAATTTATGAACTTCTGAGAAAAAGCAAATTACCCTTAAAAGATGTACGGGCAATTTGCAAATCACTCGATAGTTTAGTGTGTGTAGTACACAATAATGAACCATTACCAAATTATTTCAAAGATTGTCTAGATTTGTAATAAGCTGCAACCATCATTTCTGTAAATTCTTCTGCAGAATGACTTTTATCATCATCAAGGAATAATTTTGATTGGTAGTCAACATATGCCTTAGCAGAAGCAATTGCCAATTTTTCTTTAAGATCATTAGAAAAATTTTTAGTTGATAACATTACATTTCACCTCCTTTCAGTAATTATATAGCATGGGTGAAACAGAAACAATCAATCTAGGAGGTGACAATATGAAAATAACAATTATTGAAGGCACAGCACAGGAAGTAAAAAAAGTCCTCTCAACTATCGGAAGTAGTCAAGAGGAAAAAAAAGCAATCAGTATATCGAAGGCAGAACTTGTGCAAATAGATATTAATCGAATTCGTCGACAAAAAACTCTTTTAACAAATTGTATGTCAGATTTTCTGCATAATTACGAGCAACTATAGTTGCTATAGCAATTTGATCCTTTATAGGATCACCTGAACGATGCTCCATAACCTCATATCACCCCCTTTCGCAATTATCATACTGCAAGTGGGAAACAAGAACAACCAGCCAAGGAGGTAGCACCTATGGAAAAGAAACAAACAACGCTCCGACTGCCTGTTGACCTGTACGAAGCGTTGATGAATTTAAGTGATTATTTAGGAATTAGTTTTAATTCGTTGGTTAAGCAAAAATTAAAAGAATCAACTACTTTTTATCGCCATTTACTTTGATTTTTCCATGCTCCTTTTCAAAATTATTGACATGGGTTCGAACTAGAAATTCAATTTCTTTATTCGCTGAACGAGCATTGTACTCAGCAATATATTTTAGTTTTTCTAATAATTCTTTAGGTATTCTTATTGCGAAATGGGGATTCTTATATGTAGCCATCACATCGTCTCCTTTTTAGTGTCTATTTGGCAACATAATAACACAAAAAAAGTTTCAAAAAACTAGTTGACAACATATAGGCAACATATTATTATATAGACAACAAGTAGGCAACATAAGGAGGCAATTAGAATGAGTAACGAAATAAAAAGAACTGGGGTAAGAATGCCAGAGTACTTGGATAAACAAATTCAAGAAATCGCAAACTATGAAGCAATCCCAAAAAATCACTTTATGGTCAGGGAATTAAGAAAAGCGGTCAATTCTTATAAAGCCAACAATCCTGACTTTGTAGAATGGTTAAAGAAAAAACAATACAGCAACACATAAAAAAACAACCAAGTTAGGAGGTGAACAAAATGGATAAAGAAAAATATGAATACTGGAGGAAAAAATTCGAAGAAAAACGAGAGAAAGAGCTTGACGCTCAAGACAAGCTCAATAGAAGCATATTTATTCCTATACTCGCTTCACTTATAGCTTCAATTCTAACAAGCTATTTAATGAAATAATTAGTAGCAAAAACAGTTGCAATACTAACTATGATAGGAACTAGAACGGATTTAAGAAAAAATTCCAAATAAGTATTTATCAGTAATGGGAAAAAATATTGGCCTTTTTCAGTTAGTTTTACCCAATATGGGGCTATATATACTTGCCCTCCCATAAAAAAGCGAGAATGTGGAGCTTCACCATTAGATAACCTATTTACAATTACTAAAAATTTTTGATTTTCCAGTTCTTGTAAAAAATATAACAATTTGGCTTTGTTTTTATCTAGAGTTTCCAATTTTACATTTTCAGAAAAATTAGATCTTTTAGCGGTAAAGTAAATTTTCCGGATTATTTTTCTTTGATAATGAATAGTATCTAATATCATCCTTTTTTTCCCCTTTTTAGGGTAATTATAAATTAAAAACAACATTAAAACAACACACATACAAAGTAGATACTATTTTCCTAATAGAGAACAACACATAAAAAACAACCAAGTTAGGAGGTAAATCAAATGGATATTAGAAGAGCTGTGTTAGAAGCTAAAAAACATGGTAAAGGAATCTTAAGAGAATCCAATCGTAAAGAAGGACAGAATTTAGTCATTTTACCAACGAATAGAAGAAGCTGCTGCTTGATTATTGACGTATCAAAAGATAAAAAAGATACATCCAATGTAGGCAATAATTGGAATCCTACATTGGATGATTTGATAGCTATCGATTGGGAATTAGAAGAGTAGTTTTTTCCAGTACAGGATGGAATCAAGAACTTTTTTCATATCGTTCGAGAACTTGTTTTCCATTTCAACTATTGCTTTATTTGTTAGGAAAACACGAAAAGGTTTATTACTGCCCCACATAATGTTTAAGAATTCTTGTTGGTCAAGTTCTCTGCAAGAATCTACTAAATCGTCGTACAACATATAAGAAAAGAAATCATCATGAATAGCCTGACCACTGTTCATCTTTTTAGCTTCTGATTTCGAGATTCCGTTGTTAATTTTGTCTAAATACTCTTTATACAAAGTTTCTAAAACGAATTTAGATTCTTCAGTTAATTCATTCATCACATTTCACCCCCTTTCAGTAATTATCATACTGCGCATGTGAAACTAAAACAAACTTACATGGATTTGCAAAAATGATTAGGAAAACAGGGATGACGCCAGAAGTGCTAGTTGAGCGTCAGGGGATTTTAGATAGCACGGTAGAATTGATGAGCGTTAAGGAAAAGTATGGATTGCAGCTATCAGTAAGTGAATAAATTTATACAAGTCTTTTAAAAAGCCAAAAACAAGTAAGTTAGGAAGTGTAGTTATGACTAATAAATTACGTAAGAAAGAATTTATGGAGAAGTACGAGTATTCTCCTTCAACCTATCAAAAAAGAATGGCTTTATTAAGAAACACGCCAATATTTCGTGAAGCTTACGAACGTGTAACAAGCCAAGAAGTATGGATAAACATTGATATATACGACAAGTTCCTATCATATTTGGCTCATAATAGAGGAAGAACAAGAAAAGTCACCCCTGAAGAGTATTTAAAAGGAGCCTAACATGACAACCAAACACTTATACGTCATCTACACCGCTATTACCTTAGTAACAAGTGTTGCTTGTATACTGTCTGGCACCTTTGTAGTTGGCTTGTTGTTATATGGAGTGTGGGTTGGGAGCAGTATTTTGTGGAGGAGGATATCAAATGGACGAAAAACGACAAATAACGATCACAAATGAAAAAGGTTTAATTCCTTGTGAAGTGGAATTATCAATTCATGTAGGGAAAAAGGATAATTTGACTGAAATGCTTAGTGAAGAAGTTAGAAAAATAAAAGAAGTTCCAAGCATAAAACCAGAACTTCTCAAAGTAAAAATAGTACACGATTACCGTGCAACCTACACCATACATTAAGCTATAAGGAGGGATGAAAATTGGAAGAAGTTCAGAAAAAAAACGAAAAAAAGATAACTGATCTCGAAAATGAAATCAATTATCTTAACGCTTTATTAGAATTGACTACTGAAGTGGCAATGAAGATGTTAGACATAAATAGAAAGCTCATAGAGGCGCTCAAGAAAAAGTGAAAATTTATTCAGGCTTTATAAATTTCTTAGCCTCATCTGCATCCATATCAGTAGCTATATACATTGCGGCTGATTTAATAAACTTTTTCATACTTTCTATATCTTTATCCTCATGTTTTCTAACAAAATGGGTTTCGTCATTCCCAATCCAGGATGCGGCTGTTGCTAGTGATTGTAATTTAGGGAAATCGCCGAAATATTTAGAAATTACATCTTTTAGGTAGTCTTGTTTTATGGAATCAATTTTTTGAGGGTGTAATCGGATAGCATAATCTTTAATTAAAAACTCTAAAGACTTTCTATAACCGATGCCTGCAATTTGATCCAACTTATACACCTCAGCTCCAATTGATTGGTTATAAATTTTAGTGAAGTCAGGAAATATAATTTCAATATCCTTAGGTAAATCGTTTTCCAAGACTGGAGAATACGTATATACCAAGTCAGTAATAGTTTCTATCGACATCGAGCTGTTAACAACAATGGAAAACCAATCGAGAAAAAATTGTTTGCACTTTTCATTGGGGCATTGAAGCATAACAGCTACTTTATTTTCAGTTTTCATTTCGACTATATTTTGTGCACGTCCATGAATAACTATAGGTTGAATAAAATTTTTACAATGCGGACAATTATCTGATAGATTAAAGTTTCCTGTTAGTTTAAAGGGAGTTTCCGGGAATTCGACTTCAACAATTTTTAACATAAAATCACCTCGCTTTCAATTAATTATACCAAAAACCAAAGGAGGAAACAGCAATGACAACAATTTTTATATCTGTAGTTGTATCGGCATTTATATCTGTAGCATGGACTAAATTATTTGCGAACAATTTGGTCAGGTGGCTAGATAAATTCTTTGATGAGCAAGAGCAACAAATGAAATCATTAATAGAAAATTTTTACAAGAAGGAGCAATAAACATGACAACAATAAACCAAAACTACCACAAGACAGCATCAACGAGCGCAAAGCAACCCTACAAGGCGTCATCTGTAGCGATCATGATAAGGCGATTGCGGATAAATTATGTAAGGAGGCAGAAACGAATGGACAATTTAACTGATCAAGAAGTCATTGCTCTATTTTTTATAGTTGGGGCGAGCAACACGGGAAATACAATCCGAGGAATAGAAAATGAAATTTTAGAATCGCCAGCATGGTACTCATCAGGACAAAACTATATACATCCAACGGTTGATAATTTTGAAAATGATGACTTGTTGGAAAAAATTTACGACGAAGTAGTGCGTAGAGATTTATTTACTGCGGATTATATGGAGGAAAATAAATGAATAAACAACTACGCTACACTTTATCAAATATACTAGTACTCACCATGATGGTGATAGTCACAAGTATCTCTGTTAAGGCTGGCATAGCTACATTAGTGATTATCGGAGCTAACGAGATTATGACAGCGTGGCGGCCAAAGCGATGTGACAACCAATGTTAACCAAACACGAGGCATTTTTAGTGAGAGAGCTTGTAAGAGAGCATATTGTAACACTAAAAGATTGCATCAAATTGTTACATGGCAAAGACCCGATGGAGCTTGATATCCGTACGATTAAGCACTATCAAGCGGAGCTAAAGCGGTACGAGGGGATTTATAACAAGTTATTGGAGGGGAACGGAAATGGGAATTTTTGATGAAAAAAAAGAGTTCGAAGTTTTCCATAGAGATAAACGATTATCTCCAGAAAATCAGTTTTCTCTCAATCAATACACTTATTTTAAAAGATTAAAAATTGAGTGTGAATATCATACAAAATCTGTTATTGATTCGGATGCTTTTGTAACAAGAGTAAAAAATTTAACCGATGAATTAGACCACACACAAAATGTGTTGCTAGAAGAAATACAAGAACTACTAAAAAAGCCTGCATCGTTGGCAGACGATACAAGCAACTAAGGAAATTAAACTTTATGTAATTATACTACAAAAGGGCAAGGTGAGCAAAATGAATAAGGCTAAAGTTAAGATACTAACCAATAAAATTAATGCCTTAAAAACAGCACTAGAAAACAACGACATAGATTTTATAGGGAAGTGGCACGGGACAAGTGAATATGCACTTAAAGATTTAGAGGAACTAAAAACACGTTTAAACCATATCCAACAAAAAGAGAGGAGAGGTCTGTAATGACAATGCAAGCTCTAGGTTTAAAAAGCCGTAAAGTCTACGCAAAGGGCGTAGACAAGGCAGAGGTAAGCCGACTGTTGATCCATAAATTTAGCAAATTTAAAGGCGGCATCACCTACCCAGAGCCGCTTATCTACGAGCAAAAAAGCGACTCCGCCGGCAAGAGATAAGTCGCATAACTAAAAATATCTATGTAAATGATACCACAAGAAGGAGGAATTTCAATATGCAAGATTTAGTAATTATGAAAAATAAGGAAGCCGTAACCACTAGTTTGCAAGTTGCAGATAGTTTTGATAAACGCCATGACAATGTTTTAAGAGATATCGAAAAACTAAAAGAAGATGTCCTCAATTTTGAGGAGATGTTTTTTGAAGGGATAGAACCTGACAAATACGGTCGTGACCGCAGAGTTTACTTTATTCGTCGCGATGGATTCTTTCTTTTAGCAATGGGTTTCACTGGTAAAAAAGCCATCTATTTTAAACAAAGGTATATTGAAGCGTTTAACGAAATGGAGACAGTTATCCGTAAAAATACCGTTCCTCAAACAATCGAGGATATGATGATCTATCAACTGGAAGAGATGAAAGATGTAAAAAAAGACGTATCTAAACTAAAGGATACGATGCGCATTACTGGCCAACAAGAGGCTGAGGTTAAGGATCACTCCGCAAGAAAGGTTGTGGAATGCTTAGGTGGCAAGGATAGCCCAGCGTATAAACAACATTCTAAAAAGGTGTTTTCTAGCTATTGGCGTGACTTTAAACAGTATTTCCATCTACCGCGCTACGGCGAGTTGCCACGCGTTAAATTTGATGAGGCATTAAGCTTTATTGACGAGTGGTTACCTAACACAGAGTTACGCTTGCTTATCAAAAATACAAATAAGCAAGGCGATATTTTTGAATAGGGGGTTATAGAAATGACACCACAAGAAGCAGCGGCTTTAGATAAATACCTCACAACTCCGTCAGAAGACTTTTACGACGAATACGGGGAAGAAATAGACGACACCATGAATTGGAACATTGACGATTTTGGAAACGTCGTCTATGAGAGCGATTGGGTATTTATTATGTACTTTAGATATAAGGACGGGAAAAGAAAACTAGTTGGTAATCAAGAAAGCTTTATGACAGCGCTGGACGAGTACGACCCGGATAATTTACTAGCAAGCAAACTGGAAATCATCAGTGGGAAGGAGTGGCTTAATAAGCGATGACAGAAAATAAATTAATCCTCAAAATTGCTGAAATCACTAAAGAGGTAAAGCGCATTCCTAAAACAGGTTGGAATGACTTCCATAAATATGCCTATGCCACTGAAAGTGATATCAAGCAAGTAATTCGCGAAGAGCTGGCCAAAAGAAAGTTAGTGTTATTTTCGGATATTATCTCACATAAAGTTGATGAGGTAACAACTGCCAAAGGAAAAACGGAATATCGGACAACCATCGAAGTTATGTACACCTTGGAAGATGCAGAAACAGGGGAAACACGTATGTTTAAAGGTGTCGGAACAGGACAAGATGCGGGTGATAAAGGGGTGTATAAAGCGCAAACAGGCGCGCTTAAATATGCTTTAACAAACTTATTTCAAGTGCCTACAGGAGCGGATCCAGAGCTTGAGGGAGTGAAGCTTCAACCGCCAAAAAAAGCGACACAAGAGCAAGTTCATTCTTTAAAACTTTTATTGAAATCTTTAGCAGAACTGCAAGATAAAACGGAAGAAGAAGTAACTGGAGCTGTACTGCTTAAAAAAGGCATCCAAACTTTTATTGACGATATTACCTTAGAAGAATTCGAGACACTGATTAGATATACCAATGAATTGCGTACTCACTTTGAAAAGATGAAAGCGAAAGAGAAAAAGGAACAAGGGAAAGCGACGTGAGGAAATGATCGGCAAAATCATTAATAACAACGGAAATAAAATAACGCTTGAATTTGAAGATGAGATTAATAGCAACTTTTTAGACTTGCTAGCTGCCAAGGAGGACAATTTGGCAAGGGTGGAGTTGTTAGACAACCGCCAGATGTCTCATAAACAAAATGCGCTCTCACATGCGCTAATTGCTGATATAGCACACTGGAGTTACGACGAGCCCAAGTGGATTGAGGGCGTGCTCAAATACTACTATGAGGCTAAAACAGGCTTGTATTTTGAGCACCACAAAGCAACTAAAAATGAGGGGACAGAGTGGATAAATTTTTTAATCAAATTTGTATTAAAAAACAATATCTCGTTACAGCGACGGTATAACTATTTATTAGATAACAACAAATGGTTTTACTACTGCCTCAAATACCGTAGATGCTGCATATGCGGGAAACAGGCTGATGTTTGCCACATCCAAGTAGTTGGCATGGGGCGTAATCGCAAAAAGATTAGTCATGATACGTTTACGTTTTATGCTGGCTGCCGTGAGCATCACCAAGAGGAGCACAGGATAGGTACGCAAAATTTTATGAATAAGTATCAGGTAAAACCGGTTCAATTAAACGCCGAAGAGCGGAAAAAGCTAAATATAGGAGGCTAAACGATGGCAGAACGACGTATGTTTGCCAAAACGATTATTGACAGTGACGCATTTCTAGACATGCCGCTGTCTAGCCAATCATTATATTTCCATTTAGCAATGCGTGCGGATGATGATGGATTTATAAACAACCCTAAAAAAATCCAGCGCATGGTTGGGTGTGGAGACGATGATTTAAAGCTGCTCATGGCTAAACGATTTATTTTAGTATTTGAGAGTGGTGTGATTGTAATCAAGCATTGGAAGATACACAACTATATCCAAAAGGATCGGTATAAACCGACCCTGTATCAAGAAGAAAAAGCGTTGCTTACGGACAAAGACAATAAGGCTTATAGCTTTAATGACACGGTTTTAACGCCTGTAGATATAGAATGTATACAAGATGGATACAGTTTGGAGACGCAGGTTAGGTTAGGTAAGGTTAGGTTAGGTAAGGATAGTAAAGATAATATGCCGAGTTTGCCAAAGCAAAACTCGACAACGCCTAAGCCTTACAAATTAATCATTGATTATCTAAATCAAAAAGCCAATACCAACTATCGCTACCAAACAAAAGCAACTCAAACCAAGATTGATGCACGGCTAGCAGAGGGGTTCAGTGTAGATGACTTTAAAACAGTTATCGATAAAAAAACCACTGAATGGCTCAACGACGCAGACATGCAAAAGTATCTTAGACCCGAGACATTGTTTGGGCCAAAATTTGAGAGCTATTTAAACCAACAGAATTGGCAACCAAAACAATATGGTGGTCACCAGAAACAACCAGTACGACAAGAACAGCTGCCAGACTGGGTAAGTAATCCGGCAGAAGAAAAGAAACTCTCCCCGGAGGAACAAGCACGGCTGGAACAAGAACTGCAAGAATTACTAGGAGAGTAGGTGGACGTATACATGCTAAAAGTATTTAAGCTTAGACGATCCGGCTTTAATAAGTCGGTGTCGGTCGGCGAATCATTTATGTACGAGTCTGATAAGTACGTCATCATAGCCATAAGTGAGTTAGATGTCCAAGTTTATCGCAATCCAAAGCTAGATATGACGGCTGTTTGTCAAAAGGTAAATAGTGATACCGATTTTAGTAAATACAATCGGTACTCTAGTTTTAAGCGACGCTACAACACAGCGAAAGACATGTTTCCGGATATTTATAAAGTCGGAGAATTCATAGGAGCTCAAGGCGAAAAAGATGATCTAGCTATCCAAATCACAGGAATAAATCAAATGTATTACGAGCATGTCGACTTAATTGTTGAGTACAATGCTCAACTAATCAAACCGTGGTCAAAAGCGGAAATAGACTAGGCGCTCAAAGAGGAACGACTGGCAACATTCAAAGTAATAGACAGAAATCATAGTGGAGGTTATCTAAATGACAAATACTGAAAGACTTCATAGATTAAGTCGAAGTGTGAAAAATATCTATGGCTTTAAAATTTTAGATGTTGATGGGGAACAGAAAATAAAGCCACCAAAAGCAGATATGCCAGAAGAGGTGAAAAAGCGCATTCAATTTTTTACAAAATATAGGGAACAAGGCCTGATGTTTTTAAGCTGTTTAAATTTTATCCTCGCTTACGACGAAGTGGAGCAAAAAAAAATCTTTTGAGAGTACAGCCTACGAAGACTGGTTACCGGTCACGGAAGAATTTAGCCAATGGAGAGATGAACTTTTTGCAGAGAGGGAAGCAGAAGTAGCTATTGCGATTTTATTTGGTACGTGTGAGGAGGATGAAAGAAATGATTAAACTTGTTGTCGGTGTTGTAGTTTGGTTAATGACCTTGATGTTGGGGTATTTACTCGGTGAGAGAGGAGACAAGAATAATGATTAATCAAACAGTACTAGTCGGGCGATTAACAAAAGAGCCAGACCTTAGATATACAAACAGTGGACAGGCGGTGGCTACGTTCACACTTGCGGTAAATCGTAATTTTAAGAATCAGAATGGAGAGCACGAGGCAGATTTTATTAACTGTGTTATCTGGCGTAAACCAGCGGAAACCATGTCAAACTATGCGCACAAAGGAACATTGTTAGGTGTCGTTGGAAGAATACAAACTCGTTCTTACGAAAACCAACAAGGACAGCGTGTGTATGTGACTGAAGTTGTTTGTGAAAATTTCCAGTTATTGGAACGTAAAGCCAAGGATCAAAGTAACGCTCAGACTAACCAAAACGCTGCTGACGGGATTTTAAACAAATCTGAGGGGAGAATCCCTACCTCAAACCAAAACAACGGCTTTAAAACGCAAAATAATCAGCCATCTATGCCGGGATTAAGTGAGCATGGGTTTCACACCCCTCCATTTACTGGCAATGGGAGCAACATGCCAGACGATGGGCTGCCATTTTAAGGAGGAACCATGGACAGCGTAACTTTTGAAGATGTGTCTACTTTGAAGAAGATAAAAAAAGCCAAGCGGCGAGAAATAGTAGCCCTTATGGAAGCTTATCCAAATTGGTATAAAACAGATAACCCGGTCGCAAGAAAGATTAGGCAATTAGGAAAAGAAATCGATGGCGAGACGATGGATGTATCCAGACCAATCAAAACAATTGATGCGGATCAACTGACAGTAAAAGAATATATCTTCCTCAGAAAGTTAGGCTACCGAGACAATACATTGAGAAGAGCGGCTGGAATGAGTAAAGCGATGTGGAATAACTATAGAAAAGAACTTACGTTGAGAGGAAGCGAGGAAGCTCAATGCTAGAAATCTACCACACAACGACCACAGCGCTAATCGCTGATGAAAGTACACGCTCGTATCGGTATGTAACGGTGGCCGATGCCAAGACGGTTGCCAAAGGGATGCAAACGAAGATGACCCCGTGGAAGCAACTACCAACGATTGAGGAACGCTTAAAGCGTGCAGGGTATGTGAAGCAAGAGAAGGGAAGTTAATAAAAAAGGCTTTCCACACGGCGATTATCAAATATAAAATGCCAGAGTATTTTAAGGAGGACTAACAATGATACCAAAATTTAGAGCGTTGGACAAAAGGAAAAAAAGTTTATTCGGTTGAGTGCCTTACACATAGAAGAAAGTGGGGAGAATGTAGGATTAGTTTATGATATGAGCGAACACTATATTTCTACAGCTTTTAGTGTAGGTGGTGGACGTAGTTTGAACCTTAGAGATGGCGCGCTCATGCAATCAACAGGCTGGAAAGACAAAAACGGTGTGGAGATTTACGAGGGGGATGTGGTTTTATTAGATGTTAATAACGGCTTTGATTATGTGGATAACAAAGCTTTTGTTGTGCAAGAATCACGTTATCATTCCGGCTTAGTTTTCGCCGACCCCAGCTCAGAAATGGAATACAGGATTTTTAATAAAGATAGCGTGGGAGGCTATTCTTATGAGGTTATCGGCAACATCCATGAAACCCCGGAATTACTAAAGGAGGACGAAATACGTGAATAAGAATGAATTATTAGAGGAATTAAAGAATTGTAAGTACGGTTGCCTTGCTGATCAGTGGGTCGCTGGATTTGATGCCGGATTAGATAAGGCAAAATGTGCTACAAGCAGTTAACAGAATTGTCGTAAATAGAATCACAAGAAGGAAGTGTAAAACAAAATGAAAAAACTAAAAGTAATCGTTTTATTAGGAATTATATTGATTTCTTTAGGCGGTTGTGCTTATGTCAGAATGTAAATTTTATTTAGGAGGAAATAATTATGAGATCGGTCAAATTCATTGTAGTCCTGTTTTTGTTAGTAGTGCTTTTAGCTGGATGTGTCATTGTGAGGATGTAAGAAAATGATTAAGAAACCAATAGTACTTTTAATAATGGTGGGAACCCTATTGAGCTTTACTGGTTGCAAAATAGAATATAAAAGCCCGCAAAGCGCAAGAGATGATAATTATGGTATTGGGTCATCTGTAACTGAGAATTCGAACGATTCTGAGGTTATTAAAAAAACTGGAAAAAGTGACAAAGTTTATACAAATTTGGCTTTAAAAAAAGGAAGTTCTGTCCTTGATATAAAATTTACTGGTGGAAGTAACATTATGATCCGTATCTTTGATAATGATGGAACATTGATCACAACCTTTTCAAAAAAAGTCGCAACTTATAATGGACAACAAGTAGTCCAAGTGCCGAAAGATGGGGATAACTATTTACTTGAAATTAAATCAGATGGGGAATGGGAAATAGAATTAACCTCAACTACACTGAAATAACTCTAGTAAAAAATAGCCAACCCGACGAAAGGTTGACTATTCGTAAAATTATCTTACCATTTGCCAACCGCGGATTGTAGCTGATAAACGGATAGAAAAGCATGAACCAACTCTCTTAAAAAGAGAATCGGAAAAGGTTGACTTAAGAATACCATAAAGAGAGTTTATGTACAGTAGGTGATCATTTTAAAACTTTAACATAGCAATTTAGGGGAACCTAAAAAGAAAGATCTGAACTACAAAAAAAGCCGACCGTTTTCCGCCAGTCGGCCGTTCATAAAGAAAGAAATGATATTGACAATGATTCCAAGGAACCACATCAATGACTAATTTAATACTAGCACGAAGAAGCTATTTTTTCACGTCCTAGCCAGTAATATTCGTCTATTTCTTATTTTAAGAAATTGAATGCTTTTTGAAAAAATAAAAACTGTGAATTATGTAAAGTAGTCAACCGACCACTAATCGACTACTAGCGTACATGCAAGAGCCAGCTGTTTTCCGCCAGCTGGCATACAAGTTAGCAATAATGGCTTAGAGCCAAAAAGTGAATATTAAACATATATTAATTATATATTGGAAGATAATAATTTGCACGAGATAACCCTTCTAGTATTAATGTTGGCTATAGAAATAGCAGCCGACTGTCAATCAACAGCCGACTGCTTAGAAGAAAGAAGTGCATGATGACACAATCCCCAAGTGTAAAGTGTACCTAGTTATATTCTACCACAAAAAGACAGCTATGAATGCTTACTATAAAGAATAATAGAAAACTTTATTTTGAATTTTCAAACTATTTATTTAAGTAACTTAAATATAAAAAACCAGCTGCTTGACTTCAGCTGGTTCATGAAATGTGAGTAGCGCTCTGTGAAAATGGAGTGCGTATTGATTGGTACATATAGTTTACCATGCGAATAAAAAAATTGCATCTATTTTTATAGACTGGTTGGGAGGAAGAGTTGATTTGAGCGAATTGACAAAAGCGAAGTTAGCGGACTTGGAAGAAGATTTCCGCAATTACCACAATATACCAAAAAAAATTGCGGAAGTATTGGTTGCTAAAGAATGGCGTCCAGAAGACGAAAACTCTTGGATAAAAGGAACAACAGGACATACAGAAAAAGCCCTGAATGATCTTATAAAGCGAGAAAAGGATAAGAGCTATCTCTACTACTCAAAACTGTATGCAGACATTGGACGAGGGTATAAGAGCTTAAATAATGAGTTAAAGGCAATCGTTGATAAATACTTTTGGGGTGATTCAAACTATATGGGCTGGATTGAAATTGGGAAAGACACTTATTGCTCAACAGCTGGCATTTATAAAAAAAGATATAAGATTCTTGAAGCATTGGCGGTAGAAAGAGGAATAATAGTAAAAGTAGAATAAAACGTATAGTTTTCTACCTTGTCAACCCCTTATAATTGTATTATCAAAAGCTGTAAACATTGACACATACCTACTTTGACACAATGATTTACGCTTTTAACAACCGCTCATAACTATTATTGTTTGTGGGCGGTTTACACGAACATTTGTTCGTGGTATGATATCAAGTATAATCCTTATAGATTATATCTACTAAATAAAAGAAGTACAAAAATATCTTGTTTTTGTCGCTTCTTTTTGATTTAATCAATATAGTAGATATAATTAAATAAGGAGTGTTTATTAAATGGCAATAAAAAAATTTAAATGTGAATATTATCAATTAACTCAGTTAATTCCAGATGAAGGAGAAGCATTATTTGATTTAGAAGCATGGATAAGTCAAATATCTGATTTAGATTTTTCTAGCAGAACCCATCCATTCAAAGAGGACTCAGTTAGACTAGAGGAAACATATTTTCATCCAAGCTACAATATGTGGTTTTTAAGGTTTATGAGACAAAGAATAAACGATGTACCTTCTTTTTCAGGTAAGAATATACCTAGTGAATTTATGGAATTAGATGATGATCAGTTTGTTAGCGAAGATGTAACTTGTTTGTATGATCCTGATAATCATGTTTTAATGGTACAGAAAAATTCGCACAGTGTATCACCGGTAGGTATTGAGGAGTATTTCAATTGTACAACTCCACCAGAAGTTACTGTATATTTAAGGAAAGTAGTAGCTACTGATAGTTTTAAGAAGGTAAGAAAAGCAAAGAAGTGCCGCAAAGTCATTGTTAGGCTTGCAGATGTAAAGACTTCGCTAGAACGTAATCTTTTTAAAGGATTTAAGAGTAGTATAGGGAAAATGATAAAAAGTATGGATGAAGTTCCTTCCCCATTTATCGAATTTACGTACTCAGTAGGAATGGACAGAGTATTAGAAGTTGATGAAGATGAAGTTGAAAAAATAGTTGATGATATAGAATCCAATCCTTTACTGTTTGATAAAGCTAAATTACAAATACTAGAAGAAAAAGAAGTAAAACTAAGTATGGTGGATTTATTTTTAGATTCACCTAAAGATGAAATATCATTTAATATCAAGCGGAACAATCCAGTGAGATTTGAAGCTATTATGGATGCGATGGCTCAAAAGTACTGCTCTGGTGAAAATAGAGAAAATAGAAAAAGAAAAATTGATTCTTATTTAAGGAAATAACAAATTTTAACTAGGAGGGATTGAATGACTAAATGTATTGATAAATTGTTATTATACCTTCCGTGGTTTGTTGGTGTTATTTTTTTAGGTATTAATATATGGTTAACTTTGGTGGATAAGCATTTACCTGGACTAGATTCTATACTTGAATCAGTTATAAATTTTACATCAATAATTATTGGGGTACTGATAGCTTTGTTCGGAATTATAGTAACTATCACGGATAAAGATGTGATGAAGAAATTGCGTAAGAATAGAGATGATAAGGTCATTTTTAAATATAGTTTGGAGACCTTAGTAAGTAACTTTATCTTATTAGTTTATTCTATTGTAATGCGATCAATTATTAAGTTCCCAAATGATTTATTTCATACACAATGTATGATCAATATTTGGGTATTTGTTATTTTTTTTTCTATCTCATCATCAATCAGAACCATCTATTATCTGTTATTGATTTCTTTTAATCAAAATGATCGAACTGGTAGGCCGAATAGTGGATATACTATAAGTGAAGAAAAAAGAAATGAACTAAGAAAAAAGAAATAGTTCTTCAAAAATATTATAGATCACTCTTCGAGTGGTCTATTTTTATATACATAGCCAGCCTGCGGAAACAGGACAAAGTGGCAAACAACCTAGTATTGTTAAATAGGACGTCGTTAGCTAGGTAGCGGCGTTAGGTGAGATCACTCGTTGAGTGGTCTTTTTATTTTATAAAAAAAGAAACCGTTAGTTTATCAACTAACGGCCAGGTAGCGTATTAAAGTGTATGTTTTGTCAGTTTTGAGTAAATATTTCCAAAGGAGTTGCTACCTTACTAATAATTTTATCACAATTGTAGCTATTTATGCTAGAATAAAGGCATCAAGTAGGAAAGAAGAGAATGAAATGGGAATTTTAAGTATTTTGGCTTTATTATTTGTCATTTGTTATTTTGGTGGGTGGGGAATACAAGCATTCGTTAAGTATACAGTAGCTGCTGCAGTATTTATATATGGTGGAATAGCGCTGATTGTAGTGTTCATAAGCAAATTACTAACAGGCTTAAAGGAAAGTAAATAGTTCTATAAAAGGTTTCGTAGGTGATTCACGTGAGAGTAAGTAGATGCAAACATCAAGGTTGCACTAGGCTCGTAGCTAAAGAAGAATTATTTTGTGGACTTCATATAGCTGAGCGAGACAAGTATATAAATAAACGTAAACAATGGGGAGCGCGAAATAAGCAGAATCAGCACAGGTATAACACTGCATTGCGTTACAGTAGTGATAGGGGAACAAGAGAACGCTTTTATCATTCGAAGATTTGGAAAACTATGCGTCAGCAAGCTCTAGAGCGCGATAGTTACCGATGTCAATACTGTAAGTTGCAAAACATAGTGAGTGTAGCAACGATTGTCGACCACATTGTTCCGACACAATTTGATGAATCAAAAATGGAAAATATAAGTAATTTAGCTAGCTGCTGTCAAAAGTGTCACGACAAAAAGACACGTTGGGAGCAACTGTATTATGGAACTGGCTACAATAAAGATGGAACATCTAAAAGTTTAAAAAAAGTTAAGGAGATAGATCAAATAACTGATCTATCTTTTTTATTTTGTCCCCCGGGGCTATAACATTTTGGGAGACAGCTCGCTCAGTGGGCCACAGCTCTAAAAAAACTGGATTTCTGAAAATTTTTTTTCATACTATTTAGGAGGTGATAAAGTGGATAAGAATGCTATCAAATCAACGAAAAAGAAAGAACTATCGAAGAAAAAAACAGCCAAAACTTGCTCACTAACTCCCGGGAAAAATGAACAAGAAAAGTTAAAAATACGTCGTTCTGCTCCAATGCAGTTACCAAGTGAAGGGAAATATTTGTGGACAAAAATTATTAATAATTTTGATTCGATAGACAGCTTATCTAAACTTGATGAACCCAATTTAGAATTGTTCTGTGCAAATTATGCTATGTATAGAAGAGCATTGGAATCTGTTAAAGAACTTGGTGTCGTAATCAAAACGGAAACCGGCATAAAAAAAAATCCAGCGGTAGGCGTCATCGACACAGCATCAAAAACGATGCGTTCATTAAGTACAGCATTAGGGTTCGATTATCAGTTCCGCGAAAAAGTTATAAAGGAAATCGATGAAGAAATAGAAACAGATATATTGGAGGCGTTTAAGTTTGATTGACGTATTTGATGAATTCTCAAAACTAAATACAGCAAAAATCAAACGTCGTTTCCAAGATGCTGGAACGGTGTATTGTTTTGCTGTTTTGACAAAAAAACAAATGGCAGGTTACTATATTCAACTTGCATGTCTTCGTCATTTAAGAGATTTAGGGAAGGTGATGGAAGGAGACATTCGGTATGCTTATAATCTAAAGGCTGTACAAAGTATTCTAAGTTTTGCAGCTATCTGTCCGAATGTTGACACCGGAGAACCAACAGAACTCCTGCCATGGCAAGAGTTTATCTTAAGTCAAATGTTTGGTTGGCGAGATTCATTAGGAAACAAGCGTTTTAGTCGTGTTTTGCTTTCCGTAGCACGCGGGCAGGGGAAAACATATCTATGTTCAATTATTAGTTGTTACAGTTTTTTAGTGGAATGCTCAGGTTTGTCAAACCAAGACTTAATGGTCGCTTCAAATATTAGTGAACAAGCACAAAAATTGTATGGTTATGTCAGAACCATGATGCAACAATTAGTAGATGGACCATTCTCTAGAGTAGTAACTGAATTAGAAATAGAACCACAACACAACCGAATTATTCAACGAAAGGGTGGAAATATATTAAGACAGATGTCGGCAGAATCTGGAAAATTCGATTCTTACCACTTTGTTTCCGCTATTTTCGATGAGGCCGGTGAAACCGAACATTCAGAAGTGACAAAAAAGATAACAAGCGGACAAGTAAAAGTAAGAAACAAGCAATTTACTCAAATTTCAACGGCTTATCCAGACCCAACTGTTCCATTCAAGCAAGAAGAGGATTTAATTATTCAATCAATTGAAAAAGACGATGGCAAAGCAGAAGAACAACTTTGCCTTATGTGGCGTCAGGATTCAAAAGAAGAACTAAATCAACCAAATACGTGGGTGAAAAGTAACCCGTTACTTGATCTAGAAAGTGATAGAGAAGTATTACTAAACGGATTGTTTACCCAACGTGGGACAGCTGAATTATTGGGTGAAATCGATTCATTTATTAATAAGAATTTGAACCTATGGCTTACTGTTAAAACGAATGCTTATGTATCTATGGATGATTTTAACAATACTATTGTAGATGATTTTGATATTAATGGTCGAGACGTATATATTGGATTTGATGCAAGTCTATCATCTGATAATACAGCATTTGGTTTTGTTTTCCCTTACGAAGATGAAGATGGAACACAAAGATACCACTTAATGCAACACTCGTTTATCCCTTACAAGTTGTTAGGAAGCATCGAAGGGAAAGAAAAGTCTGATAAGATTGCGTACCGTGACCTTGTTAATAAAGGTTTGTGTACAATCACAAATGACCCAGTAGGGCTCATTGACTTAGATCAGGTCTATGACTGGTTGTTGGAATTTGTCGAAATGAACCAACTAGAAGTCAAATTGTTTGCGTATGATGCTGCACGAACAAATAAACTTACTCAGTTGTTAGAAGAGAATACCACATGGGACATTCTCAACCTCAAACAAACATCTATGGTTTTGTCCGAAAGTATTAAGTTTTTACAGGATGGTTTCGTTCGAAAACAAGTTACTCACTTTGAAGACAGAATCATGGAAAAAGCATTGCTTAATGCGGATTTAGAAGAGAATAAAGGCGGCTTAGTTATTGGAAAAAGTAAACGATCATTCAAAATAGATGTTGTGGATGCACTCGTAAATGCGATGTATCAAGGAATGTATCATTTTGAGGGATTTGTTAAGTCAGATAATCCGTACGACAAATTAAGCAATGAAGAATTAGAAGAGATGATACTCAACGGAAAGGTAGGTTTTTAGATGATGAAAAAGTTATGGCTGTTGCTAAAACGCATAAGAGAGTTAATTATTAATCAAATACATTCTATTTTATTCTTAGGCGGTTTGTACTGTTTAGTACGAATGGTCTATTTTTTTAGTCCTGTATTGGGATTAGGTGCATTAGGTATCGCCCTACTATTGCTAGCTCTATTAGTTAATCAAGCAAAGGGTGGTGATAAGTAATGCTGTTTAGAAGCTTAAAAAAAGATTATTCCACAATTCAAGCAGGTTATTCAAATGTTGGAATTCAGTTTGATGGGAATCGATTAATTTTTTCAGGAGATTATGTGGATGCAAAACAAGCATTAAAACACTCAGATATCTTTTCCGTCATCCACTTGCTGAGTAGTGATCTTGCGGCCATAGAATTTGAAACAAACAAAAAACAAGTGAGTAAAATACTAAAAAAGCCTAATCGTATAACAAACGGATATACATTTTGGCAAGCAATATTTGCTCAGTTATTACTTTCAGGGAATGCATACGCTCGTATTTATGGAGATAACATAACAGGACGCATAGATACGTTAGAGTACCTTAGCCCCAGTCAAGTGACGGTGAATAAGGATAATTATAATACATCGCTTTGGTATGATGTTACGTTTCCGAATTCTGAAAGGCCCGATGAACAAGCGATATCAGCTAATCAAGTCCTTCATTTTCGTATCTGTTCTACGGACGGTATGATAGGGAATTCCCCTCTAATTGCATTATCAAAAGAATTGAAATTACAAGATACAAACCAAAAATTTACATTAAATGCCTTTATGAATGCATTAAATGTCAAAGGAATACTGGAGATTCAACGAACAGATCTCAGCGCAAAAGCACAAAAGGCTTTTAAAAAACAATTTATGGAGACGTTAAAAAAAGATGGTGTTGGAATAGTTGATCAATTATCAAAGTATCATCCGATTGAACTAAGCCAAGACTTAGCAAAATTCTTACGAGCGACGGATTGGACTAGCGATCAAATTGCTAAGGTATATGGGATCCCCAAAGACTATTTAGGGTCCGAATCAGAACATTCAAACATCGAAATGGTATCCACTCTTTACACAACGGCTTTAGCTAGGTATATTCGTCCCGTTATTTCGGAGCTACAAATGAAACTAACTCCAGATATTGCGCCAAGTACTCGCCACGTATTGGACATGGATGGTCAACAATTAGAGAATCGTGTAGCTAACCTTGTTCAAAAGTCTGTACTTACACCCGGCGTTGCACAAGAAGTTCTTTTACAATCAACAGGGGATTTATTAACAAAAGAAATTATTGAATCGGCAAAAAATAAAGGATATCCCACATTACCCCCTACGCCGACAAAACCATTGAAGGGTGGTGAGAACAATGAACAAAAAGGAAATTCGAGTGTGTCCAATTCAATTCCAGACACGTGATAACGCTGATGTAAATAAGAATAAGCTATGTGGCTATGCTGTCAGGTTTAACGAACCGAGTGAAGATTTAGGTGGTTTCATTGAAACGATCGCTCCAACAGCTTTCCAAAACGTCAATATGCAGGAAGTGTTATGTTTATACAATCATGACACCGCTAATATTTTGGCACGTAGTGATAGCAATACCCTGACACTCCGAGCGGATGATACGGGGCTTTATTTTGAAGCTGTTTTGCCAGATACCACATTAGCACGGGATGTTTTAGCGAATGTTCAGGCGGGGAATATCAAAGGTTGCAGTTTTGGATTTACAGTGAAGCGAGATAGTTGGCAATGGTCTAACGGTACAGAACCTGATCAGCGGAGAGTAGAAGAAATTGATCAGTTATTCGAAATAACACTTACGCCCATCCCTGCCTATAAGCAAACTACAGTGGATAAACGATCATTAGAGCATCATCGAAATAAAATACGCCAAAGAGACAAATTATTACACTACTATAACTTAGGAGATGAGTAACATGGAAAAATTATTAAAAGAATTGCAAGAAAAACGAGCGACATATAATGAAACACTAAAAGAAACTCGTTCATTAGCTGATGCCGGAGAAGATGTAACGAAACGATTTGAAGAATTAGATGAATTGCGTCAGGCAATTTCAAATTTAGAAGAACGGAAAATGCAAATGGAAAAAGTGAATCAATTGGACACCATCGAAGAAGAGGAAGAAAAACGTTTTGATGTAAAAAAAGACAATAATATGCCAATCCTTCGAAAAGTGACAAATGAAGATCCTAAGAAAGAAGTACGTGATGCTATCAATGCGTATCTTCATAAAGGTGAAATTAGAGAGAACGTCACAACAATCAATCAAGAGGTCATCATTCCGAAAGATATCTCTTATATTCCTCAAAAAGAAGTTCAAACGCTTTACGATTTGTCGGAAAAATTCAATAAAACAGATGTCGGAACGAAATCAGGGAGTTACCCTATTTTAGAAAATCCAACAGATGCGTTATCTTCTGTGGAAGAACTGGCAAAGAATCCCGAATTGGCCGCTCCTAAATTTCATGAAGTAAAATGGGAAGTTCAGACCTATCGAGGGGCTTTACCAATTTCACAAGAAGCAATTTCAGATGCGCAAACAGATTTAACAACCCTAATTTCGAACCAAATTTCACAACGCATGCTCAATACAACAAATAAATTCCTTGTCGCTAAGCTAAAAGCGTTTGAAAAAGTTACGCCAGGCGCTAAAGATGATTTAGTTGATAGCATTAAGGAAATTCTGAATGTGAAATTAGATCCTGCCTACGTTCCTCAAATCATTTGTACACAAAGCTTATACCAAACGTTGGATACGCTCAAAGATAAGCAAGGTCAATACATTTTCCATCGGGACATCACTTCAGCTTCTGGCGGAACATTGCTTGGTGTTCCTGTAACCAAAGTGCCAGACACATTATTAGGAGAAAAAGCGGGGGATCAAGTCGCCTTTATTGGTGATCGTCGCGCAGTAACTATTTTCGACCGCAATCAAGCATCTGTTGTGTGGGCAGAAAATAGTATTTACGGACGCTATTTAATGGGTGTTTTGCGGTTTGACGTGGAAATAACGGACGAGAAAGCTGGTTTCCTGTTATCTATCAATGATACACCGAAACCCTAAGACTGCCCGATATGATTCGGGCGCAATTTATAACGAAGGCTCGCAATATAGTTAGGCGGTGGGAAAATGGATGACAAAAAGCTGCTGGAATTTCTAGAATTACTAAAACTTAGTTTAAGAATAGATGGTGATTATGACGATGAAATTCTAAAACGTAATATTATTGCAGCATCAACATACCTCAAACAAGCAATCGGAGAAGAAGATACGCCCATGGCAGATTTTTACTCGCTGCCACAAGTAGAATCATTATTTACTACAGCTCTGATTGCTCTGGCATCTACGTACTATATGTACCGGGTGTCTGTGCAGATATCTTCTGTGAATTCAGTAGATCCTGTTAGTCGTGCAATCATCGCACAACTCAGGATAGCCTATCTCATAGAAAGGAGCAAACGTCTTGAAAAAAGTGAATCCCAGTCGTCTAACGTATAGAGTGAACCTTGGAATTATGGAAGATGTTGACACACCATCTGGAATTAAGAAACCTAAATTTGTTTCTGAAAAAGAATTGTGGTGTAGTTTGTTCTCTCTGTCAACGTCTGAGATTATTCAACTCATGGGGACAGAACAACATTTTTCAAAATCTATTCTCATTCGTACATTAAAAACCGGACTAGGAAGATGGACGCATGCACAATTTCAAGGGGTTGTTTACAAAATAGCTTCGTACCATCCAGATGCAGATGATGGGCCGAAGTCTTTTGATATGCTTGTTTTAAAGGAAGTGGAGAAAAATGGTTGATGAGCTTGAAGAGCAATTTGAGCATTTTTTGGCGAAAGTTGAACAATGTATTCCCACGTTTGAACAACGAAAGCGTATTACTAAAGCTGGTGCTAAGGTATACAAACAAGCGCTTAAAAAGAACACGCCACAGAGTAACCATAAGGAAAATAAACATGTGGTTGACAGTTTGAAACAACGTACTGATGCTACAACCGGAAATAGTTCGGTTTTTTTTAGTACCCAGAAAGGGGCTAAAGGTTATATTGCGCGTCTTCTAAACGATGGGTACATGTCTCATGGAGGAAAAGGGAAAACTTCTCATACGGTGAAGTTCATCCCGGGAAGACACTTTGTAGAATTAACTTATCTTGAGACGAAAGCAAATATTTTTAAGGCAATGGAACAGGCCTATAACGAGGAAGTGATGCGAAAGTGATTGTTAAAGATGTGCAAAAATTGTTTAAAGATATAGACAACGTTTTCGCTTATCATCTACCAATTGGTTATAAGATGAATAAAACATTTATTTTGCTATCGGAAATTTATTCTGTGAGAAGTATTGCTGGCAGTAATATCACAACTGCCAAGACAGAAGAAGTACAATTGACAATTTCCTATGACGATGAAACAAACCCAGACGAATATGAAGACAAAATAAATAAATTATTAGAATCAAATCATTTTGTGCAAATTTCGGGATATCACCAGTATGACCCTGAAATTTCCATATTCCAAGCAACTCTAAAATACCAAAAAATAAAATACCTAAGAAAAGAGAGTGACTAACAATGGCAACATTTGGTTTTAGCAAAGCGATTATCGCTATTTATGATGAAAATGAAAAAGTAAAAGACATCTACACAATTGATCAAAAATCTGGTTCAACGGTAGATGCTAATATTTCAAATATTGCCCCTTCAGGGCAACCTATTTATGGTTCGGATGGTATCTGGAAAAACCCGACAAAAGGTGTAGGGAATATCCAAGTTTCTTTTACAGCAAATGCGATTCCTAAAAAAATAATGGATATCATTTTAGGTAAAGTAGGAGCAGATGGTTTTGGGCATATGAATAATGACACGCAACCACCGCAATGCAGCTTTGAAATGATTGCAGAAGATGCGGAAAGTGGAAAGAATGCGCATGTAGCAATTCTAAATGGCACCTTTTCTGCAACTTCGATCGATATGAAAACAAATACTGCCAGTCAAGTACATTCGCCAGATAAATTAACGTTCAAAGCTGAAACAAGAAAATCAGATGGTGAAACGTATGTAGACGCAGTTGAAAATGAGACATTTGATAAAGATAAATGGGAAGCGTTAGTTCGTCCCGGAGGAAATCCAGACAAGGGATCTAAATATGATGTATCCGATAGCAAGTATGATACAACAAAAACTTACGCCTAACCAGAAAGGATGACAACTATGAAAGCAAAATATGTGCAACCAAACGATGAAATTCAACATACCGACCACAATGATTTAGTCGATGATACAAAGGAATTAGAAGCAAAACTTTCTCAAATCCCAGCTGGGCCTAAAGGGGAGAAAGGAGATCCCGGAAGCAACGGAAAAGACGGGGCACCAGGCGCTAAAGGAGATGATGGCCTAGGCATAAAAGCATTGGAATTTACCAAAGATTCCAATGGCCAAATTGTCTCTGGGGTGATGACAATGACAGATGACACAACTCTACCTATTTCCATTACTATAAAGAAAGCTGAGGAAGTTTAATATGTTAGAAGAAAATCTATTAGAGCGTATGCCACAAGAGCCAACCGTGAAACAAGTGCGGTTGGCTCTAAAATTTGGCAAAGAATTCAATCGATTAGACAAAATGTCTAGAGAGACAGAAGACCAAATGCAAGCGTTAGAGTTTTTCGACGACTTGCTTAATGTGTCACTAGATTTTTTAAAAGTAATATTGAGTTTAAAACCAAAAGAAGTAAAAGAACTAGAAGAATGGCCGATGGCTCGAATGACAAACTTTGCTTTTACCTTATTCTATAAATTGATCAATCCAACAGGAGAAACAATAGAAGATAATGAAAAAAAGTAAGCTCTTTAGTGGCTTATAATGATTTTTTAGACTTTGAAAAGCGATTGCTCGATGATTCTAAATGGGACTTAGCAACGATCGAAAGTCAGCCTTTTTACGTTTTGATGGAACTGTATGCACCAAGAGAAGACGGAAATTTAAACAAGACAAATACAAAACAAAGCATGACATCATTCATCGAAAATGGAGGCATACTTACTTGTTAGGAAAGGACGGATGGACGTGACAAAAGATGAACGTACATTAGAACAAACAATCGCGTTACAAACTGAAGGAGCTATTGCCTCACTTCGTAGTCTGCGTTCTGAAGTCAAACAAGTGACGGATGAATGGAAATTACAACATGCGCAATTACGACAAAATGGAGAGTATGAGGAAGCGTACAGAGCTAAAATAGAAGGCTTGGAACGTGCAATGCAAGAACAGCGACAAGGAATAGACAGACTGAAGCAAACCATGCAAGGGATTTCAACGGAAACCAAAGCAGGAGCAGAAGCCCATGATAAACTTGCTCAGGAAGTTCTAAAAGCTGAGCGTACTCTCCAAACAATGTCGGAGCAACAAGAAAAAGCAAGAAATACGCTATCCCTCTATGAATCAGGAATCATTCAAACGCGTAGAGAACTTGAGCAGTCTGAACGTGTTTCTGCTAGTTATCAAGAGAAGCTTCGAGCTGAAGGCCACGAGTTAGAAGCGAACCAAGAAAAACGGCGGTTTTTAGGCGAAAAGATTAAGTCGTTACAAGAACTCCAAGAAAAAGAAACTCGTTTATTAGAACAGGTTAAACGGAATTCTGGAGAGACATCCGATGCTTATCAAAAGCAAGCGGTTCGTGTGAATGAATTAGGAACGAAAGTCGCTCATAGTAGGAAAGAATTTACAGAGTTAGAGACAGCTATGTCCAAACGCCCTAAGCTCAATTTGGCTTCTGTTCGAGAACAGCTAGATAAGGTAAACGAAAAAGCCGAGAAAACTCATCATCTTTTTGGCAAAATCTTAGGAGCTGAACTTATTGGACGTGCAGCAATTGCTGGCCTACAAAGTATTAAACTTCAGCTTACTGAGGCACTTCATGCTGGGTCGGAGTTCAATCAGGAACAGCAAGTCATGAGTGCTGCCTGGAATACGTTAACAAGTGATGCGAAAAAAGCGCAAGAAATGGTAACAACCATTAATGACCTATCTGTGGCTACAGGACGTTCCCGTGATTTAGTGAATGAATTAGAGCAAGGGTTTTATCATTTACATTCTAATAAAGAAGAATCCGATAATTTAACGAAATCCATGCTTAATATGGGTGACGCTGTCGGGCTTACAGATGATCAAATTACTACTGTTACTCAAGACATGGTTCATGGTCTTGCAACAGGTAAGTTAAATCTTCAAGAGATGAACCAACTTAGTCAATATTTTCCAATGTTTGGAGAGTCTCTTTTAGAGTATGAACGAAAAGTGACGAACAATAGCAATTTAACCATGGCGGAATTGCGAAAGATGACTACTCAAGGGAAGATTAGCGCTGAGACTGTCGAAAAGCTATTTAATGAATTAGGCCAAGACAAATATGGTAAAGCTGCTGAAAATATGCTGCAAACTATGTCAGGTATGAAACGTACCATTGATTCTCAGGTACCAGCATTGATTGGTGCATTTGAAAAACCAATTCTTACTGCTCAAAATCCTTTTTACGGAGCCATATCTAAGTGGGTATCTGATCATAAAACACAAGATAAGTTTACAGAGATGGGAAATGCTGCTGAAAAAGGAGTAGAAACCATCCTATCTGCATTCGGGAAAGTATTTGCAAAAGACAGTGCAGTCAATATGGCAGATGGATTGCTTGATTGGATATCACAAAAGATAACAGTGGGTTCAAATTGGATTGCAGGGCATGCGCCTCAAATCATTGGCTTTTTTCAACACGCAAAAGAGTCCATTGTAGGATTGTTCACTCGTGGGAAAGAAACGCTTAGTGGCTTCTATGACATTGCGCGTCCATTCTTGAGGATTATCCAACAATACCCCAAACAATTTGGAGAAGTAATTGCTGTCATGTATTTAGCAAAACCCGCAATTAGTGGGGTTTCATTAGCAATAAAAGGGTTTGAGGTATTTAAAAGCGCAACAGGTTGGGTGCGTGGGTTGCTTGATCAATTGAAATTGTTTCAAGGTTTAAAAAAAGCCAATTTGTTTGGTGGTGGAAACTTAGTAAAAGAAGCAGACGGAGCTGTCAAGCTTGCAAAAGGCCTTGAGGAATCTGCCGGTTTCATGAGTAAACTGGAAAAAGGGGTGCCCATTTTAGCTGGATTAACTAGTCTTTTGGAACTAAGAGGTATGACAAAAGATACCGCTGGTGAACATATCGGTGGTGCTTTAGGTAATTTTGGCGGTGCCATAGCTGGCGCAGAAGGTGGTGGAGCGATTGGCACAGCCCTCTTTCCAGGTGTTGGCACGGCTATTGGAACACTTGCTGGTGGCATTATCGGTGCACTGGGAGGAACGAAAATTGGAGAGATCGTTGGGAAACAAATCCAAACGGGATTAACGAATGCGTTCAAAAGCCATACACCAATTAAAGACCATTTTATAAAAGAAACAGATGGGCTCTCAGATAATATCAATCACGAGTTAACGAAAATCGGAATTAATACACAAGCTTTTAACGAAAAAGAAGAGAAGAAAGTCAAAGGCTTATATGATAATTTACAGAAAAAGACAGAGAAATACTTTTCTAACAAACAAAGCCAGTCAAAAAAAGACTTAGACATCTTAGTTAAAAACGGTGCACTGACGCAAGAACAAGCAAATAACATGCTAAAAACAGAACAGGACACAGATAAGCGAAAAAAGAAACTCATTCAAGATTCTTATAAGAATCAATCGCAAATTGTCCAGGATTACTATAAAACGTATAATTCCACGGTTAAACAACAGCAAGCTAATGAACAAAAAGTGTTAGACGACTATGCAAAAAAATATGGGAAGAATTCAAAAAAATATAACGATGAAAAATTGAAAATTGAAAAAGAAAATAAAAAAGCATTGGAAAAACTCCATGATGAGTACTTTACAAAATTAACGAAAGCCCAACAACAAACAGATGAAAGACTTAGCAAAGAATTAAATGTATCTGCGAAAAAACAAGAAACGATCTTATCAAATTTAGAACACGCAAAGCATAAAATTAGCACGGAAGAAATGAAGCAAGCGATCCTAAATTCAAGAGAAGCCAGAGATACACAAATTAAGGATGCAGAAACAACTTATAAAAATGTAAAAGAAAATGCAGAAAAGAAATACCAGGACATAGTTAAAGCCGCAAAAAAGGAACGAGATGAATCTGGTACAATCACTCAAAGTCAGTATGAGGACATTGTATCCAAGGCAAAAAAACAACGAGACGATACTATCTCGGCAGCAGAAGATCAAAAGAAAAAACAAGTAAAAAAAGCAGAAGAAACACATGAACAAGTAGTATCTGAAGCAACAAAACAAGCTGGTGAACACAAAAATGCTGTCGATCATGAAACAGGAGATGTTCTTGGTTCTTGGGCTAACATGAAAGATAATATGGCAGGAATTGTTGAGGCAGTCGCACATGGTATTGGTCATTTAATCCATGCTTTAAGTAGCAAATGGGGGAATGATTTAATCGACTTCAAATTCGGTGCTCACGCACAAGGGACTAGTGGACTATCTCACGATGAAATTGCGTTAGTAGGTGAGGAAGGCTTTGAATTAGCTCACCATCCCCTAACCGGTATTTTTCCTGTAGGAACACGTGGTCCTGAAATTAGACCTCTTCAAGCAGGAACGTCTATTTTACCTCACGATCGTTCAAAACAATTCTTAGCGATGACCCAAGGTTTACCCGCTCACGCTTCAGGTGTATGGGGAACTATTCACAATCTCTACGATTGGGTCAAGGACAAAGCAGAAGATGCAATGTCATTTGTTGGTGAAGGAGCGAATAAACTTTATCAATCAATTGTTGATAAGCTAGAAGTTTCCAAATTTATCCAAAGTTTAGGCAATGGATCTGGACAAGTTTTAGCTCAAAGTGCTTTTGATCTCATGAAAGATAAAATAGTTGGTTATGTACAAAGCTTGTTCGATCAATTTAAAAATGAAACTGGGGGGACAGGTACTAGAGGAGAATTTCTACGTATTGCACGTACTCAAGCTGGTAAACCCTACGTTTGGGGGGCAGAAGGTCCCGATGCATTCGACTGCTCTGGTTTAGTCAAATGGGCATTAAAACAAATGGGGATTGCTTTCCCACATTTTTCAGGATCCCAATTTGAATCAACGACACCAATTAGTGAAAAAGATGCAAAACCCGGAGATCTCGCTTTCTTTGGAGCCGGGGGGAAAGATCATGTAGGAATATATAGTGGAAAAGATAGAATGTTCAATGCAATGAATCCGCAAGATGGGATTCGTGAATCTAGCATTCATTCTTTTAGTGATCCGTTTGCTGGTATACGACGCATTAATCAATTAACAGATAATGGTGGTTTATTAACTGGAAACAATTCAAGATGGGGAAATGCCATTTTAGAAGCAGCAAAATTATTAGGGGTGCAACTTGCTCCTTGGCAAATCCAAAATCTTCTAAAACAGATTCAAACAGAATCAGGTGGGAATGAAAGCATTCGTCAACAAGTTTGGGACATTAATATGGCTAACGGAAATCCAGCTGAAGGATTACTACAATTCATTCCGCAAACATTTGCTCAATGGGCATTGCCTGGACATACAAATATTTTTAGTGGGTTTGATCAAATTATAGCAGCTATTCGGCGTTTGAATGCTATGGATACGTGGAACTATATCGGCCAAGGACATGGTTGGGAACATGGTGGTTTTGTCAGTCAGCACGGATACTATGAACTCGGAGAAGGAAACCAAGAAGAAGCAATCATCCCATTGCATAAAGGTATGAGATCGCTGGATATGTTATATAAAACCATGGCAAAACTAGGTGTATCTCCTAAAGTGACGGTAGTAAATGACTGTCCGAAAGATAGCGTTAAAAGGTTGGAACCATTTTTGTTGGAGATTTTGCACGCAATCAAAGATACCAAAACCATAAGTATTAATTTAGGGGATAAACTTGTTCAGGTTGTCGATCGGCAATTAGGTCAAAAATCATTTACTTCTACTCGACTAGAGTTAGGTGGTGGAGCGATTGGTTGAAAAAGTTCTATTTGGAAAATTTGATAGTGAAAGTTTAGGCTATATAGTAACAAGTCGTTCAGCACCATTACCATCTGAGAAATTAATTGTGGAGGATATCCCTTTTTCAGATGGAGTTGAAGATTATTCTCAGATTATGGGAAAATTTTTTCAGGAGCGAGAACTCAGCTATACGCTAGCAAAAACGAATGTAAACTATGAACAAAGGAAGCAGCTAGAGATACAAACGAAACAGTTAGCTAGTCCATATAATTATATGAGGTTATATGATACTCATGATCGTGGGTATTATTGGAAAGCTAAATTAGCTAACATGACATTCGTAGATGATGGACTATCCAAAACATTGACGTGCCAATTATCTTTTAAAGCGAAACCTTATATGTATCGTGATGACGGTGGGTTTAACGATCGTTGGAACTCGTTCAACTTTAAAAAAGATGTTTCTCAATCCCTGCAGGTACTAAAGTTGAGCCAGCGTTTGAATTAGTAAATGGGGATGCAACAGTGATTGTTGATAATTATAGTAAGAAATTAGTAAAAGGTATGAACGCGACGCCATTTATCACTTTTGACAAAATTTATAACTTCATACGTTTTGAAGGCAGTGGCATTATAAAAATTCATTATGATATAGGAGTGATGGGTTAATGTATCGAGTGATATTTTATGATAATCCATACAAACGAAATGGAACGATTATTCATGAGCCTGAAAATTACGGGGGGAAATTACTAAGTGGTTCGGTTTCTCTAATGCTTGATAGCATCTCGTCCGCCTCTTTCACTGTCCCATTTTTAAATGAAGGATACGGAAAGTTTTCAATTATGAAACATTTTATCGAAGTGGTAGATAAAACAACTGAAGAATCAGTATTTTATGGTCGGATCAGCCAAATCCAGACCTCACTAAGTAGCAACGGACAAATTAGCAATATCATTAGCTGTGAGAATGAATTAGCTTATCTTATTGATAGCATTCAAGTATTTCAAGAAACGAATAATCAAACAGTTTCAAGCTTTTTAGAAACTCTACTACATGAGCATAATAGCCAAGTTGAACCATATAAGCGATTTTATCTAGGTAAAGTTACGGTCAATCCAGGAACAGATACTATTTACCGCGGCATTTCTACAGGAACTACTCTTGACAATATCAAAGACAAATTGCTTTCTAGATTAGGAGGCTTTTTGACATGCTCAAAATATGAAGGAAAACTTTATCTGAACTATTTGTCAAATGTTGGTACTACACAAGAAATCCCTATACGCCTAGGAAAAAATGTCCTCGAAGCACAACGTGAATACTCTCCTGACGGATTGTTTACCCGAGTATATCCGTTTGGAAAAGAAATTGAAATGCCTGATGACAAACAGAATGAATTTGGAAATCCTAGAATTGATATTGCGTGTGTCAATGGTGGAAAGAAATATTTGGATAATTTAGAGCTTGTCAATCAGTTTGGAGTGATGGGAAAAGCGGTGGTTTTTGACGATGTGTCAGATAAAAACATTCTCAAGCAAAAAGGACAAGAAGAGTTAATGAAGCAAGGATTGCAAACAATTGGGTGGACATTAAGTGTTGTAGACTTAGGACTTATTGACATTGCCTACGATAGGATTCACCTAGGCGATAAGTACCCAATAGACATACCGCTGATAAGTGCTAATGAAACGCTTCAAGTTCTTCAAAAGCAAATCAATATTGCAGAACCGCACAAAAGCAATCTGACTTTTGGAAAGCAGCAAATTAAATTATCTGATATGAAAAAAAACGATCAATTAACTAGTCAGAGAGTGGATCAGTTAAAAAAAGAGTTAAACCAAAAGAACTACGCTCGGATACAAGAAATAACCGAAACGAAAAAAGAAATAGAAAATGTATCCGAGCATTTAAATGTGGCGATAAAAGATTTTGAGAACACAAAGGAGAGTTTAGATCAAGCATCAAAAAATATTGAAGAAGTAAAAAATCAAATGGATGCATCAATTCATGAGGTAAATGAAGAAGTAAATGGTGTGAAGTCTTCCGTTGTTGAAAATAAGCAGTATTTAGATGATTTACAAACAACTACGACGAACAAATTCACTTCCGTGGAAATTGTACTTTCCTCATTACAAAAAGAGATTGATGAATTGATGAATAAATAAGGTGGTGAGCACATGGCCAATTTGGAAGAATTTTACCAATTTTTACAGAAATATCCCGAGAAGCCTATTGAGGGCGGCATTCCCATTGAGGAAAAAAAGCTACCTGACTATATGTATCAAGACCCTGAACGCTATCCAGAAGAAGTATTCAACCTGCTTTCTGAGATAGCTAAAGGAGATTATATTGGGAGAAATTACTATACACTTATAAAAAATATTCTTAATAAAGAATGGGGCGTAGATGTTCGTGCAACGTTAGCATTGTCTGTCTATCTTAACGGCATGACGTTGATGACCATGGCACAAAATTTAGTTGATTGCGAAAACACACAAGAAGACCTTGAAAAAGCGGTTGTTGGACTTGAAAAAAAATTCGAAAATGTGCTAACAGGCGTGACAAAAGATAGTGAAGTAATTGATGCGCGTATGAGCCTTCTTTTTGGGGAATTCCCTGTGTTGAGTAAACGATTAGAAAATATTGAACGTGCTATCTATTCGTTGGTGCCACATGGGACTTTATTAAAAATCAAACGTACCGTGTCAAGTCAACCCTTCGTTACAACGCGTAAATATACGTTTGGATTAGGAATGGTTCCAATTGGAACAGAGCCCGAAGGCGCATTTGGGGGAACTATTCCGGAAGTGTTTCCAAATGAATTAATATCTTGGGATAATGATGTAATTGTCGTCCGTATTCCTGAAGAATATGCAGATTATGCTTTTGTGTATCGACCTGACCACAATGAGTATATCCTAAATAAAAATACCGAAGGAATAATTGTAACTATTCAAGGTGGAGAGCCTGTTGGAAGTAATACAGATACCAACCAACTATTGATTGAAAAGGAGAACAATAATGAAAAAAATTTATAGAGGAATGCCAGATGGGTGTGAATCAATCCAGGCAAATTTTGACGAATTAGATAACTATAACAAAGATATTCAAACGCAATTAATTGCGTTAGGGTATGGGATTACTGGTCAACTAACAAAAATAGGTCAAACTGTCCATTTAACAGTCTGGAACAATCAATCAAGTCCACGACCAGATGGAATGAACACGTTAACCGAACGCATTCCGAAAGGGTTTGAACCGATCGCCCTCACCCCTGTAATTGGAGAAATGGTGATCGGATCAGCGCTTGAACCTTGGTGGTTGCTTTATAAGTTTTCTCCAGATGGCACCATCGTTAGCTACAGTAAAGGACTAAATGTACAACCTGTTACCATAGCTATGACAGCTATGTGGATTACTAAAAACTAGAAAGGATAGAAAACCATGACAATTTACATTGAAGACAAGCAAGGGTATTTAACTGGCTTTGCGCTCATCCCTGGCGAAGGGCTCGTGATTGTAGAGGTAGACGACTATCCGACAGATGTTGAAAATTGGTACTGGAACGGCACCACATTAACTCACGATTCCACCCATCTGCCAACACCCGAAGCAGCGGCTCGTGCATTGCCCATGTTGCAACAACAAAATGCACAATTAATGAAGCAGGTCACCACTATGACCCAACACGTGGAACAATCACAAACGATGTTGGCTCAAGTGCTGAAGGAAGTAGCCAAATTAGAAGGAGGGAAAGAAGATGAATAAATTTCCGGGATTTACTGCCATTAAACAATGTTATGACTGGGGATGTTACACAAAGCAAGACTTAGTGGATTACGTCACGATGAATGCATTGACCAAGGAGCAATACCAAACAATATGCGGCGAAGTGTATCCATCCTAAGAGGCACCCGAAGAGGGCGCCTTTTTTCATGGAGAGAGAGCAGGTGAAGAATGAAGATAATGGACTTTTCTGTCGAGGATTGGCTTGCAGTTCTTACGTTCCTCGGCGGATTGATTTTTGGTTTGATGAAATTTTACGCGTTGTTTATAGATATGAATAACACGCTTAAAAAACTGAATAAAACGGTAAATTCTATCGAAGGTCGCTTTTCCGAACATGATACACGGCTTACTCGATTGGAAGAACAAAACAAAACAATATTTAAACGAATGGAGCGAATGACGCATGATTAATTGGAAAGTACGTATCAACAATAAACAGTTTTGGCTTTCTTTGATCCCAGCACTCTTATTACTGGCACAAGTAGTCGCTGCACCGCTTGGGTATAAGCTTCAACTTGATGCGATGAATAAGCAACTGTTAGACATCGTAAATGCAGTATTTATGGTGTTATCCATCTTAGGAATTGTGAACGATCCAACAACGCATAGCTTTAAAGATAGTCCGCAAGCCTTAAATTATCAAACACCAAGAAAGGATGAACAACAATGACATTAAATGGATACGATATTTCAAGCTGGCAAGCAGGGATCAATATTGCACAAGTTCCTTCAGATTTTGTGATTATTAAAGCAACTGGAGGAACCGGCTATGTAAATCCGGATTGTGATCGAGCGTTTCAACAAGCAGTGAGCTGTGGAAAAAAAGTAGGAGTCTATCACTATGCTCATGAACTGGGCTATCAAGGGACACCAGAGCAAGAGGCAGCGTTCTTCCTAAAGAACATCCAAGGCTATATTGGAAAAGCGATGCTTCTCTTAGACTGGGAAAGCGATAATAAAGGAGATGTGAGTTGGGCGAAAGCATGGTTGGATACGGTTTATCAAAAAACCGGCATACGACCATTGTTTTATACGTACACAGCTGCGTTAAATGCTTATGACTTTTCCGCTATAGGAAAAGCAAATTATGGTCTATGGTTAGCAGATTATGGGAAAAACGAACCAAGTGGCTATCGCAATGTTACTCCACCAGCAGGACGTGGGTTTCCAGCCGTTGCCATGTACCAATACACCTCAAATGGTGTACTACCGAATTATAATCAACATTTAGATTTGAATATCTTTTATGGAGATAAACCTGCATGGGATCACTATGCAACAGGTGGACAACCTACACCGCCATCTCCCACACCCAAACGACGTTTCGGTTATCGGGTGGATGATTTACAAGTGTATAATGGCGTATGGCAAATCCGTAATAACTATTTGTGTCCTGTTGATTTCGAGTGGAAAGACAATGGCATTCTACCTGAGGACGTTGATCGTATCGATCCGGCCACGGGTGCCACATTGCCTGACCAAACATTGCACACAGGAGATTACTTCGCCTTTATTCCGGATCATGTTCGCAGTGCAGACACGCCTACGATGATTAAGGGCTATCAATTTATGCGGGTGAATTTAGCAAACAGTGGCTTCGTTTGGTTGAGCACGTACGGAGTTCAGCATCTAATTTACGGATAGAATAAACGCCCTAGATTTATCTAGGGCGGTACATAGAATTAAGCACATTTCATTTTTGTTAGTATTCTGAAAGGTATTTAAATGGCTGACATGATGTTTGGATGATATATTAAAAACGAGAAAGGTGGTATCGTATGTCAAGTGAAATAGTGGGTATTTTGGGATTCGGTTTCCTTTTATGTTTAATGTTTTCATGGCTTATATTGATGGTGTGTGCAATCCTTTCAATTTTATTTTCACATAAGGATTCTGGTATAAAAGCATTATGGGTTTTAGCTTGTATCAGCTTTCCTTATCTAGGATCAATTTTATGGTTTGTTTATGGGAAAAAGTCTAACTTTTAAACAAAAAAAGAAATTTATTTGGTTAATTAAGGGAACTTTTTTACCTTTCTTACAAGTAGTCTATACTCATAGAAATCTTGAAATGAAAAATTTATAAGTACATTTTTTGACATTCGAATTAACTGTATTTATAATTATAGTGAAGCTGAAATATCAGCTTCGGAGCAGTAACATACAACGCTTCCTTGGCTTTACTATTTCATACGGAAAAACCTCTCAGCCATGTTGGGAGGTTTTTTCGTAATGAAGGGAAAGAGAATAGGGAGGATTACCCAAGTCCGGCTGAAGGGAATGGTCTCGAAAACTGTTAGGCGGGTAAAACCGTGCAAGGGTTCGAATCCCTTATCCTCCGTTTGAAAAGAACAAAAAAACTCCCCAAAAAGGGGAGCCTTGGTAGTAAGAAGCGGAAGAGTTGGAATCTAGAAACGCTATTATTTTAATAAAAAAGATAGGGGCAAAAAAGGGGCAAAAAAGAGTTGAGAATTGATATATCTGAGAAATATAACATCATGTAAAAGCCTTATTTTTTTGCATTATATCTATATTTTGAATGTCATTGATTAATATAGGAAATACCTTGTAAAGTTTACGTGCATTACACGGAAAAGCAGCTCGTATCAAAGAAATCAGAAGATAATCAATCTGACTTTTTTGGAAGTCGCATAAGTGTGAAAAGTCCTTGCCTAGCAAGGGCTTTTTTCTTTTCTTAAAATCAGTATTTTGGCTAATGATTCAGAAATTCCCTCAAATTGTCCTAAATTTTCTCAATTTGACGATCATGGTAGTCACAAGAGTTGAAAATAACAGGGGAAAATTGACGACAAAAGTCATCCGAAAAATACCAAAATGCTGAGCGAATTTTGGAGTTTTGACTCAGGGCTTGCGAAAAAGATATAGTAGTAATAATTGGCTAATTCACTTCGTTACTACGATAGCATGAATTAGGCATTTTATTGTATAAACTGAAAATATTTTGTTTTCCCGGTTTGAAAAGTAACTGCTTCTGTCTAAAAGAATACTGGCCATTTAAGCAACAAAAATTGTACTAATGATAATCACACTTAGTGAAAAAAATCGATTTACCTAGAAAGCTAATATTTAATTTATGTGTGTAGTGGGGAGCGTTTAAAACATCCCAATAAATTTGACAATGACTAGCTATCAACATCTGACATCAACAGAAAAGCTTCATAATAAAAATATTTATTATATGGTAAAAACTTTTTTAATAAGTAACTAATTAGTAGGAATCGCTACCTATCAATCTTTATGCATATTCATACCAGCATAAGAATGAACCAACTTAATCCAATTACCGTAAGCTTTATAGATTTTATAGATATAGTAAGAGATAGCTTGAGTATTGAGGATATGGCAAAGCAATGTCAGTTATCAGAGCAGCAAGCGGCTATTTTCATTCAAAACAGAAATTTTTATTTTGAAATTTCCTATTTTTGAGCATTAGTATTATAATGGTTTTGTTCAAAAGTTCACAATAAAGAAATAAGGGGGAAATGAACCATGTATAAAGCAATTATCGCAGCAGAAGGAAAAACAGCAAAAATTGTTGAAAAAGAATCACGACCATTGAAGGATAATGAAGCACGCTTAAAGATAGAGGTCTGTGGTGTATGTCATACCGATTTACATGTTAAAAATGCAGATTTTGGTGATGTTTGCGGTTGTACGTTAGGTCATGAAGGGGTTGGGATTGTAACAGAGATTGGCAAAGACGTCACTAGTTTAAATATTGGTGATCGCGCTTCTGTTGCGTGGTTTTTTGAAGGCTGTGATCATTGTGAATACTGTGTTTCTGGCCGTGAAACACTTTGTCGTTCAGTAAAAAATGCTGGTTATACAGTTGACGGTGCCATGGCAGAAGAATGTATTGTTACAGATGGTTATGCAGTAAAAGTTCCGGAAAGCTTAGCTTCAGAGCCAGCTTCTTCCATTACTTGTGCAGGAGTAACAACTTATAAAGCCATAAAAGAATCAGGTGTTCGTCCGGGGCAATGGCTAATGATTTCAGGATTGGGAGGATTGGGAAACTTAGCTTTACAGTATGCAAAAAATGTTTTTAATGCAAACGTAGTAGCTGTCGATGTGAATGATGAACAGTTAGACTTTGCTAAAAAAACAGGAGCTGATATGCTAGTGAATCCAATTAAACATCCTGACTTTGCTGCACAACTTCAAGAAGAAATCGGAGGTGTACACGCAGCGGTAGTAACTGCGGTAGCAAAATCAGCTTTCAACGGCGCAGTAGATGCGGTTCGTGCAGGAGGAACGGTTGTTGCCGTAGGTTTACCTGTTGAAACAATGGATTTATCTATCCCACGTCTTGTTCTTGATGGCATTCATGTAGTGGGCTCATTGGTTGGCACACGCCAAGATTTAAGAGAAGCTTTTCAATTTGGTGCGCAAGGAAAAGTTGTTCCTGTATGTCAGACACGTCAACCTGAAGAAATTAATGATATTTTTAAAGCAATGGAACAAGGAAAAATTTATGGTCGTATGGTGATTGATTTCCGTAAGTAATTCGCTTAGGACCTATAGCAGTAGTCCCAGAAAGTATAGTGTAACGATAATTTAGTAAAAGTATGGGATATGACTGTGGTAACTTTCCCTGTTTGCGTATATTATTTCCTAACCATCGACTGTCGATGGTTAATACCTCAATTGGCTCTGTTGCAAATTTTTAAAATACGCCTACGGGTTTTTTGCGAGACTTTCCTAATTAATTTGAAGAAGTAAAAGAGATGAAAAACAATGGTATTACCTACAATAATTCTCACCTAATTAAAAAAAGTTATGGTCAATAATGAGCCCAAATAGTTGTATGAAAGGGTATTGATTGGCGAGCTTACTACTTAAAATTAAAGTACGTATACACAAAAAGAAGTCAGGGTTATAAAAATATCAGTGAGATATGCTAGTAAAGAATCACGGAGAATTCAAAGTTTTGTAGAGGAATTTATGACTTAATCTTTTATAACCTATGAGAATTAAAAAACTTTGTCAAGAAGATTTTCAGAAAAAACAAATGAAATGTTGAAAAATAAATTGTTGTGTTAGGCTAACCATATGTATAAAAAAGAATTGTCAATCGGTGTGTTGGCTGCAAAGTTTAATTAAATATAGCAAGTTTATAAGGCGTATAGACAATAAAGCGCATACGTCTTTTTTTATTTTTTCATGAAAATAGATACTTTAAGGTTGATGCGGATTGCTAAAGAGCAACAGAATTAAAAGATTTTGGGAGTAAAAATTTCCAATAACAGAATTAATAAATGACATTTCGAGAGTTACTCTTTATAGGTTTAAGTAAAGTATGTTTATTGCTACTAAAATACTTTTGGTGGCAGCTTCTCATGTAATAAATACCATCCAATAAACTTCCTGGTGAACTAAAGCGTATCGTTCTTCTGTTTTAATAAGAGTTTACAACAATCAGAAACGAGGAGAGCTGTTTGGCCTTAGTTGCAGGTAGTAAGTATCTGGGATCAGCACCAGAAAGCTCTAAAACAACTGTTTAGAAGGGATTGAACTGTAAACAGGATGAAAAAAGTCAAAGATGTTGAAAAGAGCTTTTTTAGGAGCTGTAAGGAATTGTGAAAGGAAATCATTTCAGTAAGGCTTAGTATAATAATAAAGATTTTCAGTGTAGAACAAACCACCCGTTCACACAGGTGGTTATAATTCATAGTATACAAAATTTAGGAGTTAATAGAGTATCTTCTCCTATTTTATTTTTTAAAAATATACTTCCTCTTGGAATCTTTAGAATTTTAAGAAAAATTTTACAAAGAGAGTGGCTAATATTGCGCCGAGGAAAGGGGCTGTTCCCGGAACAATTAAACCGTATTGCCAATCGTTATCGGTTTTGTTTTTTAGTGGTAGCAATTGATAAGCAATTCGTGGACCTAAATCGCGAGCTTGATTCATGGCAAAACCAGTTGTACCGCCTAAGCCCATACCAATTGCCCAAACAAGTAAGCCCACGGCGATGGGAAGTTGAGATTCATAAGAATGTGCAATGGCTAAAATTGAACTTAGAAAAACGAAGGTGGCAAAGGTTTCAACAAAATAGTTTCTCGGTAAATTTCGTTGATTCGGATTCGTTGAAAAAATATTTCTGATCGCTATAGGATCGACAGTATCGGCTGATATTTTGAAGTGATCGGCATACATAAGATAAACAATTATTGATCCGAAGATCCCACCTAACATTTCAGCAATTGTGTAAGGAATAAAATAAGACCAAGGAATCATTCCTAAGATTGATTGTGCAAGTGCCATAGCAGGATTAATACATACACCGCCGAAAACAAATAAAACCACAGAAATACCGAAAGCCCAAGTAGTAATGGCAAACATGTGTCCGGAACCGGCATATTTGGTTCGTTTAAGAACATCATCGCAGTGAACGCCGACCCCGAATACGATCATTAATGCAGTACCCATAAATTCTGATAAAATATGATGCAACATAAAAATAAAGCTCCTTTAGTTTATAGTTTTATTATTTAGTGTTTGAATGATTTGATAAACCTCAGCAATCGCAAGATGATATTCTTTTGCGATGCGTTCGCAATCTTGATATTCAATTGTTTCTTTTGTTATTCCATGATAAGTATTGTTTTTTATATGAACGATCCCATAGGGTGTTTTCAAAATCTTAAAATCACGTTCCATAATACTGCGCTCCATCACTTGAAAACGTACACCGATCGTTGAGGTGTGCTTAAACAAAAGCTCGGTAAAAAATTCTTTTTGTTCATTAGTAGTTAACAAAGTCAGGAGAATGGCACTTCGATTTTTTTTCATTTGAATCGGTGTATAAAAAACATCAAGTGCCCCATGATCTAATAGCAGTTTCATGACATAGCCTAGTTGTTCAGGCGTTTGATCATCAATATTTGTTTCGATTTTTAAGACTTGGTCATAGTTTTCGGACATTTCCTTTTTACAGGCAGCTTCAGTCATTAAGGACCCTCGTAGGGCGTTGAATTTTCCTGTTTCTTTTTTTCCAAATCCATAGCCTGTTTTTTCGATTAGCATCCGTTCAGGCGTAACAAAAAGTGGTTCAATTTCTTTGAAAATTGCTAGACCAGTTGGAGTTACCAGCTCGGTTTTTACCTCAAAATCCTGATGAATTAATAAATTGCTTTCTTTTCTTAATTCCATGACGGCAGGAACTGGCACCGGCATGACGCCGTGGGCAATCGTAATAGTACCACTACCGTCAGTAATTGGCGTGGAGTACACTTGATCAACCTCTAATTGTTCCCATAAGATGAAAAAACCGATGATGTCGATAATGGAATCAAGGGCGCCCACCTCATGAAAGTGAATAGCTTCAATTGGTTGTTGGTGAACGGCAGCTTCAGCTTTAGCAATATCTAAAAAGACATTTTTACTATGGTGCTTAACAAAATCTGATAATTTGCTCTGCTCGATCAAGTGAAAAATATCCTTTAAGTTTCTGGCACTTTCATGATGATGGTCATGGTGAGGTTTGTCTTTATGTTGAGTAGGCAAACTTTCTTTAATTCCAAAGTCTTTTTGACCATGGTCTAATAGGACATCAAAATCAGTTCCATAAATACTGTTTTTGGCAATCTGTTTTGCTTCGATACTGAAACCTGCTACGGGAAGTTTCTTTAACTCTTTTAACAGCTTGGCTAAATCTCCGCCTAAATCCAGTAATAAACCATTCAGCATGTCACCGCTTAAACCGGAAAAAGGTTCTAAAAACAAAGCTTTCATATAAGATCCTCCTTTATTTGATTAATCATGCTAGCGTTGTATGCAGCGCCAAAGCCATTATCTATGTTGACAACAGTGACACCGGAAGAACAGCTATTCAGCATACCTAAAAGAGCCGTCATTCCTTGAAAATTGCTACCATAGCCTATACTTGTTGGAACAGCAATCACAGGAACACTGACAAGCCCTCCTACGACTGAAACTAAAGCGCCCTCCATTCCGGCAATAACAATGACTACAGCAGCTTTTTGAATTTCATCTAAATTGGCAAATAAGCGATGGATTCCAGCAACGCCGACATCATAGATTCGTTTTACTTGATTTCCGAAAGTTTCAGCTGTAATTGCAGCTTCTTCAGCAACAGGGATATCCGAAGTTCCAGCAGTGACTATTGCAATGTACTGTTTTGAGTTGGCTTCCATCTGATTTACTACAAAGCAACGTGCCGCTTCATGATAGTGGCCTTTAGGAAATTCAGCTATTAAAGGTTGTGCTTTTTTGGAGGAAATCCGCGTTGCTAAAATTGTCTTTTTATCTTTATTTAACGCATTGATAATCTCAATAAGTTGTTCAACAGTTTTGCCTTCACCGTACACGATTTCAGGATAGCCGTTTCTTTCTGTTCGTTTTAGATCAATCTTTGCAAAGCCTAATTCACAAAAACCATCAATCTCCTTGATTGCCTCTTCTAAAGATAACTGTCCATCTAAAAAGGCTTCTAAGACTGCTCTTGTTTGCATCGTAAACCCTCCTTGCTGCTTTTTCTAAAAATTTATTATTCTACAATTACTGATAAGCCATCACGGATCACAGTTATAGTAGCATTTTGTCCTTCTATTTCTAAGGCTCGAGTTAATGCTTCATCAAAGGTTTTGGCTAGTTCCATGTGCATGTTAATGATCAGGTTAGGATCAACAAGATCAGATACGAAAATCACGTGATGATGGACTAAAATTCGAGCCAAAATTTGGGCAGTCCATTGATCAGGAACAGTTTTTAACCGAGGCGTATTGATTGCCACGTCCAAAAATTCTTTTGGATCTTTAACTTGAGCGATATTTTCATAAAATCCTTGGCCGCCGTGACCATCTCGGCAGCCAGCAACCATGATGATAACACCGCCTTCTTTATTTGTTGCTTCAGCAGCGGTCATTCCTTTCACTGCCTGATAAATATTTTGATCAAGAGGGAAACCACCATTTGTGGAGACCGCAATGTCACAAGGAATTTTTTTTACGCTAGCAATTTCTTTGACAAAATCACAACCAACCTTATGAGCCTTAACCATATCTCCGGCAAACGATCCAATGATTTTTTTTTCACCATCTAATACGACATTTACGATAAAGGCTAAATTTGCTTTAGTTGCTGCATAAAGCATATCGTTATGAATGGGATTATGTTGTAGATTTCCGGTTCGGGAGTTTGAAGAATCAATGAATTCGCCTGAATGATTTGCCATGATTGTTTTATAAGAAGCAATGCCAGGCAACACTGATTTACGTCCGCCTGAAAAGCCTGCGAAGAAGTGCGATTCTATAAAGCCTTCCGCTAGTAACAGATCAGCTTCAGCGGCAATCCGATTAATAATGCAGTCACCACCAGAAGGTAATTGTCCGATCTTAACCATGGAGGAATCCTCGGTTGAGATATGCATCACGATTTCTTCATTATCAACGATTTCTTGTCCATATTTGTTGATTAATTCTTCTCGAGTAGAAGGACGGTGAAAACCAGTAGCAACTAAAATACGTACTCTAGCTGTTGGATTTACAGAGCGAATTCTACGCAGGATAATTGGTGTAATGATATGGGAAGGAACCGGGCGGGTATGATCAGAACTAATTAACACAATATCTTTTTTTCCTTGTGCCAATGCTTCCAATGATGGGCTTCCTATGGGGTTATCCATTGAATTTTCAACGGTTTCCTTTTCAGTAGCCGGATTGTAAAAACTTTCTGCCTTTGATTCTAAGAGTCCAGCAAAATTTTTTTCCGGAATAGTAGCAGTAATCATTCTTTGATCATAAGGTAATTTAATTTCTACCATAACTGTCATCTCCTTGTTAATATTTGACGAAATTAAGTATAATAAAAATTCAAATCAGTGCAGGAGCGATTATGGGTAACATTCGTTAACAATTCGCTTTTGAGAGTGATTATAATAGTTAGCAGATGAATTGAAACTAATGATTAGAGGAGTGATAACCATGGGGTCAGATTATCTTACAGCTTTTTTAGACAAAAGAAAGACACCTATTATCAAAAAAAAGCGCCATACGTATCTCGCTTATCATGGCTTAGAAGAAGCTTACACCTATGTGCTAAAAAAAGGTGTTGTTAAAACGAGTATTATATTGAAAGACGGACGTGAATTTAATTTGTCATATATTGTCTCTCCCGACATCATTTCTTTGTTACGGGATGAGATATCAAGTTATACTTCTGCGCCTTTTAATATTCGGATCGAATCAGAGGAGGCCAGCTTTTATCGCATACCAAGAACGGTATTTTGGGAATATGTAAAGGAAGATCCTATTCTTCAAGATTACGTAAGGGATTACTATCGTGCAAAATTATCGGCAAGTATTAGCTCGCTACAAAACATGACGATGAACGGTAAAAAAGGAGCAGTTTGTACATTTATTTATCAACTCATTGATTTATTTGGTAAAAAAACAGAGAATGGTATTTTAATTGACTTTCAAGTCACCAATGAAGATATTGCTGGTTTTTGTGGCATTTCAACCCGTAACAGTGTCAATCGAATCATCCATGATTTAAAGCAGGAAAAAGTAATTGGTATTGAAAAACAAAAAATTATTATTTATGATCAAACGTATTTAGCTGATTATATTGGTAGATAAGATAAGTGTTAAATGGTTATGCATATTCTGGAAAACTACTTAAGCTCCCAACCTTGCTTTTGATTTAGTGATCATTAAAGGGGAATATATGGTTTTAATGGGAGATAACGGAAGTGAAAAGTCAACTTTTTTTCATTCCTTAGCTGGTCTTTAATGTCCTCAAGCGGAACAATCTGTTTTATGAAATGTACTCTAAGGGAATGAAAAAATACTACAGTAACTAAAAAGAAATAGTATGCTCACTTGAGAATCCTATTTTAAGAAACAGATGCCCAATTATTTAACACCACGGTTTACGATGAACTCGCCATTAGTCCGCGAAAGCTACGTTTAACTGAAAGTGAGATTGAACAGCAAAATAGCGACTGCTTGAAATTACTAAAAATTAAAGGGTAAGAGACAAGGTACCTTATCAACTATCTGGCGGCGGAAAGAAAAAGCCGGTGTTTGCAAGTCTTTCAGTAATTAATTATGAAGTTAAGATTATTTAAGTAGTGAACATGAAATAGACTCGATTTTGCTATTTGATTCGTGTATTCGACAGTATTCTAAAGCTGAGATAGGAGCTGGTCCAGATTTTTTAATTCAGTTAAAATAGATTGGTTTACGAAAGAGGGGAATAATTGTTACTATGAATAGTGGTTTTTTCTTTGCCCGGTATAACTATAATTGATGATGTAAAAGAAAATAATAGGAGATGTTGTAAATGTTTAATACTAAAAACAAGGAAGAAATCCTCGTAAAAGAGATTCAAAAGTTTGATAAGTTAGCGATTGCCTATTCAGGTGGCATTGATAGTTCCTATTTATTAAAAGTCGCTTTGAATACTTTAGGACCTGAAAATGTACTTGCTGTGGTTGTGAACTCAGAATTATTTTCAGATGAAGAATTTGATAAAGCTGTTGATTTGGCAAATGAAATGGGAGCGAAAGTCTTGGGTCTTGAAATGAGCGAATTGTCGGATGAAAGGATTGTGGCTAACAATCCGGAGAGCTGGTATTACAGTAAAAAATTGTTGTATCGTACCATTCGTTCAGGTGTTAAAAAAGAAGGATTTGATATGATTGCAGATGGAATGATTATGGATGATAACGTTGACTTTCGACCTGGACTAAGAGCACGTGATGAGGAGGGAATCATTAGCTTATTGCAACAAGCTGGACTATATAAAAGTGAAATACGTGAACTTGCTAAAGCTGCCAACATTTCCAATTGGAATAAAGCTGCATCTTGTAGTATTGCTTCACGAATTCCTTATGGCAGCAAATTGACGCCATTATCGATTAATCAAGTATTTACTAGTGAAAAATATCTACGTAGCATCGGGTTTCCCATTGTTCGGGTAAGAGTTCACCAAGATTTAGCACGAATAGAGGTTCCTGAAAATCAATTATCCTCATTACTTAAAAAGAAAACACAGGTTTCCTCCTATTTGAAAGAGCAAGGATTTAATTATGTAACCTTTGATTTAGATGGTTTCAAATCAGGGAGAATGAATGATGTATTAACGGAAATTGAAAAAAAAGTAATCCAGCAGGCTTAAACGGAGCAAGGATGAGAATTTTCGAGGGTTGATTTTTGATAATTAATTCTTGATAAGAATTGAAGAGCAAGAAATAGAACGTAGGTGCTGGTTAATAACCACACCTATGTTTTTTATTGATGATGGTTGGTGACTTTATAATTTTTTACCTTTAGCGCCAAAATTGTAAGTCATTTATGGTTTCTAAAAAGAGACAAAAAGAAAAAAGCTTAAATGGAGCATGGTGATTTATTGACTGCGTACTGGAAAGTTACAATCATAAAAAGACAAGGAACTCGAATATTGTATGTAGTTGTATTCATTTGTTAAATAAGGTAATATAGGTGTGATTTTACTGACATTAAAAAATAGTGATGTTTTATTGTAGAGTAAAAAATTTAAAGAAAAGGAGCTATTTACGGAAATTTCATAACAAGCGAGGGAGAGGTCTAATGAAAGATAATAAAAACTTACCAGTTAAACATGCGCATATAATTGCAATTACCAGAGGAGTTGCATTTGCTGTAATAGCTGCAATTTATTTAATTTTAGGCAATGTATTTTCAGAAAATTTGTGGGGTGTTTATTTAGGCTTCTTACTTACGATGGCTCTAGGGACTGAAAAAAGTAAGTTTCTTAACTATTTGTGTAGTTTCGGCGTGGGTTATGTATATGCACTTGTTTTCTTTCTGCTAAAATCAACCTTGTCCATGATCCTTTCCAATTTCCCTACCGTTATTTTATGTGAGTTTGTCATTACTTTTATAGTTTTGTTTTTCCATCTTGCGGTTTTTAGAGAAACCAAATTTAATGTAATACCAATGATTTTCGCTGCTGTAACGACGGTTTTTGCAACCGGGAATCTAGATAAAATTCCTTTTAGTGGATTATCAACCGTTATTGGAATCATAGTAGCCTTTGCCACAGATAGTATCATTAAATATATTATCAAAAAAACCGATAACTAAAAAAGAAAATAATAAAATGAATTAAGCGAAAAGTTATTACAGTTTCAGAATGTGGAGAAAAAATACCTATTCTACTTTTCATACGGAGTGGTTTTTATAAATTAGCGGTAAAATTACCGTTAATTCGTTGTAGTTTCATAAAAAAGTGGTTGAAGCAAAATGAAAAAAATTTAGCTTCAACCACTTTGATTTAAATAAGTAAAAAAATATTTTTTGAAAATCATAAACCAAGAAATAATGAGAAAGAGAAGATCAACATATCAAAAATATAATGAATAAGAAACGGAACCCAGAGGTTTTTAGTACGAATGTAAGCACCTGTTAAGAATAACCGTTCGCCACCAATCAAAACAATCATTTGGAGTAAGTGCCAATTATAAGCCTCAAAATGCATAAGTCCAAAAACCAAGCTAGATAACACGAGGGCTAAGCCAATAGCAGTAGATCTTTTAAGTCTTTGCCTTAGGAGTTTAAGTAGGACAATAAAAAGCATTATACTAAAAACTTCTTCAATCATTAAATCTCCAATTTCAGAAAGAGCAATTAAGGAATAGTTTATAAGAGTTGGAGAAGCTTTTGAAAGTATTCCTACAAATTCATTGGTTGCACCTTTACCGATTATTGGAGAGACAATTGTAATATAAATGATTTGCAGAAGGAAGAAGGCTACTCCTATTTTCAAATCGTTAAGAGAGATTCTTTTGTACATATTTAACGGGGATTCCTTAGTAAATAATTGATAAGCCAAAAAAAACACGAGTAAAGGAAACAGACTATAAATAATTACTAAAAATTTTGGGAGATGGCTAGGTTGAAAAACTACATATAGCACAAAATAAACACACAAAAATAAAAAAAGACTGAAAAGTCGTTGAAAACTTATCTTAATAGTTGTTAAAGGGAAATCTCGTGTTTCATCTTTTTTTTCTAAAAAAAACAATTCATTCATAAGCATTCTTCTTTCTTTATTAGGTTAAAGCGAATATAACATAATAATATATACAGCTCAACTATTAACTATGTGTGAACATTGTTATTATATTTTTGATATATCTTGTTTGGGATGGACAACTTAATAACCTGAGCCATTACCGGCAAAAATCGTATATAGAATTATTATATGTTTTTGTGCTATTTACATTCATATGTAAATCAAGGGCAACCTAAAACTATTGATTGTTCAAATGAAATTTGTTAGGAGTTTTCAGAATCCGAGTGAACAATCCTGGTGCAGGCTAAGTCGTAGTATATTTATCTTTTTCGCTGATTTAATGAGATGTTAAAAAGATTTATCCATATTTAATATCAAAAAATTTGTCTTTTGGTGAGGGATTATGATCCATGGAATAGCTGAATTGTTAGAAAAAATGATGTTAAAGTGTGGACAAATCTTTCGGGACAGTCTGGTTGGGAACATAGCAATCATCGCAGAGTGAGAGAGAATGAAAATTAACGCAACTTGACTTATAGAGGTATAAATAGTCCAAACTGCTCTGTTTCAGCAAGAATTAATTGATCAAGGGAATTGGAAATAATAGAAATATATCTTGTTATGGACAAAACGAATTAAGCAATTAATTATTGAAAATTTTAATCTAGTCTATGTTATTCAAAAACTGTTTAACTAAAGTCAAGGATAGAAAGACGATAGACATGATGCTCTACTTGGTAAATGTCCTGTGGAAAAACAAGTGAAGAGGAACATTTCTTCTTGAATTAATTTGTCGCTGAGTTGAAAAATTTTTAAGAAAATCGTTGATTGTGCTGAAAAAACTGATAAAAGTATGATGCAACTTAGGCTGTCTACGGAAGTGAAAAAGGTAGACTAGAAATAAGTAATTCCTCTTGAAGGAGTGTTTGTTGATTATGTTCCTATTGGAAAACCATTTATTTATTAGTAAAGGCAAATAAATGGTCAAATGACTGCTTTAAAGATTTTAGGGTTAGATCAATAGCTGGAAAATAGCTTGGGTTTTCTAATTGGGCTGTTTTTTCCACATCACTTCGTTTCGTTAACAGTTCTATTCTATCTTGATAGTGTAATAGTTCAGGAACGGCTAGCGAAGTCTTTGAAGCATCATTATTTTTCATATAATAGTGAACTTCCATAAGCTCAAGTATTAGCTCTTCCATAGCTTGTTGCATTTCAAATAATTGTTCTGCATTTGGTTTTTGATTGATGACGCTTTTAGTAGTTGCTAATGTTTGATAGTTCGGAGTTTCAAGGATCAGTTCTTGAATCGAGCGATTTATGCGACCCTGGATTCGATAAGCGATCATCCAAGTATCTGGTGGAATCGTGGCAGATTGACTTTCATGAGAAAGTGTAAAGAGGATGGAGCTAAGGGTACTTGACCAAGTTTCAATGTTCTTACGCAGAACTTGGCTGTGCCAAGTTGGAAAAATGAAAAACATAAGAAAAGCAATCAAAGCTCCGACGATCACATCGAATAGTCTGGTAAAACCAGCCAAACTACCGCCAAGGACAAAAGTGAGCCACATCGTGACGCTGAACATAAGAAAGGCTTGACTTAATTTACGTACTGTTTCATAGAAAATAACCAACAGACCAGCAAAAATCATTGGCCATAAAGGATGCAACCCATTGACGCTTGAAACGACCTGATACAAAAGAGCGCCGGCACAAGCTCCTACGATAGAGCCTAGTGTTCTTGAAGTAATTTTACCAAGCGTACCATGATATCCAGGCATAACCATTAAGCAACCGGATATGACCACCCAAAATTCATGATTGGCTAAAGGTAAAGGATACACATAATCTAGAAGTAGAGAAGCGAAGTGACAGAATAAACCAGTTAAGCATAATCTCACAGCAAATCTAGCAGAGCTTCCTTTGTAAGAACGTAAAATATCTTTTACTTCCTCAAAGCCCTCTCTAGTAGGCAACAACAACTTGAAGGAATTGAGTTTAAACGATTGGTTATCTTGAATTATTGAAATTGCAGTCTGAATCTCCGGGTTGATGGAAGATAACTGCGTGTAAAGTTTAAACGGCTTTCCTTTTAACGTAGCAATGATGGCTTTTAAAGCAACGAGGTTTTCTGAAGAGCTTTGCCAATGTAGGGAACTAGCAATTAGATCTGCTTGTGTCATTAATTGATAAATCCATGGCATTTTTCTGTGATTGGCCCATGGCATGATTTCAATGGCTTCGCGAGCCTCGATGCGAACGTGAATATATTTTGATGGTTGTCCTTGCGCTAGTAAAGAAAGTTGTTCATATAAATTTATGAGGATAGGCTTTGCTTCATTATAGTTTTTAGAGAAAAGACAATAGATTATTGATATGACTGCCATACCGAGAATGACAGCACCTAAACCTGAAAAAACTTTCTCAACTGGCAAGTCTCCTCGTAATTGAGCACCTGCAAGTAGTGCGATTGATCCAAAAATACAGCGGATATACATACCGACACTGAAATTTCTTATAATACCGGAAATATATAATCCCAGTGCAAATAAAAGAATAATAATGAAGGTAAACGACTGTAAAAGGATACCTATACTGGTACCAAGTGCAATCAGAAAAATTCCTTCAAATGCACTTTTTTGAGGAGAGCCATGACGGGGCAAAATACAAAGAACGGTTCCTAAAAAGCTGCCAACATTTACTAAAGTGAACGCTAAAGGACTGATGCTTGTTAAAGTCATTCCTATAATATTGGTGATTAAAATGCCTAAGACAATCGCCATCCAGTTTTGAAAATGATCAAAAGCTAAGATCGGTCGACTGTAAAACCAAGCAGATTGGATAAATAACTTGAAAAAGTTTTTGAAAGACTGTTTCATTAAAAAGACTCCTTCTGTTGTAACGAGATGGTGGGAATAGTTCCCGCTTTTTTCCTATCCTAGTATACACCTCTAATTTCCTAGGTCAATGTTTGTTCAAATAAAATAACAAGTGAAAAATTATTTTTCGTTTGTAAATTAACTAGTCAAACAACAGCTAGTTTATTAGTAAATAAGATTCAGTTATAATACATTGATCATTCGTTTCCCTCTAAATTCAATATAGTAATGTTGAGAAAGCTAGAGGTTTATTGACCTGTCACTGGTTTTGTGAGCTTCAGAATAAATCAAAATGCTATGATCCTATTTTTCTAATAAGAAGTTGAGAGAAAGTAGTGGTTATGCTTATTTTTATAACATAGCCCATTTTTTGATAAAAAGATTGGTCACGCTAACATATAATGGCATCATGATGTAGAAGGAGTGAATCAAGTGAAAAGCAAGTTTTGTACGTTGACAGTAACTGCCTCTTTAATATTGTTGAGTATTATGCCGAATTATGTTTATGGAAGAGCTTAAAAAATTCTTCGCTAAATAATGAATGGATGAAGTCCTCAACCAGTAATATCACACCAACCTCAACAAGAGTCAGACGCGTCCAGCACTAACCGTGAACAGATATCTGATACTGGGACCACTACTACTTCTGAGTTGCCATCTTCAACTGAGACTCCACTACTGAAACCACTGATCAATCTCCATAACCTAGCACATCGAAAGAACCAACTGTTAAAGATTTCGACCAAGAGAATATCGATTAAATTGGTGATAAAGAAAAAAATGACGGGAGAACAATTTATTTTAACTAAGACTGCTACTGTACCAAGCTCAACAAGACCTATAATTACTATGTCAGAAACATCATCTATTATAATGGAACCTGCTACTCAGCGATCTGTATCGTTGAATGAACAGCTTAGTCAACCGTGACCAAACGAACATGAATATTTTAAAGTCAGTTCATTACCATAAACTGGGGTGTGGAAAGCATAGGATAGAGTGGTTGCAGGGCTTGAGCTTTTAATCAACCGTTTTGTTTTCTTCTATCTAAAAAACAACAAGCTAGCAAATAAAAAGGATGTAGGCTAGCTTCATAGACTAAGTAGTTTAAAATCAAAATGAAAAAACTTCTCTGGAAATGCTTGGTGTTCTTTTTGTTTTGGTTGCTGATTAGACAGGGGCTAGTTAACTTATATTTTTAAAGGTAAACTCTTTATATAATAGACGCTTAGCAAAAATGATATATTAAAAAAAGCCAAGAAACAAAAGTATCCAACTGAACAAGGTTTGATCCTTTATACTGGGGATACGGCAATAGCATTGAAAGAATCTATGTTATAAAAAACGTTCTATAGTAAGGAACAATAATAAAGTGTCTTTGAGAAAATGCTCCTAATGGTAATGCTTCGATTGCTCGTTAAACCTATTGAAGAAAATTAGTACGGTGGTTTTGGAACCCTGTTCAGTTAAGTATGTAAATGATTGGTAAAAATCGTATATGCGTGCAAGAGAGCATGACGTTTACGGAAATATCACTGTAATATCGATGGTAGCTGAGAACTAACGGTACCAAATGAAGATAATTGTAGCATTTTAATGAATTGTTCGAAAAAATGACACAACTTTAAAAGAAAGCGATTTCAAATGTGTTTAAAAAAGTTTTTGATTGTATATAATATGTTTGTTCTGGATTGTAATTATTTTAATTTACTTTTTGGAGGAGCTGATGAATCGGCGTAAAAGGGGGACATGAAGATGAAAAAATTTAGGCATAGTCTGAATTTCCTGCTAATCGTTTGGCTGGTATTTCAGATGATTGCCGGTTTTGGTCAAAGTGTTTTCGCAGCAAAAACGACCAGTAATGTCGGTATTACTTTCAAAGGAAGTGTACCGCAACCAGACGCTACCAATCCAAACGACCAACAAGCCAAGCAACGGGGAGAATTTCCACATACGAATGAACAGCATGACGTTATGCTGTCAGCAATGGGTGGAGTAATTCTGACGATTAGTTTAGTACTGTTGTTTTGGGGAAACAGAAAGAGGAAAAATGAACAGTGAAAAAGATTATTTTTGCAACAGCATTATTTAGTGCAGCAGTTTTAGGTAGTTCAGTTGTGCAAGCAGCAGATAAAGAAGGAACAAGCACAGCTAATATCGGCATTAATGCACCGGACCCAGATAACCCAGTCGATCCGATTGACCCAATTGATCCCGATGATAATCCGAACTCAAATGATTCAACCGGTAATACTGGTCCGTTGAGAATTGATTATATCTCAAATATTGACTTTGGTTCTCAAACGATTAGTGGTGCGACTCAAACTTATACAGCTGCGGCGCCAAAATTAAGAACAGAAGTTCAGGTTTCTGACTTACGCGGAACTGGTGCTGGTTGGAACCTGCAAGTAAGCTACAGCCAAGATAAAGCTGGTTTCAAAACGGCTGATGGTAAAGACCTTAAAGGGGCAGAATTAAACTTACCATTGGGAGATCTTAAAACAACGCCTGACAACCAATCTGGTTTACCGACAGCGGCTGCTTTGACGGTGAATGCCAATGCTCAAAATATTATGACGTCAGCAGTGAATGCTGGTTTGGGGACTTGGGATGATGAAATGAATACGCAAAACGTAACATTAAAAGTTCCTGCCGGAAATTTAGCGGGTTCTTATCAAGCGACACTTACTTGGACGTTAACGGATGCACCTGCTTCCTAATATGCACGAAAAATTTTGATAATCTTATAAAATAAGGAGCGTTTAGTTAGATGAAGAAACAATTACTATATACAGCAGCAGCTGCGCTTTTATCAACTTCTCTTTTAGGCAGCATTTTAGTAAATGCAGCTGATGGAGATGACACACCACAAGGAGATACAGCAACAGGTACTGCTAAAATTACTTTTACGGGTGATAATTCAGATCCAGTTGATCCGGTTGATCCCGATAATCCCGATAACCCAGTCGATCCTGATGATCCAGTTGATCCAGACGATCCAGATAACCACGGAACGGATGATAATGGACCATTATCTATTGACTACGTTTCAAATATTACCTTTGGTACGCAAGCAATTTCTAGCAGTAATCACGTTTATGACGCTGTCAATGCAGAACCACATATCCAAGTTACCGATAAACGCGGAGCTGATGGTGGTTGGTCTTTAACTGCAACAGCAACCAAATTTACTGCAGCAGATAAAAGTGAATTGAAAGGTGCCGTTTTAGCTTTTGAACAAGGGGTAGCACGCACAACTTCTGATAATACAAGTGCAAAACCAGCAGTAAACGAAGACCTTATTTTTGATAATACTCAAGCAAAAACTGTTATGACCGCAGCCAGCTTAGCTGGTGAAGGAACTTGGTTGGATGTTTTCCCTGGTACAGAAGGAGACAATCAAAATGTTCGTTTAACAGTACCGGCAGGAAGTGCTCAAGCGAAGGAATATTCCGCTACGATTACTTGGACGTTAGCGGCGGGTCCAAATGCTTAAAATGAAATATATAGAACGTATAAGTCTCTTCATGATGCTGGTCGTTAGTTTTTTAGTGACACTCGGTTCAATGAAAGTGTATGCTGATTCTAGTGAATCAGCATACAGCGTTAGTGCAAATATTCCTAGTTTTCAAAGTAACCAGAAATTATCTTACTTTGATTTGCAATTAAAACCAAAGCAAAAAGAAACAATCTCAATTCATTTAACCAACAATAGTCAAGAAAACGCTGTATATCTGGTAAATGTTAATAACGCAGCAACGAATAGTAATGGCGTAATTGATTACAACCAGACGGATTTTAAACAAGACCCTTCGGCCAACTATGTATTGAAACAAATGGTGACTCCAGTGGCACAGGAAGTTTCCTTAGCTGCTGGCGAGTCAAAAGATGTCTCATTTCAAATTACAATGCCGGATCAAGCATTTAAAGGCATTGTTTTAGGCGGTATCCATGTTACTAAAAAAGATACCATCAGTAAGAAAGTAGCTGGAACGGCGATTCACAATAAATATGCCTACGTCATCCGTGTGAAGCTTCGCAATACGGAAGATCAAATCGTTCCGGATTTAAAGCTACGTTCAGCTAAAGCGGGTTTGCAAAATTCTTATACGACTATTTTTGCGAATTTACAAAATCCAACACCGACTATTATTAGCAAAGTTTCAATTGATGCGAAAATTACTCGAAAAGGTTCTAAAAAAGTTTTATATGAAACGAAAAAAGAGAGCCTAGCAATTGCGCCAAATACCAATTTTGATTTTCCGGTAAGTTTAAATAAACGAAAAATTGCTGCCGGTGAATATACTGTAACAATAGATGCAAAAGAAGGCCAAACCAATCATAGTTGGCATTTAACCAAAGACTTCACTATCAAAGCAGATAAAGCTAAGAAGATTAACAACGAAGCTGTAATTGAAGATCAAGGAATTCCTTATCTACCAATCATTATTGGCGTCGGTATTTTATTAGTGCTAGTCATTCTGATTTTAAGTTATAAATTACTTAAGAAAAAAAGTAGGTGAAAGTAGTGCAAAAACTGATGAGTAGAAATCTCTATCAATTTTTACAAATATGTTCTGCCCTGTTTTTTTTACTACTCTTATTTCAAGTCAATCCATCAAATGCTCAAGCAGAGTCGGTTGATGATGTAATAGCCAATGCTCCTGATGGAATCAGCTTAGAAAATGCTTTTAACTTGGTTCCCGTCGGCAGTAATAGTCATGCTAAAGTAGCCAAAAATCGCAATGGCAATGACGTCTGTGTCTTAACTGACGATAATAAAGACCAAAGAGCAGCACTTTGGTCGGCAACAAATTACAAATTGAGCTTGAACAAAGATTTTAAAGCGACGATGAAACTTTATCTAGGAAATAAGGGTTCCAACGCGGCGGATGGTATTACTTTTACTTTACAAAATGATCCACGAGGTAATGCAGCATTTAATCAAAGTGATGAAGGTGGATCGTTAGGTGTCTATGGTAGACCAAAAGAAGATAATGCAGAAGAGGCTACCTTACATGCCATTCACAACAGCTTTTCAATCGAATTTGACACGCATAAAAATGATGGTAATGGTAATGCTTACGATGAAGAAAGTAATAATTATCAACCCGGCGACAACCATATCGCTGCAACTTTGCCTGGTAGCGCTGAAACTTATGATGTTTTCAATGACCTATTTACTCACAAAGTAAAAATTCGTCATAATCTCCTGACAGAACCAATTAATTTAAATAACGGCGCATTATCTAATGGTCAATGGCACGATTTTGCTATCCAATATGATCATACCAGTAACTTATTAACTTATACTTTTGATGGAACAACCAGAAGTTGTACCCTTCCAATAAGTGTTCTTACGAATAGTTCAAATACTGTATATTGGGGTTTTACTGGAACAACTGGTTCAGATTCAACGGTCAATGCTGTTGTCTTTTCTGAGCTGCCAAAACCAGTTTCTGTAGAAACTAAAACAGATGTTCTTAAAAATAACATTAGTGTGGTTAATAAAACTGTTAATACTGGAGACACATTAACCTATATTTTGGATGTTAAATATTTAGGTGGCATTCAAAACTGGACTGATGTTATCCCTGAGGAATTTTTGAATAAATATGTAGATTATATCCCAAAATCATTAGTGGTTAAGTATCCGGATACGGGAACTGAAGAAAAAGTTGAGCCAACTATTACAGCTGATCATCACCTGCTAGTTCCTCCTTTGTCACATGACTTAGGCGACGTCCAAAATAATCAATGGACCTCTGCTGAAATTCGTTTTAATGTAAAAGTTAAGACGGTGGATACAGAGCAGGAGAAAATAGAAGTGAAAGATTATACGGAATTTCTGGGGGACAATTATACTGTACAGCCTTATGAAACAGACTATGAAATAATAAACACACAAGCATTAGCACCTGAGATCAAATTAGATGATTCGTTAGCAAATCAAACGATTTATATGGTTCCTGCAATTAAGGAGTTAAATCTTAATGGTCAATGGAAGGACAAAGATAGTGACCTAGTTAGTTTATATTACAAGGTCAATGGTCAAGTATTCCCTTTACAAGAAAACATTCCTAATAATACGAAAGACAGTTGGACGACTTTTTACAAAAAAATAACGTTTGATACACTTCATCTCGGGGATAATTCAGTTGAAGTTTTCGTAAAAGATGACCAAGGGCATATTTCGAATCTCGAAACATTTGTCATTGCCTTACAGCCGGGGGAGGTTAAATTTTCTTTGATTGATCCGATCATTCAATTTAGCAATCAGACGCTTTCCGGTCAACTGCTACATTCATCACCGCTGGCATCGGTTGGCGTTCAAATAACTGATACCATTGGCGATCCTACTGCTTGGCGACTGACTGTGAATCAAATCGATGCATTTGCCAATAGTGAGCATCAACTAGCGGCTACTTTGACGTATCACAATGCTGGCCAAGCTTTAGATATCACCAACAATGGACCCGTAGCATTACCGGTTGTTCAAAAAGATGGTCTGACTTATCGTTTGGCACAAGATACGGACCATTCCTTTGATTTAGCCATTTCATCCGGAGCGTATGCTGGAAATTATCAATCAAAATTGGAATGGACGATTGTTGAAGCACCATAATTAACAGGAGGAAAAGCAAGTAGATGTTTTTCCTTCTGTTTTTTGATATACTCAAGAGGAAGCGAGGTATAGGAGAGAAAGCCATGGAAGTGATTGCTTTTATTAGTGTTGTTTATGTATGCTTAGTAATTAGTATCAATCTATTATTCCCAAGTAAATTGACGTCTCAATTTACTGGTTATTATTTGATATTATTTGTTTTAAATTTACTGTTGTCAAATTTTATTTTTTACTTTATGGTACTTATCTATGTTTCACAAGTATTTTTTATGTTTTTAAAGGTGAATAATTGGTATTTAGGTATCCTTTTGACAAATTTTTTATTGACGTTTGTTGGTTTGATCATTTTTCTCGTGTTCGACGTTCCGCGATATTTAGGGAGCGAAAATTTATACGCAAGTTGTATAACAGGTGTTTTTTTAATGCTTATCTTGCTTGTGTCTTTGAAACTTTTGGACTTGAAGTATCGGATTTTTGATTATTTCAGTGGCTATACTAGGAAGATGAAATGGATTACCATTCTTTCAGTAGTTGTAATGGTTGCTTTATATATTGTGCATGCTCAGTACAGTTTTTATACATTGGATTATATTTTGACTTCATTAATCATCTTATTGTTTAACTTTTTCAGTACGGTGATTTTTATTTTGTATATTCTTTATCAAAAGAAAAATAGTTATTTGGAATCTTTTCTAAAGGATAAGCAAGAAACAAAGGAGTATTATAAAAAATTGGATCAGTTTCGTCATGACTATTTAAACTTCATTACCGCTCTGGAATATGGGGTAAAACACCAGAGTTTTGAGGAAGCTGAAGCGCTAATTCAACATTTTAAGCAATATTCGTTGGATCAAATTGACGATGCACGTCATAATCCGTTGAAAAAAATTCAAGATTCAGTCATTAAAGGCCTGCTGTATGACTTTACGGAAAAAGCAGATCGAGCGCGGATTCCTTATACAATCCAAGTTCTTACACCAATCTCAGAAGTTAATATTGACTATATTGACTTGATTCGCCTGTTATCCATTGCATTAACTAATGCTTTAGAGCATTATCAGATAACTGCTGAACAAGTGCCTATCACTATTTTATTAGATCAACAGACAGACAAATTTTTCTTTAAAATTACTAATCCAGCTGATTTAGCTGGGGAAAGCAGCCTGACGAACATTATGAAACGAGGCTATTCCGTCAAAAAAAATGGTGGCTTGGGTCTGTATAATTTTTCTAAAATCACTGAGCAATACACCAATGTTACTTACCAACTAGGTTATAAAAAGCAAGTAAAGATTTTTACATTAGAGCTTACTATCACAGTATAAAAAACATCCCTCCAGCAAAGAATAATTCTTACTGGAGGGATGTTTTTAAGATAGATGGCGTTGTTGTTGAAGCGTATTGATGTAGTGTAGCAACTTTTTTATACTTGCAGGACTTAAAAGTAGGGACTCTTTATTTTTAAAGATAACTTCCATCGTTTGTTTATTGACTTCTTTAACGTTGAATGGATTAATGGAATAACTTTTTAATTCATTAAAAAAATGATATTCAGCGAATATATCTTTCATACTTTTCATTTTGTCTTGAATGATGAAGTTTTCATTGACGCCAAAAAATTCCAAAGAAGAGCGAAAGCCTTTAACCGTAGTAATGTAATTGATTTCATCAGGGTTGACCAAGTGAATTTTTCCTGTGCCGTTTAGCTCGACAATTGTGTTGTTTTGCTCTTGTTTAGTTAATTTTTCTTTAACAGCTGCTTCCAATGCTGTAAAAATTTGGTCAATATGGTCCTTATTTAAGTACAAATCAGGTCGTATCTGCTGATTGATAATTTCCAGACCGCGGGAACTGTCGTTGGATAAAAAGATGATGAAGCAGTTAGGGTTATGAGCGCGAATTTTTTTAGCAAAGTCGATTCCCGTGTGCAAACTTTTCAAATCAATGTCTAAGACAAAAAAATCAGAGGAGGAAAAGGTATAGCTATCCAAGCTTTTGTAAACGCTCTCTAGTTTATTTGTCGGAAAAGTAACTACCTCCAATGAGCTTAGATAAGGATACTTCATCCGTTCTTTTTTAAATAATTCTTGGTGGAAGAGATTGTCTTCAACATAATAAATTTTCATTTCAGGCACTCCTATAACTTGGTGTCCAGCAGTAGATGAATAGCCGGATAGTTCCAATTTGTTAATTAAATAAGACATTACGGGAAAGACATTAATTATTGCCTAGTTTCAGCTTCAGCCTGTGTTACCATTACATTTAGATCCAAAATACCACTTTCATTTTTTAAGACTAGCGTAGACGAACCTTCGTTGACTGTAAGTTGTAAAAGGCCTGTTAGAAACAATTTATCGTAAGTTGAGGTGTAGACTTGGTATAAAGCATTATCAATAGGTACTGTAAAAGGAGCAATTCCTTGATCTACACTTACAATTAGAAACCGGTCACCGATCATACAACAGCCCTGTGCAGATGAAAATTGATTGGAACCATCATTTGAAACCAATAAGAAGGTAGAGCGGTTATTTAATTTGCTTGCTAATTGTTTTTGAGCAGCTAGGGAAATAGCTAGTTCCATAGGTGTAGCCTCCTATGTGTCATTAACTCTTCAAAATAAAGTATAAGAAGAAATTAATCAAATGTAAAATAATAAAACTGAAAATGAGAGATTTCCGAAAGTTTAATGAGCCTATTGTTAACTTGAAGCAAAGTAGACGTTCTTCTTTGGAAGAAATAAGTTGCATAGTGTTAGCGCTGATGAAAGGCCTCAACTGATAGAGTTAGTGAAAAGAAAACAAGAATAATGCAAAAATCACGCGTATTTTAAAAAATAAAAATGCGTGATTGATGCTTCAATAGGTTTTACCTTGGTTTTTTCATGCGACTGGAAACTGCTGCTTCAGTTGGAGTTACGTAGACAGTTCGCTGGTTCTCGTAGATAACATAGCCAGGTTTGGCGCCGTTAGGCTTGTGTACGTGTTTTACTTGAACATAATCAACGGGTACGTGGGCAGATAAGCGATATTTAGAATAGTAAGCTGCTAAAGTTGCCGCTTCAAGAATAGTTGTTTCGCTAGGCTCAGCTGAGCAAATGATGACGTGAGAACCGGGAATATCCTTAGCGTGAAGCCATACATCCGTTTTTTTCGCCGTTTTTAATGTGAGTTGATCGTTTTGAAGATTATTTTTTCCAACTAAAATCAACGTACCGTCGCTTGCGTAAAAGCTTTCCGGCTGGCTTCTTGCGGGCTGTTTGTTTTTTCCTTTCATTCGGTGTTTTATATAACCCTGTTCTCGTAATTCCTCCCGAATCACTTCGATATCTAAGGGGGAAGCAAGTTCTAATTGTGCGAGGACAGATTCTAAGTAGGCAATTTCTTTTTGGGTTTGGTCCATTTGATCTTGCACTACCCGTACGGCTTTTTTGAGTTTTTGATATTTTTGAAAGTATTTTTGTGCATTTTGATTGGGCGTCAACGCCGGATTTAAACGAATGGTAAGTGGTTGATTGTTTTCATAGTAATTCGGTAAGTCAACTGACTCAGCACCTTTGGGAACTTGCGTCATAAAAGTTGTCAACAATTCTCCATCGCGTCGATAGTGCTCCGCATTTTCAGAATCTGCTAATGTTTGTTTGAGCTTTTTCAGCTTTTTTTGGTTGCGTTTTAATTCATTGGTAATTTTACGTATCAAGGCACCAGCTTGTTGTTTGACACGATCCTTTTCAGCTTTTCCTTCATAATAAGCGTCTAATAGCTCGCTTAGGTTAGGATAAAAATAGTGTTCTCCAGTTAAAGATTGAAAGAGCAGCGGTGTGAAAAATTCTTTAGCTGGTGTCTTTATAAGTGTTGGCTTGTTTTCATTCTTCAATGAATGCCAAAAATCTTGCCAGCCTTTCATTTTCTCATTTGGCCGTTGAGCCAAACGAAAGGCTAGTTCATTAGCAGTATCTTTCCCTAAGCCTTGAAATTGTTGCTGTAGATAGCTGCCGGATAATTCCGATGCTGTAGACAGGATGGTAAAAACTGTTTCTCGGTCAGTAGTAAAAGGATTAAGTCCTTGCGCTTGCGGAGGCTGGATATAGGTTGCTCCAGGTAAGATACTCCGATAAGAATTTTGACTTAAGCCGATGTGTTTAATCGCATCTAAGATTTTGCCTGTGGTTTTATTTAACAGCACAATTGTACTGTGGCGACCCATTAATTCAACGACTAAGACAATATTTTGCAAGTCACCCAGTTCATCTCGTTTAGTAAACGTAAAGTGTATGACACGATCATTGTCCACTTGGTGGATATCGTCTAAAATGGCGCCATCTAAATATTTTCTTAGCATCATGGCAAAGTTGGGTGGTGTGCTGGGATTAGCATAAACCATCTTAGTTAACTGAATGCGAGCATAGCTTGGATGAGCAGATAATAAAAGCTTTTGGTTTTGGCCTTTGGCACGAATCACTAAGACAATTTCATTATCGTAAGGCTGGTGAATTTTGGAAATGCGACCTCTTAGCAATTGATTCGCTAGTTCTTGCACCATTATATGAGTGAATACGCCATCAAATGACATAAAAAACGCCTCGTTTCTTTCAAGTAGTAGTTCTATTATAACGAACTTCTCGGCTGAAATAAAGAAAAGTCGGCACTGGCGTAACTACTGAAATGACAAGTTTAGTCGACTAAAATGAAAAATCAAAAAAATAACACATATTAATCAAGGAAATGCAGGAAAAAACTTGCTTGAAACGGTTTTTTTTTCTACAATGTAACAGACAATGTTAATTGATGGCTGTAAGGGGTACCAAAAAAGAGAGTAAGGAATGAAGTGGACAATGGATGAACTTAAGGAAAAATTGTATGAGTTAGGTAACAAAAAATCGACTGTTATAATTGTTGGGTTGGTAATTATTTTCGTATTCGGAAGTTTTCTTATTCTTCCTCGTATTCAAAAAAAGATCAGATCCGCTGAAATGGCTTCTCTGGTTACGAATCAAGTGAAGTCAAAGAAAGTAAATTTTCTTGAGTACCAAACGGCTGATACGACTATTCGGGAACAAAGTGCACTTTCAGTCATGTTTGCCCGTCCAAACGGAGCAACGTATGAAAAGGTCGTGAAGCTACTGAACTCAAAGAAAATGGCTGAATTTAATCGGGTTCTTTATATGTATCCGATTGTATATCAAGCACAAGGAGTTAAAGAGACGTATAAAGTGGATCCGGAGAAAGTCACTTTAGTCTTTTTTGAAAAAGGGCAGGAGAAAAAGCGCTATGAAATTGAACAGACGACCGATCTGCAAACGATGTTTATTCCGGAACTTAATCGCTTGCCGATGGCTAGCGTAGGCGTTGCTCCTGAATCAAGCGCTACGACTACTTCTTCCGGTGCGGATGGCGCAAAAACCTCTAGTGGCAATAAGTAAAGAAAACGTTAAAGCCCTTAAGTTTACGAAAAGAATCTTGGCGCATTTCTTCTAAATATGCTATCATTTTCTTAGAAATGAAAGAAAAGGAAGAAGGGATAACTATGGAACTGATTATTTCGTTAGCATTGATTTTAGGCTTGTTGTATGTTGCTAGTCCCAAAAAACCAGTGAAAGTCCCTGTAAGAGTGGAAGAAAAGCACCGTCCTTAAGAAAGTGAGGGCTGGTTTTGCTGTTCATTTGTTGTCGCTTATAGCTGAAAAACGCAAGCTAAAGGGGAGTAAGTCTGACTACAGTTGGACAACTCATTGAAAATGTAGCTTGTTTAGTAATTGGGTGCTTTGATTGAAATAGGCGTAGAACTTTAAACTCCGTGGGTGTTGATCCGGAGTTTTTTTATTTGCTTTTTTTAAGGAGTCTTCTAAATAAAAGTACTAGGGAACGTGGAAGTTTACCTAACGGCTTGATTGAGTGCCAACTTTTTGATTGGTCTAGCTGCCTATAATTAAGCGCTTTGTTATTAGCAAAAAGGTAAAATGAAGAACCATTCCCAAGCTTTACTCGGAAATGATTCTTCATTTGCAAACGTCGAATAATTTAAAAAGAGCCATAGCTTCTGTTTAAGTTTCTAGAGATTTTACGCTTGTTCTACTCCAAAAAGGTAGCTCTAATAGTTTTAACTAAGCACTACCAGTGGGTTTTGAACTCAGCCAACTGGTTTTAGCCTGAAATGAATCAAGCAATCACGACTTAGACCACAGCTTTTTACTAAATGTATACTTGATTGGAAATTATTCTGTGATCAATAAATAGTGAGTAGCTTTTAAGCATGGGTTAGACCAAAACAAAATCCGTAGTTTTCATTATCGGTGGCAAAAGGAGGAATGTTTGCATGGATTAAAGGGGCTTTCTAATTAAAAAAGCAGCTAGAGTTCTGACTCACCCTGCTTGAAATAGTATAATCAAAAAAAATTAATGATTTTTATCTAATGCTTGATTCATTTCTTGGCAAATTAAATCCGCTTTACCGCCAAAAACGGCTTGAATGCCACCTTTTACTTCGGAGACAGCTGTCGCACCGAGCTCTTGGATGATTTGTTTATTGATGACTTGATTATCTGTCACAGCTATTCGTAAACGTGTAGCGCAAGCTTCAACAGAATTAATATTACTTTGTCCACCGAGAGCATCAACGATAGTGAGCGCTTATTCATATAATGAAGTAATCTGCGGTAAGTGTTTTTCAACTGATGAGTCTGCTGTTTCTACCATTCCGGGAATGGCCACTTTGAATTTCTTAATAAAAAGGATGAATACGAAGAAATAAATGACTGCCCAAGCAAGGCAAAAAGGAATAAGTTTGAGCCAATTGGTTTTATCATTTTCTTGAATACTCCGAATAAAAGGAAGTCAACTAGTCCATCTGAAAGGGAATTTCCCACACGAATATTTAAAATATCGGCAAAATAAAAAGATAACCCGTCTAAAACGCATGAATTAAGTATAGCCATGGCGCTACAAATAAAAACATGCACTCAATCGGTTCGGTAATTCCTGTCAAAAATGACGTCAGTGCACGACTAAAATAAAGTCCGCCGTTTTTCTTGCGATTCTTTTTCGAAATAACACGATACATGGCATAACAAGCTGCCGGCAAACCGAACATCATCGTTGCGAATCTTCCGAAAAAAAGCGTGTGCCGTAAGTAAACAAGCCGATGTGATTTGGATCGGCTAACTGGGCAAAAAAATATTTTGAGTACCAGCAACGGTGACTCCCGCTACTTGTTCAGTACCACCTAATGAGGTATACCAAAATAGCGGATAAATGGTATGATGTAGCCCCGCAGCTCCCGTTAAGCGCAACAAGAATCCGTAAAGGAAAGTTTCTAAGCTGCCCATTTGCGCAATTTGTTCACCAGCAATTACTAATCCATTTTGAAGCGGTGGCCAAATCAGATAGAAGAAGGAACGGATAAGGATAGCAGTTAAACTAGAAACGATAGGTATAAAACGAGAGCCGCCAAAAAAAGCCTAGAAATTGCGGCAATTCAATTTTGCGATAGCGGTTGTGCAAAAAGGCAACCGTGCCGCCGATAGCAATCGAACCAATAACTCATGTATTAAGCGTTGCTCCTTTGGCCGAAAACAACTCAAGAAAACCACTAATCGTCGCCATATAAACTAAGTAAGCAACACCACCTGCCAAACCAGCCGTTCCTTTGTCGCCATTGGCCAGCCCGACCGCAATCCCAATTACAAAGATCAAAGCTAAGTTAGCAAAAACAGTAGTTCCGGCATAGCTCATGATACTTAAAATAGTATGAAGCCAAGCTTGTGTTAAAAAAGGATAAGCATTCCTGACGCTTTCATTTGTTAAAGCACCTCCAAGGCCTAACAATAAACCAGCCACCGGTAAAATGGCAATCGGTAACATAAAAGCACGGCCGAATTGCGAAAATTTCTTAAACATTTTTGCTCCTCCCAATGTAATGCATCAATAAAGCGTTTGGTAATTTCTTGTGGTTGGGTTATAGTGCCGCCCACCACCATACCGGCAACTCCTAGTTCCTTGATTTGTTTAGCTTGTTTCGGTGTATGGAATTTTCCTTCAGCAAAAATGTTGGCTGTAACTACCTACATTTATTCACCCGTTGGCAGTGCAGCAGATTTAGTTTTACAAACGGCAATTAAGGAATTTTTAAATGGCGGCTCTTTGGTCGGGAAAGTAGCCTAGCTTTATATTTGTGACTTATTGGTTCAAGGGTATGAACGCAAGCATAACGTGAATGCCGTTAAATTAAGAGGACGAGTCTTACGCTCGATTCTTGATATAAGTATTGATTTAAAAGCTTTAATGTGAACGTATTGCCAAGTGTTAAAAATAATTAATATCTCAAAATATGCGGACGCACAGAGTAAAATAAGTGTCTGCCCCTGAGAGATATTTAGAATTGTATTAAAAAAATTATATACTTTTCTCATTATCTTTGATAATCTATCATAGAGAGGAAATCTAATTGATTTCGGAAAATTAATTTACTAAAGGTGATGAGAATGACAGGAATTTCAAGTAATCTAACGGTTGCTGGTGGGGTGTCAAAGGCACTCAGTCGAGCTGCTAGTGCCTTGACTGCAGTTCAAACACCATCATCGTTTGCCGAGCGGACCAGTGTATCGGGTAACGTGAATGCTAAAAAAAGCAGTGTGGATTTACTATCAGCACTACAGAGCCTATCAAATAACCTAGCAAAGGACGGAAACAATGTGCATTCCGTTGCTCAAGAGTTTGCGGCTATCGATCAGAAGATTAAAGGAAACATGGACGGTTTAAATATAGGCGGTGGTCTTTAATGGCTGAAAAAACGATTGCTGAAAAAGAGACACAATACAATCTAAAATTAAAACAAGTTTCACTGGATCAAGAGGTCAAAGACAGAGAAATCCGCAAACAGGAACAACGAATAAATGACTTTCAGGAGTTGGAATCAATCGAGCAACGTTTTTATAACGAAGTATCTTATTTACAGCTGGACGATAAAACGAATGGCTTTCTAGAGCAGGTGATAGAGGAATCTCGTTGGCTTTCTCGAGAAGAGCAAGCGTATCTGGAAGAAAGAAAAGAGACGTTTCACCAAGAGAAGCGACTTCTTCTTGAAAAAGAAGATCAGCTATTTACAGAGAGGAAAAAATTATTTGATAATGGAAGGAGCGATTCTACATGGGATTAAACTTTTTTGTTGGTGAAGTCCAAGCGCAAGCTAGTGCTGCTTCAGTCGTTGGGCAACAAGCAACACAAGCAGTTGGACTCCTACAAGATGGAATCAATCAATTTTTACAGGCTCCATTATCAGGGAAAACCTATGATACAGCAAAGCGTTATTTTTCAGTTGCATACGCGCCACTAAAACAGGGAGTTATTTTAACTAGTGAAGCGTTGACGCAAGCTCATCAAAAATTTTTATCTGAATACTCTTCACAAGTGGGGGGCGGAGATATTCAAGAAGATGAAATTAGAGATCGTATTAATCAAGGGCATTCTTTGATGGCTTCAATCCAAGACTTAATGGCAAAAGAAGATAAATTTAATCCTCGATTGGAGCGACGTTACGAAAATGCCTTTAACGCTGTAAAATTATTAGAAGAACGACTTCAAAAATTGTATGCCTTCAATGCTTCTTCAGCCGCTATCTTTTCCGAGTATGAAGCTCGCTTAGCGGAATTAACTGCAGGAATAGTGGCCATTTCTTCTAGTGGTGCTTGGAATGCAGGTTCAGGAACGTTTACAATTTCAAAATTAGACATGAAATGGGCTAAACCAATTCAGAATAATTGGAATAAACGTGAAAAGAAATTGAAAGAAACTGCCAATGTTTCTGATAAAAAGTATAGCAAGGGAAAAGATTTTTTAGAGAATACTGTCTTTCCTATCAATCAAGATACTGCAATGGGATTATCTGAAGAATGGCTAATAAATAATGGTGATCAGGTAGCTACTGGTCTGTACAATACTGGAACGAAATATTTTGGTGGTACAGAAGTTGTGTCTGGGTTTTATGCAAGTTCTAAAGTTGTTGGTGCTGCAGGAAAAGCAATGCCAATTGTGGGCGCAGCAATTGATTATGGGAGCATGATAGCTAGTGGGGAGTCTGCTCATGATGCTTTGGCTAAAACCGGTGCACATGTAATTGCAGGCGTAGGGATAGGACTAGCAGTTGGAACAGTTGTTACAGCAGGATTGCCAGTTGTTGGAGGTATTGTAGTCGGAGCAGTTGCTGGCTATTATATAAATGGGGTCATTGATTTTGCATATGATAGTTTAAAAAAATCAGTAGGAAATGCTATAAAATCGCTAGGAAATTGGGTAGGTTCACTATGGAAGTGATGAATAAAAAAAGAAGGGATTATGTCTATTTATTTTCTGACTCTAATAAAAAAGAAGCCTTTTATTTAGATGAACAAAACAATTGTTTCTATAAAATAAAAACTGAAACATACGATATGAAATATGGTTTTTTAGCATTACTTTTAGCTCCACTGAATCTTATTCTAGCTAATGTACTTAATGGGAATTTGTGGGGAAATTTTTTTATAGCATGTATAACAGGTTTTATTTTGGGATTTCTTTTTATTGTTATAGTAAATAAATCTTTTTTTAAACGTTCCTTTGAGGAAGTTGTATTGACAGGTGAAGAAATGGAGCGCAGTTTGCATAATTTGAAAGAAGTATTTAAAATTAAGTGTACTTTAGTAGTTGGTTGGATTGTGTTTTTCTTAATAAGCTTTACAATGTTTTCGACTGAAAAAAATTATAAGTCGCTTATCTCAATCAGCATAATTTTTATGTTTTTATATCCCTTAGTGACTAGTTTAGATTTTATTCAATATAGACGAGTTAGAAGATTGCTTAGTCAGCTAATTTCAGAAGAAAAGTAGTTGTCAGCTTTGCTTAAAAAGGAGTGGGGAATTTATTTGGCTAAGAAAAAATATATTTTGATTTGGGTAGAAATGTTTTTGTAGAACGCTCAGAATCATCTCCAGTAGCTATATACATTCTTTCAGTAGTTGCTATGGTTGTTATGCGTGGTATAGAAGATAGAGCTTTAACGTTTCCGTTTTTTTACTTACTTGTAATTGCTGTAGCAATTGGTAGTTTATTAGGCTTCTTATTTCAGATAGTAGATCAATATTTCAAACATTTTTCAAAATCTTTCAGAACTATAGATAATGCTGCTGATAACTTGACTGATTATTTATCAGAAGGTAAGGCATTACTAGCTAATCAAATAAAGTTTATTGTGGCAACGTTTGTATTAAATATCATTATTTGCATTTCACTATATTCAAATAGAACAGTAATAAACTTTTTGGGTGTTGTAATAGGGACGTTTCTTCTAGTAAGTTTGTTGAATTTTGCTTCCCCATTAAAGAAAAGAAAAATATTCAATTCTATAAATCAATAGCTAAATATAATTGTTCAAAAAATTATAAAAATTGATGAAAGCAGGTATGAAAAATGGATTTATTACCAATAGGAACAGTGGTTACATTAAATAATGGAGAACAAGAATTAATGATTACGGCACGCTTCCCTCTCTATAACAATGAAGGAAATATCGGTTATTTTGACTATGCAGGTTGCTTTTATCCACAAGGACAATTTAATGAAGGAAATTATTTTTTTAACGAAGAAGATATCCAAACTATTCATTTTACTGGTTACATTTCGGAAGCAGAAAAAGAACTACAAGCAACAATTCAAGAGCAACTGAGATCAACACCATACCAAAAATTGAATATACAAGAAACAATCTAAAAAATATAAAAAAATAGATCATTCCGGCAAGGAAAGCTCAGAATTATTCATTTGTGGCTTTATTTGCAGGAGTGGTCTTTTTATTTTGAATTAAGGAGTGATTAAGATTTATGTTTCAACAAGACTGGTTTCAAGAGCCACAGAAAGACAGTTCAGGAAAAAAAGAAGCCTCCTTCAAGTTTTTTCAGGCTCGCCGGAGGCCGGTATCACAAAGCACTACCTTGTGTTCCTGTATTATTAATTAGTTTTAAGATAGCAAAGGATTATGAGAGAACCAAGAGAGAAAGCATTTGCTTTTTAAGAGCATGACAAGGCATTGGCTTTGTATAAGTAGTACGCCCGAATTTTCTAGGTGATTTTTTAAAATAACGGCTGGAAATGACTTTTATTTCTTTCTGTTCTTAATCTAAATTCAATGAAGAAGTGTTTACTTTCAACAACTCGACACATTCAATTTTTAGTTAGACCTTGACGGCTGAATAGTTTTTAGTGTAGACTACTTTTAATAACAACTTGTAGGAGGGAACATACATGAAACGATTATCAAACCCATTGCAACAACTGCATTATTCATGGCAAAACTGGCGTAGATAGTTGTATGTATGATTCTTTCATAGATACAACGTTAGAAGACTTATTCTAAACTTGTGTCTATGCTGGTTATTTGAACTGATTATTGACCACATAGAGAATAATCTATGTGGTTTTTGTTTTCCTTAAGACAACGACCACCTTTTTAGGATAAGTCGTTGTTTTTTATTTACATTAGAAGGAGGAAGGAAAATGAAGATCAATCGACTAACCGTTACTACAGCACTCATCATTTTTTATTTAATCGGAACATTTTTTCTTGAAACTACTACGAAACCGGAAAAACAACAGTTGACAGTAGGCGTACTCCAGTTTGTTAGTCATCCAGCACTTGATGAGATTTATCGTGGTGTTAAAGACGGACTAAAAGAGGTGGGATACCAACCGGGGAAGAATATCCAATTGAATTTCCAAAATGGTCAGGCAGATCAAAGCAAACTGGCCACTATGAGTCAACAATTAGTTGATCAAAAAGCGGATGTTTTGATTGGTATTGCCACGCCGGCAGCTCAAGCATTAGCCAATACAAGTCGTGATATTCCCATTGTTTTAGGAGCAATTTCAGACCCGGTCCGTGCTGGGTTAGTAGCAAGCAATGAGCATCCCGGCGGAAATATTACAGGTGTTAGTGATCAATCACCGGTTGCTGCTCAAATCAATTTAATGAAAAAAATTTGTCCGAAGGTGCGCACTGTCGGTATGCTGTACGCTTCGGCGGAAGAAAATTCGAAGTCCCAAATTGAAAAAGCACAAGCAGCTGCAGAAAAACGAGGATTGCTAGTTAAAACCTACGCAGTGCCTTCTAGTAATGAAGTTGCTCAGACGGTTCAAGTGATGACTAGGGAAGTGGATGCCATTTATCTGCCAACTGATAATACGATCGCAAATGCCATGCAAACAGTTGTAAATGAAGCCAATCGGACGAAGACGCCTATTTTCCCTTCAGTGGATACAATGGTGTCCGAAGGTGGCTTAGCTACGGTAGGAATTAATCAATACCAATTAGGAGTTCAAACGGGCAAGATGGCAGCTGATATTTTATCAGGCAAGCGTCAGCCGGCTACTACGCCAATTTATACGTTTAATTCCGGCGATACGATTATAAATCAAAAGCAAGCGGATTATTTAGGTATTGAGCTGCCGGCGGATATTTTAAAAACAGCGAAACAGGTAATTACCAACTGATTAAAGAAAAGAAGGTGAGGGCAAGCAAATGATAGTTTCAGCAATTGGTCAAGGAATGTTGTGGGCTTTGTTAGGCTTGGGCATTTTTATGACGTATCGTATTTTAGATTTTCCCGATATGACAACGGAAGGTTCTTTTCCGTTAGGAGGTGCGGTGTGTGTCAGCGCAATTACTGCAGGGATTACGCCGCTGGTGGCAACGCTGATGGGTGTAGCAGCTGGTATGCTAGCCGGACTAGTGACGGGGTTACTTTACACAAAAGGGAAGATTCCCGTTATTCTAGCCGGTATTTTAGTGATGTCAGGGCTTAATTCCGTAATTTTATACGTGATGAAAACCCCAAATCTTTCCTTACTCAATCAGCCAAAAATCCAAGCAATTTTCGAAAAGTTACAGTTGCCTGATTATTTTGATACGATTTTCCTTGGAGGAATTGTCTTAGCCGTTGTAATCGGTTTGTTGTTATTCTTTTTAAATACCAATTTAGGGCAAGCTTATATCGCTACTGGGGACAATGAAATTATGGCACGTTCTTTAGGAATAAAAACCGATCGGATGAAAATTTTAGGCTTAACTCTTTCAAATGGCGTCATCGCTTTGTCAGGTGCTTTAATTGCTCAAAATGATGGTTACGCAGATATAAATAAAGGAATCGGAGTGATTGTCATCGGCTTGGCATCTCTCATTATCGGGGAGGTTCTTTTCGGGGAATTAACTTTAGCAGAACGTTTAGTGGCCATTGTTTTAGGCAGCATTATCTATCAATTGTTGATTTTGTTCGTGATTAAACTGGGCTTTGATACTACGTACTTAAAAATCATTTCAGCGGCAATTCTCGCCTTCTGCTTAATGATTCCTCAGTTACGCAAAACGCTGCGATTACAAGGATTTACAAAAAGAGGTGAAGAAAAATGAAGCCAGTTATTGAATTAAAGCAAGCCTCTAAATACGTGGATAACGGAATAAATGAGCGTAAAGTTATATTGGATCAAGTGAACTTAGCGATCTATCCTGGTGACTTTATTACAGTACTTGGGGGAAACGGGGCTGGTAAAAGTACCTTGTTTAATAGTATTGCTGGAACACTTTTGCTTTCACAAGGCCAATTTTTCATTCGTGGAGCCGATTGTACACACCTTTCACCAGAGCGAAGAGCCGCTTATTTTTCCCGGGTTTTCCAAGACCCGAAAATGGGAACTGCGCCAAGAATGACAGTTGCAGAAAATTTACTGCTGGCGCTTCATCGTGGCCAAAAAAGGCGCTTAACGCTTCGAAAAATCACTCAGCAACGAGCATATTTTACGCAGTTGTGTAGCGAGGTGGGCAATGGTCTGGAACATCAATTAGACACACCAGCTGGTAATTTATCAGGCGGTCAAAGACAAGCTCTTAGTTTATTGATGGCTACAATTTCCAAACCGGAATTATTGCTGTTGGATGAGCATACGGCTGCCCTCGATCCGAAAACTTCTAAACAGCTAATGAAAGTAACCGCTCAAAGAATTGCAGAAGCAAACCTAACTTGTTTAATGATTACCCACCGAATGGAAGATGCTTTAAATTATGGCAATCGGCTAATTGTATTACAAAAAGGCCGCATCGTGAAAGACCTGGATGCAGCCGCTAAAGCTCGGTTGACTTTGACTGACTTGTTAATGTTTTTTGAAGAAGAAGTAGCACAATTTTATGATTAGCTAGCCAGAAAGAAAACGAGTGGTTTATGATTGGTTGTCAAGACCACCAATAAACCGCTCGCTATAATTTAGTTTTTTTGTTTGTAAAATGTTTTAGTCTGCATAATTTGCTTCACTATGCGTTCCAGAATGCTTGTTACCACAAAACCAGCTGCTAGCGCGCCAGCAGTAAAAGCAACGTTTAAAGCGAAATTTAAGCCAGCCAAATAATCACCTAATACGATACTGCGGACGGCTTGATAGGCGGGACCGCCAGGAACTAAGGGCACGAGACTGGGAATGTTAAAAATAATCATCGGCATTTTTAACTTTCTGGAAAAATAAACACTGGCCGTACCAATGCCAACGGCACCTAAAAAATTGGCAAATGTTGCACCAGTGGCGCAATCTTTAGTAAGCCAATAAATCATCCAACCGACTGCACCGGTTATGCCACAAGCTACTAAGGCTCGGCGAGGAACATTAGTGATGATACCAAAGGTTACCGTACTTAAAAAACTAAAACTAACATGCACAATCCATGCCATGATTGTTCCCCCTTACATAAATAATTTAAAAACCACGGCAATACCGATGCCAATTGAACTGGCGACAAAAATAGCCTCCGTGATTCTAGCAGTACCGCTGATTAAATGGCCAGCTAAAATATCACGAAAAGCATTGGTAATAGCAACCCCAGGTACCAGCGGCATCACAGCACCGATAATAATGTTATCAAGATTGGCTGCAAAATGCCACGAAACAGCTAAATAAGCAAAGAAGCCGATCGCAAAGGCAGCGAGGAAATCCCCCAAAAAAGGAATTTTCAAGATGTTTTGCACACTCAGCAGTAGCCCAAATCCAACCATACCAATTACAAATGTTGCTGGAAAATCTTGCCACGTTCCGCCAAAAATATACATCAAGGTGCAACTGACAATTCCAGCAGCCAATATTTGCCAAGAAAGAGGAAATTCAGGAATATCGGTGTCCACCCGATGCAGTTGGCGATTTAACTCGTGAATCGTCAGTTCTTTAGCTGCAAACTTCCGCGAAAGATCATTGACGGCGCTGACTTTTTCGAGATTGATGGCCCGTTGACTAATATTTTCCAGTTGGGTGTGGCTAGAGGAGCGAAAACCAACAAATAAGCCGGTAGCAGTAATATAACTCACACAATCTGTTTGGCCGGCATTTTCAGCGATTCTTTCGATTGTATCTTCAACTCGATAAACTTCAGAACCGTTCTCCAGCATGATTTTGCCAGCTAGTATACAAGTATCAATTATTAAATGTTTTTCATTGTCCACTTGTGCACCATTGCTCCTTTCTTGCCAAATATCATAGAAGTAGTGTACCATTTTTTCGAAAAATTGCCTATGAAAAATCAGATGGGAAAGATATGGAGCAAATATTTGAAAAAAAGTCTAAGGTTTTAGGAAGAAATAGAGAATAAGTTGGAGCAATCGTTATTTTAGAGTATACTAAAATGGATAAAAGCAAATGTAGAATATTTGGGAGTGAAATAAGATGAATATATTAATGATCGAAGATAATGAATCTGTATCGGAAATGATGCAAATGTTTTTTTTAAATGAAGGTTGGGATGCTACGTTTCAGTATGACGGCCAAGCTGGTCTAGATACTTTCTTAGCTGAACCGGATAGATGGGACATGGTGACACTTGACTTGAATCTGCCAAGTTTGGACGGCATGGCTGTCTGTCGTGAAATTCGTAAAGTTTCTGGAACTGTTCCTATTATCATGTTAACGGCTAGGGATTCTGAAAGCGACCAGGTTATTGGGTTAGAACTAGGGGCTGACGATTATGTTACTAAGCCTTTTAGCCCATTAACTTTAATTGCTCGTATGAAGGCTTTACATCGTCGTTCTGAACTAAGTGAACATCCTCTAGAAGCTGCTGAGGCTTCTGATGAAACCTTCGATATTCAAACGGCCCATTTCAAGATGAATACCAAAACACGAGAAGCTTACTTAAATGATCAGCTTATTGTAGGTTTAACGCCTAAAGAATTTGATTTATTATTTACCATGGCTAAAAAGCCGCGACAAGTTTTTTCAAGAGAACAGTTGTTACAAATGGTATGGGATTATCAATATTTTGGGGATGAGCGTACAGTAGATGCCCATATTAAAAAACTACGCCAAAAAATTGAAAAAGTAGGACCGCAAATTATCCAGACAGTCTGGGGTGTCGGGTACAAATTTGATGATTCAGGTGTTGCTTAATGAAATATCTTTATCAACAATTACTCGCCTTTGTAGGCGTGATTACTTTGATTATTTTAATTGTAGGTGCTTCCTTTACTCAATTAACGAAGCAAACGATGCAAGGGTCCAATTATGATCAGCTTTACGGTTATGCTCTTTCAGCTTTAGAAATTCGCGAGTTGTACCCGAAATCAGCCGCAACTTCTGATCGTGATAACTTAAATGCTGCTTTTCAATTAACCGAACGTGTCTTGCAAAGACAAGACGTACAATTTGTTTTTCTCAACACTGAGAAAAAAATACAATATCCCCTTGACCATGTTAATCGGACCTTGGATTCTTCCGTTATTGACAAAAACTGGTCGCAGTTAAGTAAAGGTAAGCGAGTATACACTACTGAAAGCAAAGACATTTACGGTGCGCCTAAAACTTCCTCTTATGTGATGTTGCCGGTTTATTCCACTGATTTAATCAGCAATGAAAATCAATTAATCGGCGCTTTGATCATCACTCAACCAGCTAAAAACGTCACTGATAGCGTGAATGCCGTTACGAAGAACTTGATTAAAGGATTTGTTTTTTCAGTGATTGTAGCGTTGATTTTAAGTTATTTCTTTGCGAATTTCCAAGTGAATCGAATTAATCGTATGCGTAAAGCAACCAAAGAAATTACCAGTGGCAATTTTGACATCAAACTGGCTGTCAAAGATAAAGATGAATTCGATGATTTGGCAGAAGATTTTAATAAAATGGCTGAATCTCTAAAAGAATCGCAAGAAGAAATCAACCGACAGGAAGAAAGACGTCGCCAGTTTATGGCTGATGCTTCTCATGAAATGCGCACCCCGTTAACAACGATTAATGGCTTGTTGGAAGGTCTACAATACAACGCCATTCCCGAAAATCAAAAAGCCAATGCTATTCAATTAATGCAAAATGAAACATCCCGACTCATCCGCTTAGTAAACGAAAATCTTGATTATGAAAAGATACGCACCAATCAAATCAGTATTGTCGTCAAAAAATTTAACGCAACAGCCACTTTGGAAAATATTGTCACACAGCTCCGAGGTAAGGCAGAAGCAGCCGGAAATGATTTGATTTTAGAAACAACAGAGCCGGTAGACATTTACGCTGATTATGATCGCTTTATGCAAATTATTGTTAATATTGTGCAAAATGCGATTCAATTTACTACCAACGGGACCATTCGCATCGCATTGACTAAAGGCTACTTGGAAACGACTGTCAGTATTTCAGATACTGGCATTGGAATGACCGAAGAGCAGCTGAAGAATATTTGGGATCGATACTACAAAGCGGATCCTTCACGAAAAAACACCAAGTACGGAGAATCTGGCTTAGGGTTGCCAATCGTTCAGCAATTAGTTCGGCTTCATAAAGGCAAAATCGACGTCAAAAGTGTGTTAGGTAAGGGCACCACCTTTACCATTTCCTTTCCCGACATTGAAATAACCGAATAGCTAAGAAAAAAGACTAGAAACAAGCAGCAAAACTTGTTTTCTAGTCTTTTTCAGTTTTGTTAAGTGAAAGTTTGACATCAATATACGGGTTGTCAGCAATTTGCCTATCATTTGTTAACAAAATTAGTTGTTTTTGTGCCCGTCTGGTAATTTGCTGGAATAAAGGAAGCAGCTCCTGTTTTTGAGGAACAGTAAGCTTAGAAAAAATATCAGTAACGAGCATGGTTTCTTTTTCGGAAAAAACAAACTGCAGCAATTGGCATTTGAGACGTTCATAGGTAGACAGTGCGCTGACTTCTTTCGTTAAAATAGTAGTTGACCAATGAAAGATCGGCAGCCATGTTAGTAAAAGCTGCTTCTTTGCTTTCTTTTTGATAGAGCTGTTTAAAAATAAATTTTCCTGCAGTGAAAGGTAAGGCAGCAACGTTGTATCTAACGACAAAACAATATAGTCATCGCTACAATACCTTTGAGAAAATAGTGAATATTCCTGAGGCTCCAAGTGAATACTATGTACCTTGTGCGGCTGGCAGCCGAAGGCTAACTGTGGAGCAGATGAAAGGCGATTAGCTTTTTGTAATTTCATAGCAAAGACTCCATTTCTTTTTCTGTAAAGCTAGATAACAGCAAGTAATCACAAGAAGTAAAGCTAAGGTAAGTAAAAGTAAAAGGCCGCTGCTTATTAGCCAGTCCTTAAAAGAACTTGCCAAAGTTAGCGTATGCTCGTCTAAAGTAAATAAATCAAGCTTTTTGATAGTCACAACGGATTTGCTCGGAACCACATCTGTAAAATTGGCTGTACTGTCGTTTAAAATAGAAAAAGAGGCTTCTGGTATCTGAATGCTATGAGCTAAACAAAGGCGAGCCTGTAACAATAAATAGTTATAAGTATTTTGAAAAAGGAGCACTGCTAATAAAACAGCACCACAAGCTATAACAGCGGGCGTAACAATTTCATAAAAACATTGTTTTACAATTCCGACCTTGGAAAAACCGGTTAAGTGGAGGACCTTCAATTCATTCTTTTTGTAAAATAAGTACCAAAGCCAAAAGAGGCTAAAGCTAATTGAAAAAAATAAAATCAACCATAAAGAATAGTTTTGATAGTAGGTCAGCATTTGTCGATGATACCCGATCTGTGCCGTACTATTGGGAATTTTGGCTAATTGACGTAAAAATTTCGTTTCTATTCGGCATAAATTTGTTAACGACATTAAAACAAAGGCAAAAGTTGAAAAAAAACACAAAGTGAAAAGCGTTACATACTTATGGTAGCTGATACTTGCTAAAGCATAACGGAAATGTTTCATGATAAACTATATTCACCTCGCTAAACTAGTAATAGTATAATCAAAGAATATGAATAATTTATGAAAAAGAAACAAAAAAGCTTGAGCATTTGGCCCAAGCTTTTTTGTTTATTGTTGTCCTTTTTTCAGATAGCCTTGATAGGAGTCTGTATGGTATTGGTCAACCGTAGATTTTTCTTGATGTTGACTATAAACGCTGGTTGATTTGGCACCTTTGTCTTTTTCGATGGATTCCAGTTGTTCGAGCTGATCTTTGTAATTAAACGATTCCGGCGTAATTGGTTTAAGGCCGCTATCTGTGTAGAAGCGTAACAAATCACCGTTGGTTATTTGGTCAGAAACTTGTAGTTGTTTGCCGGCTGCTTTTTTTAACGCTTCGGCTTCTTTTTTGACAGCATCCGTTGGATTGGCAATCAATTGTCCAGTAGCAGTATTGTAAATATCAGCGCCTAAAATTGTATATTTTGGTGTGACGACATTGCCATTTCTAAAGGCCACTGTTTGTTTGTTATCTTTAGAGAACAAGTCTTGCCCTAATTGAATATAGTTTTTCGTGTCAACACCTAGAAGATGCAACAATGTAGGCAACGCATCGACTTGACCGCCGTAGGTATGATTGATGCCGCCGTTTGATTGGCCCGGAATGTGAATCATATAAGGCACCCGTTGTAAAGCAGCGTTATTATAATCATTCCAGTCCGCTTTGGATTTGCCAAGTAATTCAGCTAAGTTTTTATTCCGTGAATTGGAGATACCGTAGTGGTCGCCATATAAAACAATCACAGAGTTTTCATACAAGCCTGAAGACTTCAAGTAATTGAAGAATTCTTCAACAGCCTTATCTAAATAGTTGGCAGTCGCAAAGTATCCGTTGATGGTTTCGTCAGGAGTATTTGGTACTGGGAAACCAGCTTCATCGTTTGTAAATTGGGAATATGGATAATGATTGGAAACTGCGATAAATTTAGAATAAAACGGTTGTTGCAAATGTTCTAAATATTTAACCGATTGTTGGAAGAATGGTTTGTCGTGCAACCCATATTGGAATGAATTGCTATCATTTACATCATAATAACTTGCATCAAAAAAATAGTCGTATCCTAAACGTTTATACGTTTCGTTTCGGTTCCAGAAGTTGCCGACATTTCCGTGGAAAGCAGCGCTGGTGTAGCCAGCAGTTTGTTTTAAAATATCAGGTGCTGCTTCAAAGGTATTTTTGCCACCAACTTGGGTAAATAAAGAGCCTTGATCTAAACCAAATAGAGAGTTTTCAAACAAGGTTTCGGCATCACTGGTTTTTCCTTGGCCGACTTGGTGGAAGAAATTGTCGAAACTAAAGGTACTTCTACTGTGAAAAAGACTATTTAAGAAAGGTGTTACTTCGTGATCTACACCCTTATTATCTTTTAATTCGTAGTCAATCAAAAATTGTTGGAAACTTTCCAAGTGGATATAAATCACATTTTTTCCTTTTGCCATGCCAAAAGTTTGATCGTTAGGTGCCGCATAATGTTGTTTAACATAATCGCTTACTTGTTTCATGTCATTTGCAGTCGCTTCAGCTCGCACTTGGTTGGTCTGGTACGTTGTGATTCCATCGTACACAGTAAATGCATTCAGCCCCAAGAATTTGACAATATAATCACGAGAGAATTGACGACCTAATAATTGAGGGCGTTCAGTTTCTGCCATAAATAAGTTGAACAAGAAAAAGACAATTGATAGCAGACTGACAGAAACAGCTACTCGAGCACGAACGGGACGTTCGTCCAATTTAATTTTCTTGGTGATCATTAAAATCGCAATGATGAAGAAATCCAAGAAATATAAAATATCGTAAGGGCGGAAGAGCCGCAATGCACTTTCTCCTAAGCCGCTGGCAACTTTACCGGCACCCAACATCGTATTTACCGTAATGAAGTCAGTGAATTCCCGGTAGTACACCACATTGGAAAATAGCAAGAGACTCATCAAAAAGTAAATGACCATCATTGTAATGTAAGATGCTTTTTTCTTTCTTATGTATAATGCAATAGCTAATAAGAAAAAAGTGGTTGCAATCGGGTTGATCATTAAAATAAAATATTCATTTAAATTTTCGATTCGCAAGCGAAAATCTACGGTATAAGCAAAAATATTTTTTAGCCACATAAGAATAGCTACAAACGAAAATAAACCTAATCGTGTATTTAAAAAATTAGGCATACGCAAATTTTTCAAGGTAAACGTCCTCTCTGTTCATATTCTTTATAAGATAAAAATTAACTAATTCTTTTCACAATATTGCTTTCATTCTACTCTTTCCGCGATTTTCTGTCAATCGAATCCCCGAAACCCTCAAAGAAAGTTAAGAAAAACTTACTTTTTGCCCGACCGCTTTTTAGGAAAGGGAGCGGGCATTCTTCTAAAGACAGGTCGGGGTTTTTTTGTTATACTAATGAAGACTTTTGTAAAGTAGGTGGGACCAATGAAAATAACAGTAACAAACAAAGCAGCAAAAAAAATAAGACGTGGTTATCCTTTAATTCAGCGAGAGGACTTGCAACAAGTACCAAAAGAGCTTCCAACATCCTGGGTTACGTTTGTTGATCATAAAGGGCAAGCTTTAGCTAAAGGTTATTTGGGCACACAAAATAAAGGGATTGGTTGGGTTTTAACATGGCAGGAAACAATTGATTCAGCTTTTTTGTTACAAGTCTTTAGCAAAAGTAAGGAACAACGGAGCTGTTATCAACTAGAAGCAGGAACAACGGCTTATCGTTTGTTTAATGGTGAAGGGGACGGAATCGGCGGCGTGGTGATTGACCGTTACCAAGATTATGCTGTTTTTTCATGGTATAATGCAACACTATATGCTCATCAAGGTGAAATTGTTGCAGCTTTTCAGCAAGTTTATCCAGAAATTTTGGGTGCCTATGAAAAAATTCGCTTTGCTAGCTCCTCATTGCCGGAATCGCAGCACTTATATGGGCAACAAGCACCGGAACCTTTGTTAGTACAAGAAAACAGTGTAACCTATGCAACATATTTAAATGAAGGGTTGATGACGGGAATTTTTTTGGATCAAAAAGAAGTCCGCGGAAAGCTAGCGGATGGCTTAGCGGCGGGGAAAAAGGTGCTGAATATGTTCAGTTACACGGGTGCTTTTTCAGTAGCTGCTGCTATGGGAGGCGCTAGTGCGACCACCAGCGTTGATTTAGCTAAACGTAGTTTAGTCAAAACTCAAGAGCAATTTTCAGTTAACCAACTACCACTTGATCAAAACAAGATCGTCGTCATGGATGTATTTGACTATTTTAAGTATGCTCTGCGGAAAGAGTTATCCTATGATGTGATTATTTTGGATCCACCAAGCTTTGCTCGTAACAAGAAACGAGTATTTTCAGTGGCACAGCATTATGGTGAATTAGTGAAGGATGCCGCTGCGCTTTTGGCCGATCAGGGAACATTGATTGCTTCTACCAACGCCGCCAACCTTTCTATGGTGAAATATACGAGGATGGTGAAGGAGGCTTTGCGAGAAGCGCAAGTATCTTTTACTATAACAGATACTTATCAGCTGCCTGCTGATTTTCAAGTGAGTCCGCTTTTCCCGGAAGGCAATTACCTAAAAGTTTTATTTATTCAGATCAATAAATGAAGGAATTAGATATGTAGTTCTCTCAAGTCTATATAACGAGCTTCCTTACTGTCGGTAGCTAAGCGGCTTCAGAAACCAAGCTTTTGGCTTGATTGTAGCAAAACGCTCTTAAACGAGCGTTTCTGTTACCGAGAGTATATATTGTTTAAAGTGCAAGACCGCTGGCGCTAGAAAGTGGTCTTTTTTTGTAGCTAAATAAATATAGCGAGGAACTTGTAAATCGCTTAAAGCGATCACTTTGACTGGATAAGCGCTAATAGATGGTAACTTTGGCATTAAGGCAATCCCAAAGTTATGGGACACAAAGCCTAACATGGTATGATCTTCTTCGACCTCACAAACAATATTGGGGCAGATGTTGGCTTGAGCCATAAGTTGATCAAGGTGCGGACGCAAGCCGCTGCTTTGATTAAAGAAGACAAGAGGATAAGAGCTAATCTCTTTTAAAGAAAGCTGGTTGTAACAGGCTAGTTCATGATTTTCGGGAACCACTAAAACCATTTCTTGCTGAGCTAAACGCTCATAATGCAACTGACTATGATCATTGAGTTTGGACGTAATTGCCAGATCAATTGCTTCGTTTAATAAAAGCTCGGTCATCTCAGTTGAATTCCCTTGATAAAAATTAAAGCGAATTTGCTGGTTTTTCGCTTGATTGCTAAAACCTTGCACTAAAGAGGGTGCCAAGAAGGAACCCGCAGTATAAATAAAGCCAAAATCAATCAAGCCTTTTTCCGGGCTAACTAGTTCCTTCAAGGCTCGTTCTCCTCTAGCTAACTCTTCTAGGGCATTGCTGACGTATGTGTAGAAAAAACGTCCGTATTTTGTTAGCTGAATATTGCGACCTCGTTTTTCAAATAAATTTGCTTCTAATTCTTTTTCCAGTTCATTCATTGAATGGCTAAGATTAGGTTGTGTAGTATTTAACAATTTAGCAGCATGGGTCATATGCTGGGTATCCGCGAGCATTTTAAAAAATTCTAGTTGTCTTAAATTCATGAAAAAAGCTCCTCAACAGTTTTTTTACTAGTTTAACAGGAAAAATAGCAGATTGCACTAGTTCCTGAACAAATTTATAATGATAAAAATTATTTATCGGTTTTACGATAATTATTCATTGGAATTTATGAGTTATTTCTTTTACAATATTTTTTGATAATGATTGTGAAAATAATAACAATAGACTAGGAGGTTCTGATGAAAAATTATCAAGCGATTTTTGAACCAATCACCATTAAACGAATGTCCTTAAAAAATAGAGTAGTAATGCCGCCGATGGGAACTAATTTTGCGACAATGGATGGAACGTTTAGTAACGAGCAGCTCGCTTATTATGAGCAACGTGCTAAGGGTGGTACAGGCCTGATCACTTTGGAAAATGTTTGTATCGACTATCCTTTGGGAACCAACGGTGCACGCCAACTGCGGATGGATAATGATCAGTATATTTCCGAATTGTGGAATTTCAATGAAAAGATGCACGCTTATGGAGCTTGTACGTCTGTTCAAATTAACCACGCTGGTGCATCGGCTTATGGCTTACGTTTGAATGGGGTGCAGCCGGTAAGTGCGTCTACAATTCCTTCTAAAAAAGGCAATCCACAACCGCGTCCACTTACTGAAACAGAAATTTATCAGATTGTCGAAAAGTATGCCCAAGGAGCGCTTAGAGCCCAACGAGCCGGTTTTGATTGCGTGGAAATTCACGCCGGCCATTCTTATTTGTTAAGTCAGTTTTTATCGCCGCTTTATAACCGGCGAACGGATGACTTTGGGGGCAGCGCAGAAAATCGTGCTCGCTTTGCCAAACTGGTAGTAGCGGCTGTGCGTAAAGCTGTAGGACCATTCTTTCCCCTTTCGATCCGCGTTAGTGCCGATGAATTGTTAGAAGGTGGCAATACCTTGTCAGATACTTTGGCAATTGTTGCCTATTTTGCCGAAGAAGTGGATATCTTAAATGTGTCCGCAGCGCTTAACGACAACTTACAATATCAAATCGACAAAATGAATTTGCCGGATGGCTGGCGCTCTTATATGGCTAAGGCGGTGAAGGAACGCTTCCCTGACAAGGTAATTGTCACTTCCGGAAACATTCGCAGTCCAAAACGGGCGGCAGAAATTTTAGAGCAAGGAGATGCGGATTTACTAGCGATGGGTCGGGGCTTAATTGCTGAACCGAATTGGGTAAACAAAGTAGCCACTGGCCAAGAAGCCTTATTACGAAAATGTATTTCATGCAATATTGGCTGCGCCGATCATCGGATTGCCAAAGCCCGTCCTATGCGTTGCACGGTAAATCCTGATTTGTACTATGAAGATGCTTATAAATTCCAGCCAGTCACTCATCCGATGAAAATGGTTGTAATCGGCGGAGGAACGACAGGACTGGAAGCAGCAGCAAGTGCAGCTGAAGTTGGTGTTCAGGTAGAATTATTTGAACAAAAAAGCTACTTGGGAGGGCTCGGTCATGAAATTGCGCGTTTTCCTGACAAACGGCGAATTGATGACTTCATCACTTATCAAATCAATCGCTGTCAAGAGCTGGATCATTTAACAATTCACTTAAATCGGCCAGCGACTATGGAAAATATTGCTGCTTTACAACCAGATATCATTGTCAATGCAACCGGAGCTCAACCGCTCTTACCACCTATTAAAGGGCTACAAGAGCAACTGGCAGCTTTTGATCGTAGTGTCTTTTCGATTGCTGATCTTTTGGGCGATATGGAGCATTTTCAGGAATTTGACGGCCAAGAAATTGTTGTAATTGGCGGCGGTGCAGTAGGTTTGGATGTGGTGGAGTACTATGCAGAACGAGGCGCTAAAAAAGTTACTATTGTCGAAATGCAAGGAGAAATCGGTAAGGATTTAGATTTAATCACCAAGTTAGCTATGATGGAAATTGTAAAAAAATACGATGTAGCTGTTCATGTCAATACCACACTGCTAGAAGTAAAAAAGCAAAGTTTCGTGGTTGAAAAAGATGGCAAACAGGAAGAATTGCCTTTTGATTTAGGTTTTGTTTGTTTGGGGATGAGAGCCAAAGCGCCTTTACTCAAAGAATTAGAGCACTATGCTCATCAACATGAGGCGATTTTATTAAATATTGGCGACAGTAAAGTCGCTCGCCGTATTATGGAAGGAACTAGAGAAGCGAGAGATGTGTTAAAAACCATTGAAGTTTTAGAAAAAAATCGCACAAAAAAAGAATTATTAGCAAAAGCGAAACAACTTCAAAAAAATTAACAAAAAGAAATGAGGAGAAAATGATGACAGAACGAATTGATGGACACACATTATTAATCAGCTTAATTGCAACACCAATCAGACACAGCTTATCGCCAACGATGCACAATGAAGCTTTTGCCAAGCTGGGTTTGGATTATGCGTACTTAGCTTTTGAAGTAGGAAATGAGCAATTGGAACAAGCGGTTCAAGGCATTCGAGCTTTAGGGATTCGCGGCTCAAATGTATCTATGCCCAACAAACAGAAGATTTTACCTTTGTTAGATGAGCTTTCGCCAGCAGCAGCTTTAATTGGTGCTGTCAATACAGTGACCAATAAAGAAGGCAAGGGCCATTTAGTCGGCTATAACACGGATGGCATCGGTGCTATGGAGGCATTGAGAAGTGAAGGGGTTGAAGTAAAAGATCAAATTATTACACAAGCTGGTATTGGCGGTGCTGGTATCGCAATTGCCGTACAAGCTGCTTTAGATGGCGCAAAAGAAATTCGTATTTTTAACATAGACGATACAGCTATGGCTCTGGCTAAAGAAAAGATTCCGATGATTAATGAAAAAACGGATTGCAAGGTGACGCTTTCTTCTCTTTCTGATCAGGAGGCGTTCAAACAGTCTATTGCTGAAAGTTTGATTTATATTGATGCCACTGGAGTGGGTATGAAACCGTTAGAAGATCAAAGTTTAATAACGGATCCGCAAGTAATTCGGCCTGATTTAGTAGTCTTTGATGTAGTCTATATCCCTAAAGAAACGAAGCTGCTTAAGTTTGCCCGTAAACATGGAGCTAATAAAACAATCAATGGGTTAGGGATGATGCTTTATCAAGGAGCAGCAGCATTCAAACACTTTACCGGAAAAGAGATGCCGGTGGACTATATTAAAGACTTATTATTTAAGAATTAAGGGAATGGAGCAGAATATGAAAAACAGATATCTACCTACAGCTATCGGCTTGTACATTAATTATATAGTCCACGGAATGGGTGTTTTGATCATCATGCAAAACAAAGATGCCCTAGCTTCTCAATGGCAGACGAATGTGGAAGGAGTATCCGGAGTGGTGGCCATGTTAGGTATTGGTCGCTTAGTTGCAATCTTAATTAGCGGACGTTTATCGGATGTGTTTGGTCGTAAACCCTTTGTCTATCTAGGCATGCTGGTGTATGCACTCTTTTTCATTGGTATTTTATTTAGTCCTAGCGTAGCTTTGGCGATGGTTTTTGGCGTGATTGCTGGAATTGCCAATTCATGTTTGGATTCCGGAACATATCCGGCATTGATGGAGTCGTTTCCTAAAACAGCCGGTACCGCCAATGTTCTAATTAAGGCTGCAGTACAGATCGGACAATTTATTTTGCCGTTTATCATTGCTTTTTTAGGCAGCAGCGGCTTATGGTTTGGCTGGTCTTTTATTGTATGTTTAGTTATCCTAGGGCTCAACGGACTTTTCCTGTTGAAACTGCCTTTTCCTGATACTGATCAGAAGGCAGCGGTTCAGTCTGAGCAAGCAGATAGTGCTCCTGTGACTAAATTTAAAAGTCAACCAAAAATGTACGTAGAAGGTGTGGCCTTTGTTATTTATGGCTTTATCTCGCAAGCGACATTTTATTTAATCAGTCAATATATTGCTTTATATGGTCAGGAGGTTGCGGCTATGTCTGAAAATAATGCGAAGCTATTGGTTTCGTATTATTCAACTGGCTCATTAGTTTGTGTGGGTGTTACCGCCGTTATGGCAGCCAAAATCCGACCAGTCAATTTAGTTTTGCCTTATACCTTTGCTTCTTTTGTAGCAATTGCAGCCATGTGGTTGGCACCAACTCCAACGGTTTTAACGATTGGTTCTGTATTGGTCGGCTTCTTTGCTGCCGGAGGGGTCATGCAACTCGGTTTGACGGTGATGGGCGAAATGTTCCCTGCTGGTAAAGGAACGATTACCGGAATTTTCTATACATTCGGTAGTATTGCTTCCTTTGTTATTCCAGTAGTTTCTGGTAAAATCGCTAGTAGTAATCCTCATGGAATCATGTTATTTGATACGATTATTGCCGGCATCGGCTTTGTCTTAGCGATCATTATCTTTATTCGTTATCGTCAAACCGTTGATCTGTCAAACTAAGGAGAGAGTAAGATGAAAACAGTTGAAGTTAAAGGCATTATTATCGGTAGTGGCCGCCCTAAAATAATTGTACCGTTAGTCGGTCAAACACAAGCGGCTATCATTGAAGCAGCCAATTATTTAGTATCGGTTGATTGCGATTTAGTGGAATGGCGAGTGGACTTTTTTGAAGCAGTCGCTGATACAGAACAAGTGATTGAACTTTCACAAAAAATTCGTGAAATTTTGGATGACAAGCCGCTTCTATTTACCTTTAGAACGAAGCAAGAAGGAGGAAAATATCCTTTTACAAATGATCAGTATTTCCATTTGTATAAGGAAATGATCGAAAAAGGTGCCTTGGATTTGCTGGATGTAGAATTGTTTATGCCTGAGACGGCAGTAGCAGAAATTATTGATGCTGCTCATGCAAAGGGCATTCGCATTGTGATGTGTAATCATGATTTTGATCAAACGCCATCCCAAGCAGAAATCGTTGCCCGCCTTAGAAAAATGCAAGAAAAACATGCGGATATTTGTAAAATTGCCGTCATGCCTCAAAATGCTACAGACGTAGTAACGTTATTGGCAGCAACTGATGAAATGCACACTCGGTATGCCGATCGTCCCTTGGTGACGATGTCTATGGGACAGCTAGGGATGATTAGCCGTTTAAGTGGCGAAGTCTTTGGCTCAGCCATGACCTTTGGAGCAGCTAAACAGGCTTCTGCACCAGGACAAGTTCCAGTAGCGTCACTTAGAAAAACCTTAGCACTTTTTTCAGTTACTGAACAATAAAGACAGCGCAATAAGTGGCTAGCGAAAATCAATAAACTAAACAACGTCCAGCAGCGAAAATGATGACTTTTGGCTGCTGGATGTTTTCTATTCAGCTGTTTATAAGTAAACAACGTTGCATCTCAATTAATATTTGATACACTAGTAGCGAGGTGATGGAAATGGCAAAGAAAAAAACAAGTCATAAAACCAATGCAATTCGCATCATTGAACAGCAAAAACTACCATATCAGGAGTATGAGTTTGCGTGGAGTGAAGATCACTTGGGAGCGGAAGCTGTTGCCGCAAGTCTTGGGATTCCTGCCGATAAAATTTTTAAAACTCTTGTCATTGTGGGGAATAAAACCGGACCTTTAGTAGCGGTTATCCCAGGGAATAAGGAATTGGATTTGAAAAAAGTAGCCAAAGCAAGCGGGAATAAAAAAGTGGAAATGTTGCCCCTTAAAGATCTTGAAGCAACGACTGGTTATATTCGAGGCGGCTGCTCACCTGTCGGCATGAAAAAACTTTTGCCTACTTATTTAGCGGAAGAAGCCAAGGCTTTTTCGACGATCATTGTCTCAGCCGGAAAACGAGGAATGCAAATTGAGATTGATCCTGAGGCCATTCTTTTCTTGACCAAAGGACATCTGGCTACATTAACAGCAAAAGCTTAATCAATTGAATGTCATGATTTTAACAACTATCGATTTATGCAGTTTTAACCTATAGTAGACTTCTAGAATCAACTTTCCTTAAATACCATGTTTCGTTCTTTAGTTAAGCTATCAATGCTGCTTGACACATTAAGGACTACCTTTCATAAAAAAAGGTAGTCCTTGATGGAAGTATTTGCCCTTGGAATAGTATGTTAAGGTGTTTTTTTCTTTTTTGACTTGTCAATAGGATAATATTTTTTTAAGGCTTGGCGTGCCAATTGATCCGCACCTTTATTTTGTTTTTCGGGTACCCATTTAACCAGTAACAAAGTAAAATGCTGCTCTAAGCGCTGGAATTCTTCTAAATATGGTTGGAATACTGGATTGCCAGTATAATTTTTGGCAATTGTTTGACTTACAACTTTGCTATCGGAGTGTAAAATGACTGTATGCTGGTGCTGTTGGTTATTTAAAACCAGCTTTATTGCTACTAGAAGTACTTTAAATTCTGCTTCATGATTGGAAACAATGCCTAAATCCAGGTGAAGATGTTTATGATCATCAGACGCTATGTAAAGGATTCCGCCTCCTGAAGGACCCGGATTTCCTTTGGTAGCAGCATCTACATAAATTCTTAACATATTTTACCTCTATTTTCATTTTGTTATGTTTAAAAATGTGATACTATTATATCATATTTAATAGTTAGTAGTGAGGACTCTATGAAAAAGAACGCATTTTGGTGGCAGCCGGAACTATCGACCGCCATTATTTACTGGTCTTGTACGTTTGCCATTTTATTTGTTAGCTTGATATTGGCTCTTGAGTATACAAGACCTTATTTAATAAGCAACATTGTATTAGTTTTCTTTTTTCTTTTCGCTTATCTTGGATTAAGAAGACGTTTTGAGATCCGCTCGGAGCAACTGATAATTAAAACCATGAACCCTTTTAGTGATCAAGTGATTTTATTGTCAGCTATTCAGAAAATTACAGTTGGTGAAAAAAGCCTTGAAATTTATTCAAATGATTTTGCACAAGCCTCTAAGTTATTTTTGATGGGCAAGAAAAGCAAGCAGGCGTTTTTAGAGACTTTAAAAAAGCAAACAGCATTACAAGGACCCATCGTTGAAGATTCAGCAATGGGGATGAATAAAAAGATAAAATAAAAAATGAGGCAAAATTTACATTTTGCCTCATTTTATGTTTAATCTTCTATTTTTTTAACATGCGCAGCTTGAAGACCGCGTGAACCTTCCATAATTTCAAATTCAACTGTTTGATTTTCAGTTAATGATTTAAAACCATCTTCTTCAATAGCTGTGAAATGAACAAAAATTTCATCTTCATTGTTGTAGACAATGAAACCGTAACCTTTTCTATTATCAAACCACTTGACAATTCCTCTTTCCATTCAAATCACGCTCCTTTAATTAGTAAAGACTAGCTTCATTATAAGGATAAAACGATTGTACGTCAATGTTTAGAAAAAGGTGAAAACCTGCTGGAAAATTTAGAACAATCAAGATATAATAAAATTTAACTTAACAAAATGTTTATCGGTTGTTAAAAAAGTTCGGGAAAAGAGGTATAAAATGAAAACAGACATTGAAATTGCCCAAGCAGCGACGTTAGTTCCCATTGAACAAATTGCCCAAAAGATTGAATTACCAGCAGAATCGTTAGAGTTATATGGACGTTACAAAGCGAAAATTGATTTTCCCACCATCCAATCGTTAGCAAACGCTTCAACCGGAAAGTTAATTTTAGTCACTTCCATCAATCCTACGCCAGCTGGAGAAGGAAAATCCACTGTTACCATCGGGTTAGGCGATGCGCTAAATGCCATCGGGAAAAAGGCTGTAATTGCTCTGCGGGAACCTTCATTAGGACCAGTCATGGGCATTAAAGGCGGGGCAACGGGTGGCGGCTATGCCCAAGTCCTGCCGATGGAAGATATAAACTTACATTTTACCGGCGATATGCATGCGATTACTACAGCGAATAATGCGTTGGCCGCTTTATTGGATAATCACCTGCAGCAAGGCAATGCATTGAATATTGATACCCGTCGAGTTATTTGGAAACGCGTAGTAGACTTAAATGATCGTGCCTTGCGTCATGTAATAGTCGGGCTAGGCGGCCCGTTTCAAGGGGTGCCTCGAGAAGATGGCTTTGACATTACTGTTGCCAGTGAGATCATGGCGATTTTATGTTTGGCCGCTGATCTGGAGGACCTAAAAAAACGGTTAAGTAAGATTATCGTGGCGTACGATCAGCATCAAGCGCCCATTACTGTTGGTGATTTGAAAGTTGCCGGAGCTTTAGCTTTGCTATTGAAAGATGCTCTTAAACCCAACTTAGTTCAAACAATTTACGCAACGCCGGCCTTTATTCACGGGGGACCTTTTGCCAATATTGCTCACGGGTGCAACAGTATTTTAGCGACTAAAACAGCTTTAAAACTAGCTGATTACGTGGTGACAGAAGCCGGTTTTGGTGGCGATCTTGGCGGTGAAAAATTCTTGGATATTAAAGTACCAGCGCTGAAGAAAACTCCTGATGCGGTGGTAATTGTCGCAACTATTCGTGCATTGAAGATGCATGGCGGCGTTGCTAAAGACCTATTAACGACTGAAAATGTTCCTGCTTTGCAAAAAGGCTTTGAGAATTTAGCCAAACATATTCAAAATATGCAACGCTATCAGGTGCCAGTGGTTGTAGCGATCAATGAATTTGTACAAGACACTGAATCAGAAATTGCCGCTTTAAAAGCAGCCTGTCAAACAATGAACGTACCCGTAGAGTTAACAAGTGTATGGGCAAATGGCCCAGCAGGCGGCAAAGCGCTAGCTCAAACTGTCGTTAAGACCATAGCAGCAACTGCACCAAAATTCCGACCACTATATGACACTGAACTTTCGTTGGGCGATAAAATCTCCACGATTGTCACCGAGATTTATGGAGGACAAGAGGTTGTATTTTCCCCTAAAGCACAAAAGCAGTTGCAGCTATTTAAAGAATATGGCTGGGATCATTTACCGGTTTGTATGGCAAAAACTCAATATTCACTTTCTGATGATCCGAAAAAAATCGGTCGGCCAACAGACTTTCACATTACCGTTCGCGAACTCGTTCCAAAAATCGGTGCTGGCTTTATTGTTGCTCTAACCGGCGATGTGATGACTATGCCAGGCTTGCCTAAAGAACCAGCAGCCTTAAAAATGGATGTAGATGACCAAGGCCAAGTTTCTGGACTTTTTTAAGGAATTGACATGTTTCCATCGCAACGCTTACGTCTGGTCATGAGGGGAAAGATAAAGGAGATTGCAAGGGAAAAGCGACGAAACCACGACATAAAGTGTGAGCAACGAGAGCGATAGAAAGCTGTATTGTTGTGTCAACTTTGCTGAAATGCAGTGTGTTTCATCGGATAGTTATTCTTTACTATAAAGGAAGTCGGACAGCTTTCTAAATGATAACGGTCCACTTCTTTTTTAGTAGTGGATGTTCAGCTATTCTGAAAGAAACGGGGGGCTCTTTTCGTCAGGCGCCTTTTAGTATATACTCTATTCAGACGCTTAAATTTTATAGTCAGGCGTTCATGGAAAGCGGAAAAGTACTATTGAAGCGTTAATGAATGAAGATTGTCAAATTTAGATAGTGAAGGAGAGGCGGTATGGGTCAACGAGCGGAAATCTTTTTAAGTCGTTTTAACCGCATTGAAAAATGGCTAAGAGAACAGCTGAATCAACCTAGCAACATGGGGTTTAGTGAAATGACTCGGCGCTTTGCTCGTAAAGAGAAAGGACAATTCGCCGCGTTTGAAGATGATTTACTACAGATGGCGCAATTGCGTAATGCTATTGTTCATGAACAAATAGCTAGTGACTTTGTGATTGCCGAACCTAACGAATGGGCCGTGCAACGAATTATAGCCATTGAACAAGCTTTATTAGAACCAGAGCAAGTAGTGCCGAAATACGCAAAAAAAGTGACAGGGTTTGAAATTTCCACGCCCATTAAAGATTTATTGCGGATTGTGGCTAACAAACAATACTCGCAATTTCCTATTTATGAAAAAGGAACGTTTAAAGGACTAGTTACCGTTCGCGGACTAGGAATTTGGCTAGCAGTGGAAAGTACTCAGGGAACTATTCAGATCGAAGGGCGGACGGCAGGAGAGTTATTGCGCACGAATTACAAACGTAGTAATTATCAGTTCGTCGCTGCTGATACCACCGTTTTTCATGTGGAACAAATGTTTAAACAACAACCGCGTCTTGAAGCAGTGTTAATTACCAAAAACGGCAACCCGAACGGAAATTTATTAGGAATTGTCCGTCCGCGGGATTTAGCTACCATTATTTAAGCAAAGGAATGACCGATTTGTTAGCAGTATATTTTATTTTAAGTGCCCTTTTGGTAGGGGTAGATCAATGGACTAAATTTAAAACCGTTGAACTGATTCCTCTGGGAGCAACGAAAGATTTTATTCCTGGTTGGTTTTCTTTTACGCATCTTCGAAATACGGGTGCTGCTTGGAGTCTATTAGAAGGAAAGATGATCTTCTTTTACGTAGTCACTGTGACCGTTGCCGGGGTTATTGTCTATTTTTTAGTAAGAAATTATCGTCGCAGCATTTGGTTTTCTTTAGGATTGAGTTTTGTTTTGGCTGGTGCTGTTGGAAACTTTATTGATCGGGTTCGTTTAGGTTATGTAGTTGATATGATTCAAACGGATTTTATTAATTTTCCTATTTTTAATGTGGCCGATAGTACGTTAGTTGTCGGTGTGATTTGCATCTTCATCTACGTCGTATTAGACGAAAAAAAAGCAAAGGAAGGCCGAAATGGAACAAATTAGTGTGACGATTCAGCAAGAAAAAGGGCGGATTGATAAGGTTTTAAGTGAGTTATTGCCCGCTCATTCTCGGTCTCAGATTCAGCAATGGCTTAAAGAGCAACAGATTCAAGTAAACGGTCAAGTGATTAAAGCGAATTATAAAGTCCATGCTGGCGATAAAATCATTATTTTTATTCCGGAACCGACTGTTTTAGACGTTTTTCCAGAAGCAATTCCTTTAGATATTGTTTATGAAGATACCGATGTACTGGTGGTAAATAAGCCGCAGGGAATGGTGGTTCATCCGGCAGCTGGTCATGAGCGTGGTACGTTGGTGAATGCCTTGTTATATCATGCCGATCACTTATCTTCAATCAATGATGTTATTCGTCCGGGTATTGTACACCGTATTGATAAAGATACCTCCGGGTTATTGATGGTTGCAAAAAATGATCAAGCACATGCTTCTTTGGCTCAACAGCTCAAAGATAAAACCTCTTTGCGGAAATACATTGCCCTAGTACACGGAGAAATTCCTCATGAAAAAGGCGAGATTAACGCTCCCATCGGTCGATCAAAAAGTGATCGCAAAATGCAGGCTGTGGTCGAAGGCGGTAAACCAGCGGTGACGCATTTTACTGTTTTAGAGCGCTTTGTCGGCTATACATTAGTGGAGTTACAACTGGAAACAGGCCGCACCCACCAAATTCGTGTGCATATGAAATACATCGGTTACCCGCTAGCTGGCGATCCCTTATACGGTCCGAAAAAGACCTTGACAGGTAACGGTCAATTTCTTCATGCTCAATTGCTGGGCTTTAAACACCCGACGACGGGAGAAGCAATGATTTTTGAAGCACCTTTGCCAGAGTTGTTTAAAAAAACTTTGCAGCAATTGCGAAATAAGCATTGATTTTTTTAAAGAGAAAGGGTAAACTTATTTTAATAAATACTGAACTGAATAGAATCCTTTAAATGTAGTCCCGTGAGGCTAAGAAGGAAACATGCAAATGAACACTGAGTGCGCTCAGTTAGTAAGTTGTGTGGGATGCATGGTATCTTTATATACTTGAATTGTACCCAAATCCTCCTACCTTCAACGGGCAGGAGGATTTTTTTATTGGAAAAAAGCACAGAAAATCTTCTAATGATTTCGTTCAGAATTTGTGATGCTTGATAGAATAAATAGATTATTGTTGAACCCCAAGACAGCAATGAAGCTAAGATAGTTAATAAGGAGGCAAATACATGCAAAGAAAAGAAGTCGTGGATGCAGTAACCATGAAGCGAGCATTAACTCGGATCACGTATGAAATTATTGAAAGAAATAAAGGCATTCAAGATGTGGTGTTAGTTGGTATCAAAACTCGGGGCATCTATATTGCTCGACGCATTGCTCAACGCCTAAAGCAATTAGAAGAACTTGAAGTTCCTGTAGGAGAGCTAGACATCACCATGTATCGAGATGACATGAAAGATAACTTGACCGCAGAGCCAGAATTACATTCTTCTGATGTACCGGTTTCACTAGAAGGAAAAGAAGTTATTTTAGTAGACGACGTCCTCTATACCGGTCGAACCATTCGAGCAGCAATGGATGCTGTGATGGATCTCGGTCGGCCTAGAAGAATTTCACTAGCAGTTTTGGTGGATCGTGGCCATCGTGAATTGCCGATTCGCGCGGATTACGTTGGGAAAAACATCCCGACAGCCAAATCAGAAGCGATTATTGTAGAAATGGAAGAAAGAGACGGTGCTGATCGGATTTTGATCAGCAAAGGGAAAGAGTAAAGGAGAGAATTGCCATGAAGAATCAGCCATTTAGAAATGAAGATGCAGTATTAGATATTAAAGACAAGCCTAGAGCCTTTCATTGGGTCGGGCTTAGCTTGCAGCACTTGTTCACCATGTTTGGTGCAACCGTGTTAGTGCCGATATTAGTAGGAATTGATCCGGGAATTGCGCTGGTTAGTTCAGGACTAGGAACAATGGTTTACTTAATTACTACAAAAGGAAAAATTCCGGCTTATCTTGGAAGTAGCTTTGCTTTTATCGCAGCTATGCAGATGTTGATGAAAAGTGACGGCTATCCTGCCATTGCCCAAGGAGCAGTAACGACCGGACTAGTGTATCTAATAGTTTCATTGATCATCAAAAAAATCGGCTCAGCTTGGTTAGATAAAATTTTACCACCGATTGTCGTCGGGCCTGTAGTCATGGTAATCGGGTTGGGCTTAGCCGCTAATGCAGCCAACAACGCAATGTACAATAACAACAACTATGATTTTAAATACATCGCTGTAGCCTTGATTACATTAGGTTTGACCATTTTTTATAATATGTTTTTTAAAGGATTTTTTGGACTAATTCCCATCCTGTTAGGCATTATCAGCGGCTACTTAGTGGCATTGGCTTTTGGAATTGTGGATGTGGAACCAATTTTTAAAGCGCCATTGCTGGCTGTACCTAGCTTTGAAATTCCATTTGTTCAATACCAACCAAGACTTTATATCAACGCCATTGCAACCATGGCTCCTATTGCATTTGTAACCATGACGGAACATATCGGTCACTTGATGGTTTTAAATAAGTTGACGAAACGTAATTTCTTCCAAGAACCGGGCTTATCTAAAACGTTGATGGGTGATGGGTTGGCACAAATAGTTGCCGGTTTTGTCGGTGGGCCTCCTGTCACTAGCTATGGTGAAAATATCGGTGTGTTGGCGATTACTCGCGTTCATAGCGTATTTGTAATCGGTGGTGCGGCAGTCTTAGCCGTTGGACTAGGTTTTGTTGGTAAATTAAGTGCTTTGATTTTAAGTATTCCCAACCCGGTCATATCAGGAATTAGCTTTGTACTATTCGGAGTTATTGCAGCCAGCGGTTTAAAGATTCTAATTGACAATCAAATCAATTTTGATAAAAAGAAAAATTTGCTAGTAGCATCAGTAATTTTGGTTATCGGTATTGGCGGCTTAGTATTTAAGGCCGGAACTTTTGAGCTATCATCAATGGCTTTGGCGACTGTCTTAGGCATTGCCTTGAATTTAATTTTACCAGAACAGGCACGAAGCGAAGAAAAATAGGAGGAAATGACGAATGATTATTACATCTGAACGCATTAGTTTAAAACATCTCTTAACGGCTGAATCTTTAACGGATCAAGAAGTGATGGGGTTAATTCAACGAGCGGGTGAATTTAAAAAAGGTGCCAGCTGGTCACCTCAACAGCGCCAGTACTTTGCGACCAATCTCTTTTTTGAAAATAGCACCCGTACTCATAAGAGTTTTGAAGTAGCTGAGAAAAAGTTAGGGCTGGAAGTCATTGAATTTGAAGCTAGTACAAGCTCTGTTCAAAAAGGCGAGACCCTCTACGATACAGTTTTAACGATGTCGGCTCTAGGTGTCGATGTAGCAGTCATTCGTCATGGTCAAGAAAATTATTACGACCAATTAATCCAAAGCAAAACGATTCAATGCTCCATTATTAATGGCGGGGACGGCAGCGGTCAACATCCAACGCAATGTCTTTTGGATTTGATGACAATTTATGAAGAATTTGGACATTTTGAACGCTTAAACATCGCAATCGTCGGCGATATCACTCATTCCCGCGTAGCTAAGTCCAATATGCAACTTTTAAAAAGATTAGGAGCAAAAATTTTCTTCTCAGGTCCAAAAGAATGGTACGATGAGCAATTTGATGTCTATGGCAATTATCTGCCTTTAGACGAAATTGTTGGAGAAGTCGATGTGATGATGCTGCTACGGGTTCAGCATGAACGTCACGATGGCACAGAAATATTTTCAAAATCAATGTATCATCAAGAGTATGGCTTGACGGTAGAACGTGCCAAGCAGTTGCCGAATCAAGCAATTATCATGCATCCGGCGCCGGTAAATCGTGATGTGGAACTAGCCGATGAGCTGGTGGAAAGTGTTCAATCAAGGATTGTTGCTCAAATGAGTAATGGCGTCTACATGCGAATGGCAATTTTAGAAGCAATCCTACAAGGAAAGGCTTAGGTGAGGGAATGAAAACATTAATTAAAAACGGTAAACTAATAAAAAAAGGGAATCAATTAATTGAAGCAGCCCTTTGGCTGGAAGATGGCATCATTCACGCAATAGGACAGTCTTTTGATGAAGCAGCCTTCGAACACGTTTTCGACGCAAAAGGTCAATTGCTGGCCCCTGGGTTAGTGGATGTTCATGTCCACTTTCGAGAACCAGGATTTACGCATAAAGAAACGATTAAAACTGGCAGTAAAGCTGCTGCCCGTGGAGGTTTTACAACCGTTTGTGCGATGCCTAATTTGGAGCCAGTCCCTGATACCGCTGAAAAATTACGTGGCGTTTACGAGTTAATCAAAAAAGATGCTGTCGTAAAAGTCTTACAATACGCACCAATTACAGAAGCTTTGCGCAGTGAAGTATTAACAGATCAAAAGGCCTTAATGGCTGCCGGAGCTTTTGCTTTTACCAATGATGGTGTCGGGGTTCAAACTGCTGGCACAATGTATTTAGCGATGAAAGAAGCTGCAGCGCTCAAGATGCCGCTAGTTGCTCATACCGAAGATGAATCCTTATTATTTGGCGGTGTTATGCATGCTGGAGCAGTGGCTCAAAAATTAGGCTTGCCTGGTATTTTAAGTGCCACTGAAGCTTCTCAAATCGCACGGGACCTTACGCTAGCAAAAGAAACAGGCGTTCATTACCATGTGTGCCATGTATCAACAGAAGAAAGCGTACGGGTCATTCGGAATGCTAAAAAAGCTGGTATCCATGTTACTGCAGAAGTTTCTCCACATCATTTACTTTTAATTGACGAAGATATTCCGGCTGACAATGGTTTTTGGAAAATGAATCCGCCGTTAAGAGGTGAGGCTGATCGTCAAGCGTTGATTGACGGCTTGTTAGATGGCACGATTGACTGTATTGCTACCGACCATGCGCCCCACGGGTTAGAAGAAAAGCAACAATCGTTTTTAAAAGCGCCTTTTGGTATTGTCGGTAGTGAAACAGCCTTCCAATTGATTTATACGAACTTTGTCGAAACAGGCATTTTCACGTTAGAACAAGTGATTGATTGGATGGCCGTCAAACCTGCAGCTATCTTTGAGCTTGAAGCCGGTACATTAACGATTGGAGCAGCCGCTGATATCGCTGTATTTGATCTTGAATCAGAAGTGGCTATTGATGACCAACGCTTTGAATCAATGGGTGTGAACACGCCCTTTGTTGGCTGGCCAGTAAAAGGCACGACTATGATGACATTTGTAGACGGCCAGCTGGTCTGGATGGAGGAGGATTAGACCCTTGAAGCGGTTGTTGATTTTAGAAGATGGAACAGTTTTTGAAGGAAAAGCTTTTGGGGCATCAGGGAACGTAGTAGGTGAAGTGGTTTTTACTACTAGTATGACCGGTTACCAAGAAACGATTACTGATCAAAGTTTTAACGGTCAAATTATTACATTTACCTATCCGCTGGTGGGAAATTACGGCGTTAATCGAGACGATTATGAAGCTATCGCTCCTACTTGTAAAGGTGTTATCGTTAAAGAGCATGCCCGCTTAGCTTCTAACTGGCGCCAGCAAATGACGTTGCATGAATTTTTAAAACATCAAGGGATACCAGGAATTTCCGGAATCGATACACGAGCTTTAACTAGAAAGCTACGTACTGCAGGCACGATGAAAGGGAGTTTGATTGACGCAGTAAATGATTTGCCACACGCTTTTGATCAATTGAAAGCGACGGTACTTCCGAAAAATCAAGTTGCTCAAGTGTCAACAACAAAGCCTTATCCAAGTCCTGGCATCGGTCGCAATGTAGTGGTCGTGGATTTCGGATTAAAACATAGCATACTGCGAGAACTGTCAAAGCGTCACTGTAATTTAACGGTCCTGCCTTATAATACGAGCGCCGAAACGATTTTGGCATTGCATCCAGATGGTGTTATGCTGACTAATGGACCAGGGGATCCCAAAGACGTTCCAGAAGCAATCGAAATGATTCAGAAAATTCAAGGGAAAGTTCCAATTTTTGGGATTTGCTTGGGTCATCAACTGTTTTCACTGGCCAACGGCGCAGATACGTACAAGATGACATTTGGTCACCGTGGATTGAATCATCCCGTAAGAGAAATTGCAACAGGCAACGTTGATTTCACTTCCCAAAATCATGGCTATGCAGTAGATGAAGCAACGATTGACCCTGAAGTGCTGATGGTGACGCATGTGGAAGTCAATGACGGGACAGTTGAAGGCGTTAGACATCGCCGTTATCCGGCTTTTACTGTACAGTTTCACCCAGATGCTGCCCCGGGACCACACGATGCGCTACATTTATTTGATGAGTTTATGGAATTAATGGATGCAGAAAAGGAGTAGCGCTAATGCCGAAAAGAACCGATCTGAAAAAAATTATGGTGATTGGCTCTGGCCCCATCATTATTGGTCAGGCCGCCGAATTTGACTACGCAGGTACGCAAGCCTGTCTGGCCTTAAAAGAAGAAGGCTATGAAGTAATCTTGGTGAACTCTAATCCGGCTACAATCATGACGGATCAGGAAATTGCCGATCAAGTATATATCGAACCAATTACGTTAGAATTTGTTTCCAGAATTTTGCGAAAAGAACGTCCGGATGCTCTTTTACCGACTTTAGGAGGACAAACGGGATTAAACATGGCGATGGAAATAGCGGCATCAGGTATTTTAGAAGAATTGCAGGTAGAACTTTTAGGGACTAAGCTAAGCGCCATCGACCAAGCAGAAGATCGCGATTTGTTTAAGCGACTGATGGAGGAGCTAAAACAGCCGATTCCGGAAAGTACGATTGTCAACACTGTTGAAGAAGCTGTTGCTTTTGGCAAACAAATTGGTTATCCAGTAATCGTTCGGCCAGCGTTTACTCTGGGAGGAACTGGCGGCGGTATGTGTGATAATGAACAACAGTTAAGAACGATAACTGAAAATGGTTTAAAGCTCTCACCAGCGACTCAATGTTTAATTGAACGCAGCATTGCCGGTTTTAAAGAAATTGAATATGAAGTGATGCGGGATTCAGCAGATAATGCCATCGTCGTTTGTAATATGGAAAACTTTGACCCAGTCGGAATTCATACTGGCGATTCCATTGTTTTTGCTCCTAGTCAAACATTATCGGATTACGAATACCAGCTATTACGAGATGCTTCTTTAAAAATTATTCGTGCGTTGAAAATTGAAGGAGGCTGTAACGTACAATTAGCATTAGATCCAAAGAGCTTTGATTATTACGTCATTGAAGTAAATCCGCGTGTGTCGCGTTCTTCTGCTTTAGCCAGCAAGGCAACCGGTTATCCGATCGCCAAACTAGCAGCAAAAATTGCCGTAGGCTTAACATTGGATGAGATGAAAAATCCGGTTACTGGCACAACTTATGCCGAATTTGAACCAGCTTTAGATTATGTTGTAGCCAAAATTCCTCGATGGCCTTTTGATAAATTTGAAAAAGGGGAACGTCGTTTAGGAACGCAAATGAAAGCAACCGGTGAAGTAATGGCAATCGGACGAACCTTGGAAGAATCGTTTTTAAAGGCTGTCCGTTCACTGGAGATCGGCGTTTTTCACAATGAATTACCGGAATTAACATCCGTTCTTGACGAAGATTTGACAGAAAAAATAGTCAAAGCTCAAGATGATCGCTTGTTCTATTTGTCAGAAGCATTGCGGCGGGGTTTTTCTCTTGAAGAACTTCATGAATTGACGAAAATCGATTTATTCTTCCTTGATAAATTGCTACGAATCGTCGAAATAGAACAAGCATTAGCACAAAAGCCGAATGACCTAGCCTTATTGAAAGAAGCTAAACAAGCCGGGTTTTCCGATCGAAAAATTGCTCAACTATGGCAACAGACGGAAGCAGAGGTGCGTATTTTTAGGCAGCAGCAAAATCTCTTACCAGTCTACAAAATGGTAGATACTTGTGCTGCTGAATTTGAGTCGCAAACACCGTATTTTTATAGCAGCTATGAAGAAGAAAATGAAAGTATGCCTTCTGAGAAACCAGCTGTATTAGTTTTAGGCTCCGGACCGATCCGAATTGGGCAGGGTGTAGAATTTGATTACGCGACGGTTCACTCAGTCAAAGCAATTCAAGCAGCTGGGTACGAAGCAATCATCATGAACAGTAATCCGGAAACAGTGTCGACTGATTTTTCCATTTCCGATAAACTATACATTGAACCGCTGACTTTAGAAGATGTTTTAAATGTAGTAGCGCTGGAACAACCAATCGGAGTCATCGTGCAATTTGGCGGACAGACAGCGATTAATCTGGCTGAACCTCTTGTACAAGCAGGCGTTAATATTTTAGGCACTACAATTGAAGACTTAGATCGTGCAGAAAATCGCGACTTATTTGAACAAGCCTTAAAAAAACTAGCGGTTCTTCAACCGCCAGGTGACACAGCAACGAGTGAAGCAGAAGCGGTGGCTGTCGCTGAAAGAATCGGCTATCCCGTTTTAGTCCGACCTAGCTATGTGTTAGGCGGACGAGCGATGGAAATTGTCGAAAATAAACACGACTTGGAAGACTATATGCGTAGTGCCGTCAAAGCGTCTCCGGAACATCCTGTGTTAGTAGATAGCTATTTATTAGGAAAAGAATGTGAAGTGGATGCGATCTGTGATGGAGAAACGGTTCTTATTCCAGGCATCATGGAACATATCGAACGGGCCGGTGTTCATTCAGGAGATTCAATGGCTGTTTATCCGCCTCAAACTCTCACTGGAAATATTCAAGCTACTATCGTTGATTATACGCGAAAATTGGCTTTAGACCTAAATTGTATCGGCATGATGAATATTCAATTTGTTATTCATGATCAAAAGGTGCATGTAATTGAAGTCAATCCGCGAGCAAGTCGTACCGTACCTTTTTTAAGTAAAATCACAGGGATTCCAATGGCTCAAGTAGCAACAAAAGTAATTTTAGGAGAAAAACTTGCTACTTTGGGTTATCAAGATGGATTATATCCAGCTACAAATCAAATCCACGTGAAAGTGCCGGTCTTCTCTTTTACTAAACTACAAAAGGTTGATACTTACCTCGGCCCTGAGATGAAATCAACTGGAGAAGTCATGGGTTCAGATTACAGCGTAGAAAAAGCTTTGTACAAAGCTCTTGAAGCTGCCGGTATGCATTTGCCAAGCCATGGTTCTGTGCTATTTACCATCGCTAATGAGACCAAGGTTGAAGCTTTACAGTTGGCCCGTCGCTTTGTTGCAATTGGTTATCGTTTATACGCTACAGAAGGTACTGCGGCGTTCTTTAAAGAACATCAGTTACCAGCCCAAACCGTATCCAAAATTAGCAGTCAAAACGGTCATACGGTCATCGACCTTATTAATAGAGGACAAGCCCAAGTGGTGGTTAATACAATGGATAAAAATCGTTCCAATGCCAGCAAAGACGGGTTTTTAATCCGACGAGAAGCTGTAGAACACGGGATTCCTTTGTTGACGTCTTTAGATACAGCCAGTGCAATTTTAAAAGTTTTAGAATCACAAGCATTTGCGGTTGAACCACTTTAATAGCGTGGTGATGGCGTTGTTTTAAATAGTTGATGAGATCGGCAGACAGAAGTTATCGTTACAACTTCTGTCTCTGGCTCTGTCAATATTTTACTGGCTGCGTAAGTCAAGCTTCACTTACATAATCCCTAATAAAGGAGTGAACAAATTTGAAGCAAGAAATGATGACGATTGTTGACCAAGTACAATTGGCACCACGAATTTTCCAAATGGTATTAACGGGTGAGCTGGTCAGTTATATGGAAAAGCCTGGACAATTTTTGCATATTTCCGTCCCAAGAACTGATTTATTGTTGCGTCGCCCGATCAGTTTAAATGAAATCAATCACAAGCAACGAACTTGCGCTATTATTTATCGTGTTGAAGGAGCCGGTACACAAGCTTTTTCACAGATGCAAGCTGGCGAGCAATTGGATGTGTTAGGACCTTTGGGCAACGGGTTTGATTCGACCTTTTTAAAACCTGGGCAAACAGCCTTTATCGTCGGCGGTGGTATCGGTATTCCGCCGATGTATGAATTATCTAGACAACTAAAAGCAAACGGCGTCAACGTTACGCATTTTCTGGGATATGCATCAAAAGAAGTCGCTTATTTCCAAGAGGAATTTCAAAGCTTAGGACCCACTTATTTTGCTACAGATGATGGCTCGTACGGCACTAAAGGAACTGTCGCTACTTTGTTGACAACGGCTATTAAACAGGAGCAACCCCAGGCGGTGTATGCTTGTGGTGCAAATGGTATGTTAAAAGCTGTTGCTGAACTTTTCCCAAGCCATCCTAATGTTTTTTTATCTATGGAAGAACGCATGGCTTGCGGGATCGGTGCTTGTTACGCCTGTGTTTGTCCCAAAAAAGGGGACAAAATAGGATCAAAGAACGTGAAGGTTTGTGATAAAGGACCTATTTTCCTAGCAAATGAGGTGATCTTATGAGTACCAATCCTTTAGCGGTGACTTTACCGGGGTTAGCTTTGAAAAATCCCATCATTCCGGCCAGTGGGTGCTTCGGCTTTGGTGAAGCTTTCGCTCAGTACTATGATTTGGCACAATTAGGTTCCATTATGATCAAAGCGACGACGCCTAATGCCCGTTATGGCAATCAAACGCCACGGGTTGCTGAAACACCAAGCGGCATGCTAAATGCGATCGGTTTACAAAATCCGGGCCTAGAAGTCGTTATGAAAGAAAAGTTACCTCGTTTGGCTCATTATGATATACCGATTATTGCCAATGTTGCCGGCGCTTGTGAGGAAGATTACGTCGCAGTTTGCGAAAAAATCGGCACAGCACCGAATGTTCATGCCATCGAGCTAAATATCTCTTGTCCCAACGTGAAACATGGCGGCATCGCTTTTGGAACAGATCCTGAAGTAGCCTTTCAACTAGTCCAAGCCGTAAAAAAAGTCGCCGCAGTTCCAATCTATGTGAAATTATCTCCGAACGTCACTGACATCATTCCCGTTGCTCAAGCAATTGAGGCTGGTGGAGCAGATGGTTTTTCCATGATCAATACGTTATTAGGGATGCGCATTGACTTAAAAACAAGACAGCCGCTTCTGGCTAATCAAACCGGCGGCTTATCAGGTCCAGCCATCAAACCAGTGGCTATTCGCTTGATTCGCCAAGTCGCTCAAATAACTGATTTACCGATTATTGGTATGGGCGGTGTTCAAACTGTTGACGATGTTTTGGAAATGTTCATGGCCGGCGCCAGTGCTGTTGGCGTAGGTACTGCCAATTTCATAGATCCCTACATTTGTCTTAAGCTGATCCAACATTTGCCAGCAAGAATGGCTGAATTAGGCATTGACTCTTTGGAACAATTACGTCAGGATATAAGAAAGGATATCAAAAAATGAATCAACGACCAATCATCGCATTAGATTTTCCCAACCAGCAAAAAGTTGCTGCGTTTCTCAAACAATTTCCACAAACCGAACCTTTATTTGTCAAAGTAGGCATGGAGCTGTTCTATCAAGAGGGGCCGGCGATTGTTCGCTGGTTGAAAAAGTTGGGGCATTCGGTTTTTTTAGATTTAAAATTGCATGATATTCCCAACACTGTGGAAAAAGCCATGACCAATTTAGCAAAGCTGGGCATTGATATTACGAATGTTCATGCCGCTGGAGGTATTGAAATGATGAAAGCTGCCAAAGCTGGCTTGAAAAAAGGAACGTTAGCAGGGGCTTGTGAACCGCTCCTGCTTGCTGTTACACAATTGACTTCTACTAGTGAAACCCAAATGCAACAAGATCAATTAATCAGTGTTTCTTTAGCAGAAAGTGTAAACCACTACGCTCGTTGCTCTCAAGCTGCGGGACTTGATGGTGTCGTTTGTTCGGCTTTAGAAGCACAGAGCATTCAGGTAGCCACCAGTAGCGACTTTATTTGTTTAACACCGGGCATTCGTCCGGCAGGTAGTGAGGTCTTCGATCAAAAAAGAGTCGTTACGCCACAACAAGCGCGGGTAATTGGAGCCACCTATATCGTAGTGGGTCGGCCAATTACTCAAGCTGAAAATCCTTATGACATGTACCAAACAATTAAAAATCAATGGAATGGAGCATCTCTATGACAGCATTATCAGTAAAAATTGCCACAGACCTTTTAGACATTCAAGCGGTATCTTTAAGCCCTAATGAACCTTTCACATGGGCTAGTGGGATCAAAAGTCCAATTTATTGTGATAATCGGATCACGATGAGTTACCCGGCAGTACGTAAAGAAATTGCTAACGGCTTAGCGGAGAAAATCAAAACAACCTACCCGGATGTTGAAGTAATTGCAGGCACAGCAACCGCAGGCATACCCCATGCGGCTTGGGTTGCTGATATTTTAGATTTACCGATGGTCTACATCCGTAGCAAAGCCAAAGATCACGGCAAAGGCAATCAAATTGAAGGACGGATCACTGCAGGTCAAAAAATGGTGGTCATCGAAGATTTAATTTCCACCGGAGGCAGTGTTTTGGAGGCCTGTGAGGCAGCTGCCAGAGAAGGGGCAGATGTATTAGGCGTAGCGGCTATTTTTACGTATGAATTACCAAAGGGTCAAGCTAATTTTGCTGAACAAAATATGAAATTATGCACCTTGACTGATTACACTACGTTAATTGAAGCAGCTTTACAGGCAGACTATATCAAAAAAGCTGACGTATCGCTGTTACAGGCTTGGAAAAAAGTTCCGGAAAACTGGAGCAAATAATAAATGAGTCAAGCTGCTATGGAACAATTAGGCAGCTTATATCTCTTATTTTATAAGAAGAACATTTGCTGAATCTGAAACAACCAGCAAGTGGGTTTGCTCCTCGATGGAAAAGGAGCGAACCCGTTTGCTTGTGCTTTTTTTCTATTGACGTCCGTTCTACGTTAAGGTAGAGTTAGATAACATGATTTGTGCAAAATGAGGGAGAAAAATGAAAAAAATTCATAATATGGATGTAGAATGGGGCTATACTGGTGCTTTTGGACCAGAGCACTGGCACACTTTATGCGACTGGTTTGCAACTGGTGCCAAATATCCATATCAATCACCGATTAACTTATCAAAAGAACAAGCGCAACCGGCTAGTGTTGCTCAAACGATAGAAATTTACTATACAAGAGAAGAGTTTACAGAAAAAGAATTTAAAAATACTTTTCACTTTGTACCTCCGAATACGGAAAGCTACATTATTTTTGAAGATGAACAGTACTTTTTGACCGATATCCATTTTCATACACCTAGCGAGCATACTTTAAATGACCAACAGTGGCCATTGGAGTTTCACCTTGTCCATATGAATAATATGGGAGAGAACTTAGTATTAGGCTGTTTGTTTACAATTACGAACGAACCAAACCGCTTTTCAAAAGAAAATCAAGCGATTAAGTGGTTACCTGGTACGCATCAACAGTGGTTCAATCCTAGTATATTTTTGCCGGAAGTGCATTCACATTTTCATTATCTAGGTTCTTTGACGACGCCGCCTACCAAAGGGCCGGTTCACTGGTTTGTGTTTGATACGGTGCAACCGATGGATCAAGTTTTTTTAGAGCAATTAAAAGAAGGGATGCTTCCCTTTAACAATCGCCCACTACAACCACTTAACGATCGCAAAATTTATTTCTCCGAGTAAGGGAAAGGAGGGCTTTACATGAATCTCCAGCAGTTGAAGTACGTGACGGCTATTGCTAACAATGGTAGTTTTCGAGAGGCAGCCAAAAAATTATTTATTACCCAGCCCAGTCTTTCCAATAGCATACGCGAGTTGGAAGAAGAGCTTGGGATTTCTTTATTTGTACGAACTAATAAGGGTGCGTTTCTTACTGAAGATGGAATGGCCTTTATGGAAGAATCAGAAAAAGTGTTAACTCAAATGGAGCTGTTGGAAAATCGTTATCAAAAAGTGGCCTTAGGGGAACGCTTTTCGGTTTCTGCCCAACATTATGATTTTTTAGGAGCAGTGGTAGTCAAAATTTTGCAGCAATTTAGTGATCAATATCGAGAATTTCGAATTTTTGAAACTACCACTTTAAAAGTCATTGAAGATGTCAAGGGGTTTCACAGCGAATTAGGGGTGTTCTACCTGAATGAACAAAATATCAGCAGTATTCAACGGTATTTAACACAAGCCAATCTGACTTACGAGATTATCGGGTCTTTTACAACTCACATTTTTTTAGGTAAGAATCATCCGTTAGCTCAGCGTAAAGAAATTCAGTTAGAAGAATTGGTGGCTTACCCTCAAGTACGTTTTAACCAAGAAGGCGGTAATTTTACCTATTTTTCAGAAGATTTAGTCGAAATTCCTCAACAAGAAACAGTTATCTACACCAATGATCGAAGTACACTAATGAATTTACTAGTGGAAACACAAGCTTATGCTTCTGGTTCAGGGGTGGTGACAGGGTTTACAAAAAATGAAATTAAGCTGATTCCTTTAAAAAATTCAGGGAAAAGCCACATTTGTGTTTTATATCAGAAAAACCGCGACCTCAGTGAGATTGGACAGTCTTTTATCACTGAATTAAAGAAAATTATTTTAGAAAAATCCTGAAAGCCGTCATTCCTTTTGTTTCCCCTTTATGATCAAATATTTTCGGTTCTATTAAAATTTCACTATATTTTTCTTGGTTTTATGATACGATATTTTCAATAAAAGGGAGTGTGAACTATGGAATTGACGAATCGCTTTAATCCGCAGGTTAAAAAAATCGCTGTGTCTTTGATCAGACAATTTGATGAACAAGTTTCAGGAATAGACAATATTTTAAAGCTAACGTTAGGAGAACCGGATTTCAATACACCTGAGCATGTAAAAACCGCGGCTAAGACTGCAATTGATCAGAATTATTCTCACTATTCTGGTATGGCCGGATTGTCTGATGTTCGTGAGGCTGCTGCTTATTTTTTAAAAGAAAAATATCAGTTAAGCTACCAACCAGCTTCTGAAGTATTAGTAACCATTGGGGCAACCGAAGCGATTTCGGCTTCCTTGCTGGCTATTTTAGAACCAGGAGATAAAGTGCTGTTACCGGCGCCTATTTACCCTGGCTATGAACCAATCATCACGCTGGCAGACGCTGAACCGATTTATTTAGATACCAGCAATAACGACTTTGTTTTAACACCGGAACTGGTCCAACAAGCGCTGGAAGAACACGGCGATCAAGTGAAAGCAATTATTTTAAACTATCCTAGTAATCCAACCGGCGTTACGTATAAGCGCCAAGAAGTTAAAGCATTGGCTGAGGTATTAAAAAACTATCCGGTATTTGTCCTCAGCGATGAAATTTACAGTGAACTAACCTACGATGAGCCTCATGTCTCAATTGCTGAATTTATTCCCGAACAAACGATTTTGATTAACGGCCTGTCAAAGTCTCATGCCATGACTGGTTGGCGGATTGGTTTTATTTTTGCACCGAAAGCTTTGACGGCACAAATCATTAAAGTACATCAGTATTTGGTAACTGCAGCGACGACAATTTCGCAAAAAGCAGCTGTGGAAGCATTGGTGGCAGGGATTCATGACGCTGAAGCCATGCGGGATATCTATCGAAAACGACGTGATTTTGTTTATGAAAAGATGACGGCTCTTGGTTTTCAAGTAGCACGTCCGAATGGCACCTTCTATCTCTTTGCAAAGATTCCTGCCGAGCAACAACAAGATTCCATGAAGTTTTGCCTAGCATTGGCACAAGAAGCCGCCCTGGCCCTAATTCCGGGAATTGCCTTTGGACCAGAAGCAGAAGGTTATGTGCGCGTAAGCTATGCTGCTGAAATGGCTACGCTGGAAGAAGCGATGAAAAGAATGACCAAATTTATCCAGCCTACATCAAAAGGTTAACCCAATCAATTGTAAGTAGTTGTATGAATTGATAGTAAAATTAAGCATACGCCATCAAAGTTTGCGGCTCAATCGGCTGACTTTGCTGGCGTTTTTTATTTGAGCTTTAGCAAAAATGTCACAGCTGCTAAGTTGCCTTGTGCTTTTTAACAGAATAGGATCGTCTACCTAAACTTTTTAAGCAGTTAAAACGGTAAGTATGGAAATCAGGAGAGTCTGATAAGGTATAACGGTTGCTGAAATTGTAACGAAATTTCCTGTATTTTAGAGAAAAAGCGCCTTATCTTTGAAGCAAAAATTCTTCAAAAATATAGTATCAAATTTTTAGGAGTAAGCTTTTACATTCCTATACGTATTTTTGCACCTTTTTGAAGGAGCGTTAATAGTAGCTTGTTAGACTAAAGCTGTAGCTAATTGAAAAGGATGTACAGGAATGAAAAAGAAGATGCTGGCAACAACTATTATCGTAAGTTTAGGAGGGTTATTGGTTGGCTGTAATAGCCAAGTGAGTATGTCAAATACCAAAGATCATGCTGAGATTCAACCAGAAAAAATTGTAGCTGTCGGTTCTACCACTTTACAACCTTTAGTAGAAGCTGCTAAAGACCAATTTATTGAACAAAATTTTCGTTACACGATTACCGTTCAAGGTAGCGGCAGTGTCACCGGTCTTTCACAAGTTGCTGATCAGGCGGTGACCATCGATAATTCTGATGTGTCCGCAGAAGAAAAATCAGGGCTAGATGCTTCAAATCTAGTTGATATCGTGTAGCTATAGTGAAAATGGGGCCAGTGGTCAATAAAAATGTAGGTATAAAAAATTAAAGCAAACAGCAACTAATCGATATCTTCACGGGAAAAATTAAAAATTGGCAAACCCTGGGCGGTCAAGACCAAGAGATTGTGGTTATCAATTGAGCGAGCGGAAGCGGTACACGAGCAACATTTGAGAAATGGAGTTTGGATGGTACAACACCAATCCACTCCCAAGAGCAAGATTCTTCCGGCACCGATCGTAAAATTGTTGCCCAAACACCAGGAGCTATTAGCTACTTAGCTTTTTCTTATATGGATAACTCTATCACCGCTTTACGAATTGATAATAAAGCACCCCAAGCAGTAAATGCCGCTGATAATTCGTGAAAAATCTAGTTTTAAAAAGGCTCTTAAGAATTTTCCGGACTTATAGTAAACGAATTAATACGGGGGAAAAAAGTTCTGAACTACAAGTTATTAAAAATATAGACAGACATGGTAGAGGATTTAAAAGTGAAAGTTTCGAGATACCTCGGGAATCAGAAACAGGGTATCCTGAGTAGATGTATTAGATGAGGATGCTTATGAGGGATTTAGAATCACTGAGGAAAAACTTATTCGTCAAATCACAGAAAAGTTGGTAGGGAATATATCAACATTATCCAAGCAAGTAAAAAGTGATTTAGTAACTATTGTTATTATGGGAGCAATAGATTATTTTAGACATTTTGATGATTTTTAATATGAGCCTCAAAAAGATATCTTATCAAAGAATTAGCTTTTTAGTTTATAAATTGATTACTATTTGTTTTTTAAAAAAGGGAAGGAAAATATTAAATTTAATGACCAATATATTGTTGGAAAACTATCAATGTATTAAGTACATACGATAAAAGTTTGCAGGTGCTTGATTTTATTAATGAAATCTTGACGGAATATTTAACTTCTGGATTTTTTTGGTCGTAAATTCATTAATGAGCTAATCACAATTTCTTATTCTGTGCGCCCAAAATTAATTGAGCTGTATCGAAAACTAAATCAAGATGATTATGATGATGGTTTGAAAAATAGGTAAGAATTATTTTCTAGTTTATGATAAAATATATTTTAAAGGCAAAAACATAAGTTAGAGGTGAAGTGTTGAAAAAAATTTTGATTATAATTTTAGGTGTTATTATGATAGTTATTTTATTTACAGGAAGGAAACGATATATGGATAAAAAAGCATTAGAAAAAAGTTACCAGCAAGGAATCGAATTGATTCAAGAATATGTGACTGACTATTTGGTAGAAAATTATGAAGATATTAAAAAAATAGAATGGCAAGGAATCGGAATAGAGTATCGACATTCTCCGATATTCGGACCTTCGTTATTTGGAGATTATGTAGACACTGATGCTAAAGTCTATGTTTCAGAAGGTAACTACTTTACAATGACGTTTCAGTTAAGTGATGAAGCAGAGTACAATACCAATTTGAAAAAATATGTTTTAGTAGAATCTTTAAACTCGAAATGGATAGACCGTATTTTTAACACCGAACTGAACAACACAGTAAAGGGTGGTAAAAAAGGGGATAGGATGGATAAGCTATCAGCAGAAAAACTCAAAAAATCTAGTCAAGGAAGTTCAAGTGCTAAAATCACTTATAGTTTAAAGATTCATGAACTAAATTATTAAAAAAGGAGGGGAGTAAATGAGTAACGAAATAACAACTGAAATACTAGCTAAAGCAATTGATGAAACTAAGAAAACTGTCCAAAATTACGAAAACGACACTGAAATTAGCATAAAAGGACTACCCGGAAATTACCAACTGCTTAACAAATCCGCAAGTGACAAAGACACCCAACTGAATGCCATGGCAATTGCACCAATTGTGAATGGCAAGCCTGATTACAATAATGTGGCGATTGTTTATGCCGGCACAAACACTCCCTTTGAAACAGGAAAAAATGGTTGGGGGACAGCTGCCGGAACCATCAAAGGGGATCTATCTGGTGAGTATAAACTTGCTGAAGATTTCTTAAAGGAAACACAAGATAAAATCGGTCCGAATAACGGAACCATTACAAATGTCGCAGGGTTTAGCCAATCAGGTGGGTATATGATGAAAATGGCTGCTGAACACGGAAGCGTAGACGGCTTTAAATCAACCAGTTTTGATGATTTTGGGAAAGATCAATTTGACACCTTAAACGAGAAAGAACAAGAATGGTTACAAAATAATCCTAGTTTATTATTACGCTATCAAAATGATTCTTGGGCAGGAAATTTGTTTCGTGACAACGAATATGGAAATGTCTAAGGAATCACAGCGATTGGAGACCATAACACTTTATCCAAATATTTTGATGGAGATGTATTAAATTTAGACCGCTTAGCCAAAGATGGGATTTTTGCACCGAATATGACCAAGCAACAAGTCGAAGAAGCAGCCAAAAATTGGGCGAAGAAAAATGGAGACTGGAACCCTTTTACAAACGATGATTCGGAAGCAAACGCTCGAGTCAAAGAATACTTAAAAATGTACGGAACCTATGCCACCAAGGATTTTGGTGTCCAAATGAATAAACTGAATCGAGTAAAAGCTGTGCTGTTCGCAAGTGGGGGTGGGTTATCTGCCAATGAACAGATTTATTTAGACAGCGAAGAAGCCTTAATTATCGTCGGAAAGGCAAAAACAGATTTTGAAGCCGCCACTCAAGCGATTGTCAAAATCTATCAAGACGCGATAAATGAAGCGCAAGACCTATGGCAAGAAGGACTCTCAGAAGCGAGAGGAAAAGGCAGTATGCTAGAAGAGTGGGAAATTAAAGACGCTCTTAGCGTATTAGGATTTACAGAATCCAGTATTGTCACGACCCCTTGTGAAAAATATCAAGGGAAACTAACGAAAATCACACAAATGACCGACAGTTTCAACTCTTTAGTCTCTGAAATAAAAACAAAAATTGCTGAAGTCTTACAAACAGATGCTGACTTGGCACAACAAATAAAAGGAGTGTAAGTCGATGTCTTCTGAAGAACAAGTCCTATCCGACTATCAAGCTAATAGACGTAAGCTAGAAGATGAAGAAGACCTTGTTAAACGTGTTGACCGAAAAGGGCAACATTTGATTGAACAAGCTTTCTACGATCTAGACGTCACGGCAAGGCAATCACAGGCAGACCCGCAAGCTCTTGCATTTATCCGTCAAGAAATCATGCGTGCTCAAGAAACCTATGATGAGACAATTGTTACCATAAAAAAACAACTCGCACAAAAAGCAGAAGACAACGAGCTAGCGTACCGAGAAAAAATGAAGCAATATCACTAGAAAAAGGGAGGTCTATTCGTGTGTTAGAAGCCGCAGAAAAAGCATTTAAAGAGCTACAAAAGAAATTACAAAAAGTGGATATCATGATGACCGCTAGTAGCAAAAAATCACAGAGCGACAAAAATGAAAAACAAGTAGAATCGTCCGTTGAAAATGAAATAGAGACCACAAAAGATACCTTGAATAACTCGTCAAAAAGTTTGGAACATGCAGTGAAAGGGAAATTTGGCAAAAAGCTGACCGAAACACTAGAAAAACAAAGTACAACGCTTGATACGTTAAAGTAAGGAGTGCGTGCAATGAACGAACAAGAGGTGGAACAACGAAAAGAAGCTCAACGGCAAAAGATTTGAGAGATTGGACAAAATTATCGAATAAAAAGTTTAGAAAATCAGTTAAAACCAGAAAGGAACGCCAGCCACGCTTAGAAAAAATTTGGAAAGTACTTGAAGACATGCCACAAGTAGTGGATACTCGGGGTAGTTCCTGCGAGAATATACCTGAGAAACGACGGGCGAAATTACATATCGTCAGTTCAACGACTGAGCGAGCCAATAAACGAGTTTAAAATCCTTTTGAGCATAAAACCGACTAATGTTGATGGACTTTTTGTCACAACTGAAGGAAAATGGGTGACTCAAACGAAACAGACATTCAAGCAGACGAGCAATAAAATGGACAATTGTATAAAAATTTACATGAGTTATTGTTATTTATTTAATGTAGGTTACATATTGTTACTTAGTTTTTTTGAGAAGATTTTGGAGATTAAAACAATAAAACGTTATGAATCTTGATAAAATAAGTGGTCGTTTTATTTCTGAATTTACCTTGATAAATCAATGTTATGAAACTATATGAAAAGAGCTATCTATTAACTAGGTCCTACGAGCATATGTGTACCAATGGCAATGGTGAACCAAGTAAAGAAGTCAACGTATTTCTGGATTATATGCTTAGCAAAACGGTACAACCATCAATTGTCAAAGACCTTGGTTACTTAGCTGTTACTGAAATGAAAGTAGAGTATGATGTTGCCGGGAATGTGACGAAAAAATAAGTGGAACCGTTAGAAAAAATTGTCAGCTGCTTAGTAAGCCCAGCCATTTAATAGCAACAGGAAAATGGCTAGGTCTTGTCGTTTATAAAAAGAAAAGGCCGCTACCAAAAGCTTAAATAGTTGTACACAGGTAAAAAGCGGATATAAAAAAGTATGTAGTTAAAGCAAGCAGCACCAAGCAACGTTTAATTAATTGATTACCGAAAAGTGACCTTGTTTATAGATAAAAATAAAAATTTTAAGAATGAATGTGCTTGGTTCGACAAAAATTTAAGCTGTTGGTTCTTTTGACTTCTTAGTGTTTCAGTAAATGAAGTTTATTCATTCCATGAACATTAAATGATTGAATAAAAGAGACGAGCCCCAGAAAAATTCTTGCAGCAAATAGCCTCGCTTAGTCCAAAAAAACTGGCTAAGCGAGGCTATTTGTACTACAAGCTTTCGTTAATTTTAACTCCTAAAGCAACTGGCGCAAAATATCTGCATGTTGCGCACGTGGTTATTTATAAATCAAGAGAGTCATCCACTAATTGAAGCGGCAAGTAAACCGTAAAAGTAGAGCCTAAGCCTAAATGGCTATCAATGGTCACTGTTCCTCCTAATAATTCAGTATAATTTTGGACGATCGACAATCCTAAGCCAGTGCCTCCGGAATGGCGACTTCTTGCTTTATCAACACGATAAAAGCGTTCAAAGATTCGAGCTTGGTCTTTTTGGCTAATCCCAATCCCGTTATCCGCCACTGAAAAGGTGAACTGTTTGTCTAAGGTATAAGCAATAGTCACCGTTCCTTGAGCCGGAGCATACTGAATGGCATTTTCAATTAAATTTTTGACAATCGGGTAGAAGAGTTCGTACTTGGTTGAGAGTGTAGCCGTAGGTGCTCCTTCAATTTGGATCGTTAATTGTTTTTCCTGAATTGTTTTGCGATAAGCATTCAAAATTTCTTCAATCACAGGCGTTAAAAGTAGCTGTTGCTCCGTATAATCAAGCAGTCGATTGCTTCTTGACAGTTGAATGATTTCTTGAATCAATTGTTGCAAACGTAATGCATCTTTTTGCATGATCGTTAAAAATTGGGTTAACGTTGCAGGATCTTCTTTGGCGCCATCTAATAGGGTTTCAGTAAAACCTAGCAACGAAGTTACCGGCGTTTTCAGTTCATGAGAAACGTTAGAGACAAAGTCTTTTTGCATTGCTTCCAATTGTCGTACGCGGGTTAAATCGTAAGCGATCCCTAATACCTGATAGTCATTAATAGCATCGTCTAAGTAGCGTAGGGAAACATCTAAACAAAGCTCTGTCGGAACTTCAGTTATTGTTATTTCCTCATGAAGATTAACCTTATCTGCGGATACTTGATGAATTAAATGGATTAGCTCTGGATCATGAATAACTTCCAAGTAATGCTGGTTAACTGCTTCTTTGGCTAAACCGAGAATTTCTAACATCTTGGGATTGACTAGCCGGAGCGCTCCTTGTGTATCAATAATAAAAACACCGATCATCAATTCATCCAATAAATCATGGAACTGTTCATCGGTTGAAGTATACGCTTTGTAGGTTTGGCTGACTTGTTGGCTTAAGGCGTTGACTGTTTGATATAGTTCATTCCATTCAGAAGAATGTTGGATGATAGATCGACTTTCATCGGGATGTTTTAACATCCGTTTTAAAATGGGTAACACTGTCACCAGTGGTTCATTTTTTTGATGCAGTAAAAGGAAGACAAAAAAAGTAATCAATAAAAATAAAATTCCCAATGTTAAGACAAGATAGCGCTGGAAGGAGCGGACATTATGAGAAAACTGAGATGTTGCTTCGGAAATACGAATAATCCCCACGCGCTGGCCGGCTACCAATACCGGCTTGGCCAAATAAATAAGTTCTTTATTAACGGTGACACTGTTGCGAATAGCACTGCCATAATCCGCTCCAGCTAAAATTGCTTTGACTTCAGGCCGTGTTTTTCTTGAACCCGTAAGTTGCGGTTGGCTGCTGTCATAAATCACCATACCTTCTTTACTCAAAAGTGTAATACGCTCATTTTCTTCGCTAGCAAATTGCGCCAATAAGGCTTTTTGACTGGGGCTAACTTGTTTTTTTGAGAAGACCTCAGTCGGTAATTGTCTTTCAATGACTTGGCTTTTTCTTTGCAAATACGCTTCTTGTTGAGTGACAAGTTCATTTTTAAAAAAGAAATTGGTTAACACTATACTGCCAATAAATAAAATTGCCATCACTACGCAGACTAGCAAATATTCCACTCGTTGTCGTTGCTTCATTCTTTGGGCTCCTGGAATCGATACCCAAAACCACGAACCGTTTGTAAATAACGAGGACGTTTCGGATCAAGTTCAATTTTGTCTCGTAAGTGACTGACATGGACATCCACAATCCGGCTTTGACCGGCAAAGTCGTATTGCCAAATTCGCTCCAACAAGGTTTCACGATTGATGACACGACCTTTGCGTTTCATAAAATACGCCAACAGTTCAAATTCTTTTGGCGTTAGTTCGATTTTTTGGCCTCGAACCCACACGCCATAGTTTTGCTCATCAACAACAATCTCACCAGCTTCAAGTGGAACCTTTTGGCTTTCTTCAAGTGTTTCTTTGGTGGAAGGCGTTTTTAAACGTCGGAAAATAGCTTTCATTCGGGCTAATACTTCTCGTGGACTAAAAGGCTTGGTTAAATAATCATCGGCGCCCATTTCCAAACCGATTATCTTATCTACTTGATCGTCACGAGCGGTCAACATTAAAATGGGCGTATCTATTTTTTCTCGGCGAAGTGCTTTGGTAATATCAAGGCCATTCATTTGTGGCAACATCAGATCTAAAATGATAAAGTCGTATTGATTGGTGAGTGCTTCTTCAAAACCTTGACGACCATCTTCGGCAGTCATTACTTGATAGCCTTCTTTTTCCAAATTGAAGGTCAACAAAGTTAAGATAGAAGGTTCATCATCGACAACTAATACTCTTTTCATGAGTTAGCTCCTTTACGTTCAAAACTTGTGCATTCTCGTTTGGTTTTGAATTATACTTTTGGACTTTCTATTTTAAAAAAAGGTAAATAAATCTTGCTGCTATTTTACCATAAGATTCCAAGCAAACTGAAACGTTTTGAAAAGTTTTCTATGACTATTGCCAAAGGTTAAGTCATGGTATAATAAAAGGGATAAAAAGAGGGAAGGCAATGGTAGGAATCAATAGTTGTTCTGGTGGGATTTGTTGTCGCTATGATGGCTGTGCTCAAGGTCTTTCACAACTCCAAGCATTAATTGAACAAGGCAAAGCAGTGCTAATTTGTCCGGAGGTGTTGACTGAGTTGCCGTTTACTAAACCGCCAGCTGAAACTATCGGTGGTGATGGTTTTTCAGTGTGGCCAGGTTCAGCTCAAGCGCTAAGTGCTACCGGAGAAGATTTGACAGCGGTTTTTAAAAGAGGTGCTCTATTGACCGTCATAAATAAAATGACGCCCTCAAGAAGGACTTTTTTCTTTTAGCAGTAGTTGTTGAACCTTTTATGCTTGTCATTTTTCATAAGCTAATTTCCAGGTGTCAAAAAAGCCGGTGTCGGTGTAGCTACTGCGTATTTTTTAATGCAAGGTTTGACGGTATTTTCAGAAACTGATTGGGAGGTCTTTAAACATCAATGCCTGTAAACGATAGTAAGAGAGCCAAAAGCGGTCTTATCAGACTGTTTAAGAGGCAAAAAATAGCCGGAATTCAGAAAAAATGATTGACTAACGCCGCCGAAATCGGTAACCTATAAGGGATTGAAGAAGGAGCGCGTCTCATGGAAATGGAAAAAACAAATCGCATGAATGCGTTATTTGAATTTTACGCCACGTTATTAACGGAAAAGCAAATGAATTATATGGAGTTGTATTATGCAGATGATTTTTCTTTGGGAGAAATTGCTGAAGAGTATGAAGTTAGCCGCCAAGCGGTTTATGACAACATTAAGCGCACGGAGAAAATTTTAGAAGAATATGAAAAAAAACTGCATCTTTATTCAGACTACAGGGTACGTAAAACGTATCTTGACCAAATGAGTGCTTATGTAAATGAAACCTATCCCAAAGACGTGGAACTGTTAACACTGATTGAACAAATACAAGAAATAGAGGAATGAGAATATGGCTTTTGAAAGTTTGACCGACCGCCTGCAACAGGCGATGAGTAAATTACGTCGCAAAGGAAAAGTATCTGAAGCTGACGTCAAAGAAATGATGCGGGAAATTCGCCTAGCTTTATTAGAAGCCGACGTAAACTTGCAAGTAGTTAAAGACTTTACGAAACGCGTCCGTGAACGGGCCGTCGGTGCGGAAGTTTTAGAAAGCTTGTCGCCGGCACAGCAAGTTGTAAAAATTGTCAATGAAGAGCTGACTGCTACCTTAGGCTCAGAAACCGCTACTTTGAATAAATCCCCGAAAATTCCAACGGTGATCATGATGGTTGGTTTGCAAGGGGCCGGTAAAACAACGTTTGCCGGTAAGTTAGCTCAACATTTAATCAAGCAGGAAAATGCTCGGCCTTTGATGATAGCCGGTGACGTTTATCGCCCGGCGGCTATTGATCAGTTGAAAGTTTTAGGCCAGCAATTAGACGTCCCGGTTTTTGAGCTGGGCACTGACACCAATCCGGTGGAAATCGTTCGTCAAGGAATGGAGCTAGCTAAAGAAAAGAAGAATGATTATGTCTTGATTGATACGGCCGGTCGTTTGCATATTGACGAACATCTGATGGATGAGCTAAAACAAATTAAAGGAGTAGCTCAACCGGATGAAATTCTTTTAGTTGTCGATGCTATGACCGGACAAGACGCTGTTAATGTAGCGGATAGCTTCAATCAACAACTAGGTCTAACAGGGGTTGTGATTACGAAATTAGATGGCGATACTCGTGGCGGGGCAGCGTTATCAATTCGTGCTGTGACGGGAGCACCAATTAAATTTATTGGTTCCGGCGAAAAACTAACTGATTTGGAAGTATTCCATCCCGATCGAATGGCCAGCCGTATTTTAGGTATGGGTGATATGTTGACGTTAATTGAAAAAGCCCAACAAGAATACGACGAGAAAAAAGCAGAAGAACTCGCTCAAAAAATGAAAGAGAACAGCTTTGATTTCAACGACTTTATTGAGCAGTTGGATCAAGTGATGGGCATGGGACCGATTGAAGATCTGTTGAAGATGATTCCCGGTATGAATAATATGCCTGGTTTGGAGAATGTGAAAGTTGATCCCAAAGAAGTAGCACGAAAACGGGCGATGGTTCTTTCAATGACGCCGACTGAGCGGGAAAATCCGGACTTGTTAAATCCTAGCCGTCGTCGCAGAATTGCCGCCGGATCAGGGAACAGCGTCGTCGAAGTAAACCGGATGATCAAACAATTCAAAGAATCAAAAAAAATGATGCAGCAGATGTCCAAAGGCAATATGGATATCCCGGGTATGGACCAAATGTTTGGTGGCGGAGTTAAAGGCAAACTAGGCAAGATGGCCATGAACCGCATGATCAAGAAAAACAAAAAGAAGAAGAAAAAACGGTAACTCAAAAGAAAAATAGGTTCTTTTTTTCTATATGATAAAGCCTTGATAATTATTTGTTAAAACCGTAAAAAAAAACGAAAATCTTTTTGAATTAATTACAACCCAAAACAGCTTTACTTAATGCTTTGTAACAAGCAAGCGTTAAGTAAAGCTGTTACTATGTTATTATGTGTCTTGCTTCGTTTTTTTAGTCAGTTAAACGTTTGAAAAAAGCTACATAAGCATCAACGATCGATTGCAAGAACGATACTGTTCCCTCAACTACTGTGCCATCTTCATTTAATGCATTGGTGATATTGCCGATGTAAGCTTCTGGCTGTTGCAACGTCGGTACATTTAGAAAAACAAGTGATTGACGCAGGTGATGGTTGGCACCAAAACCACCAATGGCTCCAGGAGATACGGTAACTACCAAGCCTGGTTTGCTATCCCAGACACTTTCACCATAAGGACGAGAGCCTACGTCTAGCGCATTTTTTAAGACAGCCGGCACTGAACGGTTATATTCCGGGGATACAAAAACAACGCCATCCAAGGCTTTCACTTGATTACGAAAAGCAGTCCAAGCGACCGTTGGTTGACCTTCATCGTCTAAATCCTGATTGTACATTTCCAACCCACTTAAATCAACAAATTCTGTTTCAAACGCTTCAGGAAATAATTGCGCCATCGTTTCTGCCACGATTCGATTATAAGAACCTTTACGCAAACTTCCTACAAAAATCCCGATTTTTTTCGTCATCGTTTGTTCCTCCATTCCTTTTACTTACTTTATGATAGTACTACCCATAAACTAATTGTGCAACGATTAACGCTTAAAGAGTGGTGTTGTTAAGAGAATGAGCTTTACATCTTAGGGGAGAAGTTAAAAAAAAAAACAGGAAAAACAGCGAATTCTGTCTTTCCCGTTTCATTTGAGCAATTGCCCCTGCCAAGGTTCTTTTAGTATAACGCACTTGAAGGAACGTTACCAGCTAAAATAATGGTGTCAAGAAAAAAGTCTTTACAGAGGATTTAAAATCTGTTACACTATGATCTGTGATTAAGTTAACGGAGGTGTAATAAATTATGGCAGTTAAAATTCGTTTAAAACGGATGGGTTCTAAAAAAAGCCCTTTTTACCGTATTGTAGTCGCTGATTCTCGTTCTCCACGTGATGGACGTTTCATCGAAACTGTAGGTACTTACAATCCTTTGAAAGACCCTGCAGAAGTAGTTCTAAAAGAAGATTTAGTTTTAGAATGGTTGTCTAAAGGTGCGCAACCTTCAGATACGGTTCGTAATATCCTTTCAAAAGAAGGCGTTATGAAAAAACATCATGAAGCTAAGCAAGTAAAGAAATAAGGTGATTGAAATGACCGATGTGAAAGAGTTAATTTTAACGATTGTCCGTCCGTTAGTCAGTCAACCAGAAGCAGTTCAATTAGACGTTGAGGAGTCTGAAGACTTTCTCGAATATAATTTAACTGTTGCCCAAGATGATATCGGCCGTGTCATTGGTAAACAAGGACGAGTGGCTAAAGCAATTCGTACGGTTGTTTACAGTGTGCGTACCAAAGGACCCAAAAAAGTCCGCTTAAATATCTTAGATGGCAAATAGCCAGATGAAAACCTTTTGATACTGAGTTTCTCTCACTATCAAAAGGTTTTTTGCGGTAAAAAAATTTCAATGTCAGCTAGATCAATCATCAAAATATTTAAAAAAATATGAAGACTAACGAAAATAAGAAATTATTTGGTTAAAAGAGTGAAGGTAATTGTTCTGCCTTTTAGTTTTCTGCTAAAAGAAAGCGTCAAAAAATGAGAAGGAGCCTTCAGATGTTTAAAAACCTTTTAGTTGAAGATGACGAAGTTTTATCAGATAGCATCTATAAAATTTTAATGGAAATCGGAACTGTCCATCAAGTCTAGAATGGTGAAGAAGCCCTCTTTGAAGGAGAGACTAACCGTTACGATTTGATCGTTTTGGATTTGATGCTGCCGGAGCTGTCGGGAGAACGAGTGTTAAAAAAACTGTGCCAGCAAAATGTAGCAATACCGATATTAATTTTAACTGCTAAAGATGGTTTAAAAGATAAGGTACTCGGATTTGAAAATGGCTGTGATGATTATTTAACGAAACTCTTTCACCGGAAAGAATTGATAATGAGAAGTTAAGCATTGATTCGCCGTAGTCAAGGCCTCAATCAACAAAATATGCTTGTCTTAAATGGTTTAAGTTTAAATTTAAATAACAGAACCGCTAGCTTTTATAATCAAAAACTGAGCTTACATGGCAAAGAATTTGATTTGGTGCAGTATTTAATTCAAAACCAAGGTCGGATTGTCACTAAAGACCAATTGTTTGACCGGATTTGGGACTTTCAATCGGATACGACGTTGACGGTTGTAGAAGTGTATATGAGCCGCTTACGCAAACGTTTGAAAGATCAACAAGTAGATCAATGGATCAAAACACTGCGCAATGTTGGGTATCTTTTTGAACCGTTTGAGGTAAAAACCAATGAATGAACAACTGAATCGCAAACAACGTATCCACTATTTTTTTCTACATTTAATTGCTTTTGCCAGTATTTTTTTACTTTTAGAACTCATCGTCTTTCAATTGTTACAATCTTCGATTTATCAACAGGTGGATCAAGATTTATTACGTTTAGCTGGTGATCAGCAATTTATTCAACGTCAAATAAGTGGCAATCAACGAAGCAACCAAAACCATCCTGATAAAAAGTTGGATAATCCACCGCCTAATAATTTTCAACAACAAGTTATTCTTTGGAGTAAAGATGGAACAATTGTCAACCAAGCAGTGTTAGGTTCTCGATTGATCGCTTTCGCCTTGTTACAGCTGGAAGAATAACAACTCAATAGAATCGTTAATTTAGAAACAAAAGATAGCAATCACAAGCAACTGCAGTTTCGTTCGATTACCCTACCAGTAACTAGTACAGCTGCTAATAAAGTGGCTTACCTACAGCTTTTAGAGAACACCGATCCTATTCAAGGTACGGTACAACGGGTCAAACAGATTTTAATTATTTGCATGTTGATGTTTAGCTTGTTATCCATCGTACTAAGCTATTTTTTATCCAACTATCTTATGCGTCCGATTTTTCGCTCTTGGAAAAAGCAACAGGAATTTGTTGAAAATGCGTCTCACGAATTACGGACACCTTTGACAATTATTCAAACAAAACTGGAAAAGCTTTTTACGATAGCCCATAAAACTATTTTAGAAGAGTCTGAAACAATCGCTTTATCGTTAAATGAAGTCCGACGGTTAAACCAGCTGATTAATGAGTTATTGTTATTAGCCCGCTCAGATGTGAATGAAGTACTTTTGCAAAAAAGAGCCGATTGCCATGCAGCCTTTTTTAAAAGAAGTGCTCTTACCTTATGAAGAATTGGCAGCGGCAGAAGCTAAAGTAATGACGCTGCAATTAAACCAAGATGGACAACTGAAGATTGATCCTCGCTGTATCCACCAATGTATTGTTAATTTATTAGACAATGCCTTAAAATATACGCAAGCAGGAGATCGGATTACAGTTCAATCTACTTTTACAGACCTTAGCTGGCAGTTGACGCTATCTGATACCGGGATCGGGATTGCCGATACTCAAAAAAACAGCAATTTTAGAACGGTTTTATCGAGGGGAACAATCAAGAAATCGAAAAACTGGCGGTTATGGCATCGGCTTATCTATTGCCAAGTGGATTATTAACAGTCATCAAGGAACAAGCGAGATTAGCGACACAAAACCACAAGGAGCAACAGTAACGCTCAAAATTCCTTTTAAAAAGAATGACATTTGCTAAAGTTGGCAACTTCTTCTAAAATAAAAAAGAAGATTTAAGAAAGTAAGGGGAACCCCATGGAATTACAATTCTTAGGAACAGGCGCTGGTGTACCAGCAAAACATCGCAATGTGAGCGGAATTGCGCTCAAGCTTTTAGATGAACGAAACGCTGTCTGGTTATTTGACTGCGGAGAAGGAACACAGCTACAAATTTTACGAAGTAATATTCGGCCTAGAAAAATTGAAAAGATTTTTATCACTCATTTGCATGGGGATCATCTTTTCGGGTTGCCGGGCTTGCTAAGCAGCCGTTCTTTTCAAGGCGGTAATGAAGCTCTGGAAATTTACGGACCGGTAGGTGTAGCCGAATTTGTTAAAACAGCCTTGCGGGTTTCGCAAACACGGTTAGCTTATCCGCTAAAATTTATTGAACTTACCAGAGACAGTGACGTCATTTTCCAAGACAAGCAGTTTACTGTTCGTTGTAAACCTTTAGATCATGGAATTATCAGTTTCGGCTATCGTGTTGAAGAAAAGGACCATGAAGGAGAGTTGCAAGTGGATAAATTACAGGCTATCGGCATTCCTTTCGGTCCGCTTTACGGTAAGTTGAAACGAGGAGAAACGATCCATTTTGAAGGGCAAGAGTTAAATGGCCGGGAATTTGTAGGAACACCGAAGCCAGGACGTATCGTGACGATTTTAGGCGATACACGCAAAACCAAAAATAGCATAACATTAGCTGAAAATGCCGATGTGTTGGTTCACGAAAGTACTTTTAATAAAAAAGAAGCACAAATGGCCAGGGCCTATTATCATTCAACCACTCATCAGGCAGCTGAAGTAGCTGAAGCTGCCGGTGTTCGACAGTTATTATTAACCCATATTAGCGCCCGTTATTTAACTAACGATGCACTTCAGTTAGAAAAAGAAGCTCAGGAGATTTTTCCAGCAACTAAAATCATGCGGGATTTAGAGTGCTTTGATATTCCATTTGCCGAAGTATAAAAAAGGAGGAACAAAGATGAATATAGCTGGGAAAACAGTCGTTGTGACAGGAGGATCGGCAGGTTTAGGGGAGCAAATTTGTTACGAAGCGGCCCAAAAAGGAGCAATCGTGGTGATTTGTGCTCGCAGAATTAATTTGTCGGAACAAGTCCGTACCCGTTGTCAGGAATTAGGTGCACCAGCTAGTTATGCCTATGAACTGGATATCGCTGATCCTGAAAGTGTAGAAAAAACGACGGCCCGTATTTTTGCTGAAGTAGGAACAATTGACGTACTGGTGAATAACGCAGGCTTTGGCTTATTTGAAAACTTTATTGAAACAGATTTAGCAATTGCTCGCAAAATGTTTGATGTGAACGTGCTTGGTCTGATGACCTTTACGCAAAAAGTAGCAATTAAAATGGCAGAGCAACATCAAGGCCATATCATTAATGTGGCTTCAATGGCTAGTAAAATGGCGACGCCTAAGACAGCGATTTATTCAGCAACGAAATTTGCAGTACGTGGTTTTTCTGATGCTTTGCGCTTAGAGTTGAAACCGTTAGGAATTGCAGTGACGACGGTTAATCCCGGACCTATCAAAACCAATTTTTTTGAAACCGCAGATCCCAAGGGAACCTATCTGGAGTCTGTTGATTGGATTGTTTTAAATCCTACGATTTTAGCTGGCGAGATCGTCAACAGTATGGGCAGCTCAAGACGTGAGATCAATCGTCCATTATTGATGGAGGGTGCTGCTCGCTTATATGGACTCTTTCCTCATTTAGGGGACCTGATTGCCGGAACGGTTTTCAATAAAAAATAGGAGGGAACCAAAATGAAAAATCAGTGGCGTGTGATAATAGGTTTGATTTTAGTTTTGTTGGTAGTCGTCTTTGCCGTGTTGAACAATCAAATTGTACCAGTGAATTTCGGTTTTGCGAAAATAACAGGTCCTTTAATTCTTATTATCCTCGGTTCAGCAATTCTTGGAGCGTTGATTGGTTTATTGGCGTCTACAACTACAATATGGAACCAGAAAAAAACAGTTAGAGCGTTACAAAAAGAGTTGGAACAGGCGAAAACTGATGCTGCCAAAGCTACTCAAGAAGAAAAAGCCACCATTCAAAAAAATTACGAGCAACAGCTAACCGATTGGCAAGCCAAGTATGAACAACTAAAACAAGCAACTGATGACAGCGACCATCGTAATCAAACAAAAACAGGAATTGATCGCTATACTAAGCCTAGAGATCATCAAAAAGAATAGCATTCAGGAATAAGAGGACTGAGAAGTACTTAGCTAGAAGAAATGAAAACGCTGGAAAATAGTATTCATTATAGAGCGCTCTTCTAAGCTTCTCGGTCTTTTTTATGCTGAGATTCTTTTGTTTTAAGAGAAATTTTGCTATAATTGCTTGGTTAGGAGTGACAGTGTGAAAAAATCAAACTATACGTGGCAGTTACAGCCAAAAATGGAAATTCCGCAAGCTTTTACGCACCATTTACAACAAGCCAAGCTTAGTCCCTTATTGAGTCAACTATTATGGCAGCGCAATATTCACGATGAGCTGGCTTTAAAAAAATTTTTACAGCCCTCAAGGGCAAATCTCTACGATCCTTTTTTAATGCATGATATGCAGCGAGCTGTGGAAAGAATCCATAAAGCTGTTCAAGAAGAGGAAAAAATCCTGATTTACGGTGATTATGATGCTGATGGAATCACTAGTACAACTGTTATGAAAGAAGGCATCGAACTGATTGGCGGAGAAGTGGCTTTCTTTTTGCCAAATCGTTTTGTTCACGGCTACGGTCCCAATTTAGAAGCCTTCAAAGAACAAATTGCTGCAGGTGTGCAATTGATCATTACAGTAGATAATGGCGTGGCCGGACATGCTGCGGTTGCTTATGCCATGGCTCAAGGCGTAGACGTAATTATTACTGATCATCATGAATTGCCGGCTGAACTACCGGCTGCTTATGCCATCGTGCACCCTAAACATCCTGAAGGAAGCTATCCTTTTGCTGAATTGGCTGGCGTAGGTGTTGCATTTAAAGTAGTGACAGCATTATTGGATGAAGCACCGGTAGAAATGCTTGATTTAGTTGCAATTGGTACAATTGCGGATTTAGTTTCACTCACTGATGAAAACCGCACGTTGGTGAAGCTGGGGTTGCAAGTACTTCAGACCAGTGACCGCATCGGATTAGACAGCTTGATTCAAGTGGCCGGATTAACTAAAACAAACCTTACTGAAGAAACAATCGGCTTTGGCATAGCGCCCCGATTAAATGCTTTAGGACGTTTAGGGGAAGCTGCTCCAGGGGTGGAATTGTTAACTACTTTTGATGAAGCAAGCGCACAGACGATCGCAGATTATATTGAGGAGCAAAACAACCAACGAAAAGAAATTGTCGCAGCAACGACTAAACAGGCTTTAGCTATGATTGACCCGGACGCTTCCATACATGTGTTGGCTCAGCCAGATTGGCATGAAGGAGTTCTAGGCATTGTGGCTGGGCGCATCATGCAAGAAACTGGTAAACCTACGATTATTTTGAGTATTGATGAAGCACAGCAGACCGCAAAAGGTTCTGGTCGTAGTGTTGCTGCGTTAAATATTTATGACGCATTAAATGAAGTACGCAACTTATTTACTCATTTTGGTGGACATCATATGGCTGCGGGAATGACACTTCCTGTTGCCAAGCTAACAGCTTTAAAAGAACACTTAAATCGCTATGTAATTGATCATGCAATCGACTTAACAAAAGGACAGATACTGACCATTGATGAAGTACTGAACGTCGCGGATGTTAGCATACCGTTTATTCAGCAGCTCCAAGTACTGGCACCATTTGGAACCGATAATCCGCTGCCCACCTTTGCTTTTGAAGCAGCTGAAATTATGCAGGTTCGTCAAATAGGAGCTAACAATGCTCATTTGAAGTTCCAGTTAAAACAAGCATCCGCTCAATTAGATGCCATTGCTTTTCAAAAAGGCGCACTAGCAGAGGAAATTACTCAAGGAAATCCACGTGTGGCCGGTCAACTCTCAATTAACGAATGGAATGGCCATCAAAAACCACAACTGATGGTAGCAGACATTGAAATTTCTGGCAAGCAAGTATTCGACTTGCGTGGCAAAAAAGGGCGTTTTAAGACACTGCCGATTCAGCAAACCTTATATGTTGTCTTTCAAGAAGCCTCAAAAAAACTAATCAGTGAAGACCAAGCATTTCTCGTGACCTGGCACGATGAGCAGGCGCTTATGGAGCAAGTGCGAAAACAGCAATTTCAACAGGTCGTTTTTGTTGACTGTCCTTTAGAAACTGACACGGTTAAGCAGATTGTCGAACTCCTCCAACTTGAGCGGGTCTACTTGATGTTCCAATCTGAAGAAGAAGCATATTTAACTGGGATGGGAACGAGAGAACAGTTTGCCACTTTGTATAAATTTATTTTAAAACAGCCGCAAATTGACGTTCGTCACCAATTAAAAGCTTTGGCTCAGCACTTGAATTTGCCAGAAAAACTATTAATTTTTATGATTCAAGTGTTTTTTGACTTGGGATTTGTTACAATAGAAAATGGTATTTTGAAAAAAGTGGTGGCACCGCAAAATCGTCCGTTAACTGAAAGTACGATTTATCAAAACCGATTGAAAAAAATAAAAACTGAAGAATTTTTGCTTTATAGCGATGTCACTACCATTCAACAGTGGTTATGGCACAAGGAGGAAGAATAACCGATGAATTTAAAAGATTATATTGCTAGCATCCCCGATTATCCTGAAAAGGGTATTATTTTTCGTGATATATCACCTTTAATGGCCAATGGTGCAGCTTATCGTGAAGCGACAAAACAAATTGTTGATTATGCTAAAGAGAAACGAATTGATATGGTAGTAGGACCAGAAGCCCGTGGATTTATCGTTGGCTGTCCAGTCGCTTATGAATTAGGCGTTGGTTTTGCTCCAGTCCGAAAAAAAGGCAAATTACCTCGTGAAACAATCGAAGTGACGTATGATTTAGAATATGGGAGCGATACCTTAACGATCCATAAAGATGCGATTGCACCAGGTCAACGAGTATTGATTTGTGATGATTTACTGGCCACTGGCGGGACCATTAAAGCTACTACGCAACTAGTAGAAGCTTTAGGTGGTGTAGTTGTCGGCTGTGCCTTTTTAATCGAATTGATGGACTTGCATGGTCGTGATAAAATTGACGGGTATGATATCGTTACGTTAATGGAATACTAAAAAAACTAGAAAAGCATGAGGAAGAAGTTGATGGTGAAGTGTTAGATTTTAGCTCTAACATAACGACTCAACCAAAAATTCCTGATGCTTTTTATTAGAGGGAGAAGCTGGTGTAGGGACAGGTTTTTAAATAAAACAATGCAGCCTCGTAACGACATTTTGATAGACTATAAATATTATGGGACAAATATTTTTAGAAAAATGAACGAGAAATGGCGTACATGAGAAGGGTTATTAGAAATTAAGGGCGGAATGAGAAAGGACACAATCTCTAATAAATAAGCGACTCCTTTTACCGTATCTAATACTCGTCCACCGCCGATACCTATTAGCAGATCGTGGCCATCTGTTTGCTGAGCCAGACGCGCCATAGCTTCTTCGCTACTAGTTTGATCTTAATAAAAAATCGGCCAAGGCAGCGCTTGTTGCAAGTAATTAGTAAAAATAGCTAACGACTCTTGGACGCTGCTAACAGCAGATTTTTTAAAAGGTTGGACATAACACGCTAATTTTTTTAGACAAATGCATCACTAAGGTACTGATTGGCTCCAGGCCGGACAGCTATCAATTCATTCTAATCATCCTTATGCAACTTCAATAATAAACCTAATACTCTAACAATAATAAGTCAAGTAAATTTAAAAAGAAGGCTTGATGGTTGCTTAGCTGTAATAATTTTTTATCAGCTGTTAAAAAGCTTAGTAGATAAAAAAGCAACAGCAGCGGCCAATAATCTGTGAAAAATCGTGACTCTTATTTCAACCAGCGAGAAGGGTCACAAAAGACAGACTAAGGGCAGCTAGCTGTTCGCTTGATAAATTATTTAGCTGAAGCTAAGTATATATGTATAATTAGCTTCAGAGGAAAACTTTAAGGAAACTTACGGTAGATATATTTAGGGTTCTTTTTGTGTTTGTGAGATCTAGCGTAACGTTTTTCATCCCAAGACATGAACCATAAAATAAATAAAGGCGTGACAATTAGAAAGGCAGCACGCAAGCCTAACGTTCCTAAAAAAATACCGATAATTAAAACAAAGAATAAAAAACCTGCACGGCGAATTGCTTCCATTCTTCTCACCTCAACAATATATTCGAACAAGAGTTCGTAAATCCATTATACGAATATTTGTTCGTATTGTAAAGCTTTTTTTTTTTTTTTGCGGCACAAAATAAAGGTGTTAACCACATAAAATAAGCGGGAAATATCAGTTTTCCCACTTGTGGTAAATATTTTTTATAAAATACTTTTTAGGTAAAGAATAGAATGGAAAAATACATAAAGCCAGCGCCCATCATGACGAAAAGATGCCAGACTACATGCATAAAGCGCACGTTTTTTAACGTATAAAAAGCAGCACCCAAGGTATAAGCAACACCACCAGCGACTAATAAAGCTACGCCGACAGATCCAAGGGCATGATACAATGGTTTAGCAGCGATTAAGCAAAGCCAGCCCATGATGATGTAGATGATAGTAGAAATATTTTTTACGGTTTCTTGCTTATGCAGCGTCAATGATTTGTAAACGACACCGGCAATCGCCATAAGCCAAATTAAAACAAATAAAATCCAGCCTAATTGACCTTGAATGCTAAGTAAACAAAACGGAGTATAGCTACCGGCAATTAATAAAAAAATCGAACTATGATCAAAGACTTGAAATACTTTTTTAGCACGGGTAAAAATTAAACTATGAAATAAAGTAGAAGCTAAAAATAACAAAATTAGCGTTCCACCATAAATAGCGTATGAAACGATATGGGTAGTGGAGTGGCGCTGAACGCCTTTAATTAAGAGAAAAATTAGTCCGGCAATACTAAGTCCTGCGGCAATCCCATGAGTGACGGCATTCAAAACTTCATTTAATATTAAGTATTTTTTTGAGAGTTTCATTTTTTCCAAGAAATTCACTTCCTTTATTTAATTTGATGAAAAATTAATAGCTGTCTGTTATACTAGAACAAGACAGTTAACCTTTGAAGGTATTCTACCACGAATGAAGGTTTTTTTTAAAGAAAGAGTGATGAAATTATGACAAATGTTAAAATCGTAACGGATTCTTCATGTACTATGGAAAAAAATCTCAGAGATGAATTAAATATTCACATGATGCCGCTATCGATCATGGTGGACGGTGTTGTTTATCCAGATGATGATCATTTATCTGGCGAAGCATTTATGGAAATGATGGCCTCAGCCAAAGCGCTGCCTAAAACCAGTCAGCCGCCAATTGGTGAATTTGTAGAACTTTATGACCAGCTAGGAGCTGACGGCAGCGAAATTATTTCCATTCATATGACAAAAGGCTTAAGTGGTACAGTTGAAGCTGCCCGACAAGCAAGTCATCTATCTTCCAGCAACGTGACCGTTATCGATAGTGATTTTATTGATCAAGGGCTTGCTTTTCAAGTGATTCAAGCGGCAAAATTAGCTCAAAATGGAGCAAGTGCAGCGGAAATTTTGGCAGAAGTCAACCATGTTAAAGAACACACGAAACTATTTATTGGTATCTCTACTTTAGATAATTTAGTTAAAGGCGGACGGATCAGTCGGGCTACCGGCTTGCTATCTAACATTTTTAACATGAAAGTAGTGATGGATTTTGATCAGACTGAATTGATTCCAGTAGCCAAAGGACGCGGCGTCAAAACTTTTAACAAATGGTTTGAAGAACTAAAAAATGAGCTTAGCAAAATTCCTAATGTTCGTAAAATCGGCATTTCTCATGCAGATGGTTTGGAACTGGCAAACGGTTTTAAAGAAGGGCTACAAACAATATTTCCAGAGATGGACATTCCTGTGTTACATACAAATTCAGTTGTTGCTACTCATACTGGAAAAAATGCCTTTGCAATTATGTACTACACGGATTAAAAGACTAGATTAATTAAAAAATGAACGAACGGAACAGCTGATTACCGGGTTGTTTTTAAAGGTATCAGGTAACTGGCCGAACAAAAAGCATCTTTTTCTGCTTATGGCATCCCAGCTTTTGCTTGATCCGAGGACCGGCTAGCTAATATATGAAAACAGCTTCTAGCAGGTAAAGTAGCTTTAGAGTATTTGGGAAGCCTTCAGCAAGCCTTTGCTGAGTTGATTGTCACTGCTTGTGTGAAAGTAGCGAGCTTTGGTTTCGGTCTCTTTTTGACTAAAGGATGTGAAAATATGCAAAATTTTTTTCAAACACATTGGCGAACGCTGATAGGGCCCCTGATAATTGCTGGGGCTGTTTTTACTCTACTGCTGTTGACCATTCCTAAAGCTCAACCGCTGTTAAGGACGAATAAAACAGTAACTGGTAATAACAACAAAGAAGTCATTCATTACACAGCTATCGGTGATTCGCTAACCGAAGGAGTTGGTGACTCAACCAATTCAGGTGGCTTTGTGCCCTTGGTTGCTAACGATCTCAAAGAAAAATTCCAACTGAATGGCGTTCAAGTTGATAATTTTGGGAAAAATGGTGATCGTAGTGATCAGATACGAAAGCGAATAAAAAAACAAACAGCAATTCAAAAAGGACTTGCTACAGCTGATTTGATTACCGTCACAGTCGGTGGAAATGACTTAATGAAAGTCATCAGCGGAGATATTTTTAATTTAACAATTGAAACCTTCAAGCAGCCCTTAAAAGCTTACCAAAAAGAATTAACCAAGTTGCTGACGGAAATTCGAAAATACAATAAGACAGCTCCAATTTATGTCTTAGGGATTTACAATCCTTTTTATCTGTATTTTCCTGACATTACTGAAATGCAGCAAATCGTAGATAATTGGAATACTCGGACAAAAGAAACCGTGATGGCACAAAGAAAGATGTACTTTATTCCTATTAACGATTTGCTCTATAAAGGCAAAGGAGACGAAGTAGGAATTGTCGGTGAAGGAGATGCGACAACTGCCAGCAGTACCGGTGATTCATTAAATAACGTCTTATACGAGGAAGATCGTTTTCATCCGAACAATTTAGGCTATCAACTGATGGCCAGTGCGGTGAGAGATGAAATGATCAAAACCCAAAAACAATGGTTAATCAAGAAAGAAAGCGGTGAAAGAAACAATGACTGACGCTAATGAAACAACTACCAGCCGTTCTAAAGCAGCCGTTAAACCTCCAAAAAAGCCAGTAAACAAATGGAAAGTTGCATTTTTGATCTTGCTGGGCGTAGTGATTGGTACGGTCGCTTTTTTAATGGTACGCATGACCCAAGTAAGAGAACCGGCATTTAAAGCTACCCCAAAAATTGTCGAAAAAAGCGGGGAACCGGTGATTACTATTCAATCTAAAAAGAAGCAAATTAATGACTTAATTGAATTTTATTTGGAAGATTTTCAAAAAGGATCCGATATTCAATATAAATTTTATTTAGAAAATGAAGCATTATTGAACGGTACGTTTCGGGTTTTGGGACACGATATCCAGTTTTATTTATATTTCGATCCTTATGTAATGGACGATGGCAATGTTCAATTAAAAGCCAAAAGTTTATCCATCGGAACGCTAGGTTTACCTGTCAAAGAGATTCTTAAATTTGTAAAACGTGGCTATAAATTGCCGAAATGGGTGGAAGTAAATCCAGAGGATAAAACAATTTTACTGCGTTTGGATCAATTCCGAATGCAAAATGGTTTATTTATTCGAGCGGAAAAAATCAATTTAGTGGATGATGATATTCAGATGAGTATATATTTGCCTAAAGAAAAGGAAAAATAGAATGAAAGAAACTGCAATTTTTGCCGGTGGGTGCTTTGGGTGCATGGTACAACCTTTTGACACGCAACCAGGCATTCTCTCTGTTGTTTCTGGCTACACCGGCGGTCATGTTTCCAACCCGACTTATGAACAAGTTAAGCAGCACGAAACCGGCCACACAGAAGCCGTTGAAATTATATTTGATCCTGCTCTCATTTCCTATGAACAATTAGTAGAAATTTATTGGCAACAGACAGAACCGACAGATGCACTTGGATAGTTTGAAGATCGCGGGGATAATTATCGACCGGTAATTTTTTACCAAAATCTGACTCAAAAAGAAATTGCTGTAAAAAGTAAAGCAACTTTGGCGGCTAGTGGCCGTTTTTACCGGCCGATTGTGACATCCATTGAACCAGCTGGCCCTTTTTATCCGGCAGAAGAGTATCATCAAGACTTTTATAAAAAAGAACGTCAGCGTTTCCAAACTGCACATCAAAGAAGACATACTTTTATTGAAGATAAGTGGAGTGATTAAGTGAGAAGAAGTTTTTACCATTATTTAATGACCTTAAAAGGACCGGCAAATGATGTACAAACACAATTTGCCAACGATGCAGCTAGAGATATTCAGTTTCCCAAACACGCACAAGATTACCATGAACTTTCTTCTTATTTGGAGATGAACACCGATTACTTGGGGAATATGCAGATTTTTGATGAGTTATGGGATCAATACCTTGAAAATAATAAATAAGCTTTATAAATGCCGGACAATCTTAGGCTGACGACTTTCTTAATCTATGGTAAACTGAGCAAAAGCATCTGGAAAAGAAAAGAGAGTTGAAAAAATGAAAAGCAAACGAACGATACCATATTATCAATACATTATATCTATTTTGTGCACTGCTTTTTTAGTAGGGGGGGCTTGTTATATCTATTTTGATTATCGCCTTCAAAAAATGTCTACAACTGGTGATTTAGCTAAAGTCCAAGACTTATATGATGAAATAACCAATAATTATGTCGGCAAAGTGGACAAAAGTAAGTTGGTAGATGGCGCTTTGCAAGGAATGGCCGCTGCCCTTGACGATCCTTACTCCAGTTATTTGACTGAACCAGCAGCAAATGAACTAAGTAAAAGCTTGTCGGGTAGTTTTGAAGGAATTGGCGCCACGATGGCAATTAAAGATAATTATCCAACAGTAATGGAAGTTCCTGTGAAAAATTCGCCGGCTGAAAAAGCTGGCTTGAAAACGAATGATGTCATTGTCAAAGTCGATGGTCAATCTACCGAGGGAGTTGCTCTTTCTGAAGTGGTATCTAAGATTCGGGGCAAAAAAGGAACGTCAGTTAATTTATCAATCCGACGAGGCGAACAGACCTTTGATATCGACGTAAAACGAGCAGAAGTACCGATGGAAACCATCTACAGCAAAATGGATGAACATGACGCAACAGTCGGTTATTTAAAAATTTCAACTTTTGGAAAACAGACAGCGCAAGAATTACAAACGAAAATTAAACATTTGCGCAAAGCCGGCGCTAAAGCTTTTGTTATCGATGTACGCCAAAATCCTGGCGGACTGTTGGATCAAGCAGAACAGATGGCAAGTATGTTTTTAAAAAATGGCCAGACCATCGTGCAATTTGAAGACAAGAATGGGCAACGCATGAAGGAAGCAGCTTCAAAAAAACTAGATGGCGGGTTTAAAGTAACCGAACCAGTTGCCGTCGTCGTTGATGAAAGTAGCGCTAGCGCTGCTGAAATATTTGCCGCAGCTTTAAAAGAAGCTGCTGATATTCCTGTAGTGGGAACAAAAACCTTTGGTAAAGGTACCGTGCAGTCGGTGAAAAATTTACAAGATAAAACGGAGCTCAAATTAACCGTCCTAAAATGGCTAACGCCGTCTGGACAATGGTTGCATGAAAAAGGGCTAGCTCCTTCTATTAGGGCTGATTTTCCGGAATACGCCTATTTAAAACCAATTCCACGAGACCAAGTGCTTAAAGAAGGCACTCAATCAGAAGCAATTAAAAACTTACATGGAATTTTAGCAGCCTTAGGTTATTCCGTAGATCAAACAAGCACAACTTTTGATTCAGCTACGAAAACAGCTGTTGCCGACATTCAAAAGCAAAATCAACTACCTGTCGATGGTGAAGTTTCACCAGCTACAGCTACTAAAATCGAAGCTATGTTAGGTAAGTTAATTCTAGAGCATGATGTTGCCTACAACACCGCGCTCAAAGCAGTAAAAAAATAATGCAGACAAAGGGGAAATAACGTGAAAGCCAAACGCAAGTACGTAGGAACGGTCATGTTTTTGCTGAAGATATTGGTTCCTTCGATCGTGCTGGTCTTTATTTTGCGGGGATTTATTTTTATTCCTGTACGAGTGGACGGTAATTCCATGCAAAAAAATTTATATCAAGGTGATATGATTGTCATGGAAAAATTTTCGGCCATCAAGCGCTTTGACGTAGTTGTTTTCCGAGCTGACAATGGCGCTATTTTAATCAAACGAATCATCGGTTTGCCGGGAGAGACTGTTCGTTATCTAGATGATCAGTTATATATTAATGGGCAGCCGGTGGCGGAGCCATTTTTAAAAAAGAATATTCAAAAAGATCATGAAACAGCCCCTTACACCACCAATTTTGCTTCCCAAGAACTATTGAATCAAAAAAAACTATCAAAAGATTGCTATTTTGTTCTGGGAGATAATCGTCGGATGTCAAAGGATAGTCGTTCTTTTGGCGCAGTCAAGCGCAGTGCTATCTTAGGGAAAGCACAAGCGGTGTATTATCCGCTACGACATCTAAAAGTAATTCCCAGGTAAGTCATAGATGAAGCTGGTCAGAGAAAAAGTGAAGAAAATAGCACGATTAGAACATCATTAGGAAAGAGCCTTCATTTCTAACAGCAGGGAAAAGTAAGCTTGGACATTTTATTGAAACACACTAGTTGCTGCCGAATTTTTGCTACGATTAACAAATGAGATAATAATTGAATGCTTCTTATAGCCTCGCACTTCTGATAAGAGGTGGAGCTTAATTCAAGAATAGTTTCCGTTAAGCTGGACATTTTAGTGTTGCAGCTTTTTTTTCAAATTTTTCTAGAATAAGATTGTTTCAAAAGGAATAAAAGTTTATACTTGAGTAAAAATGAACAAGGAGCAAATGATGAATAAACTTCTCTTGATAGGTCTCTTGATTTTTGCTTTTGTAGTGGTCATGTGGTTGTATGAAAAATATCACAAATACCAAATTCATAAACAAGTGAGAAATGCTTGGGGGTAATTACCGCATCCTTCACGGACATTTGATGATGAAAAAAGCTTGAGAAAAGCATGGGAGCTATACGAGCGCTATCATCCCCACGATAGTCGAATAGATGAACTTACTTGGCAAGATTTAGATGTTTTTTCTGTTTTTCAACAGTTGAATGGTACATACTCCAGTATTGGCTCCGAAGCCTTGTATCGACGCTTACGCAGCTACAATTTTTCACAAACAGAACAAGAGCGTTTAGAAACATTGATTCTTTATCTCAACGAACATCAAAATGTGCGGGAGCAATTGCAAATGTATTTTGCTTTTTTAGGAAAAAAAGACCACAACTCTGTTGAAGAATATTTAAATGAAACGACCAACAAAAAAATTGCTCATTTCGCCCTCTACGTCTTTTTAGGTCTATTGCCGCTAATCGCAGGTACAGCCAGTCTGTTATTTTCTACTGCTAGCTTATATTTAGTAACTTTAGGGTCAGTTGTTTTCAATGCAATTTATTATCAAATAAAAAAACAGCAACTAGAGATGGAGCTTAGTTGTATGAGTTATTTTGTTCAAGCGATTTCAACCGCTAAAAAATTAGTCCAGCTAAAAACACCCTATCAAACGGAATTACAGGCTGCTCTGAGTAAAATTGGTTCCGTGACGATATTAGGCTTTTCCTTCCGAGTAAAAACGAATTCTGAAGCGGAAATAATTTTTGATTACTTAAGTATGATATTGATGTTACCGTTTATCGCTTATCAACTAGTTTTATCTAAGTTGTTGAATCATCATCAGGCAGCCGATCAGCTTTGGCGCTTGATGGGAGAATTAGAAGTTGCGGCTGCAGTGTTGAATTTTCGATTGGCAATGCCAGAAACTTGTCAGCCGATTTTTACAGAATCCGTAACTGTTTTAGGTAAGGAAATTTATCATCCGTTGCTGGCTGAGCCGGTGGCTAATGATGTTGATTGGCAAGTGAATACGTTGGTTTCCGGTTCAAATGCTTCTGGAAAATCCACCTACGTTAAAAGTGTTGCCCTTAGTTGTTTGCTAGCAGCGACTGTTCATACTGCTTTAGTGGAGGAATTCTCATTGCCCCATGCTCATATTTTCACCTCAATGGCAATTGAAGATGATCTTTTTGAAGGAGATAGTTATTTTATCGCCGAAATTAAGTCGCTAAAACGGATATTAAACGTAGTAGAAACAAAAACGCCTTGTCTTTGTTTTATTGATGAAATTTTAAAGGGAACGAATACGATCGAACGTGTTGCTGCTTCAGCCAGCATTGTTGCTTGGTTAAATACCTATCCTTCCTTAGCCTTTGTCGCGACTCATGACATTGAGCTAACGGAAATATTGAAGAATAGTTGCAAAAATGTTCACTTTGAAGAACAAATTGATGAAGAAAACGGCATTATTTTTGATTATCAACTCAAAGAAGGAGCTTCCCAAACCAGTAATGCTATTAAGTTACTTCAAGTCTTGAGCTATCCGCCAGCGATTGTCGAACAAGCAAAAACAGCCGCTGCTTTCTTTAAGAAAGAACGCCGTTGGACGCGTTTGCCTTAAAAGTTCTCCTGATTTTCAAAATAACTAAAAGGAAACAGGGAAATTATGATACAATGGACAAGTATTTATCCTAAAAGCAACTTAACGCTTACTAAATAACAATTTGAAAAAAAGTGAAGAAAAAGGAGACGTCTGCTCATGGCAATTCAATGGTTTCCTGGTCATATGGCCAAAGCCAAAAGGGAAGTATCCGAGAAATTAAAACATGTCGACATTGTTTTTGAACTAGTAGATGCTCGGCTGCCGCTATCTTCCAGAAATCCGATGATGGATCAAATCGTCCAACGAAAACCACGCTTGGTTCTTTTAAACAAAGGGGACCTTGCTGATCCTGAACAAAATAAAAAGTGGTGCAATTATTTTCAAGAACAGGGGTTGTCAGCACTCGTTATTAATGCGCAAGCGAATAAAGGAATCAACAAAATAGTTCCAGCAGCTAAAAAGGTTCTTCAAGAAAAATTAGCGCGTCAACAAGCAAAAGGCATAAAACCTCGAGCGATCCGTGCCATGTGTATTGGTATCCCCAATGTTGGTAAATCAACTGTAATGAACCGGCTAGCAGGGAAAAAAATGGCTCAGACTGGCAATAAGCCGGGCGTAACCAAAGGCCAACAATGGCTCCGCTCCGGCTCAGAGCTGGAGCTTTTAGATACGCCGGGGATTTTGTGGCCGAAATTTGAAGATGAAGCAATTGGCAAAAAATTAGCGTTGACCGGTGCCATCAAGGATCAATTATTACATTTAGATGATTTAGCTATCTACGGTTTGGAATTTTTTGCAAAATATTATCCTCAAAGATTAATAGAACGCTATCAACTAACAGAGACTGATATTTTTCAACCGGCTCCAGAATTGTTGATGCAGATCAGTGAAAAAAGAGGGTTCAAAGAAAATTATGAACGCGCTAGTGAAATGATCATAGTAGAAATTCGCAATGGCAAATTAGGTTATTACACTATAGATCGTTGGGAAGAATTAGGAGTTAGAGAATTACAATGAGTAAAGAATCAATACAAGTCATCAAACAACAGTTAAAAACTATTTCCTCTAGCACTGATCCTCGTTTTCAACAATGGCAGGCAGACCAAAGAAAAGGCGTACAGCAACTTCTCAAGCAATGGCAGCACCAACAAATGCTGTATCAGAAAGAACGAGCTCTTTTAGAGGAGATGAGTTACTTTGAACGGGAAGCTCAGAAAAAAGGGCATCGACTGATTGCAGGCGTTGATGAAGTTGGACGGGGACCTTTAGCGGGTCCGGTAGTTGCTGCTGCAGTAATTTTACCGGAGAATTGTGAGATACTAGGCTTAAATGACTCAAAAAAACTATCGGCACAAAAAAGAGAGACTTTGTATGAGCAAATTCAAAATCAAGCAATTGCGGTAGGACTGGGAATAGCAGATCACGAAATCATTGATGACATCAACATTTATCAAGCTACGAAGCAAGCGATGACGATGGCTTTGGAAGAATTGTGCTTCGTACCTGACTATTTGCTGATTGACGCTATGAAATTGCCATTGACGATTGAACAAGAAAGCCTGATTAAAGGAGACGCGCGTTCTATCTCTATTGCAGCTGCCAGCATCATTGCCAAAGTAACCCGCGATCGTCTCATGAAAGAATACGACGAACTATATCCGGGATATGGTTTTAAAAATAATGCTGGATATGGGACGAAAGAGCATTTGGCTGGCTTAACACGTCTAGGTGTTTGTCCTATTCACAGAAAAACATTTGCCCCAGTTAAAGACTTATTATAAAAAAAATTACACCTTTTTTTGCGTATGTTACTTATGAAGTACTATGTGAAAGAAGGTCTTTTTTATGGAAGCAGCCCAACGACAGTTATTGTTCAAGTTAACCTTATGTAAGGGCATTGGCAATAGGAGTAAATTAAACATCTTGGCGCAATCCCAAGCCCAACAGCGCACGGATTTTTCTGAGACAGAACTGTTAACCTATGGAGAAGTCACAAGATACAAAGAATTATTTCTCAATTCTTGGCGTTACTATTCACAACAGACAGAACACTTAGAAGCAAAACTACATCAGCATCAATTTTTAACCATTCTGGATCCCATTTATCCGAAACAGTTGAAGGCGATTTACAATCCACCAGCCCTGCTTTTTTATGCTGGTAACTTACAGCTACTAACGAGAAGAAAGTTAGCTGTGGTAGGCGCTCGTTATGCTACTTCCTATGGGTTGCGAGTCACTCGTAAGCTGGTAGCCCAAATTGTCGAAGAGGGCTTTACCGTTGTTAGTGGTTTAGCTAAAGGGGTGGACAGTTGTAGCCACCAAACAGCACTGGCTAAGCTTGGCTCTACCATAGCGGTTATCGGCACCGGCTTGGATGTCAGTTATCCGCCAGAAAATGCTGCATTGCAGACAATAATGAAGCAAGAACAATTGGTGTTAAGCGAATACCCTAATGGAAGTAGCCCTAAAAGCTATCATTTCCCAGCCAGAAATCGAATTATTGCTGGCCTAAGCCTAGGAACTTGTATCATGGAGGCTCGCAAAAACAGCGGTTCATTAATTACAGCTCAAGCCGCACTTGACTACGGTCGGGAAGTCTTTGCGGTACCAGGCAGCATTTTTCATTCTTTTACAACTGGTTGCCATGAATTGATCAAAGACGGAGCAAAATGTACGACATCTATTGAAGATATTGTGAAAGAATTAAGTATATTTTGAAAAATAAAAAAAGCTATCCTTGACAAACCTATTCCTTTTAGAATATGATGAACTACGATTTGTGAGTTTTTACTTATTATGAGCGATTATACAATAGTAGTAAAAATGCAAAACCGAAAGGAGTACCATAGGATGGCCTATAAATATCTTGTAATTGTAGAATCTCCTGCAAAAGCTAAGACCATTGAAAAATATCTAGGTAGAAACTATAAAGTCGTTGCCAGTGTTGGTCACATACGGGATTTACCTAAGAGTAAGATGGGCATTGACATTGAACATAATTATGAACCCCATTACATTTCCATTCGTGGCAAGGGAGATGTTATTAAAAGCTTAAAAACAGCCGCAAAAAAAGCCGAAAAAGTCTATCTCGCAGCCGATCCGGACCGTGAAGGAGAAGCGATCGCTTGGCACTTAGCTTATCTTTTAGGCTTGGATTTAAATGATAAAAATCGAGTAGTCTTCAACGAAATTACGAAAGAAGCAGTTAAAGCAGCCTTCAAAGAACCTCGCACGATTAATTTAGACTTGGTTGATGCGCAGCAAGCCAGAAGAATTCTGGATCGCTTGGTGGGCTATTCCCTTAGTCCAATTTTATGGCGTAAAGTTAAAAAAGGCTTGAGTGCTGGTCGTGTTCAGTCAGTGGCTTTAAAAATTATTATCGATCGGGAAAAAGAAATCCGTGAATTTAAACCGGAAGAATATTGGAGTATTGACGGCAACTTCCAAAAAGGCAAAAAAATGTTCAAAGCGAATTTTTGGGGACTTGATGGAAAAAAAACGAAGCTGCCTAACGCAGAAGCAGTAGAAACAATTACGGCACGTATTAAAGGCGATACTTTCGACGTGACAAAAGTTGAAAAGAAAGAACGCAAGCGCAATCCGGCGCTCCCTTTTACCACCAGTAGTTTACAACAAGAAGCTGCCCGCAAATTGAACTTTAGAACTAGAAAAACAATGATGGTAGCTCAACAACTCTATGAAGGTATTGCCTTAGGCAAACAAGGCACGGTAGGGTTAATCACATATATGCGTACAGATTCGACTCGAATTGCTGATTCAGCCAAAGCAGAAGCTGCGGAATTTATTGAAAAAACCTACGGCAAAGAATTTTCAGCTCACGGCAGTCGCAAAATAAAAAATGCCCAAGGGGCACAAGATGCTCACGAAGCAATTCGTCCTTCCGGCGTGTTGAGAACCCCGGAAGAAATCAAACAATATTTGGATAAAGATCAGTTGAAGCTTTATACGCTTATTTGGTCGCGTTTTGTCGCTAGCCAAATGACACCGGCTATTTTGGATACGATGAAAGTTACACTGGCACAAAATGGCGTCATTTTCATCGCTAATGGAGCCAAAGTGAAATTTAAAGGGTTCATGCAAGTCTATGTAGAAGGGCGCGATGACGGCAAAGAAGATAAAGAAAATATCTTGCCGGATTTAACGCAAGGCGATGTGGTTAAATCCTTGAATATTGAGCCAAAACAACACTTTACACAACCACCTGCCCGCTTTAGTGAAGCGACTTTAATTCGTGCGTTGGAAGAAAATGGCGTAGGGCGTCCATCTACTTACGCGCCAACCTTAGAAACGATTCAACGGCGATATTATGTAAAATTGACCAATAAGCGTTTCGAACCGACAGAGCTGGGCGAAATTGTTAATACTTTGATCGTTGAATTTTTCCCTCAAATTGTTGATATTCACTTCACTGCTTCCATGGAAGGCGATTTGGATAAAATCGGTGATGGCCAGGAGAAATGGGTGGAAGTCGTCGATCGTTTCTATCAACCTTTTGAAAAAGAATTAACCAACGCTGAAGAAAAAATTGAAAAAATTCAAATTAAAGACGAACCAGCTGGTTTTGACTGTGAATTGTGCGGCCATCCAATGGTTATTAAGCTAGGTCGCTATGGTAAGTTTTATGCTTGCAGCAATTTTCCAGACTGTCGGAATACCAAACCAATTGTAAAAGAAATAGGCGTAACTTGCCCGGTCTGTCATCAAGGAGAAGTAATTGAACGGAAATCGAAGAAAAATCGGATTTTCTACGGTTGCAGCCGTTACCCTGAGTGCGATTTCACCTCATGGGATAAACCAATCGGACGTCCGTGTCCAAAATGCGGCCAATACTTGGTTGAAAAGAAGGTCAAAGGCGGCAAACAAATTGTCTGCATCAATGGTGATTATGAAGAAAATATACAAAAATAAATCAAAGCAGCAATAGTCTAGCAGAAAAGGAATGACGAATCCTATGACAACTTCCATTACAGTGATCGGAGCTGGCTTAGCAGGTAGTGAAGCCGCTTGGCAGGCAGCCCAAGCTGGCGTAGCCGTCACTTTATATGAAATGCGCCCGGTCAAACAAACACCGGCCCATCAGACAGAGAATTTCGCCGAGCTGGTTTGTTCAAATTCTTTAAGAGGAAATAGCTTAACCAATGCAGTAGGCGTCTTAAAAGAAGAAATGCGCCGCTTGAATTCAGTGATTATTCAAAGTGCTGATGAGACAGCAGTACCGGCCGGCGGAGCTTTAGCAGTCGATCGCGACCGCTTCTCTCAAACAATCACTCAAAAAATTAAGTCCCATCCGCTAATTACAATTAAAAATGAAGAACTGTCAGAAATTCCCGACGGTATTGTAGTCATTGCGACTGGTCCGTTAACTTCAGAAGCTTTGTCTGAGCAAATTAAGAGCTTTAATGGATCTGCTGGTTTTTATTTTTACGATGCAGCTGCTCCAATTGTCGATAAAGCTACCATTGATATGGATAAGGTTTATTTAAAATCACGCTATGACAAAGGAGCAGCAGCTTACTTAAATTGTCCACTAACCGAAGCAGAGTTTAAAGCCTTCTACGCAGAATTGATTGCCGCAGAGGTTGTGCCGCTAAAGGCTTTTGAAAAAGAAAAATTTTTTGAAGGCTGCATGCCAATTGAAGTGATGGCCAAACGTGGCATCAAAACTATGTTATTTGGTCCAATGAAACCTGTGGGTCTAGAAGATCCGAAAACAGGAAAACGTCCATATGCGGTAGTTCAACTGCGTCAAGATAATGCAGCTGCTTCTTTATATAACATTGTTGGCTTTCAAACCCATCTGAAATGGGGTGAACAAAAACGAGTTTTCCGTATGATTCCAGGATTGGAAAATGCTGAATTTGTCCGTTACGGTGTTATGCACCGCAATAGCTTTATGAACTCTCCTGAGTTATTGCAGCCTACCTATCAATCAAAAAAACGAGAAACTTTGTTTTTTGCCGGTCAAATGACTGGTGTCGAAGGTTACGTGGAAAGCGCTGCTAGTGGTTTGGTAGCTGGAATGAATGCTGCTCGTTTAGCTAAAGGTGCTCAACCAGTTGTCTTTCCAAGAGAGACGACTATGGGGAGTATGGCTTATTACATCACCCACGCAGAAGGCAAACATTTCCAACCAATGAATGCAAATTTTGGCTTGTTCCCGGAATTGCCACAACGTATCCGAGATAAAAAAGCTCGTTACGAAGCCTTGGCTGAGCGTGCCTTGACAGCTCAAGCAAAAGTAATTGCTTCGTTGACATAAAATTAAGTATCGCACCAGCTGAAGGATTGATTTGAAAGCCAATAGGCTTTCAAATCAATCCTTACTTGTGTTGTTATCTATGAAGGGAAAGCTCCTTGCTTAATTTATCAGCTATGCATAAAAACAGCCAAATTCTGACGTCCTTATACCCAATATCTCCCAGCTCAAGTGGTTTAATTACTAAGGAAAATGAAGGAATATTAAGAAAAACTGAAGAATTGTGAACAAATTTAGAAAAATTTATTAAATTCTGACAATTTATTTGTTTTTTTATAAGGGATATGATAAAGTTACTTTGTTAATTAAAAGGAGGGATTAGATGGCTGGTAAGAATTGGCCTGAACTTTTCTTTCGTTATCTAATTGTTGAGCGAGGCTACTCCATAAAAACCAAACTTGCCTATCAAGAAGACGTCGATCAGTTCTTTCATTTTCTTAAAGGGACAGGCAATGATAACTATTTAACCATCGATCATTTAGATGTCCGTACTTATTTAAGTTATTTATATGACCAACAATATGGTCGGAATTCCATTGGTCGTAAAATTGCTAGCTTACGTTCTTTTTACCAGTTTTTATTGCGGAATGAAGCGGTGACTGAAAATCCATTTTCCTATGTTCATATGAAAAAAAAACAGTTGCGTTTGCCGCGCTTTTTTTATGAAAAGGAAATGGAGGCGCTTTTTAAGGCTGCACAAGGAGCCCAGCCTCTTGAATTGAGAAATCAAGCTCTGTTAGAAGTGTTATACGGAACCGGAATTCGAGTCAGCGAATGTGCCAATTTAACGCTGGCGGCAGTTGATTTTGATTCAACGGTTCTTTTTATTCACGGGAAAGGCAATAAGGATCGCTATGTTCCATTTGGCAGCTTTGCTGCAGATGCCTTAAAAGATTATTTAGAAAATGGCCGTGCTGTATTGACGGGTCGACATCACAAAGACCATCCCTATGTTTTTGTTAATCACCACGGAGATCAAATTACACCGACTGGCATTGAATATGTGTTAAATCAGTTAATTAAAAAAAGTACGTTAAATTCAGATATTCATCCTCATATGTTGCGGCATACTTTTGCTACTCATTTATTAAATAACGGTGCTGATATGCGCACCGTTCAGGAGTTGTTAGGACATGCAAACTTGTCCACTACACAAATTTATGCTCATGTCACCAAAGAAAGCTTGCAAAAAAGTTACCGTAGCTTTCATCCGCGGGCGTGAGGAGAAAAATAGGAGGAATTACCATGGTAGCATCTCAGTTTCACTCTACAACGATTTGTGCCGTCGAAAAAGACGGTAAATTTGCGATGGCCGGTGACGGTCAAGTTACAATGGGCGAATCCGTTGTTATGAAAGGAACAGCCAAAAAGGTCAGAAGAATTTACAATGATGAAGTTGTTGTTGGTTTTGCTGGCAGTGTAGCTGATGCTTTTACTTTAGAAGAAAAATTCGAAGGAAAATTAAATGAATACAATGGCAATTTAACTCGGGCTGCCGTTGAACTGGCTCAGGAATGGCGTACACAGCAGGCTATGCAAAAATTAGAAGCCATGCTAATTGTGATGAATGCCAAAGAAATGTTATTAGTATCCGGTACTGGCGAAGTAATCACGCCTGATGACGGTATTTTAGCTATCGGTTCTGGTGGAAATTTTGCGTTAGCTGCAGCTCGCGCTATGAAAAATTTTGGTGATCAATCTATGTCCGCTCAGGAAATTGCCAAAAATGCTTTAAATATTGCAGCGGATATTTGTGTATTCACTAATCACAATATTATAGTAGAAGAAATATAAACGAGGGATTATTGATGAATGAATTAAACAAAACACCCAAAGAAATTGTAAAAGAATTAGACAACTACATTATCGGTCAGCAAGCTGCCAAAAAATCAGTGGCAGTTGCGCTAAGAAATCGGTATCGTCGCTTACAGCTGGAAGAAAAAATGCAACAAGACATTACGCCTAAAAACTTGCTGATGATCGGACCGACAGGTGTCGGAAAAACAGAAATCGCTCGTCGCTTAGCCAAGATTGTTAAAGCGCCTTTTGTAAAAGTTGAAGCCACTAAATTTACTGAAGTAGGATATGTAGGTCGTGATGTAGAATCAATGGTGCGGGATTTAGTTGAAAATGCCATTCAAATTGTTGAAAAAGAGCAATACAGCCGTGTCTATACTCAAGCGCTAAAAAAAGCCAATCAACGCTTAGTGAAAGTGTTGGTTCCTGGCATCAAAAAAGAGCAGAAACAAACAGGCAACCAATTTGAACAAATGATGAGCATGCTTACTGCTGCTCAACAAAGTCAGGAGCCGCAAGAAGAGGTGACTGATGAAATCAAAGTGAATCGTAAAACGATTCTAGAGCAGTTGGAAAAAGGCTTGCTTGATCAAAGAGAAGTCACGATTGAAATTGAAGAACCAAAAAAAACAATGCCGGCTATGAACAGTGGTATGGAACAAATGGGCATTGATTTAAGTGAAACGCTAGGCGCTTTATCACCGAAGAAAAAAATTGAACGAACCGTGACGGTTAAAGAGGCCCAAGAGCTTTTAGTCAGAGAAGAATCGGCTAGAATTGTTAATGATGCTGATATTCATAGTGAAGCAATTCGTTTAGCAGAGTCCAGCGGTATTATCTTTATTGATGAAATGGATAAAATCACATCAAAAAGCCAACAAACTTCCGGAGAAGTTTCTCGTGAAGGTGTCCAAAGAGATATCTTACCAATTGTTGAAGGTTCACAAGTAAATACTAAGTACGGGCCTATTCAAACGGATCACATTTTGTTTATCGCTTCAGGTGCTTTTCATTTATCAAAACCTAGCGATTTAATTCCTGAGTTACAAGGGCGTTTTCCGATTCGCGTAGAATTAAACGATTTAACGGCGGCTGATTTTATTCGTATTCTTACTGAACCGACCAATGCTCTAGTGAAACAATACATTGCTTTGATCGGAACTGAAAATGTAGATGTAACTTTTACAAAAGAAGCGATTGAGCGGATTGCTACTATTGCTTATGATGTTAACCGAGATACAGAGAACATCGGAGCTCGTCGATTGCACACAATTTTAGAACATTTATTGGAAGATTTATTGTTTGAAGCCCCTGATATGCAAATGGGTGCTATCACAATTACCGAAGCGTATGTAAATGAGAAATTAAATGACATTGCTGGAAACGAAGATTTAAGTCGTTACATTTTATAGAAAATTGGGGGAGAAAAAATGGCTACGTTATTAGAAAAAACGCGTCAGATCAATGAACTGCTGCAGCAAAAAAATACGTTTGATTTAAAAGCCGAACTGCCGTATGACAAAATGGCGATGATTTTAGGCGACATTTTGAAAAGCAATGCGTATATTATTAGCAGTACAGGTATTTTGCTAGGATACAATGAAAAACTGGACGTTAACAATGCGCGAATTAAGCATATGTTTGAAGCAAAGAAGTTTCCACAAAATTATACAGATGCAGTCGGCAAGCTATCAAAAACCGAAGCCAATATTGCTATTGACAGTGATCTAACGGCTTTTCCAATTGAATCAAGAGAAAAATATTCTTCTGGTTTAACTACTATCGTGCCTTTGTATGGAGCCGGTGAACGTTTAGGAACGATTATTCTAGCGCGCATCCAAGATTCATTTAATGAAGACGACTTAGTGTTGGCAGAATACAGCGCTACCGTTGTCGGCATGCAAATTTTGTACCAGCAATCTAGAAATATTGAAGCAGAAGTACGGAGCGCTACTGCTGTTCAAATGGCAATCAATACCTTGTCTTATAGCGAATTAAAAGCTGTTTACGCCATTTTTGATGTGCTAGAAGGTGAAGAAGGGCGGCTAACTGCTTCAAACATTGCCGATAACATCGGAATTACACGTTCTGTGATTGTGAATGCTTTGCGAAAATTAGAATCAGCTGGTATTATTGAATCTCGATCACTCGGTATGAAAGGAACCTATTTAAAGGTTTTAAACCAACAGTTTATCCAAGAGCTGGACAAACATCGGTAATAAGTAAGGTATGAGGGGGCAAATAAATGACCGTGCACATTGAAAATGAATTTTTAACTGCCACATTTGCAGAAAAAGGGGCAGAATTAATTAGTTTAAAAGCCAAGGAAAACGGCCTTGAATATATATGGCAAGCCGATCCTAACTACTGGGCGCGACATGCACCTGTTTTATTTCCGATCGTCGGACGCTTAAAAGAAGATACGTATCACTACCAAAACCAAGCGTATCACTTATCGCAGCATGGATTTGCTAGAGACTTGGACTTTGAAGTAATTGAAAAAGGAGCTGAAACGGTAGCCTTTGCCTTATCAGCCACTGCAGAAACCAAAAAGAATTATCCCTTTGATTTCCATTTAGTGATTACGTATAGCTTGACTGGCCAAGAATTGACAGTCCATTATCAGGTTGAAAATAGCGGCCAAGAAACTATGTATTTTTCAATTGGCGGTCATCCGGCATTTAATGTCCCATTAGATTCTTCTCTGTCGTTTGAAGATTATTATTTAAGTTTTACTCCCAAAAAATCGCGGACGCAAATTCCCTTGCAGGGTCCTTATGCTGACTTTGAGAATAAAACATTGGCGCAAACGAATACGGATGTAAACCTTACTCATGCAATCTTTCAAAATGATGCGTTGATCTTTGAAACAAAAGGTACGAATAGTTTTTGCATTATGTCAGATGAAAGTCCACACAGCGTAACTTTAACTATCACAGATATGCCATTTGTTGGTATCTGGTCTCCAGCAGCCAAAAAAGCACCATTTGTCTGCATTGAACCATGGTGCGGAATCGCTGATGCTGTCCAAACCAATGGTGTTCTTTCAGACAAGATCGGTATTAATCAACTGTCACCGGCAGGACGTTTCCAAACAAGTTATACGATCAGCGTAAAATAAGCTATCCTAGGAACTTTTATGTCTACGAGATAAGGGTTCCTAGTTTTTTTTCAACAAAAAAACCGGTAGAAGCTATCTATCGGTCCAGCATTTCTTCGATAGAGCGAGAAATAAGGCTGACTTATTTCTTAGCCTTTAACCCAAAAGACAAGTGACTTTCCGTGCCATTTTTAATGCGATGGATATTTTCTTTGTGACGAATAAAAATAAACGTCGTTAACGCAATGGCGATTATTGTTAATAACCAGTCGAATCGTGGCAAAATCGAAGGTACTGAAAAAGGTAAAATCACCGTTGAAAGAGTGATTAAAACAGCACTGATCATGCTGGTCAAACTAACTGTACTGGTAATGTATAAGCAGATAACAAAAATAAGTGAAGAATAAATAAAAAATGCAGGACTATACGCCAATAGCATACCAGCACTCGTAGCTACTGCTTTACCGCCTTTAAAGTGGGCAAAAATTGGAAACGTATGACCCACTACCGCAGCTACACCAAAGAGTAATGGATTTACGTTTAAGGAAAATAAATAAGGCAAGCAAGTCGCCAATGTTCCTTTTAAAATATCCATTAATAAAACCGTCGTTCCGGCTTTTTTACCTAATACCCGAAACGTATTGGTAGTGCCTGTGTTGCCACTGCCGAAACGGCGAATATCTTTTTTGAAAAAAAACTTGCTAATCCAAACGCCTGAAGGGATCGAGCCTAACAAATAGGCGATGAAGAGTAATAGAACAATTTTCATAAAGAAACCTCTTTCTGATTTAAACTAGCTTATATTTTATCATGAATAGAATCAGCAAACAATATGTAAAATTATAGAGCCACAACTGTCGTAATCCATTTTTGGCAGAAAATAAGCTTTGCATCTTTGACTCTTTTGACGCTATAATATGAATAGTTCAAAAAAGGAGCGGAGATCAATGGCCTTTGAAAATCCCAGTCAACAAGAAATTTTTACAATCTTAAAACAAGCACACAAAATTGCAGTTGTCGGTCTAAGTGATAAGCCGGAACGAACAAGTTATCAAGTTGCGCAAGTGCTACAAGCGCATGGCTACCAAATTATCCCGGTAAATCCTTTAAAAAAAGGAACCACAATTCTCGGTGAATCGGTTTATGGTTCCTTAACGGAAATTCCAGAAGCAGTGGATATCGTTGATGTATTCCGTCGGAGTGAGTATTTACCCGAAGTTGCCACTGAAACGTTGCAAACAAAGGCACCGGTTTTTTGGGCGCAGCTAGGATTGAAAAATGAGTTAGCCGCTCAGCGCTTATTGGCAGATGGACGGCAAGTAGTAATGGATCGCTGTATTAAGATCGAATTAGCTAAGCTGTCAAACGCTCAAGGCTAACATTTTTTAAAGAAAGAGCTGCTAAAATGGAAAGCTCTTTTTTTTTCAGCTCATTTAGAGTATTATTGTAATGATGGTTTTAGGAAGTAAGCTGTGGACATTCAAGCTTTCCTAAATCTTTTAATGAATGGCGAGAAAACACCTGACTTACGAATTCAAGAAAAATTTCTCGAATCATCCCTCTCTTTCGAGAAATTTTTCTTCTGTAATTACAAACGATGGTGCAACGTCGTTTTCTTGACCTTGAGAATCTAAGTATAAGGAGTTTTTTCTTTGGCAAAAAAAGCAAACAATGAATATAACGATGCCTCCATTCAAGTGTTAGAAGGATTGGAAGCAGTAAGAAAAAGACCAGGTATGTATATTGGCTCGACTGATAGTCGCGGACTCCACCACTTAGTCTATGAAATTGTTGATAATGCTGTCGATGAGGCCTTATCCGGCTTTGGGAATGAAATTGAAGTTACCATTCATCAAGACAACAGCATTTCCGTGGTCGATTCTGGACGGGGGATGCCTACGGGGATGCACGCTTCTGGTATTCCGACAGTTGAAGTTATCTTCACCGTCCTACACGCTGGTGGTAAGTTCGGACAAGGAGGATATAAAACCTCTGGCGGCTTACACGGAGTAGGCGCCAGCGTTGTCAACGCTCTTTCAACATGGCTGGAAGTTCGAATTGTCCGGGACGGCGTGGAATATGTTGAACGCTTTGAAAATGGCGGAAAACCCGTCGGCACACTAAAAAAAGTAGGCAAAACTAAAAAGAAAAATGGAACCAGTGTCACTTTTTTACCGGATGAGACGATTTTTTCAACCATCCATTTCTCTTATGACACGTTAGCAGAGCGCTTGCGCGAATCAGCGTTTCTACTAAAAGGAGTAAAAATCTCTTTAACTGATTTGCGTGGTGAAGAACCAAAAGCAGAAGTTTTTCTTTTTGAAGAAGGCATTAAAGAGTTTGTGGCTTACTTAAATGAAGAAAAAGATACCTTAACACCGATCGTTTATTTTTCTGGCGCTAAAGAAGGCATTGAAGTGGAATTGGCTTATCAATACAATGATGGCTATTCCGAAAATGTTTTATCGTTTGTTAACAATGTCCGTACCAAAGACGGCGGTACGCATGAAGTTGGTATGAAAACCTCTATGACGAAAGCTTACAATGAGTACGCTCGCAAAGTTGGCTTGTTAAAAGAAAAAGACAAAAATTTAGAAGGCAGTGATTTCCGTGAAGGGTTAGCTGCTGTCCTTTCTGTTCGTGTTCCTGAAAACCTTTTGCAATTTGAAGGACAAACAAAAGGAAAACTGGGTACACCGTTAGCACGAACAAGTGTTGATAACGTGGTTGGAGAGCAAATGGGCTTTTATTTACAAGAAAATAGCGAAATGAGCCAAGCGCTAATCCGTAAAGCCATTAAAGCGAGAGAAGCACGGGAAGCAGCCCGCAAGGCTCGTGAAGAAAGTCGTAATGGAAAAAAACGAAAAAAAGGCGAATCCTTGCTCTCTGGGAAACTAACTCCGGCTCAATCAAGAAATCCAAAACGTAATGAACTCTATCTTGTCGAAGGAGATTCTGCCGGCGGTTCAGCCAAACAAGGCCGGGATCGCAAGTTTCAAGCTATTTTGCCTTTACGAGGCAAGGTGATCAATACTGAAAAAGCCAAAATGCAGGATATTTTAAAGAATGAAGAGATCAACACGATGATTTATACGATCGGCGCTGGTGTTGGACCAGAATTTTCAATTGAAGACTGTAACTATGATAAAGTCATCATCATGACCGATGCGGATACAGATGGCGCCCACATTCAAGTTCTCTTGCTAACTTTCTTTTACCGCTACATGAAACCGTTAATCGAAGCTGGTAAAGTGTACATTGCATTACCGCCGTTATATAAAATTTCCAAAGGGACTGGGAAAAAAGCTGTGATTGAATATGCTTGGACGGATGAAGAATTAGCTGAAGCAACCCAAAAGGTAGGCAAAGGCTACATGTTGCAACGTTATAAAGGGCTTGGGGAAATGAACGCCGAACAGCTCTGGGAAACCACTATGGATCCAACTACCAGAACGCTGATTCGTGTACGAATTGATGATGCTGCCCAAGCAGAACGTCGAGTAACTACCTTAATGGGCGATAAAGTTGAACCACGACGAAAATGGATCGAAAAACATGTTCAATTTACATTGGAAGAAGATGGCAGTATTTTAGATCGGAAGGACAGTGAGACAGAAATCACTCCATCCAAATCTGGTATGATTTTGGATGAAGAAAAACAACAACAGACACAGCAACAAACTGAAGCAGTCGACACCATCAGTTTGTTTGATTTAGAGTAGGGAGTGACTAATTTGGAAAACCGCCAAGAAGTTCAAGAAATGACGCTTGAAGAAGTAATGGGCGATCGTTTTGGAAGATATTCCAAATATATTATTCAAGAACGTGCGCTGCCTGATATTCGAGATGGCTTAAAACCAGTTCAACGCCGAATCTTATTTTCCATGAACAAAGATGGAAATACTTTTGATAAAGGCTTTCGTAAATCAGCCAAATCAGTAGGAAACATCATGGGGAATTATCATCCCCATGGAGACAGCAGTATTTATGAAGCAATGGTACGCTTAAGCCAAGATTGGAAATTACGTGAAGTTTTAATTGAAATGCATGGAAATAACGGCAGTATGGACGGTGATCCGCCGGCAGCTATGCGTTATACGGAAGCCCGCTTATCAGAGTTGAGCGGTGAAATATTAAAAGACATCGACAAAGATACCGTGGATTTTGTTTGGAACTTTGATGATACTGAAAAAGAACCAACTGTATTACCAGCTAAATATCCCAATCTTTTAGTCAATGGTTCTACCGGAATTTCAGCTGGATACGCCACGGAAATTCCTACGCATAATTTAACGGAGATTATAGATGGAACCATTTATCTAATTGACCATCCCAACGCTAGTTTAGAGAAGCTGATGGACTATATTCCCGGACCTGATTTTCCGACAGGAGGGATCTTGCAAGGGAAAGACGAAATCAAAAAAGCTTACGAAACCGGACGCGGCAAAGTGATTTTACGTTCAAAAACTAAAATTGAACCGTTAAAAGGTGGCAAACAACAAATTGTTGTTTCAGAAATTCCTTATGAAGTTAATAAAGCGACACTAGTGAAAAAAATTGATGAAATTCGCTTGAACAAAAAAATTGATGGGATTGCAGAAGTTCGTGATGAAAGTGATCGCACCGGTTTGCAAATTGTCGTGGAGCTAAAAAAAGAAGCTAACGCTCAAGGTATTTTGAATTATTTATTTAAGAATACCGAGCTTCAAATCAACTATAACTTCAATATGGTAGCCATTGACAACATGACGCCACAACAAGTTGGTTTAAAACGTATATTGGAAAGTTATGTAGCTCACCGAAAACAAGTAATTATCAACCGCAGCCAATATGAATTAAACAAAGCTCGCAAACGTCAGCATATTGTGGAAGGGCTAATCAAAGCTCTTTCAATTTTAGATAAAGTGATTGCTACCATCCGTAGCAGTAAAGATAAAAAAGATGCGAAAAAGAACTTAGTGAACAAATATGACTTTACAGAAGAACAAGCAGAAGCCATTGTGACTCTTCAACTGTATCGTTTAACCAACACCGATATTACAGAGCTCCAAAAAGAAGCGCAAGAGCTAGCTGCGCAAATTGAAGAATTAACTAAAATCTTAAGCAATGACAAAGAACTATTTGCTGTCATGAAAAAAGAGCTACGGGAAGTGAAGAAAAAGTATGGTCATACTCGCTTAACCCAAATTGAAGCGGAAATTCAAGAAATAAAAATCGAGACCGAAGTACTGGTCGCTCAAGAAGATGTCATCGTCACCGTGACCCATGAAGGCTATTTGAAACGCAGTAGCATTCGTTCTTACACTGCTTCCAACCCGGAAGAAATCGGAATGAAAGACGGCGACTTTTTACTCTATGCTGGTCAGGTCAATACGTTAGATCATCTCTTGCTGATTACAAATAAAGCAAATGCTATCTACCGCCCCGTGCATGAACTGCCTGATTTAAAATGGAAAGAAATGGGCGAGCATATTTCCCAAACAATTCTAAATTTATCAATGGATGAGTCAATTATCGCTGTGTTTCCTTATCAAGAGCTCAGCAGTACGAAAACCTTTGTTTTCATGACAAAAGAAGGCATGATTAAGCAAACTAAAATGTCCGACTTTGAGCCGTGGCGCACATATAAGAGTCGACCAACCAGCTGTATGAAGTTAAAATCCAAAGATGATGAATTAACCAATGTTTATTTAACTGAGGGCCAAAATCATTTAGATATCTTTTTAGTCAGCTATCGTGGCTTCGGGTTACGTTATCCACTCTATGAAGTACCAGTAGTGGGAGCAAAAGCTGCCGGCGTCAAAGCGATGAACTTAAAAGATCAAGACTATGTGGTCAATGGGTTATTAGTGGAATCAGAAGGTGACACACCTATTGTGATTGTAACCCAACGAGGAGCAGTTAAGCGAATGCTCGCTCAAGAATTAACGCAGCTAGGACGTGCCAAGCGAGGTTTAATGGTCTTAAGAGAATTGAAAAAAAATCCACATCGAGTGGCATTCATGTCTGAAGGCAACGCTCAAGACCTATTGATCACAACGCAAAAAGGGAGTCAGCATGTCATCAATGCGCAACAATACGCCATCGGAGATCGTACCTCAAACGGCTCCTTTGCTATCGATGAGCAAACCCAAGGAAGTGTGATGGAAGTCCACGAAATGCATTCTGCCAGGATTGATGAAGAACAAGCTTAAGACGACAACCAACGATCTGTTGTATATAATATCTTAAAACTAGTATCTGTATTAATACAGATACTAGTTTTTTTAATACAGTAGTACTTTTTTCACAATAAACTGTTGTTATTATTCGTTCTATTCTTCACAAAGTTAAAAGTTGACAACAAGGGGATTATAGCATTTTAACGGTTAGATATTTTGATTATCGTTCAAAAAATAATAAAGAAACGCTTGCATAAATACGGTGATGTGTTATACTTGTCACATAAAGCTGTTACATATTCACAGCAAACTAAGGAGGCAACTTCATGGAACAATGGAAAGGCTTTAAAGGCGACAAGTGGAAGACTTCAGTGGATACTCGTGACTTCATTCAAAACAACTATACCGAGTATAAAGGCGATGACAGCTTCTTAGAACCAATCGCTCCAAGCACAGACAAACTATGGACAAAACTACAAGAACTTTTTGAAATCCAACATGAAAAGAATGGCGTTTATGATATGGACAACGATACGCCAGCAACCATCACGTCACACGGTCCAGGCTATTTAATTAAAGAAGAAGAAAAAATCGTAGGCTTACAAACAGATGTGCCTCTAAAACAGGCTTTTATGCCGTTTGGCGGAATCAAAATGGCTAACAACTCATTAGTTTCTAACGGATATGAAACTGATGAAGAAATGACTAAAATTTTTACTGAGTATAGAAAAACACATAATCAAGGTGTTTTCGATGCTTATACTGCAGAAATGCGCTTAGCTCGTAAAAATAAAATCATCACTGGCTTACCAGATGCTTATGGTCGTGGCCGGATTATTGGTGATTACCGTCGAGTTGCTCTTTACGGTATCGACTATTTAATGGAACAAAAGAAAAAAGATCATGACAATACAGGAAACAAAGTGATGACCGACGATGTAATTCGCTTAAGAGAAGAAATCTCTGAACAATATCGTGCATTAAATGACTTGAAGAAAATGGCTGCTTCTTATGGCTTTGACATTTCTCGTCCAGCTCAAAATGCACAAGAAGCGATTCAATGGTTATACTTTGGTTACCTAGGCGCAATCAAATCACAAAACGGTGCTGCAATGTCAATTGGTCGTATTTCCGCTTTCTTAGATATCTATATCCAACGCGACTTAGAAAACGGTGCAATCACTGAATTTGAAGCACAAGAATTAATCGATCACTTGATCATGAAATTAAGAATGGTTAAATTTGCTCGTACTCCTGAATACAACCAATTATTCTCTGGTTATCCAATCTGGGCAACTTTATCCATTGCTGGTATGGGCTTAGATGGACGTTCATTAGTAACGAAAAACGATTTCCGTATCTTGCATACCTTAACAAACATGGGACCATCTCCAGAACCAAACTTGACTGTATTGTATTCTTCTCGTTTACCAGAAGGATTCAGAACTTATGCAGCGAAGATCGCTAAACAAAGTTCTTCCATCCAATTTGAAAACGATGATTTATTACGAGCTAACTGGGGTTCAGATGACTGTGCCATCGCTTGTTGTGTGTCTGCAACTGTTATGGGTAAAGATATGCAATTCTTCGGTGCACGGGCTAACCTTGCAAAAGCTGTCCTTTATGCCATCAACGGTGGTGTGGATGAAAAAACAAAAATGCAAGTAGCGCCTAAGTTCCGTCCAATGACTGGCAAAAAATTAGACTTCCATGAATTTATGGAACGCTACAAAGATATCTTAGACTGGTTAGCCGAGTTGTATGTAAACACATTAAATATCATTCATTACATGCACGATAAATACGCTTATGAAGCTCCACAATTAGCGTTGATGGACAGTGACTTGAAACGTACGTTTGCTACCGGTATCGCCGGAATTTCCCATGCAACTGATAGTATCATGGCAATTAAACACGGTGAAGTAGAAGTTATTCGTGACGAAGATGGCATGGCCATTGATTATGTACCTACTAAAGAATTCCCAACTTATGGAAATGATAATGAAGAAGCGGATGCAATGGCAAACTGGATTCTTGATTACTTTATGACTCAAATCAAACGTCAACACACTTACCGTGACTCTCGCCCAACCACTTCATTGTTGACGATTACTTCAAACGTTGTATACGGTAAAGCAACTGGTAATACACCAGACGGACGTCGTGCCGGCAAACCATTAGCACCAGGTGCCAACCCAAGTTACCAAGACGGCAAATTCTTAGGTGAAAAGAACGGATTATTAGCTTCTCTTAATTCTACGGCTCGTTTAGAATATACAGTTGCCTTAGATGGGATTTCAAATACTCAAACGATTAATCCAAATGGCTTAGGAAAAGATGACAATACACGAATTAACAACTTACGTAATGTCTTAGATGGCTACTTTGATAAAGGTGGTTATCACTTAAACGTTAATGTGTTTACGAACGAATTATTGTTAGATGCACAAGCACATCCTGAAAAATATCCGAACTTAACGATTCGTGTTTCTGGATATGCGGTGAAGTTCCGTGATTTAACGCCTGAACAACAAGCAGATGTTATCTCAAGAACTTCACATAACAAACTGTAATTACTAACGTAGTAGAAAAATTATTAATAAACGTGTCTGGGACAGAAGTAACCAGCTCCAAGAAACGAGTTGATCAATGTTTATGACTTTTGTGGTCAAAGCTTGATCGCTTGAGACGGAACTAGTAGAACTTCTGTCCCAATTTAAAAAAGGAGAGACAATTACCAAACTCCTTAACTTGAAAGAAGAGGAATTCATTATGACAAATCCTGTTATAGGTCGCATCCATTCTACAGAAAATTTTGGTACGGTCGATGGTCCGGGCGTCCGTTTTATTGTGTTTGCTCAAGGATGTCGGATGCGCTGTCAATTTTGTCATAATCCGGATACCTGGAAAATCGGTTCCGGTGGCCGCGAAGTGACAGCTGATGAAGTACTTGAAGAAGCTTTAAAATATCGTTCTTATTGGGGAGAAAAAGGCGGCATTACCGTCAGTGGTGGGGAACCACTACTACAATTAGATTTTTTATTGGATCTTTTTAAAAAAGCCAAGGCTTTGGGGATTCATACCACAATTGATACTTGCGGCAAGCCGTTTACAAAAGAAGAACCGTTTTTCAGCCAATTCAACGAATTAATGAATTATACTGATCTGTTGTTATTTGATATCAAACACATTGATAACCAACAACATAAACGACTTACCTCTTTAGGGAATGAAAATATTTTAGAGATGGCTCAGTACTTATCAGATATTAATAAGCCTGTCTGGATCCGCCACGTGCTAGTTCCTCAGCGCAGCGATTACGATGAATATTTAATCCGCTTAGACGCTTTTATCAAGACTTTGCACAACGTGGATAAAGTCGAAGTGTTACCATACCATACGATGGGCAAATATAAATGGGATGAGTTAGGCCTTAAGTATCCGTTGGAGGGTATTCAGCCGCCGAGCGATGAGCGCGTAAAAAACGCTAAGGAATTGCTTCATGTAGATGTTTACAAAGGTTATCTGGATCGCTAAAAATAAAAATTAGAAAAGAACAGCATTTATTGTTGTTTCTTTTTTATTTTTTGTTATCATTATTAATGAATTCAATATGAGGAGTGTGTAGAATGTCAAAAATTTTAGTTTTTGGACACCAAAACCCTGATACTGACGCTATCGGTGCAGCTATCAGCTTTGCTTATTTACAAAAAGAACTAGGAAAAGAAACAGAAGCCGTTGCATTAGGCAAACCAAGCGAAGAAACACAATATGCATTGGACTACTTCCAAGTGCCGGCTCCACGAGTTGTTACTAGTGCAGGAGCTGAAACAAAAGAAGTCATGCTAGTCGATCACAATGAGTTTCAACAAAGTATTTCTGACATTGCTGAGGTAACGATTTTAGCAGTTGTTGATCATCATCGAATTGCCAACTTCGAAACAGCTGATCCATTATATTATCGAGCAGAGCCAGTCGGTTGCACAAGTACGATTTTATATAAAATGTATCAAGAAAATAACGTGACCATCCCTAAACCAATTGCAGGCATGATGGTCTCTGCGATTATTTCTGATACGTTGTTATTTAAGTCACCTACCTGTACTGAAGAAGATGTAGCGGCTGCCAAAGAACTAGCGAAAATTGCTGCCGTTGATTTAGAAAGCTACGGCTTAGAAATGCTAAAAGCAGGAACTAATTTAAGCGATAAATCAGCTGAAACGCTTTTAGACCTGGATGCGAAAAGCTTCCCGATGGGAGATAAAACAGTGCGTATTGCACAAGTAAATACTGTTGATTTGAACGAAGTTTTAGCTCGTCAGGCAGAATTAGAGCAGGCGATGACTGCTGCAAATGCTGCCAATCATTACGACTTATTTGTCTTAATCGTTACTGATATTTTGGAAAGTAATTCAGAGCTATTAGCTATCGGTGGAATTACGGACAAGGTAGAAGCTGCTTTTAACGTAGCCTTGAACAATAATCGAGCCTTCTTAGAAGGTGTCGTTTCCCGTAAAAAGCAAGTTGTTCCTCAATTAACAGAAGTTTTGGCTTAAGCAAAAGGCAGAATCAGAGATAATTACACAAAATACTCTCCTGCTATTTTGCTTAGTTTTAAGAAGTGGGGCAGTAGCTAGTAGCTATTGCTCCCGTTTTTTACTTTCGAAAGAAATGAGGTGTGGTTATGGCAAAAATTACCTATTTTTATGCTGAAGACAACAAGCAGTCATCCGCTGCATTTCTACAACTGCCACTTTTTCATCGCCTTGTGGAGTTTTTCTTAAAGCATGAAGGACAACGGATTATATTGCGTAAGCTTAAAGCTGCTTTCCCAGAAGCGGACAGCTTAGATCAGCTAGTTGAAAACTTAGTTTCAGCTAAGCTATTGATACGCAACGATCGAAACTACCAACTGGCTTTTCCCATTTATACAGAAGAACAAGTATTATTACTACCAAAAGTAAGAACAAGTGATTTGGCATCGCTGAAGCTGATAGCCAATGCAAAAGGCAGCTTATTCCTTGGTGAAATTCTCTGGTATTATTTTTTTGAAAAGACACCTACTTATTTTTTTGGCCTTACAGCTGATGCTGCTAATCATTATCCTTGCTATGAAAGACAAGAGTTCGCTAATGACGACTTAAGTTTTGTTTCGATATCTAAAAAAGGGCAGGAGCCACTAACACTCCCAAATTATTTTAATCAACTGACAAGAAATGATCAGAATCCGATTTTTACCAACTTGTTGGAACACATTGGGGATGTAAATCCATCGTATTTTATGCAGCAAGCTAAGCGAATTATTAAGCAAGCACAAAAACATAGAAGCGTGAGTCAAAAACCCAATATTTTTTTAGAAAGTTTATTGACAACTGGAATTGTTAAAGTGATTGACGGTAGCTTGTGTATGAATGTTCCCAATGAAAGGAGAGCAGAAGTACAATTGTGGAGGAGTGCTTTTGAAGAGACCATGGCGTCTATCTTTCACTTCGAAAAGCAGCAGCAATTGAACCAACATCAGCAAATTCTTTTTCGGACGCAGTTATTTGCTGAGCTAATGACAGCTAGCGAGCAAGAAACATTCGCTTATATTTTATTTGGTTAACCATATTTTTATTATGTAAACTAAAATATGGTTAACCTCCATACGAGGAGGCTAGGAATTGCGTTTTTTTACTTTCTTCGTCCAGAACCCACCGGAAATAAATTTAGGCTCATAAGAAATAATAAAAGCACGTGGTTCTTGTTCGTTAATCAATTTATATAACATACGTTCATTTTTTCGAGGTGATAAAATTTCTAAAACCATTCGTTCACCTTCACGGCCTAATGCAAAACTTTGAGTTACACCGTAACCATTGGACCGCAAAACTTCAGGTAAGTCTATTTGTTCGGTGGTGGATGGTAGAATTGCTGTCACCATAATATAACCAAGAGCTAAGTAGTCTTCAATTTTTATTCCTACACTGATCCCAACCGCATAACCTAATGCATACACGAATAGATTGAGGGGATTATCCAAGCGATTAAGAACCAAGCTAAGCCCTAGCACATAAATGGTAATCTCAGCCATACTAACTAATGGGGCAATCAGTCGATAACCTTTCATTGTCAACATAAAACGAATAGTGTTTAGTGTAATGTAAGCAAAATTAATCACAAAAATCATCAGCAACATTTTAAAATCAATTGTCATCACAAAAACCTTCTTTTTTTTAAATTTCAATAGTTCAGTCCATTATAGTACAGGGAAAATAGACTTTAAAGAGAAAAATTCGTAAAATAGCAGTAAATTTCTCGATAATTACCTAAAAAGAGGGGACAAATTGAATTAGATTGGACTATCAGGATAAACAAATAAAAATTTTTATTCTAGTTAACATAATATACATTATACGAAGTAGAGTTTGCAGTCCAATGTATGTCTTTTTTGGGTTTATTGATCCTACAGAATTTGTTCTATGCCCGTATGTTTCAACTAGCATATATAATAACTATAAATACATCCACTTTAGGTGTTTTTAGAATACTTTCGCATACTTGAAGTTGAAATTTTATGCTATTCTGATTTTCATTTGAAAAATATTTTGTAGCGTAAATTTCTATTTTAAGCAGCAACATAAACTTTATTTTGAGATTTTAGCTAATTGATTAGTATGTTTAAGTCGAGCTTCATAGAGACTTAGATTTACGGTCAATGTTGTTCTTTGGTAACTCCTATAAGAGGCTTTGCAACAAGCTTTTCAGTGGCCAAAAAACTTTTTAATTGTAAACCAATTCAAGCTTGTCTGCATTGTTTATAAAACCAGCATTTTATAAAGTTGTTGATCATCGTACACTGGATTTTCCCATTCTTGGTCATGATACTGTCTCTCAAGCTCTGTTTTTTCGGCCCAAGCACATCTGTTCAATTAGCCTATCTATTGCGTTCTGTTCTATAGAAATTTTACTAAAAATCAGACTGAGAATAAAAAGCAATCGTTTGGTCATAAGCTTAATAATGGGCAGCAGCGACTGTTTTGACTTGCAATAGTTGATAATTTCCTCTAGCTGTAGCTACTAACCGTTGGTATAACTTGCACCCAATTCCTTGGCTCTGATAGGCTTTTTTGATACCCATACAATGAATTTCCCCCGCCCCGTATTTGAGCTGGTGTACTTTAAAGTAATAAAACCGACTGTTTCAGTACCGTCTTTAGCTACCCAACAAGGCAGATCTGTGGCTGCTTCAATATATTCTTTGGTGGCTGACAGTAAGCCAAATCACTCTGGAAAATCGGCAAGCACTACTTGCTACTTTAAAGGTTTGTTATTTTTGTTTTTTGTTTATTGCAGCTTCAACTGTAATTTTCCTATTTTTCATGCTTGTTCCCTCTCCTTAGAGTACTTAAGCAAAAAGGGCACTGATAATGGCAATCGACGGTAAGAGCCATTCTTCGTAGCCTTCTTCACCCGTCATTTCGCAGGCTTTATTTTTAGAAAATAGCGGCTTTAAGGTTTTTTTAAAAAAAAGCCATCCCACAATTGTTCCCAAAATATTCATAAGTAAATCTGACGTATTAGTGACCCGATGAAAAGTGAATAGCTGACTAAATTCAATTAATAACGACAACGCTGCTCCATAAGCAACAGTCGGCAGCAATCGGTGATATTTTTCCCACATCAGCGGCAACATGATACCGATTGGAACAAAAGCAACTAGATTAAATAAATCCGTGATCGACAATCCAGCAGTAAAAGGGATCAAATTACTATTGCCGTGGTACCAATGCCCTGTTTGTTTTTTTAGCCGGTAAAACTCAGTTAAACTAGGAAAACCTTCAACTTTAACAAATAAAAATAGTAGAAAAAATGTAAAAAAATAACAGATTGTCAGCTGTTTATAGTCCATTTTAACTTCTTTATATTTAAAATAATAATAAATTGTCAACAAAATAAAAGCGATTAGACATGAAAACATAGGTAACTCCTGACTCCTCACTCATTAAATTATACTTTAGTATACCATACCTTCAATGACTTGTATCTAAGACTTTTGCAAGGTAGCAAAACAATATGCTTATTAGTAAAAATTGCACCTATCAATCCGGTATCTGAAATTTAAACTATGGTTGACTAAGTTAGAGAGAATAAGTAGGCGAGTATTTTTTTCTTTCATGGAACCTCCTCATAAAAAGTGATTAGTTTTTTATAATTGTTACGCCTGCATAAAATCATGATTGCCTAATGTACAAAGAACAAAAATATGTTTATATAAAATTACAAGAACAATGAGCCAAACATTTATGAGTTTGACTCATTGTTCCATGTTATATGATTATGGTTAAGCATATGTTTAATTGCTCTTCTCTGCCATTCTTTATTTTTCTATCCGTTTTTTGAGACTCCCTTCAATATAAGGCTCACTGACTGCTTGATTCCAAAAAGTAATCAACGGGCCTGTGAAAAACGCATTAATGACGGTTCCAATCCCTACTGGCCCACCAAACAAAAAGGCTAGCAGAACAAAGAAGACATCTTGTGCAATCCGCACAATTCGATAATGGGCGCCAGTAAAATCGACAATTAGCGGTGCGATCGCATCGTAAGGCGCATTCCCTACTTTTGCCGACATATAAAAAGAGGCGCCAAACGTAAATACTACCACTCCTAGGATCAAAAACAACAATTGAATGAGCCAATTTAGCCTTACATGAAAAAAATGACCATAAGCCCAAGTGAAAAAATCAATAAAAAAACCAGTGAGCACCATATTAATGACTGTTCCTGCACCTATGTATTTCTTATTCAATACAAATACCACTACAAGAATCATTAAATTGATGAGTAATTGGTAACTCCCTAAAGATAACCCAAAAGCGCCACCGATACCAATATTAGCTGCTGTATATGGATCAAGTCCTACATGTCCAACACGCAGTGTCGCTGCCCCAAAAGACAAAATAAAAACACCTAGTAAGGCATACCAAGATCGTAAGATTAATACTTTATTTCCTCGAATCATTTTGCCAACCCCTTATTTTTTTATAAAATAAGCATCTCAAATTTCATAAAAAAAGGCAACTATTTGTACGGCACCTGACTATTTTCTAAGCAAACTTGTTTGTATCGAAAAAAACGAGGAACAGCTTTTTTGGCAGCTACTCCTCATTAATATAGTTATTGGCTTTCTTATTGTTTTGTTACGCGATTGACATCGGTTAAAGCTGCTTGTGCCAACAAATTCAAGTAGTTCCATGGACGGTCAAAATGAGGTTGGAAGAAGAAATCAGAAAGTGCTAAATCCTCCACCGTCATTTTATTTTGAATAGCTAATGATAAAGTATTAGCAGATTGAGTAATGTCATATTTTGACATTAACTGACCACCAACAATGCGGTTCGTTCCTTTTTCGTAAACCAATTCCATCAATACTTTTTCAGTAGTTGGCATAAATTCTGGACGATAGTTGTCTTCAAAGACTGTTGCATCAACATCTAAGTTGTTCATTTTTGCACTTTCCAAGGTAACACCAGTTGACCCGATTTTCCAACCGAACAAATACAAACCTGAAGTTCCCTGTGTTCCCCGATAAGCCATTTTCTGTTCAGTTAAATTGTAACCTACAAGCATTCCTTGTCGTACGGCATTGGTAGCTAACGGAATATAATTTTTGGTATGGCTAGGGTTATAGTGAACCACCGCACTATCACCAGCAGCAAAAATATCCGGATTGCTAGTTTGCATATACTCGTTTACTTCGATTGCACCATTAGCTAACATGTTAACTTTGTCTTTTAATAAATCTGTACTTGGCTTGAAACCAACACACATAATTACTAAATCTGCCTCAAACGTTTGACTTGGCGTAATCACTTTAGCAACATTACCTGCTGCATCTGCCTGAAATTCTTGAACATTTTCACCCAAAGCAAGAGTAACTCCACGATCAACTAATTCTTTTTCCAATATATCGGTAAAAGGTTGATCCAAATATTTGTTTAAGATCCGATCCAAGCCATCAATTAACGTCACTTGTTTGCCGGATTCTACAAAAGCTTCGACTAATTCGATCCCGATATAGCCACCGCCGACGATCACAATTTTTTTGGCTTCTTTGGCTTTATCGATAATAACATTTGCTTGATTGTAGTTTTTGCACAATAAAATATTCTTAGCGTCGATTCCTGGAATTGGCGGAACAATTGGCCAAGAGCCTGTTGTCATTACTAATTTATCATAAGAGCCTGTTTCGGTCGCTCCTGTTTTTAAATTTTTTGCCGTTACTTGTTTTTGTTCGACGTTTATTTCTTCAACATTATGCTCCATTTTCACGCTGGCACCTAACGAAGCAAGTTCTTCCGGATTTGAATAAAATAATCCTGCTGGATCTTTCACAACGCCCCCAACATATAAGGCAATACCACAGGATAGGAACGAAACGTTATCATTTCTTTCATAAACTGTTACTTCCGCATCAGGATGATTTGCTAAAATACTTTTTACTGCAGCTGTTCCAGCATGAGTACAACCTACGACAACAACTTTCATAATAAAAAACCTTCTTTCACAATCTTCTATATCTGGACAGACTTGTCGGCAGATACAATTAAAATATAGCAGATAGATGATATCAGAACGAGTTTTTTGCTTGTGAATGAGTAAGAATATTTTTCACAAAGTACAAAAAAAACAATATGATTGTGTTTTTAATCACAGCTTAAATTGAATTATTCCCCATTTTATAAAAGAAAAAAGCCCAAAAGTTGAAACTTTTGAGCTTGTGAAGCAAATCGATCATTATTTTAATTTAGGTAGATGATATGTTATTCAGTTTTTTCAGCAGTTGTTTGACAATCCGGACACAGCCCGTATAACTCCAAGCGATGTTCATTAATTTCGAAACCAGTTAGCTGACTTGCAGCCATTTCAACATCTTCTAATCCCGGATAATGAAAATCGACAATTTTTCCGCAATTTTGGCAAATCGCATGATAATGCTTTTTGGAACTAAAATCGAATCGACTAGAAGCATCGCCATAGCTCATCTCTTGAACAAAACCGATACCTGTAAATAAACGTAAGTTATTGTAAACTGTTGCAACGCTCATATTCGGAAACCGCTCTTCAAGTGCACGATAAATCTCATCAGCGGTTGGATGACTATGGTTTTCAATCAAGTATTCTAAGATCGCATAACGTTGAGGAGTGATTCGAATATTGGCTTCTTTTAATTTGTTCAAAGCTTCTTTTACCAATACATTGTCCATACTTGTTCCCTCCCGTCTTATCTTGTATTATCATACTATTTCCCATTAAGTTTGACAAGAATGAATAGTGATTTTTATCACACTTTTCCGACTCATCTAGTCATCAAATGAATACAGTGACGTTGACAAATAGCGCTCACCGTTGTCCGGGGCGAGCGTCAGCACTTTTTTGCCACTACCTAATTCTTTAGCCAAGTCAATGGCGGCTTTAATGGCAGCCCCAGCAGAAATTCCTACTAACAATCCTTCTTTGGTGGCCACTAAACGAGCAGTCTCGATAGCACTTTCACTGTTGACTGCCATGATTTTTTGGTACACGTTTTGATCCAACACGGATGGTACAAAACCGGCACCAATGCCTTGAATTTTGTGAGGGCTAGGTTGACCACCTGCCAAAACTTGTGATTCACTTGGTTCGACGGCCACAATTTCAATTTCCGGATAAACTCGTTTTAGTTCATGACCTACTCCAGTAATGGTACCGCCAGTCCCTACGCCGCTTACAAATGCATCTAAGCCATTTTTTCCAAAAACGTCTACAATTTCTTTGCCGGTCGTTGTTTCATGAACGCTAGGATTAGCCGGGTTATCAAATTGAAGTGGCATAAAGTAACCATTTGCTTCTGCTAATGCTTTTGCTTTGTCAATAGCCCCTTTCATCCCCTCGCTACCAGGAGTTAGCACGAATTTTGCACCATAAGCTTGCATTAATTGTCTACGTTCCATACTCATGGTATCAGGCATCACGATAATAACTTGATATCCTTTGGCTGCTCCGACCATTGCTATCCCAATTCCAGTATTACCACTGGTAGGTTCTATTATTGTAGCATTTGGCGTCAATTTCCCTTGAGCTTCTGCCTGCTGGATCATACTGAGGGCAATTCGATCTTTGACGCTCCCGCCTGGATTAAAATATTCTAATTTTACAAAAACATCAGCTGCCTGTTTAGGTACAACACGATGCAATCTCACAATTGGACTTTTCCCTATTAAATCAGTTACGGATTCTACGTAGTTCGCCATGTTGATTCCTCCAATTTTCTTTCTTAATAGGTATTACTATTTAATAATAGACTAAATTATTGTTTTCTACCAATAATTTGTCATAAATAAATTTTAAAAAAGGGGCTATTTCTTTTTGGTTTTCTAAAGAAACAAAAAAAGCCTTCAATGGGAAAGCTCCTTTTTGTAAAACATATAAATAATATCATACTTTGCTTTTATGCGATTTGCAAGGTTTGTCCAACAGTGATCAGTTCCTCAGTTAGCCCATTAGTGGCCATTAGCTTTTCTACTGAGGTTCCGTAGCGATTGGCAATATCCCATAATGTATCTCCAGAGACAACAGTGTATGTTGAGCTGCTGGTGGTTGCAGTACTTGTTGATGTAGCAGCACCCGTAGCTGTAGCCGTGTTCGTTTGTCCTTGGCTAGCAGAGCCCCAATCGTACTGCGTTAGGTTATACGCAGCAATCAGCCAATTCAACTTGCCAGCGTATCCCGGATCAGTGGCATAGCGTCCGGCCAGGGCCGCTGTTGCATCTAAATAACTAGTTGTATTGCTTTTCCAAACACCAGCATAGTGATAATTACCGTTAGATGAAATAGTTGATCGAATGACATTAGCATGATCTTGGAATGATTCTTCATAGGAATTATACTGTCTGAAAGGTTCCGTCATAGTGACCCACTGACCGTTTAGGTATTCAGCGGTTGGCATATAAACTGTTTGACCATTATAGCTGCCTTTTACACCAAATAAATTGTAGTTAGGTGCTGACGCTAAAGCGGAAGTACCGTAGCTACTTTCTAATAAAGCTTGGGCAATCATAACAGAAGCATACATATCATTTGCGTTAGCTACAGAAGCTGCCGCTGTTGCAATTTCATTAACAAAGGCTTGTTGACTAGATTCAGCTTGTACTTGTTGTGGAACAATACCAAGAGCAAGTGGTCCGGTAGTCAATGACACACCAGCAATCACTGCAGCTCGTTGATAGTTGCGACTTTTTTTCTTCATTTTTTTTAAATGCCTACTACTTCTTGTTAAACATTCACCCATTCATATTCCTCCTCAATCCCTCATATTCATATTTTACTCTTTCTTTATTTTATTAACAACAAATAATATTACAGAGCATAGAATTTTAACTCTATTGTAATATAAATGAAATATAATCATGTGAAAAAGCCCATGACTTTCTGTTGCCAGAAAGTCATGAGCTTTTAAAATATAGGCTGATTCGTTCTTAAAAGAATTAGGCTAACTCTTTAAAAGTTGCCACAACATTTTCGGTGGTAAAACCGAAATTTTTCAAGATTAGATCGCCAGGAGCAGAAGCACCGAAATGGTTGATGGTAATCGTTTTGCCTGCTGTTCCAACATAGCGATCCCAGCCAAATGAAGTCGCTGCTTCAATGGCTAAACGTTTTGTTACTGCTTTTGGTAAGACGCTTTCTTTATATTCAGATGATTGCTTTTCAAACAAATCAAAACTAGGCATTGATACTACTGATACGTCAATCTGTTCTTTAGCCAATTGAGCTTGAGCTTCCATAGCTAATTTAACTTCGGAGCCAGTTGCCAGTAAAATTCCGTCTGGTGTAGCACCTTGTTGAGGCGAAAGGACATATGCACCTTTTTGTACAAATTCAGACGCTTTTTCACTCGTTCCTTCAAGGACTGGTAGGTTTTGGCGACTAAGAACCAGAATTGTAGGGGTATCTTTGGAAGTTAGAGCCACTTTCCAAGCAGCGACTGTTTCGTTACCATCGGCCGGACGCAATACATGAACATTTGGTATACAGCGAACGCTGGCTAATTGTTCAATAGGTTCGTGGGTAGGTCCATCTTCACCAACGGCTACTGAGTCATGAGTTAGTACGTAAGTGACAGGAACTTGTTGTAATGCAGCTAAGCGGACGGCGGGACGTAAATAGTCGGTAAACACAAAGAAGGTTCCCCCATAAACCCGACTACCTCCGTGAAGTTGAATTCCATTCATCGCTGCTGCCATGGCAAATTCACGGACTCCAAACCAAATGTTGCGGCCTTCATATTGCCCAGGCTCAAAATCTTTTTCAACTGCAACCATGGTATTATTGGAAGCTGATAAATCAGCAGAGCCACCCCAAAAGCTTGGAACTACTTTAGAGATTGCTTGAATGGTTTCTTTGCTGGTCACTCGGCTGGCTGCACTGGTTCCTAGTTCATAAGTTGGCAAGGCTTGTTCCCAGTTTTCCGGCAATTGTTGCGCAAAAGCTGCTTTAAATTGTTGGGCTAATTCCGGATAATTAGCTGCATATCCTGCAAAGAGTTGTTCCCATTTTGCTTGTGCAAGTTGTCCTTTTTCTACCATCGTTTCTTTGAAGCGAGCCTTTACTTCTTCAGGAACGGTAAATTCAGGATAATCCCAGCCGTATGCTACTTTGGCTGCTGTAATTCCTTCTGCGCCCAACGGTGAACCATGTACGGCTGAAGTGCCAGCTTTTGGTGAACCATAACCAATAACAGTCTTGACTTCAATTAATGTCGGTTGCTCAGTTTGAGCTTTGGCTGTTTCTATTGCTTGAGCGATTTCGTCTAAGTCATTGCCATCTTTCACTAAGATATGTTGCCAACCATAGGCTTTGAAACGTTCCCCTACATTTTCAGTGAAGGCCTTTGCAGTAGGACCATCTAGCGAAATGTCATTAGAATCATACAGAACAATCAGTTTACCTAGTTTCATATGGCCAGCCATTGAAGCAGCTTCTTGTGAAACGCCTTCCATTAAGTCACCGTCACCGCACAATGCGTACGTGTGATGATCAACGATCGAGAAATTTTCACGATTATAAGTCGCACTTAAGTGAGCTTCTGCCATTGCCATACCAACGGCCATCGCAATTCCTTGACCTAAAGGACCCGTTGTTGCTTCAACACCATCTGTGTGATGAACTTCCGGATGTCCGGGTGTTTTGCTGTCCCATTGACGAAAGCTTTTTAGATCGTCCATGGTTACTTGATAGCCGGCTAAGTGTAAGAGGCTGTACAACATAGCTGAACCATGTCCGGCAGAAAGGACAAAACGGTCTCTGTCTACCCAGCTGGTTGAAGTGGTGGGATTGACTTTTAAAAACTTAGTCCAAAGTGTGTAAGCCATTGGCGCTGCTCCCAGCGGTAATCCCGGATGGCCGGAATTCGCCTTTTGAATTGCATCCATACTTAATGTACGAATGGTGTTTACGCCTAGTTGATCAATCTTGTCGAACAAACGAATCATCTCCTAATTTAGGTTTTTTGTACCTTTATTACTTATAGTAGCGTATTTCCTCAATGAAAGCAATTACTTTCGGTTATGAAGTCCTTTTTCTTTTTGAATTTGTTTAAGTTTTTCTGGTGTGACGTCTGTTCCTTCAGGATCAACGATCTTCATGCCCTCAATATGGTGACGCATGCCACTGCGAAACGCAGCTAGGTATTCTTTTCTTAATTGTTGCTGCTCTTCTTTTTCTTTAGTAGACAAGTCACTTTCTTTGGCCTTGCGAGCCAGTTCGTTAATACGGTTCATCTTTTCTTCAGATAACATTTTCGTCTTTAGCCTCCTTACTTTTCAAGTCTATCTTAGCGGAAGCACTAGAAAAAGACAACTATAATTAAAAATCCCTGTTTTTCACACGAACGCTTGTTTGAATTTGTAAAGAAACTATGGTACACTGAAATTATCAATTGAAAGAGGGTGAGGGTTTTGGCGAAACGTACAGAAACGAGACAAATAGAAGTACTTAAATATATATATGAACAAGTTGAACTAAAAGGCTATCCACCCACTGTGCGAGAAATTGGAAAAGCAGTAGATTTATCCTCTACTTCCACTGTTCACGGGCATTTGGCTCGTCTTGAAAAAAAGGGTCTAATCTTGCGGGATCCTACGAAACCGCGTGCCATTGAATTGACGGCTGCCGGCTTGGCCAAAATCGGCATTCAACCTTCAACGATTCCTATGTTGGGCGTAGTTACTGCCGGGGAACCGATTTTAGCGGTTGAAGAAGCTGCGGATTTCTTTCCGTTACCACCTAGCTTGCGGACTGAAGAACGCTCTTTATTTATGTTAACTATTCGAGGCGAAAGTATGATTAACGCTGGAATTTTAGATGGAGATCAAGTGATTGTCCGCAAGCAAGCCAGTGCAACTAACGGAGATATCGTCATTGCCATGACCGATGAAGACGAAGCAACTTGCAAACGTTTCTTTAAAGAAAACGATCATATTCGACTACAACCAGAAAACGATGCTTTAGAGCCAATATTGTTGGACAATGTAACCATCTTAGGAAAAGTCGTCGGCTTATATAGAAATCATATCTATTAATTTTATAAAAAACGCAAGCTCTTCACTATGACAGAAACAGATGAGCTCTCCTATTTTGTAAAACGGAGCTTGATTACATTGAGCCCTTTTAGCCAGTTCGTTTGTTCCGCTAGAACATCTTGCATTAAGCCTAGAGGATAAATAGAGAGTCAGCGCTTGGTTACGAGCACATTTCTTAAAGGGTTAAGGCGTAGGAGTAAGTCAAAACGACTTTGGTCCTACGCCTTTTTGTGTGCATTAATTTTTATGCATCGACTTTCCGATGGTATGTTTCAAATTCGTGGGGATAGCGATCTTTTTCTGTGACTTCTCCTTGGCAGCTATTGATTTTGGTCCATTGATTCCAATTCACTTCCGGAAATGTAGTATCTCCTTCAAAGGGATGATGAATAACCGTTCGATACAAAACGTCACAGATAGGTAAAAATGCTTGATAAATTTTCGAGCCACCTGCAATAAACGTAATCCCCTCAAAGTTTTGAGCATAGTCTTCTACTTCTGAAACAGAATGCATTACCAAAACACCTTCCGCTTGGTAGGTGGGATCAGTGGTTAAAACAATCGTGGTTCGATTTGGTAGTGGTCGGCTGCCCATCCCTTCGAATGTTTTACGCCCCATCACCAAAGTATTATTTTCCGTTGTTTGTTTGAAAAATTGTAAATCAGCTGGCAAATGCCACGGTAAGTGGTCTTCTTTACCGATGGTTCCTTGTTCGTCTTGAGCCCAAATCGCTGCTAACATCGAGTCACTTCCTTCCTTTTAAACCGCAATCGGTGCTTTGATTGTTGGATGCGGATCATAGCCTTCCAGTTGAATATCTTCCATAGTAAACTCAAAAACTGACGTTTTTGCTTGATTTAGTGTTAATGTTGGTAGTGTGCGAACTTCTCGCGACAATTGTTCTTGCATTTGCTCCACATGATTTTGGTACAAATGAGCATCTCCAAGGGTATGGATGAATTCCCCAACTTCTAAGCCGGTTTCATGGGCAATCAAATGAGTCAGTAATGCATAGCTTGCAATGTTAAATGGAACACCTAAAAAAACATCGGCACTTCTTTGATAAAGCTGGCAGCTAAGTTTATTATCAACTACATAAAATTGGAACATAGTATGACATGGAGGCAAGGCCATCGAAGGCACGTCCTCTGGATTCCAAGCAGAAACGATCAGCCGTCTAGAATCCGGCGTTACTTTGATCATTTCAATGACTTGTTTTAATTGATCGATAAAATGGCCGTCTTTAGTTTCCCAGTGGCGCCACTGAGCGCCGTAAATGTTGCCCAATTCCCCGAATTTAGCAGCAAATGCCTCATCTTCAATTATTAGCTGGCAAAATTTGGCATGTTCTGCTTCATAGCGTTTTTTAAATTCAGGATCCTGTAAAACGCGATGACCAAAATCCGTCATATCCGGTCCTTGATATTCATTACTTTTAATATAGCGTTCAAACGCCCATTCATCCCAAATATGATTGTTGTGTTGCAGTAAGAAACGGATATTGGTGTCTCCTTTTAAAAACCATAACAGTTCACTCTTAATCAGTCCAAAAGGAACCCGTTTGGTGGTTAATAAAGGAAATCCTTCCGCCAAATTAAATCGCATTTGATAACCAAAAAGACTTAAGGTCCCGGTACCGGTACGATCGTCTTTAAGCTGCCCTTTTTCCAATAATGTTCGTCCTAACTCTAAATAAGCTTGTTCCATTTCTTCGCCTCCTAATTTTGTACATATTCACTTAAATATTCCCAGCGAGCTATTTTATCTGCTAAAGCAGCTTCTGTTGTAGTTAATTCATCTTGTAACGTTTGAAGTTGTAGAAAATCAGCGCCTTGCTGATTCATCGTTTCCGTGATGGCAGCAATCGATTGTTCCAAATGATCAATCTCATCTTCAATGGTTTCCCACTCTTTTTGCTCCATATAGGTGAGCTTTGTTTTTTCTTTTGTGGTCGTAGGTGAAATTTTTACTTTTTTGGCAACGGGATTATTGGCTTTGACTATGACTTTTTTTGTAGTTAAATAATCGCTCATGGAGCCATAGAAACGATCAATCTGACCGTTTCCTTGGAATAACAGTAATTTGTCCATCGTTTTATCTAAGAAATACCGATCATGTGAGACTGCGATAACTGCTCCTTTAAATGTGCGAATGTAATCTTCCAAGATTGTCAAAGTATCAATATCCAGATCATTTGTCGGTTCATCCAACAACAGGACATTTGGTTGAGCAATCAGTAGTTTCAGCAAATATAAGCGACGCTTTTCCCCGCCTGATAATTTACCGATAACAGTTCCGTGCATAAAACGCGGAAATAAAAAGCGTTCCAACAACTCGGCAACACCGATAGTAGTACCGGCAGTTGTTTTGACTTCTTCGGCTGCCTCTTGTAAATATGCAATTATACGTTTATTAGGATTCATCGCTTCATTTTGTTGAGTGTAATAACCGATCCGCACAGTTTCGCCAATTGTGTACATCCCTTGATGCAGCTGTTTACGACCGGCTAAAACATTTAATAAAGTTGATTTCCCAGCGCCATTTTGGCCAGTGATGCCTATCCGATCTTTGGCTTGAACCAATAAATGAAAATCATTCAGCAGTGGCTGCTCCGCAATTTGGTAATAACCAGCTTTGATTTCCAACACTTTTTTGCCTAAACGCTGAGTAGTTAAATCCACTTGGAGCTGCCCGTTTTGTTTGACTTGATGAAGGTTTTCTTTTAAGGCGTTAAAACGATCAATTCTTGCTTGTTGCTTGGTTCCCCGAGCTTGAACGCCAGCTCGCATCCAAGCTAATTCTTGTTTATAAAGCTGCTTGCGCTTCGCTTCTTGCTCGACTTCTACGCGTACTCGTTGCGCTTTTGCTGCGAGATAGGCTTCATAGTTACCTTGGTATTCGTAGAGTTTGCCAAAGGATAATTCGAATATGCGATTGGTGACGCGATCCAAAAAATACCGATCATGAGTTACCATTAACACTGCGCCACGATAACTGTTCAAAAAGGATTCCAACCATTCGATCGCTTCATAATCCAAGTGGTTAGTCGGTTCGTCCAGTAACAGCAAATCAGGTGCTTCGATTAACACTTGGGCTAAGCTGACTCGCTTTTGTTGGCCGCCGGAAAGTTCTTTCATTTGTTTTTGTAAAGCGTCAATGCCTAATTTTTGTAAAATAATCTTAGCATCAGTGGCTGCTGACCAAGCGTCAGCTTTATTCATTTGTTCTTCTGCTAAGGCAAATTGCTTTTGAACAGCTTGATCCAAGCCTTGCTGCTCCAAAGCCGCTAAAGCAGCTTCATAATTTCGAACGGCCTTGAAAGTCGGTGTTTCTCCTTGAAAAACAGCAGCGGCTACGGTTAATTCAGGGTCAAATTGTTGGTCTTGAGACAGATAGCCGATTTGAAAATCAGCGGCATGCTGCAATGTTTGTTGACTGCCGTCACTAGTATCTTTGCCGGCTAAAATATTCAAGAGACTGGTTTTGCCTGTTCCGTTCGTACCGATTAAGCCGATCCGGTCCTTTTCATGAATAAGAAACGAGATATGATCAAAAAGCGTTTTCTCCCCATAGGTTTTCGTCAGATTCATTACGTTAAGTTCTTTCAAGAGCTCACATCCATTTCTGGTTTCATCTTGTTCATTGTAACAAAAAAAAGCAAAAAAAAGAAGCTAGTTTTCGTTTACTTCCTAGCTTCTTGCTTAAAGCGATTGATTATACGCTTCATAGGCAACGTATTTGATGCATCGTTGATTGAATAAGATTCCAGCAAATTCACTTTTTTCCTTAATTCATTTGCTTCTTCATCAGTAATTTCTCCAGAACGTTCATAGTCGGTAATCATTGCTCGTTCTGCTTGATAAGCAATCAGCATTTCTTTGATGTAATCCGATTCAGAATGAACAATATAAGAGTCCACAAACTGCCCTTCTTCAAATTTATGAGCCAGATCCAAACGGTTATCAATGAAAAAGTCAATTAAGTCATCGTCATAAACACCGCGCAAGTTATCCAAACTTTTTAAGAGAACAGATGTATTCCTTAAAAAAACTTGTCGAATTGTTTCCAACTCTTCATTTCTTAACTCTTGGTCTTCCTCAGAAAGCTCCTGTTTGCCAAAAAATAATTTTGGGTGAAAGAAAATAGTTAGCGCCTGTCCGGCAAACAACAACCAAAAGCCAACGCTTGATAAAAGTTGTTTCGTAATAGAGCGCTCCATTCTGAAAATAAAACGCTTGTAAATCCGATAGCCTCTAACGCTGATTTCTTTCGTTCGCAAGCTCTCTTCTAAACCATCACGCTCAATCGTTACCATTAAGGCTCGCAGTTCCTGTACATCTTGTTTTCGATCTGGTGTTAACAGCTCTGTATATAGCTCGCGGATTCGATCTTGATAATTTTCAATTACTGCTTCCATTTCTACCCGCGGTTCTTTTTGATTTTGAATCCGTAAATTTTGGACAACATCTTGTAAAAGTCGAATTTCAACAGAATCATCTACCTGCTCTTGAACTTCTGAATCCGTTAAAAACGGCAGCATGACGATTCCGACAATTAGTGTCACTAAAATAACACATGCGGTAATAAACAACAGCAACGCTCGTTCAGGAAAAGCCTGACCATTAATGGTTAACGGCAAAATAAAAATAGTCGCTAAACTAACAGTTCCTTTCACACCACCAAAGGTCAAAATCAATATTTCGTTAAGACAATGTTTCACGTAGCCAAAACCATTTTTAACCCAATAAATGCTAACAATTGAAATGAAGCGAATGCTAAAGACTGCTAAACTGATTAACAAAACAACGACTAGTAAAAAATCATTAGAATATGTTTGACTATTCCAAATCGGTGAAAAAACTTGAGAAAGTTCGATTCCTAAAAATAAAAAAACTAAAGCATTTAGGGTAAATTCGATGGTTTGCCAAGTACTCTCAGTCACATTGGATAACTCCGCTTCAAAGAGCGAAACCTTTTTGAAACTGGAAGCTTGCATCATACCAGCTGTTACAGCAGCGATAATACCAGATGCCCCCACCAGAGACGCTAGCATATAAGCTAAAAACGGCAGCAACAATTCAATCATTAAATAACCGGTCACATCCTTAGCAGAAGCTGTTTCCAAAATATGGGCAACTTGTTGTTTGATCATTACCAAAACCCATCCGACTAAAGCTCCGCCAATACTGGAGATAAATAAAGACGTCCCCGCTTGCCACGGTGAAAAGGTCCCTGTTAACAAAGCAGCCAAGGCAAATTGAAAGGCAGTGACGCCCGATGCGTCATTGATCAATCCTTCGCCAGCCAAGATATTCATAGCTTTTTCAGGAATACTAATACGGTTAGATAAAGAGCTAACAGCTACTGCATCTGTCGGTCCCAAGGCGGCGCCAAAGGCAAAACAAGCCGCCAAAGGCAAGGCAGGAAAGACTAGATGCAATGTCCACCCGACACTCATCAATGTAATGAAGACGCCAAAAAAAGCCAAGAAAAGAATTAACCCAAAGTTTTTCATCATGGCTTTTAAATTAATTAATTCGCCTTCTCGAAATAGTAAAGGAGCAATGATCATGACTAGAAAGATTTCAGGTTCAAAAACAATTTCCTGACCGATCTTAGTTAAACCGATCAAAGCCCCAACAAAAATTTGAACTAACGGCAGCGGCACAATAGGAACGACACGGTTGAAAACATTTGAAAACGTAATCGCAAAAGCAAAGACAATAATTAGAAAGATAAAGTCCATCCTACCACTCCCTTCATGGTATTATTCTTTTACGTTAGCTATTGATACATCTAAGTAATTTTTCTTTTTTTAATATAATTTTTTTCTCAAGTTCCGCCAATTCCAAACCGCGTTCACATAATTCCAATTGCGCACGTCTGGCTTCAAGGCGAAGAAGTTCACTTTTAATGCGTTCAATCTTGCGATAGCGTAAAAAGTTTCTTTTTTGTGCGTGTTCTTTTAGGTCTTGTTTTTTAGCTTCAGGCAACGCTTGATACTTCAATTTTAGCTCAGCGATGCGTTCTTCAAACTCTTTACTCACGGTAAACTTCCTTTCAAAAATTAATCTGACTAATTATACCAAATTTTCCTGAAAGTACAAGCGAATTTTATGATTTTTTATAAAGCTTATTGTCTTATTTTTCTTCATCAAACAAAATATCCACTTCCGCGTCGTCGTTCATTTTATCTGCTAAAAACAAGATGATTTCTTCAAGGGGAGCCTTAAAAATTAATAAGGGTCCGCGCCGGCCATTTCTAAAATAGTTCATTCGTATTTCATCGCCTTTTTGCAGCAAAACAATTTTTTCTATTTCCGGATAAGGTACTCCTTGATTGTCCAATAAGCGAATATAAATTCGATCTTCAGCCAGGCCTTTTGTATGAAATAAAAAACCGGCCAGAACCAACCAAGTCAGAAAACTCCGAAGCATTTCATTGTAGGTTTCTTCCTTCATTGCCAAAATGATTACTAGCAGTAAAAAACTAAGCCCTAAGAGCCGATAGCGGTGTGAAAAGCGGCTGATTGTCGGAAACTGAATACTCTTTTTTATCAAATACAAATATCCGTACATAACGGCCAAAAACAAACCAAGTACTACCGTAAATCCATCAATTCTCACGTAAATCTCCTTTTTTATAAAATTTTGACGCAACTATCACGATTGCCGTTGATAATTTAGCGTTCAAAAGTAGAATCGTTGCTGACTTCGCCAAAAGAGTTGGAAAAAACAGAATTGCTTATGGCAAGCTATCGAAGGTATAAGCCAATTACAGCTCAATCATTTTAAAGAAAAACAGTAGTTGCCGCCAAATCTGATTATTAATTTTCTAAGCCTGACCCTTGATCTTTGAGTTGAGACAATTGTTGATTGATCTGTTTAATTTGCTGCTTACAAGCTAAAATTTGTTGAATCAGTTCAGCTTGTTGAGCATCTGGCGGCAGCTTCAATGATTGCTGGTAGTAGCTTGCTAAAAGTTGGACGTAGTACATTTTTTCTTTTTGCAGTTGTTCTTTTCCATCAGTCATGCGTCTGCCTCCTTCCAATAATTATACCTCATTTTTGTTTAAAATAGTTAGTTTTCAGCTGTTTTCTTTTTCAAAAAAGGAACATTTTTATCCTAAACATAAGTATTTTAACGAAAGCTTAAAAATGAGAAAGTACAAGGAACGCCACTAGTCTCCTTGTACTTCTCTCTCAGTTAAAATCACTTTAATGAATGAATTATTGGGCAGAAATAGCCAAGCCTATGGCTTTTTCCCCTAAATGAGTGCCGATTACCGGTCCAAAATGACCGATTTCGATAGTTGCAGTTGGATATTGTTGTTGCAGTTTTGCTTTTTCTGCTTCAGCAACCGTTATGTTATTCGCATGAATAACATATAATTTAACTGGCACGTTGATTTCTTTGTTGCGCTCTCCAATAATTTTTTCAGCACGAGCAAAGGCTTTTTTAGTGGAACGAACTTTTTCATAAAGCACGATTTTGCCGTCCTCAAAGGTTAAAATAGGCTTGATTTTCAGTAGACCGGCAATCAGTGCGGCACCATTGGTTAAGCGACCGCCACGGACTAAATTGTTTAAGTCATCCACTACTAAGTAAGCATAGGTATTATCACGAATTAAATCAAGTTTGGCAAAAATTTCTTCTAAATTAGCCTCTTCGGCTATTAAATCCAAAGCAGCTTCCACCATATGGCCCATCGGCATACTGGTGATTTTTGAGTCGTAAGGATACAAGGTAACGCCAGGTACACTATCTGTTAAGCTGTACAACGTGTTGATAAAACCTGAGATGCCTAATGACAAGTGAATACTGATAATTGTGTCGTAGCCTTTTTCAGCAATAGACTGGTATAAATCAATGACTTCTCCTAGCGCCGGCTGGGAAGTAGTCGGAAATTCTTGACTGCTATTTAATAGGGCATAATATTCATCCGCTTCAATATCAATTCCTTCGTTATAAATCTTCCCGTCTAGAATAACGGGAATGGGAATGACAAAAAGATTGGGATTGTTTTTTATACGCTCAGGTAAATAAGCCGTACTATCCGTTACAATAGCAATTTTCATTTTGTTCCCTCGTTTCACTCTTTTTCCACAATAGTAATAATATAGCATAAATTCGTCTGCTTTGAAATGCCTTCTTGTTTTTATTGATTTAAAAAGTTTCGAATCGCCGTTTTGTTTTTGGCTAAATCAATTTCCAAAATACTGCCTGCGTAGTAAGATTCACCGAAATTCCAAGAATCCTTTACGGGAACCGTTAAACGATCAATGCCTTTTTTGCCTTTAAATAGCAACGATGGGCCGTTTGAAATCATGAAACTGGTTGGTAAGTTAGTGGACATATAACCAAGCATTTTCCCGGCTGATTCCGGTGCTCTTAATAACGTCAAAGGATTTTTCAACTGACTCATAACCGCTGACATTACTTGTTGCTGACGTCGAACCCGACCAAAATCGCCTTCTTCGTCCATACGAAAACGAGCGTATTGTAAAAGCACATGACCATTCATCGTTTGTTTGCCTTTAGCAATGTCTACACCGTCTAGATTTAAAGCTTTTTCGGCCGTCAGCTCAATGCCTTTAGGAAATAGTGAATCGACTATTTTTTCAAAAGACTGAAAGTCGACTTTAGCATAATATTTACAGTTGATGTCAAAATTATCAGCCAGCGTTTTACGGACTAGCTCAGCTCCGCCATATGCATATGCTGCATTGATTTTATTATCTCCCACACCTGGAATAGTAACAAATGTATCTCGCATGAAGGAAATTAACTTAGGTCGTTTCGTTGGACCATCAAGCTGTAACACCATAATGGTATCTGCTCGCCCGGCATCTTCTCCCCGGGTATCACTACCGACAATTAAAATGTTATTGGCACCGTTTTGACTTTTCACGCCATGAAATGTTTCAACTTGTTCTTTAGGAAGTGAAGTATCGTTTTCAGCAGCAGATTTTCCTTTGGCAAACATTACACTACTGTAAGCAATCACTAACGCAATTAAAGCGACTAGAGCAAATAGAATCCGTTTCCACCGTGCTTTCTTACGCTTTTTTTTAGGCGGTTTTTGCTTGTTTAGCCGATCAGTCCCTATGTTACCTCCTGTGGATTGTTGGCTTGAGGATGAAATTGTATAGGTTTGCTGATCGTCGGTTTGCTTGTTATGAGTGGCTTGTCGGCGCGGATTAAATTTTTTTCCTGTTTTTTTTTCAGATTGAGGTTTTGAATTTTCATGAATATGTTTATAGCGGTCTACTCGACTCATAGTTATCCACCTTTCTCCTTGTTCACTAATTAAGCATACCGTATTTTTTTAGAAATTCCTATTGCTTATGAATAATTTATAAAAAAATAAAAAGACCTTTTCAGATCTTTTAAATAGCTGCTAACGAATAAATAGGATATACACCAAAAATTTTCAAATGAGCGCCTAATGTTTTTAACTCTTCAAAGGCATTATCATATATGGAGTCGGGCTTATCTTTCAAAAGATCAATTAAAAAGAAGTATTCGCCCAGCGTCGTTTTTAGAGGACGAGACTCTATTTTGCTTAAATTAATTTCTCGCCAACTGAAAACAGACAATGCTTTGTGCAAAGCTCCTGGTAAGTTATCTGGTAGTGTTAGCGCCAAGCTGATTTTTGATGCCGCTTGTGGCTGGCTAATTGTAATTGGCTGATTTCCCAATACCCAAAAACGCGTCTGATTGACAGCTAAATCTTGAATATTTTCTTGAACGATCGTCAAATTATACATTTCTGCTGAAAGTTTTGGCGCAATGGCAGCTAAAGCTTGTTGCGGGTGGGTGGCAACATACTGAGCTGCATAAGCTGTTGAAGGGGTCACTTCCAAGGTTGCCTCCGGGAAATACGCAGTTAAAAAAGCTTGTGATTGCGCCAGCGCTTGCGGATGGGACAAAATTTTTTGGCTTTGTTTCCAGCGGTGGCTTTGATTTTTAGTAACCATTAATTGTTGTTGAATAGGCAAAACCAGTTCAGAGCTAACGGTAATTTTACTTTGATGATATAAATAATCAATCGAAGCATTCACGGAGCCTTCAATCGTATTTTCTATTGGAATCACAGCTAACGCTACTTCCTTATTTTCGACGCCTTTGATACATGCTGGTATTGAGACAAATGGCAACAGTTTTGCTTTGGCAAAGGCTGTTGCTACTGCCATATAAGTAAAAGAGCCTTGAGGTCCTAAATAACCAACCTTCATATTCTTCCTCCCTAATTAAGTTTTGCCAAAATTTCCTGAACAATCTCTTCTGGGGTACGGTAGTCTGTCTCAACAATCATACTCGCACTTTCTTCATATAAAGGAATTCTTGGTTCAAAAACAGCTTGAATTTCCGCCGGCGTTTTTGAAACCACCAGTGGTCGAACCGTAGTATGATCTTGTTTTAGTCGTGGAATAAAGACTTCTGGCGTTGTTTTAAGATATATGACAGGTGCCATGCGCTTGAGTAAGGCACGATTTTCTTCAAGCATCACGATGCCACCTCCGGTAGAAACCACTTGCTGGTGGTTTAAGTAGCGCTTTAATACGCTGGTTTCTTGTTGACGAAAGGCCGCTTCACCATAACGATCGAAGTATTCTTGAATACTCATACCAATTTCTGCTACTATTTTGTCATCAAAGTCAATATGCTCCATACCAGTTTCTTGTGCTAGCAAACGGCCAATTGTTGTTTTGCCGGCCCCCATAAACCCAATTAATAAGATTCCATTCACATCAGTTCCTCCTTTAGGACAGTAGTTTTTTTAAGTCATCAAAAAATGTAGGATAAGAAACAGAAATTGCGTTTGCCCCTTCAAGCATTACTTCCCCGGTTTCTACGATTAAAGCGGCAATAGCCAGCATCATTCCAATTCGATGATCCCCATAGCTAGTGACATTAGCCCCATGTAAAGGCGTTGGCCCTTTGATAATCAGCCCATCGTCTGTCGGTGTGATCTGTGCGCCTAACTTGTTTAATTCATTGGCAACTGCGTCGATTCTGTTGGTTTCTTTCACTTTTAATTCCTCTGCATCACGAATGATTGTTGTACCATTCGCTTGTGTAGCTAATAAGGCAATAATTGGCAATTCATCAATTAAGCGCGGAATAATTTTTCCGCCAATATTGGTGGCTGTTAAAGAACTTGATTGTACAATTAGACATCCGGAATGATTTTTATGATCTACTTGATCTTGTGTAACACTACCACCCATCGCTGCGATTACGTCTAATATACCCGTCCGTGTTTCATTAAGCCCTACATTTTCTAAGACGATTTGGCTATTAGGTAATAATAAACCAGCTGCTAAGAAAAAGGCGGCCGAAGAAATATCTCCGGGAACAGTGATTGTTTGTCCTTGTAATTGTTGAGGTCCTTCAATCGTAATTTCTTTGCCAGAAACTCTGATTGTACCGCCAAACTGAGTGATCATCTCTTCAGTGTGGTTCCGCGTTTTTTCTTTTTCGATGATCTTAGAGGTCCCTGCCGTTTGTAAGGCTGCAAATAATAGTGCTGATTTTACTTGTGCACTGGCTACTGGTAACTGGTAAGTAATTGGCTGCAGTGCTTCCGTCCCTATAATTTGAATCGGCGGAAATTCACTGTCATTTTGGCCACTACACTTTGCCCCCATTTGCCTTAAGGGTTGCATCACTCGATTCATCGGCCGCTTAGCAATCGATTCATCCCCTTTAAAAATTGTTTGAAATGGTTGCCCAGCAACAATTCCCATCATCAAGCGAATAGTCGTACCGGAATTGCCAACGTCAATCGTTGTGGCTGGCTGCTGTAAGCCGGCAAAGCCTTGACCGTGGACAAGAATGTTCGTACCCGTCTGTTCGATGAGAACGCCCAACTTTTGAAAGGCTTTGAGTGTACTAAGACAGTCATCCCCTTGTAAAAAATTTCGGATACAAGTAGTACCGTGGGCCACCGCACCAAACATGATGCTTCGATGAGAAATAGATTTATCACTGGGAACTTGAAGTGTCCCTCGCAAGCGGTTTTGATTTGTTAATAATTGCAATCGATTTCACCTCCGGCTTTCGTAACATGAATAAGTAGTGTCGGTTTCAATTTTTTGTTTAGCTGCTGTTAAATCAGCTTGATTTTTAAATGTTAATTGTAAAATTCCCATGATTTCTTCGCGTGTTTCCAAAATTTTAACGTTAGTCAAGGAAAGCGATGCTTGTGCTAATAAATAAGTGACTTCCGCAATCACACCAGGTTCATCCGGCACGTCCACAAACAAATCAAAAAATGAAGGAATAACCCCTTCTTTATGAACTGCTAATTGATTTCGGGTCTCTTTAGCATTTTCAAAAAAATCCGGATTGCTTGAGCGTTTTCAGTTTGGAGCCAGTGTTCGACTTGTTTCATTTCCATTTGCCAGCTAGTAAGTAAACCCAGCAAGGGATCTTTATTACTTAATAAAATATCCGTCCACATTTGCGGATCCGACGAGGCAATGCGGGTGATATCACGAAACCCACCGGCAGCCAATTGACTTGCTCTAGGAAACTGCTCATTAAAGCGGTGACTCTGATTTACTAATCCAGCAGCAATGATATGCGGCAAATGACTTAACATACCGATAATCTGATCGTGTTCCGAAGCTGACATGGTAATAAGCGTGGCATGCGTAGCTGCTAAAAGATCAGTTAGTTCATCGATCTGCTGGGTTTGAGTGGTCTTGTTTGGCGTAAAAATATAATAAGCATTTTCAAAAAGCCGTTCTTGAGCTGCCCTAACGCCTGATTTGTGAGAACCAGCCATTGGATGACCACCGATAAACCCATTAAGTTTTAATTTTTCCGCCAGTTCAACGATTTCTTGTTTTGTACTGCCGACATCTGTAATTAAAACTTGTTTTTTTAAAGGTAGTTGACTAAGAATTGACAAATGCTTTAACGTCGTTCTGACTGGCGTACATAGGAAAATATAATCCGCAATTGGCGCAAGGGTTTCAATACTTTCCGCTGGGACATCAATAACCCCTTTTTGAAGAGCAATGGCTTCGTATTCTTTCTGCTGGTCAAATCCATAAATAGTCAAAGTGGGTTGTTGCTTTTTCAGACACAAGGCCAGAGAACTCCCGATTAGGCCCAATCCTATGATTAATAAATTACGCTGCATTTTTTCTCCTCCATTACGCTCTTTTTGTTTAGTAATTTTGAGTGTAACGGCGATAACGGTGAATGTCCTTTTTTAATTGTTCAAAAGAGTCACTATTGAATTTATCTAATAAAGCTTGCGCAATTTCGGTTGCCACCACTGCTTCACAGACAACACTAGCAGCCGGAACGGCCGTGCTATCCGAACGTTCTACGCTTGCTTTGTATGGTTCTTTGGTATCAATGTCCACACTTTGTAAAGGCTTATAAAGTGTGGGAATTGGCTTCATCACTCCACGAACGATGATTGGCATACCATTTGTCATACCGCCTTCAAAGCCTCCTAAATTATTTGTAGACCGTGTATATCCCATTTCCTTATTCCAAATAATTTCATCCATCACTTGACTTCCCGGACGATTAGCCGCTTCAAAACCCAGGCCGAATTCAACCCCTTTAAAGGCATTAATACTCACAACTGCTTGGGCGATTTTTGCATCTAATTTTCGGTCCCATTGCACGTAACTGCCTAAACCAATCGGCGCGCCGCCAATAATTACTTCAACAACGCCACCAATTGTATCACCGCTTTTTTTGGTTGTGTCAATCAATTCTTTCATTGCATTTTCAACTGTCGGATCGACAACACGAACGGCGGAAGCCTCCGAACGACTTTGGATTTCTTGGATCGTTAATCCGTCTGGGATCGATGCTTGAATACCGCCTAAAACAGCCACATGACCAGCAACTTCAATCTCCACTTCTTTTAATAAACGTTTGGCTACAGCTCCGATAGCGACTCGCATCGTCGTTTCTCGCGCTGAGGAACGTTCTAGCACATTGCGCAAGTCGCTTTGTTGATATTTGATGCCACCGACTAAGTCGGCGTGCCCGGGTCTTGGTTTGTGCATGCGACGAATTTGTTTACTTTTATCAGGAACTTCTTCAACCGACATCACGGAAGTCCAATTTTTCCAATCTTGATTTTCTACCTCTAGTGTAACCGGTGAGCCTAAGGTCTTTCCGTGTCGTACACCGGAAGTAATCCGAACTTGGTCTTTTTCGATTTTCATACGACCGCCTCGTCCGTAGCCGCCTTGCCTTCTAGCCAATTCACCATCTATGTCAGCTGCGCTTAGGGGCATACCTGCCGGCAGTCCTTCAATGATTGCGGTTAGTTTAGGGCCATGTGATTCTCCTGCTGTTATAAATCGCACGTTACTCCTCCTTTAAGTAAATAATTTTTCATTTCCGTTGTGGTAATTGTCTCAATTTTGGCTTGTCCAATTGATTCTAATACTATAATGTTCAAAAAGTCACCTCGTGCTTTTTTGTCATGGGTAATTGCCTGATATAACGTTTCAACGTCCCAGGTATTTGCAGCAACAGGTAAGTGGAATTTCTTTAACATTTGCATCAACTGCTGCGTCGTTCCTTGTGATGTTACTTGCTTGGCCTCTGCAATATGTGAAATTTTGACCATACCGATTGCTACCCCTTCACCATGAGATACGACTCCGTACCCTAGTGTATTTTCTAAGGCATGACCAATTGTATGACCAAAATTTAATAGCAAACGTTGACCATGATCAAATTCATCACTTTCAACTACGTGGCGCTTAATTTTACAACAGGCAGCGATAATTTCTACTGCATTGTCCAAAAGTTCTTCTTCGTCCTTCATTGCTGCTAGGCGTTGCCAGAGCTTGACATCGGCAATGGCCGCTGACTTTACAATCTCAGCGATTCCTTCACGCACACGTCGCATCTCTAAGGTTTTCAATGTTTCTGGATCAATCAAAACACCATCAGGCTGCGCAAACGTTCCTACTAAATTTTTGGCTTTTGACGTATTGACAGCTGTTTTGCCGCCGATGCTGCTATCAACTTGTGCTAACAAAGTGGTTGGGACTTGTAAAAAATGCAATCCGCGCATATAAGTCGAAGCGACAAAGCCGGCCAAATCCCCCACTACGCCGCCGCCTAATGCTAAAATTCCATCACTGCGCGTCATTTGCTGTTCACTGAGGAAATCGTAAAGCTTTTGGGCTGAAGCTAGGCTTTTGCTGTTTTCTCCTGGTTTAACAGCAAATAAAGCAACTGAAAAGCCGGCTTTTTTTAAGGCGGAAAGAACTTTTGCACCATAAAGGTCCTTGACTGTTTGATCAGTAATAACAACGACTTTTTGAGGTTGCCATAAGCTTGCTACCCACTGGCCAATTTTCGCTAAACAACCATTCTTGATGATGAGATCATAGCTAAGATGCGGTAAAGTAACCGTTAATTCCATCGTAGTTGTTCCTCCTCCTTATTCTGTCAATTGGTTGATTTGTTGCATCGCTTGTTCAATTATCGTAACTTCACGCATCATTTTTAAATAGGTTTTTTCATTTAGAGATTGCGGTCCGTCAGACCAAGCATTGGCTGGGTCGGGATGAATTTCAACAATTAAACCATCTGCCCCAGCAGCTACTCCTGCTCGTGCCATCGGCGGTACCAAGTCCCAAATGCCGACACCATGACTCGGGTCAACAATAATTGGAAAATGACTTAATTTTTTGATGAGAGGTACTGCACTTAAATCTAAAGTATTGCGAGTAGCCGTTTCGTAGGTGCGAATTCCACGTTCAATAAAAATGACGTTAAAATTGCCCTGAGCGGCAATGTATTCTGCTGCATTTAGCCATTCTTCTATGGTACCGGCAATTCCACGTTTTAAGCCAATTGGTTTTTGCGTTTTGCCAGCCGCTTGTAAAAGTTTAAAATTTTGCATGTTACGGGCACCGATTTGTAATATGTCACTATAATGAGCCACTAAGTCCAAATTGGCTACATCCATTACTTCAGTGATCACTTGCATACCAAATTCATCAGCTGCTTGGCGAATGTATTTTAGGCCTTCTTCTTCCAATCCTTGAAAGGCATAAGGAGAGGTTCTGGGCTTAAAAGCTCCGCCCCGTAAAATCGTAGCACCTCCAGCTTTGGCCATACGGGCACATTCTTGAATTTGGTCCAAACTTTCAATGGAGCATGGGCCAGCCATTGTTACAAGATTGCCAGCACCGATTTTGACACCATTCACATCAACAATTGTATTTTCCGGATGAAACTGGCGACTAGTTAATTTGTAGGTTAATGAAATTTTTACGCTATATTCCACACCGTCATAACTTTTGAAAGCAACATCTTGCATACTGCTGGTATCGCCAATTAGGCCAATAATTGTTTGTTTTTTTCCTTCACTTAGGCGAACTGCTAAGCCTTCTTTTTTTATTCTTTCAATTACAGCCTCAATTTGCGCTTGTGTTGCGCTAGGTTTCATAATTACGATCATAATAGAAGCTCCTTTGTTTTCACAGATTAGTTAGTAGTTAAAATTGGTTTGATCTTATCAATTGGCATTTCCTGACCGGTCCATTTTTCAAAAGCTGCGGCACCTTGATACAAGAGCATGCCAAGTCCATTACTGGCCTTTGCTCCTTTTTTTCGTGCCTGTTTTAAGAATTCCGTCTCTTTCGGTGTATAAATAACATCGTAAACAAATAAATCTGGCCGAATAATTGAAAAATCTTGGATCGGCGTTTGTCCTTCCAATGGCTTCATGCCAACACCGGTAGCATTTAAAAGCAAGACACTTTCAGCTACATCATTTGCCAAGTCTTTGGTATCCGCCAAGTCATTTAAGTGAATATGACACCCGGTTCTTGCAGCCATATCCGTCAATTTTTCTTTGATTTGGTCATAATAATTATCTTTGCGATTATAAACGGCAACTTCTCGAACGCCATCCAGAGCAGCTTGGGCGATAATGGCAGTGGCTGCTCCCCCAGCCCCAATGACTGTTATTTTTTTTCCAATTACATCAACTTGTAAATCAATCAAACTACGCATAAAGCCAGTTCCATCAGTGATATGGCCTGTCAACTTGCCTTTTTCATTGGTAATTGTATTAATGGCACCTACCAACTGAGCAGCTTCACTTAATTCATCCATGTATTGAAGTGCTGCCATTTTATTCGGCATTGATAGATTAGCGCCTATCATCTCCAAATTGCGAATGGAGTCAATTGCTTCCCGCAACTGCTGGGGTCCCACTTCAAAAGCGAGATACACTGCGTCAATCCCTACTTCTTGAAAGGCAGTATTTTGGATCATCGGCGAAATACTGTGCCGAATCGGCGTGGCAAGAAGTGCTGCTAATTTTGTATGTCCTGTAATTTTGTTGTCCATTTCACCATTCCTCACATTATTTTGTAATCAAAAAGGTGTTCACCGTAAAAGTTAAAACCCTACAGTGAACACCTTAAAATATAACAAAAGAAAGAGCCACTATAGATTTTTTCCTCTACGTGGCTGAAAGTCATGTCAAAATTCCTTAGCCATCATAGATACAAACAGAGTTGTTGTTTGTATCCATAATGTGTATGAATACAAACCTATCTAAAATAGCTAAAGTAGTAATTATTCAGTTGTGAATGGTTCATATATTTGTTATTCATGGGAATCACTCCAAAACTGATATTTAAGAATTGGCTATAGTATACCTTCGAGAAAATCATCTGTCAACACTTTTCTGAAATTTTTTAAAGTTTACATTTTAGGCAACTGTTTTTCTATTCAAATTTTCTCATTTTTTCCTAATTATACTATCACTTCATAAATAAAAAAGCTGGCCATACTAAGATTAGCTACAAAAAATACTAAGGAATGGAGTTGAAAATAGGTTCAATATTTAGAAAAAGGAATCTTTATCCCTTGCCTAGAACGACACAACAGTCAAACATTGCTGTTTGCCCCATTCGTTTTTAGTTGCAAAAAAAGTCAACAGACCAAGCTGCTGACTTTTTACAATCGGTTATTACTCTCTTATAAATCTTCCCCGTAGACGTCTTCTACAGTTTTGGTTGGGTCAATTACGATATATAAATTTTTGGTCTTTTCACTGATTTTAGTGGATTGATAGACATTATCCAAGCCTTCGTCTGTTTTATCCTTATATGGGAAATAAACTAAATCAGGAGTTCCATTACGATATAAGATTTCCATCCGTTCAATATCTTCGTATTTTAAGGCCCGCGCAAACATGCCTAACTCCAAGCCACCTAAGTTAATATCATGAGTTTGCACGTGGTCGCCTTCTTGGAAGATTTCAATCTTAAAGCCTTCGCAAGGATGAATTTCTACAAATTCACTACCGTTGATGCGACCAAAACTGGTGGAAATTTGTTTGATCCATAGATCACCGATGTAGCGACGATTGATTGTCCAAGTTTCGCCATTACGAAAATAAAATTTTAATGCAGTCATTTCTCTACTCATTGCCCATTCTCCTTACTAAATAAATTCTTACATCCTTAGTTTAGCATAATTCTAAATATTGGTCACAGTTTTCACCTAATTATTGTGGTTTTCCAGTAATTTTTCCAAAAAAGGCTCAATTTCGACAATCGCTCGTTGATGCTGCCCGACTGCAATTTTTTTCAGACCATCATACACTTCAAATTGGTACGTTACTTTTGTCCCTTGTTCTGTTACTTCTTGCAAGCGAACGTCAATGCTTGCTTCAACGTAAGATGGTTTTAAGTGGCTCAATTCCAAATATATTCCTACAGACGTTGTTGCTGGCTTCAATTGATTTTTTAAGTATTCTTTAGCTGTATTTTCAATCATTGCAGCTAAAGCTGGAGTGGCTAAAACTTCAAGGTCCCCTGAGCCGACTGCCCGTGCTGTCTGTTCACCGCTGACTACAAATAATTTGCTAAATGCTGTCATGCCTTATCTTCCTTTCTTTTTTGTTGAGCAAATTGCAGTAATGCTTCGCGCTGATTTTCTACTTGCTGCTGCACCACAGCTGTTTCCACTTGGTCCAGTAAGCTGCCGACCCATTTGCCGGGTTTTTCGGAAAAAGTAAGAAGCAAATCACTACCGCTGATAGCTAACTGCTGCCGTTTTCGAATCGGCAACTGCTCAACTTGTTTTTTCAACTCAACAAGATCCGCTTGTTTCCCAAAATAAGGCAGTAATTTTTCAATCGCTTGAGCATTATCTACTCCTAACTGATACAGCGTCATAGGCGTCCAAGCTTGAACCAAACGAAATCGCAATCCCCATAATAAGGTAGAGATGCTCTGAATCAGCTGATTTGATAACTTCCACTTTTTTAAAAAGGAACGGATTTTATCTGCTTCTAGCCCCAAAATATAAAGCAATAATGTCCAAGCTTGAGCTGACGTCTCAAGGGGGTCAGCTGGCAAGTCACTAAAGTTTAACAATTGAGTACCATATCTGCGTAATCCCGGGCAATATTGATAACATTCTGTCAAAACAAAGGCCTGAATTGCCCGTCTGCGATTTGCTCCTAAAAGTAGCTTGGTAAATTCAATCGTGATTCTTTCGACAGAAATTTTTGCCAATAAGGGGTGATAGGTTTCGATAGCGTCCAAGGTCTCACGTTCAATGGCAAAGTCTAATTGGCTAGCAAAACGTAAAGCACGCATCATACGCAAAGCATCTTCATGAAAGCGTTCTCGAGGATTACCAACAGCTCGAATAACCTTTTTAGATAAGTCTTCCAGTCCGTCAAATAAATCAATAATTTCCCCATTTTCTTCTAGTGCCAGCGCATTAATCGTGAAATCTCGTCGTTTTAAGTCTTCTTTCAGGGAACGAACAAACGTGACTTCATCAGGACGTCGAAAATCTTGATAAGTTGATTCCGCACGAAAGGTGGTGATTTCATATTGTTCATCATCCACCAATGCTAAAACAGTGCCATGTTCAATACCGACATCGATGGTTCGAGGGAATATTTGTTTGATTTCAGCTGGATAGGCGCTGGTAGCAATATCGACATCATGAATCGGCTTATCCAGTAAAGCATCCCGCACACTGCCTCCTACAAAGTAAGCATCAAAGCCATGGACTTTAATCAGCTGCAGCACTTTCGCCGCTTTTTTAAATTCGTTAGGTACTGTAGTTAATTTCATAATAATTGTTCCAATCCATAATATAATTCTTTAGCTGCAACTACTTTACGACAAGCTAAAGCCACTCCCGTCATAAATGAACTACGATCATAAGAGTCGTGTCGAATAATTAGTCCCTCTCCTTGACTACCAAATTGAACTTGCTGATGAGCGATCAGCCCTGGTAAGCGGACACTGTGAATTCTCATGCCTTCATAGTTTGCCCCTCTTGCTCCAGCTAAACTTTCTGTTTCCTCAGGATGGCCTTGGGATTGTGCTGTTCGAACCTCACTGATCATTTCAGCTGTTTTTAACGCCGTGCCACTTGGAGCGTCTAATTTGTGATCGTGGTGAAGTTCGATAATCTCCACATTGGGAAAATAATGAGCGGCTTTTTGGGCAAATTCCATCATTAACACAGCGCCAATAGCAAAATTAGGCGCAATCAAACCACCAACTTGTTGTTTTAGAGACAACTGGATTAATTGCAGAACTTGCGTTTCGGTAAATCCTGTGGTGCCCACAACCGGGGCGATTTTATGTTCTAGTGCAAAAGATGTATTGGTATATGCAACTTCTGGTACAGTAAAGTCAATCCAGACGTCCGGTTCTGCTTGCAGAACTTCTTTTAATTCATGAAAAATCGGTACATTGATTTGTTGGTATTGCGCATATTCATTCAGATTTTGTTTCGTTTCAAAAGGGTCATACACTCCCACTAATTGGAAATCTTCTGCTGCCAAAACCATCTTTGTCGCCGTACTTCCCATCCGGCCATTAAATCCGGCCACTACAATTTTAATCATTTATTCTTCATCCTTTCGCACAAAGCGATACTGATCACGTTGGTGGAATTTTGTCATTGTTGCTGCAAAGGCTTGTTCTAAATCGATGTCTAAAGAATTAGCCAAACTAATAACAACAAATAATACATCGCCAAGCTCGTCTGTCATTGTCTTGGGATGTTCCGTGTTCTTCTTGGTCTTTTCACCATAATAATGATTTATCTCACGGGCCAATTCTCCCACTTCTTCTGTTAAACGAGCGAGCTGTGCCAGCGGGGAAAAGTATCCTGATTTGAATTGGCGGATAAAATCATCGACTTCTTGCTGCATTGCTTGCATACTTACTTGTTTTTGCTCCATTTTTTTCCCAACCTTTCTTATCTTCTTCTCTATCTTAACAAAATCTGGGCCTCCTGCAAAGATAGCTCTTGTTGTTTCACAATGATAATGATAAAGTGAATAGTGGAAAAGGACGTGATACATATGGAAGAAAAACGATTTGATCTGAAAGACATTCTCTGTATTCTTATAGGAACTAGCTTGTACGCTTTTGGCTTAGTATCGTTTAACATTGCCAATAATTTAGCTGAAGGTGGCGTTACGGGAATTACCTTAATTTTAAGGGCTTTATTTTCAATTAATCCGGCTTATTCAACATTAGTCATCAATATTCCGTTAATTTTAATTGGCGGCAAAATCTTAGGGAAGCGATCCTTTTACTATACAATTTTTGGAACAATTGCTTTGTCAGCTTTCCTGTGGTTCTGGCAAAAATTTCCCGTTGTCATTAACTTAGACCATGATTTACTAATCGCTTCATTATTAGCCGGATTAGCAGCTGGATTAGGCAGCGGCTTGGTTTATCGAGTTGGTGGTACAACAGGTGGCACGGACATTATCGCCCGAATTTTAGAAAAGAATTTTGGCGTTAGTATGGGACGCTCTCTTTTAATTTTTGATGTGATCGTTCTAATACTATCTCTCAGCTATATCGATGTCAAACGAATGATGTATACATTAATCGTGTCGTTTGTCTTTAGTCGTGTTGTTGATTCTGTTTTAGACGGTGCTTATGCAGCCAAGGGGATTTTAATTATTTCTAAACATTCCCAGGATATCGGAGAAGTACTCATGACAACCTTGGAAAGAGGTGTTACATATTTAAACGGAGCAGGCGGCTTTTCTCAAGTCGATAAAAAAGTGCTGTATATTGTGGTCAGTCCCAGTGAAATTACCGAAGTGAAACGAATTGCCACTGAATTGGATCCGAAAGCCTTTGTTTCAGTGATTAATGTACATGAAGCTATCGGTGAAGGCTTTACTTATGCTAAACCGAATCGCAAGTTTTTTTTACCACGGAAATAAAACAAAAAAAAATAAAACGCACCGCCGTCTTTGGTTCTACCTTTCTTCAAAAAATTATTAAACTGGCACAGACAGCGACCGTCCTTTAAGAAAGTTGGTCGCTGTCTGTGCCAGTTATAATTTATGTCTTAGAACGAAACAAGCAGAGTAAGAAAGAAACTGCCTGGTTTTGATTGGGGTTTGCTCCGTAGCCACTTGTTAAGGTAGGTAATTGGGTAGCGAGTAGCTCAACAAGGTATAAGAAGTGCCCCAATCCTCTTCATACTTTACATGATCCTGAGCCGCTATTTCCCCTTCTCAGCGATTTTTATAAATCTTATGAAAGAAACTTTTCCCTCACTTCGTTCAGCAAATACTGTTCATCAGCTACTCTGTCGCCTTAGCGCCAATCGTAGTAAAGCTTGAGCCTGAGGTACTTTGTTATGAGAATTGTTATGAATCAAGAACTATCCTTACACTTGATTAGTTTTCAAGGAGACTTCCCTCACTTCGTTCAGCAAGTACTGTTCATCAGCTACTCTGTCGCCTTAGCGCCAATCGTAGTGATTCACAGCATTAAGCGGTTGAGTTCATCTGATAATTCTAAAAAAGCATCATAGTCGCTTGCCTCTAAGGCTTGATCGATTTGGTGATGCAATAGCATTAATTGATGATTACGTGCTTCTTGTTGAAAATAGGCATCAATTTTTTGAATCAATGCTGGATCAACTTGCTCATTCCAAGGGGCGAAGGGATTATCCTCTAAAACAGCCAAGTACTCACTTGTAGTCCAAGCAGTTGGAAACAAACATTCAATATAAAGAGCTTCCCGCCAATTCATTCGCATTTCATGAAAAATTTGTTCAGCGTCTGTAAAGGTTTGTCCTTGTAAAAAAAGCTGCATTGGAAAAGCGTTTTCTTCTTGAGAGGCAATACGAAGTCCGCGGTTGGTTTTTTCAACGTGTTCAACAAAGTGGACTTGGTTTAAAATTGTTTCATGACGAATCAGATAATCGAGAATCCATAATATTTCTCTTTTATCAAAAGCAACGGAGGTGACTAACCACTGTATAAACTTCTTTTTGTCCGCTAAATGTACCAACATATTGTACTCCTAACTTTCTTCAATATCCGCTAAAACTGCTTGCATGTCGAGATCGCCCGGCTCATGTTGCAGGTAGTGAATTAATAAATCACGTGCTTGAGCCAATTGTCCTTCTTCCCGCAAAAATAAAGCGTACTCTTTTAAAAATTCTGGTTCGTGCGCAAGATCTTGATAGGCTTGTTCAAAGTGGACTTTAGCTACTTCAAATTCTTCTAATTCATTGTAAGCTTTGGCTAAATTCCATTCAGCATACGGATGAGAGCTTTCTTCCATGCCTTCTAAAATGGTGATACTATCCTCAAAGCGTTCGTCTGTTAGGTATAAATTGCTTAAGGTTAAGCGCGTTTCATCTGTTTTTTCACCCAGTTCTAAGGCTTGAAGCAACAAAGCTTCCGCTTTTGCGCTATCATGGAGGCGATAAGCATTTTCAGCAGCAAATTGATATAACTCCACTTGATAAGGATTTTCTTTAAGACCGGTTGCTGCGACCTCACGAGCTGCTTCAAGCTGTTCTTCCTCTTGAAGAGCTTCAGCCAAGTATAAGTATAATGACTGGTAATGAGGATTTAAGGCTTGTAATTGTTGGAATAAAGCAATCGCTTTTTGATTATCATGCAACTGTAAATAAGTAAAGGCTAATTGAAAGAGCCGATCATCTGTCTGCTCCTTGGCCACTGCTTTTTCCAAATAAGGAATGGCTGCTTCAAAATCCCCTAGCATGCTAAAGCTGCTTCCTAGTCGTTCATCAATCGAAGCTGTTGCAATAACATCTGCACCGCTAACTAATAAAGCTTGGTAATTAGGAATTGCTTCGACAAAATTGCCGGTGGCAAAATATAGTTCAGCCAAAGCAAACTGAATTAATGGTTCTTCAGGAGCCAGTGTTGCGGCTTCCTTTAATTTTGCTTCACTAACTTCTGGAAAATCAAGGACTTGGTATAAATCCGCACTCACTAATAAACTTTGAATATAACTATCACTAGTTGGTGTGATTTTTTCTAAATAGATAAACGCTTCATCAATTTCATTATTTTCAATTGCAATTTCAGCTAAAGGAATATTTAAGCCTTCTGCATCTGGAAATTGTTCTAATAAGTGTTGAAAAATTTGTTGGGCTTCTTCTAAAAAACCTAATGACAACAAGGTTTCCCCTAAATCGGCTAAGGTATCTGGATCATCGTACTTTAAAGCATCAGCAAAATCCAGCTTTGCTTGTACTAAGTTCTCTGCTTGTAAGGCTTCTACCATTTTTTTACTATATGACATCTTTTCACCCTCGTATCTCCGCTACTATTTTTTGATAGTTTTCAATTGTTGTTAATAGTTGTACCGGTGTTGGCTGGACTGTATTTTTCTGTTGTTGTCCTATATCACTTAGAAAAATCAATGATGCCCCTTCTTTTAGCTGTTGCATCACATTTTCTGTATAATCGCTTAAAAAAATTTCTTTAGGAAAGTCCACTGGAAAACCAAGGTGCGCTAGCCAAGTCAGAAAATTTTTGAAGTTAAACTCAAAGGACGCTGTTTCTTGGCACCAAAGTAAATGCAATAGCATTCCTAAAAAACACTTCATCGAGCCTGAAAGCAAATGACCATTTTCTGTCCTTAAAAAAGCCTGCTCAAACGGCTGACCGAATTGGTTAATTTGAGGTCCTGCGATTTCGTAGAATTGCAGTAATTTGTCTAACATACCATTAAAGGAAGTTTGCTGCAACCGTTTTTGATCTGGATAATTTTTAAAAAGCTGCTGTAAAAAATCATGACTGCAAACGATCCCGCAGCGTAAGAACACCATGAAGTCAACTAGTTTTCCGGCACCTTTTTTATTAGTCAATGTAAAATCATAAATAATTTGCTGCACCTCAGCAGTTACTGACATAACGGTTTTATTTTGCCACTCAATCGCAGCAAAAGGTAGCAATGCTTGGCTGAAAGCTTGAATAGAAAGAGGCACTAACCAAGAAGCTGTAAGATAAACCGACGTCTTTCTCAAAAAAGAAGTTAATTGTATCACGCCTTCATTGCCAAAACCTACCAATTGCAAAGATTGGCCCTTCGGCAATTCCTCTAAAAAAGAAAAAATTCCTTCCAATTCTGACATCGTATTACAATGGACATCATTGCGACAAATATACCAGTTAATCGTTTGGTGGGTTCCCAAGGCATGATTAATCTTTTCTGAAAACAAATCATAGTAGCGCTGATTTGTTATCAAAATAATTCGACAAGCATGAAAATCGGCTTTTTTTACTAAGGATACAAAAGTTTCACCGTAAACTAACGGAATATTTCGGGCATTTAAATAGTAGTCGATTTTCATTTTTTCACGTCCTTTGCCACTGACTAATCAAGCAAGCTGTCTGGGTGCAACAGGTATTTGATTAGTATCAGTCTAGCATATTCAAAGGAAAACAGCCACTTGCAGAATCAAAATATGTACGCTTTAGAAAAAAATAAAAAATTAGACCGTCAATCAGCTTGATAATTGTTTTAGTCAGAATGTTTAAGGGACCAAGACTTACATGATGTAATAAGTCTTAGTCCCTTTATGAACTGTTTTATTTAACAGCATCTTTCAACGCTTTTCCTGGTTTGAACGCAGGAACTTTGCTTGCAGCGATTTGGATTTCTTTACCAGTTTGTGGGTTACGTCCTTTACGAGCTGCACGTTCACGTACTTCGAAGTTACCAAAACCGATTAATTGAACTTTTTCACCTTTAGCAAGTGAATCTTGAATTGTTGAAAAAACAGCGTCAACAGCTGCAGTTGCATCTTTTTTAGTTAAGCCAGTTGAAGATGCTACGTTTTCGATTAATTCTGCTTTATTTGCCATGGATAATTTCACCTCCTCCACAAGAGATACGATGTTTGACACACCTAAAATCTAACTATAGTTGAGTGGTCCAAAAATAGTTAGCAAATATTGACTATGTTCAATATTCTGTTATCAAGATATCATAGGAAGCTTGTAATAGCAAGGTTTTTAGTGCTTTTTCACTATTTTTTTCGATAAAAAGTTTTTTTTAAAAAAACTTTATAGATTTATTTGAATATTTAGAACAAGTGTGGTAAAATGCTTTATTTTCGCCGTCTAGGAATTATTTTAATAGGTGTTCCTTCAAAAGTGAACGCTTTGCGAATTTGGTTTTCTAAAAAGCGAGCATAGGAGAAATGCATCAATTCTTCTTCGTTCACAAAAATGACAAATGTTGGTGGCTTAACTGCCACTTGAGTTGCATAAAAAATCTTTAGCCGTTTGCCTTTATCTGTCGGTGTTGGGTTAATGGCCACTGCATCCATGACTACATCGTTCAACACTGCTGACGGTACACGGAGATTTTGGTTCATGCTAACTACTTCAATTAAGTTTGGCAATTTACTTAGGCGTTGCTTAGTTAAGGCCGATACAAAGATGATGGGCGCATAGTCTAGATATTGAAATTCATCTCTAATTTTCGCTTCAAAATCTCGCATTGTATTGGTTTCTTTTTTTACTGTATCCCATTTGTTCACCACAATAATTATACCGCGTCCTGCTTCATGAGCAAAACCGGCCACTTTTTTGTCCTGTTCGCGAATACCCTCTTCAGCGTTTAAGACCATTAAAACAATGTCAGAGCGTTCAATTGCACGCATTGCACGCATAACGCTATATTTTTCTGTTGCTTCATAGACTTTGCCACGTTTACGCATACCGGCCGTGTCAATCATTAAAAATTTTTGACCATTTTCAGCTTCAAAATAAGTATCAATCGCATCACGGGTAGTGCCTTCAACGTCTGAGACAATCACTCGTTCTTCCCCTAAAATTGCGTTGATTAATGAGGATTTACCTACGTTAGGACGACCAATTAAACTAAACTTAATCGTGCTATTATCCTCTGTTTCTGTCTCTGTGGCAAAATGTTTGACCGCTTCATCTAAAACATCGCCAATTCCTAAGCCGTGACTGCCGGACACAGGATAAGGCTCTCCTAAACCTAATGCATAAAACTCGTAAATTTCGCTTCTCATCTCTGGATTATCCACTTTGTTTACAGCTAAGATCACCGGTTTTTGGCTACGGTGTAAAATTTTAGCGACAAATTCATCTGCGTCGGTCACGCCTTCCCGCCCGCTGGCAACAAAGATGATTACATCAGCCTCTTCAATAGCGATCTCCGCTTGATGCTTGATTTGATCCATAAAGGGTTCATCGCTCAATTCAATTCCACCTGTATCAATGACGCTAAACTCACGGCCAAGCCATTGGCCCGTTGTATAAATTCGATCTCTTGTGACGCCTGGTGTATCTTCGACAATCGAGATACGTTCGCCGGCGATCCGATTAAAAATAGTTGATTTGCCGACATTTGGACGACCGACAATTGCAATCGTTGGATTTGCCATTTACTTACCTCCTTGACAGTTCTCAATCTTTACTAGTTTACCTAAACAAACAGTAAAGTGCAAGCAAAGATTTGTCATGAACTCGCTCTTTCATACCTATGAGAAAGAGCTGACATCAAAAAAAGGAACACTTGCCAAAACGGCTCGTGTCCCGAAATTATTTATTCATTATCGTCGTCGGAAGTTGTTGTGTCTTTTAACGCATCTCCTAAGATGTCACCCATTGTAAAGCCTGTATTTTCTTCTGGTAATTCGTAGGCCTCTACCTCTTTGGGTTCTTCTTGTGTCTCAGGTTTTGCTTCTAGTGCTTTAATACTTAAAGCCACTCGATGCTCTTCTGGTTTCACTTCCAAAACTTTTACCTGAACTTGGTCTCCTTCATGCAACACTTCATGAGGAGTAGCGATGTGTTTGTGAGAGATTTGTGAAATATGAACAAGTCCTTCCACTCCAGGGAATACTTCGATAAAAGCACCAAAACTAGTTAGACGCTTCACGGTTCCCTCTAAAACGGATCCTACAGCTGCTTTTGTTTCAATGTCCGTCCAAGGTCCTGGCAATGTGTCCTTAATTGATAAGGAAATACGCCCTGCCTCTGGATTGACAGCCAGTACTTTCACTTTTACTTCATCGCCAACTGACAAAGCATCACTTGGCTTTTCAACATGTTGATGAGCGATTTCAGAAACATGTACCAAACCGTCTACGCCTCCAAGGTCAATAAAAGCACCAAAGTCCGTTAATCGAGCAACTTTGCCTTCAACGATATCGCCTTCGTGGAAGGAGGACAAAATTTGGTTTTTCTGTTCTTCTTTTTCTGTTTCGACAACGGCTTTGTGCGAAAGAATTAAGCGGTTTTCGGAAGGCTCAATTTCAATAATTTTAAAAGCCAACGTTTTTCCTTTGTATTCAGAAAAATCAGAGACAAAATGGTCTTCTACCATTGAAGCCGGCACAAACCCACGAACACCTACATCCACAACTAAACCGCCTTTAACGATATTTGTGACTGGTGCTTCAATAATTTTTCCATCTTGGAAATCTTGTTCAATTTCTTCCCAAACTTTTTTCGCATCTAAACGACGTTTAGATAACAAATAGCTTCCATTTTCTTTGTCTTTACCAATAGAAGTAATAACAACTAGATCCAAGATGTCGCCGACTTTTACTAGTTCATTAATGTCTTCTACTTGTAGCGTAGACAATTCTTTTGCAGGCACAACGCCTTCAACGCCAGCCCCTTCAATACCAACAATTACTTGTTTGTCTTCTACAGCTAAAACTTCGCCTTTGACAATGTCGCCGACTTTTACTTCTTGAACGCTATTCATCACGTCCGCCATTGTTTCGCCATTGTTTTCTACTTGCTTGTCTTGAAACTCAGTCATGACCATTTATCCTCCTATACCAACAAAAAATTCTTAAAATAACTTACTCTCTTAATAGTAAGTTATTTTTTCAAAAAAATAAAGCGATTTCTACCATTTTTCTTAAATTTCTCTTAAAAAATAGAAAAGCCCTTTTCAACGATAATATTTTGGATTGAGTCTACTACTTTTTCAATTGACAAGCCAGTCGTATCAATTTTCACTGCATCATCAGCTTGAACTAAGGGAGAAACAGTCCGGGTCGAATCCAAATGATCCCGACGTTGAATTTCTGCTTTTAAAGTTTCAAAATCCGTCGTGATTCCCTTTTCTAAATTTTCTTTATAGCGTCGTTGAGCTCGTTCCGTCACGCTTGCCACCAAAAAGATTTTAATTTCTGCCTGCGGCAAAACAACTGTTCCGATATCTCGGCCATCCATCACAATTCCGTCTGCTTTAGCGATTTCTTGTTGCAAGGCAACCATTTTTGCACGAACTTGTTGATGTTTAGCCACCACAGAAACAGCGTTGGTTACGTCTGGTTGTCTTATTGCAACAGTCACATCTTCTTCATCTAAAAAAACCAATTGGCCTTTTTCAGTAGGTTGAAAAGTAATTTGATGGGCTTCACAAAGCGCTATTAACTGATCCTCATCGTTAAAATCAACGTGATGCTGAATCGCTAAGTAAGTCAGCGCTCGATACATAGCGCCAGTGTCACAGTAAACGTAATGTAATTTTTTAGCCAAAATTTTGGCTACAGTACTTTTCCCCGATGAAGCCGGTCCATCAATTGCAATACTAATTTTATCCATAAATAAACTCCCTTTAAACAACATCATCCTCACCTGTGCAAGGATTCTTTTTTATTTTACCACAAAAAAGAAGCTGAGACAGAATCGTTCAGCTTCTAAAAATTGTAATGAACACGAAAAGGCCTGCTTTGATTCCATCAGCTGTTAAATAGCCGAATTGGCATAAACCTAATCGAAACAAAGTGCTTACCTACAAGTGTTTGAGCCCAAAAAACAGTATGCGCTCTTTGAGTAGTCGTTAGCTGCTTCTTTTGTGCCACAATAAAGTCACGACAAAAAAGAAGCTCGGCCTTACCACCTTGAAATTTTCGAAACTTGGTTCTTTGCTTGAAGGACTTGCTTGTGTAGCAATCACTTCTGTCCTAGCTGCTTTTTATTTATTTCACCCGTAGCGTATCTCCAGGATGCAACATGGAATTAACAGTTAAACTTGGGTTTAGTGCCAATAACTGATCTAATGTAATTCCATTTCTAGCTGCAACTTGCTTAAAGCCTTCCCCAGATAGAACTGTGTCATATACTGGTTCTGTCTGTTGTTGATCAGCTGCTGAAGCTGATTCTGAGCTTGATGGTGTCGCTTGTTGATTTTCAGGAACAGCACTAGAGCTGCTAGATTCTGATGACGCTGATTCAGTACTTGTCTCAGTTGAAGAGCTTTTAGAAGAGCTTCCTTTGGTTGATGATTGGACTAGAGAAGAAGATGGCTGACTGCTATCTTTCCCTGCATTTGCGTTTGGTTTATCCCGCATTACATATAAAAAAGTACCAATTGGCAATGCAATAATACATAATAGCAAAATAACTAAAATCGTTAAAAATGCGGTGTTGCCTCTTTTGTGGTGACGTTTTTCCAATCGAGAACCGCCACTTTTGTTATCTGGTTCATAAATTGATTGCTCCCATGGTTCACGAGCTTCTGACTGTTTTTGATTCTTTTTTCTGCTCACTGCTGCTTTCCTCCTAAACTTCTCTCGCATGTTATTATACCATAGCTTTTGTAAACTGCCGACTAAAAAAATAGTTTATTTTCGATCTTTAAATAATCTTAGAATTATCGCTTGCCAGTCTTGTGCTGGAGGTGTCTCAGTTGATTTTACTATCTCTGCTTGAATCTTGTCAAAGGTTAAATGGCAGTTGTCACAACAACCGGTAGCATCCTGTTGTTGAACCGGCTCAGTAAAATAAGACTGAATGAAACACCGTCGACAGCTGGTTAAATGAATGTAGTCCACCATCAACTGTAATTGTTGCTGACGTTCTTGTTCACGCTTAATTAATCGTTTTTGCAATTCTTCGAGAGAATAGTCTTGTTTATAAAAGCCTTGCAGCCATTTTTGCTGAAGTTCGGTAGCTGCCAGTTTGAACTGATCTGATTGAATCGATGCCAATTGAAACAATTGCGTTAAGGCTTCTCGATCTGCTCGTGTTGCCTCCTGAAATAAACGATGGATAAACTCATCCCCATTTTTATAAAGGAGCAGCGCTAAACTAGGACGTCCGTCTCGACCAGCTCGCCCTATTTCTTGGAGATAATTCTCCAAGCTGTCAGGCAAATCATAATGGATAACTACTCGTACATCCGGCTTATCAATTCCCATCCCAAACGCATTGGTGGCACAAAGAATATCCAGCTGATTTGCTAAAAATTGCTGTTGGAGCAAACTTCGTTCATTAGACTGTAATCCTCCATGATAAAAAGCTATATTTAAAGAAGTGGTTTTTTTAATTAAGGTGGTCAGTTGTTCAGTCGTTTTACGGGTTGCGCAATAAATAATCACTTTGTGTGAAAATTGAGTCAGTGCATGTAATAAAGCACATTCTTTATCTGCTACGTGTTGAACGATTAAACCGATGTTTTTTCGATTAACAGAATAAATAACTTCCTGATAGTTTTTCGAATGAAACATTTGGTTTGTAATTGCTTGACGCACAAGAGGCGTTGCTGTAGCTGTTAAAGCAAGTGTTAAGGGTTGATGCAATGCTTGCTGAACAGTATTTAATTTTTCATATTCCGGTCGAAAGTCGATACCCCACTGATAGACACAATGTGCTTCATCGATGACTAATAATGCCAGTTTAAGCTTAGCTACACGTTGTAAAACATCAGGTTGCAAGAGCATTTCTGGGCTAAAAAAAAGATATTGATACGTAGAAAGATGAGCAAGTACAAACTGCTTTTCCCGATAACTTAAGGAACTGTTGATCGCTACTACCTTTTGAATACCATGCCTTTGTAGCTGACGAACTTGATCTTCCATCAATGATAATAAAGGAGAAACGATAATCACTTGGCCAGTTAGTAGTTGGCCGGCCATTTGATAACATAACGATTTTCCCGTGCCAGTTGGCAAAACGGCCAAAGTATCTTGCCCATTTAGTAAATGCTCAATCACTTCTGCTTGTCCGGGTTTAAAGGCAGCATAGCCAAAATGGGTTTGTAAATAGTGCGTTAAATTCATTTGTCTCTCCTTTTCCAGAGTAAGCCGATTTGACAAAGACGAAAATCCAAATAATCCAAATTAGGAATTGTCGCCTGCCATTTTTTAAATTGCCACGTAGCAGGATCAGAGGCTGACGAGGTCAAACTATGTCTCACTGTTTGGTTTTTCACATAATAAAAGCTATCAATTTGACGTCTGATAGCTAGTTCTAGCAAGTGATCTTTGACTGTGCTCACTTTAATTTTGCGCTGATGGGCTACTTCTCCTGGAGTTAAGCCTGCATGTAAGAAAGAATACGTTGTTTGCATGCTTTGGTTTTGATTTTGGGCTACTAAAGGTTGAATTAAATTGTATAAAGGTTGCGGATTACTTTCAGACATAATTACCTGCAACAGATGATGAAGTGTATTTTTCTGCCACATTTCTTTTTCAAATTCAGTCCCTCCCGGTTTATGTAGTTGCTGAGCAGTTTTCCCTAAACATTCATGGCCTGTCAATTGAGCCGCTAAATAATTACTTTCTTCATTGGTAAGTTGTCGAAATAGCTGTAACCATTCTTGTCGAACTTGATGAATCAGCTCATCTTTGGAATAAAGCGTTAGCCAGTGTTTCAGATGTTGCTGATACAAAGGCGATGATTCTAAAGGAAGATAGTTTTTAGCGTCGTAAGAAAGATTAGAGACTACTTGAACACAAAATTGGATCATGCGCCAAATTTCAGATGTGTTTTTGCCAAATAAATACTGATTGATAAATGCATAGGTGTTTAGTGAAAAGTTGTGATTGAGTAAATAACGCTGGCCTCGGTGAGTGATTTGACCTTCTTTTGTTTCTAAATGGTAAGTGAGAAAGCCTTGAGCGCTTAAAAAGTTAATTGCCTGCTGGTAAGTATTTTCTGTAACTAAAGGCCAGGCTTCAATAAAACGCAAACAATCATAACAAAAGCCGTAAATCAATACTGAACTTGTACGTTTCCCTTTTAAAAGATGAAACAAAGTTGTCGTTTTTACCTTGTATCCATGGGCAAATAACGCTAAAATAAAAGTTGCTTCCATTGCCAAATAGCCCCCTTGTTATAGATAGGATGTGTTACCTGATGCAGTGCAAAATCATTCCTGAACGCTGTATTGCGTGCGGTCTTTGCCAAATTTATGCACCAACAATTTTTGATTATGACGATGATGGCATCGTTTTATTTAAAACTGAAAAAGAAGCACAAAAGCAATTCATTCCCTTGGATCAAAGGGAGAACGTGTTAAAATCGTATCGCAAATGCCCCGTGCATGCAATAGAATTTTCTGAAAAATAATCGTTGCTGTATACTATTTTTGCAGCAGCGACATAGTATAGGGAGTAAGAGGTTATTATCATAATAACCTCTTACTCCCTAAAAACATGACAAAACTATCTATACGATAAAATATCATCTTGCTTTGATTTAAATAAAAAGGGAGGCTTCAATATTCATTTTTTATTTATTAATCATCACTAGTTCCCCTCTTGTCTTCAGTTTGATTCAACCAATTAATTAAGATCCTAGCCACCTGTTCTTGCTGTTTAGCATTTTTTATTTTAGCCGGATGATCCCCTTTTTGAGAGCCATAACTACCAAAGCCTGCATGATTGCCGCCAGCGATTGTTTGATAAGTTACTTGGGAAGGCATATAATTTTTAGCTTCTTGGTACTGTTTTTGATTTAAAACGCCATCATAAGAAGCGGTTACCGAAAGAACGCTGCCTTTAAAGGCCTTCAAAGAGCCTTTTTGATCCGGATAGCTAGCTAGAAAAAAGACACCGGTTAAGCCTGAATCCGCTGATTGCTTGGCAGCAAAACGACTGGCCATCACCCCGCCTAAGGAATGACCCCCAATTACATAAGAAGTGAGTTTTTCTGAATCTAGGATTTGTTGAGCTTTATTAGGAGCTAAAACCGCCAAGGCGAAGGGTTCTTGAATTAAGTAGACGGAAAAACCGGCGGTCGCTACTTTTTCTGCCCAAAGGCTATAGCTTTCTTTAGCCACCAAAGCTCCTTGATAAAACAAAACAGCTGGCTTTTTCGGATCACCAGCAAACTTCAAGGCCCCGGGAATCTCCGTTCCTGTTGCCGCTGCTGTCTGTGCAGCAGCTGAAGGTGTATGAATTGCTGCTTTTAAAAAGAAGCCGCCTAGAATTAGGATCCCAATCATAAAGCTCAAAATGACAAGTAAAATTTTGGACCATTTCTTTTTTAGCATGTGCTTTTCCTCCTCCAATTTTTTTATCGTAGTTATTGTAAGTTAGTGAGTTGAGAGCCAGTTGAGCATTCGTTCATCCAAAGTCAAGAATTGTAAAGGTGAAACCGAAAAAGCTTCTTTAGAAATCAGGATTTGTTCTTTAATCCCATCAATCCATTGAATTTGCGGGATGTCTTGATGAGCACTGGTACTAGCTCGAGCAACTTGTAAACGATAATCCACTTGATAGGTATTTTTACTTAATAGTTTTAACTCATCAATAGTGACTTCATAAGTAGATTGCAGTTGAGCTGTAGTTGATGTCCGCAGTTTTTTTTGATTGACGATCATTTTCCAAAGCTCATCATAGGCAGGATGTTCTTTCCCGCCAGCTAAATACTCAGCACTAAATTGCTGCGCGTAGCGTCACTTGGTTGCTGTGAGACTGTCGCGAATTCTTGATAAAATTTTTCCAGTGCTAAACGAACATCATAGTTAGACAGAACTGCAAAATTTAATTGCAACGTTAAATTCTTAGAAGCATCTTCACTGAAATCAGTTGATTGAATCGGTTCCTCTGCTGTAGTTATAGTTTCACCATTTAACTCCTTTCTTAATTGTATTTTCATGCCTGGACTCCAATACAAAGGGCCGATAATTTTTGTTCCAGAATGATAAGTAGCTATTTTTTTTTGATTAACGTAAATATCAGCTGCCCCTAAATTGCTAGTGATGGGGATGGTTATTTTTTTAAAGTTTAAATTGATGGTGGGAGCATATGTTTCTGCATCAATCATATGTGTTTCTTTTAAACGAACATCATTGCCAGTCGGTCCTTTAATAATCGCTTCAAAAGTATAGTTGCCAGGCGCAATGGGACCATACTCTTGTTGATACGAATCAGCATTTGAAGTGCCGATGACCGTTTGATTGATCTTCATGGTTACTTTCTTTTGATTAGTAGCTACGCGCAAATAAACCGGTGTTAAGACAAATTGATAATGAGGAAAGAAAAAATATTTTTGCCCTTTTTTTTGTATTGATAAACCGTGCATTCTTTGGTTTTTGCTTAAAGCGTTAGCTACTTTTTTCAATTCCTGTGGTTGATCGTGTAAGTAGTTCACCAAAGGCTTAATCGTTGTAGGTGTTACTGTGAAATTTTGTTCATTCGTGGATATTTTCTGACTGACCTGATGGAAGTCTTGTGCTTCAATCGCTGAAATCAATGCAGCTACCTGTTCTGCTTTGGAGAAATGTCGCTGGCCCCAAGCATAGATTCCAATAATAAAAGCAGCCATAATCAGTAAATAAACAGCAATAAAATAGTGCCGTCTTGGCAGCCGACTATTGTGGTTCTTTTTCAATTTTGTTGTTTGATTAATGACTGTTTTCTTAGGCTGGAACGGTTGAGCATCAATCAACGGTGCGCCACATTCTGCACAAAAAGGGTCATTTTTAAGATTGGAACAGCCACAATTTTCGCACGTTTTCAAAAAGCCAACTCCTCTGCTTCAAACTTTTCTTATCATATCAATATCTTTTTAAAAAAACAATTGCAGTGCCTTAACATTCATCTGATGTGCGGTAGGTTCAGTAAATTCTGCCCTAGAAATTCCTAAAAAAACCAGCAAAGTTGCTGGGGTCTGGTTACTCCGGTCTATTTTCAACTCTAGTTTTTATCACTGCAACTGTCAGCTAAAGGAGCCAAGAATAAATTACGATCATTGTTAAGCTGTTTTACACATTCCTCAGAAAACTGTTGACCAAATTTAGGCATCGTAAGCAACATATTAACTTGTCCATTTTCCAATCCTTAAAAAAGCAACAAGCACTCTTCTTACAAAGCTGTGAATTCTTCTAAATTTGCCAATAGACCAGCCTATTTCAGCGCCATTAACAAACTTAGAGCATTTTCCCATAAGTTATCACTGCATTAAGTTGTTTTTGTTAAATCTTATGAAAAGCACCGTAGCTAAGCCGTTACTTTTATCAATTTTCGACTCTAATAATTTTTTAATCAAACCGGTCTCGTGCGTCTAGGCTTCGCCTATTGGACACATACTTTATTGAACTTTATAAATCTACTCCGAAAATTCAATGATTTCTTTTCAAACAGTAAAAAGACTGTAGAACAAAAGACGTACTTAGCTTTGTCTACAGCCTTGTCTATTTTAATTATTTTGGTAAAGGCGTTTTAGTATGAAGTGAAGCTTGTTTTTTTGAAAGCCACGGTAATAATTTGGCATGTAAGACTAGGAAAATCACGCTGACCAGAATTCCTTTAATTAAATTAAAAGGAATAATCCCAATAGCAATATAGTTAGCCAATGATGTGCCTAAAAATTGACTCGTCGTCACTCCATAAAGCTGTAAGTAAAGCGGCGTTATCACAAAATAGTTGGCCACACTCATAAACAACGTCAAAACGAAAATCCCACTGATAATGCCAATACCTTTACTGAACCGTTGATGATTCCCTTTTTTGAAGAGATAAAAAATTGGCAAAGTAAAAAGTGCAGACGCCAAAAAGCTCGTCACGTCTCCTACCATGTTTTGAGGAGATAAGCCCGTGAAAAACAAATGTAACAAGGAACGAATCAACGCTGTGGCAATGCCGGCTAGCGGTCCGTACAAAAACATCCCAATCAAAATAGGAATGTCGCTGAAGTCAATCTTTAAAAAATTAAACATCGGCATGATTGGAAATGCGACAAACTGCAAGACTGCAGCAAAAGCTGCCAACATAGCAATGCTGACCATTTTTTGAACCTTGGTGTTGCTCATATGAAATCCTCCAATTCAGGACTCATCTTCATCGAACCTCTTTGAACTGCCTTTTCTTCTTTATAAAACTAAAAAACTCTATTTTTCGACAGGGAAAAATAGAGTGGCGTTATCTGAATCAAAAGCAGACCAAATAAGCCCTATCTTCTTTATCCAGACTATACTGTCGGTATTGGACTTTCACCAATTCAACCGTTATCATAACGGGTCGTGGACTATCACCACCGGTCGGGAATTACACCCTGCCCCTGAAGACGAACCTTTATTATTTTTTACTTTTACAGTGTACTCTACTTTTGCTTTAATTGCAACTTATTAATTTAAAGTAAGTAAGAGCTTAAAAGGAGGAAACAAACGAAAACTTTTAACGAAAAACTACGCTTTTACCAAAAGCCGCTTAGCGCACGCCTCTTTTTTTAGATTCGCTTGGAAATAACAGAAGCAGCTTTAAAACTGGATTCAGTAGAACTTCCTTCTGCGAATGTACCAATAGAAAAAACGCCAAAATCCACCGTTTAGGCCTTTTTTTAACGGTTGTCTCGATTTAATTCGGCTGCCTTGTACTTATTTAGCTTGGTTTAGTAGTTGGCTCACTTCTTTTTTATTTAAATGGCGGTATTCGCCTGGATGCAAGCCTTGTAAAGTCAAAACACCATAGCGTTCCCGCTTTAATTTTTGGACTGGAAAACCAAGGGCTTGAAACATGTTTTTCACCTGATGGTTGCGTCCTTCATGAATTGTTAATTCTATAATACTTGTATTTGCTCTGGTATCAGCAGATAAAATTTGAAAGGCTGCCGGTGCCGTTTTCTTGCCAGCCAGCTTGATTCCGCGCGCAAGCGGTGCTAAATCACGTTTACTAGGCAAGCCTTTAACTTTTGCGACGTAGACCTTATCAATTTGATGACTAGGATGTGCCAAGATTTGTGAAAAATTTCCATCATTAGTTAATAACAGTAAACCTGAAGTATCGTAATCCAAACGCCCAACAGGGTAAATTCGTTCTTGAACTTCGTTGAAGTAATCCGTGACTACTTTGCGCCCTTTATCATCTGCTACAGCTGAAATGACGCCACGGGGTTTATAAAATAAATAGTAGCCATATTCTTCTTGATAAATCGGCACGTTGTCTACTTCTATGCGATCATTTTTATTTACTTGAGTACCTAATTCCATAACAACTTGTCCATTGACTTTAACACGCCCAGCTAAAATATAAGCTTCCGCTTTTCTTCTGGAGGTTACACCAGCGTGAGCAATTACTTTTTGTAGTCTTTCCATTATTCAGTTTCCTCTCCTTGAGCTGCCGTTAACGTATCCGCTTCTTTATAGCGATCAAAGAAGAGGTCAAGCGGTAATTCCTCTGCAATTTCCGCTTCCATTTGCTGGATGTCCGGTAACTCTTCTAACGTTTTCAACCCGAAATAATCCATAAAATACGTCGTAGTACCATATAAAATTGCTCTACCCGGACCGTCAACACGCCCTTTTTCTTCAATCAACTGTTTGGCTACTAATTTTTGTAGCGAACCGGCAGATTGGACACCGCGAATTTCATCGATTTCTACTCGAGAAATCGGCTGTTTGTAAGCGACGATCGCTAGAGTTTCCAAAGCAGCTTGAGATAAGGCATTGGACATTGGCGACTGCGCATATTTTTTTAACAGCGGCGCATATTCTTTTTTAGTAGCTAGCATAAATTGATTGCCTACTTCTAAAAGATGTAAAGCTGACGCTGCATTAGTTTGATAACGTTCTTTTAATTGTTCCAGTGCTTCATATGTTTTGGCGGTTGAAAGTTCCAATAAATAAGCAAGTTCATCTAAACTGATACCTTCTTCACCAACCACAAATAATATTGCTTCAATTTGATTAATAGGTGTCACTTTCTTTCCTCCACCTCTACTGCATTTTCTTCTTCTGGGGCAATGTTATATAACAAAATAGTGCTGTAATTATCCGTTTGTTCAACTTGGATCGTTCCTTTTTTCATCAATTCCAACAAAGCCATAAACGTGGTAACAATCTCTGGCTTTGAATAGGTGGTGAAAAACGTGTCAAAGGTCACTGGTATCCCTTTTTTGATCGTAGCCATCTTCTCTGCAATGATAGAAATTTTTTCTTCAATTGAGACATTATCGCCGGTAACCGTAGTAGTCAGCGGCTGACGAGTTTTCTTTTTTTCCAACATTGAATGAAAAGCTAAAAACAAGTCAATGGTAGTTAGCTGATTCGGCGTCAATAACGCATCTTCTTCTTTGAACGCATCCACATCCATTGGTTCCTTGGTATAATAAAGACTACGTTGCGCTTCTTTTCCATGCAATATATCAGCTGCATATTTAAACTTGCGGTATTCCAACAGCTGAGCCACAAGCGCTTCCCGCGGATCTTCTCCTTCAGGTATACCTTCTTCATCTATCAGTTCCAGCTCTTGTTTTGGCAAAAGCATTTGACTTTTAATCGCCATCAAAGTAGCCGCCATCACCAAATATTCGCCTGCTACCTCTAGCTCTAGTGTTGACATGGTATGAATATAAGCCATATATTGTTCTGTTACCGCAGCGATGGGTATATCATAAATATCGATTTCCAGTTTTTTAATCAAGTGCAACAATAGGTCTAAAGGACCTTCAAATACGTCCAACTTTACATTAATTTCTTGCAACTAAAGAGCCCTACTTTCTTCTTCCAGTTTTCCATCTTAACACAAATGTTGTGCTTTGTAAGCTTGCCATTTATTTAAATAGCCATTGGTAGCAGAAGTTCCTGTAAGCTGAACTTCAGGATAACGTTCCACTAGTTCATCCAACATTTGATATCCTACTTTCTCCCCTCGAAAAGAAGGAGAAAGAGCAATGTCGTGTAGAATCACTTGCTTTGGCGTTTGAAACTCCACCCCCAACAGGCCTTGAACATTCGTACTATCCAGCGGTTTCCATAGAAAAAGGCAGAATGCCTCTTCTTGTTCATACGTATCAATTTCTTTTAACAAATTTTGATGAGCCTGCATTTTTTTATGAAAACTTAGCAAGCCCATAGCAATTTTGCGCTGTTCTTTACGATAATGGCTTAACATACTCTCACCTTCTTTTTATCAGGCTCTTGGGAAATGTTGCTTGTAAACGTCGGCCATCCGCTGTTTAGTAATGTGGGTATAAATTTGCGTGGTGGAAATATCAGCGTGGCCTAATAATTCTTGGACAATTCGCAGATCAGCACCGTTTTCTAGCAAGTGGGTCGCAAAACTATGACGAAGCGTATGGGGCGTAATATTTTTGTCAATGCCCGCCTGACGAACAATTTGTTTTAAGTTCTTCCAAATTCCTTGTCGTGACAAGGCCTGACCATGATGATTTACAAACAAGTGCAGTTCGTTGGGATGATTTTTAATCAGTTGGCTACGGGCTCCAGACAAATAGCGTTCAATCCACTGAATTGCATAATCACCTAAAGGAATAATCCGTTCTTTATCGCCTTTACCGATTGTTTGTAACAAGCCCATCGCTAAGTGTAAATCTCCTAATTTCAATTCCACTAACTCGCTGACGCGTAAACCGGTGGCATACATTACTTCTAATATCGCCCGGTTCCGCAGCCCCAAAGGTTGTGATGTATCGGGCGTTTCAATCAACTGCGTTACTTCTGCTACCGATAGAGTATTAGGCAGTTTTTGGACTTTTTTAGGAGAGTCAATATGTTGCATCGGGTCATGATCTGTAATCCGTTCCTGTCTTAAAAACTGATGGAAGCCACGCAAGCTGGATATAATCCGTGTCACAGAAGCAGATGCTTGTTGCTCTTGATGCAGCGCTTGAAGGAATTCCATCACAACGTAGCGATCCACCGCTTGCCAACTACTGAAAGATTGCTCCTTTAAAAAAAGCAAATATTTTTTTAAGTCTCTTTGATAACTGTTTCTGGTGTTGAGGGATAAGCCCCGTTCAATTTGTAAATAATGTAAATAATCAATCAATTGCTCTTCCATTATTTTACCTCATTTCTTCCTTTTATCCTATCAAATAATTCTCTTCTATGCACTTATCTTTCTTAATAATTTAAAAGAAAGAATAACAATCTATGAACTTTTTTATATAAGAGAAAAAAAGCTTACGGAATCCTCAGATCCCGCAGGCTCTTTTAAGAAATGGTTAGCGCACGTACTTATTTAGGAAAGTCGCAACTGTTGCTTTATATTTTTCCGGATCTGTGTCATAAGATTTTGCATGTTTCGCTCCATGGACAACATATTTTTCCTTGGGAGCATTCGTTGCTGCATAAACTTCATCCAGCATGTAAAATGGGACAAAAGTATCAGCATCTCCATGAATGAAAAGGATCGGCGTTTTATTTTTTTGCAACTGTTTTACGGAACTGGCTTCACCAAAGAAATAACCGGCACGGACTTTAGTCACAGCACTTGTTACGTTCATCAATGGAAAAGCTGGCAAACCGAACATTTCTTTTAATTGACCGGAAAGTTCTTCATTAACAGAAGAGTACCCGCAATCTTCCACGATAGCTTTCACATTTTTCGGTAGTTTTTCACCACTGGTCATCATAACGGTGGCACCACCCATACTGATCCCGTAAAGAGTAATGGTTGTATCTGCACCTGTTTTTTGCAGAACTTGGTCGATCCATTGTAAATAATCTTTTCGTTCCGGCCAACCAAAGCCAATATAATTGCCTTCACTTTGGCCGTGGCCTCGGGCATCCGGTGCTAATACATTATAGCCCCAATCATGGTACATTTTTGCAAAAGAAGCCATCGTTTCAGCATTACCCATATAACCATGAGCCATAATAACGGTCTTCGTGCTTTTTTGTTCAGCCGGCAAATAAATAGCCTTTAATTTTAACCCGTCATGGGAAGTCAGCTGCCAAGTTGTCCGATTTTTTTTATCTTTAAACCATTGTTCTTCCGGTGTTTGTTTGACGGTTGTTCCCGGTGTGTCTGAAGCTAAAAAGTCTTTTTTACTAGGAACGACTGCATAGTTATAAAAATACAGCCCTGCCCCAAATAAGACGATCAGGATTACAAGGACTAAGCCTAGTAAAATTTTCAAGGTTCGTTTCATTCTGTTGCTCCTTTTCTGCATAAAGTCCTTTCTCAGTATAAAGTGTTCTGTCCGTTTGCGCAACCTGAATCAAAGTTTCTTGAAATCTTTCGCTGTTCTTTTAACAATTATTAAAACGCCCTCTTACTTTAAAAAACAAAATAATTAGTATAGGGAAAAAGGCGTTTTGAAAAGATAGATACTTTTCTACCTTTTCAAATCACCTAATCATTCATTGTTTGCCAATCATTGGTTAACTAGTTATTTTCAATCAATTTAAAACTTGACCATGGTTTTAAAAAGTCCAACAGAAACAATTCATCCGGAGCAATTCGACCAGCAACGTTTACACGACCGTCATTGTGCATTGGTTGTAATGCAATTTGAGTTTCGCCTTTATATTGGCCATAGTCTTGATTGTCAATTAGCACGTCGCCTTTGACAATTTCTCTGGTGTTATGCGCTGGAAACGGCCGATCTTTATAATAAACTCGTGTCATAGTAGAACGCAGCATATAATCGGAACGGTCGCCACGGTAGCTGTGAAGATTGTCAAATAAAGCAATTCGCTCATCTTCCGTAATATCGGCTTCAACATCGACTTTAATAGCAGGAAAATCGGCAAAAAAGGCTTCTGCCATCGCTTTTAGTTCGGCTTGTGAAGCATACGCATTGCCGATGGAGATATCATCAATTAAGCCAGTTAACAATAAGTGTTTCACTTGAGTGGCAAGCTCCAACTCACGGTGGTCTTCTAAAGAACACAAGCCGTCTTGTGTCGGCCAAGGCCCAAATGTTGCCGCTTGTGAATTAACAAAAGCCATCGTGTTTAAATTATAATGTCTGAATTTTTTAGAGCAAAAAACAAAATGATCATAACTTAAACCCGTGTAGCGATGAGGATAAAAATTGTGGGAGCCTAAAAGATTTTCCGTATTGGGAGAATAAGCCATGATATTATCCACATAACTAGTACCGGTACTCATATTGATTTCAATCTTGATTCCATAAGGATTGCGCGTCATGTCCGCTTCTTCTTTCCCAGTAAAACCTAAATCTAAACGAACGCCATAAGCTCCCATTTTATGGAAAAAGGATAAATCATCATACGAAATACCTAGCTGCTCAAATAACGCAGGATTGATATCCACCATTACTTCCATCCCTAATTGATTGGCATAAGTTACAACTTGTTGAAAATCAGCCAACACTTTTTCCTTATCGTCAGTAATTTGTAATAAGCTAGTAAAAACTCTTTTAAAGCCGTACTTATATGCCAAATCCAAGTAAGCCCGATCCTTTTCAAACGTTGAACGTTCTGGATAAATTGAAATTCCTAGTTTTCCCATAGTGAACCTCCTAATTTGTTTATGACAGTGAAAATGTATCCACTTACATTATATCAAAAAAGCCAAAAATGGTCTACACCTTTTCAAATTCCAAAAAAATTGGAATTATGCTGGTGGTCAGCTAACTCTTTTGTTATGATTGAATCTGAAAATGTAAAGGAAAGGGAGAATTTCTTAATGAATAGAAAAAAAATTGTGATAGCAGCCTCATTAGCAATCACAACATTACTTTTTGCTGCTTGCGGTCAGCCAGCTACCAAAGAGAAAACGACCACCAGCAGTTCAGAAACAAAAAAAGAAAAGAAAGTGGATTTGAATGCATTGGATTTACCCCAATTAAATTCCAACGTGACACAAGATGAAGACTTAGTTGAAATGGTGACGAATAAAGGAACCATTCAAATCAAGCTCTTCCCTAAACAAGCGCCTAAAGCCGTTGAAAACTTTGTCACTCATGCCAAAGAGGGCTATTATAATGGGTTAACCTTCCATCGTGTTGTAGAGAACTTTATGATTCAAGGAGGCGACCCAAGTGGCGACGGCACTGGCGGCAACAGTATTTGGAATAAACCGTTTGAAGATGAATTTTCCAACCAGCTTTATAATATTCGCGGTGCCCTTTCCATGGCAAATTCTGGCGCAAATACCAATGGCAGCCAATTCTTTATCGTCCAAAATACCGATGATGTTTCTGATGGCTTGTTGTATGACGATTATCCTAAAAAGATTATTGAAGCCTACAAAAAAGGCGGAGCACCTTATTTAGATAATAAACATACCGTTTTCGGCCAAGTCGTCAAAGGCATGGACGTGGTTGACCAAATCGCTAAAGTCGAAACAGTAGCAAACGCTAGTGGTGAAAAGAGCCAACCTAAAGAACCGGTCAAAATTGAAAAAATTAACGTTCTACAAGAAGCAAAATAACCTGCAACAGGCAAGAAGGTCACTGTAATTGTGCTTTCCTTGCCTGTTTTTTCTAATGAAGTTATGTTTTTAATGGTAGTGACCTTTCAGTCAGTCAATCATTTTTAAAGCTTCGGTAGGAACCATCTTTTTTTCTACTTCTTCATAAGTTTTAACATGCGCGCCTTTATTGTACACTTTTAAATAACGACCGGTGTGCAACTCATGATCGGCTGTAAATGTGATCTCTCTAGTTTGGCCGGTTTGATTGGCCGCAGTTTGCGTATAACTGGCAATACCATGTTCATTTACCTGATCGGCTTTTTTAGTTTATATATAAACGGTGCCTTCCTTAACCAAGGGATTCAAATAATCCATTACACCAGCCAGTTCACCTGAATCATGCTGGGTCCAGTACATGGCACCTAAGAGCCCGCCGCCAATGATCACACCACTAACCAATAAAAATTTCACTAATTTCATAAAAAACCCTCCAATTCTTTGTTAACAAAAGGAGTATAACAAGCCGTTAAAAGAAATGCTTCCGCCTAGAATACCATTTTTCTGTGCAACTTCTGTCGGAAAACTACTCCGTCTATCGACTGATTATTAAGTGAATAACTCTAGTTCACCATAACCGTATTATGTAAACTTTCAAATTTATAAACTATTGAAAAGACCGATTTTTTATATAAGGAAACCGGTCTTTTCATTACCAGCAGTCGTTTTACTCGACAAATTCAAATTCATAATTGCCAATGCGAACGATATCGCCGTCTTTAGCCCCCCGCGCTCTAAGGGCTTCGTCAACACCCATGCCTCTTAGTTGACGTGCAAAGCGCATTACAGTTTCATCATGATCGAAGTTCGTCATTTCAAACAAACGTTCCAGCTTTTCGCCAGTTAAGATCCAGGTAGCATCTGGATCCCGATCAATTCGAAAGTCTGCTTCTTCAGATTGAAAGCCATAATGAACTGTTTCAGCTTCCACTTCCTCTTCATATAAAGGAAATTCTGGTGTTACATCTAATAAGTCAGCAGTGGCATTTAACAATGGCTCAATTCCTTTTCTTGAGATACTTGAAATAGGAAAAATTGGTAAAGAGTCCGCGTATTCATTTTCTTTTTCTTGACCCAAATGAGCCTTGAATTGTTCTAAATTCTCTGCTGCTTCCGGCATATCCATCTTATTGGCTACGATTATTTGAGGGCGCTCTAACAGACGCATATCATAAGAGGCCAATTCTTGGTTGATGGCTAAATAATCTTCGTAAGGATCACGTCCTTCTATGCCGCTCATATCAATGACGTGTAAAATAACACGAGTACGTTCAATATGACGCAAAAATTGCGTACCAAGACCCACTCCTTGTGATGCTCCTTCAATTAAGCCTGGCAAGTCTGCTGCCGCAAAACTACGGCCGTCACTAGTCGTAACCATACCCAGATTAGGTACTAAGGTCGTAAAATGATAGGCGCCGATTTTGGGGCGCGCTGCTGAAATTACTGAAAGTAAGGTAGATTTTCCGACAGAGGGAAAACCTACCAATCCTACATCCGCTAACACCTTCAGTTCCAATTCGATTTTTCGTTCTTGACCGGGTTCGCCATTTTCTGCAATTTCCGGAGCGGGATTTTTAGGGGAAGCGAAACGAATATTTCCACGTCCACCGCGTCCTCCTTTGGCGACAACCAACGTTTGGCCCTTTTCAATTAAATCACCGATTAAAGCACCGGTTTGTGCATCTCGCACAGTGGTACCAGGCGGCACTTTTACGTACGTATCTTCTGAACCACGACCGTGCATTCCTTTACTCATGCCATTTTCTCCTGGCACTGCTTTAAAATGACGATGATAGCGAAAATCCATCAATGTGCGAAGCCCTTCGTCCACTACTAAGATGACATCCCCGCCACGACCGCCATCGCCACCGGCCGGTCCGCCATCAGGTACATATTTTTCTCTGCGAAAAGCAACCATGCCATCGCCGCCTTTGCCGGCTTTGACTTCAATCGTTACTTGATCTAAAAACATGGACATTTTTTCGTCCTCCCATTATTATTACTTGACTACCTGAATCTCCACAATAAACAAAAGTCCTCCTTATTTTAGCTGTGAATTAGATTTTTGTCCATGGTTTCTCTTCATTGTTCTCATTTTCTGTTCTTTTTAAAGGCTATTTTTCCATTTATAGTACGGTTCATTTGCATTTATGTCTTACTGGCTTCTGAAATTCAATCCCCTAAGCTGAATTTTTTGACAAAAAAATGAAAGGAGCGCACACTAGCTTTATAGTGAAAGTCTTTGGTAAAAAGGCTTGCCTATATTTAGCGTGGTTGTCAAATTATAAAGGAGGACGTATTGTATGACAGTAAAAGTAGGTATTAATGGATTTGGTCGAATTGGACGTTTGGCTTTTCGGCGGATAAAAGCAGTTTCTGACGATATTGAAGTGGTGGCAATTAATGACTTAACCAGCCCTACCATGTTGGCTCAATTATTGCAGTTTGACTCTACTCACGGCACTTACCCAGGAGCTGTAACTGCTACTGATCAAGCAATCGTAGTAGACGGTGAAGAAACACGAGTTTACGCTGAACCAGATGCAAGTAAAATTCCTTGGGTTAAAGAAAATGGCGTTGATATTGTTTTGGAATGTACCGGTTTTTATACTTCCCAAGAAAAAGCGCAAGCCCATTTGAATGCCGGCGTTAAACGGGTGGTTATTTCAGCACCTGCTGGCTCAATGAAAACGATCGTATACAACGTCAATGACGATACTTTAGAACCCAATGATCAAATTATTTCTGCCGGTTCTTGTACTACCAATTGCTTAGCTCCAATGGCCTATTTCTTAAATGAAGAATTTGGGATTGAAGTCGGAACAATGACTACTGTTCATGCATATACTTCTACTCAAATGTTATTGGATGGTCCAGTTAAAGGCGGCAACCTACGCGCTGCCCGTTCTGCTGCAGATAATACCATTCCTCATTCCACAGGAGCTGCCAAAGCAATTGGTCTAGTGATCCCAGAATTAAACGGAAAACTGCAAGGTCATGCCCAACGTGTACCTGTTGTTGATGGCTCTTTAACAGAACTAGTATCTATTTTAAAAACAAAAGTAACTGCTGATCAAGTAAATGAAGCGATTAAAAAACATACCGAAAACAATCCTTCCTTCAGTTACGACGACCGTGAAATTGTTTCCGGTGATGTAATTGGAACGACGCAAGGATCAATTTTTGACCCAACTCAAACTGAAGTAACAACTGCTGGTGATTATCAATTAGTGAAAACAGTGGCTTGGTACGACAACGAATACGGCTTTACTTGCCAAATGATTCGCCTTTTAGAAAAATTTGCTAATTTATAAAGAGTGTTAATCCCTTATCCATAAAAAAGGTGCAACCTCTGCCCAAAACTGGCTGCAGGTTGCACCTTTTTTAGTTTTACTTAGTCAGTTACGGGTTTGTTTTGCCTTTATTTTGACAAGCATGACAAACGCCATGAAAGGTTAACCGATGGTCCTTTACTTGAAAATGATAGCGATTTTCCACCACATGTTCAACCTCAAGCAATAAATCTTCTTCAACTTCTTCAATATTGCCGCACTCCAAACAAAGTAGATGGTGATGAAAATGATTCGCCCCTTCTTTGCGTAAATCATAGCGAGCCAACCCGTCATTAAAACTCACTTTGTCCACAACTTTTAGATCCGTTAAAATTTCCAGCGTTCGATAAACGGTGGCCAAGCCAATCTCAGGGCTTTTTTGTTTCACTAAAAAGTAAATCTCTTCTGCTGATAGATGGTCCTTTTCATTTTCCAGCAAAACCATTACGGTTGCTTCTCTTTGTGGAGTTAGTTTGAACCCCGAATCATGTAATTGTTGTTTCGCTTTTTTTAAAGCAGCAGTTGAATCCATCGTAATAGCCCCTTATTTATAATCATTATAATCTAATTCTTTAAATCCTCTGTTAAATTAAAATAATTATAAAATATAACCGCATTTTTTGCAAGTATTCTCAATTAGAAGATGTATTTTCTTCTGAATTTTTCATTAAAAGAGTAGCACCATTTTTCTGTTTGATTAGTTTACGTTTTATTAAATTGCCTAAAGCACGTTTGAATTGAGCTTTACTAATGCCAAAGGTTTGCTTAATTGCCGCCGGATCAGATTTATCCGTAAAAGGAATTTGATGGTCAGCTGCTCGTTTTAAGAAGGTCAAAATCATTTCTGCATCATCATCAATCACTTCATAACTGCGAGGTTTCAGCGACATATTTAAGACACCATCCGGTCTGATCCCGATTACTCTGCCTTTCACCACTTCTCCCAAGCGCGGTTCCTGATAGCGTTCTGACGAATGGACAAACCCAAGATAAAAATCTTGTGTTAACAAATAGCTTCCTGCTAATTTCAAACGATAAACAGTCCCAGTCATGTCCGCATTTTTCAATTCATCATGACCGCGTTTCGCTAAACCGTTAAATTCCTTTTCATCTGCTAGAGTGCCCCAAATCCGGTTTTTTTGATCTACTTTTAATGCAATCATCAAACGATCCCCCTTTTTAGGCCACAGCTCCTTCATCGTTGGCAATTCATCAAGTGAGACTACTACATCCTTATCCGCTAAACCGATATCGACAAATGCCCCTAAATCCTTTCGAGTTCCCGTTACGGTACCAAAGCCATATTGGTCTTTTCGAATTGTAGGAATCTTTGTAGTCATCTCCGGTGCTTGTTTGTGATTCAAATACCCAAAACCCTCAACCATAGCGCCAAGTTCATACGAACCCTCTGTCTTACTTAAAGCAAAAGTAATTCCATTTTTTTGAACAAAATAGTACTGATCATTTTCATCAATAACCAACCCAGTAAAAACTGTTGCTAATAATTCATTCATTTTGCTGCTCCTCTCGACTCTTATGCCATTATCAGCCGTAAAATAGCCATCGTCACCACGCCTACAACGACTGTTTTCATTAAATCCTTTGTTTTAATCGCTACGGCCAATGTTGGTACACTAGCAATAGCTTCCAGTGTTTTTAATTTTGGAAATCCGTGTGCCTGAGCTTCCAACATACTCTGAAAAACCAATGCCGTCAAGATGCAAAGAGGAATATACGACAAAAATTTTATTAACCACGGAGCAAAGCGTAATTTTTTGGTTACAATAAAAGGCAGCACTCGCGGCACCCAAGTTACCAAACTACAGCCAACTAAGATTTTTAAAAAGTAGCTACTCATCATCTGGCACCACCATTCCAACGCTACAGCCAACTAAGGTTGCCACCATAACAGACACTTCTGGAGTTAAGACACGCATTCCTACATATAAGGTCAGACAAACAACCAAGATAATCCAGCTGGTCTTTTTTAGCTGTTTTTTAAAAGGCAGCTCCGCTTGCAAGACAAATAGCCCAATAAACATTGCTAATAAGGCAAAATCTAAACCTAGACGTTGGGGCTGTGGTAAAAACGCACCTAACCCGCCTCCGATTACTGTAGCAGTAATCCAAGCCAAATAAGCAGTTACATTCAAGCCATATGTCCATGCCACCTTAACTTTTTGCTTACGTTGTAAGGCATTAACTAACACACCATATGCTTCATCTGTCAGTAACGTTCCGATGCCAATACTTAAAAGTAAGGAATGTTTCTCAAAATAAGTAGCTACTGACATACTCATTAAGAGGTGGCGTAGGTTGACTAGAAAGGTAGTAAAAATAATTGCAGAAATTGGCGAATGAATGGCAATTAAGCCACAAATAATAAATTGGGCGCCCCCAGCATAAATAAATGTTGACATTAAAAAAATTTCTAAGACACTTAAGCCAATTGATTTTCCGATGACTCCAGCCGCAAAACCGATGCCCAAATAACCAAACACTGTCGGCAAACAAGCCTTTACGCCGGCTTTAAACGTTTGATACTCTGCAGCCATGACGTCCCTCCCTTACTAAAAATGCTTATCCTTTATCTTACAAAACTTTTATTGATCCAGCAACCTTGGAAAAAAATTTTTAGCGAGTCTAAGTCGACAATGCTCAAATAACGTAACAAATTTTCAAGTATGCTGAGGAGCTATCTGTTGAGAAATCGGCCCTTTTCATGGCTAATTACTTTGGTTAGAGCTATGAACTGTTTTGCTTTTTTCTTTATGTAGACAACCACAAAAATAACGTAAAAAAAACAAAAATGCTCCTCACAACTCATTTAATCTATGTTCTTTGCTCTTCTATGAAATTGACGACCATGTACTTAACAAGCAAAGCATTCTTTATTTCGTACTCTTCACTTATTGTATAATTGGGGATCGACTTCACACAAAATCGATTTTTTAAACGGAAAAATTTAGGCGATTGGTCGCTTCCCTCTGTTCTCCTTTATATATTGTTTCAAAAATTCTATTGTTAATTTTTTAGTAAATATAAAAAGCGTGTGAGACAAAAGTTGAAATTACTTTTCCCTCACACTAAAACAAACGACAGGAGCAAAAATAACGCTTTTGGAAGTAAGTTGAAATCCAGAAAAATCTTAAAAGTCATTTTCGTGAATTCCAGCTTATTTATTAGCATCTAACACTTCTGCCTTAGCTTCTTTTTTAAACAGTTTATTTATTGACCGAGCAAACAATTTTTTATAAAAAGTCAGTGCTTATTAGTTGATCATTTTTACTAGCAAATAAGCGACTAGGCTTTATTTGGCTTATCTGCCGGCATTACGGGAGGCATTGCCTTTAAACCAGCCGGTTTTCGCATTAATGGTTACAAGATAGACATGTTGCTGTCCATCGGGTAAGCCTGAAAGCAATGATGATCTATTGTTGGTGGCGTACAAATTGTAATATCCTTCGCCGTTCACTATTTTTGCCGGTTCTAATTGGTAACCACCTTCGACGATATAGCCCCGCTGAATGGCCGTAGCAATCACTTTTTCTTTTACTCCTGGATTCCAGGTCCAAGCTGAATTGGTCGTATCTGCTACATCATTTGGATCTGTTGGATATAACGGATCGGTATAAATACCATGACTGTTTGGAGCAGAATACCCGTTGGCTTCTGTCTTAGCAGTAGTTGGCGATTTCTGAGGAGTCGTTGTCTTTTCAGAAGCTTGCGTCTCCTGTTCTTTTGTCACAGCGGCAGCTTCAGCCGTCGCTAAAGTTTGCTCTGCTTTTTCTAATTGAGCCAGTAACTCTTTTTTTAGGGTGGTGGAAGCCACTTGATCCACCTGATTTTTAGCGGTATTATACGTTGCTCTAGTTAATGTAGGCGTAGCTTGCCCATTTTGATAGATCTCTGCAACAGCTTGTTTGGCTTTTTGCAGCTGATTGTATTGCTGCAAAGCTCGATCAATTGCTTGATTCAGTAATTGCTGCAAAGGCTCAGTCCCTTTGAACTTTCCCAGTTGAATAGCTTGATCTGCCGCTAAATTTGCGCTAGACAATTTATCGCCATCGATAATTGGTGCATCAAACAATGCATTGACTTGATTGATTTGACCAATTTGCTCTTTAAGCGTCTGGTATTGCTGGGTAAGCTCTTTGGCCTTGGGCTCATCCTTTAGCTGTTTCAAATTCTTTTGAATGGGAGCTAGGCTAACTCTTACTTGCTCTGGTTTAATGAGTTGTTTTTTTGTAGTCAGATAATAGCTGTCAATTTGTTTTTGTATTTGTCTAGCTAAATTTCTTACTTCACTGCTCGTAGTTTGAGAGTTAGCCTTAGAAGCATGAGATTGATTGTACACTGCCCATGCCCCAGCTCCCACTACGGCTATAGCGGCGATCGTTAAGAAACTTTTTTTATAAGTTTTAGGTTGACGACTTTCGTGAGCTTGATCCATTTCCAGTGAACAATCAGCTGGTTCTTCAGACTTTGCTTCAATTGATGCAGTAGCTGATTCCATTCTGAGCATTTGTTCAGATGACTCATCAGCGTTTTCCTCTTCTGTGGCCGTAGCTGTCGGTGGCAATTCATGAGAACTCGATGCTAGTCCTTCCTCACGAGACGATTCTTCGTTCTTTCCATTAACTTCTACTGCAGGTAAGTTTTTTTCTGTTCCTTCTTCTACAGGAGTAGTTCCTTCCTCAGCTGTCTGAGCTGTCATAGTTTCAACGGTAGATTGTGGTAATTCAGACGATTTATGGGCTGCAATATATGCTTGCAACGTTTCATTCGGTGTCCACTCTTCTGCTTCATGGTCACCTGCTTCATTGGCATTTGTAGGCGTTTCTGATGTTTTTTCTTCAAAGATAACTAATTGCGTAGTTGAAACAGGTTCTTGCAGTTGGGAGCATTCCTCCTCTGCTGAACTTGATTCATCGTCACTAGCAGCTATCGCTATTTCAGCTTCAATAAGGGAATTTTTTGGCACCTTAACGGTTTCATTATATTGTTCTGCCTCATTCGCTTCAGCTGGACCTATCATTTCAAGTCCTTTTTCTGAAATTGGCTCTGATTCTGATTCAGCTTCAGGATCTATTGCATTTGCTTCTTGGTTTTGTTCATTAAATAATTCCATCACATGTCCTAAACTCATATCTTTCAAATCAGCCCACTCAATTGCTTCGTCATTCACAGAATCCACTTCCGGTGTCGTACCAGTCACTGCTTGTTGTTCATCCGCTTGTTCAGTTTGTGAATGCTGAAAGCTGGCTTTTGATAATGCAAAGCCGCAATTTGGACAGATGTCGCTTTGTTTTTCAATGGGTTTGCCACAATTTGGGCATTTCTCTCTCATCTTTTCGCCTCGCATTCTGCTTAAGTTCCATTAGTTCTAATCTACCACAACTCGGCGTCGCTTCCAATATTTTCCTTTTAATTTTTTATTACGATTTGATAAAGTTTCATCAAAATGAGTATTCTTAGAAGTTTTTCATTTTCAATTCAAGCTGTTTTAGTCATAAAATACGACCCCTAAAAGTCAGACCGAAAGGGTGACTTTTAAGGGTCGGTTTATAATTGGTCTTAGCTTTTTTATACCAAAGCTAAAATTTGTTTCGCTCTTATTCCAAAAAATCTTTTAATTGTTTGGAACGAGATGGATGTCTTAATTTTCTTAATGCCTTTGCTTCAATTTGACGGATACGTTCGCGGGTAACCCCAAAGACTTTTCCTACTTCTTCAAGTGTCCGCGTACGCCCATCGTCTAAACCAAAGCGCAAACGTAGTACATTTTCTTCACGGTCAGTTAAAGTATCTAAAACATCTTCCAACTGTTCTTTGAGCAACTCATAAGCAGCATGTTCAGCTGGACTAGTTGCTTCTTGATCTTCAATAAAATCGCCTAAATGAGAATCGTCTTCTTCACCAATCGGTGTTTCTAGAGAAACAGGTTCTTGGGCAATTTTTAATATTTCTCGAACTTTTTCCGTTGGTAAGTCCATTTCTGCTCCAATTTCTTCCGGCGTTGGTTCTCGACCTAAATCCTGCAATAGTTGTCGCTGGATGCGAATTAATTTGTTGATGGTTTCCACCATGTGGACAGGAATTCGAATCGTTCTGGCCTGGTCAGCAATTGCCCGTGTGATCGCTTGGCGAATCCACCAAGTGGCATAGGTTGAAAATTTGAACCCTTTGCGGTAGTCAAATTTTTCCACGGCTTTCATCAAGCCCATATTTCCTTCTTGAATCAAATCAAGAAATTGCATCCCACGACCCACGTAACGTTTGGCAATTGACACAACTAAACGTAGATTTGCTTCGGCTAAACGTTGTTTTGCTTCTTGATCGCCCTCTTCAATTTTTAAGGCAAGCTCCACTTCTTCAGCGGCCGTTAACAATTGTACTCGACCGATTTCTTTTAAATACATGCGAACTGGATCGTTTATTTTAACGCCAGTCGGTGCAGAAAGATCTTCAGCTTGGGCCTTTTCTGCTGCTTTTTCGTCTTTTTTCAAGCTATGTTCACTTGGGTCGCCATTTTCGTCAACCACGCTGATACCAGCATCTTCGACTTTTTGAATTAATTTTTCCATGGCAGTTGCATCCAATGTATACTGCAATGCCAATTGGTTGGATAAATCGTCATAGAAAACACTGCCTTTTGGTTTGTTTTCCTTAATAAAAGCTGCCACTGCAGCTTCATAGTTTTTAACTGTTTTCTTTTCCATGAAAGAAGGCCCCCTCCATAATTCCATTCAAGCTTGAATTGGTGTTGCTTTTATAAAAAGTACAGTAAATGTAACTTACATTGCTGTACGTTGCTGACTTAATTGACGTGCCAGCCGGATGATTTCAATTGCTAATTTTTCTTCCATCTGCTTATTGCCCGTCCGCCTTGCTTCTATTTGCTGCTGCTTTTTCTTTTGGATTGCTTCAGTAATCGCAGCTGAGTCAATCACTTGCAAGATATCAACAATTTCTCGTTCTGAGCTTTCTTCTGACAATGTTTGATAAGCTATTTCAATCGCTAACTGTTTGATAGGTTCATCTTGTAAGAAATTAATGAAATCCGCTAGCGTAAACGATCCGTTCATTCTACGATAACTGTCCAGTAAAAAATACAATTCTTGATATTCATCATGAGCAAACGCAAATGTCGTATTCTGTTCCAAGACAGACCAAATCCCTTGCTCATTCATCAACCGATAAAGCAACGTTCGTTCCGCCTTTTGAACTTGGGTCAGCGGCAATTTATTCTGATATTGCCCGTTTGGTGGCTCAAGTGTTTCTGGAGGCGCCACGAATTCCTCTTGATACGAACTTTGCCTTTCTTGACGCTGGATCGTCCGTTGTGTTTGTTTCATTTGCTGAAATTGTTCTTCTAAACTGCTCAATGAAAGCTGAAATTCTTGAGCTAACTGATTCAAATAACGATCTCTTTCCAAAGGAGATTGCACGAGTATAAGATCTTTCAGTACCTCATTAACATAATCCAGCTGCTCTTTTTCATTATCCATGTTGCGTTTTAGACGATGATAGTTCATTTTAAAGCTAAACACCGTTGTTCGGCCATGCATCGCTAACTGATGGAATGCTTCGGTGCCGTACTTACGGACGTACTCATCGGGATCTAATTTTTCCGGAACACTAATAATGCTTAATTGGAAGCGACTGTTTTCCTTCAAAAGGTCAGTGGCTCGGTTAGTAGCTTCTACGCCGGCTTTATCGCCATCGTAACAAATCACTAGCTCATTAGCCACCCGCTGTAATCGCTGAATCTGTTCATTCGTTAAGCTAGTACCCATGGAAGCAACACCACTTTTAATCCCTGCTTGCCAAGCTGCTAGCACATCCATAAAGCCTTCAAACAAAAACACTGTGTTTTCTTTACGAATTTCTTTTCGAGCTTTATCGAAGTTAAACAAGGTCTCTCGTTTATTGAAAAGTAGCGTCTCTGGACTATTTAAATACTTGGGCATCTCTTTGCCTTCAAAAGCTTCTGTCTGCAATAATCTACCAGAAAAAGCAATGGGATTTCCTTGAGCATCATTGATCGGAAACATGATTCGCTGATAGAAACGGTCAAAAAAAGCTCCATTGTCCCTTTGAACAAATAAACCTGAAACCTCTAGCAAGTCTTCGGAAATCTTATCGTTTTTGAAAACTTGCTTTAAAAACTCTCTTTTGGCAGGCGCGAACCCAATTTTAAATGTTTTAATGAGCTCTTTAGTCAAGCCGCGTTGCAATAAGTAATTCAACGCCGGTTCACCGATAGCAGTGTTCATCAATACATGATGGTATAAATCTACTGCCTTTTGGTGCAGTTGAACCAGTGCGCGTTTTTGCTGACTTTCAGGAGTTTCCACTGGTTGTTGTTGATCTAACCATTCGAGAGCGACTGGCACATGTTCTAATTCTGCTACCCGCTTGACCGCTTCTGGAAAACCGATGCCTTCAATTTCCTGCAAAAAATTAAAAACAGTTCCGCCTTTCCCGCAGCCAAAACAATGAAAAATTTGTTTATCTTCTGCTACTGAAAATGAAGGGGAACGTTCTTCATGAAACGGACATAAACCCATATAGTTTTTTCCGGATTTTTTTAACTGGACGTATTGTCCCACCACATCAACGATATTGCTGCGGCGCCGAATCTCTTCAATTACCTCTTGAGGTATCCTTTGTGCCATTGTCCTCACCTCCTAAACTAACCAAGAGCTGATCCACTTTAAATAGTCAGTAAAATGTTCACTTTTACCGCCGTGCATGTTTCAATAGACACAATTACACATCATTTATTGTACCACATAAACCGTGGTTTTCAAGTAAATTGTTTGAAAGAAACTGACTTTTTAATGACAGAAAAAGGTGGGAACAAACAGAACATTTTTGTCCCACCTTTTATTCAGGCTGTTGATAACATTTATTAACTTTTGATGCTTTCTTATAAGTCCTTGATGGTTTTGCCGCTGCGCTTAAGTTGATACCAACCGAATAAAGCACGTAGACAACCGTTGATCAGCATTAAACCGAAGAAATAGCTTACTGTTTGTGACGTCAAAAAGCCAATTTCCAAAATATGGTGAAAGAGCATGGCTGCTACGTAAATGCCGATAATCGTTGAGCCAATTAAGAAAATCCGCAAAGGGTTTAATGGTAAACACGCCCTAATAACGGCTAAGCAGCTAATACCGATTAACAAGTAATACATTAACGTGGTCGTATCTATCGTTGACCACCCTTGTTTCTGGCCAATTAAGTAGACGAAAACAATATTTGCCACCACTAACAAAGCATTGGTAGCAGCATTTTTTAAAGCGGTAGGTAAAAACTGACCGGTAACTCTTCGCTTATCGCTTTCAAATGACAAGAAAAAGGCTGGATATCCTTCAATTGCTAAATCAATTAAAGTAATTTGGATCGGAATAAAAGGAAAAGCAATTGCAGTCAGGCCACATATAATTGATAAAACAAACGAGTAGATTGTTTTGATAAAGAAAATACTGGAAACGCGCGTTACATTATTGACGACACGTCGACCTTCAAACAACACATCCGGCAAAGTAGTAAAATCTGAATCCAGCAAAACTAAATTGGAAATTTGTCGGGTAGCTCCATCCCCTTCAGCCATGGCAATACTACAATCTGCTTCTCTTAAGGCTAACACATCGTTAACGCCATCACCGGTCATTGCGACTACATGATCATGAGCTTTTAATTCTTGTACAATTGTACGTTTTTGCTGTGGTGATACACGACCAAAAACGGTATATTGATGGACAGCAGATCGAACTTGCTCTTCATCGGTCATAGTAGAAAGATCGACATATACCTCATAGCCAGGCAAACCAGCACGGCGGGCAATATTAGAAACTGTAACTGGATTGTCACCGGAAATCACTTTTAAGTCGACGCCTTCTGCTTTTAAATAAGCCAATGTTTCTTTTGCGTTTTGGCGGATCGGGTCATCAATTTCCAACACAGCCAATGGCTCTAAGTAAGGGAGCGAATCCTCTTGTAAGGGAGTATTTTCCGCCAAAGCTAGCATTAACACACGGTATCCATTTTTTTGTGCAGCGTAAATTTCTTTCGGCAAGCGCTCTTCACTAACAAGACGCTCAGGAGCTCCCAGATACACTGTCCCTAAGCCATTGAACTGTACGGCTCCCCATTTCCGCTCAGAAGAAAACGGCAGACTGTTAACAGCGCCAAAGCGATTTGATAAGTCGAAATGTTCCCGGATGGCTTGCATTGTAATATTGTTATCTGTACTTTCTGCTAGATAACTACCGATGATTTGCGGAAAGAGTTCTTCATAACGATCATGCAAGATAATGGTTTTTTCGACTTTCATTTTCCCTTCTGTGATGGTTCCCGTCTTATCTAAACAAAGGGTATCAACATGAGCTAACGTTTCGATTGAATACATATCTTGAACTAAGATGCGTTTTTTTGCCAATTTAACAACACCGGTTGTTAAAGCAATACTGATCAACAAAACCAAGCCTTTAGGCAGCATTCCTAGCAAAGCGGCGGCTGAAGCGACCACTGAAGTTTTGATACCGGCCTCTCGAATCAAAAAGCCTTCGATAAACAAAATAATACCTAATGGAATAATTACCCAGCTAGTAAATTTAGAAACTTTGCGGATGGAATTCACCAATTCTGATTGAAGTGGTTTATGGACTTTTGCTTCTGCGGTTATTTTCACTGCATAGTTTTCAGCACCTACGTGAATCACTTGAGCATAGGCTTGACCGCTTACTACAAAACTCCCAGAAAGCAGTACCGCTCCTGCTTGTTTTTCAATTAAGTCTGATTCCCCAGTCAACAATGCTTCATTGGCTTCGACTTTACCCGTAATGACTTCCAAATCTGAAGGAACTTGTTCACCGGCTGAGATCACGACAATATCATTTAGGACTAACTCGGTTGTGTCAATTTCTTGTTGTTGCCCGTCACGAATTACATGGACCTTTTCTTTTGCTACAATTGATAGTTTTTGAACGAGGTTACGGGCATGAATTTCTTGAAAGATTCCCATAGCCATATTAATGATAATAATTGCCAAAAAGGCTAAGTTGGAGTAAGCCCCCACTAATAACAAACACAATGCAATTCCAAAATTCAAGAAATTGAATAACGTCATTACATTATCGTAAATAATCGCCTTGGTAGACTTAGCGACACTTTCATCATAATTATTTTGGAATCCTTGTTGTTTTTGCTTTAAAACCTGTTCTTGAGATAATCCTTTTTTAACGTCAACGTTATTCAACATCCAACTTTATCCCTGCCTTTAATTTTTTGTACATCTCTTTTAGTTTACTTGGAAATGCACAGAACTGCAAGTAATGCTCTAAAAAAGACAATCCCTGAGACAATAAAAAAGCTAGCTGAAAAAAGCCAGCTATCCTTTTTCTTTTTCAAATCTTTATACTTTTTCTGCCACCAATTGCTTTTCTCATTCATCCTCTAACTTCTATGAAAACCAGCGAATCAACGTTTGGTTCATTCTTACTAAATCAGCATAAAACATATTTCCGCCATTTTGGTAAAGGTACCCGCCATTATAAAAGAAGGATTGAAGTCGATAATAGCGATACTTTGTTTTTTCTTCGTTGCCTAAAAGTGGCGAAAGAACTTCGCGAGAATATTCCTCCGCTAATTCAACGGTGTTTTCACCTCCACGTTCTTTTACAAATTCAATGTAATCCAATCCAAAGTTATACGCCTGGACACCTGTCCATTCATCACAGTTGGCTGCTTGTGCTTTTTGCAATGCCTCTGCTAAAAACTTTACGCCTTGGCTGATGCTTTCTTCCTGCGTATTGATGACTGCCTGACTACCATAAGCACTTTCACTACTTTGCATTAAATCAACACTCTTTCCTTTTGATTCAGTGTAGATAATCGCCAGCACTAAATTTTTATATTGAGGAATTTGATTTTTAGCAACTTCTGCGTCAACTATTTTTTCGTAAGCTTTCACTCGTTGAACATTTTGATGTACTTGAAAGCCTAAAAAGCCAACAAATATAAGAATAGCTATAAAAAATATACCTATTATTTTCACGATAATTTTTTTCATTTTATTCATCCAATCATCCAAACTTATTCCGAAAATTCAAGATATTCTTTATCTTACTTGACTCCTAAAAAAAATGCGAAGTTTTTACAGGATTCTTTAGCTTTATTTAATAAAAATCTTTTTTGTTCAAAAATATTATCAAAACCGCTATACTAGTATAGAAATGGGTGAATTTGATATGGAAATTGAAAAGAAAAATATTCAAGTAGCTGATGGCAGCACTATTTATTTTGAAGTGTCCGGTTCGGGTCGTCCCCTTTTTTTACTCCATGGTAATGGTAGCAGCAGTGATTATTTTAAAAATCAACGAGCAGCTTTTAGTCGTTACTTTACCGTCTATGCCATTGACAGTCGCGCTCACGGTCGCTCAACCAACACCAGCACTGCTCTTAGCTTCAGGCAAATGGCACAAGATTTAAAGGAGCTGGCAGATGCTGAACAGGTAAGCTCACTTGATATTGTAGGCTTTAGTGATGGCGCTAATCTAGCGATGGTTTTCACCTCGATGTATGCTGAGATGGTTCATCGTTTAGTTTTAAATGCTGGCAACATCACCTTTTCCGGGGTCAAGTTAAGAGGAAGACTATTGACGTATCTACAATACGGCTGGTTTCGCATTCTTGCTCTCTTCAGTGCCAAAGCCCATCAGCGATTACTGATTGTGCAATTGCAATTGGATGATATTGGTGTCACATTTGAGCAATTAACACAGTTTACTTGTGAAGTGTTGGTGATTGTCGGTAAATATGATATCATCAAGCGTTCTCATTCTTTAGGATTGGTCCAAGCCATTCCCCAAGCTTCATTTGTATTGATTTCACATCAGGGGCACTCCTTTGCTGAAAAGGACCCAGCCACGTTCAATCATGAAGTGCTAACATTCTTATTAAAAAAGTAGGTGACTAAAATGAAGAAAATCGTTCAATGGATCAAAGATCATGCTGGCTTTTTCAAAATTATTTTTATGGTTTCGGTACTGATTATCGTCTTTGGTGAGCTTTTAACCATTTCCAAAAAGCTTTCCTTCGATCAGTTAGCCATCGTATTTCAAAGTATTCCTCCTTGGAAGATTGTTTGTATGCTGCTTATCGGTTTGCTTTCTGTGGTACCGATGATCGGCTATGACCTGGTTTTAAATCGGATTTTAGGTCAAAAGCCCAAACCTCTTTATTTATTTGAAACTAGTTGGCTGATTAATACTATCAATAATATTGCTGGATTCGGCGGAATCGTCAGCATCGGCCTCCGCTCTGAGTTTTATGGTAAAGCCACTCAAGGAAAACAAGTAGTTAAAGCATTATCGAAAATTTTACTTTTTTTAATGGCCGGATTGTCCATTTACAGTCTGTTGTCTTTTATTATGCTTTTGACTGGATATACCAACCATTTTCTACAACAATACTGGATTTGGCTGGCATTAGGCAGCTTGTATTTTCCGATTGTGCTGATTGCCTCTTATGTAAAAAAAGATGAGTATATTGGTGATTTGGATCGTAAAACACGCTTTCAGCTAATTGCAATCTCGTTTCTTGAATGGACTGGTGTTGGCGGAAGTTTCTTACTAATCGGAGCTTTAATGGAGATTCCGATGCATCCGTTACAAGTGATTCCTTTATTTGTAGCTGCTTCTGTCATTGGGATCGTCTCTTTGATTCCCGGTGAACTGGGAAGTTTTGATATTATGATGATTTTTGGTTTGTCCGCTTTAGGCATTCATCGAGAAACGGTCGTTGTGTGGATTTTACTTTACCGGCTGTTTTATTACTTTATTCCGTTTTTCATCGGGGTAGTTTTTTTCATAAAAAATTTAAGTCACAGTTTGAATCAACGCTATTCCAATATTCCCACAGATTTAGCCAAGGAAGTTGCTCATAAGTTAGTCGTTTTTTTCATGTATTTTTCCGGCATTATGATGGTGCTATCTGCCACGATTCCAGAAGCTTTTGATGAAATTAAATGGCTAAGTCGGCTTAATCCGCTACAGTTTCATATTTTAACCCAGCTGCCGGCCATCTTGCTAGGTTTTTCCTTAATTATTATGGGTCGAGGCATTTCTGCTCGTGTGAAGCGGGCTTACGTTCCCACAATTGTGTTGTTTTTATTGACGTTGGTCTATACGTTTGTCCAAGATTTTAATTTTGTAGCGATTATATTTCTAGCTCTTTTATTGATCAGCATTGTGTTTTCAAAAGAAGAGCTTTACCGCCAGCAGTTAGTGTACTCATGGGAAATGATCACTGTAGATACAATTATTTTAGTTCTTTTAACCGTGCTCTACTTGGTGATCGGTGTGTACAACTTACCAGCTTTTCCTCACAGACATCGGCATTCGATTTCATTCTTTTTATTCCCATCGGAAAAAATTTGGCTGTCTGGTTTTCTGGGAATACTCATTGTATCTGTGTTTATTTACTTTTTTATACGCTACTTACAAGGTCAGAAAAAAACCTTCGGTCAAACATTAGAACCCGAACGAGCGCTGCATATTTTGCAAACCTACGGTGGTAATGTCGACAGTCAGCTGATTTTTTTAAACGATAAAGAGTGCTACATCTATAAAAATCAAGCCGACGAAGAAACCGTATTGCTGCAATTTAAAACCTTTAACAACAAATGTATTGTGATGGGCGATCCTTCGGGGAACAAAGCTGATTTTGCTCCTGCTTTAGAACAATTTATTCACGAAACGGATCAACTAGGTTATCAACCCGTTTTCTATGAAGCTTCAGAAGAAATCGTTATGTTTTTGCATGAATTCGGCTACGATTTTATTAAAATGGGCGAAGAAGCTCACGTTGATTTGCCAAGCTTCTCTCTTTCAGGAAAAAAACGTAAAGGAGAACGAGCGATTATGAACCGTTTCGATAAGGAAAATTATCGCTTTGAAATATTACAGCCACCTTTTTCCGAGGAAGTAATGGCTGAGTTAAAAATTGTATCAGATGAATGGCTCGGTGAGCGCAAGGAAAAAGGCTTTTCCTTAGGTTTCTTTTCAGAATCCTACTTACAACGCAGCAAAATAGCCGTTGTGAAGGACCAAAATCAGCGCCTTATCGCTTTTGCCAATTTGATACCTACTTACACCACCGATGAAGGAACGATAGATTTAATGCGCTATCGAAAAGATGCACCAGCTGGTGTGATGGATTACTTATTTATTTCATTGTTTGATGCGTTGAAAACTAACGGTTTTACCTATTTTAATTTAGGGATGGCTCCGTTAGCCAATGTAGGGACTTCAAGAAAAAGCTTTCTTCAAGAGCGCATCGCGTATTTAGTTTATGAGTTTGGCACTCACTTTTATTCTTTTCAAGGATTACGAGATTATAAAAATAAATTTGCTACCAGTTGGGTGCCACGCTACACGCTTTATTCCCGTGATAGCTTTATCGCCTATGTGATGATTGCCTTGCTAATTATTGATAATGCGCCAGTTGAAAAACAGCCAAAATTCCATGGACTTAAACGAATTCTAAGAAATCAGTCACAACGTTAAGCTGTAACTGTCCATAAACTTTCAAAAAACGAAGCCAAAAGTCTCAACCACTTTTGGCTTTGTTTTTTTATTATAGTAAAGAAAATTTATTTTGCGATAACTTGGCCGATAACTTCGCTGGCTTCCACTGTTTGCTCAGCCTGAGTTAGTTCATACGACGCAACTTGATCTTGATTTGTAAATGCGACAATCAAATCGGATGCTTTACCAGCTTGCGCCAAAGCGGCCAAATCGATGGTGGCAATGAGATCACCTGGCTGAATCGTTTGCTCAATTGCGACATGCAAAGTAAACGGCGCTCCTTTTAATTCAACTGTATCTAAGCCCATATGCAATAAAAGTTCCAAGCCAGTTGGTGTTTGAATCCCCAAAGCGTGTTTTGTTGGGAAGATGCTGGTAATTTTCCCAGCTACAGGGGCAAAAACATGACCATTTTCAGGTATGATCGCAAACCCATCCCCCATCATTTTTGTTGAAAACACCTCATCCTGAACCGCTGTAATCGGAAGTACTTTCCCAGCTGCTACCGCATAGAGTTCAGTTATTTTTACTGTAGCAAGTGTTGACTCAGTTGTTATCGAGCTGGCTGCAGCAGTGGTATTTTCAGTCATAACAGTTCCTTTTCCTTGCAGCTTTTGCATTTCATCTGCCACAAACTGTACTTCCGTACCCACAATCACTTGAATGTTTTGACCGCTGATCACCTTCACGCCCGGTACGCCAGTCCTTTTAATTTTTTCTTGGTCAACTACTGTTGTATCTTTAACGGTAATTCGTAAGCGCGTCGTACAATTATCAATGGCAGTGACATTGCTATCAGCGCCTAAACCTTCGTAAATCTTATGAGCTAAAGCGGCATATTTATTAGTATTGTCTGACTCATCAATAGCCAAAGCTTCTTCTCCTTCACCAATTTCACACCCTGGGGTCATTAGATTGAATTTTTTAATGGCAAAACGGAAACCAAAATAATAGATGAAAGCTAAAACAATTCCTTGAAGAATTAACATTAGCGGTTGGTTAGCCACTGGATTTTTTATGCCTAGAAAGAAATCTACAAAGCCAGCGCTAAACGCAAATCCATTCGTCCATTGCATAAAAGCAGCAAAACCTAAAGAAATTCCGGTGAAGACTGCATGTAAAACATATAATGGCCAAGCCACAAACATAAAAGAAAATTCTAATGGCTCGGTCACTCCCGTAAAGAAGGCTGCAAAACCGGCTGCTAGCATCAAGGAAGCCGTAATTTTTTTCTTTTCTGGACGAGCACATTGGTAGATAGCAAAAGCCCCCGCTGGCAAACCGAACATCATCACCGGGAAAAAACCAGCTTGATACATGCCCGTTTGACCGATAACTGCTTTACCACTTTCCAAAGCCTGCTGACCAGCTAAAAAGTTTCCAATATCATTAATACCGGCTACGTCAAACCAAAAGACAGAGTTTAACGCATGATGTAAACCAGTTGGAATCAATAAACGATTGAAAAATCCGTACAAACCAGCACCAACAAATCCCAAACTGGCAATGCCTTTACCAAAAGTAACCAAGCCGTTATAGACTACCGGCCAGAAGAAAAATAGTACCATTGATACAAACAACATGGAAAATGCTGACATAATCGGTACTAAGCGCTTTCCACTAAAGAAAGAAAGTGCCATCGGTAATTTTACTTGACTAAATCGATTATACATTGCGGCAGCAACTAAACCAGCAATAATTCCCACGAACACATTATTGCCCATGCTGCTAAAAGCCGGGTTAACGTCAGCTACATCTTTTAAACCTTTAAGAGCTTGAATCGAAGTTGGATCCAAAACCGTTTTTGGTACTAAGTAAGCAACTAAACCAGCTAAGGCTGCTGCCCCGTCCTTATCTTTTGACATGCCTAAGGCTAAACCAACGGCAAATAATAGCGCCAAATTATTTAAAATAGCCAAGCCACTATTCATTAAAAAGGTAGTTGCTGGACTTGCACCAAGTGTTCCTACAATCCAATTGGCGATTCCCACCAGTAATGATGCAGCCGGCAATACTGCAACCGGCAACATTAATGAACGTCCCATTCTTTGCATATAAGCTTTCACTTTGTTGTCTCCTTCGACTTTTATTTGGTCATCCGCAGCCGTTCAATGTGAATGGCTAAATAACCCAGATCTTCTTTAGGTACTTGAAAATGAAAATCTCGTTTCAATAAGTGGTGAATTTTTTGCGAAATTTCATAACTTTCCTGATATTTTTTCTTTACGATCTCTAAGATCTCATCATCTAAAACGGCATACTGATTTTCTTGAAACCGCTGAAGAAATAAACGCAAATGGTTTACTAAACGCGAATAGCTCAAACTATGCTCTTCGTGATGAATATCAATATCTAATTCTTGCTCAATAAGATGAATAATTTCTGAAACAATCGACACTTCGCGAATACTTTTACGATTATCTTTACGTCCGCTGCGAGCACTGTGAATGTGAATAGCAATGTAACCAGCTTCATCATAGCTAAAAGGAATACCCAAGCTTTGCGTTAAATATTCAACTCCCCATTGAGCAATAGCGAATTCTTCACTGTATAAGACTTCGATTTCCTTTAATAGCTTATTGCGAACCACAATCTGATTTTGGATGTTTTCAGCTGCAAAAGCAATATGATCGCTTAGGCCGATGTTAATATGGTCATTTAATTTTTCACCCAAAACCGTTTCGGCGTGCTTAATAATCTCTTCACTAACCAAAAAATATTTATCGTCAATTTGTGACAGTAAAACCTGCAGCTTTTTTATGCCTTCCGGTTCCATTACAAACATGCGCTCCACCTGTTGCCGAGCTAACAAATCATTTCTTTTTTTGTTAAATCCGACACCTTTACCGACAGCCACCTTTTCATGCCCATCATCTAAAACAATGACGGCATTTTGATTTAACACTTTTTTTATTTTCATAAACATTCCTCTTCTGCAGAAGTAAACGGTTGCTTTTTCATGCACACAAAAAAGCATAGAAAAATCCCATAAGTAATACAATCGCCATTTTCTTACGACATCCTTCCATGCCTAGTATTATCCAGTCACATGAAAAAGCTATTTATTGTTAACAGCATTCATTTTACAAAGATATAGACCATTTGTCAAATATTTTTTTAACCTAACGTAAAATTTTATTTCAAATAAATATATTTGTATGTACAAGTTCTTCTAAAATTGTGATAGTTTCAACCTGTAACGTTCGAGCAACCTAACTATTTAGCTATTACGTAACCTCTTGATCCATTGGAATGAAAGTCCCAGCTTCTTTCTCCTAGACTTTTCCAACCTAAATTAAAGTTTATTAGCATTTAGCCGACTAATTGTCAGCGATGATTAAACGAGCAACTAGAACTTTCATCTTGATGAAGGAAACATGATTTATTGGAAATTTGTGTTTCAATGCTCTCTTCTTCAATTTAATATTTTTAATAAAATAAAGAATTTAATTCCGCTAAAGTTACCTAAACATAATAATGAAAGTTCTAATATGCCTACTTATTCTCGATTAACCCTAGAGATTCTCATTTACAAATACTATAAAAAAAGGTATGATATGAGAGAATTAACGATAAAGGAGTCGATACACATGAGTGAAGTACACCAAGAATGGTCTGCTGAAGAAGTTGAAGCCATTAAAGAAGAAATTATGACAGCGCTAGAGACCGTGATTGACCCAGAATTAGGCATAGATATTGTGAACCTAGGTTTAATTTACGAGGTGGAGTTTGCTCAAAATGGAGACACAGTCATCAAAATGACTTTGACTACCATGGGTTGCCCTTTAGCAGATATCTTAACCGATCAAATACACGAAGCGCTAAAAGACGTTCCGCAAGTAAATAATGTTGAAGTAAAATTAGTCTGGTATCCTGCTTGGACAACTGATAAAATGAGCCGTTATGCAAGAATTGCTCTGGGGATTCGCTAAGAATGGTTGTTGTTTTGATAGACTTTATCACTCATTGAATATGTAATCCAAGCTATTTTTGAACTACAAGTACATTAACCACGTAGGCACTGATCAATGAGGCTGCTCTACCAACTGGCCAATAAAATTCTTTTAATACCTCATAGAAAGGTTAATAAAGGAGTTTTTTCTTTGGTAAGATTTATTGTTAAAAGAATTACTAAAACGCTTAGTTTTCTCAGACAACGTTCCACGCTTTTTATGGTCAAGTCACTGCTTCGTTGATTTGGTTCGCTAATTCTTGGTCTCGTTGAACTAATTCACCTATTTTTGCGGTAATGTCTTTAGTTAAGTCACGAAATTTACTACTCATTTGATGCGTCAAGCTTAGCTTTTCTTGAAATTTCTGTGAAGGAATTGTCACCATTGTTTGTTCCGTACACCCCATCGCCTGCATAGCATCTAAAA